>CAITSZ010000001.1 GCA_903895195.1 uncultured Chlorobiaceae bacterium
CAAATAGTTTACCTTTAATGTTCAAATTTGCAGATGGTGTTCACTGGGAAACCTCTGAAGCCGTGGGGCTGGTCTGCGCAATACCAGACCCTCGCCGTTTTGCAAGCAACTGAGGAGTAATAATGATTATCAGCTATTTGCGCTATGGAAACAAACAAACTATACGAATGTACAGTAATCATTGACGGCGGGCTTCAGGACGAAGCTATCCTGGCCGCAATGGAACTGGTTAAGCGGGTTATTACCGAAAAAGGCGGTACTATCAGCAATGTTCTCGAAATCGGCCGACGCAAAACAGCGTATCCGATCAAGAAGAAAACCATTGGATACTACGCCCATGTCGAATTTAACGCGGCTACTAATGTTATTGCAGAGATTGAAAAAGTATTCCGTTATGAGGAACACCTTTTGCGCTACCTGATTATTCATCTCACCAGTGCGTTCCTTGAAATGCGCAAGAGAGTTGAAAAATACAGTGTAGTCATAGGTAGTCCGGAAGACGTCGCCGCCGCAGAGGCCGCAGCTTCCGATACAGTTGGAAAATGATCGTCAGGGTTAGTTTGAAAGCAAGCTGAGAAAAGATTCCTTTTGAGAATAAAACGGAGAAGATGCTATGGCTGAATTAAAAATGCCTGAGATTAACAGCGTAATAGTAGCTGGTAATCTTACAAAGGACCCTGTATTTAGGCAAACTAATTCAGGCGGAACGCCTGTCGTTAATTTTTCAATTGCATGTAACAGAAGATTCCGGGACAGTAATCATCAGTGGCAGGAAGATGTCTGCTATGTTGGTGTTGTCGCATGGAACAAGCTTGCCGAAAGTTGCCGTGACAACCTGAAGAAAAGTTCAGCAGTCCTCGTGGACGGAGAATTACAAAGCCGCACATGGAAAGCGCAGGACGGATCATCCAGGACTGTTGTCGAAATAAAAGCCAGAAGAATCCAGTTCCTCAACAAGAGAAAGAAGAATGGCGAGGAGGATGAAGAGGGCTTTATTGAGGATGACTGTCACGATACCCATCATGGAGAAGTCCATGACGAAGATCCCGGTCAAATTTACGAATACAAATACCTTTCCTCCGATTGAGGGGATAGGGGAAGCTTAATTTTGTAATGAACTTATGAGACAAAAATTTACACAATCACAAGGCCACAAATCGCAGGGTAACAAATCCTTAAGCAATGCGCTGGCGTCTAAAAAGAAAGTGTCGAAAAATCAGGTTGTGTTTTTCGATTACCGCGACGACCGTAAGCTGAAAAGATTTATCAACGATCAGGGAAAAATTATTCCTCGTCGCATCACCGGACTTTCTGCCAAAGAGCAGAACCTTCTGACCCATTCAATCAAGTGGGCAAGGTTCCTGGCAGTAATACCGTATGTTGTCGATGAATACAAATAACCTAATTTCGCAATCTATTGAACGAGGAAGCTAAGCAGTGAAAGTCATTTTAAGAAAAGATGTGGCTACCCTTGGCGATGCAGGTGAAGTTGTTGCCGTAAAAAACGGTTTTGCAAACAATTTCCTGATTCCGCAGGGTATAGCTATAAGAGCTACCGAGGGAACGCTCAAAGCTCTTGAAACAGAGAAAAAACAGCAGGCCAAAAAGGTCGAACTGCTGCGCAAGAGCGCACGTGAACATGCTCAGAAAATCGAGCAGTTGTCACTGAAGGTATACGCCAAAGCCGGCGAATCGGGTAAACTGTTCGGAACAGTGACCTCGGCTGATATCGCAGATGCCCTTAAAACTCAGGGTTTTGATGTCGACCGCAGGAAAATCACCATTGAGGCTCCGATCAAGTCACTCGGCAAGTATGAGGCCGACGCGAAAATCTTTATGGATATCACCGTAAAGGTTCACTTCGAAGTTGAAGCTGAAGGCTCCGAAGCCTGAGGATTCTTTTTCGGAAGATACCAGAGTAAAATGATCACGGTTTTACCCGTGACCTAAAGCTCCGTAACATATTCTTGTGTTACGGAGCTTTTTTTTTTGCCTATCTGGCTAATGGCGTTAATGCCCATACCTTGAAACAGGAAAAGACGCAATTGAAAATATCATCGATACAAATGGGAGCAATCATCCTTCATGATGGTGACGTTGTTGACCTCATAAAGGAGAGTGAGTACAAAAGAATAATATGGATTGTATTAAGGTGGTAGATTTTATTGCAGCAAATGAATTAAAGTGGTGGATTTATTGATTCAACAATTGAGCCGATAGAGCCTTCGATCTTACTGCCTGAAACATAGGCATCGTAAGTAGCCGTTACTGTGCCACAACGTTCATGACCAAGCACAACAACAAGTTTTGCGCCGAGATGTTCGACCGCATATTCAACAGAGCAAGGTCAAGAGGGCCTACGATATTACCCGCAACACGAACAACAAAAATTTCACCAAGACCTTTATCAAAAAGAAGTTCAGGGGAAACTCTTGAATCAGAACAGGCTATAATAACTGCCAGGGGATGCTGTGCATTAGCGATTTCTGTGCGGCGTTTTATAGATGCCATTGTTTCGAGATGCTGGACTGAACCATTTTGAGCAAAACTGCGGTTTCCGTCTAATAGACTCTGAAGCGCATGCTGAGGGGAAACAGGTTCTCTATTGGTTACATCAGAACATCAAGCAGTTTGTGATTTAAAAAATAGAAAAAAGCAGAAGTACAATCAGCTTTTTCATATAAAAGCCCCTTTGGCTACTCTTCCTCATGCGGGCACTAATTTTCGCAATTCTGTAGCATCAAATACCAGGCGGATTGCCGATATCTTGTTATTTGAAACGGTAAAAAACTCGGCTGTGCGAATGTTGCCTGCGGGACTTGCAGAGTCGCAGTCGTAGA
>CAITSZ010000002.1 GCA_903895195.1 uncultured Chlorobiaceae bacterium
CGAAGGTACTGTTTATGATGTTACAAATCCGACCTGACGGGGTGGTACACTTTGCTCCGGTACGGGTGGTACATATTGTTCCGGAATCACTGGTACACTATGCTCCGGTAGAGGTGGTACACTATACTCCGGTGTGCTCACCCGAACTTCTTCTGAAGCTTCTTCCAATGCGAAACACTCCCTGCAAACGTTTTCGACTTTAGCCTGATTTTTAGGGAACAGTATCAAGACACTGCAAAAGTCTCCATCAGCATAGGAGAGTGGAGAGAAAACAAAAAAAAGAGAACCGATTAATAGCGCTCTATAGAGCTGTAAATAACTGGAAGAGAAAAACGCCGGGAGAAATTCGAAAAAACGGACGTCGTGCTTATTTGTAGATTTCCGGTTCATTTCATTCGTTGATGAAGTTGTAATGGGGGAGCTAACCAACTACACTGCGAACCAGAAGAAAATACTGGCTTGAAAAAGACCTATAGCAGACGCAACACTATAGAAATTTCTTATTGATACCGTGTAACAGCTTCTCTTTTACCACAAGAAGAGAAAAGCTCTTACTGTAAGGAATAATGGCCTTTATCGCCTCAAAAACAAGCAGGTGAAATGAGTTTTATTCAACGGAAAACGCTTGTGGCAAACGTCTTATTGAATTTAGAAATATTTTTTAATCTGAAAAATAGATGGGACATTTATTCATAATTATTGCAATAAAAGAGCCATTTTCCTGCAGTATCAACAAGGATGTTTTAACAACCAATTCAAGCCTCACTCTTTATGGAAACCTATAAACTTGTCTTACCAGAACACCTTAACCATTACGGGTTTCTGTTTGGCGGCAACCTTTTAAAATGGATCGATGAGGTGAGCTACATTACAGTGTCACTCGATTATCCCGGTTGCAACTTTGTGACGGTCGGGATGGATAAGGTGGAGTTCAAAAAAAGCATTCGGGGAGGATCAATTCTTTGTTTTGTAACCGAAAAAGCCAAAACGGGGAAGACATCGGTGGAGTACACCGTCCATGTCTATAAAAAGAGTATTGCAACCGGTGAACGGATTCTTGCGTTCAGCACGCATATCACCTTTGTGTGCCTAGATGAGAGTGGGGTAAAAAAGGAACTTTGCTGCGGATATAAAACATCGGGTTCAGATAATAACTGCCTTTGATGGAATGGTGGCAAGGACTTTTACCGGGAAGTATTAAACACTGAACCGCTTAGACGGACGACAAGAGCAATGCCGATAGAGGCCATGACGATATTGGCCAGCCACATGGAGAGAAAGGGGTCAAGAATGCCCCGTTCGGCAATTTTTTCACCGGAAATCATGAGCATCCAATAGAGAACAAAAAAGAGCAGTGACATTGACGCTCCAACTCCAAATCCACCTCGCCTTGCCAAGACGCCAAGGGGGGCTCCGACAAGAATAAATATAAAGCAGGCCAGAGAGAGTGAGAACTTCTTGTGATAGGCGGCCATGTATTTATTGTACATCTCCCTGTTTGAATTGATGCTTTTGAGTTCAGTGTCAAGAGTATCGATCTGGCCGTCAACATATGCTGCTGCGGCTGAATTCACTTTTGGTTTTATTTGAACACCTGACTGAGCCAGACGATGAAGATCGGCATCTACAGTTGTTTGCGTAATAGTGCGCTGGAGGTTTTCAAGCGGAAGCTGAATGTGTTTTTCTGATACTGATATCCTTTTACTGAATTCATCGACGATGAGCAGGAGTTCCTTTGCAGAGAGCTCAGAATCTCCTGAACGTACCCGGTCTGCGGTGTTTCTTGAAAAACCAAACCCTGTAGATTCAAATATAAAACGATGCTTCTTAAAGCTCATGTTACGGTATGACTTGTGATCATGTTGATTGATTTGATGAATTTCACCGTTATTAAGCGTCATGACCAGATACTGAAAATCGGGAGTGAAATCTATACTCCCCTTTTCAGCGGTGACCATAGTGCTGAAATCTGGTCTTGTAGTGTCATAAATTCTAATCCCCATGATCTCTTTGGAGCGGTCGTCAGATTTACGAACATAGATTGAATAGCCATCAATAAGGGTTGAGAATGCATTTTCTTTTAATCCAAAGGCTGGTTTTGCCCTTGTAATATCAATCATCAGGGATTTTGCGTAAAAGTTAGCCTCTGGCTGGATGACATTATTAAAGCGCTCAACAAGTGCTGAAAGGAAAAGACCGGCAATGAGTACAGGAACCATGACACGGTAGAGAGAGATTCCTGATGCCTTCAGTACTGTCATTTCGGAGGTGGTGGTCAAAGAGCCGAAGACCATTACAACTGCAATGAGCACGGCCATAGGCGCAGCAAGCCCAACCATCCAGGCGGACTGAAGAACAATGAGTTCAACAATGGCGGAAAATTCTATACCCTTACCGATAAAACGATCGGCAAATGTGGCAAAAAACTGAAGAATGAGAACAAACAGAATCGTGATAAACGCAAAGAGGAAGGGGCCGAGAAGCGATTTAAGGATATAGCGGTCGATAATTTTCATAACAATCTCTTGTTCACTCTCCTTCGTTGCAGGAACACTCTGGCTGAGACAATAGAGTGGAATAGTATGTCAGCTGAAAATATATAATAAAATACCAATCATAAGGAGGGAGGTGAGATCTAAGTACCCTAAAAACAAAAAATTCAGCATCACAACTCAACAGCCGTTACTGGTTAAGTTGGTGCGTAAGAGCATAGAACGTTTGAAGGGGTCCGTCAAGGTGGACGAAGGAGAGCTTTACTGAATGCGGGGAGAAAGGCAACCTCGAAGCCCCCTATATGGAGCTTCGAGGTTGCCTTGGCAGAAGAAAGAGTTTATACAGAAAGGGCTGTCCCAATACCGGACTTTTTCAGACGAAAGGCTACTAACAGGCCACCAATTCCCATAAGTGCCCATGTGCTTGGCTCAGGAGCATCTGCCACAGTAACATAAATGGGTGTCGTAAAATCTTCATGGATTACATTAGCTCCCGGGAGATTAGATTGTAAGGCAACATCAGTATGAATTTTCCATACACCAGGCCCATCGTTGTAGGGAGAACCATCGTTTTTAGTTGAGCCCGTAATCTGATAGGTGTAAACTTGACCAACTCCACCCAGAGTCGCGCCAAGGGAAAAATTAGTAGGCAGAGAGGTAAGTGGATTGATGATCGCATCAAATACGTCACCTTTAGGGGATAAGGCCGTTGAGGTAAGCTTTGTAATTGAATAAACGCCTGTAGGGTCCAAACCGGTGCGTGTAAATGAAGCATTTATAGTAAAGTTGTTACCTTCAAGGACGGTAAGTGTTGAAGGTGTTGCCGCTAGATTTATAATAAGACCACCATAACTGATCGACCCAAACATCAACTGCATTGCAATAACTCCAACCGAAGCAACGAAAAGCTTCCGCAACGTTGCAAGACCGGAAAACGGAATACTTCCATATGTTTCTTTCATGATTCTCCCCCCCTTAGGTAAGACACTGATTTAATTAGAATAATCTTCTTTTTTTGTAATCAAAACGACTTGGGAACTCATTTTTGCAGTAAAAGAGATTAACTATACTTTTACTGTATGTAGTTCATCAAATCAACAAGTAGATGCGGTGTAAATCCAGAACTTTTATGTCATTACAGGCGTCCCTTTCACGACTTGATATTTGCTAGATAAAAGCAGAGCATAGGAGGGGGGTAGTGTAAACGCTATTCATCAGATTCTGTTGCGCCAGCAACATCAAAGATGTTAAGATTGAGGACATTGATTTGATTAATTACAGCTTTTACAAGACCTCTCTGTCTTTTTATTTGCGTTCAGACGATCTACAATTTTCCGCAAACCCTTACGTCAATAGATATCAATTATTGTACCAGAGGATTGATAACAGGGAGTGCCTGAGGGGTGAAAAGAGGGGGAGAATGAAGGCTTATTACTTTTAGATAAATGCTTTAAGCGTAGAAATAAATATTTATAATACGTGCATTATCCTTACCTTTAATGGAGCTCTGAAAAGGCAAGAAATGTCTCATTTTACACCACACTGTCTCAACAATAAGAGCTATGTCTCGTTGAAGTATATGGCATTGCCTAGAGCGGTCAAGAGATAACTTCTCTCACGCAACCTCGAGGCCGCACCGTCGAGGTCCGAGGTTGCCTTGAAAGAAGTTAAGAGGTTATACCGAAACGGCTGTTCCAATACCGGACTTCTTAAGACGAAAAGCGACTAACAATCCACCGATACCCATTAGCGCCCAAGTGCTTGGTTCAGGAGCATCTGCCACAGTAACATAAATGGGTGTCGTAAAATCTTCATGGATCAAATCAGTTCCTGCGATATTAGATTGTAACGCAACATCAGTATGAATTAACCAAACACCAGGCCCATCGTTGTAAGGAGAACCATCGTTTTTAGTAAAGCCCTTAATCTGATAGGTGTAAGGTTGACCAACGCCACCCAGAGTCGCGCCAAGGGAAAAATTAGTAGGCGTAGAGGTAAGTGGATTGATGATCGCATCTTTTGGGTCACCTTGAGGGAATAAGGCCGTTGAGGAAATACTTGCAATTGTATAAACGTCTGTAGGGTCACTTATGCGACTAAATGAAGCAGTTATAGTAAACGGGGTACCTTCAAGAACTGTAAGTGTTGACGGTGTTGCATCTAAGTTTATAACGTAATTACCATAACTGCTCGCCCCAAACATCAACTGCATTGCAATAACTCCAACCGAAGCGACCAAAAGCTTTCGCCACGCTGCAAGACTGAAAAAAGGAATACTTCCATGCGATTTTTTCATGATTCTCCCCCCTTTAGGTAAGACACTGATTTAATTAAGTAATCTGCTTTTTTTGTAATCAAAACGACCTTACAACCAATTGTTAGGAGTAAAAATATTAAGTATACTTTTACTGTACGGAATACATCAAATCAACAAGTGGATGCTGTGTAAATCCAGCCCTTATATTTCAGCACAGACGCAATTCTTAAGGACTAAAACTATTGCTATCTAAAGCGGACCATGCGAAGGGGTGATGTAAACGCTATTAATCAGATATGTTGCGCCAGCAACATCAAAGATGCAAAGATCAAGGTCATTGATTGCTTCTATTAATCGACTTTCATTTTTTTTTGCTTAGACGACCTATTACTTTACGTAAACCTTTACGTCAATATATATCAATTATTGTACCAGAAGATTGATAACAGGGAGTGCCTGGACGGTGAAAAGAGGGAGGGATGAAGGTTTATTTCATTTAAATACATGTTTTAAGCATGTTCCTCAATATACGCATAATTTGTATTAATTTAAATTTTAATTGAATTTTTGAAAGCTATGAACTGTCTCATTTTACATCATACTGTCTCAGTAATAACAGCTATGTCTCGTTGACGGATATTGTATTGAGGGATTTCAGGTAAAAAAAGCCGGGGACTACGCAGACTTTGAGAATACGGATCGAAAACAACCTGACGCACAGTTATGAAACTTCGGGTATGCGTTTCTGAAGTCAAGAGGTTATACAGAGTGCATTCCATACCGCTTATAGCGAACCCATTAAATAAGCATGCAATAGCTGCAGGTCAAATAAACTAACACCTTGAAAATCTTTAAAGGGTACCTCTATTTATTGCTGAAATAAAAGATAGGCGGAGAACTTTACCGCCAGGCCAAAAATCAACATAAACAGCCTTCAAAGCACTCGCCAGAGGGTAAAAACAAAAAGGACTTACAAGCGTTAACTTGTAAGTCCTTTTGCTATATGGTGCGCCCGGGAGGAGTCGAACCTCCAACCCATTGATTAAGAGTCAATTGCTCTACCATTGAGCCACAGGCGCATATAAGCTTATTTTGCAGGCAACGCGGGAAGCGTTGGGACTGCAGGGAGTGTTTTACCTGGAGCCACAGGGGCTGCAGGGATGTTTCTCTGAAGTATGCTTTCCGGCGCTGCGGTTGTGACCTTTTTGCCAGGAAGAGTGAACTGTGCTATAAAACAGAGTATCATAACGATTCCTGCAAGTATGCCGGTAGTCTTGCTTAAAAAATCGCCGGTTCTTCTTACACCGAGGGTCTGAACAGTGCCGAGGCCTGACATTCCTCCGGCAAGGCCGCTACCGCTCTTGGGACTCTGCAGTAAAATAGAACCTATAAGCAGAATTGAAGCAAGTAAACCTACTATGACAATAAAAACATGCATTTACAGCCGCTTTAATAAATTTGCAAATATCGTATCTTCATAGGATAATGGCCTTAATTTAGCAACTTTTAAAAAATATCCAAGTTGTGTTTTCAGAAGCAGGAAAAATAGTTGTAGTCGCCGGCCTGATAACCGTTGGGTGTGGCCTGCTCATTATAGCTTTTTGGAGTGCAACCGGGGAACGGTGGCTCAGCTGGCTGGGAAACCTTCCGCTTGATATCAGGATAGAGAGAAGTAACTTCCGGTTTTATTTTCCAATGGGCTCTTCAATAGTGCTTTCTGTGCTGATCACTCTTGTACTTTTTCTTATCAACAAATTTATCCGATAATAACTACACATGCAAGAAAAAGTAACCACAGCGCTGCGTACCGTAACGGTAACGAGATCAACAAAAGAGACCGATATAACGGCGACTCTGTCGCTTGACGGCACCGGGATCAGCTCGATACATACAGGAGTTGTGTTTTTTGATCATATGCTGACGAATTTCAGCAAACATTCCGGATTTGATCTTTCGCTTGAATGCAAGGGGGATCTTGATGTGGATGATCATCACACCGTTGAGGACATTGCGATTGTGCTTGGTAAAGCCATTACTGATGCTCTTGGGGATAAACGCGGCATACACCGCTATGGATGGGCAATCATACCGATGGACGAGGCTCTGGCCCGCTGTGCGGTTGATCTTGGGGGAAGAAGTTTTTGTGTTTTTAATGCGAAGTTCAAACGGGCGGTAATCAGAGGCTTTTCGACGGAAATGGTGAAGCATTTTTTTGTTTCGCTTTCAGAAAGCATGAAGGCCAATATTCACCTGTCGATACTTGAGGGAGAGAATACGCACCACAAAATTGAGGCGCTGTTCAAGTCTTTTGCTTATGCGATGAAAGCGGCTGTTGCGGTTACCGGGTCGGGGATCCCATCAACCAAGGGAAAGCTTTAAGCTTTCCCTTTTAAGGGGTTGAGCGGATATTATTTGGCGTAGGCTATCGAGCGTTTTTCGCGAACAATAGATACTTTGATCTGGCCGGGATACTGCGCTTCAGATTCGATTTTGTGGGCGATATCGTGGGCAAGAACATCTGCCTGTGAATCGCTGACATTATCGCCTTCAACAATAACCCTGATCTCCCGTCCAGCCTGGAGAGCATAGGTTTTCAGCACACCGGGAAATCCCTTGGCAATTTCTTCGAGGCTCTCAAGACGCTTTACATTACCGTCTGCAGTTACTGCGCCACGGGCACCGGGCCTGGAGAGCGAAATAACATTGGCTGCATCAATGAGGTCTGCAATTGGAGACTCTTTGCCTACATCTCCATGATGTGCTGCAATTGAATTGAGTACAACGGAAGATTCGTTGAATTTTTTCATGTAGGCCATGCCGGTGATGGCATGAGGTTCATCACTTTCAGGCAGGACAAGCCCTATATCGTGCAGAAGACCGGCACGTTTGGCAAGACGGGCATCAAGCTTGAGTTCGGCCGCCATAAGTCCCGCAAGCATGGCAACCTCACGACTGTGCTGCAGAAGGTTCTGGCCGTAGACGGTGCAGAACTTCATTTTACCGATAAGGGGGATAACCTCGGAGGGCATATCGGGAATCTGCAGTGAGGAGAGCGCTTCTTCTCCGGCACTGATAATAACATCGTCAATCTCCTTTTTAGCGTCTTCGTATGCTTTTTCAATAGCAACAGGATGAATGATTCCGTCAACGAGAAGTTTCTGGAGGGTAAGCTTGGCAAGCTCACGGCGCAGCGGATCAAAGCAGGAGAGAATAACCACCTCGGGAGTGTCGTCAACAATGATATCGACACCGGTTGCGTTTTCGAAGGCTTTAATATTGCGTCCTTCACGTCCGATAATACGGCCTTTGAGTTCGTCGCTCTGGATATGAACTACAGAGAGTGCATTTTCGGTGGCCTGCTCAAAAGAGATGCGCTGGATAGCGCTCAAGAGCGTTTTTTCGGCAAGACGGTTGGCCTTGAGTTCTGCTTCTTCGTGAATCTGATGAATGGTTTCGGTCGCTTCCTCGCGAGCTTTTGCAACCATATTATCAATCAGCATCTGCCTGGCATCTTCGGCCTGCAGGTTTGAGATGCTTTCAAGGCGCTGGTTCTGCTCTATAATCGTCCGGTCAAGCTCTTCGGCCCTGTGCTGAACAAGTTCTGTAGTCTGCTCGATTTCCTTACGCTGGTCCTGAAGCTTGCGTTCGAGATCGCGGATACCATCGCTCTGTTTTTTGAGCTGAGTTTCCTTTTGCTGAGTCTGCTTCTGAAGCTGGTTGTACTTGTTGTTTTTGATGACAACTTCCTGATCAAACTCCCTGCGCTTCTTTTTCCACTCCTGGTTAACTTCGCTGACTTTCAGTTCCTTGTACTCGTTAGCCTCTTTTTGTGCTTCCTGAACTATCTGCACCGCACGTTCTTCGGCCTCGAGCACTTTGGTGGTTCCCAGCCGTTCGAGAAAAAAACGTCCAACAAAAAAACCTACACCGAAACAAATTACCGAAGCAAAAACAATTAAAAACAGGTTTATAACTATTCCCATTAAAACTTCCTCCATTTTCATGCTCTTATTAGTCTGAAACAAGAAGCACCATTTTAAACAAAAAAATCCGCACCATGCTTTGAGGTGTGTAAGATCAAGAACCCGTTGTACACGGTGGGGGCTTCCTTCAGATTTTTTGCTTCCAATGGAGCGGTGTCGCCACTGCTCTTGAATAGTGAACGGAAACGTTCAGAAATTCAACAAGGCCTGCAATCAAAAAGAAGAGTCTGGCTCCCTATTCTTAGGTGTTAGTTCTTTTACTTACAATACACCTCAATGAGCTGGTGCGGAAATTTCTTCTGTATTAATGTAACGGTTTATTGCAGATTTTCCTTTATCAAAACATTGAGTCTGGCAAGGTTCTGCTTCAATGAGGCCATTTCTTCTTCAAGTTCGATTTTTTTTTCTGCAAACGAAATTGCTGCAAGAACTGCCAGCTTTGCGGACTCGAATGTTGGCGCTTTTTCGGCAAAAATCCGCATCACTACATCAACATCCTTAGCTGCTTTTTCGGTCAGTTCCCGTCTTTCGACCCTTAAAGGATAACTGTCGCCATAAACATTTACATCAATTTTTTCCATCTCATTTCGTTACAATGTCTGATTGTTTCTGAGCTCCATTTCTATTTTCTGCAAAATCATGACCAACTTGTGTTTTACCTGCATTTGTTCTGCATAGGTAAAGACGCCTTCGGAACTTCCATTAGCTTCCATGACAGTTGAACCGACACTTCCGGGCAGCTTACATGACCTCAAGATATTTTGCAGACTTGACAGTTCAGATCGCAATAAATCATTCTCTTTCCGGCACTCGTTCAACCGGGCAATGAGGAGCTGTATGTTATCCTCAAGGAGGTTGGCATCAACCTTGATGTTCTGCCCATCGAAATCTTGCATAGAACAAAGAGTATCAGACTTGTCGAATTACCGCACCAAGCTTACTCTCGGCATTACTGCCGACTTTAAAAAGAATATCGCTAATTCTTTCGTCCTGCAATGTTCCCGTATAATCAGCAATTTCAAGTGAGAGGGCAACACTGCGCTCTCCCCCTTCTTTTTCGGTGCGCTGGAAAAGATCAAACACACTCACATTCCTGATTAAAGCGTCACTTGATCTAACAAGTTCCACAAGTGACTGAACGGTAACAGACGGCGGCAGACTAAGCGATATATCCCTCTGTACAACAGGAAATCTGGACGGTGACACATAGGTAACATCCGGATTGAAACAGGATTCCAGAACTGCCGCATCAATTTCGGCGATAAAAACGTCCTGGCCTATATCAAAAACATCCAATAGGCTGCTATCGACCTGCTGAACCACCCCCACTCTTTCGGAGCGGGTCTTTCCTTTTTCTGTCAGTTGAAGATCAACCGTGACAGTTTTTTCATTATAAATATTCACCGCTGATTTATCAAGCAAATTCAGCTTCTGAAGGAGCATCTCAACAGCACCCATAACATCGTAAAAATCAGCCTTTTCCGGCGGCAGGTTCCATACGCGGGGAAAACGGCTACCCGTCATGGCTATAACAAGATACTCCTGCTCACTGTAGCCATCAAGAAGCGACGTACCGGCCCGCTCACCCTCTGGAACCGTCCGGAATCCCCTTGCAACTTCAAAGAACTTTAAATCCCTGTTACCGTGCCTGATATTATGGCTGATAACCTTGAGAAATCCAGGGATGAGAGCTGGACGAAGAACCTCAAGACCTTCACTGATAGGGTTAAGAACACCAACAAGCCGGTCACTGAACAACCCGGCCTCCTCTTTTTTCATCAGTGGGTTTGTCAGAATTTCCCTGAAATTCAACCCAACCATGATGGTACGAAGAAAATCCGGAAAAAACTCCGGGTAGTTGCGAGCCTCCGGGTAGGTTGTAGCCATCTGAGGGGAAGGCTGAATATTGTCGTATCCATAGATTCGGGCAATCTCTTCAACCAGATCTATTTCACCCGAAACATCAACCCTGAATGAGGGGACCTCGAAGGTGATTGACTTTTCATCAGTCGCAAAGAGAGAAAAACCGATTCTCTGAAGCATTTCTGTCATGTCGGCGGCGCTTATGGAGCTGCCGAGAAGTCTATTTACCCTGTCGGGCCTCAGCACTACCCGGCGCAAATCAGCGACTGCACTACCCCACTCTCTTGTATCATCAACAGTTCCTCCGGCAAGCTCCAGAATAAGAGCAACTGCACATTCGGCGGCCCGTTTGACGTTTCCGGGATCAATCCCGCGCTCAAACCGGTAGGAGGAATCAGAAGAAATGCCAGCTTTTTTAGCTGATTTGCGGATCATGGATGGATTGAAATATGCGGCTTCAAGCAGAATGTCGGTTGTAGAATCACTGACTGCAGAGTCAAGACCTCCCATGACACCGGCAAGAGCTGCAGGTTTTTCGCTATCACATATAACCGGCATTCCCGGTTCAACCTGGCAGACCTGCTGATTGATTGCCGTAAACTCTCCGCGCACATCACTTCGAACAACGACCCGCTCTCCGGAAAGTTTGCCCAGATCGAAGGCATGGAGCGGCTGACCAAGTGCATGAAGAATATAGTTGGTAATATCAACGATGTTATTCTTTGGCTTCAGATCAATACTTTCAAGCTTGCTGCGAAGCCACTCCGGGGATTCAGCAACTTTTATGCCTCGTATTACAACACCGGTATAATAGGGGCAAGCCTCGGCATCCATAACATCAACAAGCGGACTGGTTGTTGAAAAGGAGAGTGAAGTATGCTTAGGGTAAAGAATGTTTTCAGGCTCTGAAAGCTCTCTGGCAATACCAAGATGGGAAAGGACATCAGGGCGGTTGGGAGTTACTGCTATGTCGAGCTGGACATCACCCTGAAGGTAGCGCGCAAATGGTTCTCCGACTGTGCATGCCGGGTCGAGCTCCATGACGCCTGTGTGGTCGCCGGATAATCCAAGCTCATCGGCTGCGCAAATCATACCGAAAGAGCGTTCGCCACGTATTTTTGAGGCTTTTATTGTTATGGTTTGTCCATCTGGGAACTGAAGCCTGGCTTTTTCAGTAGCAACCGGAACGAGCATTCCCGGTTTTACGTTGGGTGCGCCACATACAATCTGAAGAGGTTCTTCGCGACCGACATCGACCATGCAAATTGTCAATCTTTCGGCATTGGGATGAGGCTGAACTTCTTCAATCCGGCCTACAACGACCAGATCATCGGGAAGTGTGCGCTCATGTATCTCCTCAACTTCAAGCCCGAGAAAGGTCAGCTTTTCGACAAGTGATGGGATATCGGAGGAAAAAGCGGGGAGAAAATCTTTGAGCCAGTTGACAGATATTTTCATAAGACGCTGGAAAATATGCGTTCATAAATTAAAAAAGCCCTGAGCCGGCAACGAACAGAGCTTTACAGTGTAAAGAGTGACCCCAACGGGATTCGAACCCGTCCCGCCACCTTGAAAGGGTGGTGACCTAACCGCTAGTCGATGGGGCCAAAAAACATGGGTGAATGAGGGGACTCGAACCCCCGGCCTCCAGGGCCACAACCTGGCGCTCTAA
>CAITSZ010000003.1 GCA_903895195.1 uncultured Chlorobiaceae bacterium
CAAGCCTACGGGGAAACGATTTCCGGGATCCCCTTCCTCTCGCCACACCTGCAGCAAACCATCGGCGAAGCACTGGAACGGATGGCAACAAGCCAGGAGTTGATGAGGATCGAAAACAGGGATGGCAAAGCAGCAAGGCACCTGCCGTTAGTGAAGGCTGATCTCCGGAGGCTCAATGCTGCTGACTACATCATCATCGAAAAGGCCATCTGTTTTGCCATGGCATGAGTGAAGTGGACCAAAGCCGGTCAGTTATCCGAAATTAAACGAAGGAAAGCAGGTTCATCTGGACTCCATAACAAAGAGTTATTACGATATACTTAAAATATTTTACCCTCGCAAGATGGAAACAAGTTAAGCTGTCCATGGAGATTAAGGAAAAAGAGAAAAAATAGCTTTCTTGTGATCAATGCTTGAGGCGAAATAAGATTTATTAATTTTCAGCATCTGATTTTGATTACTCCCCTTCGATTCAAAAAAATCCGTGAGATGCTTCTGCATCGGCAGCCTGACCTTACGGTTGTTATGGATAATGTGAATAAGGCTCACAATCTGTCGGCTATTCTTCGCAGTTGCGATGTCGTAGGCATCGGTCATGTGCAGGCGGTTTCGTACCGAAAATACATTCATGCCAGACAGAATAATGCTGCCGCCGGGTCTAGCAAGTGGACAAAGATGCATCTCTACCATGACATTGCAACGGTCTATGAAAAACTGGCTCAGGAGGGCATGCAGATACTTGTTGCGACGAACAAGGAAGGATGTGTTGATTTCAGGGATGTCGATTATACGGTTCCGACTGCAATTGTTGTTGGGGCGGAATGGGACGGAATTTCCCAGGAGGCTATTGAAGGCGCTGATCATACTATTTCGGTACCGATGCTGGGGATGGTTGAGTCGCTGAATGTTTCTGTAGCGACAGGCGTTATTCTTTTTGAAGCTCAGCGCCAGAGGGAGAACAAGGGCATGTATGCTACTCAGCAGCTTGAGCCTGAGGTGTTTGAGCGGTTGCTTTTTGAAGCTACCTATCCGCGCCTGAGCCATGAGTTGAGGGTGAATGGTACTCCTTATCCGGCGCTTGATGTGCAGGGGAATGTTATTGGGAAAGAAAGTGCTGAGTGCTGATTTTCTCAGTGCTGGGTGCTGAGTGCTGAGTGCTGAGTGCTGATTTTCTCAGTGCTGAGTGCTGGGTGCTGGGTGCTGAGTGAGGAAAGAATGTTGGCTGTTGGCTGTTGGCTGTTGGCAAGCATTCACAGTAAAGCTTAAACTGCCCACTGCTTTCACTTTCTTCCCTCAGCACTCGGCACTTTCCACTGCCGACTGCTGACTGCCGACTGCCTACTGCTGACTGCTGACTGCCTATTTTGATCTTCAGACTTTTACTTCGATGATGTCGTTCCAGCTGGTGGTGGGGTTTGGGGAGAGGTTTGCCTGGTTTGGCTTCCAGCTGTTGGTGTTTTCGGAGGCAAGATGCAGGGCGCTTCGGCCGTAGCGCTGGTTGATGGAATCCATAACCTGCATAAGTTTTGCATCGCGCCTGTTCGGCTCGGGCTCTTCTTCTTCGGGGAAGAGTGATAGCGTTGTGCTGCATGGCTCTCCTGACACGATACCGCTCAGAATAACGCCTGCTTTTTTATAGGCCATTCCATCTTGAAATATACCGGAAAGAATAGCCTCAGCTGCGCTGAGAATTTTTATGGAATCATGGGTTGGATAGGGCAGGGCTGCTGTGCGGGTTCCCCAGTAGCGGTTGGCGGATTCATCGAAGGGGTTGGTAGCGATGAAGACTGTCAGCATGGAGGCGAGTGCGTTCTCCTTGCGCAGCTTGACGGCGCATTTGCCGGCGAATGTGGCCACTGCCTGCTGCAGTTCGGAGAGCGTGCTTACGCTGCGGCCAAACGAGCGCGAGGTGCAGATGCTTTGCTTTGCAGGTCTGACCAGCTCCATCGGCAGGCATGATTTGCCCTGCAGCTCAGCCTGTATTCTTGCACCGACAATGTGCAGGTGCTTCTGTATCCAGACGGGGGAAGCAACAGTTAAATCAGCTGCAGTCTCGATACGTTTTGCCTGCAGAAGCTTGCTCCATTGCCGCCCGATTCCCCAGATATCCTCGACTTTTGTACGCTCAAGGGCATTGTAGATTTCTTCATGGCTTTTGAGCACGCAGACGCCATGATAGTCAGGGTTCTTTTTTGCCAGGCGGTTGGCGATCTTGGCAAGTGTTTTGGTCGGCGCGATGCCGACGCAGACCGGAATGCCGGTATGCTGCCGGATTGTTTGTCGTATGTGCCGGGCGTAGTCCTGTAAGTCGAAACGGGTGAAGCTCGTCATATCCAGGAATGCCTCATCGATGGAATAGACTTCGATTTCGGGAGCAAGTTTGGCCAGAAGCCGCATTACCCGTGACGACATATCGCCGTAGAGGGCATAGTTTGAGGAGAAGACTGAAACATCATGCTTTTTGAGCAGATCGCGGCACTTGAATTCAGGCGTGCCCATCTTGATGCCGAGTGCTTTGGCTTCTTCAGAGCGGGCGATTATGCATCCGTCGTTGTTTGAAAGGACAACTACAGGGCGCAGGCGCAGCTCGGGCCTGAAGGTTCGCTCGCATGAGGCGTAGAAGTTATTGCAGTCGACAAGGGCAAACATTGGATAGGTCTCCAGGCGTGGTTATCTCGGCTTATGGATAACATAGGATAAAATTCCCCAGATCAGAAAGTCATTTTCCTCTGTGATTTTGATCGGTTTGTATTCGGCATTGGCAGGCATGAGGTAGATGGCGTCTTCTTTCAAGGCCAGGCGTTTCAGGGTAAACTCGCCATCTATGAAACAGACTGCAATATCACCGTCTTTCGGCTCAAGCGCCTTGTCGATAACAAGCAGGTCGCCATCTGCTATACCGGCATCAATCATGGAGTGCCCTTTCACTCTGGCGTAGAAGGTGGCTTCAGGGTGCTTGATAAGCTCTTTATTGAGATCAAGGGCCATCTCGATATAGTCTTCAGCAGGCGATGGAAAACCGGCTGAGACTGGAGAGCCGGCAAACGGAAGCTTGAGCTCGGTTGTGTAGTCCGGGGTATAGAAGTCCAGCACGGGGCCGGTGTGTATTCGGGAGAGGCGCATGGAAGAGAAAAGTTTTGAGTGCTGAGAAAGAAAGTGCTGAGTGCTGAGTGCTGAGTGCTGAGTTCTGAGAAAGAAAGTGCTGAGTGCTGAGTGCTGAGTGCTGAGAAAGAAAGTTCTGAGTGCTGAGTGCTGAGTGCTGAGTGGGGAGTTAAGAAAGAATATTGGCAATCAGCATTCACAGTAAACCCCAAACTGCCAACTGATTTCACAGTCTTAACTCAGCACTCAGCACTCAGCACTCAGCACTTTCGACTGCTACTTTTTCAGCGCATGGATTCGAGGAAGCGTTCGGCGTCTACGGCTGCCATGCATCCGGTTCCTACTGCTGTGACGGCCTGGCGGTAGGTGAAGTCCTGGACGTCGCCACAGGCGAATACGCCGGGGACGTTGGTTTCGGTTGATGATTTTTTGGTTAGTATGTAGCCGTAATCATCTGTATCGATCTGGCCATTGAAGAGCTTTGAATTGGGCTGGTGACCGATAGCTAAAAATACTCCATCACATGGGTGAATTGTGAGTTCTCCGGTCTGCACATTTTTGAGGCGAATGCCGGTGACTTTTTGACCGTCTCCGAGAATTTCGTCAATTACCTGATTGAGCATTGTGCTGATTTTCGGATTTTTGCGGGTACGGAGCGTCATTATTTTTGAGGCTCTGAACTCTTCGCGACGATGAATAAGTGTAACGTGAGAAGCGAATTTGGTCAGATAGAGAGCTTCTTCCATTGCAGTGTCTCCCCCGCCAACGACGACAATATTACAATCACGGAAGAAAAATCCATCACAGGTAGCACAGGCTGATACACCTTTGCCTCTATAACGGTTTTCGGACTCTATGCCGAGCCATTTGGCATTTGCTCCAGTTGCGATGATAAGTGAACGGGTAAAATATTCGCTGCCATCCTCGAGCGTAAGGCAGAAGGGGCTTGTTGAAAGGTCTACTTCAGTTACGCTGCCGCTGACAAACTCAGCGCCGAACTTCGATGCCTGTTCGCGCATTTTTCCCATGAGTTCAGGTCCGCGAATGCCTTCAGGAAAGCCGGGAAAATTCTCAATCTCGGTGGTGATCATAAGCTGGCCACCCGGCTGAGATCCATCGATAACAAGCGGCTTGAGGTTTGCCCGTCCGGTATAAATGGCCGCCGCATATCCGGCAGGTCCGGTTCCCATGATGATTATGTCGCGTACTTCAGAGTCCATACTTGTTTTTTTTTGATAGAGTTACATGGAGGAAATTCCGTCTATCCCAACGCTACCGCAGGGATAGAGGGGTAACTTGTAATAATGCTCGTTCAATTGAGATGCTCATCAATTTTTTTGGAGATCTGGTTTTTCGGTAAGGCTCCCAGCATTTGATCAACGACCTTGCCATTTTTGAACACAAGAAGTGCTGGAATGCTTCTGATGCCAAACTGTGCTGCGATGGCAGGGCTTTCATCGACATTGAGCTTTGCAATGACTGCCTTTCCTTCATAATCTTCGGCAAGCTCTTCAATAACAGGTCCCAGCATCATGCAAGGGCCGCACCAGGTTGCCCAGAAGTCGACCAAAGCAACTTTATCGGAATCGAGAATTTCGGATTTGAAATTCACATCGGTTGCTGCAAGATATTTTCCACTCATAGTTATTGCGTCCTGTTAAATTAGTAAAAGTAAATATAGATCATAGCAATCTTACTGGTAGAAATATATCGTCACATATCTTTAAATGGTCTAAACGCAAGCTTAAAAGTTTCTTAAAAAGGGAGGGAATGGGAATCGGTGGGGAGTTGGCAGTTGGGAGTTGGCAGTTGGCGGTGGGGAGTGGGGAGTGCTGGGTGCTGAGTGCTGAGTGCTGAGTGCTGAGTGGGGGGTGCTGAGTGCTGAGTGCTGGGTGCTGAGTGCTGAGTGCTGAGTGCTGAGTGCTGGGTGCTGAGTGCTGAGTGCTGAGTGCTGAGTGGGGAGTGGGCAGTTGGCAGTTGGCAGTTGGCAGTTGGCAGTTGGCGGTTGGGAGTGGGGAGTGGGGAGTGGGGAGTGCTGAGTGCTGAGTGCTGGGTGGGGAGTGCTGGGTGAGGAAAGATAGCGGTTAGGGGGCGGTGGATCTAGTGGGGCCTGTTATCCCGGTGCGGGAACCGGGATATGGGGCGGGTGTGGGGTATTGGGCGGTTCAGGCTATGTGTTCGTCGATTTTTTTGGAGATCTGATTTTTGGGGAGTGCGCCAAGCATCTGATCAACGACCTGACCTTTTTTGAAGACAAGAAGAGAGGGAATGCTTCTGATGCCGTACTGGGCTGCTGTAGCAGGATTCTCATCGACATTGAGTTTTGCAATGACAGCCTTTCCTTCGTAATCGCCGGCGAGCTCTTCGATAACCGGTCCGAGCATCATACAAGGGCCACACCATGCCGCCCAGAAGTCGACCAAGGCAACTTTATCTGATTCAAGGATCTCTTTCTGGAAATTCTGGTCAGTTGCTACTAAATATTTTCCGCTCATTTTTTATCTACCCATTTGAATTAGTGAATGTTAAAAACCTGCTATCCATACAATTGAACTGTGAGGAAAGTAATAAAAAATAATTAATTATTTATACCTGACTACCCTGAAATCCGCACATTATCAGGTCCAAGGATTTCCTCAAGCTGCTCAATGGTGCTTTCGGCTGGGTCGATCGGAATGGTGCGGGCAAAGAGTGTAAGTGTTTCAATATTTTCTCCGAACTGGGCCTTGACTTCGAAATCTACTTGCGTCCCTCCCCTGTTTGCATCGAATATCTGTTTTACTTTTACAAGCTTTTCGAGCTGCTGCTGATCGTCGGCATCGATTTTAAGAATAACTTTTTTGATGAGACCCTCTCTGACTTTTTTTATGGGTACGATCTCTCTGACCAGAAGTTTGAGCATACCTCCACTCACCTCCCCTTCTGCTACGAGCATAAGCACCTCTTCGGGTTTGATAAGATGCCCGTACTGTTCGTAGAGACTTGCAAAGACGGTGAAGTCTGCTTTGCCGGTAAAGTCCTCGATTGAGCCAAAAAGCATCTGCTTGCCTTTACGGTCCTGATAAGGCTTCACAGAGACGATAACCCCTATCACTTTATACTGTTTTGCTTTGACAACCTCTTTTGCCTGAAGCTGCAAGGTTGTAAATGCCTGCCAATCGCGCCGGTAAGGGGTGAGCGGATGATGGCTCAGATAGAACCCGACCAGTTTTTTTTCGTGCAGAAGCTTTTCGGGCTCGGGCATCATTTCGGCAGGCTCCATATCGGGGTAGTGTTCGGCCTCAAGCTGCGCCCCTTCTTCGGCTGAGAAAAAACCGCATTGGCCAAGCGTGACAGAGCGGTTCTGCATCTGACCGAATTTGATCGCCTTGTCGACATTGGCAATAAGGCGGGCGCGATGCTTGTCGAGTTCATCAAAGGCCCCTGCAAGTATGAGGCACTCAAGCGCTTTACGGTTCATGACTCTCAGATCGACCGATACAGCCAGATCAAAAAGGTTGGTAAAGTCACGCTTGCGGCGGAGCCTGGAGGTGACAACTCCCCTTGCTGCTCCCCCTACCTGCTTGATAGCGCTGAGCCCTACCCGGATGTAGGAGCGCCCGTCAACGTCTTCCACTGAAAAAAGGGCATCACTTTTATTAATCGACGGAGGAAGCGTAGATATTCCAAAACTTTTGGCCTCATCGGTCAAGTGTTTCATCCGTTCTGTATCGCCTATTTCACTATTGAGAACGGCTGTCACAAACTCGATGGTGTAGTGGGCTTTGAGATATCCTGTCCAGTATGCAAGCACTCCATACGCAGCCGAATGGCTTTTGTTGAAACCGTAGCCTGCAAACTCGGCCATGAGTTCGAAAACCCTTGTTGCAAGCGTATCGTGCACACCCTGTTTTATGGCGCCCTCGACAAAATCGGCCTTGTATTTATCCATGATCTCTGGCATCTTTTTTCCCATCGCCTTGCGAAGATTATCCGCCTTGGCAAGAGAAAAGCCGCCCATGACCTGGGATATCTGCATCACCTGTTCCTGATAGACAATAACACCATAGGTCTCTTTGAGAATCTCTTCGAGCATCGGGTGCATATAATCGATCGATTCCCTGCCGTGTTTTCGATCGACAAACAGATCGACTGCGTTTCGCTTTTCATCAATCCGGGCGTTGAGAGCCCCCGGACGGTAGAGCGCACTCATGGCTATGATGTCGCCGATCTGGGTTGGCTGAAGGCGGGTCATATAGCTTTGCATGCCGGATGATTCGAACTGGAAAATGCCGGCCATTTTGCCTTCCTGAAAAATGCGGAAGGTTTTGCGATCGTTCATTGGAACTTTTTCAAGCTCAATATCGAGGTTGTGCCTCCGTTTAATCATTTTGAGGGTTTCATCGATAACGGCTAGAGTTTCAAGGCCCAGATAGTCAATCTTGAGGAGCCCGGCTGTCTCTATCCAGTTTTTGTCAAACTGGGTGACGACCTGCTTTTCGTCTGTGCCGTCGGAGTTCTTTGCCTTGACATGGTCCGGCTCGTCAAGATCAATTTCATCGGCGAACTTACGTACTTCGGTTTCGATTTTGTTGGATACATAGAGCGGCACCTGTTCTTCGAGCGGACCGTCGGTAATGACAACTGCACCGGCATGCATTGAGACGTTACGCGCCCGTCCTTCAAGAGCACGGGCATGGTTCATGAGTTCACGGATTTGCGGAGTGCTTTCGGCATACTCCTTCATCTCCTTGGCTTCGCTCAATGCTTTTTCGAGGGTGATGCCGGCCCTGGTGGGCACAAGTTTGGCGAGTTTATCGACCAGTGGAAGAGGAACTTCAAGAACCCTGCCAGCATCGCGTATGGCCGCTTTGGCGCCAAGGGTACCGATGGCAATAACTTTTGCCACACTCTCCGCCCCGTATTTTTCGACCGTATATTCAAGAACTTTCTGCTTGCCGACCGGGGTGAAATCGATGTCGATATCCGGCATGGAGGAGCGCTCGGGATTTAAAAACCGCTCAAAAAGCAGCTTGTATCTCAAAGGGTCGATCCGGGTGATTCCGGTAAGATAGGCTACAATGCTGCCGGCGGCTGATCCCCGACCGGGGCCGACTGAGTAGCCGAGACGACGGGAGGCGGCAATAAGGTCGCTGACGATGAGAAAATATGAGCTGAAACCCATCTTTTCGATAACTCCGAGTTCAAGTTCTATCCTTCTGCGGACATCTTCAGCACTGATTCCTTCTTTTTCGGAGTCGGCATACTTTTCTTTTGCTCCTTCCCAGGTAAGGTGACGGAGATATTCGAACTCATTGTGAAATCCATCAGGAAGAGGGAAATGCGGCACTACCGGCTCTTTATTGCTGAAGGTATAGGTGCATTTTTGGGCAATCACGACGGAGTTCCGCAGTTCGCGGTGTTCGTCAGTGAAGAGAGCGCTCATCTCTTCAGAGCTCTTCAGGTAGTGATCGCTGCCGGGAAGTGCAAGAAGATTCTGGCTGGAAAGTTTTTCCTTCGTCCTGTTGGCAACCATCGCCCGGTAGCATCCGGCATCTTTGCGGTGGAGATAGTGGACATTGTTGGTTGCTACGAGCTCAATTGAAAGCTTCCGGGACAAAGCAATGGTCAGCTCATTGAGAGTGTTATCGAAGGGGGTGTGATGGCGCTGAAGCTCAAGATAAAAGTTGTCTCCGAAAATATCACGATAGCAGGTGGCAAATGATTCGGCTTCATCGATGGCTCCGGCAAGAAGGGCGCGACCTATTCTTCCTGAAGAGTAGGCGGAGAGACAGACAAGACCTTCATGAAAGGTTTCAAGGAGGCGACTCTCTATATGAGGCATTCCATGGACAAAACCATCTTTTGCAGCCCGGGATAAAAGAATGCAGAGGTTCCGGTATCCGGCTTCATTCTGAACGAGAAGCACAAGGGAGGGTGAAACGGGGGCAGAGCCATGCTGGTGTGGATCGGTTTCAAGAAGCAACAGCTGACTGCCTATAATCAGCTTGATGCCTGCAGTTCTGGCCTCATTGAAGAGCTCGGGCATGTTGAATATTGCGCAATAATCGGTAACGGCAATAGTGTTCATGCCATACTTGAGCGCTGTGGAAAACATTTCTCCCGGGAAAACAGGACTGCTCTGCATCGAATAGTGCGTATGAGCATGTAAATGAACAAAATCCATAGAGATAGAGGCCATTCAGCGTTTTATGGTGACTTCGTGATGTAACACCATATTCATTCAGCCTACCCTTACTCTGAATGCTTTATGGGTTTTGATGGTCAAAGTAGTACATTTTTTTGGATCTTTTGGCGGGTATTAAGAACCATAGAGAGTGTTCTCCGGGAGAGCAGGCTTTGAGGCAAGATGGATTGCACTCTTAAACTTCCATTGTTCAGTCCCTCCTTTTTTTTCTTTGCTCAGGAAGATCGTACCTCCGGTTGGTCATCAATTTATATGTTTTTCCATAAAGACTCAGCGGAAGCGAGATCTGCTCATCGGAACGTATCAGCACTGAAGCGTACTCCTGATAAATCGTAACCTCAACAATTCTCGTTTTCCACCGTACCGAAAACGAAAGGCTTTGCCATTCGATAGGCAGCCATGGCTTCAGCACCAACCTTTCTGACTTTATCGAAAAGCCTGCAAAGCCATGAATAACCGTCTGCCACGTGCCGCCAACAGCGGCGGCATGAATGCCAAGCGCCGTATTGCCATGAAGGTTTTCAAGATCAAACAGGGCGGTTTTCATAAAATAGTTGTATGCCATTGAGCGCCTTGAGGAGGCAATCCCTACCATGGCATGAATACAGTGGCTCAATGAGGACTGATGCGCTGTCCGTTTTTCATAAAAGTCGAAATTCGCCTGTTTTTGCTCAAAGCTGAAGGCATGAGGAAAGAGCATCATCATACTGATGACATCGGCTTGTTTAATGAGACGGGTGGACTGGATATTGTGATCAGCAATACCGTCGGGAAGCATGGTTTGACCTTCCCTGTCATGCTTTTCAATGACATAATCCTTCAGGGCAAAGTAACCGTCAAACTGCTCAAAGAGCTTTGTTTCCTCATCGTACAATATCTTGAGATGCCTGCTGATATTGAGCCATGCATCAACCTCACTTTTGGAGAGCTCTAGACGGGCTGCAAGTTCATCAATAACAGGGGCATTGTTTTGCGCAATAAATTTAAAGAGCATTACGGCGAGCCTGAGATGCCATTTCACAAGAACATTGGTATAGGTGTTATTGTTGACATGCTCATGAAACTCATCGGGACCTATGACACAATGGATCTCATAATTTTCTCCTTTCAGAACTACCCTCGATGCCCAGAATCTGGCTGTAAGAAAAACCATTTCGAGTCCGTAGTCCAACAGAAAACTTTCGTCAGCGGTGACCCGATAATACTTTTCCACTCCGTAGATCACATCTGACACTATGTGATCTTCCTCTGTCCCTGTATAGATCAGGCGTATGGTACGCTCAAGCTTTGAAGCAAATCTGGGGGTAACATCTTCGCCGGTTGTCGCTGATTCCCAGGCATATTTAGCTCCTCTATAGCCCATTTTAAGGGCATTCAGCTTTGCTCCTGCAAGCGTTTTGTAGCGGTAAAGAAGCAGGTTCCGGGCAACATCGGGAAAGTTGTAGATATAAAAGGGAAGAATAAAAATCTCGGTATCCCAGAACGCGTGGCCCATGTAGCCTTCGGAACTTAAGAATTTCGCGCCGATACCGGCCGGACGTACAGGCCCGTTAATCAGAAGCTGATAAATATTGAAGCGTATGGCATGCTGAGCCTTGAGGTCACCTGTAATGGCAATGTCGGCCTGGTTCCATTTTTCCTGCCAGGCTTCAAGGTGTGCCGCTATTTCATGGGGGGCGCCGCTTCGGACATATGATTTAAGTTTACAGATTGTACCTTTGAACATCTCGTCTGCCGGAAGCTCCCTGCTTGTGGTAACTACTGCCAGTTTTTCAAAGATATAGCTCTCTCCCATGTGGGCATCAAGGGTAATTTCGCTGGTAAACTTTTCGCCGTATATTCTCGGTTCCCACGTATAGCTCTGAAGGGAGGGTGAAACAAGCTTCCATGAAGCCGCTTCGGAAATACGTATTCCACGTTCGCGGGTTTTCATTTCAAGGTACATGAATGCCCTGCCCCGCTCAATGCGCTCTAACTGCAGATGTTTCAGCATTTCACGAGGGAAAAAACCTCTATTGCAGACATCTCCGTTCAGTCCGCTGAGCACACGAATGGGAGCGGAAAAATTCTGAGGAGTGACTTTTACAAGCAAATATCCCAAATGCACATTGTGCGTGAAAACCAGTCGTATCGTTTCGAAGGTGATGACCTGTCCTGACGGGTTTTTAAAGGTGGTAAGACGGTGCAGGACCCCTTTTTTCATATCGAGGATCTGCTCATGGCAAAGTGTTTCGCAGGTTGAGAGACAGAATTTATGTCCCTGGCTCCATATCGACACATCGGTCCACATGGGACACTTTACCAGTCCTTCAACAGCGGCTTCTGATTTATCAAAAATTCCGCTTAAATACATTCCTCCGGAATGTTCAGGCGGCAACTCCTCAAGACTTCCCCTGATATTGAGATAACCGTTGCCTATAGTCAAAAGAGTTTCATTGACCTGAATGCTTTTCGGGGAATTCCGGAAACCCTTTCGCCTCAATAGCCATTGTTCATCTGACAAGGCAAGCAACTGATCATACTCCGAACAGGGTGATGATCTTTCCTTAAAAGAAGGTCCCGCCATAACACTCTCTCCTCAGGCTATTACTCAAACATGACAACTCTGCACCTTTTTAAAGGGTAACACCTGCTGTATTGAATTAGTTTAAAGCGCCTCTTTTTATTGCAGAGATAAAAGATGGAAGGCAAACTGTACCTGCGTCAGGAGAGGTGTTGTTTTGTTGGGGTTCAGCAATCACCCCAACCTACGCCGGGGGGATGTGCAAGAAGAATCAAGAAGGAAATAAACGGTGTATTTTTTCCCTTCCAGTATGTCGGTAACGCTTTTTTTCTTATTATTATAGCAATACGCCACCTTGCGCCCTTTCAATTGAATTAACGACCATATCGTTTTGGAGCAAAACACCTATAATCAATGCCCAGTGTGCTCCTATCCTCTCACTTTGGAGAGTGCTGTATGCCCGAGATGCGGAAATGATATACTTGAAGATATATCATCACTTGACCAGCAAAGCCAGGAGCTGCACCATCACAACATAGAGGAAAAAAAAGCAGCCTGGTATACCTATTGCCTTACTGAAAAGCTCAATATTGATACTCCTCCGCAGTCAGACAGTTCGGCCGAAAGTGGTATAGGGGGAAATGCCCGACACCGCCCATCTCGCACTGATGAAAATGAGTACCTTCTGACCATTACCAAAGCTGAGCTGCTTCGCGATAGTTTTGCTCGAAAAAAATGGTGGAATTCCATGACTGATGACTGGAAAGATATTGTTAAAACTACTCTGAAAGTTTCACGCGACCCGTCAGATCAGGAGTTACTTAACTTTTTTGAGACCACGCACCTGCGTTGTGACAGCCGCAGAATTCACAACCTTTTGCCTGTCAGGGCTCTTGAAAAGCTCCAGCAGCTTCGTTGCGATGAATCGCCTATTGAAAGTCTCGAACCGCTTCAGCATCTCGAAAAACTGCAACGTCTCTATGCTTTTGACTGCGACTTTTCATCTCTTGAGCCTCTCAGAAACCTTAAAAGCCTGAAACTCCTATGGGTTTCAAGCACACAAATCTGTTCACTTGAGCCGATAAAGAACCTTTTGAATCTTGAGGAGCTCTATTGTTCCGAAACGCAGATCGATGATCTTTCACCTCTGAAGAACCTTGTCAATCTTGAAAAACTCAGTTGCTACAAAACAGGGATTTCCAGTGTTGAAGCTCTTTGCGGGCTTGAAAATCTTATCGAATTGGGTATCAACAGCTCAAATATTATTGATTTAACACCTCTTTCCTCTCTAAGCAGTCTCGAATATCTCCGCTGCAATAAAACCGGCATCACCAGTATTGAGCCTCTGAGAAAGCTTATAGATCTCAGGGAGTTAAGCATCGCTAATACTCCTCTGTTGACTATCGACGGTTTGGAAGAACTTGTAAATCTTGAAGAGCTGGATATAACGAATACTCTGATCACCTCGATTGGCCCTATCATGCATCTGCGAAACCTCGAAAAACTGGAACTTTCGGCCGTTCACATTCCCAGAGAGGAGGTTGATCGGTTTATTGAACTGCATCCGAGGTGCGAGGTGGGAATTAAGAAGTGCTGAGTGCTGAGTGCTGGGTGCTGAGTGCTGAGTGGGGAGTGCTGAGTGCTGAGTGCTGGGTGCTGGGTGCTGAGGGAGGAGGGAAGAAAGTGAAGAGAGTTGGCAGTTGGCGGTTGGCAGTTTTGAAGAGTTGGAACCTCTTGACCTACCGCCTACTGCCTACTGCCTACTGCCCACTGCCTACTGCCTACTGCCTACTGCCCACTGCCTACTGCCTGCTGCCTACTGCTGACTGCCTCTTGGCTTACTGCCTACTGCCCATTAGCCGATGGTCATCATTACTTCGCCCATTGATACTGTGCCGCCTTTTACTGCTGTGATGGTGAGCACTTTACCTGCACAAGGTGCTTTTATGAGGGTTTCCATTTTCATTGCCTCTATTATAGCTACCTCTTGACCTTCTTTTACCTCATCGCCTACGCTGACTGATATGGCGTGTACGTTGCCGGGCATTTGGGCTATGACGGGAGTGCCCACTAATGCATCAGTTGGCAGTTGGCTGCCGGCAGTTGGCAGTGAAGAGTTCGGGGTGGAGGGTTGGGGGTTGATGGCTGAGCCTTCGGCGAATGAGACTGTGAAGGGGGCGCCATCGACGTAGACTGTAAAGTTGCCGGCCATGGAGATGACTTTTGAGCCGGTTGCTGATCCCTTTGGGATTTCTGCTGCTGGAACGGGTTTTGAAAAGAGATCAACAAGCCTTTTGTTGACTTCTTCCTGGTGGATGTCGTGCTTGTGAGCTTCGTGGTATGCTGCGACAACTTCTTCTCTGGTTTTTGCCTTGATTTCGACAGCGATGTCGGCTTTGTAGCGGATGCCGGTTGAACAATCACCCTGGAGGAATGCGATACCTTTGTCGCCGCATGTGGCAGCAATGAAAATATTCTCTTCGGTTTGCGGAAGGCCGGCTTTCTGGAGAAGGGTTATGTTATAGGCTATCCCTAACTCCGGATTGCGGTCGTTGATGTCGTGAACATCTTCGATGGTTGGCTCAAGACCGAGCTGTTGTGATGCGAGGCGAACCACGTCGTGGTCGGGGCGGGCCGGGGTGTGGCCGAAGTAGCCGAGCACCATTTTGCCGTAGCCTTCTGTGATTTTTTTCCATGGGCCCTGAATGGTGTTGGCAAAGGCCTGCTGGATGTAGAACTGGGAAACCGGGGTGACGGAGGAGCCGTAGCCGCCTTTGACAACCGCTTCGCGCATGTTTTTTATGACCTGAGGAAAGAGATGGAGCGTGTTGTTGTCGCGCATCATCTGGGTATTTGCCGTAAGGGCTCCGCCGGGCATGGGGGAAAATGATATCACGGGGTTAACCGCTGTTGCTTCGGGGGGCATGTAGTATTTGTACATCCGGTCGATAAAGAGCGCTTCGACTTCGAGGTATTTTTCGTGGTCGATATCGAGAGTGTATCCTGTTCCTCTGAGCCTCTGCCACATAGTCAGAATATCGATTGCTGCTGTGCCGCCGCTGACGGGGGCCATTGAGAGGTCGATGATATCGGCTCCGCCTTCAATTGCCGCGAAGTTGCATGCTAGGCCCATCCCTGCGGTATCGTGGGTATGAAACTCGATTTCGGTGCCTGCAGGCAGCATTTTTCTTGCGCCTTTAATTGTTTCATGAACAACGGCTGGAGTTGTAGTGCCTGACGCATCCTTGAAGGCAACACTATCAAAAGGAATTGCAGCATTAAGAATTTCCTGCAGTTTGTCGAGATAGAACTGCGGGGTATGACAATAGATTTCGTTCAAGCCGGGAGGCAGACCCATCATGGCAATGACAACCTGATGTTTCAGCCCTGCATCATGAATACATTGACCTGAGTATGCAAGATTGCGGACATCATTCAATGCATCAAAATTCCTGATAGTGCTTATACCATGCTTTTTAAACAGTCGTGCATGAAGATCGATAATATCCCGGGATTGTGATACCAGACCGACGACGTTTGCTCCTCTTGACAATGTCTGAAGGTTGACGTCCGGTCCGACAATGGTGCGGGCAGCATCCATCATTGCAAATGCATCCTCTTCGCAGTAAAAGTAGAGACTCTGAAAACGTGCCCCACCGCAGATTTCAAAGTTATCGGTTCCGGCGTGAACGGCTGCTTCCAAAGCGGGAAGAAAATCTTCGGTCTTTACCCTTGCGCCAAAACATGACTGAAATCCGTCCCGAAAAGAGACATCCATAAATCTAATTTTTTTCATATACCCTTTTCTTAGCGGTTAAAGAATGCAATTGACAGTAATTTCATGAAATCAAGTAACTGACGATATATCAGGTTCAGTCAGACTAAAGGGGCTGGGATCAACCCCTCCCCTGCTACCTTATTACAACGGGACTCTACGGAGAGTCCGGTCAGTGTGCGTCATCGGCCAATTTCGAAAGGCTGGCGAACGAGTCATCTTCTATACGGCGATGCAGGCTGTTGCCATGGGAATCCATTGTGACAATAGCCGGGAATGCTTCTACCTCCAGGTGCCACATGGCTTCGGGGACGCCCATCTCTTCGAGGAAATCAACGCCGGTAACCTTTTTAATGCAGCGGGCGTAATACTGGGCTGCGCCTCCAATGGCATTGAGGTAGACTGCTCCGTGGTCCTGAAGTCCCTGGAGGGTTTTAGGGCCCATTCCTCCTTTGCCTATGATCGCCCTCAAACCAAGTTTTTTAATAACATCTGCCTGATATGGTTCCTCCCGGCTCGATGTGGTAGGTCCGGCGGCGGTAACCCGATAGGTTCCATCCTCATTTTTCATGACAACGGGTCCGCAATGGAAGAGAATGGCTCCTTCGGTATCGAGAGATTCAGGAAGATCGTGGTGCATGACATAGTGATGGAAGGCATCTCGACCAGTGTGCATTGTTCCGTTGATGAGAACGACATCGCCGACTTTCAAACTACGAATCTCGGCGTCAGTGACTGGAGCCTGAAGAGTGACCTCTTTGCCGGTCAATGGCATGCCTTCTCCTTTTGCCATTCGCTTGATTTCATTTGCATCGCGATACTGCCAGCTGGTGATTGAGCCTGACTGGGGGTCAATCAGCACTCCAAGCCGGCGGTATGCCCAGCAGTTATAGGCGACAGAGACATAAAAGCTGGCGGGTACCCTGTGCGATTTTCCGATTTTGCAGCCGAGAAGAGTGGCTTTACCGCCAAATCCCATCGGGCCGATCTCTAACGTATTGGCTTTTTCAAGAATGTACTTTTCAAGAGTGTCGAGCTCACTGTCGGGGTTGCGGTCGTCAATTCTGCGCAAGAGCTGCTGCTTGGCAAGATCAAATCCACTTGTACGGTCGCCACCGACACCGACACCGATGAATCCGGGACTGCAGCCCTGGCCCTGAGCCTGAAAAACGGCGTGCAGCAGGCATTTGCGGACACCGTCAAGATCACGGGACGCACTGCCGAGGCCTGGAATTTCGGCTGGCAGAGAGTACTGGATATTTTTGTTTTCGCAACCGCCTCCCTTGAGAATAAGCTTGACCTCTATCTCGTCTTTTTCCCATGGTTCAAAGTGGATAACCGGAAAATGGAAGCCGAGATTATTGCCTGAGTTTTTACCTGTCAATGCATCGACAGCATTTGGACGCAGTTTACCTGTTTTGGAGGCCTCCTCAATAGCAAGCAGGATATCGCGCTTCATCTGCAGTTGAAAGGCACCTTGAGGGGTATGGATAAAAAAGGTCGGCATGCCGGTGTCCTGGCATATCGGGGAGATATTGTCGACAGCCATATCGATATTGACTGATATGGTTGACATGGCAAGGCCTGCCTGAGAGTCTGGATCCACACGTTCAATAGCGTCGGCAATGGAAGATCTGACGTCACCGGGAAGGTTTGCCGATGTTTCGGTAATAAGAGCAAGTATTGATTCCCTGAAATTTTTCATAACAGATAAAAAGAATTTATATGAAGTGAGAATATTGAATAATCAATCAGAAACAACTTTTTTTGCTGCGTCCTGTTTGACGAGCAGAACGGGAATATCGGAAGAACGGAATACATCTTCAGCGACACTGCCCATGATCAGACGATGGAGGCCGCTTCGGCCATGGGAGCCCATGATAATGAGGTCGGCACCCCATGATGTTGCCTGTTCAGTGATAACTTTTGAGGCTTCGCCTTTAAGAACGCGGATATCGGCGCTCAGCCCTTTCTGCTTTTCAGCCATCAGGATGGAGGAAAAACTTTCGGGAAGAACATCATCCTCTTCTGTCTGGTCTATGGATCCATTCTCGGCGGGTAGAGCTTTCGCTGCCGGATTGCCTGCAGTCATGATATGGATGAACCTGACATGGGCACCGACTTTTCGTGCGAATTCCACTGCATAACGTACTGCATTATCCGATGTTGAGGAATAATCGGTTGGACAGAGTATCTTTGAAAGATGGATCATAGGCGTGGGTTGAATGGATACGTATGAAGAACTCTTTAGCTTTGCACCGAACCTTTAATTTACATTTTTTTTAAACCTTATCCATTCGATTGTTTATCGGCAAATTCTATTGAAGGAGCGCTATGGAGCTGTTAAGAGAGGCATTGAGACACAGTGATGCATACCCCCATGAAACGGGAAAGATTGAGGTTGTAGAAACCCATATTTCGTGGATATTCCTCACAGAATCATTTGCATATAAAGTCAAAAAGCCGCTTGACCTCGGGTTTCTTGATTTTTCAACTCTGGAGAAGCGCCGTTACTTCTGCAATGAGGAGCTTCGCCTTAACCGGAGACTTTGCCCTGAGCTCTACCTCTCTGTAGTGCCGGTGATGCAATCGGGGGACTCTTTTTTTATTGACGGCGAGGGTAAAATTGTCGACTACGCCGTGAAGATGGTGCGGTTTGACAGGAGTATGGAGCTTGACAGGATGCTTGGCGCAGGCATGCTCAACACCATGCATGTCGATATTCTATCGTCCCTTATTTCGGGATTTCATCAAGGCATTCCTGCTGTGAAGGCTGAAACGGGATTCGGACATCCTGATAATCTTATCAAGCCGATGCTGGCCAATTTCACCCATACTGAACCGACAGCGTCTAACAGGGTTGAAGCTATCAGGCTTGCGTCTATCGAACGATGGACCTTAGAGGAGCACCAACGGCTCAATCCTCTTTTTCTGGAGAGACAACGAGGGGGTTTTATAAGGCAGTGCCACGGCGACATGCATACCGGCAATATGGTCTGGTGGAAGAACCGGATTTTTGTTTTTGACTGTATAGAGTTCAATGATACGCTCAGCATAATCGATGTGATCAGTGATCTCGCTTTTCTTTTCATGGATCTTGAGCATGCCGGATACCCTGGATTTGCCTGGAGGCTCCTGAACAGCTATCTGATGGAAACCGGTGATTACGGCGCACTGCCGATGCTGAGGTTTTATGCTGTATACAGGGCTATGGTGAGGGCAAAAGTCACTGCAATCCGCTATACGCAAACCACAGACGATATTGACAGGGAGAGAGTCCTGAAGGAACATTTTTCATACCTCCATGTGGCTGAGCACTACAGCCATACACAAAAGCCATTGCTGATTCTGACTTGTGGAGTTTCGGGAAGCGGAAAAACCACCCTTTCCGTTGATATCGCTCAAAGAGTTGAGGCTTTACTCATCCGCTCGGATATTGAGAGAAAAAGGCTGGCGGGTTTTAAGGCACTGGAAAGAAGCAATAAAGAGGCTAATGCTTCACTCTATACAGCAGAGAATAGCAGCAGGACTTATAAACGCCTGCTTGATATTGCAACACTCTCTATCAGGGAAGGATTGAGAGTGATTGTGGATGCTACTTTTCTGAGAGCTGAAACGCGGAAACTTTTTTTGGAAACGGCTCGACAGTTGAACTGCGAATGCAGAATTCTACACTTTCATGCTCCAAAAGAGGTAGTTGTTGAACGAGTTGAGAAGCGATATCTGAAGGGGAACGATGCATCTGATGCTGATATTGCTGTTCTCTTTTCACAGCTTGAAAATCAGGAAGCGCTGACAGTTGAAGAGGAGGCGATTGCGATACGAATCAACACTGCTGAATTGGTGGATGTGGGGGGGATAGTTGAAGAAGTGCTGAGTGCGGAGTGAGGAAAGAAAGTGGGCAGTTGGCAGTTGGCGGTTGGCGGTGGGGAGAAAGAAAGTGCTGAGTGCTGAGTGCTGAGTGAGGAAAGAAAGTGGGCAGTGGGCAGTGGGCAGTGGGCAGTTGGCAGTGGGCGGTGGGGAGAAAGAAAGTGCTGAGTGCTGAGTGCTGAGTGCTGAGTGAGGAAAGAAAGTGGGCAGTTGGCAGTTGGCAGTGGGGAGAAAGAAAGTGCTGAGTGCGGAGTGCTGAGTGCTGAGTGAGGAAAGAAAGTGGGTGGTGGGCTGGGGAATAGGGCTTGTAGGAGTTATAGGACTGGAGGGTCTATCGTTGGAGAGGGAGAAGTCAGAATACTATTACAGAATGTCTTTTATCGAGACGTTATGTACCAATATAAAGCATAATTGGGCTTGTTGCTTTAGCGCTAATGTTACAGGGGTAATGGGCTGAGGGTATTGGGGAAGGATTAAGTACCTATAGATATATAAGTTATTGCTTTTTTACTCGCACCACTAAACAACGCTGGCATGTAAATTGAATTTATCCTGTTTATAGTGGGTTATGGCTGTTTCAGCATAATTTAAGTATCTCTTTTCAGATTGTTCTGCAAAGTCTACTTATGAACAGAAGGTTGTATGACTTTTGGTATTGGTAGAAGGACAATTGCAGATGCAGTTATTGCGTTTGCTCTGGTTTTACTGATTGGGCCTCTTCAGGCTGTGGCTGCTGAGATAATCAATATTCAATTTCAGTCACCAGGGCCATGGAATCCAAGTGGTCCGGCATATACAGGAGCAGGGCTTATAGGGGGAGCTGATGACAAGTGGAATCATCTCACTAACGGGAGTGGCTCTGACTTTTTGCTGAGCAATTCTGCGGGTTTACAGACGGGTACTTCTGTGTCTTGGACCGGCACTGATTTGTTTAGTAGTGGAAATGGATTCAGCAGTCAATCTGAAAGTGCACTGATGCATTCATACCTTTATGCCTCGGGCTCAAACACTATAACGTTCTCTAACCTTCCTGGGAAATCCTACAATCTTTTCATTTATACTCAAGGCGCTTATGATGGTGTTGGCAGACAACTCGTTGTAACAGTGAATGGTCAATCGCAAACATCAGCTAAAATGGATCCTTCGGCCTCAACGTTTATTTCAGGCCAGAATTATCTTGAGTTCTCCGGAAATATAGATACTAATACCCCTGGGGTATTATTGATTACTTATAGCGCTATTGGCACGAGCGGTGGTGGTGTCTGGCCAAATCCTGAAGCGGATATTAACGGTATACAGTTGTCTTCGCATGCCCCTGAACCAAGCACCTACGTTCTTATGGGGATTGGGGGGATAGTGATTGCGTTACGGTTTAAGAAGAGATATCTCTCTATCATCGGGATTAAGGCGGGGAAATAGGGGAACGGGCAACAAAAAGAATAGGGCCTATATGGCTTATGGGACTTATAGGAGGTATTGGCTGGAGGGTGAAAACAAGAGGCCCCTCACGGAGGTGAGGGGGAAGTGATGAGGTGCCAGGGTTAGATTACTATTCCGAATGCGTAGCGTATGGCGTAGCCGGCCAGAAAACTCAGGGCTGCTACAGTGAAGCTGAGGCCGACCATTTCGAGGAAACGGCTTTTGAAAGGCAGGTCGCGGGCTACTGAAATGTAGAAGTTGAAGAAGCCTATAATACAGACTGCTGCAAAAAATGCCAGGCCAAGGCAGATATAGAGGTCTTTCAAAAAGAGATATGGCGTTATTAACAGCACTACTGTAAGGATATAAGCTATACCGGTATAGAGTGCGGCAACAAAGGGATTTTTTCCGCCTGGGTCTGATTTGGTGGACAAGTATCCGGAGGCTGCCATTGAAAGGGCTGCTGCAATTCCGGTAATAGAGGCCGTCAACGCGACAAGATAGGTATTCTGCAAGGCAAAGGTGAGTCCTGCCAGAACTCCCATAAGTTCGACGAGCGCATCGTTGAGGCCGAGAACTATAGAGCCTGTGTATTTGAGGCGATCTTCATCCAAAAGAGTTATCAGCGCCTGTTCGTGCTCTTCTTCGTCACGGATGATGCCATTGATCTCCTTGAATGATTCGGGAATACGGCTATAGATATTGTGGGCATTTTTTTCGCCGTTTTCCATCAGTTTGATACCGAATGTAAAACCGAACACCAGGCTGACAAGGGTATAAAACCAAACCTTCACGCGGTTGGGCTTTATATCTTTTCGGGTGTAGTTTTTCCATACGTTGTAATGGCGCATCTCATCATCGGCAATCTGAACAAGTATGCGGCGATTTTTTACACCGCTTACTCTGGTCGACAGATTTTTGTAGATAAAATGCTCGGTTATTTCATTTCTCTGAAAAACCTCGACATGTCTGGCCTCGATATCCCTTCCCTTGTTCACAAGTTCTGAAGTTAAAAAGTTTTAGAATCCTCTTATCTGGATAGTGTAGCCGCTTCGATCAATTCATTCATTCTCGATAAAAATGCTGTGGTAGAATCGAGACCACCCTCAAGAAGCAGTGCGCCTTCGTAAAGCTGCTTCATTGCTGTTCTGATAAGTGGATTTTTTTCATCAGCCATGATCATACCGGCAAGATTACGGATAATCGGATGTGAGGTATTGACTTCAAGAATCTTTTTGCCTGCTGGCATATCACTCTTCATCATCTTCATCATCTTTTCCATCTGGCTGTCAAGGCCGTCCTTTCCACTTACAAGCGTAACTGGAGAGCTGACAAGGCGATGCGACTCAATGACATCTTCGATTCCTTCTCCAAGCGTTTCACGGAAGAGTTTGAGAACCGGTTTCAGAAGGTTGCCCGCAAGGGGTTTATCTTTTTCATTTTCCGATTCTTTTTTCTTTTTCGAGAAATCAATATCTGCTTTTTCAATCGATTTGAGAGGTTTTTTATCGTACTCATGGATCGATGGAATAACAAAGACATCAACCGGGTCGCTGAGCAGAAGAACTTCGATATCCTGATTCTGGAAATATTCGAGGTTTGGATGAGCAAGAAGCTGTGCGCGGCTTGAGCCGGAAAGATAGTAGATCTCTTTCTGGTCCGTCGCCATCCTTTCAGAGTAGGCTTTGAGTGTCACATATTCGTCCTGTTCGGTTTTTGTGCTTTCAAACCGTAAGAGCTCAATAAGCTTGTCGCGATTTGTATAGTCTGTATTCAAACCGATTTTGATGACGGGACCGAAAGCCTTGTAAAAGGTTTTAAATTTTTCGGGCTGCTCCTCAGCAAGAGTGTCAAACCAGCCGAGAATCTTGGTGGTCAGGATTTGACGGATTTTTGCCAAGACGGGGCTTGACTGAACTACTTCGCGTGAAACATTGAGGGAAAGATCCTCAGTATCAACAACACCTGAAATAAAGCGAAGGTATTCGGGCAAGAGATCTCGGCACTCAGGCTGGATGAGCACTTTTTTGACATAGAGCTGTGGGCCTCGGTTTTCGAGGTCGCCCTGGCGATAGAGCATCTCTGGAGGTGCCTCTGTCGGTAAAAAGAGCAGTGCCTTGAAGGTGACCATGCCTTCAACGGAAACCGGGAGATAATCCAATGGGTCCTGATAGTCGTTGGCAATGAATTTATAGAACTCGTTTACCTCTTCATCTTTCAACTCGCTTTTTGAGCGTTGCCAGAGGGCGGTTATGCTGTTGAGCTGCTTTTCGCCGAGATAGATAGGGAAATCGACGAAGTTGGAATATTTTTTGACGATCTGCTCAACGCGGTACTCTTCGGCAAACTCTTTGGATGCTTCTTTAAGCTTGAAGGAGATTTTGGTTCCCCTCTCCGCCTTGTCGATTTTTTCAATCGTGTAGGTTCCCTGACCGCTGGAGCGCCAGCGATAGCCTTCTGAACCTGGCTTTGCACTTCTTGTTTCGACCGTGACTTCGTCGGTTACCATAAATACGGAGTAGAAGCCTACACCGAACTGGCCAATCAGGTTTCCGTCGAGCTCTTTCTGCTGTTCTTTCAATTCCTGAAGAAATCCGAGGGTACCGGACTTGGCGACGGTTCCGAGATTAGCTATCAACTCTTCTTCGGTCATGCCAACGCCGCTGTCTTCAATAACAACGGTCAGCTCTTTTGAGTCGATGCTTATGCGTATTGCAAGTTCGGCTTCGCGATCAATAATATCCTGATCGGTAAGAGAGTTGAAGCGCACTTTGCTCAACGCATCTGAAGCGTTGGAAATCAGCTCCCTGAGATATATTTCAGGGTGAGTGTAGAGAGAGTGGACTATAAGGTCGAGAAGCTGCTTCATCTCAGCCTTATATTCAAACTCCTGGACAGGTACCGGATTGCTGCTATTGTTGTCGCTCATCATGAGAATGCTTTATTTTGTAATAATATAAAATCAGGATCTGCGCAATTTCTTGCGTGCTGCCGCTTCTCCATCGTATACACGCTTCACTCCATCACCCAGCGATTTTTCGATATCACGGATGTTTGAGACAAGCCGGGCCATGCCTGACAATTCGACTGAGGCTGCCTGATCGGAACCCCACATGGCACGGTCGAGCGTTACATGACGTTCAACGAAGGTTGCTCCAAGTGCTACGGCTGCCCAAGAGGTTGAAAGCCCTACCTCATGACCGGAATAGCCTATCGGGACATTTGGGAACAATGTTTTGTAGGTGGTGATCATCCGGAGATTGAGCTCTTCAATCGGAGCGGGGTATGTTGAATTGGTATGGGCAATGAGCAGATTTTCGGTACCAAGCTCTTTGACAGTTGCGTCCACCTCTTCCATTGTTGACATGCCGGTAGAGATGATAAGCGGGCGTCCTGTTGCTGCGGTTTTTTTCAGAAGCGGAAGGTCTGTAAGAGATGCTGATGCTCCCTTGTAGCATGGAGGATTGAACTGCTCCATAAAATCAACTGAGTCCTCATCCCAGCAGGAGGCGAACCATAAAATGCCATGCTCTTTGCTGAAACGATCTATTTCAAGGTATTCTTCGCGACCGAACTCTACCTTGTAACGGTAGTCGATGTACTTCATGCGACCCCATGGGGTATCACGCTCGATATCGCGCTGATCTTTTGGAACGCAGAGTTCCGGGGTGCGCTTTTGAAACTTTACTGCATCACATCCGGCATGAGCTGCGCCTTCGATAAGTTTTTTTGCAACCTCCATCGAGCCATTATGATTGATGCCGATTTCAGCGATAACAAAAACGGGGTGATTATCCCCTACCAATCTGTTTCCTATAGTGACTTCCGCCATACATTACAATGGATAAAACGAGCCGGCCTAACATGTTGTGGTTGATTGTCCCGCTCGATATTGTTTATAAAACTTCAGCTTGAAATATAAATCGAAAAAAAAATATTGTTGTATCTGTGCAACTTAAGATGCCCTGAGAGCTATAAGCCACTCTGCAAAATCCCTGAATGCACCGTATCCCCCATCTGCCTTACAGTGATAGTGGGCATAAGGAAGTACGAAAACGGTTGCATCACGAGGACATGCCGTTAATCCCTGACGTCCGATCTCTTCCATAATTTCCACATCATTGACATCGTCGCCAATATAGGCAAGCTCATGCTTTTGAAAACCTGTTTCACGAAGAACATTGTCCAGTATTGAAAACTTGTCTTTAATTCCAAGATAGAGCCTCTTCATTGCAAGCTTTTCAGCTCGTTTTTTAATACTTGGCGACATCTCGCCGGTCATGATAGAGGTTTCAATACCAGCGTTTCGCAGCCTTTCAACACCCATACCGTCTCGGATGGAATAGCGCTTCATCTCCTCGCCATTGGCGGAATAATAAACGCCATTATCTGTAAATACACCGTCATTATCAGAGATAACCAGTTTTATCTGTTTTCCTCGTTTCGTTAGTTCCTCAAGCGATAATGACAGCATAAAAGTAGAGGGTTTCAACTGAGCATTTTAATATAAACCCATAGCGAGCTTCACATGGTTCTAACGGCCAATATATGACTTTTCGCGAATTTAACAGGAACAGGCAATAAAAGATAGCTCTGAGGGCCACACAAAGGGCTATCAACAAGTTATCAACATTCTGGCGTCGAAAGAAAAAAACTATAAAAGGCAGATCGCAAAGGAGAAGGCCGGGCAATTATCACGTGTAGAGATATTGCCGCTATCCTCTTATATTAATAATACTTAAATAGTATTTTTCACGGAGTATATGATCTGCCGTTTTATATTAGTTGCGACTCACAGCTATTTCTTAGCTATAACAAATCAACATTACGACAACGGTCTTTGGTTTTAATGAAAACACCTGATTTATAAGGGAATATCGAGCAAAATAAACATAAAAAGGCGGTCACATGATTTTAGAATGGCCGCCTTTTTATATGTCAAAATAGCAATGAATCCATCATACAACGGGGTGAAGCTTATGCGTATACCTTTTTGTAGTTGTCGATCGCATGTGTAACGCTCTGACGGGCGGTCTCAGCATTCTGAAAATCCTCTACAAGAACGGTTTTCTCTTCGAGAGCCTTATACTCTTCGAAAAAGTGCTTCAATTCGGAATTGAAGTATGGAGGCAACTGGTCTATGTTGTGAATATTGCTCAAACTGATATCATCTTCAGCCACGGCAATAATCTTGTCGTCGCCTTCACCGTGATCGATCATGCGCATAACACCGATAACCCTTGCCCTAACCATGCACATCGGAACAATGTCGCACTGGGAAATAACAACGATATCAAGCGGATCATGATCATCACCGAGAGTTTTCGGAATAAAACCGTAATTTGCGGGGTAAAAAATAGAGGAGAAAAGGACGCGGTCAAGCCTCAGCATGCCTGTTTTTTTATCGAGCTCATATTTTGTTTTACTGCCTTTTGATATCTCAATAATGGCATTGACGATGTTCGGCTGATGCTCGCCTATCTCAACATCATGCCATGGATTAAAATTCATAGTACAAGAGTGCTTATATTGTTGAAAATACTGGCCTATTATAGTGATTTTTTTAGCGATTTTTTCAACCTCACTGCAAAAAAAATACAGAATTCCGGCATTGCCGCCAATCGATAAAGAGAGATTCTTTTTATTAGCGTGGTTCTTTGTATCTTTCGCGGCGTACTTAAAGTGCTGAGTTAAGGAAGAAAGCCGTTGGCGGTTGGCAGTTGGCAGTTGGCGGTTGGCGGTTGAAGAGGGTTGGGGTTCGGGTATTTTTTTTACAACACTCTGCGTGTGCTTTTGCACTGGAATCAGAGAGCATGAATATTTATGGATTTAATAAAGGAAACAGCGAAACGGAAAACGTTTGCAATCATCAGCCATCCTGATGCTGGGAAAACCACGCTGACAGAAAAATTTCTTCTTTTTGGCGGAGCAATTCAGACCGCCGGTGCGGTAAAAAGCAACAAGATCCGTAAAACGGCGACCAGCGATTTTATGGAAATTGAAAAGCAGCGCGGAATATCTGTTGCTACGTCGGTTATGGGATTCGAGTATGCCGGTAAATGTGTCAATATTCTCGACACACCCGGTCACAAGGACTTTGCCGAAGATACCTACCGTACGCTGACTGCAGTTGACAGTGTCATTCTTGTAGTCGATTGTGTCAAAGGTGTTGAGGAACAGACTGAGAAGCTTATGGCGGTCTGCCGTATGAGGCACACCCCTGTTATCATCTTTATCAACAAGATGGACCGTGAAGGCAGAAATCCTTTTGAACTGCTCGACGAGCTTGAAAACAAACTCAATATAAAAGTAAGACCACTAACGTGGCCTATAAGCCAGGGGCAGACATTTAAAGGCGTCTACAACCTTTATAAGAAAGAGCTCAACCTGTTTGAAGCAAATACCACCCGTATAAGCGAGAGCCTGATAAAGGTGAAAGATCCTTATGACCCTGAACTTGAAAAATGGATCCCTGAAAGTTTCTGCGAAAAACTCCGGGAAGCAGTTTCGCTGATTGAGGGTGTTTATGACCCTTTTGATGAAAATATTTATCGGGCCGGAGAGGTGGCGCCTGTGTTTTTTGGCAGTGCCATCAACAATTTCGGTATAAAGGAGCTGCTTGAAACATTTTTGACTATCGCGCCAAGCCCGATTGAACGGGAGGCTACTGAACGTATAGTTAAAGCTTCGGAAGAGCCGATGAGCGGATTTGTATTTAAAATACATGCCAATCTTGACCCGAACCACAGGGATCGTACAGCATTTTTCAGGATATGCTCCGGCCGCTTTGAGCGTAACAAATTTTATTTCCACACCAGACTGCACAAGAAAATCCGCTTTTCAAGCCCTACGCACTTTATGGCTAATGAAAAAAGCGTTATTGAGGAAGCATGGCCTGGAGATGTGATCGGCCTGTATGACAACGGCTCCCTGAAAATAGGCGACTCTCTTACTGAGGGTGAACTGCTTCATTTCCGTGGAATCCCGAGTTTTTCACCGGAAATATTTAAAGCGCTTGAAAACCGCGACCCGATGAAGGCAAAGCAGCTTGACAAGGGCGTTCGACAGCTTACCGAGGAGGGTGTTGCGCAGCTGTTTATTCAGCATGGCGTCCGCAAAATTATCGGCACTGTCGGAGAGCTGCAGTTTGATGTTATCAAGTTCCGTCTGGAACATGAATATGGCGCACAGTGCGACTTCACTCCCCTGCGCTTTCACAAGGCATTCTGGATCACCAGCAGCAACAAGGAGATGCTGGAAGAGTTTTTACGCCGGAAATGGAATGCTATTGCACTCGACAAGGAGGATCATCCTGTGTTTTTTGCTGAAAGCGAATGGATGCTGAAAATTGCCAAAGATGATTACCCTGAGATTGAGTTTCATACGACGTCAGAGTTTAAGACGGAGGCTTAAGTAAAAAGTGCTGAGTGCTGAGTGCTGAGGGAAGAGAGTGAAAACAGTTGGCAGTTGGCAGTTGGCTGTTGGCAGTGGAAGATAGTGCTGAGTGCTGAGTGCTGAGGGAAGAGAGTGAAAACAGTTGGCAGTTGGCGGGGGATGGTGAAGATTAGGGAATAGGGCTTTGGAATGCCAACTGCTGACTGCCCACTGGACTGGGGAATCACTATGACTACTACTTTCACCCGGATACTGGCCCTTGCTGGATGCATCATCGGCATCAGTTTGCTTCATTACCTGACTCCCCTGCACCTCAATTATCTTCACGATATTTTTCAACGTCTCTACTATCTGCCGATCATACTGGCTGCCTTCTGGTTCGGGCTGCGAGGTGGGCTCTGCTGTTCATTAATTGTCAGCATTGTGTATGCTCCTCATATTCTTTTCCAGTGGGGCGGGCATTTGACTATGGAGATGGAAAAGTATATGGAAATACTGATCTACAATACTGTCGGAGGAGTAACGGGCATGTTGTCGCAAAGGGAGCAGGAGAGAAGCGTTGAACTGCAAAAGACGGCTGAAGGGTTGAAGGAGTCATACCGGAAACTGCAGGATCAATCGGAACAGATGATCGTCATTGAAGAGCAGTTGAGACGCGCAGAGAAGCTCTCTACCCTGGGAGAGATGGCCGCTATTTTAGCTCATGAGATTCGGAACCCGCTCGGTTCCATTCGCGGAACTGCTGAAATTCTTAAAGACGATTACCATCCCGATGACCCTATGTACGAGTTCATCGAAATCCAGATTAAAGAGACCGAACGACTGAACCGGGTTGTAGAGGATTTTCTGAACATGGCCCGTCCACAACAAAGTGATATGCTGCCATGTCCGGTACAGAAAGAGCTGGAGACCATAGTCAATCTGGTAACGAATGACGCAAAGAACCGGCTGATCAGCCTTGTGTTGAAGCCGCAACCTCAACCGCTCATCATCAAGGCGGACGGAGAGAAACTTCGTCAAGCTTTTCTGAATATCGTCATCAACGCACTGCAGGCGACACCAACGGGAGGGAGCGTCACAATATCCACAACGGTTTCTGAAAATGGCTATTGTGAGATCCGTTTCAACGATACCGGAGTGGGAATTGAGGCGGGTACGCTGGAAAGAATTTTTGAACCGTTCTATACAACAAAGCCCGAGGGAACAGGACTGGGACTGGCCATCTCAAAAAAAATCATTGAAAGCCACAACGGTAACCTGCTGATACATAGTGGACCAATGCCTGGCACTACAGTCACCGTGAGATTACCGATACTGGATACAATCAAGGGAGAACGAGGGTGAAAGCAAAAATAGTGGTCATTGATGATGATACCTCGCTTCGGAGAGTGCTGGAATATAATCTTCAGGAAGAGGGATATGAGGTTGCGGCGGCGGCTTCTGGAGAGGAGGGTTTGAAGTTGTTCAAGCAGCTTCAGCCTGATCTTGTGATCACTGACATGAAAATGTCGGGCATGGATGGTTTGAAGGTACTCCATTGCGTCAAGGAGAGTTCGCCTGATACTCTTGTGATTATTATAACCGCCTTTGGAACTGTTGATGTTGCAGTGGAGGCAATGAAGGCCGGGGCATACGACTATATAACGAAACCGTTCAACCGCGAAGCGCTCAAGCTGACAGTGAAAAAGGCCCTTCAATTCTCCGGCATGGCTGAGGAGAACAAGCGCTTGAAAGATGCGTTGAGGGATAAGGCTGATTTCCGTTCCATTGTCGGGTCATCTGCTGAGATGGAGAAGGTCTTTGCTATGGTCCGCAAGGTAGCCGACACTGAAGCTGCCGTGTTTATTACTGGAGAATCGGGCACGGGAAAAGAGCTGATTGCCCGGTCCATTCATGCAAACAGTTCAAGACGAGATGGTCCGTTTGTCGCTATAAACTGTTCAGCAATACCTCGAGACCTGCTTGAAAGCGAACTTTTCGGGCATACAAAAGGGGCTTTTACCGGGGCGATAAAGGAGAAGTCGGGAAAATTCCAGCTGGCTGAAGGGGGCACGATATTTCTTGATGAAGTGGGTGAACTGCTGCTTGAGCTTCAGCCAAAACTGCTCAGGGTGCTGCAGGAAAAAGAGGTGGAGCTTTTAGGGGGAACAAAGCCACTGAAACTTGATGTCCGGGTTATATCGGCTACAAGCCTGAATATAGAGAAGGCAATTGCGGAAGGCACCTTCCGTGAGGATCTCTATTACCGGTTGTCGGTAATTCCGATACACCTGCCACCACTCCGCGAGCGACGCAAAGATATTCCGCTTCTGATTAAATATTTTTCAGTTAAGCATGGCGGAGAAACGATATCATTTGATAAAGAGGCCATGGAGGCTCTCACCAATTTCTCCTGGCCGGGAAATGTTCGGGAACTTGAAAACACGGTGGAACGACTGCTCATCATGCGAAGCGGTGAAGTGATCAGTTTCGGGGAGTTGCCGGATAAATTCCGGGAGCACAGTCACAATAATAATAATGGAGTGATCAGGCTGCCGGATGAAGGATACTCTCTTGAGCAACTTGAGCGGGAGGTTGTTGTTGAGGCTTTGGAGCGCAATGCATGGAACCAGACTGCGGCTGCACGATTTTTAAGGATTCCGCGTCATACGCTGATTTACCGGATTGAAAAGTATAATATTGAAGAAGAAAAATAAGTTGGCAGTGGGCTTGGGAATAGGGCCTATAGGAGTTATGGGAGTTATACTTTTTGCTGGAGGATTAACCGGTAGATTTTTCAGTGCGATTCGACAAGAAGGGAAAGGTGGGACCATCGCATGTCACCCCGAACTCCTTTGATGGCGCGATAGCTGAATATATAACCCTATGAAACGAAACAGAGATTCAATTAAGCCAAGGAAATAGAAGGGACCTGATTCTTGAAAAAAATATTGTTTTCAGTATTGGCAGCAGGGTTGTCTTTTGTAATAGCTAACAACTCATCGGCAGCGGTTATCGTTTTAGATTTTGAAGGGATTGGAAACAATAGCGCTGTCGGAAACTATTACAATGGGGGGGGCGGAACAAATTACTCGCCAGCTTTGCTCTTCCTATAACTGCCAGCAATGGGGGGGGGCCTGCTGGGGCTCTATAGGGTTAAATCTATATGATCGCAAAATGGAATCAGAGCAGTGGAATGACTCTGCATCAGATAAGATTTAAGATAAAAGTAGCAGTTGAGATCTATCAGTTATAGATGAGCATGGACATAGCTGTACTTTAGGCGCTCAGTCCTGATACACCAACGGATCAGGCGAGTCGATCATGGGGTTGAGACGAACCGCCAGAGAGAAAAGGTAGGGGTAATCCTCCTTGAGATGCCGCATATAGAGGATCCATTCTCGGATTATATGACCGAAAACCCGCTTTATGTCGCCATTGAGGTGTTCTTTGTCGCTCGGAGGAATACGATCGAACGAGTCCCGGGCCTCGAGTTCTTCAACGAGATGAAATGCCGCCCAGAGCAGGTCAGTAAAGTTTTCATGCTCAAGCAGATTCTGGTTTTCCAGCAGGCTCAGGAGGAAGCTCCGTTTTCCAGCCATGAACTTCTTCAGACCGGGGAGAGCGTCACTATCGATGCTGATCCTCTGGGTGCTTAGGCGAAGATACTCGAGCGCCGAATCAAAATCCCCTTTTTTCCATGATTCGGTCATACGCAGCTGTTTTTTCAGCTCCTCGCTGCCGACCACGTATGCCGACAACTCTTTCAGCAGGCGGTTGCCGAATTCACTGAAAAAGACACCGATGACCATGTTCAGTTTTCTCATTACTGATTGGCGCTCCCTTTCCCTGAGCACCCTTTCGAAGAGGAGCGTAACGACGATGATATAAATGGGCAGGAATGCGAGATTGCCGAGAAAGCTGGCGGATATTTCCCTCAAGTTGCCAAAAATACTGAAGTCAATACCATAAAGAACCAGCGAGATGGCGAAGAGGGCGGACACCGTCCACACCTTGTTCATAAACAGTTTTTTAAACATGAACACCCGTTAATTTTAATCGGAACCAAACAACTTGACATACCTTGTATTATTAACAAACAGACAAAAACATTTCACCGTTCGCTGAAAAGAGAGAACCAAAGATGTTATGGGCTCAGTATTAAGCTTGTTTGTGAATAAACAGGATGCAGTCAGAGCGGATAATAACAAAGGTTTGATTCAAAGCACGCTCCAGAGGGCAAATCGGGATAGGAGCTTTCAGACTTCCTGACTGGTCCCCTCCCACACCACCCGGCATGCGGGTCCGCACTGTGCGGTTCGCTGTGGTCTACTTACGGGAGGACTTGCACCTCCAAAATTGTGCCCATGCTGGGTGCAATATTGTTTGCCTTCCTCATGACAGCTGAAATGTCACCAGTGATCTTAGTGGCATGTAGCGCAGCTTGCCTTTGTCGGGCGATGCAATTCGTCATTCAAAGTCTCGAACGCCGTGTCAGAGGCTATCAACTCCAAGATTCAGCTGTTAAAAGCAAGTTCGAGAGGATTTAGGAGTTTCGAAAGCTACCGGATAAGAATCATCTTTTATTGTGGGAAGCTGGAAATGCAACTTTAGATGGTGAAGTAAAATGAAATTTAGTTTCCATTAACTTCCGCGAAATGCCATTTAAGTTATGCAACGCCCAATGACAAGTCGCCAAATAATCTGATAGAGCCAGATAGAGAAGTCACCCTAAGCGTTGACTGAAGTGTGAAGGTGAAGATGGAGCCTTCGGGCGCTTAGGGTGACATGGGAATGGAGTTCGGGTTGACATAGAGCAGATTGATACGCACTTGCACGAAAATCATTTCACTGGATGCGAGGCAGGTATCGATACCTCCGTCAGTGAGTCTGCGTAAACCGACTCCCCTGCTTTTTTTAGACACTTGATTTGTAAGTATAAATACAGGATAATTAATCTAGCCTTCAAAAACTCCCAATATACAATTGCGTCAGCATATCAAATATGATATATTCTTTAAATGAAATATAATGTTGAAGTCATGGAGTCAGCCAATGCTTTCATTCGTTCGCTTTCCCCGAAACTCCGAGCGAAAGCATTGAGGACAATTGAACTTCTCCAAGAATTCGGCTTTAGACTCTGTGAGCCGCATTCAAAAACATTAGTCGGCACCAAGGGTCTAAAAGAATTACGTATCAAAGTTGGTACCGATATTTGCAGAATATTTTACTTCCATCATAAGAACACCTTGTATGTAGTGACTTCAGGCTACATAAAAAAAGAGATGAAAACAGATCAAGGTGAAATTGAAAAGGCTCAAAAACTACGAACGATTTTTATAGAGGAGATTTCACAATGAAGACAACTAATTTTAATGCCCTGCTTGCAGAGAATCTCAAGGACGAAGCTGTTAAAAAAGAGTATGACGCTCTTGAAGAGGAATTTGAGGTCTCCAAAAAAATTATCCACCTCCGCATAAATGCCGGTATGACTCAAAAAGAACTTGCGCGCCTGGCACATACCTCACAAGCTGCGATTTCCCGGTTGGAATCAGGAACTTACAGAAACGTCAGTCTGGCTTTTCTACGCCGTGTCGGAGCTGTTTTTGGAGTAAAGCCACACATAGATTTTCAGCCGTAGGCTTTAGACTGAATATTGAAGCCCTCCTTAGGTCGAGGGAATAGGAATAATAAAACTTATAGAAGATTGGGTTGGTGGGGAGAGATTCCTCACTACGTTTCGGGATGACTAGGGGCGGAATTCTGGATCAGGAAGTTACAGAAACGGCAGTCTGGAATTTCTTGATGGCTCCCAGGTGCCAAATATGGAGAACGCTGTGAAATGGATGATCAGGCCCCTGAACAACGTTGACGGCATCTTGATGCCATGCAATTTATAAGTAATTCTAAAAGTATGAAGTCTTGAGAATCATTGGCAGCAAAATTCACTCACCTATTGTTTAAATCATCCCGCCAATACTTCCCGAGAGAGCTCCCTGTTAGACCAAAGAACCGGTTCAAGATCGTAATTTCTTAATGCGTCAACTACTGATGGCGATACGATCGATGTTTTATCGTTGAGAAAAACATAAAGTCGAGAATCAGACCCTCCCCTTGTATCTTTTGTATCTAACCATTTAAACACCAGTGCTTCTGCCGTTTCTTTCCTGGGGTTAGAAATGGCTTGAACAATCCGCTCAGGCTGTTTTCTTGATTTCGGTATCACAAAGTCAAACATATGATCATAACCACTTTTACCGGTAAATTTTACCTTTGGTGTATAACGAATATCTGAAAGATCAAGCCAATTTGTTACATCTTCAAAAAATAAGCTTGCAACAAAAGGTGATGCCAAGTAAAAAAGATCATTTACCGCCAGCATTGCCTGGATAATATTGTGC
>CAITSZ010000004.1 GCA_903895195.1 uncultured Chlorobiaceae bacterium
AAAGTGACAATGCAGCAGGGCAAATTCAGGGCGCCGCTGTCTGTTCATAACAGGTTCAATGAGATGGGCTGGTCAAAGTAAATAAAGGTCATTGGATGACTGCTGACATGCAGATTGAACGATGACGGTGTGACTTTCCGGTCAAGCTATAACGGAGAGGATGGGGAAGAAATATTTTCTTTCAAAAAAGTCTCTCTTTTTGCTTGGGTTTTTACATAACAGTGCTGAGGGAAGAAAGGGAGTGGGGAGTTGGGAGTGGTTATGGAGTGTTTGGGCTGGTGGCTGAGAGGTGAGGGCCGGGAGACTGGGTAGGCCTTTTTTTTTTAGAGGATAGTAATTAGTGAAATAGGATTATGTTTATCTTATATTGTGAAGCAATTTGGGAAAAAATAGATAAACTTTAGGAAAGCTTAAAAAGGTTTTTCCATTTTGGTCGATTGCTTCCCAGGCCCCTCTAAAAGCTACAGTAATATATTTTGTAAGCAGATTCAGGTCGACTTGGGCTTAAACGCACGATTCAGGCGCTATAATATGAAGGTATTATAGCTGTTGATACTTTCCAAAAGGCAGGGTCTTTGTGACATTTCAACCCCTTTCTCCATGAGTTTTGATAAGATAGCTCGCGATGACATTACAGGAAAAGAGGGCAAAAGGACCCTTTTGAGTATTTTTCAATCTTTTCCGGATGTCGTTATCCTTCTTTCTCCTGAGGGCATTATCCTCGATACCAATCGAGCTTATGCTGTCAAGCATAATAAAACTCCGGAAGAGCTTTTCGGCTTGAGTATTTTTGATTTTCTGCCACCGCAGGTTGGAGCTGAACGATTGAAAATGCTCCAAGAGGCTGTGCACACGTCCATTCCCCTTACCTTTGACGATGAAGATAATGGGCGGCTTGTGCGCCATACCCTATACCCCCATACCCTATACCCTTACAAAACTCCTGAAGGCAAGGTCGACAGTGTGCTTATTATAGCGCAGGATATCACCGATATTGAGATGCCACTTAAAAAGGAGCAGCTCTTCAATAAGCAGATCATCAGTGCTATTCCGGGCGCTTTTTATCTCCTTGACGCCAAAGGAAAATTTGTTGTATGGAATGAGGAAATCCGGGATGTAAGTTTTGGCAAGACAGATTCCGAGATGGGTGAGAGTTTCGGGATTGATGGCATACATCCGGAAGATCGGGCCCGTGTTAGGGCTGCAATAGAGAATATCATGCATAGTGACACCAAACTGACGATTGAAACGCGTGTAGTGCTTCATGAAGGTTCTCTTATCCGGTGGCGACTTATGACCGGCAAAAGAATCATGATTGATGGCTCCCCTTTTCTTATCGGGGTGGGTATTGACATTACTGAACGCAAACTTGCCGAAGAGGTATTACTGCTAAGCGAGGAGCGCTTCAGAGCACTGTTTGAAGAGCATGCATCTGTTATGATAATGTTTGATTCCGAGGGGAATATTGTTGATGCCAATAAGGCGGCAGCGGACTATTATGGATGGTCGATTGATGAGTTGTGCGGGATGAGTATCCGCCAGATTGATACGAATTCTCCTGAAGCTTTGCAGATTGAAATCGATAAATGGCAATCACTGAAGCAATGGCATATATTTTCCTGCCATAGAAGGGCTGAGGGTTCCATCCGCAATGTTGAGATATATGCCATGAAAATCAGGATTCAGGATCGTGACCTTGTCTCTGCTGTTATTCATGATGTGACTGAGATAAGGCGTTTAGAGAGGGTAAACGAGTCCCGAATCAGCATGCTCCAGATGGCAGAAAATCATTCAATAGATGAGTTGTTGAGAAGAACTGTTGATGAGACGGTGCTCTTAACGGGAAGTTCATTCGGGTTTCTCTTTATTGTCGGGAAAAATCAGAAGACACTGTCGCTTAAGGTTTGTTCGGCACCCGGTAAAGAGAAAAAGTGCTTGAGGGAGGGAGAGGCTCAAGGTGGTGCATTCGCCGATATATTACAGACGCACAGGGCGGTTATCCATAATGATGACACTGCTTTCAGGCATTGCAGGGCTATGGCGGTTGAGCATGCCGATGTCCAGCGTGAAATGGTTGTTCCCATCATAAGAAATGGAGCGATTGAGGTTATAATTGGTGTGGCCAACAAGCAAAGTGATTATGATGAAAATGACGTTACATGGGCGGAGACTCTGGCTAATCATGTCTGGGATATTGTGGCCAAAAAGATAGCTGATGATGAAAAGAAAACACTTACCGACAAGCTGCAGCATGCATCAAAAATGGAGATGATCGGGCAGCTTGCTGCCGGGATTGCTCATGAGATTAATAATCCTCTTAATTTTATTACGATCAACGAACATAACCAGTTGAATGATTTTAATGATCTGCAGGAGCTGGTGATTGATTACCGCGAGATAATTGACAAGTTCATTGCTGTAAGTGCTGATGCCGGAGTAATTTTACGTCTGCGTGAAAAAGAGAAGAAGCTCGATATTGACGCTCTGCTTGAAAATATTCCCAAAACTCTTGAAATGACGCGACATGGGTTGGAG
>CAITSZ010000005.1 GCA_903895195.1 uncultured Chlorobiaceae bacterium
AAGGAGAAAGTTGTTCTCGTTATGCTCTCTCTGTGGGAGAATGAGATAAAATCTTTACCTTTTCAAAAAGATATACGTATCAATTTCACAGCGGCTGAGACATTGAAGAAAATTATTATCATTGCCGGACCTAACGGAGCAAGCAAGACTACATTTGCAAGGGACTTTCTTCCGCAGGAAGCTTACCTCCTCATGTTCGCGCAAGGCTTTAATCTCGTTGGCACTGAATGCATGAATCGTTGTCAGGCAAGCTTCGTCAATCTGACGCATTGTCTTTTTTTGGATTCACCCGCCGTTTATTTTTCCACGTCCAAATCCTGAGCATGATATCGGGTAAGCTCCTTGTTTCATCATCATACCTCACATTTGGCAGATTATTGCGAAACATGAAACCTGTATTTATCCCGATCATTTTGAATCACCAGACCATCATCAATAGCCGATTTCCAAGCTTCTTCAATGTATTCTGTAACTGATGGATGATAGTTCAAGCCACCCAAATTAATTTCAGGATACTCCACTACCTGTACGTTCGACTGAGAATCAATAATTTGAACTTTCATTTTCTCAAAAAGCCTTCCAGTCCGATTAACCATCTTCGCTACATTTGGCTCCATCTTTACTGGCACCAACACAATGTCAGGATGATTTCTGGCATAAACACGGAATATTTCGTCTGCAAATGCCTGGCCTATAGCTGACACCCCATCAAAGTCAAAAATCACACGTTTGAACCTCTCTATACGACAGAGCAACCTTTTGGCCTGAGATCGAGATACAAGTTTCTCGTTTTCGTATTGAGCTAACCGAACAGGAATAACTGTTTTGTTAAACAGAAACTCATCCGGTCCGGCATAATCATCAAAAACCGCCTGAATATCGCGAGTAGAATCTCTTTTAAGAAGCATATAGACCGAAGTACCAGCTTCGTTTTCAGAAAATTCAGACTCCACAATAACATCAAATTCGAACTGATCATCATGACGATACCTCACGCCTTTTGAATCAATTTCGAACTCATCAAATACCCTTGACGTAAAAAATATCCCTTCTCCTGTATGATTATCAGGATCTGTAGTCAATTTCCCTTTAGATAATTCAAAGAGAGCCTGGCGCTCATCATCGAGATTACACAACCTCCTGATCTTCCTGAAAATGCCCTCTCCATCATCAATCACGGAGATCATGATTTTTTCCTTATCTCTTAAAACGGAGATAAAGAGATGTATCCCTCCAGAATGTTCAAGTACGTTATTTACCATTTCGGTAAAACCGTAGTGACATATATCCACAATGTTTTCAGGCAAACCTTCGAATACAAATGAATATTCATTCCTCCAAACACCATCTTCAGTGATGCTATCTGCGAGAAGAAATTGCGACTTATGCTCCCTCAGGTCCCCTAAATAATATTTCTTACCCTTTCCTGTCCCTGTTGATTTTAACCGCTCCTCTTTTTCAAGGCGCTGCGTATGGCTATATACTGCCTGAGGAGTTATAGAGAATATTTTGGCAATATGCTGAGAAATATCAGCAGGATGCAGGCCGACATCCCTGACGATTTGACGCCGTATTTCCTCGCCCCTTTCCCTATTATTATTCACTGCATATCCTTTAAGAAACATCATTTCTTAAAGGATAACTGTTTTTTCTTAAAGGACGAAATATATTTCTTAAAGGGCGGGATGCCATTATTCCGTCTAAAACAGGCTTTGAAGTGAACTATCCCACTCACTTTGAACTGGCGGAACACAACCGGATGACGAACCTCAGGCCAGCGGGAACCTGCAAGTTATTTTTTCTATGACCCCGAACTCCTGGGAGGAGTCTATCTTCTCACCTGCTCAACCGTATCGACTTCTCTGGATTTGCCATGTTTCGGAGCTACAGCGGAGTCTTTGCAATTGCTCGCGCGCGGTCTAGTTCAAAGAACAACCAATGATAATATTGCTCCCAACCTTGTGCGGGCAAGAAGTTGTCATTTATCGTTTTGCTCGCTGCCTCTCTTATGTCCTTTTCGGTACATAGGAAGCCCTCGCGATCAATAAACGCTTGTCTACCAGAAGTATCGTGAAGTGGCAGCTTAATGATTTCATCTGCGCGTTGCCGAAAAGATGTATCCGAAAATAACTTTTCAATAAATAAGTTTGCTTGATGAGATGACATACGGGGGCCAGTGAGTTAATTGAATATATATGATGTAATTTTTAAACAAAATATACCAAGCCACCAAGCGAGTCAAGGCATTAATTATCATTTTTTTGGCACATTTTCTCTCAAGGCAAAAACTCCATCTTTTTATATTTTGGCCAGATAAATTAATTATAGGGCTTCTGTTTTTGAGGTTTACTTCTTGGTTTGTGTCCGCTCAAATTTTTTAGGTTCAGGATTGATAAGAGGAGGATGCTGCCGCATCAGGGGGCGTTTTTGGAGTTGCCGAATTTTGTGAAGCTGCTGGTTGGCAGTGGGAAAAAAAGTGCTGAGACGCGAGTGCTGAGGGAAATCGGTTGTTGCAGTTGGAGGTGGGCAGTGAAGAAAGTAACGTGATGAGGAGAAGGAAGGGATTTAGTCATTATTGTAATCTCGCGGAGTAATGAAACTCTATTGATGGAAAAACTTATATTTGACGAAAAGATGACCTTTTAACGGAAAGTCTTTATAATTGAGAGTTTAAGTGCTCATGGCGAAAGGCAAACAAGAAGAAATAGGGCTTGAGGCCTCGATCTGGTTTCAGAAATCACAGAACAAGTTTCTGGGGGGGGACAGAATTGCCCTGCTTGAAAAAATCGATGAGCTTGGCTCTATAAACAGCGCTGCGAAAGCCGTGGGAATCAGTTATAAAACTGCATGGCATCTTGTCAATCTGGTCAATAACCTTGCTGAAAAACCTCTTGTGGATCGAGTTACAGGTGGAAAGGGCGGAGGAGGTACCGTTCTGACAACAGAGGGTAAAAAAGTTATCGAACAGTTTCGGGTTATTCAGGAAGAGCATCGGAAGTTTCTCCAGAATCTTGAGGGACGTCTCGGAGAAACGAGTAATCTTTATCAATTTCTAAGAAGAATATCAATGAAAATCAGTGCTCGCAACGTCTTTTCAGGAACTATTGAAAAAATCACCAAAGGGTCTGTAAACGCTGAAGTCATCCTCAAGATCAGTCCTGAAACCAGCATAGTTTCAATTATTACGAACGGCGCTGTGGATAACCTGAGCCTTAAAGAGGGTATGAATGCCTACGCAATCATCAAGTCAAGCTCGATCATTATCGCCCAGGAGCTGCACGATGCCAAATTAAGTGCACGCAATGTTATCCCGGGAAAAATATGCAAGCTTATTGAAGGTCCTGTAAGCACTGAGGTTGATGTTGAAATAGGTGAAGGTAACGTCATCTCCGCTATTATTACCCATGGCAGTTCAGAGAAACTTGGACTGAAAGAGGGTGACACGAGCTGTGTTGTATTCAAAGCGTCGAGCGTTATTCTTGGAGTAAACTAAGGCTGGTCGCTAATTCCTTTTTGTCAATTCTGAGATATTTTTCGAATAGATTTCTCATATTCGTTCGAAAGGACCGAGAGGAAATAAATGAACAAAATTGAACTTTTTTTTGGAAACTTCTGAAAAAAGAGTTAACAATTGTTAATCAAAATTTGAACGATACACGAATCATGAAATCACAGGCCTCGACAATCTTCATAATGTGCTGCTGCTGTTGCGGATCGCAGAAACATTCTGACAAAAGGATATCGGGGAGCACGACGTAGCACACTCATGATTTCATGAAGTACGTAAAGTCTTTAAAGCCGGTTCTGAATGTCAGAGCCGGCTTTTTTTATTTCGACTAATAATTCATAAAACGATAACCAGAGGATAATAATTATGTCAGCAACACAAACACCGGATACATGCGTGGGTATTCCGATACCGATTGTCAAACTGAACAGGTGGGTACTGCTCGTGGGCATATCGACTGCTATTATCATTCAGCAGCCGATAATAACCACCGCGCTGTTTTTTATCATTGCGTCTGCTGTAGCGTTTGGCAAAACCGGCAGCCTCATTTACATCATCGGATCACGCATTTTTGCCCGGCAGAATAAAACCGCTCCCACTGAAGATCCCAGACTGATGCGGTTCAATAACTCCATCGCAGCAATTTTACTTGGAGGTTCACAGATCGCTTTTCTGGCAGGGGCCCCTCTCGCCGGATGGATACTATCAGGGTTTGTTGCCGTTGCGGCGACAGTTGCTCTCCTGGGATTCTGCTTTGGATGTTTCCTGTTTTACCAGTTTAATCTGCAACGATACAAATTCTTCGGCACCCAGCAGGTAAAACAAGAGGGAAACTAAGTTACATTTTCGAGGCGACGTGGGTGAGAGGTTCAAACCGGGGTCTGCAAAACCTATATTAATCGCAAGTTCGAATCTTGCCGTCGCCGCATGTTAGAGTGGATTAACTTTTTGACAAAACAACAAACAAAACAAGGAGTATTACCGATGAGTGAAAACAATTACCGCTTTGAAACTCTGGCCCTTCATGCCGGCCAGACTATTGATGCAACCCTTTCGCGTGGAGTGCCGGTTTACCGGACAAGTTCCTATCTCTTCAAGAACACGGAACATGCAGCAAACCTTTTTGCCTTGAAAGAACTTGGCAATATCTATACAAGATTGATGAACCCGACTACCGATGTCCTTGAACAGCGGGTCACACAGCTTGAAGGCGGCGCAGCTTCGGTTGCACTGGCATCAGGGACTGCAGCAATATTTAATGCCATTATCACACTGGCCGAAGCTGGCGACGAAATCGTTTCGGCAAACAACCTCTACGGCGGAACCTATACCCAGTTTGATGCCATTCTCCCAAAACTTGGCATTAACGTCAAGTTTGTAGACCCGAAAGATCCTGCCAATTTTGAACGTGCAATCACGGACAAGACAAGAGCAATTTTCATTGAAACCATAGGCAACCCTGTACTCGACTACACCGATGTCAAGGCCATTGCAGAGGTCGCTCACCGCAACGGACTTCCGCTGATTGTTGATGCAACCTTCACTACTCCTTATCTGCTGAAAACAATAGAACTCGGGGCTGATATCGTTATCAACTCTCTCACCAAATGGCTTGGAGGTCATGGAGCCGGTATTGGTGGAATCATTACCGATGCGGGACGTTTCAATTGGAAAGGCGGACGTCACCCTCTCTTTACCGAACCAGACAAAAACTATCACGGACTTCGCTGGGCCATCGACCTTCCTGAACCGCTTGCTCCGATTGCATTTGCCCTTCGGGTTCGTACAGTACCGCTAAGAAACCTTGGTGCTGCCATTTCACCTGATAACTCATGGATATTTATTCAGGGAATCGAAACCCTGCCTCTCAGAGTGGCCCGTCATTCAGAAAACGCTCTCATAGTTGCCGAACATCTTTCGCAACATCCGGAAGTTGCATGGGTACGCTATCCTGGACTGAAAACTGATCCTTCATACCCGACTGCTTCAAAAGATCTGAAAAAAGGCTTTGGCGGAGTTGTTGTGTTTGGAGTAAAGGGCGGATATGATGCGGCAGTCAAAATCATTGATAACATCAAGCTCTTCTCGCATCTGGCCAACGTCGGCGATGCCAAGAGCCTTATTCTCCACCCTGCAAGCACTTCACACAGCCAGCTCTCATCCGAGCAGCAGCTCCAGAGCGGTCTTTCGCCTGATCTGATTCGCCTGTCTGTCGGACTGGAACATCCGGATGACCTGATTGAGGCTCTTGATGAGGTGCTTCATACAGAGGAGACACAAAAAGCAAGCTGGTTATCGAAGCTGATCAAGAAGTAGTCGGTTTAATATTTTGTTATCACAATGACACGCAAGCATCTCACCGTAAAGAGAGGAGAAAAAGCCAATTCAGACTCTTACTTTGAGATGCTTGCTCTTTGTGACAATGATTCAAGAAGTTTTTGAAAACGGAGCAGGTATCTGATAATGACTAAAACCATTCGTAACATCTCTGTTGTACTCGCTGATACGCAGTTTTTAACCAATGAGGCACTGCGGTCTCTTTTGTCCCCGATTTACCAGACATTCTTCAATGTATCGACAAAAGCCGGTCTGCAACAGTATCTGCAGAAAGAGACGATTTCACTCATCATCACTGATTATACCCTGTTCGATTATGATTCGATAAACGATCTTGAGGAACTTAGGAAAAAATATCCCGAGATTGGGATCGTTATATTGACAAACTCGATAACCAACATAAAAATAAAAGAGTTGCATGATGCCGGCATCAGAAACATTGTGCTGAAAACTGATGACCGTGAAGAGATTTTTCACGTCATAGAGGCTGCGCTGAAAGGGAAAAAATACTATTCGGGCGATGTTCTGGATATCCTTCTTAAAAAAGAGGGGCCCCATGAGGATGCAAGCCTTCTGACCACGTCAGAAATCGAAATCGTGCGCATGATAGCGGCCGGACTCTCGACAAAAGAAATTGCGACCAAAAAACATATCAGCTTCCATACCGTAATGACGCATAGAAAAAACATTTTCAGGAAGCTTGGGGTTTCAAGCAGTTCTGAACTGTTGATATATGCCATTAAAGCCGGGTTGATCGATAACATCGAATATCATATCTGACATACCATATTTGCGGTATAAAAGATAACCCTTAGAGGGGATTTCCAGTTATACACTTATTGATGATCTTTAAGCTTTCCTCAAACTCCAAAACAATCAACAGCTATGGGACGCATTGCAAAAAAACTTACTGACCTTATCGGCAACACACCTTTACTTGAACTTCAGAATTACAGTAAAGAGCATAACCTGCAGGCAACAATTATTGCCAAGCTTGAATACTTCAACCCCGGTGGAAGTGTAAAAGACCGCATCGGCTTTTCAATGATCGAGGATGCTGAACAAAAGGGACTGCTCAATAAAGATACCGTCATTATTGAACCTACAAGCGGCAATACCGGCATTGCACTGGCATTTATTGCTGCCGCTAAAGGATACCGTCTTATCCTCACCATGCCTGAAACCATGAGTATTGAGCGCAGAAACCTGCTCAAGGCTCTTGGCGCGGAACTTGTCCTTACTCCCGGCCCTGAAGGAATGAGTGGAGCAATTAAAAAAGCTGAAGCGCTGCATGAAGAGTATGCAAATTCATTTGTTCCGCAACAGTTCAAGAACCTTGCAAATCCTGAAATCCACCGCAAAACAACCGCTGAAGAGATATGGAAGGATACCGATGGCAATGTTGATATTTTTGTCAGCGGCGTTGGTACCGGCGGTACTATAACCGGTGTTGGTGAGGTGCTCAAACAGCGGAACCCGAATGTTAAAATCGTTGCTGTGGAACCTTTTGATTCGCCGGTTCTTTCAGGTGGAAAACCAGGCCCCCATAAAATTCAGGGTATCGGTGCCGGATTTGTGCCTGCAATTTTGAACACAGCTGTTATTGATGACATCGTGCTTGTTAAAAATGAAGATGCACTGCGCACCGGCAGGGTATTAGCCCGCACCGAGGGTCTTATTGTCGGAATCTCATCAGGAGCAGCTGTCTACGCGGCTTTGCAGCTTGCTGAGCGCGAAGAGAACAAGGGAAAACGTATTGTCGTCATTCTGCCGGATACAGGCGAACGCTACCTCTCGACTCTTCTCTACCAGTTTGAGCCAGAGCAGGTCAATATCTGAGCAACTTTACCTCCGTGCCGAACGTTTAGTATGGAGGTTCGAGAATATCCGGCAAGGGAACTTAACAATGATCTTGCCGGCTTTTCCTGATAGAGGTATTTTTTAAACGAAGTGCTTAATAACCGGAAAGATATCCGGCTTGAGGAGTGTACACAATGGAAACAAAAACCGGTAGTATCTTTGAAGAGGCTATACAGCTCTTATCGGGTTCTGAGGATTCGGAAAATGACTATTTACCGAACCATGAACATCTGCTGCCATCGATTGAAAAGCTGAAAGAGATTGTTGAACTGATCCGTTCGATAGTCTTTCCGGGTTATTTCGGAGGGCCTGTACTGCGGCATCAATCTTTATCACACCTCCTTGGCGTAAGGATCGAGAAGCTCTACGGATTGCTTTACGAGCAGATTCTCAGTGTTCATCATTTTGACACCGTGAACAACGGCAGTGTGGACGAGGCAGAGTATGCTGCTGAAACCGCCAGCCAATTTATCGGGATTCTTCCAGACATCAGAAAAAAATTGGGCACTGACGTCCACGCTATCTATGATGGGGATCCGGCGGCTAAAAACCATGGTGAAATCATTTTCTGCTATCCCTCCATACGAGCCATGATTAATTACCGGACCGCACACACTCTGTTGTCGCTTGGAGTGCCTCTTATTCCAAGAATCATCTCTGAAATGGCTCATTCGGAAACAGGGATTGACATTCATCCCGGAGCCCACATCGGCGACTATTTCTGCATCGACCACGGTACAGGAGTGGTCATTGGCGAGACCTGCATTATCGGCAACCATGTACGCCTCTATCAGGGGGTTACACTTGGTGCGAAAAAGTTTGCTCTCGACCACGACGGCAACCCGGCCAAGGACGTGCCCCGTCACCCGATTATCGAGGACAACGTCGTTATTTATTCAAACGCCAATATCCTTGGAAGAATCACCATCGGCAAAAACTCTGTAATCGGCGGCAACGTGTGGCAGACCAAAAGCGTTCCTCCTAATTCGAGGGTTCTGCAGCAGAAAGCCATTGAAAGCAGTTTTACCGACGGGCTTGGAATTTGAGCTTTATCACCGAACAACTATAAACTTTTTGACTACCCATGGCAAACCCACAACAGGAACCCAGCAGTCTTTTACAGCGCAGTGTAACGACGCATGTCGCAAGAAATCTTGCGAATACGACCAAGACCCCGCCACAGATGATGTCCATAACCCCGAGATGGCTGTTGAAGCTGCTTCCGTGGGTTCATGTTTCATCGGGCACCTATAGAGTTAACCGTACTAAAATAGAACTGCAGAAACCCGAACGTATCGGGATAGATTTTCATGAAGGGATCGCATCATTCAGGCCTGAAGCTCTGAAAAGCATTCCGCTTTTTGCATCTTTTGAGGATGATATTATTGCCAGAATAGCCGGCAAGTTTGTGCTTGAAGAGGCTGAACTCGGCAATACACTGATCCTTGAAGGTGAAGACCGTCATAAGATATTCATCATTGCACACGGTCAGGTTGAAATTTTAAGCAAGGGTCTGCATGGAGAAGATCTCCGTATCGCCCTGCTTTCTGAAGGTGAGTACTTCGGCGACGAGGATCTTGTTTCCGAAAAGCCATCATCGGTCACCATCCGCACCATTACTCCAGGCTCCTTCTTCTCACTATCGAGCCTCGATATTAACAGGCTGCTAAAGGAATCGCCTGCTCTGAAAGAGTCGTTCCAGAAAAGGGTCGAAGAGTACCTGAAAATACGCTCCACCGTCAACACTCACGGTGAAAAGCACATTGACCTTGTCGCCGGGTTTGCTGAAAATGTTGAGATTCCTGAGACCTACGTGGATTACTCGAACAAGCCTCGGGAATATTCTCTTCAGGCTATTCAAACTGTTGTCCGTGTTCATACCCGCGTTTCGGACCTCTACAATGAGCCGTACAACCAGATAGAGCAGCAGATGCGCCTGACTATCGAGGGTATCAAAGAGCGTCAGGAGTGGGAGTTCATCAATAACAGGGAGTTCGGCCTGCTTCATTCTGCAGATCCCGGGCAGCGTATCAGTACCCGGTACGGGACACCGACACCTGATGACCTTGACGATCTGCTCACCAAAGTGTGGAAAAAGCCGGCATTCTTTATCGCCCACCCGAAAGCAATTGCTGCTTTTGAGCGTGAATGCACATGGCGAGGTGTTCCACCTGCCACCATCAACCTCTTTGGAACTCCTGTTCTCACATGGCGTGGTGTGCCGCTTATTCCGAGCGACAAAATTGAAATCAAGAAGAACAACAAGTCGAGTCATGGTACGACGAGCATTATTCTCGTTCGTGTAGGCGAAAACGAGCAAGGTGTAGTGGGACTGCATCAGGCGGGAATTCCCGGCGAAATCAGCCCAAGCCTCTCAGCCAGACTGATGGGACTCGACAAGCTTGGTGTCGCTTCTTATCTTCTGACACTCTATTCTTCACTTGCCGTTCTGACCGATGATGCTCTTGCTGTTCTTGAGAATGTTGAGGTTGGCTACTATCACGATTATGAACACCGCAAGTCAGCCTCCAAAACAAAATAGAAAGAGACCGAATAACAGCTATAAAGACAACCTTGTCCTGCTTAAGAGGAAGGTTGTCTTTATGGATTACCATTGTGAGTTATGCCGAGAGAATATGAGCAAGAATACATGCCGGGAATCGAAAGTGAAGCGCTGAACCCGGTACTGATTGCACAGATTGCAAGCCGTCTGTTCAATGAAGCCCCAGAAGCGGGCAGTGTTCCGAAATATGAAACTGATGCTCCAGGAGCTCCTTCGGCACTTGCCGAAAGTGTGCAGGATAAAACGACATTCGGGGGGGAAACAGGGAATCATCTTCCTCTCGAGGAACTGCCTTTACACCCGAATCTGCCTTATTTTGCTGACGAGGTTCCAGCACAACCGGAACATGATTTTTATTTTCTTCCTGGTACACATGAAAAAAAACAGGAACCGCTGGGGCATCATGCCAATAAATTGACCGAACAGCAGAACTATTCTGAAAACACAGACGGTTCTTACGGACTCGACCAGTTCATTAGGCGCAGCCTGCCTCCCAAGCCGGAAACAACTGAAACTTTTGCAGGAAACAATCCTGAAAACATTGGTCCGTTTTTCACAATATTGAACGCCGGACTTCCAGCTGATGACGATGTTTCTTTCAGGCTGCTCTATTCCGCAGCTCAAAGGCAGTCGACAGTGGACAGTGGGCAGCCGGGGGTGAGCAGTGGGCAGTCGGCAGTTGGCAGTCGGCAGCCGGAAATAAACCTGCTGGAGCAGCTTCCACAGATACCGGGTTCGACTGGCGGTACTGAGGAAGGAGAGTGCTATGCACAAAAGCTTTACAGAACCTTTGAGCAGGAGCAGGGCAGCCCGAATCTTGATGCGGTGTTTCAGATGCTGCGCGGTGGGCAGTCGGCAGTTGGCAGTGAACAGTTGGCAGTTGGCAGTCGGCAGTTGGCAGGTTCAGGAGCGCCTGAGCTTCCGGGGAAGGCTCCGGCTCCGGTATGGCCTAATGGAATTACGGAGACACTGGGCAGCGGTTCGCTGCCGTTCAGCTTGCCTGATGCTCCCAAGGAGCCTTATTACTTTTTGCGTGAGCCTAAAGCGCCGATTCATCAGCCTGAAGGGTTTGACGTGCTTACCATTCGTAAGGACTTCCCTGTCCTTCACCAGAAGATTCATGGTAAACAGCTTGTCTGGTTTGATAATGCGGCAACAACACAGAAGCCGCTCAGCGTTATCAATGCTGTGGCTCAATTTTATGCGAACGATAACTCGAACATTCATCGCGGGGCACACACCCTTGCAGCCCGTGCCACAGATGCCTATGAAGGTGCTCGAGAGAAAATAAGGCAGTTCATTGGTGCAGGGTCAGCTTCGGAAATTATTTATGTAAGAGGGACTACTGAAGGGGTAAACCTTGTTGCCCAGACCTGGGGGCGGAAGTTTATCCAGCCGGGTGATGAGATTGTGCTCTCAATCCTTGAGCACCATGCCAATATTGTTCCGTGGCAGATGCTTGCTCAGGAAAAAGGCGCCCGCATCAAGGTTGTGCCGGTGAACGACCGGGGCGAGATCATCATGGAAGAGTACACGAAACTGCTCGGACCTCGCACAAAGTTTGTTTCACTGACTCAGGCTTCAAACGGCCTTGGAACCATTTTGCCGGTCAGGGAGATGATACAGCTGGCCAAGCGGTTCGACGCAAAGGTGCTGGTTGACGGGGCACAGTCGGTCGCGCATATACCGGTTAATGTGCAGGATCTCAATGCCGATTTCTTTGTTTTTTCAGGTCACAAGATTTTTGGACCGACAGGTATCGGAGTGGTCTACGGAAAGAGGGAACTGCTTGAGATTATGCCTCCATGGCAGGGCGGTGGAAACATGATTCAGGATGTGCGTTTTGAGGAGACCATCTACAATGAAGCACCCGCCAAGTTTGAAGCTGGAACACCTTCTATCGGCGATGCTATCGGACTTGGAGCTGCGCTTGACTATGTGCGGAAAATCGGGCTTGACAACATTGCCCGTTATGAGCATGAGCTGACGGAGTATGCCACAGAGAAACTCATCAGGATTCCGGGACTGCGCATCATCGGCACTGCCCGCAACAAGGTTGGTGTGGTATCGTTTGTGCTGAACAAGCTGCCCAATGAAGAGGTCGGCAAACTGCTTGACCGCGAGGGCATTGCTGTCCGAACTGGTCACCATTGCTCGCAGCCATCGTTACGCAGGTTCGGCGTTGAAGGGACCATTCGCCCTTCGCTGGCTTTTTACAATACCAAGGATGAGATCGACCGGCTTGCTGAGGTGATCAATCACATCCAGCGGCGATAATGCGCGACTGTACTGCTATAATGAAAGAGTTTATGTTATTACAATAAAAAGAAAAATATCGCTTATCTTTGCCACCGATACCATCAACATCTGTAACGATAATCAATAGATGCAGTTTGAAACTCTTGCCATTCATGACGGCCAGGCTCCTGACCCCCAGACTGGATCTGTAACCGTTCCAGTTTACCAGACCTCCACCTTTGAACGTGAAGATCTTGAACATCGCGGTGAGTTCTTTTACTCGAGAATCGGCAATCCTACAAGAAAAGCTCTTGAGTCAACCCTCGCTCTGCTTGAAAACGGTCGTTTCGGCCTTGCTTTCGCCTCGGGAGTTGCCGCCTCGCTGGCTGCGCTTCAGGTACTGAAGCCCGGAGACCATATTGTTGCAGGACTCGATATCTACGGCGGCAGCTACCGTACCTTTGAGCAGCTCATGCGTCCATGGGGAGTCAACACAAGCTATGCTGAAAGCGAATCCACTGAGAGTTATGAAGCGTGCATCAGACCCGAAACAAAACTGATATGGCTCGAGACGCCAAGCAATCCCCTGCTTCAGCTCACTGATATCCGGGCTATTTCCAAACTGGCTAAAGAGCGAGGCATTCTTGTTGCAGTGGACAACACTTTTTCAAGCCCGTATTTTCAGAGACCACTTGATCTTGGTGCTGATATAGTCGTGCACAGCACCACCAAATATCTCGGTGGTCACAGCGATGTCATCGGCGGAGCCGTCGTCACCTCTGACCCTCTGCTGCATACAAAAATAAAAAACTATCAGGGCGCCGCAGGAGCAATACCGGCACCTTGGGACAGCTGGCTAATTCTTCGAGGTCTGAAAACTCTGAAAATCAGAATGAAGGAGCATGAGGCAAGCGCGCTTTACCTTGCAACATTCCTTGAACAGCACCCGGCAGTAGAACAGGTTTTCTATCCAGGCCTTGCCTCCCATCCACAACATGAACTGGCAAAACAGCAGATGAGCGGATTCGGTGGGATGCTGACGTTTGCCTTGAAAGGAGGACTGCCTGCAGTAGAAAAACTCATTGGCCGCATCAAACTGTTTGTGCTTGCCGACAGTCTCGGGGGTGTTGAGTCGCTGATAGCCTCCCCTGCTAAAATGACTCTTGGACCACTTTCTGACGAAGAAAAACGGCGAAGGAAGTGCACTGATAACCTTGTGCGTCTCTCTATCGGTCTGGAAAATGCCGGTGACCTTGAAGCAGACCTTCGAAATGCTCTTGAGGAATGTTAGAGAACAAAGAAATCGCGAAAAAACACCGCTACCCGACCAAGCCAAGCAGGTTATCTTTTGAGTGCAACTATGTTTATGAAGGAATTGCCTGGAAGCTGTCGGGTTTCTACTTTCATATCAAATAAGCGTCTCCAGGCAATATTTCTGCCAAGAGATGTAACCACAAAAAAAGGCCGTCTCATACATTACGATGGGGCGGCCTTTTATGAATTGCTCCGCTATTGATCAGATGCCCACTCTCAGACCGAGTACAATACTGTTGCTGATGAGGCTGAAATCGTTAAGAGTAACCTGACTTGTTGTGATACTTCCGACTTTACCTGTTGCAAAATAGCGGTACCGGGCATCAAGCTTGACGTTTTTACAGAGAGGAATCGCAACACCTGCTCCAATTTGATAAGCTATTGCGGTTGCCTGTGCATTTGCATAAGAACCGGAGTACTGCAGACTACTCGCCGGAGCATTGATATCATTAAAGCTGATAGAGGCGCCTCCTACTCCAGCGGTAATATATGGATCAATACCGCCAGCATGTATATCGTAGTAGCCATTGGCAAGAATTGATGTCACAGACACATTTCCTGCTAATTCAGTCACGGTTGATGATGGCGGAAATGAGCCTGCGGATGAAATACCTTTTGTAAGATTACTGACACTGTTACGCTGATAGCCAAGCTCACCTTCAATGCGATAGTGTCCAAAATCGGAACCAATAGCTCCATGCAGTGTGATGCCTGAACCAGCAAAAGCTAATCGGTTATCGTTTGTTGTTCTAAAAAGCATCGGAAAGACGTAGTTCGATGTGGAATAGGTGTCTGTCAGATTATTCAGCCATACAATACCGATATCTCCACTTACGTAATTCTTAGCTGCTGATGCCGGTGTGACTTCGACCAGAAATCCTGCAACCAACAACGCCATGACCACCATTGTTTTTTTCATTTCATCTCCACTATGATTTGTTGTTGCAAAGACAAAAATGTTATTTCGCGAACATACTTTTAAATTTAACAAATTGTCAGTCCATACGTATCAATAACCCTGTCATACCGTCACTTTTGCCCATTCAATCTGCATGAGCTACGAAAATGACTTTCTGGCGAAGAAGCTTATGAGGTATATTATTGGCAGATCAATATTTTGAACCCTTTTAAACGGAAAGAAATGCATGCTAAAATCATATTCAAAAGCGACTTAGAAGATGAATCTCTCATTATAATTCTTAAAGGGAATCAATGGTGGCCAACGTTTGACCAAGAATCGGGTGATGCAGAAAAAATTGTTACCGAGATGAAGGATTCTGTCAAAGAGAGCGACATCCCGCTTTTTCTCGGAAGTAAAAAATTTGTCCTTTTAAGTGCTGTAACTGAGACTCGTGGAACGTTATCATTTGAGAATAAAGCATGGGTGCTCCGACTTCTTAACCCTAACCTCTCTCTCCTGCAACTTGATTGCCAGGTTTTTGTGCATAAGTGCATTAAGCACGCGGGCCAGATGCAGAAAAAGATCACCTTTTATGAAACGCCTGTCCAGCTTGTTGAACGAAACCGAAAAGATCCTATCATTGAAGGAAAAATACTTGCCTCTAAAAAAGAGAGGCTTTCCTATGCCAGAAAACAGAAACAGGTAGAGTATGCTATCGGTGTTATCGGCTTTGCCGTCTTTATTGCGTTACTGCTTGTAACGTATCCCTGGCCATTCAGAGATCCCGGGAACCAGGTAGAGATATGGTTATTCACTATTTTTGAAAAGCTTATCGGTTCTGTTGCGATAACAGCCCTGATTTCATATGCACAATTTTACGCGTTTTACTCATCGCTGCATGAAGATGCAATAAAATGGTCAATTGCGGGTGAACCGGAAAAGAAGGCAATTAAAACCCTTATTTAAGCGAAGCGACACGCCCCGATTATTGACAATCCCCGGCTTGTCTTTACCCGTTCAAGGCAACTTTTAATCTCTTATTTTCATTGAAATTACTGCAGTATCACTCTTCCTGTTCTGTTAACAGCCAAGAAAAAGTTTGACCATGAAAAACTATTTTTTAACCGCAGTTGGCTTCGCTGCAATGCTTCTTTGGAGCGTCCCAGGTATTACCTATGCAGAACTCAACGGATCTTTTCTCGCTCTTGGAAACAGGCCCTCATTTTATATAGATGCACCGCCAACATTTATCTATGTCCCGGAGCTTGGATACTCAGTAGCAGTTGAGAGCCCTTATGATTTCATTTCTTACGACGATTACTACTACGTCTACGATAACGGCTACTGGTACAGCTCGTCGTTTTATAATGGTCCATGGATAGCCATCATCGGGGAGGGCCTTCCTCCCTTGCTGAGAGGACATCGTATTGCGGATATAAGAAGATTCCGTGATATCGAGTATGGAAAGCATGACCGGCAGTACTGGCAGAATAGTGATCAACACGATCGCAGAAACCAAAAAGAGTTTCGCATCAATAGTAGCTTGAGGTCGTTTGATGGTCGCAGACCGAACGACGGTCAAGGTCGAAATGACAATGACGGCAGAAATCGCGGAGAGGCAAGAAGCGGTGGAGATAACCGCGCTCCAGGGAACATTCGCGGTGCTGGCGACACTCATCCCTCCAGGGATCGACTGGGTGGTGATCGCAACCGCTGATACTCTGGCAGCAACTGATAGCTTCCGGAATCTTACTTCTGAAACTTGTGTTGAGGCCTAAGTGCTAATGATTCGACACTGCCTGCTCTGTTGTTAAAGCTCTTCATGTCAGTTAGCTGGCCGTAGCGATTATTAATGTCTTTTTGCTTTTGGTCTTGCTCGCCTTTCCTGTTTCTCCGTTTGTTAACATGCGGGCGATAACCCTATCTTTAAACATTACTTAAGACTTTTGAAAGAATCCGTTAATTATTACAAGGCCTTATTGATTATATTTAGAGCCGATATTAATGGATACAATTCAGAAACCAACACCTATTGAACAATCGACCTCTTATGAAAAACATGAAGCTGCTCATCGTTGATGACGAACCAGGGATAACGAGTTTTCTCAAAGAAGGACTCGAAGAGGCATCATACTCGGTTGATATAGCCAGTGACGGGAAAAGCGGACTTGATCTGGCTCTGAGCAATACCTATGACCTGATCATTCTGGACTGGATGATTCCAGTTATGAGTGGTATTGAAGTATGTAATCAGATTCGAAAGAACGGAAATATAGTTCCGATCATCTTTCTTACGGCAAAAAAAACTCTGGACGACCTTCTCCTGGGGTTCGAAGCAGGCGCGAATGACTACATCAAAAAACCTTTTGAATTTGAAGAGCTGCTGGTTCGAATTAATGCGCAGCTCAAAAAAAGTCTGAAAGAGGAGAATACTCTCAATGCTGGAAAACTCACCATTAATACCCTGCGCCATCAGGTATTTTTCGATTCGAAAGAAATTGTGCTGACACCAAAGGAATTTGCCTTGCTCGCGTACCTTGTTCACAATATGAACAGTGTTTGCACGAGAAATCGCATTCTTAAAGATGTTTGGGAAATCGAGCCTGAATCCGACACTTCAGTGGTCGACGTCTTTATAACCTTTCTACGTAGAAAATTAGAAAAAGCGGGGGGAAGAAAGATTATTCAAACCATTTATGGCATAGGCTACGTTGTGCGTGAACAAGACCTGTTATGAGCGTTCAGCCAACAGACTTTCCAAGAAACAATAGACTTTTTCGGAATAAGTTTCCCCGAATGAGTTTGCGTAATCGTATTGCGATTTATTATACCATCGCAACATCATTGTTGATTGTCCTCATTTTCGGCGGGATTTTATTTCTGGTTGACAGGGCCGTTTCGAGTCACAACGATGTCGCAATGATGTACGAGGTGACCGAGGAGATATCGAACCTGAAACTGAAAGACCAATTTTTTAATGATCTTGCTCATGCAAATAAATTTGATGATGACGGCGATGATTATAAAGAAAAAAAAAGAAAACAGATGAATTTTGATATCGATCTTGAATTTATTCAACTGGTCGACAATCAAGGAAACGTTCTTAAGAAATCAGAAAATCTCTCCGGCAGAACACTGATTTTCAAAGGCAGCAGCTCAGATACAATATACTTCAATGGAAGTATTGAAGGTTCAATGTTACGCCACATACAAGTTCCCCTTGTAAGTCCTGATGGCATCACGAAAGGATATCTTATTGTCGCTCATTCTCTTATGAATGCCTTGTCGTTCTTACAGGAATTACAGATCATCTTTCTCTTTTCATTTCCCGTTATTGTCATAACCATTTTTGTTCTAACGCGCTTTATTGCTGGAGAAAGCATTAAGCCAATTGATGATGTTATCACGACGGCTGAAAAAATCACCAAGAGAAATCTTAATCAGCGTATACCTCTTCCGATCCATCAGGATGAATTACATCGCTTGTCAGTAACCATCAATGATTTGCTTGACCGTCTGCAGGAGGCATTTCAGCGAGAGCAGCAGTTTACGGCTGATGCATCACACGAGCTGAACACACCGCTTTCAGTCGTTAAAGGAACACTTGAAGTTCTGATACGCAAACCAAGGGCTATAGAGCACTATGAGGCAAGAGTCCATTTCTGCCTTATCGAGTTAAACCGGATGAGGAGAATAATCGATAAGCTTCTTGTTCTTGCCCTTTATGAAGGGAACAAAATCAGTCCAAATATTCAGGATATAATGCTGCCTCAGCTTATTGAAGATGTTGTCGCAAGAATGCAGGCTGCCGCATTTGAAAAAGAGATTGCAATTACGCTGAAGGGGGCAGAAAACGTAAAGGTTGCTGCGGACCACGCAATGCTTGAAATGATTTTTGAGAATCTTCTTTCGAATGCAATCAAATATTCTCCGGCCAGCTCAGCAATAACAATAGCCATTGAGCATAATGGGGGTGACATTACCTGCTGTATTGCTGATCAGGGTATCGGAATACCGGAAAAAAATATACCGAAGATTTTTGACAGGTTTTATCGTGTTGATGAGTCGAGAAACTCTCAAACCGGAGGGGTTGGAGTCGGTCTCTCTATTGTAAAAAAACTTGCCGATATTCAGCAGATAGCGATAGCAGTGCAAAGCACTCCGAACATTGGAACAACTTTTATGCTGACTTTTTTGTCTGCCTGAGTCCTAAGGCTGAGGAGAAGGTGTTTCTCTTTATTTTCTGATATTTCTACGAAATAAACGGCTGATATGTCTTATACTTCATATTGATTCACAGGCTCAGCGCAAAGCACGTACATGAGAATGGTTAACACCGTTATCCCTTTTTGCTCCAACTCACCCCGCATTCCGCGCATGGGACTCTTCGCTCTCTCATCCTGTCCCGCAAACCCTATCGAAAAAAGCACGTCATATCATGATGCAGCAGTATAGCAGCAGTTCCTACCTTTTCGGAGGCAATGCCCCCTACATTGAAGATCTTTACGAAGACTATCTTGACAATCCGGGTTCCGTCCCCGAAAACTGGCGAGCGTACTTTGACGCGATGCAAAACGTTCCGGGATCAAACGGCACCGACAGTCGAGATATTGCCCATTCACCGGTTCAGGCTTCTTTTGCTGAACGAGCCCGCATGGGCCCGATATGCCGCGTCGTGGCGAGTCCCGATGCCGACCTTGGACGCAAAAGGGTTTCGGTGCAAAAGCTCATCGCCGCATACCGCAACATCGGATCACGCTGGGCAGATCTTGACCCTCTAAAACGTCAGGAACGCCCGGCACTGCCCGATCTTGAGCCCTCGTTCTACGGCTTTACCGACACCGACATGGATATTGTTTTCAACACAAGCAATACCTATTTCGGACGCGAAACCATGCCGCTTCGAGAGCTGCTGCAGAACCTGCGCGAAACCTACTGCGGAACACTGAGTATAGAGTTCATGTACATCACCGACCAGACCGAAAAGCGCTGGTGGCAGGCAAAGCTCGAAACCATCCGTTCAAAGCCTGATTTCACTGAGGTCAAGAAAAAACATATTCTCGAACGACTTACCGCAGCCGAAGGCTTTGAACGCTATCTGCATACCCGTTTTATAGGTCAGAAGCGTTTTTCTCTTGAAGGAGGAGAAAGTTTTATTGCATCCATGGATGAGCTTATTCAACGTGCAGGCAAAGCCGGCGTTCAGGAGATTGTCATCGGGATGGCTCACAGGGGCCGACTCAATGTGCTGGTCAACATCATGGGCAAAAATCCCCTCGACCTCTTTGCCGAATTCGAAGGGAAACATGACGAAGAGCTTCCTTCGGGAGATGTGAAGTACCATCAGGGATTTACAAGCGATATTTCGACTCCGGGCGGCCCGATCAATCTCTCACTCGCTTTCAACCCATCGCATCTTGAAATCGTCAATCCGGTCGTTGAGGGTGCCGTTAAGGCCCGTCAGGTTCGCCGGGGGGACAGGGATGGCTCACAGGTGCTGCCCATACTGGTTCATGGTGATGCTGCGTTTGCAGGACAGGGCGTTATCATGGAGACCCTGAACCTCGCTTTAACCCGCGGTTACGGCACCGGAGGAACGGTTCACATCGTCATCAACAACCAGATCGGCTTCACCACATCTGATCCCCGCGACAGCCGCTCAACAACCTACTGCACCGACGTAGTCAAAATGATCGAGGCTCCGGTACTTCACGTTAACGGTGACGACCCCGATGCGGTAGTACTGGCAACGCAGATGGCTCTGGATTACCGGCAGGCGTTCAAACGGGATGTAGTGATCGATATCATCTGTTTCCGCAAGCTTGGCCATAATGAGCAGGATACACCTGCCATGACCCAGCCTCTGATGTACAAGAAGATCGACCGGCACCCAGGCACCCGTAAACTTTATTCAGAGAGGCTTCAGTCTCAGGGCGTCATTTCTGACACCTATGCCGACGCCCTCAGCAAACAGTTCCGCAAGGATCTTGACGAGGGTAAATACAGTGCCAATCCAATTCTGGTCAATAAAACCATCTTTACCTCTGAACCGGCTTCAGGTCGCAACGAGATATCTGAAACCGGGGTTCCACTTGCTGAGTTAAAACGGATTGCAGAACGGATTACCAAAGTCCCCGATCAGTTCAAGCTTCACCCGCTCGTAGAAAAAGTCATCAACGACCGGGCAAGAATGGGCAGGGGTGAGCAGTCCCTCGACTGGGGTATGGGCGAACACCTCGCCTTCGGCTCACTCGTTACCGGCGGCTACCCCATACGCATTACCGGCCAGGACAGCGGAAGGGCAACATTTTCGCACCGTCACGCGGTGCTGCACGACCAGAACCGTGAAAAATGGGATTCCGGCAGTTACATCCCCCTTCAGAACGTCACCGATAATCAGGCACCATTTACCGTTATAGATTCGGTGCTATCTGAAGAGGCAGTGCTTGGATTCGAGTATGGCTACTCCATCTCCGCGCCTGATACCCTTGTCATCTGGGAAGCCCAGTTCGGAGACTTTGCAAACGGAGCGCAGGTACTTATAGACCAGTTCATCACCTCCGGAGAGGTAAAATGGGGCCTTGCATCCGGACTTACGCTTATGCTGCCTCACGGTTATGAGGGCCAGGGCCCTGAGCACTCCTCCGCCAGACCGGAACGATTCCTGCAGCTTTGTGCGGAAAACAATATCCAGGTTTGTCAGCCAACAAATCCTGCACAGATTTTCCACCTTCTCCGGCGCCAGATCACTTCGATGCTTCGTAAACCGCTGATCATTCTCACACCGAAATCGCTGCTGCGAAACAAGGAGGCGGTCTCACCGCTTGCCGATCTCTCTGCAGGAAATTTCCAGAACATTATCGGTGACACAACGGCCAAGGCAAAGAAAGTCAAGCGCCTTATCGCCTGCTCCGGCAAGGTCTATTATGATCTTATCAACCGTCGGCGCGAAAACACAGCTGAAAATGTTGCCATTATCCGCATTGAACAGCTCTACCCGTTCCCGGCGGAAGAGTTCACAGCTCAACTCGAGCACTATCCTGCACTTAAAGAGATAGTCTGGTGTCAGGATGAACCTAAAAATCAAGGGTACTGGCGTTTTCTTCAGCACTATATCATGAAAGCCATGACACCCGGCCAGCAGTTCGGCTATGCAGGTCGTCTTGCCTCGGCGTCGACAGCATGCGGGTACGCTGCAACTCATGCCCTGCAGCAGAAAGCGCTGCTGGATCAGGCATTCGGTGAATTCAGCGTTTTTTTCAACAAATAATATCCTTTTCGAATGGCAATCATAGATGTCACCATATCCCAGTTATCGGAATCCGTTGCAGAGGCAACGCTGCTCAACTGGAAAAAGAAACCAGGCGATGCAGTTGCTGAAGATGAAATCCTGTTCGAAATCGAAACCGACAAGGTAGTCTTCGATGTTCCATCCCCTTCAGCGGGTATCCTTTTTGAAATCCTTGTCAGTGACGGTGGAACGGTAGTGGCCAATCAGGTTCTGGCTCGCATCGACACTGAAGGAAAAGCAGTTGGCAGTGGGCCGTTGGCAGTCAGCAGTGAGCAGTTGGCAGTGGGCAGTGGGCAGTCAGCACATCCAGGCATCGCCATGCCGGCAGCAGCGAAACTTATGGCTGAAACAGGATTGACAGCTTCACAGGTTGAGGGAACCGGAAGAGAGGGCAGAATCACAAAAGCCGACGTTCTTGCTGCGGTGGCAAGCGGTACAGAAGCGCCTGCTCCAAGCGCCCCTCCTCCACCAAAGCTCAGTCCGGCCATGCCAATAGAAGCGCACCTCGAGAGTCCTCTCATAACCGAGCGTCCCGAACAGCGCGTTCCAATGACCCGCCTTCGCGCACGCATTGCCGAACGCCTGCTGCACTCCCAGGCGACCAATGCCATTCTAACGACCTTCAACGAGGTCAATATGCAGGCAGTCATCGACTTGCGCAACCGCTACAAGGCAACCTTTGAAAAAGAACACGGCGTCAAACTCGGATTTACGTCCTTCTTTGTCAAAGCCACAGTTCACGCACTGCGCAAATACCCGGTACTCAACGCCTCCGTTGAAGGCAAGGATATCATTTACCACGGCTATTTTGATATAGGTATTGCCGTCAGCTCCCCGAGGGGTCTTGTTGTCCCGATCCTGCGAAATGCCGACCAGATGAGCATTGCTGAAATTGAACGCAAAATCACCGATTTCTCCACCAAGGCAAAACTGGGCAACCTTTCGCTCGAAGAGCTGACCGGCGGCACGTTCTCCATCTCAAACGGAGGTGTGTTCGGCTCCATGCTTTCAACGCCGATTATCAATCCGCCCCAGTCGGCCATTCTCGGCATTCACGCCACAACGGACAGGCCAGTTGCTGAAAACGGGCAGATTGTCATACGGCCAATGAACTATCTGGCCATGTCTTACGACCACCGCATTATCGACGGGCGCGAAGCTGTTCTCGGCCTGGTAGCCATAAAGGATGCACTGGAAGATCCGGCGCGACTGTTACTTGATATCTAAGAGATAAAATGAGAAAACAACATTATGAATAAACAATTTGACGTTCTTGTTATCGGTGCCGGACCCGGCGGCTATATCGCAGCAATCAGGGCTGCACAACTTGGCTTTTCGGTAGCCTGCTGCGAGTTCAGCGCTTATGACGACCCTACAGGCGAACCCCGCCTCGGCGGCACCTGCCTCAACGCGGGATGCATTCCCCTCAAGGCGCTCGTTGCATCATCGGAGGTTTATGAAAAGATGTCTCATCACCTTCTGGACCATGGCATCACCGTCAGCGGAGTCAGCATGGATGTTGGACAAATGCAGAAACGCAAAGAGGCGATTGTCACCAAAATGACTTCAGGCATTCAGTTTCTCTTCCGCAAAAATAAAATCACCTTCCTCAAAGGCCGTGGCTCGTTTGCAGGAAAAACAGATACCGGGTACCGCATCACCATCACCGGTAAAGAGGGAAATGAAGAGGTTCTGGCTCAAAAAGTCATCATCGCTACCGGTTCAAAAGCCCGCCATATCCCTAACGTCAAGGTCGACAACGTCACCATCTGCGACAACGAAGGCGCACTCAAATTCAGTGAAGCTCCAAAAAAACTCGGGGTTATCGGTGCGGGAGTCATCGGCCTCGAAGTAGGATCGGTCTGGCGCAGACTCGGTGCAGAAGTGACCGTGCTGGAAGTTATGCCATCATTCCTCGGTGCCGCTGATGAAAGCGTTTCGAGGGAAGCTTCAAAACTCTTTTTAAAGCAGGGCCTGCATATCAAGCTCGGTGTAAGGATCGGCCAGGCAAAACAAACGGCAACAGGCACCAGCATTGACTATACTGACGCCGACGGCTCGGAACATACCCTCGAATGCGACAAGCTTATTGTATCTGTAGGGCGCACTCCCAATGCTGAGAACCTCAACCTTGAAACAATCGGCCTGCAGATCGATGAACGGGGCTTTATTCCCGTCAACGACCACTGCGCAACAGCAGCTCCCGGAGTTTATGCTATCGGTGACGTCGTGCGCGGCCCAATGCTGGCCCACAAGGCGGAAGATGAAGGTGTCATGGTCGCAGAACTGATTGCCGGACAGAAACCTCACCTCGACTACAACAGCATGCCCTGGGTTATCTACACCACGCCTGAAATTGCCTGGGTTGGTAAAACCGAACAGCAGCTTCGCGCAGAAGGTCGGGACTATAAGACCGGGCAGTTCCCCTTTGCTGCCAACGGCCGGGCACTTGGCCTCGGCGATGCAGAAGGGTTTGTTAAAATGCTTGCCGATGCGAAAACGGATGAGATACTCGGCGTACACATCATCGGAGCGAGTGCATCAGACCTCATAGCGGAAGCGGCGCTTGCCATGGAGTTCAGGGCATCATCCGAAGACATTGCCCGTACCTGCCACCCGCACCCGAGCCTTTCCGAAGTAGTCCGTGAGGCAGCCTTAGCAATTGAAAAACGTGCCCTGAACATGTAGAAGAATCAGCAGATCCTCGGCAGCTGTTCGCCAAGCGGCAGATCAATAATACGACGGCTGCCGAATGCTGTACGCATCACAACCATACCGGGATGATCGTCAACAACCGATCCAATGATAATGGCATCCCGGCCGGGTTCAAAAGAGCGCAGTACCTCAACTACCTTCCCCGCATCATCAGACGCAACAGCAAGTACCAGCTTGCCTTCGTTAGCTACGTTAAGAGGATCAATTCCGAGCAGTTCGCAAGCCCCCCTGACATCCGGCTTTACAGGAATAGCTGTTTCATCTATTTCAATCCCTACGGAAGAAGAGCCAGCCAGTTCGTTCAAGGTGGCAGCCACCCCACCCCTTGTCGGATCGCGCATGGCATGAACCGCGGGCACAACATCGAGCACAGCTGCAATCATGGAGTTCAACGCAGCACAGTCACTTGCTATCGTGGACTGAAAGGAGAGCCCTTCGCGCGAGGTCATGATAGCCATACCATGATCTCCCACCGTGCCTGAAAGGATAATGCTGTCACCCGGTTTCAGGTTGCGGCAGGAAAGAGTGGTCCCCTCCCTGACAGTGCCGACCCCGGAGGTATTGATAAAAATTTTGTCGCATTGCCCTTTGCCAACCACCTTGGTATCACCGGTCACAATCATGACCCCGGCATGGCGGGCAGCCTCGGCCATACTTTTGACGATGGTTTCGAGCTCGACTAAAGAGAAGCCTTCTTCAAGCACAAAGCCGGCACTCAAATACATCGGTTTTGCTCCGCCGACAGCCAGGTCGTTGACAGTTCCGTTTACGGCAAGCTCGCCTATATTACCGCCAGGGAAAAAAACCGGACTCACCACATAGGTGTCGGTAGTAAAGGCTGTTCGTCCTGCGGGCATGTCAAGCTTTGCCTGATCGTCAAGAAGATCGAGAAAGGTGTTGTGAAGATGCGGCATAAATACCCGCTGCATGAGAGTCTGTGATAACCGTCCTCCGGCACCATGCGCCATCTGAACAGTTTCATGCTGCAAAATCGGGGAGGGACATACCGGGGCAATCGTCATAGGGGATAAACATTACGGTGATAGTTATAATAGGCTGCACAGGCACCTTCGGAAGAAACCATAGTCGCTCCAAGCGGGTGCTCCGGAGTACACTCTCTTGCAAATGCAGGGCAGCCATCCGGTTTCAGCATACCCTGAAGCACACTGCCGCTCATGCAGAGCGGCGACTCTGCGGTGCATATATGAGTGACATTAAACTTTTTTTCCGCATCGTACTGCGAGAATTCGTCCCTGAGACCGAGGCCGCTGCCTGGAATAAGACCAATCCCCCGCCACTGGCGGTCAGTCACCTCAAAAACCTTACTGATCGTCTCCTGAGCCACAAGGTTGCCTTCACGGCTTACAACCCGCCCGTAACGGTTCACAACCTCTGCCCTGCCCTCCTCAAGCAGCTCAACAGTTTTCAGAATACCGGCGAGCAGATCGACGGGCTCGAAACCTGTGGGTACAATGGGAACATGGAAATCAAGGGCAACCGGCTCATATTCGGCATAACCCATGATAGCACAGACATGCCCGGCGGCGAGAAATCCCTGAACCAGGTTATCGGGCGATGAGAGAATAGCCCGCATGGCCGGCGGAACCATGACCTGGCTCACTATGACACTGAAATTCCGGATACCTTCGCGTGCGGCCTGATAGACGGCCATGGCGTTGGCAGGGGCTGTGGTCTCAAAACCTACTGCAAAAAACACCACCTCCTTGAGCGGATTGTCACGGGCTATCTGCAGGGCATCGAGCGGGGAAAAGACGATGCGTACATCTCCGCCTTCACTGCGTATCATAAAAAGATCTTTGGAACTGCCGGGGACACGCAGCATATCACCGAAACTGGTAAAAATAACATCTTTTCGTGAGGCAATTATGAGCGCTCTCTCGATCGATTCAAGCGGCGTCACGCAGACAGGACAACCAGGGCCGTGAACCAGCTCTATGGTATCAGGAAGCAGTTGATCTATACCGTTACGAAGAATGGAGTGGGTCTGACCGCCGCAGATCTCCATGATGGTCCAGTGGCGGGTTGTTGTCTGCCTTATTTTGTCAAGGAGGTTCCGGGCAAGCTGCGGATTGCGATATTCGTCAATATATTTCATTGGCGCGGGCCTCACAGAGATAGAGGTGAAGGTGGCTCTTCATCGGGCAGAAACGCGCCACTCTCGAAAAGCTCTTCCCATAGCTTCAGGCTTTCGGCAGCCTCCTCTTCGTCAATAATTTTCAGGGCAAACCCTGCATGGATGATGGTGTACTGCCCAAGCTGAATGTCGGGCACATATTCAAGGCACGCCCTTGTTTTTGAGCCGTTGACATCAACAGTTCCCATTTTCAGACCGTTTTCATCAAATATTTCAAGAAGTTTTCCGGGTATGGCAAGGCACATTGATGAGTATGGTTTATTGATTGAGGAGAATCAGAGGAAATATAATCAAACTACATTGCAATGAGATCATCGCGTTATGGCTAATAAACACCTTGGTACCGACCGGCGAGATAGCTGCGACCGATGACTGCCTGACCGAGAGAGAGGCCTCCGTCGTTTGATGGAACAAGGGAGTGGGTAAGAACCCTGTATCCAGCTTCTTCGAGCTCAAAAACAAGGGCTTCAAACAGAAGAGCATTCTGGAAAACTCCGCCACTCAAGGCAACTCTCTTGATGCCTGTTGCTTGAGAGGCCTTTTTGATAACATCCGTAAAACAACAGACCAGGGTTCGATGAAAACGCCGGCTGATGTCAGCAACCGAAACCCCATTCTCGACTGCAGCGACAACATCCCGAATAACAGGTGACACGTTCATGATCCATCGACCGCTATGTTCCTCAATGGCATACCGGAATGACGAACTACCCATGATCCCGCCTGCCGCCAGCATCAATTGAATAGCGGCCTCTCCCTCATAGGTTACCACGCCCTGCAATCCGCAAAGAGCGGCTACAGCGTCAAAAAGTCTGCCGCAACTTGATGTTTCATAGAGACTGACTCTCTTTTGAAGCAGTTCAATAACAGGCTCAACCGTCCTCCCTTTCATAAACGGCAGATCGGGTATGGTGGAAAAACTTCGGGAAAGGTAACCAAGTGCGGCTCGCCAGGGCTGCTCGACTGCTGCATCACCACCCGGAAGCGGCATGGGCTCAAACGAGGCAAACCGATGCACTCCGTCAGCATCGCCAATCAGCACCTCTCCTCCCCATATCGTTCCTTCTGTTCCGTAACCCGTACCATCAAGGATAAGACCTATTGCCTGCCCTTCAACCTTGTTTTCAGCAAGGCATGAAGCAAGATGCGCATGATGATGCTGCACACCAAGCAGAGGAAGTTGCTGCTTCAGTGCCCACCCGGTTGTCATGTACCCCGGGTGAAGGTCATGAACCAGAAGTTCCGGCGTGGCCTGAAAAAGATGCTGAAGATGAGCTGCAGCATGCTCAAAATGCCGGTATGCCTCGTAGTTTTTCATATCGCCGATATGCTGGCTTATCAAGGCATGAGTGCCCTTCAACAGAGCAAATGTATTTTTAAGCTCACCTCCTGTACCAAGCACAACCGGCCCATCCTGTTTCAGGTAAACCGGCGCCGGCACATAGCCCCTGCTGCGCCTGATCTGGCGGAGCGAACGGGAAAGATGGATGGTTACTGAATCGTCGCATTTCAGGTGGATCGGCCTGTTATGCATGAGAAACGCGTCAGCAATACCCTTGAGCCACAAGAGCGCTTCATCATTTTCATTGACAATAGGCTCCTCGCTGAAATTTGCACTGGTCATTACGAGCACATCAATCCCGTTATCGAAGAGCAGGATATGCAATGGTGCATAAGGAAGCATAACACCAAGCCTGTCGTGGAGCGGCGCAACTGATGGGGAGAGCCCGTCATGTGTTTTCTTTTTCAGCAGCACAATCGGGGCTTCAGGAGAACTCAGTGCTGCACATTCGGCATCACTGAGTTCACAACAATCCCGGACAACCGCCATATCTCGCATCATAACAGCGAAAGGCTTTGCTTCACGACCCTTCCTCTCTCTCAATCTGCGAACCGCTTCTTCATTACGTGCATCAACCGAAAGATGAAACCCGCCAACTCCTTTCAAGGCAACAATACGCCCCTGTTTCAGAAGCGCTGAGGTTACAGCGGCGGCATCCGTTACACTGCAGGGATTGCCGGAAGAGTCAAGCAGAGAGAGTACCGGGCCGCACACAGGGCAAGCATTGGGCTGGGCGTGAAAACGACGGTCAAGAGGATCGTGGTACTCCTCGGCACATTCGTCGCACATTGTAAATCCATGCATCGATGTAAACGGGCGGTCATAGGGAAGGCGCTCTACAATAGTGTAGCGAGGGCCGCAATTGGTGCAGTTGATAAACGGATAGCGAAACCGACGGTTCAGAGGATCCAAAAGTTCACGACGGCAGTCGCTGCAGAGCGCAATATCAGGAGGAATGAGAGTCTCGACTTCAGTGCCTGCGCTTGAGTCGCCGATGATAAAAGCATCTTCGGATATAGAGTCAATGGCGCTCTCCTCGATTGCTTCTATTCGGGCAAGCGGCGGCGCATCACGCTTGAGTGTTTCACAAAATTTTTCGAGGAGAGAAGATGAGCCTTGAACCTCAATCAAAACGCCTGATGAGGTATTGAGGATAAAACCTGTTAAAGCGTATAGCGTAGCAACCCGATAGACAAACGGCCGAAATCCAACTCCCTGCACAATACCATTGATCAGCAGTCGCCTCCGCTCTACAGCGGTTTGATCCTGGACAATCAGCGCGCTTTCAGTTTATTTTCAATCCACTCCTGCAAAACAGGAAGACCCTCGCCGGTTTTCGCCGATACTTCAAACCATTCCAGGGTGTGATTAACCCGCAGGGCATTCTCCCTGCACTTCAGGGCATCAAAGTCAACGTAAGGGAGAAGATCAATTTTGTTGAGAATGCAAATGTCTGCCTCATGAAACATTGTCGGGTACTTCAGAGGCTTGTCGTCACCTTCAGTCACACTGATTATAACCACTTTAAGGGCTTCACCCAGATCAAACATTGCCGGACAGACTAAATTGCCGACATTTTCGATACAGAGCAGCGAGTTATCCTGAAGCTCAAGCTCCCTGACTGCAGTGTGAACCATTAAAGCATCAAGATGACATCCGGAACCGGTATTAATCTGGATAACGGGCACACCGAGAGCATGAATTCGATCGGCATCGTTGGTGGTCTGTTGATCGCCTTCTATAACAGCAACAGGAATATGCCGCTGAAGTGACGGAATGATTTTTTCAAGCAACGAGGTTTTTCCTGAACCGGGAGAACTCAGAAAATTAAGCGCAAAAATATTGCGTGCCTCAAAATATCCACGATTTCTTTCGGCAAGAAAATTGTTTTTTTGAAGGACATCCTGTTCCAGAGCAATAGTGCGGCTCTTTGTTTCATGATGATGACTGTGTTGATGATCATGACCGGGCTCATGATGATGATCTCCATGACCACCACTCTCACTTACATGGACATGATAATCGCTTTCGCCTGGCTTGCGGAGCACCGCACCGCCATCCGCTGAACAACCGCAGGTATCGCACATTCTCTTATTCTTCTATAGTTATTGACTGAATCAAAAATTCTTCTCCCGACACAATCTTTATCCGCAGGGAACGACAATCGGGACACTCTGCATAATAAAAAGAAACGGGAAATATTTTTCCACACTCTCCGCACTCGCCTATCCCTTCCGGTTCCTCAACATTAAGCAATGCCTCTTCAGCAAGCGTTCCTTTAGCGGCAGCTGAAAAACAAAATTTCAATGACTCCGGCTCAATTCCGGCCAGTTTTCCTATAACAAGATCAATTCCGGAAATGCTTGCGGCTCCTTCAGCTCGCGCTTTGGCATCGACTGCTTCTACAATGGAAAGCGCTATACTCATTTCATGCATAACAGCCTATATTAGATATAGTTGGCATCAATTCTACCTGTTTTTTTACCCGGATCAGATTCCTCACTTCGTTCGGAATGACTATTGCAGCGTTGATGATAAGCTCATGTAAGGTAGTTTTTGATCGTCAATTTTTTTGTACCTTTGATGAAAATATTTTTCTGAAAAAAGACAAATAAAGGTCGAATTTGAAGCACCTTACTGGATTATGCAATGTTCCGGCCAGTGATATCACCCGCATACTCGACATGGCCGCCGGCTTTAAAAAAGAGTTGACAACCGCCAACCCCTCTTTTAAACCCACCCTATCCAACAAACGCATTGCCCTGGTTTTTTTTGAAAACTCAACCCGTACACGTTTTTCTTTTGAGTTAGCTGCACGGCATCTTGGTGCCGGAACGCTGAACTTCAGCGCAGCGTCAAGCAGCGTCAGCAAAGGGGAGACGCTGAGCGATACGATCAAAAATCTTGAAGCAATGCAGGTTGATGGCTTTGTGCTGCGCCACCCCTCTTCCGGAGCTGCGGATCTTATAACCGGAATAACATCGAAACCGGTTGTCAATGCGGGTGACGGATCTCATGAGCACCCGACACAGGCTCTGCTCGACATGTTTACGCTTCGCGAATATTTCGGAAAAATTGAAGGACTCAAGGTGATCATTATCGGAGATGTTCTCCACAGCCGGGTGGCACGTTCTAACATATACGGGCTTCTTACCGCCGGTGCAGAGGTTGGAGTGTGCGCTCCTGTAACCCTTATTCCGCCTGATGCTTCCGAACTGGGTGTGCAGCTGTTCACCGACCTTGATCAGGCCATTGCCTGGGCTGATACGGCCATTGTGCTTCGTCTGCAGCTTGAACGCGCTACAGGAGGATACCTGCCCTCACTGGAGGAGTACTCAGTTTATTACGGCCTCACTGACGAACGCCTTGAAAGAATTCAAAAACATCTTCTGGTACTGCATCCCGGACCGATAAACCGTGAAATTGAAATATCAAACAATGTTGCCGACCGCATCCAGCCCCCAGGTTACTCGAAAAGCATGCTGCTTGAACAGGTGACCAATGGTGTTGCTGTCCGCATGGCGGTGCTCGACACTCTCCTTGCACTATAAAAAAACAGTGAACCCCTTAACCGCTTTATTATTTAACCATGAACAACACCTGTCGAATCTGCAGAATCGCATTTATCTTTACTGCACTGCTCCTGATCTCAATGAACAACGCCCCGGCGGATCAACTTCTGAACCCTGCGACCAAAACAATATTCACACCACTCATGGCCGACCCTATGGAACCGCAGGTTTCTGTAATGCCATGGGCTGGCCAGCGTTTTCTGAATCTAAATATCGGAACATCGGCTGATCTCTACCAGAACGAAAGTAAAACCTTTGCCATTGGCGTTGATTTTGGAACCTGGTCACTTTTGAGGGAAGGTGACAATTTCAAATTTCCGGTGGATGCTGTCAGTTATCTTTTTGGCATCAATTCAAGCTGGAAAGAAAAGATAAGCAGCCAAACAATACCCTTTGATGAATTCAGCGGAAGAGTTCGTCTTAGCCACATCTCTGCACATTTTGAAGACGGACACTATGAACCAGATGGCAGCGGATGGATTGCCGAACCGGCTGGACCTGCTATTCCCTTCACCTTCAGCCGGGAGTTTCTGGATTTTGTTCTGGCGCTGAGTGCCCCCGGGCACCGGGTCTACGCTGGTTACCAGTATATGTATCACACCTTGCCGAGCGGTATTAATCCAAGCTCTTTCCATGCAGGTGGCGAAATGTCCACTCCAGGCAACACATATCTTGCCGCGGATTTCAAACTTCTGCCTGTCTGGCAGTCCTCAGTCAGGGAAACAAGGGGGTACAGGGGAACATGGAACCTCCAGGCTGGGATGCGCCTCAAAGCCATAGGTCTTGAAAAGGTTAGAGTGGCATGCAGCTATTTTTCGGGAATGAGCACGCAGGGAATGTACTTTTACCGCCCCGAAAGCTTTACAACTCTCGGGATGATTATTGATATCTGAACCATGAGTATTGCCCGTCACTCCAGCACAACAGATTACATGCAGGAGGGAGGCTTATTGCATAGCACTGAAAAACTCTGGTACGGCATTTTGAACCTCTTCAGGCTTTTGGGCAAGAATGTAGTGGTGAAGAAAGGGCGGATAAAGGTCATATTGATCAAGATCGGTTAACGGAAGCCAACTTACCTTAATAATTACCTGCTGGTCATCGGCATATTCAGGGTCTTTACCCGTTATCATCTCACCTCCAGTCACTGTACAGAAAAAACCAAGCGATACAGAGTGATGAATACATCCCTGTTCCTCTATGCCGGGATGTGGATAGAGGAGCTCCTTGATAAAAAGCAGAGTCCCTACCTCACACTCAAGCCCCGTCTCCTCCATCATCTCCCTCTTTACAGCTTCGTCAAGAGTTTCACCCCGTTCGACGACACCACCAGGAAGAATCCAGTAACTTTGGGGAAGCTCGGGATCTTCGGGAGCAAAACTTTTATGTTCAATAAGAAGAACTCGACCATCCTTTATGCATAATGCACTGGCCCTTAACTTGACCTGAGGCATAGTAGATTAAGTGTAAAATTGAAAAAAGTGTACTTTTACATAGTAAAACAGTATTCCGCTAAAGTCTATATTTAACAGTAGGATAACGAAAAAAGCATAACACTGGAATAAAGGTACAAACTGGTCATATTTGGTCGTTTCATTTTATTTTTATTACATTTAACAATATTGTAACAATGTACGTTCTTTTGCAACCGGTTCCGAGCCATGCCACAAAGGCCAGGGACTTTTGTTTCTTGTTAACACACACACAACCTAACGGAGAACACACATGAAAAAAATGATATCGCTTGCTGCAATGTTTGCAGCACTATCATACGCATCACCGGCATCGGCCGCACTGAATATCAGCGGCGACGCCTCAACCCGCTTGAGAGGTGAATTCAATAACACCGAAACCGCTGCGGGCGTCAAAACCACATTAAATGATGACCTTAAGTATCAGTACAAAGTACGTCTTAAAGCTGCAGCAGACCTTGGCGACGGATACTTCTTCAAGGCTTTGATAGCAAATGAAGGCTACGTTGCCGGATCATCTCCAGGATGGGCAACGGTTAATCTTAATAATAGTGAAACATTCGCCCTTCAGGTTTCGAATTTCTACTTCGGACATGCAACGGCAGACTGTCACTATTCGATAGGTCGCCTTCCCCTCAACAGCTTCAACAACCCTATTTTTGATATAACACTGTACCCTATTCCAGGCCCAAATGGTTTTGGAGTCAAGACATATGCTGTTGATGTACCAGTCACACAGTGGAACTTCGACCGTATCTACGGGGCAAACTATGGCACAAAAGTAGGCAATGGTGACCTCAATGCCACACTTATTGTTCTGGACAACCACTCTGTAACTGAAAACACAGCAGCCCTTGCCGATGGACTCTTCAACGATGGCTATGGCCTTCATGTCTCTTACAAAACAAACATCGGTGATGTAACAATTGATCCTCAGGCAATAATTATCCTGACGGATGCTCTTGGTGGAACCTATTCAAGAATCACTCCTTACTCCTTCGGCACAAACGTCAGCATCCCTGCTGGCAAATCGAAAATCGGCCTGAGTGGTTTCTATACCGGATGTAAAGACAGCAATGGACTTTCTTCAGCCACTGGAGCAGATGCCAAAGTTGACTACAGCGGCTACCTTGTCAGACTTAAGGGCGAGTCAGGAGCAGCTATGGCATGGGTTGATTACAACCATACCACAGACAAGACTGCAGCTACTGAAGTGAAATATAATAACCTTTTTGTCTGGGCACAGTACACCTTTAAACTGCATGAATCCTCAAACGGCACCTTCAACGTAGTCCCGACTATCCGTTACCGTGCAAGTGGACAGGATGATGCTACCGGAACAGCCAGAAACAACCAGCTTCGCACAGAGCTCTATGCGAATGTGACCTTCTAAATTGCTGTTTATTTATTAAGGAAAAGCCGCAGGCAACTGCGGCTTTTTTTTCTCTTACTCTATTTTCGTCCATTGTATGTCGTTATAGGCGGTTTTTCCAGAAAGAAACAATTGTTACTTCAGGAATTTTAACGATATTGCGGGATAGCCATTCGTGTCAGCATGACAAAGCAACCATGAACAGACGACACGGAACGGCTTGTTTACATTTTCCATCACATTTTTCTTTTCGACATACAGTAATCGCCTGAGTAGAAGGCTTTTGTTTCTGTAGTATTGAAAGATTCTGCGCTTTTTTCCATCAAAGTGCAGGCTTTTTTGTTGAATTCAGTTTTGCTACACCTTATAGCGTAGCTTCTTACACTGTTTTTTTCTCTTTTTTCGCGATCAAAAAACATTCAACCGCATTATTTCAATAACTAAAACACAACAGCGGTACTATGATTACCATTAAAAAAATCATTTGCCCGGTTGATTTCTCGGGTTTGTCGCGCAAAGCGCTGCAATACGCCAACGAATTTGCGAGACTCTCCGGCGGAGAGGTCTTTCTTGTCGGTGTTATCGAGAATGATCCAACCATCAATTATTCGCACGGACTTGAAAAAGAACGCGCTGAAGCTGAGAAGCAACTTGCCTCTTTAATTGAAGAGGAGAAGATGGCCGGCATTGTTTCTGATTATGTGATTTATGAAGGATTCGCTGAAGAGTGTATCCTCGATTATGCCAAACGTCAGGACGCTGATATCATTATTATGGGATCACACGGTCGCCGCGGGCTGAAACGCATGATCCTCGGCAGTGTTGCCGAGCATGTGATACGCCGCGCTCCCTGCCCGGTGCTTGTAATCAAGGAGAATGAGCACGAGTTTATCAAGTAACATTCTCTTCCGTATTGAAGGACAAGAAGTTCAACGTATTTTTTTAAACAATCAAAGCAAACCTTTATGGCACAAAATGTCAGAGACGTTTCCACTAACGAAGAGGTGACCAGTACACGGAGGGTTATCGCCGCGTCATCGGTCGGTACGCTCATCGAGTGGTATGACTTTTATATTTTCGGTACTCTTGCAAAAATCATTTCTGAACAGTTTTTCCCGAAAGACAACCCGACAGCCGCTCTGCTTGCGACACTGGCAACTTTCGCCGCCGGTTTTGTTATCCGGCCGTTCGGTGCACTTTTCTTCGGACGCCTTGGCGATCTTATCGGAAGGAAGTACACATTCCTTGTTACCCTGGTGATCATGGGCGGATCAACATTCGCTATCGGTCTTGTTCCCGGCTATAAAACCATTGGATTTTTTGCACCGGCTATTGTTTTCATTTTAAGGCTACTTCAAGGACTTGCTCTTGGAGGTGAGTACGGCGGCGCTGCAACCTATGTCGCGGAACACTCTCCTGCCGGGAAGAGGGGCTTCTGGACCAGCTTTATCCAGACAACAGCAACCCTGGGTCTCTTCCTTGCGCTTGGCGTTATTCTTATTGTACGCCAGACACTCGGTGTTGAAACCTTCAGTGACTGGGGATGGCGCATTCCGTTCATTCTGTCAGCTTTCCTTGTAGCAGTTTCGATCTTTATCCGTATGAGAATGTCGGAGTCTCCTCTCTTTGTTAAAATGAAGAAAGAAGGCAAAACCTCCGCCAACCCTCTTGCAGAGAGCTTCAAGGAGAAAGGTAACCTGAAGATGGTGCTGATTGCACTGCTTGGTGCAACGGCCGGTCAGGGTGTTGTATGGTATACAGGGCAGTTCTATGCACTCTCATTCCTTCAGAACGCCTGTAACGTCGAGTTTGTACAGAGCAACTTTATCATTTCGATAGCCTTGCTTATCGGTACACCATTCTTTATTGTTTTCGGCTCGCTTTCCGATAAAATCGGACGCAAGTACATCATGATGGCCGGTATGCTGATCGCGGTTGTCGCCTATCGCCCTATCTACACCATCATGTACAGTGATGCCAACCTCAAGAATAAAGTTGAGGTCGTCGAAAAGAAGGTTGTAACGGTAAAAAATGCGGTTAAAGGCGCAGACTCCCTGATTACGACAATCACTACCAAGGCGTTTACTGATGGGACAACCTACAAGGAAACGGTAAAAGCGAAGTTCCCTGCAGATCCAGCTCTTAAAGCCGCCCTGCCTAAAGACAAATTAAAACCTGAAACAAAGAAGGAAGTAACCCTTCCTCAAGACCTCTACTACAAAATGATCGGTCTTGTCCTTATTCAGGTGATTTTTGTCACGATGGTTTATGGACCGATTGCCGCGTTCCTGGTTGAAATTTTCCCGACCCGTATCCGCTACACGTCGATGTCTTTGCCTTATCACATCGGTAACGGCGTCTTCGGTGGTCTGGTACCGCTTATTTCAACCCGTCTTGTTGAAGCTACCCGTCCGGGCCCCGGCCTGCCTCCTGCCGATCCGCTTGCAGGTCTCTGGTACCCGATATTGATTGCCGGTGTAAGTTTTGTCATCGGATCACTATACATATCCAACAAGACCAACAACATGGACGTCGATTAACTAAGAACCTTTTAAATCAATTTGAATTATGTCAGCAATAAAAAGGATTTTCGGGCTTGTCTGGGCTCTCTTGGGAGTCGGGATAGTCCCTCTGGTTATAAAGCAGGCAATGAAGGAGATCGCAGCAAAACCCAGTGAAGAGAACTGGATTTTCTGGTCTATTGTTATTGTCGTGCTTATGCCGATTATCGCATTCAGTCTTATAACCTTCGGGGTATTTGCACTGAAAGGCGAATACGATACTCTTGAAGATGTTTAAATAACTTCTTCCTGTTCTTTGTTAAAGGGAAAGCCGCATTAGTTATATGCGGCTTTCCCTTTTTTTGTTTAATGTTTTTCGGTACCCTGAAGGAACAGGTACGTAACTAAGCCAATTGCAACGACCGATGGATAATCAGGATGCTCTCTCGTCACATCGGGGATTAATAAAAGCTCTTGATGAAAAACTTGCCACACTGCCGACTAATCCCGGGATTTATCAATTCAGAAACGCTGCGGGAAAAATTATTTATGTCGGGAAGGCAAAAAATCTTCGTAACCGGGTTCGATCATATTTCAGAAATCAGCAGCAGCACTATGGTAAAACGCTGGTACTGGTCTCTCACATAACCGATTTCGAAGTCATTATAACCTCCTCGGAGGTTGAAGCACTTATATTAGAGAACAATCTGATAAAGGAGCTGAAACCACGCTACAATGTGAACCTGAAGGATGACAAAACCTATCCTTATCTGGTTATCACCAATGAGCCTTTCCCCCGGATATTCTTTACCCGCCAGCTGAAAAAAGACGGGTCACAATGGTTCGGCCCCTATACGGAAGCTCGTCAACTTCGCCTTATTCTTGATCTTATCGGATCAATATTCCCTCTACGGAGCTGTAAATACCGTCTCAGTGAGGAAAATATTGCATCAAAAAAATACAAGGTCTGCCTTGACTACCACATCCATAAATGCAAAGGTCCATGTGAAGGACTTGTAGCTGAGGAGGAGTATCTCAGAATGATCAGTGAGATTAAACGTCTGCTGAAAGGAAAAACCTCAAGCATGATACGCTCACTCACTGAGTCAATGCAGACAATGGCCCGAGAGCTGAAGTTCGAACAGGCTGCTGAAATAAAAGCTCAGCTTGAGAGCTTGAAGCGCTATGCGGAACGGCAGAAAATGGTTGCCGGGGATGGACTTGACCGGGATGTTTTTGCTGTTGCATCAGGGGAAAACGAAGGGTGCGGAGTGGTTTTTAAAATACGCGAGGGGAAGCTGCTGGGATCGCAACACATGTATATAAATAATACCAATGGGGAAACAGAGGGCGAACTCCAGGCAAGAGTTGTTGAGAAGTACTATCTGGAAACACTGGAGCTGATTCCTGATGAAATCCTTCTGCAGGAAGAGCTTGCTGTGGATGAGGAGGATGCATTGAGGGCATTTATTGCGGAAAAACAAAAAGAGGAAAATCAAGAGAAAAAAAATATCAGATTCCTTGTTCCTCAGATCGGTGAAAAAGCGCATCTGGTGGAAATGTGCCGGCAAAATGCGCGACATCACCTTGAGGAGTTCCTTATCCAGAAACAGAAGCGGGGTGAGATCGCCCGGGAGCACTATGGCATTACCGCCCTCAAGCAGTTGCTGCACCTTCCTAAAATCCCTCAGCGAATAGAGTGTTTTGACAATTCTCATCTTCAAGGCACTGATTACGTAAGTTCAATGGTTTGTTTTGAGAAAGGAAAACCAAAAAAATCTGATTACAGAAAATTTAAACTGCATACGTTTGAGGGGTCAGATGATTATGCTGCCATGAAGGAGGTAATTCTGCGTCGTTTCGGCGGCTCACTTTCAAAAGAACTTCCTCTGCCTGATCTTATTGTCGTTGACGGAGGAAAAGGTCAGGTAAACACTGCTTTTCATACCCTTAATACCCTTGGTTTATCGATTTCCATAATCGGCCTGGCAAAACGTATTGAAGAAATATTTTTACCTGAAACCGCTGATGCATTCAACCTGCCGAAAACTTCGCCGGCGCTAAAACTGCTCCAGCAGCTTCGCGATGAAGCCCACCGTTTTGCCATTACCTATCACAGGAAACTGAGGACAAAGAGAACCTTGCAGACCGAACTCACGACCATTGCTGGAGTTGGAGAAAAAACTGCATTCAAACTGCTCCAGCACTTCGGCTCCGTTAATGCTATTTCTCAAGCTACAATCGAAGAACTCTGTGCTGCAACAGGAGGAAAAATTGCCGAAACTGTATACCGTTTTTATAACCCATGAATGTTTATGCTCCTCCTCTGGCCGAGCTGACAGAATGTTTCTTAATAAAATTCTGTTATATTTGTGGAACGAGAATATGACCGCCGATAGAGAAACTCTTTACGATTGTTTATGAACGCACCTGATTTTTTTGACGATAATCACCACTACCCTGCAGGGTCGTCAGGAAAAGAACCGCCTGATCTTGAGGGCCTTGATTCCATGTTTGATTCGGATGATCTTCTTGACCGGGTCAGCCAATATAATGAGGATGGATTTCTGCTTGAGGCGCTTGCAGTAGCTCACCGTCTTGAAGATATCGCGCCATTCAATACAGAAACCTGGTTCCACCTCGGCAACTGCCTGACCCTGAACGGCTGCTTTGATGACGCTCTTAAAGCGTTTCAGAAAGCAGTTGTATTCAGTCCCTCAGACAGCGAAATGAAACTGAATCTTGCGCTGGCATACTTTAATACCGGCAGTCTTGATGAGGCACTTGATGAGCTGAGTGAGATAATTGTAGACTCCTCTATTGAAAAGGAGTACCATTACTATCATGGGATAATTCTGCAGAGGCTTGAACGCTTCACTGAGGCTGAATCGAATTTTGAGCGTTCCCTGGAAATTGATCCTGATTTTGCTGATGCATGGTATGAACTTGCCTACTGCAAGGATATTCTTGGAAATCTTGATGCAAGCACCTCCTGCTACCGCAAAACTCTTGATCAGGACCCGTACAATATTAATGCGTGGTACAACAATGGTCTTGTGCTGAGCAAAATGAAGCGCTATGACGAGGCACTTGACTCGTACGACATGGCTTTGGCTATTTCTGATGATTTCAGTTCGGCCTGGTATAACAGGGCAAACGTCCTTGCCATTACAGGACGTATCGAGGAAGCTGCTGAAAGCTACCTTAAAACTCTGGAGTATGAACCGGATGATATGAATGCGCTTTATAATCTCGGCATAGCGTATGAAGAACTTGAGGAGTATGGCGAAGCAATACACTGCTACAGTCGCTGTATAGAGGGAAACGATGATTTTGCTGATGCATGGTTTGCTCTTGCATGCTGTCATGAAGCTCTCGAAGAGTACGAAGAGGCATATACCGCAACTGAGGAGGCTCTGAAAACAGTACCGGACAGTATTGAGTTCCTGTTACTTAAAGCGGAGATTGAGTACAATCTCAATCATCTTGAGAACTCCATAGCGACCTATCGTGATATTATAAAGCTTGATGCTGAAAGTCCACAGATATGGGTTGATTTTGCAATCGTTCTCAGAGAGGCCGGCCAGATAAATGAGTCTATCGATGCGCTCCAGCAATCTCTCAAGCTTCAGCCACTTTCAGCTGATGCTCATTTTGAAATTGCTGCAGCTTATTTTGCCATGGGCGATAAACTCAGTACACTGAAGGCATTAAGTAAAGCGTTCAAGATTGATCCGGATAAGAAACAGCTTTTTCAGAGCACTTTTCCAGAACTTTATCAGCAGGATTCGGTCAGGCTGATGCTCGGTATTTCATGATCATATAGCGACTGCGAAACTCCTGCATGACGAAAGCAATAAAAATACTCGGCCTTATCGGCCGTGCAGTGGATTATTCATATTCCCCTCTTATCCATAATACGGCATGCAAAATACTCGGCATCCCCTATTATTATACCGTCTTCAACATTGCTGATCCTGATCTGATACCTGATGCCCTTCGGGGAGCAAAAGCACTCGGCATCGCCGGATTTAATGTTACCATCCCCTACAAAAAAAACGTCGTACCTTTTCTTGATGAACTTTCAGAGGAAGCGTCATCTATAAAGGCAGTCAATACCATTGTTAATCAAGATGGCAGACTTATAGGACATAACACCGATATTGCAGGTTTTGCAACACCTCTCCTTGGCTATAAAGAACGCATAACGGGTAACAAAGTCGGCATTTTCGGTGGAGGCGGAGCTGCTCTGGCAGCCATTGAGGCATTTAAACGATTTTTTTTGCCAAAAGAGATTCTGCTTTTTGTCCGCGACCCAAAAAAAGCCAGGGAACTCCTCAATGAAACCGGCTGTGAAGCCGCTTTTCCTGTCACAATAGTCATGCAGGATCAACTGGAAAAAATCAGGGAGTGCACTGTTATCGTCAACGCTACACCTATCGGAACCAGAGGTCGGGACAATCATGGCATCACAAGCATTATCCCTTTGGACAGCCGGTTGATCACCCAGACCCAGATTGTTTATGACATGGTATACAACCCTCTTATGACTCCTCTTTTGCAGGCAGCTGAGCGGGCAGGCGCCATAACCATATCAGGTATAGAAATGCTTATCGGGCAGGCTGAACGGTCATTTACACTATGGACCGGAAAGCAGATGCCGGTATCTTCTGTCAGAAAGGCTCTTCTTGATGAAATTCAACAGAACACTGCCGAGTGAGACCTCGTCTTCACAACAATAAACATGCTTTTAAGTCGCACTCATGAAATTGTTTTTCACGATTATTCTTTTTGTTGTCGCTGTTGATCAACTGACAAAAAAACTTGCCATAAAGGCTCTCAGGGATGCCGCTCAAAGCATCTCCATAATTCCTGACCTGCTTTCGCTTACCTATACTGAAAACAAAGGGATGGCTTTCGGGATGGAGTTTGCATCACCAGCAGTTCTCCTTCTTCTGACAGGAGTTATCACTGTCGTTGTTCTGTTGTATGTCATACTCTCAAAAAACCGGACGAATCTTTTCCTTATCCCTTTTGCGCTCATCGTCGGCGGCGGCGCCGGCAATATGATTGACAGGGTGATCATAGGCCGTGTTGTTGATTTCATTTATTTTGACCTTTATCACGGAAATATTTTTGGCACCTACCTCTCATTATGGCCTATTTTCAATGTGGCGGACTCGGCTATTTCAATAGGCGCCTGCATGCTGATTCTTTTTCATAACAAAATCTTTCCTGAGAGTATTCCAACAGAGAGGAAAAATGTTCGTTGATGTTCACTGTCACCTGTCATTCCCCGAGTTTGACCTTGACAGGAAAGAAGTTATTGCGCGTTTGACTGAAGAGCAGGTCACGGTGCTCATTGATCCGGGCATTAATGTGGCGACCAGCAGAAAATCAATTGAACTTGCCGGTGAGTACGATTTTATTTTTGCAAATGTCGGCCTCCACCCCCACGAAGCATCAGCCGCGATTCATGAGAGCGTTTTTGGAGAACTTGAAGCTCTTGCAAAGTCACCGAAAGTTGTCGCCATCGGCGAAATAGGACTCGACTACCACTATCCTGACTATAATCGGCAGGCACAGCAGGATGCGTTTCGCCAGATGCTGAGAGTTGCGCGCACTCTTGATATGGCGGTAGTTATCCATTGCCGTGATGCATGGGAAGATATGCTGCAGATCCTTACTGAAGAGAGCCATTCAGCCATGCGCGGAGTGATGCACTGCTTTTCGGGGGATACCGCTATAGCTCAGGAGTGCATCAGGAAGGGGTTCAAGCTCTCAATACCCGGCACGGTGACCTACAAAAACTCTCAACTGCCGGAGGTTATCAGAAATGTTGCACTTGCTGATATACTTACGGAAACCGATGCACCTTACCTTTCGCCTGCTCCCTACAGGGGAAAAAGAAACGAGCCCTCCTTTGTTCCCATTGTCACTGCTAAGATTGCTCTTATCAGGGGGATACCCCTGATGGAAGCCGCGAAAGTCATTGCACAGAATACCTTTGAATTGTTTAGATTATCAGCACCATAACACCTCGGGATGTTTACCAGGCTTCACTACGCAATTATTTTGAAATTCAGGCAAACTTGCTTAGGTTTGAGGCCGGAATACCGGGCAAGAAGCTTCCGGTAACCCACAACTGATTAGAGCAACCAGAAAATAAATTATGAAAGAAATAGAATCAGGCGCTCCCGTTCAACAGCAGGCGAAACCATCGGCAGAGGACAATTTGCTCTATGTTGCCATTAAATATAAAGCCGTAATTATTGCTGCCATTGTATTGCTCCTGTGTGCCGGCGGGGGAACATTCTTCTGGATGCAGCATCAGAAAACCAGTGAAGAGGAAGCTGCACTGCAACTGTCAAGGATAGCTCCAGTTCTTGACCGCGGAGAGTATAAAACGGCCATTAACGGAGCAGCAAAGATTTCCGGACTGAAAAAGATTTCCGATGACTATAGCGGGACTCCAAGCGGAAATATGGCCACGTTACTGCTTGCCAATGCCTATTATTCAATCAAGGATTTTGATTCAGCCTTAAAGGTTTTCAAATCCGTTTCGATTGAAAACAAAGACCTTGCCGCTGCCGCTCTGGCTGGCACCGCAGACTCATACGTCGGAAAAAATCAGTTGAGTCTTGCTGCCGAGTCTTATCAGGAGGCTTCAAAAAAGGCTGAAAACACGGTACTCAAAGCACAATATCTTGCTCATGCCGCCGACAGTTATCAAGCTTTAAACCAGCTTCAGAAAGCATCGGAGCTTTATACAAGAATTATAGCCGACTACCCGGGGTCAACCGGTGCAGCTTTGGCACAGCGATCGCTCTGGAAAATTTCCGGAAAACTGAAATAACGTTCTTTAACTCTTATTCGTACTTATCCCATCAGGTTTAAATAAGCTTATTATGCCAGAACAGTTCATTATCAAAACAACTCTTGGTGACATCACCATCTCTCTGTATGACGACACTCCTCTTCACAGGGATAACTTTGCCAAACTGGTTGGGGAAAACTACTACGATGGTATCCGGTTTCACCGGGTTATCGAGGGATTCATGATCCAGACTGGAGATCCACTGTCGCGACATGAGGAAAAGCGCTCCCTGCATGGCACAGGCGGACCCTCAACCCGAATACCTGCTGAGATAAAGCATCCAAACAAAAAAGGGACACTTGCTGCTGCAAGAGACAATAACCCGCAGAAGGCTTCATCAGGCAGCCAGTTCTATATTAATCACAACGACAATGGCTTTCTTGACGGTCAGTATACTGTATTCGGTGTGGTAGAATCAGGAATGGATATTGTGGAACAAGTTGCGGCAGTCAAGACCGATCCCAATGACAACCCTCTTGTACCTGTCATTATAACCACCATTGTACCTGTGGTAAAGTCCTGACGACCAAACCATGGCAAGTATTGCTGTTAACATTCATGATATTCAGGAGCAGATAAAAGCTGCCTGCCTCTCGGCAGGCAGACCGCTTGAATCTGTCCGCTTGATTGCTGTTTCCAAAACCAAACCTGCGTCGCTGATTAAAGAGGCTTTTCTTGCAGGGCAGATTGAATTTGGAGAGAGCTATGTTCAGGAGTTTCTGGAAAAGTACGAGGATCCAATACTCGAAAAGATTCCTGTCAAATGGCATTTTATAGGCCATCTGCAATCAAACAAGGTGCGCTTTATTATCGATAAAGTGACTCTTGTGCACGGTATCGACAAGCTTTCGACTGCTGAAGAACTTTCAAAACGGGCAGTTCAGCACAATCTGCATGTTGACTATCTGCTTGAAGTCAACACTTCCGGCGAGACATCAAAGTACGGAATGCAGCATGATGAGGTTCTGGCATCAGCGGAAACTCTCTTCCGTATGCCGAATATCAACCTTCGTGGTCTTATGACCATAGCATCTCCAGAGATAAAAAAAGCACGGCAGGAGTTCCGTAACCTTCGCATACTGCTGGGGGAGTTAAAAAAGATATCTCCTGACCCGCTGAAGCTTACTGAACTTTCCATGGGAATGAGTGGCGATTTTGAAGCGGCTATTGAAGAAGGGGCAACCATGATTCGCGTCGGATCAGCAATTTTCGGCTGGCGATGAAGAATAATGCCCTGACGCTAACGAATCCATACCTGTAGATGGTTCTTACTATGACAATATCATTTACTTTAACACCCTTTAACGTAAGTTATTAACCTATAAAAACCACCGTATCATGATCTCACAACAGGCAAAAATCCAGGAAGCGGTCGCCTTTATCAGAAAAAAAACAGCGGGTGAATACCCGATAGGGATTGTTTTAGGGACAGGTCTCGGGGGGCTGGCTAAAGAGATAGAGATCGAGTTATCGCTCGACTACAGTGATATCCCGAACTTCCCTGTCTCTACGGTGGAAACACACCACGGTAAACTGATTTTTGGGACACTTGCCGGTAAGAAAGTAGTTGCAATGCAGGGCCGCTTCCATTTTTATGAGGGCTACAGCATGCATCAGATTGTTTTTCCGATAAGGGTCATGAAGTATCTCGGTGTTAAAACCCTCGGCATCACCAATGCTTGTGGCGGCCTGAACCCATCGTACAGAAAAGGTGATATCATGCTGATTGACGACCATATCAACCTGCTTGGAGGAAATCCTCTGATCGGGCCTAACGACGCTCAAATCGGATCGCGCTTCCCTGACTTGTGCGCCCCTTACTCGCCCCGTATCCTTGAGCTTGCTGAAAAGGTTGCTCTTGATCACAAAATAAAGCTTCAGCGTGGTGTCTATATTGCTCTTTCAGGTCCATGTCTTGAAACAAGGGCAGAATACCGTATGCTTAGAGCGCTTGGAGCTGATGTGGTAGGCATGTCTACGGTTCCTGAAGTGATTGCGGCAGTGCATCAGGGAACAGAAGTTTTCGGCATGTCCATCATTACCGATGAATGCTTCCCTGACAACCTTAAAGCTGTCAGTATTGAAGAGATCATTGAGGTATCTAATCATGCGGAACCAAAAATGACAACCATCTTCAAAGCAGTTGTTGCTAACCTTTAACTTTCATTAAAAAGTATGATAGACGCCATTTCGTTCAATGACAAGACCCTTCGCTATCTGGACCAGCGTTATCTGCCTCTGAGAGAGGAATATGTGTCAACCAGAAGCCATCAGGAGGCGATAGAGGCTATTAAAACGCTTGCTGTACGTGGCGCACCTCTTATCGGTGTAGCTGCAGCCTATACGGTCATACTCGGGATCAACAGCTTTCAGGGAAGCAAAGAGGAGTTCCCCCGGTTTTTCGGAACACTTATCGCTGACGTGGAGGCCTCGCGCCCGACTGCAGTCAATCTCTTTTTTGCAACTGCACGCCTGAAACGGGTCTATGACGAGCATTTTCAGAGCGATACAATCGAGGCTCTGTTTGCTAAAATGATGGCAGCAGCCCGGAAAATCCATGATGATGAAATCGCCAACTGCGATGCCATGTCGCGGCACGGCGTTGATTTGATCAAGAGTGACCTTGCTGAAATTCTGAAGACACGTAAACTCAACGTTCTGACCCACTGCAACACCGGCACTCTTGCAACCGGAGGTTCCGGCACAGCACTCGGTGTTATAAAACTTGCGTGGCAGGAAGGATTGATTGAACGAGTCATTACGGCCGAAAGCCGCCCGCTCTTGCAGGGGCTTCGTCTGACAGCATGGGAGCTTGAGCAGGAAAAAATACCCTTCATCTCCATTTCAGATTCATCTTCGGCATTTCTGATGCAGAAAGGGATGATTGATTTCGGTATCGCAGGAGCTGACAGAATTGCTGCGAACGGCGACACCGCAAACAAAATCGGCACCTGTGCTCATGCCATAAGCGCCTGGCACCATAATCTTCCGTTCTACATTGCAGCACCGGTATCCACAATAGATATCACGCTCACTGATGGCACACAGATTCCGATTGAAGAGCGTAATGCTGATGAACTGAGAACTATTTTCGGAACTCAGGTTGCCACTGCGACCACTCCTGTGCTTAACTATGCCTTTGATGTCACTCCGGGAAAATACCTCAGAGGTATCATCACCGATAAGAAGGCTGTTGTAGGAAACTATGAGAGTGAACTGAAACTTATCGTTTAGAAACGATAACCGGAAGGTGAAACAAACGGCTGATCATTTTTATTTTTTAAACCGGGTACATACTACCCGGTTTTATTATTTCAGCCCTGATTAAGTTGTATTATGAGTTTCAGGGATTCTTATAGCACAACCAGAAATAACCGTTCATTTTGATTCATTTGCAATTCGACATTCCCTTTTTTTGCTTCCAAAAGAACCGGAGGATGGCATGAACGAAACGGGTAGTGAAAAATACAATTTTGCAATTGTACGTGGTTTTGCTTTTTCTGCACTCTTCTGGCTTGTCGTTGGACTCCTTGTCGGCCTCTGGATTGCCTTTGAAATGTTCAATCCAGCCTTAAACCTCACTCCTTGGCTCAGTTTCGGGCGTCTTCGAGTGGTTCATACCAATGGCCTGGGACTCGGCTTCGGACTGGCGGCAATTTTTGCGACATCCTATTATATTCTGCAACGCCTTACACGAATACCCTTACTCTTTCCCCGTCTTGCTCAAGCTCATCTTTACCTCTTCAATACCGTCATAGCCCTGGGGGCCCTGAGTCTCTTTGCCGGAATGAATACCACAAAAGAGTATGCTGAACTTGAATGGCCTCTTGATATAGGCGTCGTGGTGTTCTGGGTCATGTTTGCCATCAATGTCTTCGGCACGCTGATCAAACGGAAGGAAAAGCAGATGTACATCTCACTATGGTACATTATTTCCATGACGGTGGCCATTGCCATTCTTTATATTGTCAACAACCTTGAAATCCCTGTAACCCTCTTCAAATCCTACACTGTCTATGCAGGGGCAAACGACGCCAATGTGGAATGGTGGTATGGGCACAACGTTGTCGGGTTTATCTTTACCGTTCCGATACTTGCAATGTTCTATTATTTCCTGCCGAAATCGACAGGACTGCCTATCTTCAGTCACAGGCTTTCCATAGTCTCCTTCTGGGCACTTAACTTTGCCTATCTCTGGACAGGAGCACACCACCTTATGCTGACCCCCCTTCCTGAATGGATCCAGACAGTTGCGATTGCCTTCAGCATATTTCTGATTGCCCCCTCATGGGGTTCGGTGGTCAATGGCTATTACACACTCCAGGGGAACTGGGATCAGATGCGCACAAATTATCTGGTCAAGTTCTTTATTGCAGGCATCACCTTTTACGGTCTCCAGACACTTCAGGGACCATTGCAGGGACTGAGAACCCTCAATGCATTTTTTCACTATACCGACTGGGTTGTCGGCCATGTTCACATGGGAACAATGGGATGGGTAACCATGGTCATTTCGGCTTCATTTTACTACATGATTCCACGCATTACCAATACGGAGATATACAGCGTTAAACTTGCCAACACCCATTTCTGGCTGATTCTGGTTGGCCAGTTCACCTGGACCATCACCATGTGGATCGCAGGTATCCAGCAAGGGGCCATGTGGAAAGCCACCAACCCGGATGGTTCGCTGATGTATAATTTTCTTGATACAGTAACATCTCTTTACCCCTATTACAAGTTGCGGTTTGGTGCAGGGGTCGTCTACTTTATCGGCATACTGGTGTTTGTCTGGAATCTGATTATGACCGTCAGGAAACAGCCGAACCAGGCAGAAGCATAACCGATACATCAACAAACAGGAGCTGGCATCATGGGAATCACTTCAAAACCGGTTGTTTTTGCTGTGCTTGCAGCCGTTGTCATCCTGATCGGTACTACAGTGACCGTTTTTATTCCTCTTTTCATGCCTTCGACACAACCGGTCAGCGCCTACATAAAGCCATACACTGCCGTAGAACAGGAGGGACGCGACATTTATATGCGTGAGGGGTGCAACAACTGCCACACACAGACCGTTCGACCGCTGAGAACAGAGGTGCTCCGGTATGGAGAATACTCAAAACCAGAGGAGTTCGCTTACGACAGACCATTCCTCTGGGGCTCCCGCCGCACAGGGCCTGATTTGAACAGAGTGGGAGGGAAATATCCTGATTCCTGGCATTACAAACATCTCGACAGCCCTCAAAGCATGTTTGAAAAGTCCAACATGCCACCTTACGGCTGGCTTGCCAAAAACCGGCTCGACACCGGGTATTCGTTCAAAAAAACTTCCATCTTAGGCTATGGCTACTCTGAAAGCGATGTTCGCCAACAGATCGACCAATACCGCTTGACTGTCACTGATGAAAGGTATCCATCAAAAGATAGCCGTGAGAAAATAACACCGGTGGAGCTGCGTAAGCAACTTACCGAGATGGACGCCCTGATTGCCTATCTTCAGAAACTTGGACGGGATGTCAAAAAGATGGAGGCTGCAAAATGAATGTTTCAGGTCTGGCTTATGTGCTGTTCACCGTGTTTCTCGCCATTATTTCAGGAGGAATCATAGCGTATTACTACAATCCAAAACGGAAAGAGAAGATTGAGGATCCAAAACACAGAATGCTTGATGACGATAACTGAAAACATTGAATAGAGTGAAAAGGATATGACCATGCATGAAGCCGGAGAACCGCAGGAAAGCCATAACAAGATCCCCAAAGGATGGCTGCTGGTTTTTATTGGAGGAATTATTTTTCTTCTGGGATATATCGTTTCCTATACACCGGCTATTTCCGGATGGTCATTCTACAAGGAGTTTGACAAGGAGATGGCATCTGCAGCCAAAACAACGCACTCTGTTGCCGTCAAACAGTATTCCGGTGATAAAGAGGCCATCAAGGAGGGTAAAGAGCTCTTTGCCAACACCTGTGCACCCTGTCATAACAGTGATGCAACAGGCGGAATCGGCCCGAATCTGACCTTAACAACACTGAAGTTCGGAGCAACCTGGAAGGATATCTATGAATCCATTGCCAATGGGCGCCCGAACGGAATGCCCCCATTTCTTCAGCAGATCGGCTCAGAAAAAGTCAGCAAGACAATAGCATTTCTGGAGTCACTGAGAAAAAAATAATGTGCGCCAAGTCAGGAGCTTGCCATTTTGTGGAAACAATACAGAAGAGCTATCGAGACACTACAGGCCGTCATCCTTACCGGTCTGCCGTTTCTTTCAATCAGGGGCCAAAGTGCACTCCGGTTTGACATTCCAACACTCAAGCTCTATGTTTTCGGTTCGGTCATCTGGATAAGGGAGTTCTATCTTATTGTCGGGGTTGTATTGTTTTTTCTCCTGTTCATTGCATTTGTGACTGTGATTTTCGGCAGAATCTGGTGCGGCTGGCTCTGCCCCCAGACGGTACTGCTCGATATAAGCCAAAGCATTGCAAAGCTGTTCGGCAGAAAAAGCCTGAAAAAAGTTCAGATTTTTCTTCTTGTCCCCCTTTCCGCTCTTGTATCGCTCACCATGGTCTGGTACTTTGTGCCGCCTCTTGAAACGATAAATAGTCTCTTTGTTTCATCAACCATTACCTCATTTTTTCTTGTTCTATGGCTGGCTGTCTACCTTGAACTTGCGTTTTTTGGAAGAAGATTCTGTACCTCAATCTGCCCCTACGCCATGCTGCAGAATGCTCTTTTCGACAAGGATACCCTTGTCATTGAGTATGATGTTTCTCGTGATGCTACCTGCATGAAGTGTAATGAGTGCGTCCGGGTATGCCCGGTGGGTATCGATATCAAACAAGGGTTGAACTCTGCATGCATTGCCTGCGCTGAGTGTATTGACGCCTGCAGGGTACTCAGTGAAGAAAGAGGTATGCCGCCCTTCCCGAACTATAAAGGGAAAGTAGTTCGGCCGAAAACTTTCTGGCTTGGGGGCGCAACAGCCTTTGCGGCAATCGTTCTTATCCTGCTTCTCTTGAACCGTCCACCCGTTGACTTTTTCATTATCCGCGACAATGCTCTCCTTCCATCGGGATTGAACAGATACTCATACACCATTTATAACAATGGAGGACAAGAGCTTACACTTGAACTCTCCTCGCCGGATAACGTCATGCTTCTTGGTGAGCATTCACTCAGGCTGGAGCCATTTTCTGCCACGAACGGAGGTATATTGGTCAAATCAAAAGGCAAGCTGGAGCTCTTGCATCTCAAGATCTCCGGTGGAGAAATTTCAATCAGCAGGGAGACCGGTTTTCCATGAAGCTCTTTTTCTACATCGTTTACCCGATTTTTTTCTTTGCCATGGGATGCGGCATCTATATCGCCTACAAAAGTGCTGACGGATTGGTAGATAACAACTATTACGAAAACAGCAGCCGCTATTTTCAGGCAAAAGCTACTGAAGAAAAACTTGGAATAGCTTTAAGCCTGCCCGACACGCTGAAACCGGGAGATAATGTCATTCGGGTGAACGCAACATCGCACGGCAAACCGCTTGGGAATGTTGCACTCTCACTTTTCATCGGCAACCTTTCCAGCACCCTTTACGACTCGACAATGATTATGCAAAAACTCTCTCCGGGCATCTACCAGACAACCGCAACCATTCCCTTCAAGGGTGTGTGGTTTGCAAGAGTTGACCTCAAGCAGCAGCAGCAACTTATCGCCAGTAAAAAATGGTTTTTCGACGTCAAATAAATGCATTGCGCGCTTTTTTCCTCTCAGCTCTATTCCTTATTTCAGGAAGCAGGCTCATGGCAAAAGAGAGTAATATGCACGAGGGGGCCTGCACTATCAAGGCAGGCAATCACACCATAACGCTCAACATGGAACCGAAACCGGTCAAAGCTATGAAAGAGATTACTTTCAGCTTGACGGTAATACCGTGCGACAAACTCCCGGACAAACTGATGCTCGATCTTTCAATGCCTGGGATGCAGATGGGTAAAAATCAGGTCCTGCTTGAAAAAAAAGGCGCTTGTTTCTATGAAGGAAAGGGAATTATTGTCCGGTGCATGAGCAGGCGGACACTCCGGCAGGTGACTATTCTCTCCGATGAACTTAAAAATCCGTCACTTTCCTTTAATGTCAGAGAGTGATACATCCCGGACGGAGCCGGTTTCCTGCACCCATTGCCTCCAGGAAACCAGCAGGGCATCGGCCATTATCGTCGAGATAAACGGAGAGAACAAAGTATTCTGCTGTAAAGGATGCCTTGGTGTTTATAAACTTATCCACAGCAACTCCCTTGATGCCTTTTATAACCAGCGTTGCGACTGGCAACCAGGCCCTCCGGCAACAGAAGTAAAGCTGCATGCCTCGGCCTTCAGCGACACCGTCTGCATCACCGGTAACGAACACCAGATTGAACTGCTACTGTCAGGTATCCGATGCGCGTCCTGCGTCTGGCTCATCGAAAAGTTTTTAGTGAAGTTTGACGGTGTTGTTTCGATCAGGGTAAACTATGCCACACACAAAGCGATCATCATCTGGAATAGTGAAAAAGTCAGCCTCGAGCACATTCTGAATGCAATCCGATCTATCGGCTATCTGCCCCACCCCTGCCATGGCAACGCGTCTGCTGATCTTTTTGCCAGAGAGAAACAGGATCTGCTGCTTCGATTCGGTACCGCGGGATTTTTTTCCATGCAGCTCATGCTCTTTACTGCCGGGCTCTATGCCGGATTTTTCGAGGGGATCGAGGCTCGATACCGGCTTGCCTTTCAACTCATTTCATGGGCTCTGGCCACACCCGTGGTTTTCTATTCGGGTTATCCCTTTATTTCAAGTGCTTTTCGATCGCTAAGGCGCTTGAGGCTGAACATGGATGTACTCGTGACACTCGGAACACTCTCGGCCTACTGCTACAGCATTGCAATGATCGCTTACGGAGGGGAAATATTTTTTGACACTTCGGCCATGATCATCACCTTCATTATTCTTGGCCGATTTCTGGAAGCGGGATCACGTCTAAAAGCGAGTAACGCCATTGCCGAACTGGCTGAACTGCAGCCACATGAAGCTCTGCTACTCTCCAGGAACGGCGAAACCAACATGGTGCCCATTGCCTCGGTGAAGATCGGAGATCGGATTGAGATCATCCCCGGCGACAGGATTCCGCTGGACGGCACTGTGGTTGAAGGTGAGGCGGAAGTGAACGAAGCGATGCTGACCGGAGAGTCAAATCCTGTATTGAAAGAGCCGGGCAGCAAGGTTTTTGCAGGAAGTTTTTCGATGAACGGTCGGCTCAGCATCAGCGTCACAGGCAATGCAGGCAACACCCTGCTCTCCCAGATTATACACACTGTTGAGGAGGCTCAGGCCCGCAAGGCTCCAATTCAGGGCATTGCTGATAAAACTGCCGGATATTTTGTACCGGCAACCATTGTTCTCGCCTTTGCCACCTTTTTCTATTGGAAGCTTACCTCGGCCAGCACCGTGACCGCTCTGATGAACGCCGTTTCAGTGCTCGTCATCGCCTGCCCCTGTGCCTTGGGTCTCGCTACTCCACTGGCCATTCTTGTCGGGACAACGAGTGCAGGAAAGAGAGGAATTCTGGTCAAAGGGGGAGATATTTTTGAAACCGTGTCCAAAACAACCATGGTGATACTTGACAAAACCGGCACCATCACTACCGGCAAGCCCTCCATAACCGACCTGCATGACTACGGCATCTCCCCTTCATTCCTGCAACATGTAGCTGCGCTTGAAACCGCTTCAGAGCACCCGACCGGCCGCACGCTTGTGGCTGCATGGCAGGGGGAACTCCTTACAACAGAGCAGTTCAAGGCTACACCAGGCAGAGGAGTCGCAGGGGTGATTGAAGGAGCCCTCTGGCGGGCTGGTTCAAGAGCCTTCATGGATGAGGAGAGAGTTCAGATTGATAATGAACAGAGAGCTCGCACCGCATTACTCGAAGATGAAGGCAAAACAGTGGTAATGGTAGCCTGCGGCAACAAGCTTGCCGGAGTGATCGGCATGATTGACGACCTTCGAAGCGATGCTCTTCCTCTGATTGAAGGGTTGCGGAAAAAAGGGCTTGCACTGAAGATACTGACCGGCGACAACCGTGGAGTTGCCGACTACATCGCAGCCAGATGCGGCATAACCGAAGTAGAGGCCGGGCTCGGACCGCTCGAAAAAGCAGCGGTGATACGCTCGCTGAAAGCGAAGGGGGAGTTTGTCATGATGGTGGGCGACGGCATCAACGACGCCCCAGCGCTGACAGAAGCCGATATCGGAGTCACCCTTGGCCATGCTTCCGGCATTGCTCTGGAGAGCGCCAGCGTTGCTATACTGGGCGATAATCTCAGACTTATAAACACCTTGATCAAAAGCTCTTCACAATGTTTTTCCATCATCAGGCAAAACCTTTTCTGGGCCTTTTCGTATAATCTCATAGCGTTGCCACTTGCCATGTCGGGAGTTCTTCACCCCATGATCTCCGCACTGCTGATGGTGGTCAGCTCGCTTGTTGTAGTAGGCAACTCTTTGCGGCTGAAAAAAATCTGACAAAGCTAATAATGAGCTCCACCTTTTACCTGATCGGCATAGGTCTTTTTGTTGGATTCGCCGCATGGCTTCTCTTTATCTGGGCAGTCAAAAGCGGTCAGTTCGACGACGCGGAAGCGCCTAAATACCGAATGCTTGACGATGACGACGAACCGGCAAAACAGGCAAAGCCCACCGAGAAAAAAAGCCCATGAGCAGCGCACCCTTTCTCGCCATGCTCCTTGCCGGATTAGCCGGAGGGTTCGGCCACTGCATCAGCATGTGCGGCCCGGTTGTTGCAACACTCACTTTTGGTGAAACGCGTCAAGGATTACGCCATCACATCCTTTACAATCTGGGGCGAGTCACCACGTATACAATCCTGGGTGGAGCAGCAGGACTCTCCGGATCATTTCTTGTCCTTGCAGCCTCTATCGAGCAACTCCAGCATACCATTATGATCATAGCGGGACTCTCAATAATCCTCATGGGACTTTCTACAGCAGAGTGGCTGCCACTCCCTCAAAAAAATAGCTGCAACCCCGGCAGCTCAGTCATGCAAAAGATTATGGCGCTCTTCAAGGTCCCTCGATCCATTGGTTCCTATTACCCGATGGGAGTCGTCCTCGGTTTTCTTCCTTGTGGCCTTACCTATACAGCCCTGCTGGCCGCTGCGAGAAGCGGCATGGAGTCAGAGTATCCCTTTGCCGGAATGATTCAAGGTGCCATAATGATGATGTTCTTCGGCACAGGAACGACCCCGGCGCTCATTCTTGTGGGAAAGGCAGTTAATACTGTCAGCAACAAAATGAGGAAACGATTTTACAGAATGGCAAGTATTATTATGATTATGACTGGTGTGTGGTTTATGGTGAAGGGGTGGTGAGGAAGTTTTAGACGATTTAAAATTTGCGTATTATATCACGAAGAGATTCAACTCATACAATACAAAACGCATGGCATCAGCACTTCCCTTGTTGAAGTGACAAATATTTCTACTTATGGCTTCTGGATTTTGATTGGAGAAGAAGAGCTATTTTTACCATACGCAGAGTTCCCCTGGTTTAAAGAGGCTCCTGTTGGCAAAATCTGCAATGTAGAACTCCATCACTCAGAGCATTTATATTGGCCATTTTTAGATATTGAACTTCCCATTGAATCAATTCGCAACCCTGATGCTTTTCCTCTCGTCAGCCGAGCGAAACCTTGACTCATTTCCGCACAATAATTGTTCCACAAAAAATCACATGTAGAAGAAGCTTTTTCCTACAATATGACGGAGAGAGATAACAGGCAAGTAAGAAAAATTATTTACGATCATTTTGAGTACATCGAGACACAATGGGATGATTTTCAAAGGAGACGTCAGCAATGAACAAACATCATGATATTGGGAACATAGAGTTTGATGGAGACTTTTTTGAGATAACTATTGATGGAGCAACCAAGAGATTTGAACTGAAAAAGATTTCTCCTCTGCTGCATCAATCTTCTGAAACAGAAAGAAAATCATTTGAGATTTCGCCATCGGGGTATTGGATACATTGGCCTCTTTTGGATGAAGATATCTTCATTGATGCGCTTTTGGGCATAGTCAGTGCACCTGCAAGGAACAGAGAAACGGCTACGCGGTGAATGCATGGGAGGTTATGAATACATCAATCCGGATGTATTCGCTCACCAAGAGTTTGTAGGGTGGTTTGCAGGAAATGGAGCACTTCAAATAACATCCAATAGCTGATTTCTCCAGCTAAGCAAGTCCAGCGATACAATAAAAAAAGACCGGCTCAACAAAGTCCGGTCTTTTTTTTACATTGAGCCTCAGTTCAAACCATTCAGTTTATTCCAGTCAGAACGTTTACTATTTTGGTTTGACAATTAAACGGACTATTTTAAACCTATTTTATGCGTACAGTGTTATAGTTACTCATACTTTAACACATTTTCTTAGCCTTTACATTTGCGGCTACCTCTGGTTCTCGTTTTTTTCTTTATTCCAGAGCAGGCAGACTGAATACGCAAGTAACTATATATGAAATATGAACATAGACAGGCGCCTTTTTCAACTCCTTAAAGAAGAGAGAGCGCCATTTATTTTTTCTTTGATTTCAGGAGTTATCGCATCGGGCTTACTGATAGCTCAGGCTTTTTATCTCAGCAGAGTCATTGACAGCGCTTTCATACAAAAAACCGGTTTAGAGAAGCTTTTGCCTCTTCTGGGCTTTTTTGCGCTTTTCAGCCTGCTTCGCATGGTTTTCAACTGGGCATCCAACAGTGAAGCCAACCGCGGAACGATTGCAATCCGTGAAAAAATATTCATCAGACTTATAGAGAGGGTAGGTTCTCTCGGACCGATCTACACTCGTTCGGTGCAAAGCGGAAGGCTCAGCACAACACTGCTTAAGGGCGTTGAAGCCCTCGATGCATATTATAGCCAGTATATCCCCCAGATCTTTTTTGCGCTTTTTACCCCTCTCCTGATTGTCTGTACCATCTTTCCCGCTGATCCGGTCTCCGGCTGGATTCTGCTTGCTTCAGCGCCACTTATTCCTTTTTTCATGGTAGTGATCGGAAAATCGGCAAGTGCAATGACGGAAAAGCAGTGGAAAACCATGAGCAGAATGAGCGGGTTCTTCCTCGATGTGCTGCAGGGGCTCCCGACTCTGAAACTCTTTGCTCAGAGCAGATCGCAGCGAGATACGATTGAAAAGACAGGGGAAACGTTCCGCCATGCAACCATGAGGGTGTTGAAAATCGCATTTCTCTCTTCGCTTACCCTTGAACTTGTAGGAACGATCGGCATTGCAATCATTGCTGTGGGCATTGGAATGCGTATGATGGATGGCAAGCTAACCTTTCAACATGCGCTCTTCGTGTTACTGCTCACGCCGGATTTTTATCTTCCTCTGCGACAGCTCGGCACAAAATTTCATGCCGGTATGGAGGGCGTGAGTGCTTCAAAAGAGATTTTTGCCATCCTTGACAGGAGCACCCCTGCCGGCGGGGATACAACCGGTTTCTTAAAGCAGGATAGTGCTGGGACGTGCCCTATTGTCTGCAGCAACCTGTCATACACCTATCCAGGAGCAACTCTTCAGGCAATTAATGGCATAACCTTTATCATCCCGGAAAGCAAGACCACTGCAATAATAGGACCAAGCGGTTCTGGAAAAAGCACAATGATCAACCTGCTTTTACGCTTTCTTGAACCAGGTGCAGGCAGTATTACCATTAACAACTGTCCAATTCATGATATTCCTCTTGAGAAGTGGCATCGCCAGATATCCTGGGTTCCACAACACCCTTACCTGTTCAACGCCAGCCTGAAAGAAAATATTCTTCTGGCACGTCCGAATGCATCGGAAGAGGAAATGAATGCAGCACTTACTAAAACAGGCCTTGCTTCTTTTGTTACCTCTCTTCCGGACGGACTTAACACAATGATAGGTGAACAAGGGTCGAGATTAAGCGGAGGAGAAGCGCAAAGGGTCGCTCTTGCGAGAGCATTTCTTAAAAACGCTCCCCTTCTGATACTCGATGAGCCGACATCACATACCGACCCTGAGCTGGAAGCTGCGCTGCGAAACTCCATGGAAGAACTGATGGAAGGGCGAACGACTATAATTATTGCACACCGCCTGGAAACAATACGCTCTGCTGACCAGATAGTGGTGTTGAGTCATGGAAAAATCACCCAGTGCGGAACACACGATGAACTCTTCACGGCAGGTGGCTTTTACCGTGATGCCTTGCTGCTTCAACAGGAGAGTTCACTATGAAAATATTTTTCAGATTGACGGCACTCGTCAAGCCATATTTCTGGTGGATGGCGCTTGCTGCTCTTATTGGATTTGCCACAACCGGAAGCGGTATTGGACTGCTGATGACTTCAGCTTATATCCTCGCAAAAGCGGCTTCACAGCCGACTATGGCAGCTCTGGAGCTCAGCATTGCAGGAGTTAGATTGTTCGGTCTTGCTCGTGGCGTGCTCCGTTATGCTGAACGACTGATCTCACATAACATCACGTTCAAGATTCTTACAAAATTGCGCTTATGGTTTTATGATGCCATAGAACCGCTCGCACCCGCAAGGCTCATGCACTTCAAAAGCGGTGACCTCCTGCAGCGTATTGTTGATGACATTCAAAGCCTTGAAAATATATATACAAGAGTTCTCGCTCCACCATTGACAGCAATACTTGTTGCTGCACTGATGTGGTTTCTTCTTGGAGTATACTCTATACAGGCAGCGCTACTCATCCTGCTTTTCCATCTTCTTGCCGGCATCGGCGTACCACTTTTCAGCGCCTGGTTGAGCCGTGGCGTACAGATAGGAATCATGAAGCATAAAACCGTGCAGCAGGTTCTTGCTCTCGATCTTTTTCAGGGCATCGGTGAACTTCAGGTGTACGGAAAACTCCCTGAACACCTTGAACAGTTGCACTCTGCCGAAAAAAGCAAACTTGAGCTCCAAAGAAAAAATGCTTTGATAGAGGGTATGCACGACTCACTCACCGGGCTTCTTATGAACGCGGCTGTCATATCCATCTTATGGGCACTTATTCCTGCCGTTTCAACAGGAGGCATAAGCGGAATTTCACTGGCTGTCATAACACTGGCTGTCATAGCATCGTTTGAACCTTTTCTCCCACTGCCAGCCACAGTCAAACACCTCGAAGCAGACAAACATGCCGGGGAACGACTTTTTGAAATACTCGATGCAAAGCCGGAAACAGAAGCACCTGCCACTCCACTTCCCTTTCCGTCGAACCATGACATCAGTGTAGACAGACTGAGTTTCTCATACCCTGAGAGCATGACGAAAACACTCGACAGCATTTCTTTTTCCATACATACCGGCCAACACATTGCTATAGTTGGGCCAAGCGGTGCAGGTAAATCAACGTTAACAGCACTCTTCATGCGCTTCTGGAACTGTTCGGAGGGAGAGATTTCAGTCGGTGGTTACAACATTTCACTGTTAGACCCGGAAGTGCTTCGGCGCAATATGTCACTGGTCTCGCAGCGAACATACCTTTTCGCAGAAACAATCAGGGAAAACCTTATTCTTGCTAAACCCGGTGCATCGGATGATGAACTTAAAACAGCTCTGTCTGCAGCGGGCCTGCCGCACTTCACCTCAAAACTTGATGAGTGGACAGGCCAGCATGGTATGAAACTCAGTGGAGGAGAGAGGCAGCGAATAGCCATTGCACGTATTCTTCTGCAAAACGCTCCGATAATAATACTTGATGAGGCTACAGCAAACCTTGACGGACTAACAGAAAAAGAGGTTACCGAAACCCTTAAGGCCATTACCTCCGGCAAAACCCTTATTACAATTACACACCGGTTGAAAGCAATGGAGCAGTATGACAAGATCCTTGTGCTCGACAAGGGGGCTATAACAGAAGAGGGCAAGCACCATGAGCTGATGGAAAAGGACGGCCTCTATAAAAGAATGTGGTCACTCCAGCATGAGGTGTCGGCAACTCTGATTTAAATCCGCCTCCATACAACAATCCGGCTCAAGGATTTTTTCCAAAATAGTGCAGACGCTCAGTATCAAAGCCTAATGATTTCGCACGTATAACCAATTCCTTCAAAAGCTTTGGTTCCATTTGAGGATCTTTGGACAAAATCCAGAAATATGCGGGATCACGGCCACAGACCATCGCCCAGCGGTAGCCAACCTTATCGAGCGCAATGATGTTGTAACTGGCATAAAAAGGACCGAAAAACGATACTTTCAAAGCTCCTTTGCGGGTATCCCCGACAAAAACACCACGGCCTTCAATTGTCTGCACCTCTCTTTTTTTTCTGTCATATCCTTTATTCAATACTTTAAGACTCCCGTCTTCAGAGGGTGTATATAACGCTGATACCTGCTCGAGATCCTTTTCAAACGAATTATCAATGCGGGCAACTTCATACCATGTCCCGAGAAAACGATCAATAGCAAAATTATCAACTACCGTAACCCCACGCGGAATACCCATACATCCGGCAAGAAGCAGTAGTAAAAGCACACACAGTTTTTTTATCATGGCTTTTCATGTTTTTATGATTCAGAAATTCGATTTCTACAAGCTTCTCCGGGATACTCTATTTCAACTGTTGAGTGAAAAAGCCCATAACGCTCCACAAGCATTCGGATCTCTTCTTTGAGCTTCATATAGGCTTCAACGTCAAGTTGAATATTGAGTTCCAAGTGCGCAGTAAACACTGAATGCTCGCCATCAAGCGACCATATATGAGCATGATGCACCGCATGAATATGCTGCAGCTGCTCAATCTCGCGGGTAATAACGGCAAGATCAAGTTCAGGCGGAACTGCCTGGAGAAAAACAGGCAGCATTGCCTTGAGATTTTTGATGACGCCTACAAGAATATAGAGGGTAATCAAAACGGCAAGAACGGGATCAAGCACAGGAAGATCCCAGAAGTAGAGAATAATGGCAACAACAAGTACTGCAACCCATCCAAGCACATCTTCCAGCAGGTGCAGGGCAACAACCCGTGAATTCATGCCCTTATCTTTTGACAGCTTTGTCATCGCGAAACCGTTGACGCTGACACCGACAAGAGCAAGCAGAATCATTCCGCCGGCATCCGGGTGATGCGCTGCAAAAATACGGGGTATGGCCTGAGCAAGAATAACAAGGGAGCTGGTGAGCAGCACCACGGTACTGATAAGCGCACCGAGAAGAGAGAACCGTTTATAGCCGTAAGAATATCGAGGGTTGCTTTTGCCATGAGAAACCTGTTCAAAATACCATGCCTGGCCCAAAGCAAACGAATCTCCAAGATCATGCACAGCATTGGCGAGAATTGCAGTACTCCCGGTTAACACTCCTCCAATAATTTCAACAGCAGCAAATCCAAGATTAAGAAAAAATGCAAGCTTTATGTTACCTGAGGCATGATGATGATCATGTCGATCATGGGGACAAGACCCTGAGGCTGTATTACTCATAAGATAGGGCGTGTAAAACCCGGGTTGCCGTTATTACAACTGACTGCATTCGGGTAAGACTCATACTGTAAAAATAGACCTTTCTTTTTAAACATAACAACAACCTTTCAATCAAATACTACAGTTTTTTTGCCATTTACAAGAATTCGGTGTTCGGCATGAAAACGAAGAGCTTTAGCAAGAACAAGACGTTCAAGATCGCGCCCTTTGCGGACAAGGTCGTCAAGAGAATCCTTATGGCTCACCCTTATGATGTCCTGAGCAATTATTGGTCCCTGATCGAGCTCTTCAGTAACATAATGGCTTGTCGCTCCGATGATCTTCACTCCGCGTTCATAAGCCTGCCGGTAGGGACTGCTGCCGACAAATGCAGGGAGAAATGAGTGGTGAATATTAATAATTCGGCTTTGATAACTCTTAACAAAGCGCGGCGAAAGAATCTGCATATAACGGGCAAGCACAATGGTATCAATTGCATTGTCTTCAAGAAGGGCAACTTCCTGACACTCGATCGTCTCCTTATTCGCACTGTTGAGTGGAAAAACATGGAAAGGAATGCCATAGTGCGCTGCAAGCGGAGCAAGATCGTTATGATTTGATATGATCAATGGAATATCAACGGCAAACTCGCCGATACTGTTTCTCCATAGAATTTCAAGAAGACAGTGGTCGTATCGGGAAACAAATATTGCTATCCGGGTTTTAAGTCCGGTAAACCTGATTTTCCATTCAGCATCAAACTCTGTCGCCAGGGGTCTGAAGGCTTCCTCCAGTTCTGATAACGGCGTTGAATCACTTTCGGGGCTCCACAGTATCCTTACAAAAAAAATCTTTTCGACCGGATCCACATGCTCATCCAGATCAAGAATATTTCCGCCACACTGATAAACAAAGTTTGAAATACGATAAACAAGACCGGCCCGATCAGGACAAGATAAAAGTAAAATAACATTCCGGGAGCTTTGATCGGACGTAACCGTTGTTTCAGGGTTCATTATTATCATGTTTTTTTATATGCATATACGCTGATTCAAAATTTAATGTATTATTATAATCGATCGATCACTGAGTGAAAATAAGTATTATTACCTCATGAACAGATCTTTTACGTGGAGTCTGACCTTTACAGCCGTTATTCTGCTCTGCATCCTCAGTTATATCTTTATTGATATTCAAGTCGCATTATGGTTTCATACTCATAATAACAGATTGGCTAATGAGGTGTTCAACGTCATCACAGATTTTGGTGAATCACAGTGGTATCTTATTGCAGGCTTGCTGGTATTTGCAGCTTTTCGAACTTCAAATCCCGCCAGAGCATATTCAGGCCTTTTTCTCTCCGTTTCCGTGGCAGTTTCGGGAATAGTTGCCGATATTATCAAGTATATCGCAGGTCGAGCAAGGCCGACCATCTATTTCAGTGAACATCTCTATGGATTCAGCTCTTTCCATTATGAGTTTGAATGGACATCATTTCCCTCCGGCCATGCAGCAACAGCTTTCAGTGCTGCAATTGTACTGAGCACTCTCTACCCCCGATGGCGCCTCCTCTTCCTTTTTTCAGGAGCACTGATTGCATTCAGCCGCATTCTTCTCGCACAACACTATATCAGTGATGTCATTGCCGGTTCATTGTTAGGGATCATCTCCTCAATGGTGCTCTATAACCTTTATTTTAAAACAAAACTTGATGTCTCAGCATCCCGGAAAATCTGAAACTGCATGGTTTCTTGCTGCACTCGGATTTCTTATCCTTATCAGCTTCTTTTTAGGTCTGGGATCTGCACCGCTTTTTGATGTAGACGAAGGAGCGTTCAGCGAAGCGACGCGGGAAATGATGATCAGTAAAAATTATCTGACACCCTACCTGAATGGCGCACCCCGTTTTGATAAACCAATTCTTTTTTACTGGGTTCAGCTTCTATGCGTCAAACTGTTCGGCATTAATGAGTTTGCATTCAGGCTTCCCTCTGCGCTGGCAGGAACAGCCTGGGCAACTTCGATTTTTCTTTTTGTGCGCAAAGAATCCGGCAACCGTCAGGCATTATTAGCCTCGGCCATAATGGTGCTGTCGCTGCAGGTAGTTGTAATCACTAAAGCAGCCATAGCCGATGGAGTGCTGAACTGCTTCCTTGCAATAACAATGTTTTCCCTGCTCAACCATTTCAAAACAGGCTCAAAACGTTCACTTTATATAACATTTGCTACTGCTGGTTTCGGGATGCTCACCAAGGGACCGATAGCGATACTTATACCCGCTGCAGTTTCTTTTTTGTTCGCTATTGAGGAGGGATCATTTAAAAAATGGATCAGGATGATCTTTAATCCTATAGGATTATTGCTTTTTATCTGCATTGCACTTCCATGGTATCTGCTTGAATACAGGGATCAGGGGATGGCTTTTATTGAAGGCTTTTTTGTAAGAGAAAACCTGAGCCGCTTCAACACCTCATTTGAAGGCCACTCAGGTTCCGTACTCTACTACATTCCAGTTCTTATTGTTGGAATGATGCCTTTTACCGGCCTGTTGTTTACTGTTATTTTCAACATTAAAAAGTTACTGTCCGACCGTACAAACAGGTTTCTGTTGATCTGGTTCGTATTTGTCTTTGTGTTTTTTTCCCTTTCAGGTACAAAACTGCCGCACTACATCATCTACGGCTATACGCCTCTGTTTATTCTCATGGCCAGAGCACTGACACTCAGCAAGCATAGTGAGCGTTTTGCAGCATTCCCCATGCTTTTTTTTGCTCTCCTGGCCAGCCTCCCTTATCTCCTGCACATTGCGTTGCAGAAAATTGATGATGACTTCTTCAGAGCAATCCTGATCGGGGGAACAGAACTTACAGGGCGGCATCACACACTCATCATGATTGCAGCAATCCTGTGTATTGCAGCAATTCAATTAATCCCTCTTCTTTCCCCTGCCGGCAAACTAATTTCAACAGGAGTGGTATTTTCTTTTTGCATCACTATCCACCTTATGCCACTTGCAGGAAATCTTATGCAAATGCCAGTGAAAGAAGCAGGACTCCTCGCTAAAAAAGAGGGTTATAAAACCGTAATGTGGGAAGTCTATAACCCCTCTTATTTTGTATATTCAGAATCACTTGCCGAATCACGTACCCCAAAGCGGGGCGAAATTGTGCTGACAACAGTCAAAGAACTCAAACATCTTCAAAATACTACCGTGCTCTATAGCAGATACGGTATTGTGCTGGCAAAACTGAAACAATGAAAAACTTATCATGAAGCTTTCAGTCGTCATACCGGTCATGAATGAGACTGAAAACATCAAACCATTGTTTGCTGCTCTCGCATCGTCACTTGCTGCTATTGAGCATGAAATTGTTCTTGTTGACGATGGCTCTACTGATTCCACTTTGGCTGAAATTCAGGCTAATGCTCCACCTAACATACATCTGGTTGTCCTGAACAAGCATTATGGACAGTCAAGCGCAATGGCTGCCGGTATTGATCACGCTCAAGGCGAGCTGATAGCTACAATGGATGGGGATCTGCAGAATGACCCATCTGACATTCCAATGATGATACAATACCTTCATGACCACGATCTGGATGTTGTAGCAGGACGTCGGACAGAACGGCAGGATGGCGTTATTCTGAGAAAAATCCCCAGCAGGATAGCTAATGCCATCATCAGAAATTTAACTCATGTGAACATCCACGACTTTGGATGTACCTTGAAAGTGTTCAAAAAGGATGTTGCAAAAAATCTTGGGCTTTACGGTGAACTGCACCGATTTATCCCAGTACTCGTGCAGCTCTATGGCGCAAAAATGGGAGAGGTCGATGTCCACCATCATGCCCGAAAATTCGGGACATCGAAATATGGAATCGGTCGTACTATCAAAGTGATGAGTGACCTGTTATTCATGGTTTTTTTCCAGAAATACGGTCAGAAGCCAATGCATCTGTTCGGAAGCCTTGGTTTTTTCTCTCTTTTTATTGGAATCGCCCTGAACCTATACCTTCTGGCAGTGAAAATTTCAGGCCAGAATATCGGAGGTCGCCCAATGCTATCCTTTGGCATAATTATGACCTTTATCGGCATTCAGCTCATTACCACAGGGTTCATTGCAGAATTCATAATGCGAACCTATTACGAGTCACAAAACAAGAAACCCTATATCGTTAAAAAGATCGTTGACAAATAATAAAACAGGCCTGAAAAAGCTGCTCAAGCCACTCCTCCAGCTTTTTGTCACCGCTCTGGCCATTTATCTGGTTCTTAAGAAAACCGACATTGCAAAACTTGCCGGAATCATCCAGGAGGCCAACCTTTGGTACCTTCTTTTGGCACTCTTGTTTTTCAATATTTCCAAAGTTTTCAATGCGATCCGCCTGAACCGCTTCTTCAAGGCTATAGGGATCGAGCTTTCGACCATCTATAACCTTAAGCTTTACTATCTCGGGATGTTCTATAATCTGTTCCTTCCGGGAGGTATAGGTGGAGATGGTTATAAAATCTATGTACTGCAGAAAAACCATGATCTGAAAATGATCAATGTTTTTCATGCTGTGTTGTGGGACAGGATCTGCGGAATCTTTGCACTTGTGTTTCTTGCGATTGGACTCCTGCTGCAAAGCAGTTTCGCCTTGAAATTTCCCCACCTGACACTCTATTCATGGGTTTTACTCTGTGCAATATACCCCTGTGCGTTTCTACTGAATAAACTGTTCTATAAGCAGTTCATCGGGGTGTTCACGATCACTGCTATTGAATCAATGCTGGTTCAGGTAACACAGGTTATTTCCGTTTTTTTCATACTCAAAGCCATGTCGCATCATGCAAACTTAATCGACTATCTGGCCATTTTTCTGATATCAACAATAGCCACCATTATCCCGATCACCATCGGAGGTGCCGGCGCAAGAGAAGTAACCTTTCTTTATCTGCTGGGATCAATACAGCTCGAGACAAGTATCGGCGTGGCACTGTCGCTGATATTCTTTGCTATTTCAGCCATCTCATCACTTGCGGGCATTGCAACCAGAATCAGACACGAAAAGAAGGTACCGGAAACGTATACAATACCTTAAATACTCTCTATTCCTGCTTTTTACCCCTTACAGAGCTCAAGATCCCTTAGTTTAATCTGCCACTGCTCTTTATTATTCCACACCCGTTTTTCAACTGAATAGACCATGGAAAACAGGGGACGGGATTGTGCTGTGAGGTCTGTATAGATATCAGGACGGTCAAAACCTATTACCTCAAAAGTGCGGCCATTTTTATCCCTGACAAAAAACTTCACATGGCGCTGGCGAAGAAGCTGCGGACGACCGAAAAGAGCAAGCTCCTCTGAAAGAAACAGCGGTTCGCGGTTACCATGACCATAAGGAGAAAACTGCTCAAGCACATTGATAAAATTAGCCTTGATATCCTCGAGAGCAAGTTTTGAATCAACAACGAGTTCTTTCTGACGTTGTCCGATTGATAGAAGGTTGCCGCAAACTTCATTAAACTTTTTGCGGAATCCCGCAAAATTTTCGGGTAAAAGTGTAATGCCTGCAGCCTGCTGGTGCCCGCCGAACTGTTCAAGATACTCGCTGCACTCCTGGAGAGCCTCATAAATGTTGAACCCTTCAACACTCCTTACCGACCCCTTGATGAGACCATTCATTCCCCCAAGAATTACTGTAGGCAAATAATGCTTGTCGATCATTTTTGATGCTACGATTCCAAGAACACCCAGATGCCAGGATTCATCATACAGAACAATTGAAGAACAAAATGATGCGAAATGGCTTGCAAGCATTTTTTCAGCTTTTACCATTATATCGGCATCGGTTTCACGACGAAGTGAATTCATGCGATCCAATTCCTGTGCATGTTGCTCGGATTCGCCTAATGACTCAGAAAGCAACCAGTTAACAGCAAGATGAGCAGAGTGCATTCGTCCTGCCGCATTGATACGGGGTGCTATTCCAAATGCAATATGAAACATGCCAAGCTCAGCCGGAGCAACCTTCATGAGCGAAAACATCACCATTAAGGTACGCCTCGGATTAGTTCTCATCCGCCGCAAACCTTCACGAACAAAGGTCCTGTTTTCATTTTCGAGAACAACCATATCAGCCGCAGTAGCAATGGCAACAAAATCGAGATATTTAAGCCAGCTTTCCTGATCAAGATGTAAATGATCGGAAATTGCATGAATAAACTTGAAAGCGACACCGCAGCCGCATAACTCCCTGAAAGGATAGGGGGAGCCCGGAACCTTCGGATTTAAAATGGCATAAGCAGGAGGAAGAACTTCCGGTTCATGATGGTCGCAAACAATCACATCAATACCATAACCGGAACAGCGGAGAATTTCTTCATTCTCCCTTATACCGCAATCAACCGTAATGATAAGCGTAACACCTCGCTCAACAGCAGAATCGATGCCTTCCGATGATAGCCCGTAACCTTCTGTAAAACGATCATTGATATAATAGGAAACAACGGCCCCTTGCTCTTTCAGAAAAAGATAGAGCAGGGCAGTCCCTGTAGTGCCGTCAACATCATAATCGCCATAGAGCATTACTTTTTCATGCCCGCTTATCGCCCGACACAGTCGCTCAACCGCTTTCTGCATATCCTGCAAAAGAAACGGTGATGGAAGATCGGCAATCGAGGAACGGAAAAATTCTTTTGCGTCATCAAAAGTCTGAATGCCGCGGTTAAAAAGTGCTCTCGAAACAGGCAGAGTGACATTGATAGCCTCAGAAAGCGCCAGAACAGCCGTGTCATCAGGGGAGAGAATATTCCAGCGGTATCGTTTCATGAAAATGAAAAAAAGAGGGATGAAAGAGGTCAATGTACAATAACACTTCGGCCTTTCTTAACAAAAAACAGTCCACTCAACTCTCTTCTGATTTTGGAAGAAATTCTGAAAAAGTTAAAAATTATATAGTAATATATATGCTGAGTCAAGCGATTTACAACACACACTAACCATCAGGAAAACAGAGCATGAGCAACTTGATAACCATTGAACGCCACATCCTCGAACAGCAGAAGTACTTCCCGGACGCAAGCGGAGAACTTACAGATCTTCTTAACGATGTAGCATTTGCAGCAAAACTCGTTAGAAGAGAAGTGGTCCGCGCTGGACTGGTCGACATTCTCGGGTTCACTGGAAATGTTAATGTTCAGGGTGAGGAGGTTAAAAAACTTGATCTTTTCGCCAATGAAAAAATCATCTCCGCCATCGGTCAGCATGGACGATTTGCTATAATGGGCTCAGAGGAAAACGAAGGCATTATTATCCCGCCCAAAAATGAGACCGGCAGCTATGCCCTTCTTTTTGATCCACTCGATGGCTCGTCCAATATCGACGTCAATGTCAGCGTCGGAACCATTTTTTCAATCTATAAGCTCAAAGGAGATGATCCCTGCAAAGCAAGCATCAATGACTGTCTGCAGAAAGGATCTGATCAGGTAGCCGCAGGTTATGTCATTTACGGTTCATCGGTCGTCATGGTCTATACCACAGGCAACGGAGTTCATGGCTTTACCTACGACCCTACCATCGGCGAGTTTCTCCTTTCCCATGAAAACATCACCACTCCGAAAAGCGGTAAATATTATTCCATCAATGAAGGCTCTTACGCACAATTCAACGAAGGGACAAAAAAGTATCTGGACTACATCAAAGAGGAAGATCCTGCAACAGGACGCCCCTACAGCACCCGTTATATCGGCTCGCTGGTGGCAGACTTCCACCGCAACCTCTTAACAGGCGGAGTGTTTGTTTACCCACCAACAACAAAACACCTCAACGGCAAGCTCAGGCTTATGTATGAAGCCAACCCTCTCGCATTTATCTGCGAACAGGCTGGGGGACGGGCAACAAACGGCAGAAACCGTATCCTCGATATTCAGCCGGCTGAACTGCATCAGCGTACCCCGCTTTATATCGGCAGTACCGATGATGTTATTGTCGCCGAAGAATTTGAACAGGGGCTGAGATAAAAAGAGGGGCTAACGCTCGAAATTAACTTTAACAAAAAAGCCCCCGTAAGGGAGGCTTTTTTGTTACAAGCTATATTTTCAGATTACTCCACGGTCAAATTCAGGATAAAATATCCGTTCGATGCCAACTGTTTTTCCTGTCGAAAGGTCAAGAGACATGAGAACTCCTGAAAAATGCACATCATCTTCGGCACATTCATACTTATGAGGTGTCTGATAGAGCATCCTGTCCGTTGCAGACTTGATCTGCATGCCGATAACTGAATTATGCGGTCCAGTCATACCCGCATCTGTGCAATACCCTGTGCCTTTAGGCAGAATACGCTCGTCCGATGTAGGAACATGGGTATGAGTACCAATGACAGCCGACACCCTGCCATCAAGATACCAGCCAAGGGCAATCTTTTCTGCCGTAGCTTCCGCATGGATATCCACAAAGATTAACCGGACATTCTCCTTGACCTGCTCTTTAATCTGCTTGATCACCCAGTCCGCCGTTCTGAACGGGCAATCAATTGAGTACATAAACGTTCGGCCCTGAAGGTTGACCACAGCAATATCACCCAGTCCATTTGGAAGTTTGTACACCCCATACCCTTTTCCGTAGGTACCTTTCGGATAGTTCAAAGGACGCAATACCTGACTATGTGTCTTCAGGGTATCAAAAAAGTTGAAATTGCTCCAGGTATGGTTTCCCCCGGTCACAACATTAACGCCAGCCTCAAGAAGCTGATTAAGTGCCTCAAGACTCATCCCTTTCCCATGATGCGCATTCTCACCATTACAGATCACAAAATCTACATTGTACTTGCTGATAAAACTTTTCAGCATCTTGCCAACCATCTGCAAACCCGGAGTACCAACAACGTCACCAATAAACATCACCTTGACAGTCTTCTGTGCCATACAAAACCTATTAAATATTTATTTTATAACAATTTGCAAAAATAAGCCAACCCTGTATAACCGGAAAACCTGGCGCATCAAGTAACAAACCCCGCAGTCAGGATTTTTTCAACGTCTCTATTTTCAATAGGAAGATACCGAAATGAAAAAGATAAAAAGGGATAGCGAATCTGTAATGTTGAGTTTATTTACTTTTCTAAAAGGGTATAAAACATACACACACTACACACACAAAACCCGGCTCCTGACCGGGCAATTACTCATGATTATTTCATTTTCATCAGATTACTTCTCGTGATAACATAACTGTTTGGAGAGAGTGTCCGGGGTACAGTCGTCAGTAAGTTCTTTAGAGTCAGATGGAGCGGAAACAGTTAATAGCTCTTCATTTTCCTGTTTTGGCATAACGTTTCCAAGGGACGCGAGCAATCCGTTAGTAATATGGTTCGCTGCCTCAAAGGTAAAGTCTCTTGCTGCCTTCTCCATCACCACATCCCCTTTGCTGATTACCTGAATTTGTTCAAGATGTCTCTGGAGTTCGTTCCAGTGAAACTTGACTTGGTTGACAAGAGTCATACCATCAGGCATTAAACCAACATGCAACTGAAGTTTAAGCACGTCACAATATTGTAAGATGTCACCAATCGTAAGGGTTACATCCTGTGCATGTTCAATTTTCGAAACCTTGCTCTGCGTTATCCCTATTTTTTCGGCCAGTTCCTTTTGGGTTAATCCAGCCTTACTACGAAGTGCAAATAATGTTTTCGCAAGCTTTCTGGAGTTCAAAAACTTCACAAAACTGTCGCACTCTTCAGCGCTCGCATGCTTGGCATAAAGTTCACTCACGCTGCTATACGTTCTTCCGACAGCCATTGTCACCCTCCTTTGTTTTTCTTTCTGAATCGGCTGGATTTTTTTTCAAAAAAATCAGATTCTTGAATTTCCCAAACCCTCTTCATATTCAATATGAGAATATATTTATATAATCAACACTAAATTTCAACAAAGAGTCTAAGAAAATATTCTGATTTGGAATAAAAAACGGATGAGGTGATAGTTACAAGCCTTAAATTTTGTTACGAATTGTCATATCCGAACCCCTGATATGGGACTTCAGAAAGGACTCTGCTGAGCACCTTATATTACGCTAAATATACAAATATTTTTAGGGTAGCAAAAACACCCCTCAAGCTCATCAAATCCACAGCAAAGCATGGCACTGAACTCTTAAGCTTTCATTCCCTCTCTCTGATCATATTGCTCAATTATGCGAATGGCTGTTTGTGGGCTTCATTCCAATGGAACAAGTAATTCCTTTTCAATTGTATTACACGGGAAGATATTTCATTTACTTATTCCTTCAAGTCTTCCCCATGATCAATTGCTATTCTAAAGCCTGGGCACTTAGCTGTGTGCCACAGTACCTTGCCCAAAGCATCATACTTAATTGCCGCAGTTCCCAGCTTATTTCCAAGAGCTGCATTCTTTCAATGAAATCCTGATATGTGATGACCTTGAATTTCTTGGTTCCATTTTTCAGCATACCTTGAAAATCCGATCCGGTATGCAATGCACTCCTATCATCTTGGTGACAGAACAGACCGGTATACACAAATTGCTTACCTCCCTCTTGAACAAGAGCCTCAGCTATAAGTTGATTACGGAAAAGCTGATTGTACTTTGCCACCGTAAACTCTTTATACTCTGCGATAAAGGCACGCTCACGACCTTGTTGAAAAATGCTCTCGTATTCAGGCTTCGTGTGTTCTTTTGGAGAGAATGTGTCTGTATATTTGCATTCGAGACCAACGAGCCCATTTTTCTTGCCAATCATTACGTCAAAAGCCACATCGAACGCTGAATTGTCATTCGTAAAGTTTTCTCCGGGAGCGTATTCAAACACAACATTTCTGACTTCAGTCAATTCAGGCCAGAATTGCTGTAAAACTTTTAAAGCAAGATCTTTATCTGCTTTTAACTCCCCAAAAAAGTTAAAACAAAGTGGCTGACTGGAAAGAAGATTATTGTATAACCGATTTTCTTCAAGTATGCCTGCTCCAGCATTTTTTCTCTCCTCAATTGTCAGGAGAACGGCATTCAGTATTTGTTTTGATAAAAAATTTTTGCGATAGGCATCAACAGTTCCATTCAAAATCGTATTACAGACTTTTTCTCCCTTTTGAACAGGATTATTGCCTTCATCTTCATTAAGAACGAAAGCTCTCCACCAACCTTGATGGAATCTCATTTTCTTTTTGAACCCATTGTCATTTGCAGGCAATTGACCAACCAGTTTTTTTAAATCAATTTTCATGTTATTTCATGGTTGGTTCAAAAATCGCATTGTTGGGGAGTCGATCATTGATCTCATTGATTAGTATCAAGGCCTAAACTGTGAAATGGTTGACAACTGTTTTACTTGGTCATCAATCGTCAAAAAAACACTTTCTTATCCTTCAAATACGTCACCTCAAATGCTTTACAAGGGCGGTACTGCTGGAGGCGATTGTTAAAGGTGAAGGTATCGTTCATTTCATAGTTCTGAAAAATATCAAGTCCGCGATCGAGCAGGATTTTCCAGCCATTGTCTGTCTCGATGTGGCGGGCGTGAATCGTGCCGGTTTTATCAAACTCCCAGGTAAAAGCTATACCTGCTGAATCGCAAGACTCTTTAATTTTTTCAAAGTTTTCTTTCTGTTGTTCACCTTTGAATTCGTCTTCTGTGGTGATTAAATGAACCGCAACCTCATCCTCAATTGGTTTATACTTCAGAACCGTTTCAAGGAGCTCCATGAAATTACGTACCTGATAGAAAAGACGGATATAAGGATCGGTGAGAGCTATCCTGCTTGCTCCGCTCAGGTAGTGACCAAAGAGGGTATCATAAGAAACTCCTCGCTGGTTCTCCTGAAAAGTCAGATGTTGCTCTTTGACTGTCGGGCCAGCAAAAGCTTGATTAACTTTTACCTCCGGAAAATCAAGTTCAATACTTTCAGCCTTAGGAGTCACCCCTTCTGGCTCACCTATGGTTTTATTGTAGTAATGAGGATAGGTCTCTTCTTCGAGAGTTTTAACCGTTCTTGATTGACCAAAAGCATCCGTATAGGCAAAATGAACTGTTGGGTACGTAGTATCAATACGCATCACCTGATCTTTCACCCTTTTCCTTCCTTCGATTGCGAACGTAAGCATCTCTTCGATCTCATCTTTTGAAGATCCTCCCTGAGGGAAAAGGATTTTCATAAGGCCAGAGAAGGTCTTGTTGATACCATCTCTATCTCGTGTTGAAATATCGGAGGAGAGTGTAAAGTGCTCCTTATACCGATCTGAGTAGTCATGGTTGCGCATCGAGCGGAGAATTTCTGCAAGGTAATCGACGACAAACCCATAACCACTGGAAAACATCTCACCGCGAATGATATCTATTTCCCACCCTGGAGCATAAAAATGGATACGGTCAAGAAATGCTGAGTCATAAAACTTTTCGGGCAGTTCATCAAACAGGTTTGAGTGCTTGAGCATATAGGGAACGGTATGCTGGGTGTTGCCAACGAAAACCATGGAAGCTTCTGCACCGAGGGTTTCAACCCCACGGGAGAAGGACTTGTTGGCCATGTAGTTTTTCATGATATCAACAAGTGCCTTATCGACACGCTTCTGCTTGCCTGCAAACTCATCAAAGGCGACAACATCCCAATACCCAACCAGTCCGATTTTACCAGAAGAGTTACTCACAAAAAGCTTGGGCACTGTAACCTCGCCACCGGAAATAAGAATACCATGCGGGGAAAACTCGGAATAAATATGAGACTTCCCTGTCCCCTTCGGGCCAAGTTCAATAAGGTTATAATTACGTTCACAGTAAGGGATCAACCTGATAAGTTGCGTCAGCTTGCTGCGCTTGCCAAACAGCTCCGGATTGAACCCGATGCTCTGGATGAGCAGATCAATCCACTCATCAGTGGTGAATTGCTTACGGGCTTCGACATAGCCTTTAAAATCGAAATGGGAGAGCTGGATGGGTTTTAGTGTCGACATGATCCACGGTATCGCGTTCTTGTCTTCCTTGAATTCGTATTCAATATCAGCAATGCACCATACTCCCCCGACCAGTAGTTTTGGATGGGTCTTGATTGTACCGGAATCTACCAGAACCTTTTTGATCCCGAGATTTGAAAACTCAGCCTCATAGGCATCAGTTTTATCATTGAGCGCAACACTGATCTTATCGATCACCTTATACCGTCCTTTCTCCTTGATATTAGAACGAACGAGCCCGGCTTCATTGCGATGCACATAGTGTTTACGCAGAATCTCCTTAACAGTCTCAATGCCAGTTTGAATCGAAGCCTCATCACTTGTCGCGCAATATTGACCTAACAGATATTCAAGAACGTAAGTTGGAACAATGGCGTTGCCTTTGACGGTCTTGACAAGATCCTTGCGGACAACGAGTCCGGAGAAATGAGTGTTTATTTTCTGATCAAGGGTATTCATAGTCCGCTGTTGGCTGTTTAAAAATCAAAATCGCTCGTAAATGACCGCCTCATCAGATATCGGATTGACTTGTATTCGCTGTAGTGGGAGGTGCCTGGGTATTTTTCATCCAGCCTCAAAATAACCTCCTGACCATTGACCTCATCAGCTTTGCTGGTAAGGACGAAACGTACCTGCCGTTCACGATCCCGCGAGTTATCGGAGATGACATCAAAAACAAGGGTATGAAAATCAGAAATACGATCACCAGTAAGGGTATAAATACCTGCAACAAGAGTCCTTGCCTGAACTTTTGCGGTAACCGGCTGCGATTGATAAAGCACAACAGCCAACTGGCCGGATGTAATAACTGAACTGGTTCCTCGAATAATATCCACGTCGACGGCAGAGATATCACTCTGACGCTTTTTGTTAATCCTGACAATCGGAATCACCACCTCCTGCAACGATGCGCCACCGTGCACAAAACGACTGCCAGATCCTTTAAGGCGCAGCCGGTTGATCGATTTTGGAATCAGTACCTCCATCTCTCCCGACAGTCCAAGCTGAGAAGAGCTAAACTTCCTTAGGCTTGAACTCTCGATGAGTCCTTTGCCAAGCACAAATCGCCGGTCACGAAAGAGAATCTCCTCTCCATCAGCTTCATTTCCCGCAAAATCGCTCTCGTCAAGAGCACGATTCTGGTATATAAATCCATGATCAGCCGTCACCAATAAGTTATTGGCGTTAGCCCCTGTAAGCTTTTTGATAAGCTTGACAATATCCTGCAATGTATCCTCAACTGCCTCGAAAACTCTCTCTTCCGATTCACGCTTATCACCGGTTACGTCAATGCGATTATGGTAAACATAAATCACATCGTGCTCACGGAGCAATGTCCGACACTCATCACTTTTGAGAGCCATAATATCTTCAGCCTTTACGGCAGCACCTTTCCATGACGCGGTTCTGTTGAGAATCTTTGAGCGATTCGACGTGCCTTGAGAACTAATATTATCCGCTAACACCGTTCCTGTATCGTTGTCGGCAAATGCCAGCACCCGGTTTGGGAGAAGCGCGGCCATTCCAAGCTGAGTATAGCTCGGAAGCATTGAAAGTGCAGGCTCTAGAGTAGCATCATATCGGTCTTCCTGCCTTATAAGAGAGAGTAATTCATCGCCGATTTCGTAGCGCAATGCATCAGAAATAATGACACAGACCTTATTATTCTTTAAGAGAAATGGGTCTATAAATCGTTCGAAAACACTTCTCTGTAACGGTACAGGAGGCGCCTCCCATGTATCAGCTTTGTCCACGAAAGCCTGCCAACGATCATTCAATTTCAGGAGGAAGTTGTTGGAGTAAAGATTTTCAATTTTATCACTCAGTTCGGCCATCAGCGAAGCCTGCCCGGACATGCTGACATGGAAAATGAATTTGCGATAACATTGATCGAGCCGAAACCAATGGCGACTGTAGAGCTTCACCCCGTCAGCCATAGAGCTCATTTCCAGCTTTGCCTCTTCGAATGCCTGCATAAAATGTGCAGCATACTCTACACCTTCGTAATGGTGCTGAAACTCTTTATACCAGTGGCCTTGACGGCGCTGGCGTATCCATTGCGCTATCTCATGGCTGAACGCCGTCTGAGTTACAAGAGCCCGAACCAGATCACTGATAATTTTCTTGTCAATCAACCGAAAATAATCGAGTTCAATCAGTTGACGGAAATCCAGATCTTCCAGCTGTTGTTCAATACGGAGAATCTCTCCGCACTCTTCAGCACGCGCATCAAAGCATTTTTCAAATGTGCGGCTGTCTTTCCATCGCTTCAGAAACACCAGCGCATCACTGGATAGCGAACCCGGGGCACCAATACCTACGGTAAAGCAGTATTTGAAAAGCTCAATAACAAAATCCTTCATACCGGGCTCAGATGATTCGTAGCCATAGCTCCGCTTCATAAGCTCCCAGAAATACCCATCGAGATGACAGCGCTCAATCAGACGATACTTGTCGCCATCCAGCAATTCAAGACCTAATTGTTTTTCTTTCGAAGCGTTCCCCGCCAACTCGTCCAGCAGATGTTCCACCAAAATATCCAGCCGTGGTTCAGATCCGGCACAAACCCCGAGCATCTTCAAACGGATTATTCCAGGTGTATCGTCCGCCTTGAGCAGTTGCCTGAGGCTCTCAATCCGCTTGGCAGACCTGTAGAATTCAGGATGATCCTTAACCACGTCCTGAAACTCATGGCCAAGTTCCAGTTCGGAGAGCCATAGGCCAACTTGATCAGCACGAAAATCCCCATAAGCAAGCTCTACATCCAGCAGCCAGTTATCCAGCTTTTCAGGCTGAGCCCCTTCACGATAGAGCAGAAATTTCTGGTCAGGCTGTTCACGAAGAATCCGATACTTCACGCCAAACTCGTTGTTGGCAAGTTCAATTTTTTCAACGCCTTCAAGCTGCAAAGCGTCGAATGCGGCACGCAACTCCTTCTTTACGTCATTCCAGAAAACAATGCGATGACGATCGAATAGCCGACTTAGCGCCTGCGTAATGCGGTCACTCATTACAAAAAACTTTCATGAGAAAAATTGAAAGCAAAAATTCTTTGAGTATTCACAAAAACATAGCTTGCTAAACGAACCCTATTTGTGTATTACAGAAACGTCACAAAATAGTTAGTGTATTATATAAATCATTTTACGATACACAAAAGACTTTATGAATGACAGACGATACACAACACTTCCTATAAAAGGCGCTTTCCTTCTGCAATGTTAATCAAAGCAGGGAAGCAGAGAACAGCCGCACTTCGACCTTTTCCTTCTTTCAGGTTAGATAAAATTCCTGACGTTTTCAGTTGCCGGAGAAGTCCCATTGCTGTGGGCTTGTGAATGCCTGTTTCACGGATAAAGTCAGTAGTCTTAAAAATCGGACGATTGAAAATAGCGTCTATGATCTGAATGCTGTACTGGGAATGCGTAAGTTCCTGAACGCGAACCTTTATCTCCGCATAGAGACCCATAATATCCCTGACTTTCCGGCTATTCTCTTTTGCCTGCATCACAATGGCTTGTAAAAAAAATGCGATCCAGCCGTTCCAGTCGCCACGGAGAGATATACCGTGTAGTGCCTGATAGTATTCTTCCCGATGAGACTCAAGGTAAGAGCTCAGATAGAACATAGGCAGCGAGAGTTTCTTTTTTTGATAGAGAAACAGGGGGATCAGGATTCTGCCAATTCGTCCATTACCATCTTTAAACGGATGTAACAGTTCGAACTGCGCATGCACAATGGCTGTCTGCAAAAGCAGGTCAATGTCGTTTACTGCAAGATAGTCCTGCCATTCATTCAGGTGGTCAACAAGATGGAGCGGATTAGGTGGCACAAATGAAGCCTGATCGATGGAACAACCGGCTTGACCAATCCAGTTCTGATCTTTTCGAAACTCTCCGGGAGTCTTGTCCTGACCACGAACGCTGTTCAACAGTACCTTGTGCAACTCCCTGACAAAAACCAAGGTAATCGGTCTCCCTTCAAGATAGTTGTGTGCCGAACGCAAGGCTTCGCGGTAATTGATTATTTCCTGAATATCCTTGTATTTTTCACCTTCTTTCACGAGACCCGCTTCCTGCTCCAGTACCTCGTCAACCGTTGCCTGTGTGCCTTCAATTCGGGAAGAGAGTACCGCCTCTTCGTTGGTTAGTGGAGAGAGCATAATGGCTGGGTTGACAATACCTTGCAACAGGCCATCATATCGTGCAAGCTCGGCATTGGCCTCACCAACCAGGGCGAAAAGTCGCTGGTAATCCAGCCCCGAAAGAGGCAAACTGTCAGGCTCATAGGGTTTCATGATAGTTACTCCTCTTTTGCATTAAGCCAAATCGCGTTGACTGTTTTTCAATAACATTGTTATCATGTTGTTTAAACGCCGCAAAAGGTCATCATAAGTCATTATATCCATAATATTTGCGTATTTCCTCTTTATTATTTCGAAATCAAATTTCTGATCGTCGGCAAAGTCGCAATCTCTGCCAAGAATAATCATCCCTTTTGGATTTGTGATTTTAATTTCAAAATTCTGGGGTAACTCATCTTTTCGTTTTTTCATAATATCTAACTCACCTGGCCTACCCCATTTATTCAGATGAAATAAATACTTCTCTACTTGCATTACAGAACCTGAAAGTTCAGTTCTTGGAGTGTAATTATCCCTATACTTGGTTTTTGAAAGCAAACAATTGTTGAAGGGCTTTTTAATCTCAATAATATCGATCGTACCACTTGCATCGACAAGGGTCAAGTCTATATAACGATCTTTGGTTTTATCTGGACTCGAATAGAAATCCTTGACGTGTAAGTTTTCAAGTACAGCAACGTATTTCGGAAAAATAAGAAGAAGAAATTTTATGATCAGTGTCTGCCATGCTTTCTCGTTATAAGCATCAGGGTAAATAAGCATGGCAAGCAATTCATCACGGACATATTCAAACTTCTTGTATTCATATTCATTCAGATTATTGCCTCTCGATTCAGCCGAGATTGCTTGTTTTTTTTGTAAGTACTTTTCAAAAATCTGTTGAGCATCAGACATCGACCCAAGATAATCTTTCAATGTCCTCGTAATTCTAGCATTCGCGTAATAAGTTAATTCAGTAGTGTTTGGAAAGTTTTTCAATAGTGCGTGAAAATCACTTATCGGAATAGAGCCATCAGCATCACCACCAACTACAATAGGTTTATCGATTAAGTCATCAATTTTTTCAAAAACAGAGATATCCCTAGGAGCAACAAAAGTTTTTGTACATATCTTCATCTCTTTTACAAGAAATAAGTCGTATTTAAGTTCCAGAATATCCCGATCTATTTTGTAAAAATTACCATCCAGAACTCCCAAAACAAACGTACGGTTATTATCATCTAAGCTATCTTCAACAAGCTCCTCTTTATTAAATGAAAAGATTCGGCAAATTGTCACGCAACCCTCATTATTTAACTTGGCATCAATCCAAGTTGCATCAGGATTTTTAGATGTATATCTGAGTAGAAGCCGACGACCTTGCTTAAAAATCTTGATCATCTTTAATTATTCTGATGGATCGAATTTTTTTCATGACGTTTTATTTACACGAAAAAATCTTTAATTTGAGTCAATTCAGCCTGCTAAACTGAATTAATACTTTATCAGCTTACCTAATAATTTTTCCAAGAAGATTGAATTTAAATCCCAGCTTTTTGCGAGCGAAATCGGCTCATTATAGTTGTATGGATTTACATTGATCAATCCTCTTTTGAATCAAGGCCAGGAATCTTTCTGAGAGCTGGACCAAATTTTTGGTAGTTCACTTTTACACCGTCGTCGAGGTCTATTTCGAGCTGTTCAGTGGCAAGGGGGTAAAGGATTTCTCGCTCATAACTGTCGAGCTCTTCGATAATTTTCCTGATACTTTCGATCTCTTTGAGTGCCTTGGTCTTCTCCCCCGGTGATGCACTGGCGCTGATGCTTACCGCTTCGATATGGTTCTTCTGGGTGGTCAGCTTTATACGAAACTCGCGCAGGTAGTTGAGTACAACGCTCACTGTATCCGAACGGTAGCGGTGCATGTAGATCAGTGCATTGAAACTTCCCTTTGAACTGCTGAAAAGCCAGTAAATCGGACGTTTTTTATATCGGCGTACATGATCGTTATAGAAGTCCTTCAGGAAATACTTACGGATATTCTTACCAAGCGCAACCTCGATAAACTTCAGATTCTCCTCGTAATGCTCATCGCCAAAGGTAAGGCGCAGAAACTTGCTGAACCGCTCAGAGATGTCGTCGGTGAACCAGTCGCCGTCGAGGATGGGGATGACGTTGTCAACATCAGGGAGGAAGATGGAATCAGTTGGCAGTGGGCAGTTGGCAGTTGGCAGGTTTTGGTAGGCCCTGACATGATTCCAGTAGTCCTCGATAGTTTCGCCTTGATTGGCAAGGATCAATCCGGGTTTATCGAGTGAGTAACGGCCAAACATGCAGCCAACAGCGTAGGAGACAAATTCCTTCATTGTGTCAGCCAGCAGCAGCACTTCAAGCTCTTCCGCGTTTTTGTTATTGCTGTAGCGATAATGCGGGTTGCATGTCAGGGTAATTTCACTCAGCGGCACCTCGGGCGTCAGTTCATCCTTCAGACCATAAGCATCGATAAAAATGCGGTTATTCTCTTCCTCCAGGCGCTGCATCTCCAGCGTCATATCCCGCCAGTGGGCGCGGAGACCATTGTATGTGGCTTTCAGCGTCGAGTGGCGATAATCAGATTGTAAAAGCGGAAGATAGGTAAAGTCCCAAGAAGTCTCGTATGAGTCCCAATCAGCTTTTGATTGTTCGAATAACGTTATGTATTTGGCGCGATGCTCAGAATTAACCCTTATTAAAGGAAGTTTTTTAAGGATTTGAGGCGTCACATTGAGTGTCGGGTTAAGCAACTGAATTAGCATTGCAGAAATTTTTGAATTCAAAAATCCCAATGCATCGTAGAGGCTATTCTTGTCATTTGAAAACAGAGCAAGGCCTGCTGAATCGAAAGAAAAACCTTCAGGGTAAAAGCGAAAACTTGAGGTACTAGATGTTATTTTTGACCATCCGACGTGTTCTTGGAAATAGTATTCCTTCCCATCATGTCTGAATCCTAGGTTTTTTTGCATTTCATGAAGATGCACCTTAGAATACTTTAAAACAGCATCCAAATTGCCCATCCATTTTCTAAATTCTCCACCCTTGTTATGCGGGACATAGTCATATCTCTTATCCAGATATTTACGAATGAGATCAAATTCAACCTCTGGCCATGACAGTATAAATACTTCGTTTTTACCGGTACACATCCCAGCTTTAATCACAAAAGCCGACTCAAATGTCTCTTCATTTGAGAAAAGTCCTCTGACATTATTACTCACCCAATACGCTATCGGACTACCAGAAATTTTTCTAAAATCGTCGGCTGAAACACGAAAGAAAAAGCGCTCTGGTTTTTCGGCGGAAAGTATATGCTCTTCATTCTTCATCTGTTTCAATTTCTAATTTTTCGCTTTCAGTTGAGCCGTCTGGAGTAAGATTGCTTTGAACCTGTTGCCAGTCATCCGTTATTTTTTTCCAGTCAACAGCCCTCTGACAATCAACTTCCTTGCCCAAATCATTTTTACCTTTGCCAGTCCAAACCGCCCAAAAATCAGGGTCATCTGATTTTGGTCGCTGTTGTTCTGGTATAGAGTTCATTTGAACTAAAATCGGTAATTCAGATGCCCAACCAAGAAGAATGGCATTGCGCGTGGGTAAGGAAGGGAGATCGCGCAGAAGACCATGCAGATTATCCGACACCAATTTCTGCACCAACTCCTGATCACGGTCATTACTTATCCTATGTAGTAAAAAGCTATTGCACTGGGACAATACAGTTGGGGAAAGCTCGCTTGGGCGCTGCGAAGAGAGTACCAGCCCTAATCCATATTTACGGCCTTCACGGGCAATTTTCTCAAAAACCTGGCAACAGACGGTAGCGGCGTCGTAATTTTCCGCATCATCCTTATAACGCTTAATAAAAGTATGGGCTTCTTCCATAACCAGTACAGTCGGCAATGTTTTTTTCTGGTCATGAAGTTTTCGATATCTCTGTAATGCCTCAAAGGTAATACGAGCTATCACGGCAGTAATGATATGTACCACTTCAGTCGGAACCAATGAAAGATCAATCACGGTAACGGTGCCATTGGAAGCCTGATTATCACCGATATAATGATTTAACCAGCCATCTAAGGTGACACCATCAGTATCTCCAATAATTGTTTTTAATTTTGAATCTGATAGCATAGTCCGAATACGCAGTATCATTGTTTCCACATATTCCGAAACATTTAGCATATCCGCATTTGCAACAATACTTCGCAATAAAGCGTCTCCCTTAAACTCTCTTGGAATATCAGCATCAATCGGTAAAATATCGACATCACTTCCACCAAACGCAACATGTGCATTTTTAGCCAAACAAAGCAATTCGTCTATTTCTGTTTTTGAAAAGTCCTGATTTGAGTATGTGACACTTCGAGCTGTTGTAAAATCGTCTATTTTTTGCTTGATGCATTTCAAAGCAAAGAGCTCTTCTTTGGTGAATGAATCTTCTTCCAATAACCCTGATTCATTCCATTTTTTTATTTTTTCGTTAAAATTTTTATTAAGAGGGAATTTACCCCAAGGTGTTCCTGCATTACGCTCATGCTGAATGATACTTACAACTGTCCGTAAAAACCGGCGCATTTCATTGCTTGGCGCAAGAGTCGCATCAATTGTTCCGTCACGTACAGAGCGAAGAGAATGAATCAATGTCGGCTTTTGGGTTTTACTCGTAGCTTGCGTAAAAGCGCTCCACTCATGGGTATTCCAAAACCATAAAGGTATTTGTAGTTGGTTGATAGTATCGCTAGGCTCTACTGCAAAAATTCGTGCACATATAGTATCCTTAAACGCATGAGCATATTCTCCATTCGGATCAAGTATGATGAAACGTGCATTAGGATTTTTATCTTTTTCGCATTTCTTTTTAGCCTCCTCAAGTGACCAACGAATCAAGCCTGCAACTGAACAAGATTTGCCACTACCGGTATTTCCCAAAACGGCAAGATGCCTGCCAAAAAGACGATCAGGATTAATCTTTACATCAGCATTGCCTGCCAAAGGGCTAATGCCAATTTTCACTCTTCGGTTTCCACCCGATTCAACAATAGATCTTAGTTGATGTTGAGTCGGCAACATTACTGGATCACCTACTGATGGAAAAGCTTCAACACCTCGTTTGAAAATATATCGATCCTCATCATTTTCATCCTTCCCGTCATAAAACAAAGAACCGAGTGGGTTTAGACACATTTTTCGAAGCGGATATGGCAAATCTATCAAGCCAAAGTCCTGCATACCTTTACGTTTCGGATACTGGGAGCGCTCTACGGTAATCCATTCTACCTGTCCCACCAGATAACCCTGGTCGCTAGGGATTAGCACATAACTGTTTATTCGAGGAAAAGGTCGAGGTGAACCAGTGTTCAATGCCACACTTTCAGGCGCATCAATATCAAGTAAGACCTTAATTTCATCGGGAGATACAAAATCGATGATACCGATTCTTAGAGAATCTGCATAGGCAAGTGGTGAAAAGCTCATTTCGTCCCATCCTTTTCATCAATAATGCTTGAATGCCCCTTAGGAAAATCCCCCTGTTGTTGCTCTGATTCATGAATTCCCATGCGTTGCCTCAACAAATCTCCCAAGCGGAAAGTAGCTTTATCAATAGCAGACTTTGGCAGATAATGATCTGTCAGGCTTTTCAAATTTCCAAGGTGATTGCCTATTAACAGACTGATTTGTGAGGGCCGCCCGATTTTGTTGAATGTATGTTTTATTCGATCAAGGGGGTCGTCATAAGAAATGATTACCAGATGCGTAGACGGAATGGTAAGCATGTCTTCAATTACTCTATTGATATGGTCATCACCAAAACTATAACCGTAGACTACCAAGGTACTGTTTGGACGGCAAGTGGCTGCTGCAAAATCCCTGAAAAGCTCTACATACGGATAATCCGCAGTTTCTCTATCTTTAGCCGAATTAGGATAGATCATCATTTCGTGAGGTGTCGCACCATTTAGTCCCGGTGCGTTCAAGTATGGATCAATACTTTCGCTACCGAATGGCAAACCTATACGCCGAATATCTTTATCTTTGGCTTCTTTGCCGGTCTGTATCCAATCAACGGAGCCGTGCAGTTTTGTGTATCGTGAGACACCTTCCAGATAACGTGGCTCTCCGCGAATCCCCGGTGGATTGTAGTGCATATCCAGATCCATCCGTGATGATCGAAAAATAGGCATCAAATTGCCTAAAAAACGATCAATCAGGTGCAAGCCAGCCAACTCAGCTCCAGCCTCAATCAAGCGATCGTAATTGGTTGTAAAAATATTCAGCCGATCACGAGTTCCGAGACGACTGGCAAAACTCATCAAAAAATTTATGAGCGTATTAAAGGCCTTTTCTCGCCCTTTACCTTTTGCTATGCCACATTCACTATGTAGAATAGATTCGGCAAATAGCTTAAGTATATCACTGATCTCCTTGCGAAGCTCATCGGCATTACCATATTCTAAAATCTCCAACCCGCGCAGCAATTCATTGGCTACCCTGATTTGATCTTCAATGTTTGCCTGCTTACGATTCGCATTTGCTGCCGAATTGTTTGCTGCTTTACATATCTCATCATTGAAATCCGAAAAAGTAGTTGGCACCATATCAGCAGCTCCGTCTCCGGTAGCTAAACGATGAACAGCATGTGTCAAGCCAGAGCCTACCAACAGTGACAAATGCTCTGACTGAAATAATGAGGTTAACCAAGGCTCAATCCGCTGACGTAATTCCTTTATTCCAAATTCGTTGTCATCTTTAATCCAAGTACAATCCTTACTTGAATCACAAAGTTTGAACTTTTCTTTTTTCTCCGTTTCGTAAAAATTAACAGGCTTCTCATCGTCCCTGACTTTGAGAGTATTGCAGTTATTTTTGACTTCTTCCGGCCTGACTTGTTCATCATGGGTACTGTGTGCTGGGCAAACGCCTAAACTGTCATGTTCTGGTTTTTTTTTGTTCATTTGTTATTCTCCTTATCCTTGCCTGCCGAGGTTAACAAAGCCCTGCCTTTTCCGCTCAACCGGTACTTCTGCAATCGACTGTCTTATTTTCCGGGATGGTTCGTTCGATCAGTCCCTGCTCCAGCAAAGACAGAATATGCCGCCGGAAGTTCATATACGCATCGCTTAAACCTGCCGCATTGGGCAAGTCAAACCTGCTTTGTGATTCTGCCAGACAGGATCGCAACATACACCACACTTGCTCACTGACTTGCTCATTGACTTGCTCACCAACTTGTGCCGCATGCATTTCGACTTGTGCTTCGACTTGTGCCTTGACTTGTGCCTCGAGTAATTTCGTAACGACAAAAATGAGGCATCTTAATTCAAGTGTTTTCCCTTCTGATTGAGTAAGGAGGTTATTCAAGAAATCGCTCATTGTATAATAGCCTCCTTCAACATACGATCTTTTTCAGCTTCACTTTTACCATCAACCAATCGAATGAATGCACCTCTATAGTCGGGAATATATCCGCTTTCCAGAACAAACGCCGTCGTCGAAACCACTTCGCCTCCAATACTGTCAAAGCCACGGGCACCCAGGTGAGCCATCGAGAGAATAGTCGCGTTATCGAGCAGTTTTTCACGAAGCTTTTCAAAGCTCGAAAGGAACATCCAGCTCTGCATGGTGATCATCGCCACAGCTCCATGCTTTTGAGCCAAATCAAGATTGCGCTCGATAAACATAGCGAAGAGGTCTGACTTGCTGTCAGGGTAGTTCTCTTTTACCCATGCGGCAAGGCTTGGATTCATCCCCTTACCACCCATATACGGCGGATTTGCAATCACAACATGGTATTTCGAGCTCAGGTAATCGGCCTGCTGCAGGGCTTGCAAAACCTTCTGATGGGTTGGGCTCAGGAACAGTTGTCCTGAGACGTTTTTCGATTCCAAAATCCTCATCATACCTGAAACATCATTGACATCCGGTCGAATCAAGGAACCAAAGTTGTCGGCCTCTTCAAACTGGTTGAGGGTAGTCTGCAGCGGTGCTGTGAACAGATCACGCCCGATGAAATCCATGTAGTCTTTGAGTTCGCTCTCATTGAAGTGGACATTCTCGAGCACGCAGATATTCGGCTTGACGCCTTTATTGAAAAACCGACGCTGCCTGCCACGGGCCTTCATGGTCAACGCAAATGCCGCCAACTCCCCTGCCCGTTCATCGATTTCGATGCCGTAGAGGTTGTGCGTCAGTATCTTTTCCGGTATTTCAGACGGGTCGTACCCCTCTTCTTCATAGATGGCGTAAAGCAGATCAAAGGTATAGGTAAGAATATGGCCTGAACCGCAGGCCGGATCACAAATTTTTATCTCTTCCGGCTTGCCAATATGCAGAAAGTCACTCTCAGCCTGCTCAGGTTTAATGTAGTACTCCATCTGCTCAACCAGCTTCGAATTAGGGCGGTTGAGCATCCAGAGACGACCCAGTGAGTTCTCAACCAGATAGCGCACAATCCAGTGCGGCGTGAAAAGCTGAGTGGCTGCTGGAATATTCTCCGGAGTAATCTTCTTGTTCTTCTTTAAATCATCAAATACCTTGTCCTTTTTCTCGGATATATAGAACTGGTAGAGCCAGCCAATAACCTCGACATCCTGACAGACATCCGGTGTCATTGCCTCGCGAGTATAGGCAAGAATGGAGTTGCCCGAAAGAAGGTCATCGGGCATCAACAACTCGGTATAATCAGCAATTTTTTCAAACAGGTACGGCATCGACTTGTTGAAGTCGTTGCACGCGGCAACCACTAACAGGCGGTAGGCCTCAGACTGTGGATCACGGCTTGGCGATGAACCGCCGAGCAAGGCAAATATCTGTTCGCGGGTCTTCTCAGGCACCATCTCTTCATCAATATGGCCCATCTTGGCCTCAGCCAGAATTTCAGGCTGAAACTGCCCTTCGGCTGGCGTTATGATGCCGATTCGAGTGTAACGGTTGACATCCATAAAACGCAGGGCACAGAACCGGTTGAACCAGATATAGGCGATCCGTTCGATCACCTGTTCTCTGCCATGACCCTGAATCTGCTTTTCAAGCTCAGCTATCGCTTTTGCTTCTTCACGCCGGGCAGCACTGCCTTCCGTCAACACCAAATTGAGTTTGGAAGAGACTTGCTCAATCAAACTGCGGCGTGCAAACTGGGCGAATTTTTTAAGTTTAGATGTTTCCATTTACAAGCCCTTTGAAGCAGGGATGGAAATAGATAAACACGAATGAAATTTTCTGGCTCCGCACGTTTCAGTATGAGCGTGAATGAGCATTTTATGAGCTGGCTCATAACTTATGAGCGAAGCGCATAACTTATGAGTTGAAGTCATAGTATGTACCCCTTCGGACATGATTAGGATGAAGGCCTGTTACTGTACCATCATCCTCAACACCGAGAAGTAAAGTACCGCCTTCTGTATTCGCCAAGGAAACTATTGGAGCAACGAGGTCTTTATCTGAAAGACTTTTGAGATCGCTCTTGAACTCCAGCGTCAGGTTTTCCCCCTGCCGAATCAGTCTAATGATTTCATTGTTATTCGTATCCATTTTTCGTTCCTAAATTTGAATCCTTTTGCCGTTTCTGATCTCTTTCAGCAAAGCCTCACGCATGGATTCCAGATAACGTTCTACGTCCGATTCATCAGCCAGCCACGCTTTATTAAAAGGTATTTTGATTGAACGACCTGGGACGTACTCTACTGTTGGGTCAGCTACCGGCGGATATGAGGTTGACGCTTGCTTTGATGTTTCAAGAGTCTTTGTTGAAGTCGCCGGTTGCAATTTTGGCTGTGAGAGTGCGGTCAATTGGGATAACAGCTTCTGGTACTCCGTTTCCTCAAATCGCCGCTGCATGTCGTGAATAACGGCGATAAGCTTTTGATCTCGCACGGATTGTTCGAATTCACTGAATGGCTCAATGATCTCTTCCTGCTGTTTCGGGGAGAGTGCAGAATATTCGGCCATGCTGCAAAGGCGCTCCTGATGTTGTCTTGATGTATCTATGGCATGGGAAATTTCTCTTTCGATTTCCGTATTTATTTTTTCCTCTATGGTAGCAACAAGGGTTTTAATCTGCTGCATGCGATTGCCCTTGTAGCATTCCGGATCAAGCAACGCATCTTTAAGTTTCGCGGATTCATCTCCAAAGATGTATGAGAAATTTGGTTGCTGAGCCTGAACCATTTTACGGGCACTGTCGAAAATACCTTTTTGCGCCCCACTCATAAACTTGCGTATCGGGTCGATAACCGTTTCCTTGAGGTCAAGCAGAACATCACTCTCTTTCAAAAAGTCAGTAAGGTACCAAGTGTATGGTTTTCCACTTTCTGCCTTCAGCTTTTCAAGAACAGGATTTAGCGCATTAAGGAATGGATAGAGTGGTGCTTGTGCGACCAATGGGGCCAGTTCAAGTATTGATTTCTGTATAGCCTCTGCAGTTTCCTTGCTGATGCCCTTTGCTTCATTGGCTACGGGAGTTGAGTCGAAAAACTCTTCATAAAATTCTTTAAGGCTGCGAACCTGCGATGCGGTAAAATCAGCTTGCGGCACCAGAATGATATTGCTATGGCCGTGGGTATTGCGCAAAGCACGCTCGAGTTCATCATCTTCAAGGGTATTGCTGTCGGAACGAACCTCGACCTTCCCCCGGGCACACAATTTGGCAAGGGTGCATAGGATAGCGGCATAGTACCAGCCATTTGGTTTGTGCTCAAATCTTTCCAGCAGCAGCTTCAGAGTTGTTCGAACGCCACTCCGGTTATTGCTCTGGATGAAAGCAAGCACCTCCTGCTCGGATTCCGCCAGTGAGGCAACATCAGTTTTGAACAATCCCTCTTGAGTTTGCTTGAGACAATTCGCAATGTCGTTTTCGGTAAAGGTAATTCCGCGAAGCATGCGAAGGTTAGGATACGCCTGTATAACAAGCTGATGAAACCCCTGAATGATTCTACTCTGTGGGTCTTCGCCTCCTATTTCAATTTCACTGCCACCCACAAAAAGTTTTGCACGACCAAGAAGGGTTTGTACTCTCAGCTGCAATTCCCGGTATCGATCCCGATTTTGATCACCTTTGTTGGTCAGTATGTGGTTAACGGCCTCTTGCTGGGCTGTCGTGCTGTTCTGGCGGATATACTTTTCAGTCTGTTTATATAAAATGATATCGCGCATGAGCCGATCGTCAGGAGGCATGAGAACCAGCAGCTCGTCACGTCCCATACTCTGCATGCGAAGTATGGTTTCATTTTCGGCATTTTCGTGGAACGAGGTTACCACATGAATTGCAAGTTCGTATTCTCGGCCGTGCAAGCGGTCATCAAGCTTTCTGGAATAGGGGTAATCCTGCCCGTTATTGTCGTAGCGGATTTTCCTTGTTTTAATGACAAGATCGAAAACAATTTTCTCCAACTCAGCCGCGACTTCGGTTGAGTCAACCTCAGTGTTTTTGATCTCTTTTTCGATATCCTTTTCCTCATCGGTGAGGTATTCATAAAGGTCACCATTGCGCTTGATGTATATCTGCTGTTCCAGGTAATTCAGTGCCTCTTCAACCTTCTTGCGCAATTGGGGCAGCTCCTGGTTGAACGCATCAAGCATCAAAACACAGAGATTTCTGTGAGACGGTTTGAACTCCTTGACGTATTTGACAAGAAAAAGTGCTTTAAGCAATTTTAAGGCAAACTCATTACCCAATTGCCTGTCTGCTGCTAGAACCGCTCTCTGCGTCTGGGCCTTTAAGGCCGTTTGAATTCCTTCAAACATGAGGTCAAACGATGCCAGTTGACCAATTTCATAGCCACTGATCTGCATGGCAACTTGTTGGAAAACTCCGAGCATTGAGCGCTCACCGACAGAGCTATGCTTGCCTTCAAAGGCATTGTGCCGGGAAAGATTTTCTATTGCAGACTGAAACAGTTCAAATTGATAGGGAACAAAGGGATAGCTCTGAATAAACTCCTCTCTGTCCTTGAAGTTTTTGTAATCGCGTGATCCATCGGTGAAACTGAAAAGCGTACCAAAGTTATTTGATTCCCTGTGGTAGAGGTCTGACACAAGTGCCGCTCCATCTTCCGTCTTGGCTAAAAGCCTCTTTTGAATGACAATTGCCACATTGGTGCTGGTCAGCGGCATTTTTGTGGCAAAGCGGCCCATGATTTTCGAAAAGTCATTGCTCTGCTGGCGGTTCATTTCGCCAAGAACAGTGGTCATGTCGTTCTGGGAGGTAACGATAATCCATGCTCGGCCCCGACTCTTCGTGGCAAGACTCTCAGCAATGGTTTGCAGGTTGGTCATCAGCTTGACGTTTTCGGCGATATACTGGCCTACCTCGTCTACAAAGAAGTTCAGCCGGAACTCTTTGGATTGCTTATTGATATAGATATTGACCTGGTCGGCAAAATCCTCTATCGAGACTCTGTACTGGCTTCTGTATTTATCAAGAATACCGATTGCTACGGAGTCAGTTTCTCCTGTAGCCTCGCCATACGCTTTGGCGATATTCCGTGATTCGAGAAGTGCCTGCTCACGACCTTTTTGCCACTCTTTTCCGGCGAGAGAAAGGTAGGCTGCTGTGAACTTATTGTAGAGCCCCCGGCTATCAAGATCTCGTTCAAACTGGGCTATGTGCCCCTGCTTGCCATAGTAACCACACATCTCGTCAAAAACCTTTACAAATACGGACAGAAGAGCGTCGAACTGCGATTTGCTGATAACGTCAGCTTTTTGGTCGATATTGAAGAGAATACTTTTAGAGGGTATGCTTACTGCTCGTTTTAGATCTGCTCGAAGAATCTCGTTATCTATGCATTTAGGCAGAAAAAGATCAAGTGACCGAACACCATCAATTTCCCGGTCTTCAAGGAGTATTGCGAGTATCTTCAGCAGGTGTGATTTACCAGAACCAAAGAAACCGGAAATCCAGACGCCATTGGCTCCTTCGTAGTTGTTGTAGGCATCAAGAAATGCCTCCAAGCGTTTTTCGACCTCATTTGTCAAAACATACTCTTCAACTTCAAGCCGAAGACTTGCTTCATCATCAGCTTTGATAACCCCTTCAATAGGACGGTCAACCGGCTTTTTGAAAATAGTCTTGAGTATCATGCCGTTATTTTCGTTTATGCTTCGCAATGAAAAATGTCGAATGCCCTGTAGTACTTGTCGTCATGCAAAATACCGAAAAGATCAAGTGATGCACCCGATTCCTGGCAATGCTCATAGGTGCCGGGAAAAAACATGACTGTTGGTTTTTCTTTTGCCGTGCTTTGCAGGTTGTTCAAAACATTATGGGAGCGTATGTAAGGAAAGACCGCTCCAACCCCTGAAAGAAAAAGCACATCAAACTCGCTGTAAGCAAGCTTGGTGGCAATCGCCGGGACAAGATGCGCTTCAGGATCCAAGACTCCTTGCAGTAACTCTTTAAGCTGCTCCTTGGATACAGAGGTTTCCATGTCGAGTATTTGATCCCAGATCCCACGCTGTTTTAGGATTTCAATTGAAAGGTCGTAGAGGTTGATTTCCAAAACTCTCACGCCAGTATGCTCAAGGCGCTTGATAAGCTGACGTTGAACCCGCTCCATTTCAACTGACTCCTCGGGAGGGTAGGCACAAACATAAAATGGGATCTCACCATTCAATGCTGTTTTTTCTAAAAAACGCCTGCCTGAAATCACACTGAATAAATGCTGCAAGCGCTCTTCAGGCTTTTTGTTGATCTCTGCGCTCATGTTGCGACCCCGATTATACCGGATTCAAATGCCGGGAATACCAAGACATCTTGACGTCGTTTTTGAGGAATGGCATCAAGAAACCGCTTACTCAACATTGAGCCATTGATAGTACGATCTGTTGCCAAAAGCTCTGCTTCCCTCAATATTTTGAACAATACCTGACGAAGCTTATTTCTGGTGGTTGGCTTTATCTCTTCAAGCTCAGGATGCCACTCTGACTTTTTGTTGAAAAAGCAATCAAACTCTGCGTAAGGGAGATCGAACTTCAGGCCGATATACCGTTCTCGAATAACCTCTTTCGCAAAATCAGCAATAAAGCGGTAACGACGGCAAACAGCAAGCCAGAGCAGATATTTCTGCTCCTGCGTAGAACCTGAAATCAGTAAATCCAACTCACCAGCTTCAAGTGTTTTCAATCTTGAGATAATTTCACGGGATTGACGTGTTAACGAATTGAGAGTTCTTGACTGTAAAAGGTTTTCAGCAAGCACCTTCTCTCGAACACTATCCCACTCCTTGAGTTCCAGATACAACACTGCCAGCTTCACCGAGTCCCGGTAAAAAAGACCACCTGTCGTAAACGCCATGCTGTATCTCTCGTTGCTCATCCCTTGCCTGAATTCTTTTTTATGTATTCTATTGCCCCCCACGCTTTCACCTATTGGTCTACTTCATCCTTTTTGAACTTGTTGGATGCATAGAAAAATATCATCAAATATACAAATCTATTTCGCCCTTATAAACGATTTCACCTGATAAGCCGATATCAAATCAAGGCTTATAACAGTATAAGGGTGGGTATAAAGGTCACTTCAAAAATATACTGATAGCGGTAGGACAAAAGCTGACCAAGGTCGCTTGCTTTTGCTTCTAATTTTCTAAAAGTAGCACGATTTTGGCGTCTAAAAAAACCTTCGTTTAATGAGACTACCAAAAACGAATCACGCCAGCCACACGTTTCATCCCGCTGAATTCAGTTAAGGGCACCTCTATTTATTGCGGATATTAAAGAAGGAAGGGAAACTTTTCCTGCGGGCTGAAAAGAGCTATTCTCTCAGGGAAACTTTAATTGTGTTGGGGTTCAGGAATCACCCCAACCTACATTGGGGTCCTTCTGTTTGTTCTAGAAACAAAAAAAGCCCCATCTTTCGAAGGGGCTTTTCCTGTCAATAATACCAACGACTTTTATATCATCTACTCAACATCATATTCATCAAGAGCCATCAATATATTTAAGAAGGAAACCTTACTTAGCTGCAGGTGCTTCTACCTTTGCTTCTACTTTCTTGTCAGCTTTCTTAGCAGCTTTCTTAGCAGCTTTCTTCTTGGTTGCTTTCTTTTCTACTTTAGCTTCTGCTTTTGGCTCAGCCTTAACTTCTGCTTTTGCTGCTGCTGGAGCTGCTGCTGGAGCTGCTGCTGCAGGAGCTTTTGCTGCTGGAGCTGCTACTTTGTCAGCTGCGAAAGAAACGCCACCGAAGATTCCGGAGATAGCAAGAGATACGATAACGCCAGCGATGAAATTCTTTTTCATTTGTCAGTAAATTTGAGTTTTATAAAACATTGGAACCAGGACCACCCTGCTTCTTATAATCTACTACGCAAGACCATTGAACTTTCTTTCAAAAATCTTTCAAAAAGAAAAGATTTTTTTTAAATCGCCTATATACGTCTTATTATGATCGCTATTTCAACATTATTACATTTTTCATTTCATAACGCATAAACCCCAACAACAAAAATATTTTTAGCAGCTCATTCAGCATCATTGTAACTTGAGGACAATGATGGAATATGTTTTTTTCGGACTGCGCTCTTTAACTATTGAAATACACAATGCCTACCCCACGAACAATCAGCAGGGTTTTTAACAGCATACCAACCATGGAAGGCGCAGGTGTGCGATTAAAACGCGCTTTTGGCTTCAACGAGGCTCCTCTTTTTGATCCTTTTCTGCTCCTCGACGATTTTCGGTCAAACAACCCTGCTGATTACCTCAAGGGATTTCCCTGGCACCCGCACCGCGGTATTGAAACAATCACCTATATGCTTGATGGTAATGTCAAACATGGCGACAGTATGGGACACAACGGTGTCATCAGCTCCGGAGCTGTTCAATGGATGACTGCCGGCAGCGGAGTCATTCATCAGGAAATGCCTTTTGGAGACCAGCATGGAAAAATGGGAGGATTTCAGCTCTGGGCAAACCTGCCCGCTTCGCAGAAAATGAATCCTCCACGCTACCAGGAGATTACAGAGGATCGTATTCCGAAAATCCATCTTGAGAATGGTGTTGAAATCCATATTATCTGCGGAAATATAGGCCAGACCAAAGGGCCGGTCAACGACATTGCTATCGATCCGGATTATCTCGATATCACTGTACCTCCAGGTATTTCCTATACCCATACCCTTGCGAAAGGGCATACCGCATTTGCTTACATCATCGCAGGAAAAGGGGTGTTCTGTGGTCAGAATGAGCCTTACGCCAACGAAACGCTGATTCTTTTCGGTGATGGCGATACTATAGCTGTAACTACAGAAGATGAACCGCTTCGATTTCTGCTGATCTCCGGCAGGCCGCTCAATGAGCCAATCGCATGGCAAGGACCTATCGTGATGAACACTCAAGCGGAACTCTACATGGCATTTGAGGAATACCAGGACGGAACATTTCTGAAGCAATACAAATAATACAATTCGCCACCCAGAAGAGTACAATCCATGAAGACAATAACGTTAAAAACATTAACACCTTTTACTCTCTTATTAGCATTGTTTTCAGCTTTTTTACTGCTACAGGAAAATGTTTCGGAACAGGCCTACAAGGCCGCATTTGCCTCACTGGACGTATATCGATCGAGCCGCCCTGATGAGCGTCCACGTTTTCTTGCTGTTGTTGACTATTCAAAGCCTTCTTATCTGAAGCGTATGGCTGTAATTGACCTTAAAACAGGGGATAAGTCATTTTACCTGACATCGCATGGAATTAATTCAGGGGATCTTTATGCAACACGATTTTCAAACACCCCGGCGTCAAGCATGAGCAGCCTTGGACTCTACAAAGTCCTTGAAACCTATAATGGAATTCACGGAAAAGCCATGCGACTCATGGGTCTTGATCCTGAAATGAACAGCAATGCGTTCAGCCGCGATATTGTATTGCATGCGGCGGATTATGTTTCACTGAACTATATCCTCATGAATCTTTTGACGCTCAACAACCCGAAAATAGGAAGGAGCAATGGATGCTTCGTCGTATCTTTACAGGATATTGATGAAGTTGCTCAAAAGCTCAGCCAGGGAGCCTTTGTCTACGCATGGGCAGAACATTCTTAGCATAAAAAAATCTCCATATACGACGAAAGCCCGGAAATCCGGGCTTTCGCAGTGCAAGAGACTATAACTCTTTTCAGAGCGAGTCAATAATCGAATTCAATGTCGCACTTGGACGCATGGCTTTTATTGTAAGCACTTCATCTACATGATAGTACCCGCCCATATCCACCGGCTTACCCTGAGCTGCAATCAGCTCTTCATTGATTTTCGCCTCATTATCACCAAGCTGCCTTGCAAGTGAAGCAAAACGTGCCTGCAGTTCCTGATCTGCGGTCTGCTGAGCCAATGCCTGAGCCCAGTAGAGAGCGAGGTAAAAATGGCTTCCCCTGTTATCAATCTGGCCGACCTTACGTGCCGGTGACTTATCGTTGTCAAGGAATTTTCCTATTGCCTGATCAAGTGTCTCTGCCAAAACCTTTGCCTTATCATTACTGAACGCCTGAGCAACGTGCTCCAGTGAAGCGGCAATCGCTGAAAATTCACCCAGAGAATCCCATCTCAGATAACCCTCTTTCTGAAACTGCTGGACATGTTTGGGAGCTGATCCACCAGCACCGGTTTCAAACAAACCACCACCATTCATCAGAGGAACAACGGAAAGCATCTTGGCACTTGTACCGAGTTCAATAATCGGAAAAAGATCGGTAAGGTAGTCACGCAATACGTTGCCGGTAACGGAGATAGTATCCTTGCCTGCCCTGAACCTTTCAAGAGAGAATTGCATGGCCTCTACCGGGGTAAGGATACGGATATCCAGACCGGCAGTATCGTGATCCATCAAATACTGGTTAACTTTATTAATAATCTGCGCATCATGAGAGCGGTTGCTATCGAGCCAGAAAATAGCAGGCGCTCCTGTTATTCTTGCCCTGTTTACAGCAAGCTTTACCCAATCGCGTACAGGGGAGTCTTTTGCCTGGCACATTCTGAAAATATCACCCTCTTCAACCTTCTGCTCAAGCAATGTCTTGCCGGCATCATCAACTACACGGATTGTTCCTGCTGCTGCAGCAATAAAGGTTTTGTTATGAGAACCATACTCTTCAGCCTGCTGGGCCATAAGTCCGACATTGGGAACACTTCCGATGGTCGCAGGATCAAATGCACCATGCTTTTTACAATCTTCGATGATCGCCTGATACATCGTTGCATAACAGCGGTCAGGAATCATGGCTTTTGTATCATGCAGCTTTCCATCAGCCCCCCACATCTTGCCAGAGTCGCGAACGACAACAGGCATGGATGCATCGACAATGATATCATTAGGAACATGAAGATTGGTAATTCCTTTGTCAGAATCAACCATCGCCAATGTTGGCTGAGTGTTATATACCGCATTGATATCGGCTTCAATTTCAGATCTCCGGGCTTCAGGCAGGTTCTGGATTTTGGCATAAAGATCGCCAAGACCATTGTTAACGTTAACCCCAAGCTCTTTAATAACCGCTGCATGTTTTTCGAAAACATCTTTATAATAGACAGTAACGGCATGACCAAACATTACCGGATCTGAAACCTTCATCATGGTAGCTTTCAGATGCAGCGACAAAAGCAAGCCGCTCTCTTTTGCACTTTGAATCTGATCTGCATAAAATCTCCGTAGTGCGCGAACATTCATTACTGAAGAGTCAATAATCTCACCTAGCAATAAGGGTGTTTTATCTTTCAGGACAACACTATTTCCATCGCTGCCGATAAACTCGATTTTAACATTTGCAGCACCCTGAAGCGTAACTGATTGTTCACTGCCATAGAAATCTCCGGCGCTCATAGAGGCGACATGTGATTTTGAATCACTGCTCCATGCTCCCATTTTATGCGGGTGCTTTTTAGCAAAGTTTTTTACTGAAAGCGGAGCCCTTCTATCGGAATTTCCTTCACGTAGTACCGGGTTAACCGCACTTCCGAGAACCTTTGCAAATCTTGTCTGAAGCTCTTTTTCAGCATCATTGACAGGTGCCTCAGGATAATCCGGAATGTTATATCCCTGATCCTGCAACTCCTTGATCGCAAGTTTCAGCTGGGGAATTGAGGCACTGATATTCGGGAGCTTGATAATATTTGCTTCCGGTGTCAAGGCGAGAGCTCCTAATTCAGCGAGATAATCAGATATTTTCTGAGCAGGGGTCAGATTGTCGGGGAAATTTGCAATAATTCGTCCAGCAAGAGAGATGTCCTTAGGTTCAAAGCTGATTCCTGTCCCCTTGGCAAACGCATTGAGAATAGGAAGGAGAGAGTAGGTTGCCAGAGCAGGAGCCTCATCAATTTTGGTATAAATGATTTTTGCTGTTTTAGCCATCTCGGTCGTCGTTTTAAGTATTTTAAAAAAAATTAGTTGCTAACGATACTCCAGGAATAGGCTCTCAAAAAAATCGAATCTTAGCGGAGAGGTCACCGCGATAAAAACGATATCAGATATAATAAATGAAAAGCCTCCCGGTGAACAACCTGCAACAGAACCTCGCAGTATGGGTTTCTGCAGCCGGTTACAATACAATATCAAATTATTACTGATTCAAGTAAAAAATGCTTCGGCGATAAACCCCGCGATACTCCTCTGATCATAACTACCAAGGATGTTGCAGCATACGTAAAACCTCAACACCAACATTCAATAGCGCGATTGAAACATATAGATAGAAATAATCGGGAAACCTGCTACTGCCTGGTTTCCCGATACATTCAACTGGCGGGAATTCACTCATCAAGACCGACCCGGTCGGCAAGATCCTTGTCATTCAAAACTTCATGAGCAAGCTTTATCATGGGAATAGTAGCTCCCATTGAACTATAGCCGCCGTCATGGAAAAGGTTCTGCATTGTGACTTTTCTGGACAGGTCACTAAGGATGGTCATGGAATATTCAGCACACTCTTCTGCCGAAGCATTCCCGAGCGGCGACATTAGATTGCCGTAGTCATACATCTTCTCAAATCCAGGAATACCGCTTCCTGCCTTGGTATAGGTAGGGCTTTGTGAAATCGTATTAATCCGGATATTACGCTTGGCGAGTCTTGGCCCGTAACTGCGAACAATAGATTCAAGCAAAGATTTTGCATCTCCCATATCAGAGTATGACCAATAATTTCTCTGCGACGCAATATATGAAAGAGCTAAAACGCTGCCGCCATCATTAATCGCGCCATTCTTCAATGCATAGGAGACAATACGGTGGAGTGATAAACCAGACACATCGAGAGTTTTCATAAACCACTCGTAATTGAGGTCTTCATAAGGCAGCTGCTTACGAATGTTCTGTGACATTCCGATGGAATGCACAATAAAATCGACAGAACCGATTTTATCCTTAACCTCCTTGAAACATTTATCGACATCTTCATTATTAGAAGCGTCACAAACAATCAATGGTGCGTTGCCGCATAGTGCGGAAAGCTCTTCGATATTTCCAAAACGCAGCGCTGCCGCTACATTAGAGATGGCGATTTCGGCACCTTCCCTATAAGCATGAAGCGCAATCTGCCAGCCAATACTGCTCTCATCAAGCGGGCCGAAAACAACTCCCTTCTTCCCCTTCAATAAACCATAGTGCGCTTTCTCGGACATGATATTAGCTGATTCTTTAACAAAGACTGGGGTAAATCCCCGTTACCTCAACATTTTAAACGTTTAAGATACAAGATTCCCTTGAAAACCTAAACTGTTTCCTCTTAATTTTTCTCCATACTTTCATGCAATGGAGATCCTATATCTTCACTCGCCGCATAGAGCGGAGCTTGTCCAGCATGTTTTTATTCACACTCAACTCAGCTTCTTCCTTGTCAACCGGAATCTCCCTGAACACCACCCGCAAAAGGCTCTCCTCCCGGATATACTCTTCCATTTCAAGACTGTACAACGCCCTTGGAAGCGTGATAATCCGCTGTGCCCTGTCGACAGTGACCACAATATCAGTACCCATGCGATCAACAACTACATCTTCGGCATCCTTAAGAAACGGTATTTTAATACAAAGCACTTCACGGTGGTCTTCCGTTACAGCATTCTTTTTACTCTCAATCCAAAAATTCTTCCCGGAATAAAAAGTCTTGTCAGGCAACTGCTCACCAAAAACAAGCTTACTGATTTCATGCAACGCATCCGGCCCTATCGGTTCTGTTCTCTGGAGGTGACAGCGGAAAACCGGCGTAGGATAAAATGAGTTGTCAATCTCCATCAGATACTTACTGTGCAGGTCAGCCCAGAACTCAAAATACTCACCAACAGTTTTTGAGGTCGGAAGAATCTTGTTGATCACAATAGCATCAACATTAATCCCGTAAAGATGAACAAAGGTATAGGCGCGCTTCGTCTCGAGAATAGAGAGCTTTTCAGGGTTCAGTACCAGCCGGAAGGTAACCTCCGGACTGAGAATAAACTTGTTGATATCCTCCATCTGCTTGAGCAGCACATTGACCTCATTAAAAAAGTCATCATCAGGAATAGATTTCCCGCTCAATGGACGGGCAAGGGATGACATGCTTTTATAGAGCTTGAAAAACTGCTTGCCCATGTTGCCGCCTATAATAATTTCAGGATAAGCGAGTAGTCGAAGCGTGTTGCCGGTTGGAGAGGTATCGAGCACAACAACATCCCATTTCCCTGACTGAGCTTCATCAAGCAAACGGCTTAATGCAAAAATTTCATCAAGACCCGGCTGCGTTGTCAGCTCGGTAGCCATTCCGCTGTCTATCCCCTTGTTTTTATAAGACGAGGAGACAAACTTCTGAAACCCGGACATATTCTTTTTAAGCTCATGAACGGTATCAACCTCAAGGCCGTAAAGATTATCTTCGATCTTCTGCGGATCATTGCGGCTTATCTTTGTATTAAAAACGTCAGAAAGGGAGTGGGCAGGATCGGAGGACATGATCAGAACCTTTTTGTTCTGCCTTGCCAACGAAACTGCTGTGGATGAAGAAATAGTGGTTTTTCCGGTTCCACCTTTTCCTGAATAAATGATAACTCTGGTCTGCAACTGGCTTTCTGTTAAATCCCTCGACAACATAAAAACTCCTCTGTTAAAAGTCAATAATCCCAAAAGGCGTCCCCTATTCGAAAGGAAAAAACTAACGTCGAATAAAGTACCACTTTTCCCTTGCTTAGAGAAAAACAATCTTTTCCTTCATAGCTTCAGCGAGAAGCTCCATATACTCCTCATGACTGATTTCAACTGCCCCGAGCTTTTCGAGATGGGGATTCATAATCTGGGCATCAAGCAGCATATATCCTTTATGGATGAGATGAGACACAAGAGAATCAAATGCTATCTGCGATGCATAGGCTCGACGAAAAAACATTGACTCTCCAAAAAAGGCTCCTCCCAAAGCTATCCCATACAACCCGCCAACAAGTTCACCCTCATACCAGCTCTCTACACTGTGAGCAAGGCCAAGTCTGTTCAGCTGAATATAGGCTTCGATAATCTCGCTGGAAATCCAGGTTGCATCATCATTTTTTCGGGGAGCTGCACATCCTTTTATCACTCGCTCAAACTCCTCATTAAAAGTGACTCTGAACTCTTTTTTCCTTTTCAGACGGCAAACATCCCTTGAGGGGCTGTAAGAATCAAGACGCACAATAGCCCTTTTGTAAGGCTGACACCAGTATACCTTGCCATCTTCAGGATCAGACATAGGAAAAAAACCATGATGGTAGGCTCTGAGCAGATCATCAATACGGATCATCACTTCTGAAAATCACTCAAAGGTTAATGAAATCTCAAAAGTAGGTCATCAAGCATCCTTTTTGGAACATGATGAATATTGTGGACATCCCTGAAGTAGCGAACAGAATCATCTCCTGAAATCTGGTCAATAACAACGGTTTCCAATGGCTTTCCGAGAGCAATGACCATGAGAATTTCATACGTGACCGGAATTTTCAGAAGCTCCCGTATTTTTTGACGATCAAGAGAAGCAATAATGCATCCGCCAATACCTGAAGCGGTCGCTCCAAGAAGAAGAGTCTGCGCAGCGATACCACTGTCACACGCAAATTCAGTGTTTATTGAACGGTCACCAAGCATAACGATATAGGCCGTTGGGCGCTCTTTGTCTATCGGACCCGGCCAATCGGAAAGATAACCGGCCCAGGAAAGAGAGGGGAAAAGGGCTGCAACTGTTACCGGCTCTGTAAGAGAAATATATTTCAGTGGCTGAAGATTTTTTGCAGAAGGGACATAGCATGCAAGTTCAACAAGATCCCGCACCGCTTCTTCAGTAACCGGAACCCTACTGTCAAACCTCCGGCAACTCCGACTTTTCGTTACAAGATCCCTGAAATGCATGATGTTGTAGTGTTAAGAGGTTTTACCCCAGGCAGCATCAGTATATTTTTGAAGCTTTTCCCACTCGCCACTTCCTATCCATTCGGCAATATAATCCACGGTTTTCGCATAATGCAATGGCTCTCTCGATGGCTTTTGAAGCCAGTCAGCAAGAACGGAAACGTCAAGACTTTGCGTTGCCATACCATACCCCAGCTGCTCCATTGCAAGCGCGTTGGACTGCTGTTCAATCTGGCCGTCGAGAGGCCGGAGCAAAAGCTTTTTTCCGAGATGAAGCGCCTCGCCGGGAAGCTCAAATCCTGCATTACAGACAACACCGCAAGATTCCATGAGATCATTCAGAAAACCCTCCCGGGAGTAGCCCCTGAAATGGAGATGACCTTCATCACGACTCTCTGATACCTTGCCATAGATATAAAACTCATATCCGTCACTTGATTCCAAAAAGGCTGTAACGTCTTCCACCTCTTCAAATGGCAGATAGACGAGAATCTTCTCTTTAATAACCGCGCCTGTATTTTCGGCATAGAGCGAGTCAGGAATAACCGGGGGGAAAACAGGCTGATTGAAATGATTCCAGTGAAGCCCTGCATTATATCGGGCAGGAGCAAAATTCAGCAAGGTATATTTTTCAAACATATTTCCCTTTGCAACAGGAACATTGTATCGGAATGCATACTGATGGCCGAACCCCATGGATGGAATATTTCGTATTCGCGCCACCGTTGAGGTTATCGGATCAAAATCGGTAATAATAAGGTCGGTCCCGGCGGTTTCAAGCGTCAGGATATCAGTCATAAGACGAACAAGATCAAGCTGAAACATCGTCTCCATATAGTTCAGCTTACCCTTATAGGTAACCAGAGTCATACCCTTCATCACTCTGTATGGCTCGAATATTTCAACCTCTTTCAGATCTTCTTCTTTTCTTCCGCTGATGATGACATCAACATCGTGACCGTCCGACTTAAGCTTTTTCACCAGCTCCCGGCTTCGGCTGATATGACCATTGCCCGTTCCTTGAACACCAAAAAGGATTTTCATACTATTTCAGGACTGGATCTTAAGATTGGCATACTGCACCATCAAGGTCTTTTCACCCGTATTTCGAAACGTTATCCTGACCTTTTGCTTAGCTCCGGTTCCCTGGACATCCAGCACGGTTCCCGGACCAAAAAGAGCGTGATGCACCATCGTTCCTGAACGAAGTCCCGACTTTGGAAGATTTGACTGATCTGCAGATGATGGTGCTGCCATTTTTGGCTGATAACCTCTTGATGAGGATAACCCCGCACCGGCCGGTTTTTCTTTTTCCAGACGATCTGAAAGCAGAACTCCACTCTCGGTCTGAATGATCGAAGCATCAATTTCGCCGATGAACATAGATTTTAAACAGTAGTGCGGCTGACCATACTGATATCGGCTCTGCGCCCATGAAAGAAATATCTTCTCCTGCGCCCTGGTGACAGCGACATAAAAAAGCCTTCTTTCCTCCTCAAGCTCATCAGGCTCATAGCAGTGCAAAGGAAAAAGCCTCTCCTCAAGACCGGTCACGAATACAACAGGAAACTCAAGACCTTTGGCTGCATGGACAGTCATTAAAGAGACAAAATTATCAGAATCCTGCGTCTCTTCATAGTCAGAAGCAAGAGAGATATTTTCGAGAAAATCCCCAAGCGAACCATTGTCAGGATTATGGTCTGAAAAATCTCTGGCCATTGAAAGCAGTTCCTGAAGGTTTTCATTCCGGGCCAGTGATTCAGGTGTGTTTTCAGCCTGCAGCAGCAAGGGTATCGAGGTCAGATTGAACAACTCACCGAGAACGTCGTATACAGTTCCGCTCTCTGCCTGATCCTTGAGCGCTTCAATGACAGTGCTGAATGAACGGAGAGCTGTGACCAGGCGCGCCTGAAACCCGCCCTCGTCAGCCCGTCTTATGGCATCATAGAGGCTGATCCCATTATCTTCAGCAAATTCCTTCAGCTTTCCGATACTGACATCACCGATTTTTCGAGGAGGAAAATTAATAATTCTCAATAGTGACTCACTATCACGCTCGTTCAGGATAAAGCGAAGATAGGCAACCGCGTCCTTGATTTCCTTGCGTTTGTAAAACGATACACTTCCGAAAATCTTATACGGGATTTTGTGCTGTCGCATAATATCCTCAAGTACCCTCGACTGTGCATTGGTCCGGTAAAAAATAGCAAAACTTCTATACTCATAGCCCTGCTTCAAGCGCATCGTGCGTATATGCTCTCCAACTTTTTCGGCCTCGTTACGTTCATTGTATGCCTCGATAAGCGTCAGAGGCTCACCCTCGTTACGATGCGAAATCAACTCTTTTTTTATCTGCCGCTGGTTACGGCTGATAATACTGTTTGCCGCCTTGAGAATGGTTCCTGTACTGCGGTAATTTTCAACAAGCTTGAAGGTCAGAGAATCATGATAGTCATCTTGAAAATTAAGGATATTCGAAATATCAGCACCCCGCCAGGAATAAATTGACTGGGCATCATCACCGACTACAAAAATATTCCGGTGCTTTGCACCAAGCATTTTAGCAACAAGATATTGCGCCTTGTTGGTATCCTGATACTCATCAATCATGATATAACGGAAGGAATCCTGCAACTCGGCAAGAATTTCCGGGCGGGCATTAAAAAGTTCAATCGGCTTGATCAAGAGATCGTCAAAATCAAGCGCATTGTTTTCCTTCAGTTTTCTGGTATAGAGTTCGTAGATCTGCGATGCCTTCTGCTGGTTATAATCAGAAGCATTGCCATGAAACTCGGCAGGAAGAATAAAACTGTTTTTCGCCCTGCTGATCATCCCCTGAACAGTATTAACCGGGACTGATTCCACTGAGATATTGAGCTCAACCATTGACTGCCGGATGAGACTTTTACTGTCATCCGAATCAAAAATCGAAAAGTTCCTATCGTAACCGATGAGGTGAATATAGTTACGGAGAAGCCGGGCAAACACAGAGTGAAACGTCCCGATCCACAATCCGCTGGAACTCCCCTGATGCAACAGGGTATCTACCCGATGCCGCATCTCGCCGGCAGCCTTGTTGGTAAAGGTAAGAGCAAGAATATTGTGGGGTGCAATCCCCTCATTATTAATCAGATATGCGATACGGTAGGTAATCACCCTTGTCTTGCCGGATCCGGCGCCAGCCAGCACCATAACAGGGCCTTTTGTAGCAATTACAGCATTGCGCTGCACTTCATTGAGATCATGTAAAAAATCCGTCAAAACTTCTAAACACCAGTTAACTGTTAGGGCGCCCTTTAACCCTTACCCGCCTGCGCCAAAATCTCCAGTGTGAATTTCGCATAACTTTCCCCGTTTTACAAATCAAGGGGAGATCAGAAAGCGTTGGCCCTCCTGATTGCTATAGCCTATTTGGCGTTTTTACCTTTCTGCCTGCTTCTTTTGAGTTTAAGAGTTACTATATTTGACCGCAACGCATTATTCAATAAAACGATCCTTTGCATGTTCCCTCTCGTTTACGAAATCAATACCAGAATCTGGCTGAAAAAACTTAGCAAAGAGCATAACCGGGCCATTACACTCGGCAACATTCCTGAAGAGGAGTTCACCTTTTTTTCAACCTGCGGCTTCAATCTTGTCTGGCTGATGGGTGTATGGCAACCAAGTCTTTACAGCAAAGCTATTGCCACTGCCCATCCAGGTCTTCGAACTTCGATCCTGGAGCACATTCCGCTGGTTACACCCGACGATATAGTATCATCTCCTTACTCTATTCCTTCATACACGGTCAACGAAACACTCGGTGGAAAAGATGAGCTCCTTCTATTCCGCGAAAAGCTCAACCGCAACGGCATAAAACTGATGCTGGACTTTGTGCCGAATCATCTGGCTCTCGACAATGAGTACCTCCCGGAACACCCTGAGTTTTTTATTCCGGTATCGGTTGAAGAACAACATCATGACCCAGGAGCCGGCTTTGAATATATCAAGGGGGAGTACCTGGCACACGGTAAAGATCCCTACTTCGCACCATGGACAGACACACTGCAGCTGAACTACGCAAGGCCTGAAACACATGCGATGATGACGGAAAACCTCTTCAAAATAAGCTCACTTTGCGATGCTGTACGCTGCGATGTTGCCATGCTTATTCTTAAAAGCGTTTTCAACACCACATGGAGCAACCTCGGTGGCGCCATGACTAAAGAGTTCTGGGCTGACGCAATAAAGGCTGTCAAGCGCCTTCACCCGGACTTTCTTTTTTTGGCAGAATCCTACTGGAACAAGGAGTGCGAACTGCAGCAGCAGGGATTTGACTTTACCTATGACAAACCCTTCTACGACTTTTTATGCAGTGCTCCTGTCAATGTCGAAAAGCTGTCGGGGCACATGACGGCTCAGTGGGACTACCAGAAACATCTCTGTCGCTTTATTGAAAATCATGATGAACCGAGGGCTGCCAAAGAAATCGGGCTCAACAACAACGCTGCAGCTATGGTAATGCTGACAGCTCCCGGAATGCATCTTATCCATCAGGACCAGATGGATGGTTACCGCCATAAAATTCCGGTGCAACTTATCCGACAAGCTCCTGAACCCTCAAACAGTGATCTGGCTGCGCTCTACAAAAAACTGTTTGTTCTTCAAAAAAACAGTGCTTTTCAGGATGGAAAGATAGAGCGGCTTGACTTGAATGCTTCGAGCAACTCACGCTGTTTAGGATTCCACCGCTTTTCAGCAGAGGAAGACGCTTTTGTTCTTGCCAATTTCAGCCCGACAGGCATTGCCATAGAGTTCGGGCATCCTTCACTTGAACATATCGACATCGACCTACTCAACATCCTCAGTACCGATGCCGATAAAAACAGAACAGATGTTCACTATGAAGGCATGATGATCCGGGTTCGACTCTCTCCTCATGAAGGCGTGGTCATAACCTTCAGAAAAAAGCAATTATAACCGTTTGATCTGATGCATTACATTACAAAAATCATTACAGTTCAAACGACAAGGCCGATTGAAATCGTCGATATTTCCGACGAAGTATCAGAGGCCGTCTCTTCATCAGGACTTGATTCGGGTCAGGTAATCGTTATAAGCCAGCATACGACCGCTTATATCAATATCAACGAAAAAGAGAATCGACTTGTTGAAGATATGGAGACCTTCCTCAAGCGCTTTGCGCCAAGAGACGGCAACTACCTGCATAATCTCAATCCTGTTGATGGACGAGACAATGCCCATTCGCACCTGCTCGGGCTGCTCATGAACACATCTGAAACCATTCCCTTTTCTAAAGGAAAACTTCTTGTCGGCAAGTGGCAGTCACTGTTTTTTGTAGAACTTGACGGCCCACGCAAAGAGAGAAATATTCTCCTTCAGATTTCCGGCATATAAAGGACCGCATAAAAAACGGATTACATGGAACCGGAAAGCGTAAAGCATGGTTAAACATAGAGAATGAACTTAAACCTGATGTAAAAAAACTATGCGCGATTCACTGCCGGTTCAAATCACACAACAGATGCCGCTTCTCTCAGGAATCCACTCTCCAGAGGATCTTAAAAATCTAACAATTCCGGAACTTCAGACACTGGCAGATGAATGCCGGAAAGAGGTTATCAACCTTGTTTCGGTTAATGGCGGCCACTTTGCATCAAGCCTGGGCGTTGTTGAACTGACGGTTGCATTGCATCATGTGTTCAGCACCCCAAAGGACAAAATCATCTGGGATGTCGGACACCAGGCATACGTGCATAAAATCCTGACAGGGCGAAGAGAAATGATGCCAAGCAATCGACGGTATGGCGGACTTGCGGGGTTTCCTAAAACTTCAGAAAGCCCCCATGATGCGTTCGGAACCGGTCATGCATCAACGTCAATTTCAGCTGCTGCCGGGATGGCTGCCGCAAGAGACCTTGCCGGCAATAAAGAAAAGGTTATCGCTGTCATTGGAGACGGCAGCATGACTGGAGGCATGGCATTTGAAGCCATGAACCACCTTGGAGATCTGAAGAGTGATGTCCTCGTCATTCTCAATGACAATCAGATGGCTATTTCACCAAGTACAGGAGGCCTGAAAACTCATCTTGTCAACATCTCGCTGAATAAAACCTACAACAAAGCCCGTCAATTTATATGGTCGGCCATCTCTCTTTTCAACAATGACATGGGAAACAGGGCTAAAATTGCAGTTCGTAAACTTGAAGATGGAGTTAAAGCCGCATTGACTCCCGGCGCATTTTTTGAAGCGCTCGGATTACGGTATTTCGGGCCGATTGATGGCCATAACATGGAGCAACTCGTCAAGGCACTTAAAGAGATGCAGGAACTCCCCCATCCCAAACTGCTGCATATTGTCACAACAAAAGGAAAGGGATTCAAACCGGCTGAAGAAGATCAGAGCAAATGGCACGCTCACAGCGGTGGGTTCGACACAACTACAGGAAAATCCCTGAAAACAACTACCACGTCACTTCCTCCAAAATATCAGGAGGTATTTGGCGAAGCACTGGTTGAACTTGCCCTGAAAGATCCAAAAATCACTGCGATTACCGCTGCCATGCCAAGCGGAACATCACTTGATCTTTTCCAGAATGCCCTGCCAAAACGCTTTTACGATGTCGGTATTGCCGAACCGCATGCTGTCACCTTTGCTGCTGGCCTTGCAATTCAGGGATTCAAACCGGTATTCGCTATTTATTCCACTTTTCTGCAGCGCGCTTATGATCAGCTTTTTCACGATGTAGCACTCCAGAAACTGCATGTGGTTTTTGCTATTGACCGTGCCGGACTTGTAGGAGAGGACGGCCCGACTCATCATGGCGCATTCGACCTCTCCTATCTGCATGCCATCCCAGGGCTTGTTATCATGGCCCCTGCAAATGAACAGGAGCTTCGCGATATGCTCTACACCGCGCTCTATGATATTGAAGGACCTGTTGCAATCCGCTATCCGAGAGGGAACGGCACGGGTATTCCTTTGCAAAAAAACTTCAGTTCCATACCAATAGGAAAAGCGCAGATTGTACGGGAGGGCGGTGATCTGGCAATTCTCAGCATTGGCACCATGACTTCAAAGGCCCTTGAAGTGGCGGAGTCACTCAATGGTGACGGTATCAATGCAACCGTGGTTAATATGCGTTTTCTCAAACCTCTGGATACCGGCCTGCTTGAAGAACTTGCAGCCCGATCAACCCATTTTGTTGTACTTGAAGAAAACAGCCTGATCGGAGGACTCGGCAGTGCGGTAATCGATCACCTAAACTCCAGACGACTTTACCGCCCTGTTCTGAAACTCGCTCTGCCGGATGCATTTGTCACTCATGGAGCAATGAATGATCTCTTCAGGGAGATCGGCTTCGACACTCCAACAATGACAGAAAACATCAAGGTGTTTTATAAAGAGAACGGCAGGTGAAAAAGAGTGAGCAGTGCAAGCACGCCTCGTACTGAAAGATTGGCAAAAAAACCGGCAAGCAGATCATCAGCCATGATACCAAACCCTCCCGGCAGTCGCTGGGCGGAGTTGACAGGGCCGGGTTTTGCAATATCGAACAGTCTGAAAAAAGCAAGTGAAAGCAAAACGGGAACCACTCCTGCCGGCAGAGCCGCAAGTGCCAGCCATTGACCGGCCAGTTCATCAATGGTAACTATTGAAGGATCATTTCCATACTCCTCCTCCATAATTCTGCCTGTCCATATCCCCACAACAAGAGCGATTAGAACAAGCGAGAGAAGCAGCAGTGTGGAGTGGAGTGCCGGGATAAACACGTAGGCTATAACCGCGACAACACTTGTAACCGTGCCTGGAGCCACAGGGAAAAGACCGATTCCAAAACAGGTGGATAGAATTTTTGCAGCAAGAAGCTTCATGCTCTCACCGGCCCTCAAGAGGCTTTTGAAGATAAATCCGCCAATTGCTGACCAGATAGGATATGCCGGTGTAGACAGTAAAAACCGTGACTGCCAGCATGATATAGTTCAGATAACCTGAAACAAGAAAACGGCTGGTCATGACGGCAACACTGGCACCTGAAAAAGATGCCTCTTTCATCAAAATCAAGGCCATGATAACATAGACAAAGATATTCTGCACCAGTGTCTTATACTTTGCCTCGACGCTTGTAACAACCGGCCTGTTCTTGAATTCGGCATAGACCCTCAATGCTGTTACAACAACATCTCTGACAACAACGAGAATCACCATCCATAAACTGAGAAAGCCCATGCCTACATAAAGAAAAAAGGCTGCTGTAATGAGCAATTTGTCGGCCAGTGGATCAAGAAAAGCACCAAGACGGGTGGTAACACCATATTTCCTGGCATGGTAACCGTCATAAATATCCGTAAGGGAAGCCAGCACAAAAACAATGACCCCAAGCAACTTCATGTAGGGATCAACCTGAAGAAGAAGCCAGACAAAAACAGGCACAAGCAGTATGCGCAGCGCCGTAAGCTGATTGGGTATCGTCAAATATGTTTCGTTCTGCTCTTTCAATCCCTGCAGGATTAGTAGTTAAAAGCCTGTGATTTATCACCATGAGCATGGAGAGACCTTATTGGGCGTAAGATACAGTATTGCACTCTGTTTTTCAATGCACCAGCCTATCGTAAATAATAATAATTACTCCAGCTCGACAACTGTCACACCGGCACCGCCTTCTCCCCATTCACCGAGTCGAAAACTTTTTATAGAGCGGTGCTGCTGCAAAAACTCTGTTGTACGCTGGCGAAGAGAGCCGGTGCCTTTACCATGAACAATGGTTGCCGTATGAATCCTGTTAAACCTCATTGCATCAATAAAGCGCTCTATCTTCATTATTGCTTCGTCACCACTCAGGCCACGCAAATCAACTCTTGTTGACTCAACTTCCCCGGCTATAGCCGACCACGAACCTTTCGGCTTGGGCGTATCAGGCTTTTTGAGATTTTTTCTGGCCTGTGTTTTCGATGTTTTTTCAAGATTTTTCAGAGAAGTTGTCAACCTGAAATTACCGCATAGAACAACGACACTCTCTCCATTGACGCTCTCAACCTCACCTGAGGTACTTGAATCCAGAATTCTGACAAGGTCACCCTCTCGAATGCTGCGATCAACAGGAGCCGATGCTTCAGCTTCAGCAAGAAGAGTGGACTCTTTTTTGCCGGCTTCCTCTTTTGTCATAGCTAGTTTTTTTCTGGCTTCCTGCACTTTCTTTTCATCAGCAGGAGCACTTTTCACTTCAGAAAGAATATCCCTGATCTGTTTTCGGGCGAATTCAACCTCTTTCTGCAGCTCTCTTGATGCACCAAGCTTAAGTTCCCTGCGTTTCTCGGCGAGACCGGCTTCTTCACTCTTAACAAAGAGTTCCCTTTCTTCAAGGTTTTCCTTATCGACCTGAAGCTGCTGCTTCAAAAGTCGATTCTCTTCAAGCAACCCGCTCAGATCATCGAGCATTCGATCAAGCCCGATCCTTTCGCCATGCATAAAGCCGGAAGCCCGCTCAACCATTGCAGGCGAAAAACCCATCCGCTGCATCATGGCAAACGCAAAACTGTTACCGGGTAATCCCTTGATAAACCTGAAGGTAGGCACAAGACCGATCCGGTTAAATTCCATCGCGCCATTTACCACACCCGTTCGATCATGGGCATAGGCTTTCAACTCACCAAGGTGAGTAGTTACAATGGTTTTTGTCCCCCGATGAAGCAGCTCCTCAATCACCATACGCGCAATTGCCCCGCCCTCTTCGACATCAGTACCGGCACAGAGTTCATCAATCAATACAAGATCCCGGCTTCCGGCAGAATCAAGGATTCTTTTGATCTCGGCAAGGTGGGAGCTGAACGTCGACAGATCATTCTCAATGGACTGATCGTCACCGATTTCAATAAAAATATTGCTGAACAGCGGAATAACGGAACTCTCACTGCAAGGCAGAAGGTAACCGTGAACAAGCATGCAACAGAGCAGCCCGGCGGTCTTCATGGCTACCGATTTTCCACCTGCATTAGGACCGGAAATCACCAGTACCTGATCACGATAGTCCAGAACAAGATCGAGCGGAATAACCTCTTTATAACGATGGGAAATCATCAGCCAGGGATGAAAGCCTTTTATAATGTGAAGCGATTGACCTTCTGCAATCCCCGGAAGCACAGAGCGGGTTTCTACAGCAAAGCGCGCCCTTGCATAGAGAGCATCAAACTCACCGAGAAGAGCTTCATTATGTTTAAGATTTTCAAGCTCAAGGCGAATTTCATTCGACACTTCTTTCAGAATGCGCTCAATCTCCCTTCGCTCACTGATTTCCAGATCCTGAATTCTGTTACTGATCTCAAGAGTTTCAGCCGGCTCAATAAACACCGTCTGCCCACTCCCGGAATAATCCTGGATATATCCAGCTATCTTGTATTTATACTCCACCCTTAAGGCAAGAGTAAGGCGACCATTCTTTATTGCTACAGTATCTTCCATCAGCCAGCCGCTTTCCTGACAGCGTCTGACAAGCCTCTCCATTTTGCGGCGAATCAATTCACGGCTGCCATTCAACTCCCGTCGAATCATCAAGAGAGCATCGCTGGCACTGTCCTTCACCCTGCCCTGCTCATCAATAACTCTCCTGATTGCCGTCTGGAGACTCTTTTCAAGCCAGATTCTTATGGTAAAATCATTAAGCAGCGGGTAGACCTCCCTGTTGAGAAACATAAACTTTCTCAACAGCACGGAGGAAAAGAGCAGATGATAGATATCCTGAAGCTCTTCAGGCTCAAGATAGCTCTCAAGAACTTCAAGCTTTTTCAGAAGCAGCCGGGTATCAGGCAAATACGAAAAGGGCAGAGGGGCCTCTGCGTCAAGCAGATTTTTTAATTCAAGAACCCTCTCAAGCTCTGCAGAAAGCAGTTCCCTGTCCACCAAAGGCAGAGCTGCCAAAAGTCTGTCGCGCCCCATTGCAGATAGACAAAACTGCGCAACGTAGTTGGATACTTTATCAAATTCAAGCTTTTTCAGACTAACTGTATTCATAAGCACTGCATAATTCTATAACCCACTCCGTCAATTCTCTCTCTAATCAGAGCATAACAGCAGATAAAACTGTCTATTCCAACATGATCAAAGCGAACTTTTCAGCAAAATTTCAAACCGCCGACAACAATCATCACTCTTCCTGTTTACAATAGGATGCCATTACTGATATCATCGTCCTTCCTTAAGGCTGGAGATATCAATCACAAACCGGTATCGGACATCACTGTTCAGCACCCGCTGATAGGCCTCATTTACCTTTTGAATCGGGATCACCTCCACATCGGAGACAACACCATGCTCCGCACAAAAATCAAGCATCTCCTGGGTTTCACGGATACCGCCGATGAGCGATCCAGAAAGATGGCGACGCTGCATGACAAGTGAAGATGCGGAAAGCGGAACAGGATCGGGAATACCAACCAGCACCATTGAACTGTCACGTTTCAACAGGCCAAGGTAGGAGTTGTAATCGTGCATGGCGGAAACAGTATCAAGAATAAAATCGAAGCGCTTTGCGTTTTTATTGAACGACTGCTTATCGCTGGTGTTGACAAAATCATCGGCACCCAGAGCAAGAGCATCGTCGCGTTTTCCGGGTGAATGACTCAGAACAGTCACTGTAGCCCCCATGGCTTTTGCAATTTTAACACCCATATGACCAAGTCCGCCTAACCCGAGAATTGCCACCTGATGGCCGGGTTTAACGCCAAAGCGCTTCATGGGCGAGTAAGTGGTTATTCCCGCACAAAGCAGCGGTGCAACGCGTTCAAGCTGCATTCCTGAAGGTATGCGGAGAACGTAGTCCTCATGAACGGTGATACGGGTGGAATACCCTCCGTATGTGGGAGTTTTGCCATCGCGCTCAAAACTATTGTAGGTAGCACTCATTCCTTCCTCGCAAAACTGCTCCTCTCCATCCAGGCATGCTTCGCATTCACGACACGAGTCAATAAAGCATCCGACACCTACAGTGTCGCCAAGCTTCCATTTGGTTACATGGCCTCCTGCTTTGACCACAGTTCCAACAATTTCATGCCCAGGAACCATAGGAAACTTTGAACCGCCCCATTCGTCGCGGGCCTGGTGGATATCTGAGTGACAGATACCGCAGTAGAGAATGTCTATTAATACATCGTGAGCCCCTGGTTCACGACGATTGATCTGGTAGGGCTCAAGTGATGATTTTGCTGTCTTGGCCGCATAAGCAGGAGTGTGTAACATGGTATCGGTTTCTTCTGAAGAATTATTCAAAATAGGGTTGTCAACAAAAAAGTAATTAATATTCTTAAGCTTTTCCGGTCATACTGTGCATCCTTATTGCTTCAAAGCCAACAATAGTGAGAAATAAATGATTCATTCAACTGGCGCTTCAGCTTGATAACAGTTTTAACCTTTTATCAATTTTTGATTACTTTCGCTTTATAGCATAAAGACATAGAGCATTTCAAAAACCGCAAAATCCTGATTGTTCACAACTGACAAGATACTACTCTCATGAGATTAGCCGTAAATATTGATCACATTGCCACCCTGCGCAACGCCCGGAATGAATTTGACCCTGATCCAGTCGCAGCAGCATTGCTTGCTGAAAAAAGCGGAGCTGCCGGCATTGTATGCCACCTGCGTGAAGACCGCCGCCATATAAAAGACAACGACCTGCAGCGACTCCGCAAGGCGGTTACCACAAAACTCGATCTTGAAATGGCCATGACGCCTGAGATGCAGCGTATTGCGTTGCAGACAAAGCCTGAGCTCATTACCCTTGTTCCTGAAAAAAGAGAAGAACTCACTACCGAAGGCGGATTTAACATTACCGGTCATTTCAATACACTGGTTGAATTTTTAAAACCATTCAAAGCAGCTGGAATAGAGAGCAGTATTTTCATTGAGCCTGATAAACACTCCATCGATCTTGCCGCAAAAGCCGATGCCGATATTGTGGAGCTCCATACCGGCACCTATGCACTTAAAACAAATGATGATGAGCGAGCCCTTGAACTGCAAAGAATCCGTGAAGCTGCCATCTATGCAAAGAGCATTGGCTTGAAAGTAGTTGCGGGACATGGACTCAACTATCTCAACATTGCTCCATTCAAAGAGATCAAAGAGATTAAGGAAGTAAGTATCGGCCATGCAATCATCGCCCGTGCCGTGCTGATTGGACTTGATAAGGCTGTAAAAGAACTGCTCCTCATCATTCAATAGTAACGTCCAGCCATGCAAGCACCTGCCGAAAATATCATCACCATCGTCCTTGCCACCGGCAACCTGGATAAGGTCAAAGAACTTCGCCCTCTGCTTGAAAACGTCTCTCCCCTGTTCAAGGTAACAACGCTCAAAGAACTTGGCGTAGAGATAGAAGTTGAGGAAACCGAAGAGACACTGGAAGGAAACGCGCTGCTTAAAGCAAGGGCCATCTTCAACCATCTGTCAAAAACGTTGCCGTTTATCATTGCCCTTGCTGACGACACCGGTCTGGAAGTCGACGCACTGCAAGGTGCTCCCGGCGTATACTCCGCACGATATGCTCCCACTGCTGAGGGCATCGCTCCAACCTATGAAGACAATGTCCGGCATCTTCTCCACTCATTGAACGGCATTACCAACAGAAACGCACGATTCCGCACGGTAATCGCTCTTAAAGGATCGATTCCTTCCGGTGATAACTCTTTCGGGTTTGAGCACACAGCTGAGGGAGTCGTTTCTGGCAGCATCACAACAGAAAAAAGAGGAAACGAGGGATTCGGCTATGACCCTCTCTTTCTTGTTGACTCTACCGCCAGAACCTATGCAGAAATGAGCACTGCAGAAAAAAACACTCTCAGTCACCGTGCTCTGGCCCTCAAAAAAGCTATTGCCGACCTAAAAAATATTATTGAAAACCATGGCACTCCTTTAACCAGTACCCAGAAACATCAATGACACTTTTTGAAGCAACAATTCTCGGTATTGTACAGGGTCTTACAGAATTTCTGCCGATAAGCAGCACTGCGCATCTGAGAATTGTTCCAGCTCTTGCAGGATGGAGTGACCCAGGGGCGGCGTTTACAGCTATAGCTCAACTCGGCACTCTGGCTGCCGTCCTTATTTATTTTCGTAAAGATATTTCCACCATCATTCATGGTGTTGTCATGGGAATCTTAAAGGGAAAACCTCTTGAAAGCAGGGAAGCAAAAATGGGATGGATGATCGTTGCAGGAACCATCCCGATTGTCATCTTAGGTCTCCTCTTTAAACATCAGATAGAAACCAGCCTCAGATCGCTATACTGGATCAGCGGGGCTCTCATCGGCCTTGCTCTTTTGCTTTATTTAGCCGAATGGAAGATAAAGAACAGGCTCACAAAAGGGCTTCTCCTTAAAACGATGGAAAAGATCGGCTGGAAAGAAGCTCTGATGATCGGGTTGGCTCAAAGCGTTGCACTCATACCGGGGTCATCACGTTCGGGAGTCACGATAACCGGCGGGCTTTTTTTAAATCTTTCCCGCGACACAGCTGCACGTTTTTCATTCCTTCTTTCACTCCCGTCAGTTCTTGCCGCAGCACTCCTGGAACTTTATAAAACATGGCCGGCTATATCCGCATCTACGGAAAACATCACCAATATCGTTGTAGCTACATTTGTTGCCGGAATTGTCGGTTATGCTGCCATCGGATTTCTTCTGACCTATCTCAAGAGGCATACAACGACAATTTTCATTGCCTACAGGCTGATTGCCGGCTCTGTAATTCTTTACCTTCTCGTGACAGGAAAACTTCAGCCCCTATAAAAGCAGGTAACGTCTGGATTGCTCAAGACCTTGAACAATACTTCACTTGTGCTGGTTCAAAGCCGCTTTCCATCAACAAACTGCACCCGTCTTCTCACATTACCAATGCAACGATTAACAGTGAAAAATAATTCTGTTTATGTGAGAAGCGGTCGGACTTTTTTTCTTATATATAGGTAATAAAATTAACCTAATTAATAAACCAGCCATGCCATACAGCTTAACAGGCTTAGGGCATAATGGCTTTGAAAAAGCAGACTTACACATACACACGAAATGTTCAGACGGGATCTTTACTCCGGAGGAAATTGTTGCAAAAGCAGCAAACTGCGGCTTGAAGGCCATAAGTATTACTGACCATGATTCTGTTTTAGGTATTGACAAAGCAAAGCCATTAGCCTTAGTTAAAGGCATTGAGCTTATTCCTGGTGTAGAAATGAGCTCGACCTACAAGGGCTATGATATTCATATCCTTGGGTATTTTTTTGATTATCAGCATTCCGAGCTGAAACAGTATCTTGATCACTGCCGCCACTTGCGTACCGAAAGGGCTGAGCGCATGGTTAGCAAACTCGCCAAAATGGGCGTAAAGATCGGCATTGAACAAATTATTGTAAAAGCTCAGAACGGGAGTGTGGGGCGACCACACATAGCCGCAGTGCTTCAAGATGGGGGATATGTGAAGAGCTTCAGCGAAGCTTTCAGCAAATATCTCGGAGCACACAGCCCTGCCTATGTAAAAAGCATAGAAACCCATCCTGCAGATGTCATCGCGCTTATCAATAAAGCCTCCGGCCTCTCTTTCCTTGCACATCCGGCCCAGAATGTTTCCGATGAAACACTCAAACAGTTGATCACCTTCGGGCTCGACGGTATTGAAATCGTCCATCCCTCCCACGATGCCTACAGACAGAATTACTATCGTGAGATTGCAAACGAGTACTTTTTACTCTTTTCCGGAGGTTCCGATTATCATGGAATGAGAGAACGGGATGAAGATATTTTCGGGAAATTTACCATACCCTGCGACTGGGTAACGAAAATGAAAAGCAGGCTTTTACAGGCATAAACCAGAGATGATTGGGCAATTGAAGAATGATTTTTTATCTTTTTCCATTTTTTTTCAAGCATAGCTACCCGCAGACAGTGACCGCTCATAGCACTCTATATATGCCTTTATGCTGTTAACCATTTTACGCAGGCAGGAAAAAGCAGTCGCCTTGTGGCTGAAAGATTTTATCCTCACCATGCAGGAGTTTTTTCTGTTTTCGGTCAGGACATTTAAAGCTTTTCCAAAAGCCGGTCGATACTGGAGAGACGTGCTCGATCAGGCTAGCATTTGCGGCACCGACTCCATCCCCATTGTTCTGGTCAGCGCCATTTCTATAGGTTCACTCCTTGCCATTGAGGTTGGCAACCTCCTTGAAGACTTCGGCGCAAAAACCATGCTTGGGCGATCAACCTCACTCTCTGTTATACGGGAACTCGGACCTCTTCTGATGGGTCTGATGCTCTCTGCCCGATTCGGATCAAGAAACGGCGCTGAACTCGGCGCGATGCAGATATCTGAACAGATTGATGCACTTCGAGCTTTCGGGACTGACCCCGTTGCAAAACTTGTCATGCCCCGGCTTGTAGCCGCCCTCATCATGTTTTTACCTTTGACGGCCCTCTCCGACTTTGCCGGTCTTCACAGTGCCGCATACATGGCCGAACACTACCATCGGCTTGATCCCGGAATATTCTGGAACGCCGTTTATCCCCGTCTTGCCCCCAAAGACTTTGTAGTAGGTTTCCTTAAAGCTCCGGTTTTCGCTATCATAATAACACTGGTCAGCAGCTTTAATGGATTTTCTGCTCGAGGGGGAACTGCCGGAGTCGGTCGTTCGACCATTAAAGGTATTGTTGTGTCATCGGGACTGGTGCTGGTTGCAAATTTTTACGTATCAAAGATAGTGCTGGAAAACATGTGAATGCATGATTGAATTACGAAATGTCAGTTTGAAATACGGCGACAAGGAGATTCTGAAAAACATCTCTCTTACCGTCAGGGACAACACTATCAAAGCGATTCTCGGGCCGAGCGGCGTAGGAAAAAGCACTATCCTAAAACTGATGCTTGGACTTATAAAGCCGAACAGCGGGCAGGTGATTATTGACGGCACCGACATCACTCCTATGAAAGAGGCAAGCCTCTATTCAATACGCAGAAAGATGGGCATGGTTTTTCAGGGAAATGCGCTCTTCGACTCACTCACCATCAGCCAGAACCTGGGATTTTTTCTTCGTGAAAACATGAAGCTGCCGGAGGAAGAGATTGAGAGAAGAGTTTCAGAACAGATTCAGTTTGCAGGGCTGGAAGGCTATGAAGACCAGCTTCCGGAAAGCCTGAGCGGAGGAATGCGCAGGAGGGTTGCCATCGGAAGAGCGTTGATCTTTAAACCTCACATGATTCTGTTTGATGAACCTACTGCCGGACTTGATCCTGTAAGTTCAAAAAAAATCCTGTCACTTATCAGCGACCTGAGAAACAACAACAACCTTGGGGCGGTAATTGTCACCCATATTATTGATGATGTTTTTAATGTTGCTGACTGTGTTGCGGTTCTTTACCAGGGTGAAATTATTTTTGACGATGTAACCGAAAAACTTAATCAGTCACAGCATCCTTTTATTCGCTCGATTCTGTCAGACAAAATTCTTGAATTATAACATCCTTAAGACATTAAAATTGTATGAAGAATCCGAACGCTTTGAAATGGAGCGATCTGAGAACCGGAATTTTTTTCATTCTCGGTATCGGTTTTGCCGCCTATATCGGACTTGTCGTCGGTAAAAACACCAACCTGTTTTCCGGGATAACGACAGTAAAAATTCTTTCAAGAGATGTTCAAAGCCTTGCTGAAAACAACTTTGTCTCGGTATCAGGCAAAAAAATCGGCACAGTCTCGAAAATGAATTTTGTCACCCACAATGATTCACTCTACGTTGTAGCTGATCTGAGGCTTAAACAGGAATATGCCCTCCTTGTGACGAAAGATGCCAAAGCCACCATTAAATCTCTCGGGGTACTTGGAGACAAATACGTTGATATTAAAACCGGAAAGGGGCCTGCGGTAAAAGATGGAGATTTTATTGCTCTTTATTCCGAAGAGGGCCTTGCCAACATTGCAAGTAAAGCGAGTCAGACGTTTGAAAAGATCAATACCATGCTGGATAAACTGAATAGTGGTAAAGGTATGGCCGGCAGGCTTATTTCTGATGAAAAAATGGGTAACGAGCTTGCTGAAACGATCACAAGTCTTAAATCCACTACCGCCGAACTCTCCTCACTGTCAAAGAAAGCATCTCATGGCAATGGCCTGCTTCCCAAACTTCTGAATGACAAGGGCATGGCTAAAAACACGGAAGAGACCATTGAACGTCTTAACAGTACGGCATCAAAAGCCGAACAGCTGATCACAAAGCTTAACAATGACAAAGGCTCCCTTGGCCAGCTCTCCTCAAATCCTTTACTGTACAACAACCTCTCTCGAACACTGTCATCTCTTGACTCCGTTCTTGTTGACCTGAAAGCACACCCTGGTCGCTATGTAAAGTTGTCGCTTTTTTAAATGAGAGGATCATAGCTGATGCAATCAAGCCGCTTTTTTCTTGCTTCGTTCCTTTTCCTTGCGTGGCTGAGCACGTTACTCCCTGCAAGAGTTTTGGCTTTTGATTTCGGCGCACTTGAGACCGTTGTAAACAAAGCTGTCAGTGACAGTGTCTTTCCCGGAGGAAGCCTTGCCGTGATCTACAAGGGAAAGGTTGTTTTTCACAAGGCATTCGGCAAATTAACCTATGCTCGACAGAGCAGCCCTGCCGATACAGCGACAATGTACGATCTTGCTTCCCTAACCAAGGCTGTCGTTACAACAAGCATAGTCATGCAGCTTGTCGAACGGGACTCACTCAATCTTCAGTCACCCGTATCGCAATACCTGCCTGAATTTACAGGAAAAGGAAAGGACACCATCACCATCGAGCATCTCCTGCGACACACCTCCGGACTGAGGGCCCACACTCTTTTTTCCAAAACCTGCAGCACCCCTCAGCAGCTCTTCAGCACCATTGCCTCCGACACGCTCGTCTCCAAGCCTGGGACAACAACGCTCTACAGCGATCTTGGCTTCATGCTTCTTGGGAGAATCATTGAAACTATCACAGGAAGAACGCTCGATGCAAACTTTCATAACCGGTTTGCTGAACCCCTCGGCATGACATCAACGATGTTTACTCCTCCGCAATCGTTCGCAATGCGAATTGCCCCTGTTGAAAAAGATACCCTGTGGCCCTTGACCGTTCAACGTCCTCTGGTTCATGACCAAAACTCTGCCCTGCTTGGAGGAGTTGCCGGTCATGCAGGATTGTACTCAACAACCGCAGACCTTATCGGCATGGTAACCATGCTGATGAATGGAGGTACAGTCAAAGGCCATACCTATATCAAGGCCGCAACACTCAAAGAATTTCTTGCAAGAAAGGGCTCGCTGAGAGCATTAGGATGGGATGTGCGCTCCCCTGGCGGACACTCTTCAGCCGGTGACTATTATTCAAACTCCTCTTATGGACATCTTGGCTTCACAGGTACCAGCATCTGGATTGATCCTGAAAAAGAGCTGGCGGTTATTTTTCTCTGCAACCGGGTCTATCCTTCAAGCGCTAATATCAAAATCAGATCGTTTCGTCCCCTGCTCCACAACACCATCGCGAGCTCTCTTGGTTTGAAGAAAACAGCAGAAAAAGTCCGCTAAGAACCACCTGAAACTGCTTCAGGCAAACAAGCCCTGCATAGGCACAATCGGAAGAGGAATCGGCTTCACTGACTCCTGCCGGAAAATAGCATTAGCCGCCATGCGCCCGGTAAACACTGCTGCCTCCATCAGAAAAACCGGTGCATCAACCTTTACCCAGTCGCCTGCAAAATAAAGATTCGAAAACGGTGTTTCAACACCGGGTCGATGGGCGTGATCACCCGGAGCCCACCGGGTAAAATTGGACTGCTGCATAAATAGTTCATGCAAAATAGTCGCCGACCTGGTCTCAGGAAAGATGGTATGCAACTCCCGAATCATAGCTGCCTTAATCTCCGGTTCCGGCTTTATATCTGCGGGAGCAATAGCGTAGGCATGCAACTCTACAACACAGCCCCCATGTTTTTTGCCCCATGAAATAAACGGTTCCTGAAAATCTGAAAAAATGGAAATCGAATCGGTGTAAGTATATCCCGAAACCGTATAGAAAGGGAACTCCTTTGAAGCAAGCGGCCGATCAAGCCAGAGGCGGTAAACCGCATAGGGATCAGCTTCGCCAAGTGAAGCTACGTTGGATTCAAATTCAGGACGGCTCAACTGCGAAGCTTTCACCAACTCACGAACACCCCGGACGTTGGAAGCAACTACACAATAATCACAAGCGAGCCGTTCACTCCGACCCTCCTGTTTCACAACAATCATTTCGCCCTCAACTGCAACAGCAAGCTTTGCAAGAGAAGTTTTTGGAGGCCCACTCACCGGAGTACCCGTTGCATCAAACCTGCCTGCATGGCAGGGACAGGAAAAACCTCCTGTCAGAACATCCTGAGTGACCGGGCAGCCCATATGTGTGCATCGCCCGTCATAAGCCAGATAACCCTTTTCAGATCTGCCAACCATGACCGGCACACCATCAGCTGTAATAAAGGCAGCAAATCCACTTTGCGGAACCTTCCCGGATTCAACCCTCAACGACAAAGCACCACCACTTCCCTGAGTATCAATAACAACCTCTGAAACCTTAGCTCCGACAACACTGATGCTCCTTGCTGTAGTCCCTTTCAGAAGTTTAACCCCAAGTTCCTTAAGCTTTGCCTCGAGAGGGTTGATGAGGGCCGTCATACAATCCCGGTTTGTTATTTTAAAGGCGAGCCCTTCAGGACTGCCCATAAAATAAAAATGGAAGTACCTGAGCGCCTCGGCTGCCGACAAAACTTCCATTCTGTTCATGGTCGCATCTGCAAAAGGATGCAGCACTGTATCAACAAATGCAGGCAGATCCTCCCCTTTCCTGCAATAGGTCATAAAATCGATGGAGTCATACTTTCGGAACGTCTCATTGTACTCATATCGAAACAATTCCACAGTAGACAGCAGCCCCTTATAGTTTTTCAGAAAGGAGATCATATCAAGTCTCCTTGACTGCTCTACAATTGAGAGAACATTGACAGGAAATACCTTCGAGGTCTGACCGAACACCTCTTTAAGAGAGTTTTTAAAAATCACCGGATATCCGGGAGCAGGAGTAAAGGCATCTCTCTTTATTCCGGCAAAAGCAAATATTTCGTTCAGATTATAATACTGATCAAAAAAGCCATGAAAGCCGTGTTCGACGGGAAAGTGTTCGCCAAGAGCATCAATATTCCACCCGGTAAGCTTCCCGCCCAATGCCGCTGAGGATTCGACAAGAGTCACCTCAAAGCCCCTTCGAGCCAGTTCAAGGGAAGAGCTGATGCCCGCAAGACCTCCACCAACCACGACAACCTTTTTTGACCTTTCAATTCTCTCCTTTCCCTCCACGTTCTCGGCGCCATAAAACGTTTTTCTCGGCTGATAATAGCCAATCAATCCTGCTGTTCCGGCTACGGCAACTCCGGCACCAATACCTGTGCGGACAAACAATTTTTTTATAAACTCACGTCGTTCCATAACCTGAAGAGAGCGTTGAACTGAAGGGAATCGATTTTCTGAACTGTATATTTATCGAATATAAGTATTTGCTGAAGCAACCCTCTCTATAAACCCTTAGCTCTGCTATGGCTATGGCTGTAACGTCCACTAATTTTGCCCGCACCATTCGAAAAGAAGCTGCACGGCTGGGATTCTCCGCCATAGGGTTTTCTTTACCTGTACCCCAGTCGCTCGCTATAGAGCGCTACAAGGCCATGATCGATGAAAAACGCCATGGCGAGATGACCTACATGGAACTCCGAATAGATGAACGGGCAATGCCCGACCTGCTTCTTCCCGGCCTGAAAACAGTCATTTCAGCCGCAGTAAGCTATAATCATCCTCTTCAAAACAGTTCTGGAAAGCCGGATATTTCGAAATATGCCCTCATTGACGACTATCACACCGTAGTACGCAAAAAGCTTGAAGAGCTCCTGGTGTTTCTGAAAAGCCTTCTGGGAGAAGAGCTCAACGCGACAATATCCGTTGACAGCTCCCCTGTCCTTGAAAAAACGTGGGCTGAACATTCAGGCATAGGAAAGACAGGAAAAAACACACTACTGATCCTCCCTTCCGCCGGCTCTTATGTTTTTCTCGGTGAAATTCTGATTGACAAAGAAATAATCGACAAGAAGCCGCCTCTTCCGAACCTCTGCGGAAGCTGCAGCAACTGCATTGACAGCTGCCCCACAGGTGCACTTATAGAATCAGGCAGACTTGACGCATCCAGATGCATCTCCTATCTCACAATAGAGCTGAAAAGGGAATTCAGTGCAGAAGAGTCATCGATGATAGGCAACCACCTCTTCGGCTGCGATCACTGTCAGGAGGTATGCCCCCATAACAAGCATGTAAGCATCACTGCAGACAGGTCATTCAAGGTGCGGCCCAACCTCCTGAACATCTCGACTGAAACAATTCTGAACCTGACAAAATCAAGCTTCCGCAATCTTTTCTATGGAACCCCGATTTTCCGTTTAGGGCTTAAACGCCTTAAACGAAACGCGCAAGCTGTATCTGAAAACCTGCGAAAATCATAACTCCTCAATATTGACAATCTTCCTATTCTTGAGTGGTCAGCACTGTCGTTTTCAGCAAACAGACCATAAGCCGTTGTCCAGCGACCAATCACGCTTTTCATGCCTTGGTATTTCCGGCAAACACTCACTGCAATTACTCAACAACCTTTTTAGCTGATATCATAATCGCGTGAAGCCGGGTTCTGTTATAAAATGACAATACCCTAACAATATCAAGGCTGGCGAAGATCTTGATCTCGTAAAACCAATAAATTTACGCCTTTTTGGGCGCTCCCGTCAGAACACTTTTAAGTCGTCTCGGCACCCATAATGGGCATCATTTATCCCAGAAATTCTGTGTTAAAATGTGCTAATAAAATGACAATTAATGCCTTGACTTACTGCATGAAACAGGGGTATTATGAAGAATATTAGAACCACCTCATTCGAAATGGAAGCTCATCAATTCCCCCATAACCGGTAGTAACAAGCAAATGATGCTCACCATGTCAATTGAAAATGAAAACGAGTTCATTGAAAGAATGAAGTCAGACGATGCCTTCAGAGAACGAATTATGTCAATCGAAAATGTCTCAGCTCGAATTAACGCAATCCATAGTGAAGGCTATAACATCGCCAAAAATAAGAGCCCCAAGCTTGATTTCTGTTTCTATCAGGAGATCGGAATTTTAAACTGGTGTGGGTTAGATCCATACTGCGCTCATTTCTCGATTAACAACTGAATCAGCATTCCCTGAGATTCAGGTCATTCAAGCACTTGTCTCATAAGGACAATGGCTGTTTCACCGCCTTAACCAACATACCCCAACCAATATGAAACCGACGAATCCTTCGGTAACCATAACGCCCTCAAGGGTGCTCATTTTCGAAAATGATGAGTACCTCCTGAAAAGTATGGTCAGTTATCTCGTAATGGACGGATATGAAGTTACCGGGGTAAGGAAGGCTGAGGAATTTCAGAAGCACTTGTCCAGTCATTCCTTCTGTGTGGCAATTCTTGGGGTCGATCTGCCCGACAATAGCGGACTGCTTCTCACCGAGTTTGTGCAAAAAAACAGCACGCTACGCATTATCACGCTCAGTAATAATTCATATGCCGGCAACCGCATGGCCTGCCTTAACGCAGGGGCAGATATTTATCTGATAAAGCCCTTCAATTTCCGGCTCCTCTCTGCAAGTGTCGGCATCCTTATCCGACGCTCTTATACCGTACCATGGATGCCCTCCATGCTTGGATAAATGACTGAAAGCAATGGCTTACTCATTTCCATCACCCCACCTGGCACTGTGGTAATTACTTCTTAAATATATGAGCCACTGGTGAACATATTTACAGCCTGATCAGTGCTTGAAATGCCGCATGCCGGAAAAAACCATAGCAAGATTGTTGGCATCTGCTGCCTCAATAATTTCATTATCGCGGATAGAACCGCCCGGCTGTATGACCGCTGTGACACCAGCCTCAGCTGCGGCAAGCAGACCATCGGCAAAGGGGAAGAATGCGTCTGACGCTACAACAGAGCCATGGAGGTCGAGCCCGACTTCGGAGGCTTTCCAGCGTGCGATTTTTGAAGAGTCGACACGCGACATCTGACCGGCTCCAACACCGAATGTCTGACGGTTTTTGACATAGAGAATGGTGTTCGACTTGATATGTTTGCAGATCTTCCAGGCAAACATCAGGTTGTCCAATTCTTCAGCAGTAGGCTGCCGTTTGGTGACAACCGTCAAATCCTCTTTAGCGACTATTTTGCTGTCGCGCTCCTGAACGAGCATCCCGAACGGTGTTGACTTGAACTCCCAGCCGCCTTTCGGCAGGGGGTGGTTCTGCTGCACAAGACGGCGGTCCTTTTTCTTTATGAGCAGATCCAGCACTCCATCTTCAAATGCTGGAGCAATGAGGATTTCGGTAAAAATTTCGTTGACAGCTTTAGCTGTCTCCATATCAAGAGGACGGTTAAAGACGATGATTCCACCGAAAGGAGCCTGGGTATCAGTTGAAAATGCCCTGCGGTATGCTTCGAGCAGTGTTGGAGCCTGTGCAACGCCGCACGGGTTGGTATGTTTGATAATAACCACTGTCGGGTCTTCACCGCGGAACTCTTCAATCAATGTTGTTGCTGCGGCTATATCGAGCATGTTGTTATAGGAGAGCTCCTTGCCATGCAGCTTTTCGAAAAAGTCAGCAAAAGAACGTGTTCCATTGGAATCGGTAAGGCGATATAGGCCCGCGCTCTGGTGGGGGTTCTCTCCGTAGCGCATATCAAGTTCTTTTTCAAGCTTGACCGTCATGGCAGCTGAAGCTTCCTGCTGTTTACCGGCGATAGCACCAGTGAGGTACGATGCAATTGCCCGATCGTAACGGGATGTGAGTTCAAAAACCTTTAAGGCAAGCTGAAGGCGAGTCGTCCTTTTTGTTGCACCGTTCTGCTCCTTCATTTCCTGAAGAACACGCGCATAGTCGGCGCTATCGGTAACTACCGTGACAGATTCGTTGTTCTTGGCTGCGCTGCGGAGCATTGATGGGCCGCCAATATCAATATTTTCTATAGCATCTTCGAAGGTTACACCTGGCTTGGCCACTGTTGCTTCGAAAGGGTAAAGATTAACCACGACGAGGTCTATAAAGTCGATTCCGTTAGCCTTAGCCTGGCTGATATGGTCGGCATTCTCCCGTACTGCAAGTAGAGCACCATGTATTTTTGGATGCAGGGTTTTTACCCGTCCATTCATGATTTCCGGAAAGCCGGTAATGGTGGATATGGAAGCTGCGCTGATGCCTGAATCCTGCAGTGATTTCAATGTTCCGCCGGTTGAGAAAATCTCAACTCCCATGGCACTCAACTCCCGGCAGAAATCAACAATACCGGTTTTATCAGAAACAGAAACCAACGCCCGCTTGATGACAGGATCAGACATTTGCAGAAAATTTATTTAATGATCTTTTCATTGAGATTCACAGAGGCGGAATCTAAGAAAAAATCCCTAATTATCTGATCTCTTAAGTGGGGAGGAACAAGTGCTGAGACGTGAGTGCTGGGTGCGGAGCTATTCGGAAGGATCAAGATAGAATAACGCTCTGCCTTAGCTATTGATACTAAGGCTTGAACAACTACTTTTTTGCTTTGTCACTTTAGCCGTTTTCGCCAATAGAAGGGACGTCTTTTCTGGTGAGCATACGCCAAAATTAAAATCTTATCTTGGTGGACAAGATAGACCAGATTGTACTGGGAAGCGCAATAAAGACTTTCTCCGTAATCTTCTCCCTATTCTTGGTGAAGCCTCAGGATTCTTTAAAATCTGATCAAGAGCTCTTTCCACTTCAACAAGCAATTGTGAACCAAGCCCTGACTTCTGCCTTTCGTAGTACTGCGCTGCCTCTGTGACCTCTGCATCAGCACTGGGATGGAAAGCAATCGGCTTCATGAAATAGCCGCACGGGCTCGACGGAGGACTTCTTTGTCTGAAATCTCTGTTGCAATCCCCTGCTCCAACTCATCCAGGCGGCGCTCTGCCTACTCAGTCCACAATACCTCAACTTCAGCTTCAGATAAATTGTCGAGACTCTCAACTATCCACTTTGCCAGCGTAGCACGTTCCTTTAATTCGAGCTTCTGAATTTCGACTTCAATCTCTTTGATACCCATATCCTTGCGATTTAAATTTATGAGCAACAGAGTATACTTACGGTAAAGGTACGGATAATTCCACTGAAATGAGTAGAGCAAGGAGTGCGACTCTCTTCACTTATATCAAATAATGAGATTGATGTCAGCTCCATCATATAGTGCTTGCTGGTAAGGTCTTGCCTTCAGTTGCTTCTGCGTGCCCAACTTTCGGGTATCGCTGTGCAAGGTCTGCCTGCAAGGTGGCAGCTGAAAAACCACCAATTCTGTCACCTGCCAGCGACCCGTCAAGAATCAATGTTTTCATTATTCCCTCCCTTATAAATTGTTTGCCTCCTTTCATATGCAATTTTCCATGGCGTTTGGCAATTCAGTATATGTGACTGCTCCGGTACAAAGCCCTTCCAGTGAGTTCAATGTGATTGAGTGCTGACTGCGTGTTCTTGCATTCAAAACCGTCGTCGGCAAAACGTAGAAACACCAATGATCAATGTCCATCGGGTCGATAGTCTCTTTACAAGTATGAGCAAGCAGAGCAAACACGTAAACATCAGCCTGCAATCACAGTTTAGCTCTTCTCTTACAACCTGCTTGAAAAGAATCATCCCTGATTGCATATTAAGAGAAAGCGATGCCAGACCCTATCGTTGCGTTGAAAAGTTGTAAAATCATAAACTTCAGATGAGTATCCACAAAACCCGCTTGGCAATCTTCTGCTCCGGTACTGGAAGTAATTTTCAGGCGATCTTTCATGCGCTGAAGAATAAACAGCTCAATGCGGAAATCGTGCTTTGCCTTTCTAACCGTGCACAGTGCTTAGCAATGGATTTTGCCCGCCTGAATGGCATTGAGACAGTGCATCTGACGGAAAAACAGTTTGACTCTTTAGATGATTTTGCTGCGGCAATGCTCGAGTGCATCAGGAAGCAGAGTATCGATATTATTGTGCTGGCGGGATATATGCGTAAGGTGCCTGACGACGTCGTGGCTGCATTTAAAGACAGAATCATCAATATCCATCCGGCCCTGCTGCCAAAATTCGGTGGCGAGGGGATGTATGGCATTCATGTTCATTCTGCCGTTCTCCGTGCAGGCGAAACGGAGAGCGGAGCGACAGTACATCTTGTTAACGAAGAGTACGACAAAGGGAAAATTCTGATGCAGCGCAAGGTAGCAGTACTGCCTGATGATACACCGGAGATACTTGCAGCAAGAGTGCTTGAGTGCGAGCATACGCTATTCCCTGATGCGCTGGAAAAATTTCTTGCCGGTCATCAGTCATGAGCACTGGCACACTGAACATCAGCGAGATATTTCACTCCATCCAGGGCGAATCATCCTTTGCCGGGTGGCCTTGCGCCTTTATACGTCTTGCAGGATGCGGTCATGGATGTATCGGCTGCGATACCGCCTACGCTGAAAGCGAGGCCAATACAATTGATATTGAGGAAATTATCCGCCAAACGGCTGTTTTTCAGGCACCCCTGATTGAGGTCACCGGTGGAGAGCCACTCCTGCAGCCGGCTGTTTATGCGCTTATGGAGCAGCTCTGTAACCTTGGTCATACCGTACTGCTTGAAACAGGAGGCTTTCTTTCTGTTGCCGGAGTTGACCCTCGTGTCCATAAAATCATCGACATCAAAGCGCCGACATCAGGCGTAAGCGATCAAAACAATCCGGAAAACATTCGCCTTGCACTTGCAGCCGAACCTGCGTTACGGCAAAAATTTGAGTTCAAGATGGTTCTTGGAAGTCGGAAAGACTACGAGTGGGCAAAATCGCTGCTGAGTGAACATCGGCTGACAGACTCTTTCACCATCATGATGGGCGTGATGTTCGGCAGGCTGGAGCCCCGCGAACTTGCAGGGTGGATTCTCAGTGACCGCCTTAATGTAAGAATGCAGCTGCAGTTGCATAAATACATCTGGCCACCCGATATGAGAGGGGTATAAAGAAAGTACTGAGTACTGAGTGATGAGTGGAAGATTAAATATTATTCTCTTTTAATATGGTTGATTTGATTTCACTTTCTATTGTTGTCCCTCTGTTCAATGAGCGGGAATCGCTGCCTGATCTTCTGGAGCAGCTCTATCTTGCCATGCAGGAAAAAGAGCTTCGAAATCTCTTTACGGAGCCATTCTGTTTTGAAATCATTCTGGTTGATGACGGCTCCACTGACGGGTCATGCCCGTTAATCAGGAATCTGATTCTCTCAAGGCCTGAGCTCCGCCTGATTTCGTTTCAGAGAAACTTTGGCAAAACAGCCGCGCTCTCAGCTGGATTCATGGCTGCAAGCGGAGACTATATCTGCACCATTGATGCTGATTTGCAGGATGATCCCTTTGCCATCAAGGAGATGATTAATAAGCTTCAGGAAGGATATGATCTGGTAAGCGGGTGGAAACAGCAGCGCAAGGATCCGATATCCAAAACCCTGCCATCAAAACTGTTCAATCTGGTAACACGCCTCTTTACAGGAATCACCATTCACGATTTCAACTGCGGATTGAAGGTCTACCGCAAAGAGGTGGCAAAACGACTTGAACTGCGTGGAGATATGCACCGCTATATTCCTGTTCTGGCAGAGTGGATGGGGTTTAAAATTGCTGAACTCCCTGTCAGACATCAGGCGAGACAATTCGGCACCACAAAATATGATTCATCAAGGTTTTTTTCGGGGTTGTTCGATTTTCTTTCGGTCCTCTTTATCACCCGGTATCTTCGCCGTCCCATGCATTTTTTTGGTATGGCGGGCCTCATAAGTTTTCTTCTGGGTTTTTCCATCAGTCTTTATGTCACACTCGATAAAATCATGCTTCATAAACCGGTCAGCAACCGCCCGATTCTTTTTCTCGGCATCCTGCTGCTGATTCTCGGAGTCCAGCTTTTTTCGACCGGTCTTCTTGGTGAAATGCTTTCGACGTCGTCATCCAAAGAGAGTTCATTTGCAGTTCGCGAAACACAGAATCTCACTGCCGGGCAAGCCAGAAAATTTGGCAATCCCGATTAATTATTACTATTCACTTTTGTTTATGAAACGAGTTGGAGCACACGTCAGTATAGCTGGAGGAGTTGAAAATGCACCGTTGCAGGCAATCAGTATCGGGGCGAAGGCATTTGCCATGTTTACTAAAAACCAGCGACAGTGGACCGCCCCAAAACTAACAACATCCTCAATTGATGCATTCCGCAAGAACTGCAGTGAGGGCGGTTATAAGCCTGAACACATTCTGCCTCATGACAGCTATCTCATCAATCTGGGCAGTCCCGACCCGATAAAGCTCCGGAATGCCCGGGAGGCATTTATTGATGAAATGCAGCGGGTGGAAAGTCTGGGCCTCTCTCTGCTGAACTTTCATCCCGGAAGCCATCTGAACAGCATTAATGAAGACGCCTGTCTGCAGCTTATAGCAGAATCAATCAATATGGCTCTCAATGCGACCAGCAACGTCACTGCCGTGATTGAAAACACAGCGGGGCAGGGAACAAATATGGGATACCGGTTTGAACAGCTGGCATCTCTGATTGATCAAGTTGAAGATAAGAGAAGGGTTGGAGTGTGCCTCGACACCTGCCACATGTTTGCAAGCGGTTATGACCTGCAGACAACCGCGGCAATCGAGGAAACCTTCAAGGAGTTCGATCGGATAGTCGGGTTCGGCTACCTAAAAGGGATGCATCTTAATGATGCCCTTCGTCCGCTTGGCAGCAAGCTTGACCGCCATGCGAGCATCGGCAAGGGAACGATCGGGATGGAGGCATTCGCTTTTATCATGCATCATCCTTCCTGTGAAGAGATACCCCTGATTCTTGAAACTCCGGACTCCGATCAATGGAGTGCAGAGATCAGCCTGCTATACTCGCTTGAGTCATAACGGGGTCAGCGTTTCGACACAACCCTGAGATATTTGCTGACGGAAAGTGCACTGCCCAAAATGCCCAGCGCCAGACCAAGAAGAACCGTGGACGGATAAATCAGCAGCGCTGAAGGCTCCAGTACCTTATAGATACCGGGCTCGTAACGAAAGAGCAGTTGATCAAAAAGCAGGTAGACCGCCCCCGAGGCCAGAAGACCAGAAAGCAGACCCTGTAGTGCACCCTCAATTACATAGGGAGCCCCGATAAACCAGGCTGTAGCTCCAACAAGGCGCATAGTCCTGATTTTTTCCTTTCTTGAATACATTGCCAGCCGGATCGTATAGCCGATAAGCACAATTGTTGCCAGTGAAATCAATATTCCTATGCCGCCGGTAAGCAAGGTAAACAAGCGGGCATTCTTTTCGATCTGACCAAGAAACGACTGATTGTAGCGTATATCAGCATCCGGAGCTATTCTCTTGATTTCCGGTACAATTCGCCCAATACTTTCGGGGGTTGCATAGTCGGAGAAAAACTTCAGTCTGATTGAACGGGGAAGCGGATTTGAACCGAGAATCTTGACAATATCCTCTCCAAAATCATGCGTGAACGCTTGTGCGGCTTCTTCCTTCGAAACATACGAAGCCTCCTTCACTCCTCTCAGCCTCTTTATCTGCCCTGCTGTATCGAGAGCCTGAGATTCGTTAACAGAGTCTGCAATAAAAACCTCAAGCTCCACCCTGCTCCGGAGCTCCTGTATAACATCAAAAAAACTGAGAGAAACGGTACTGAACAAACCAAGAAGCACAAGAGCAAAAAAACTTATGGTGACAGTAATTGCGGCAGGCAGTTTAGCCCGTCCCATACTTGAAAAGCCTTCCTTGATAACAAACGAAAGTGACATAACAGCTTATTTTGCATTAATAAACGGGCTCCAACACAAAGAATCAACAAAACAAGTTGCAAAAACAAGTTTTTTTTCTTTTAATTAGAGCTGGCAAATGGGGCTATAGCTCAGTTGGTAGAGCATTTGCATGGCATGCAAAGGGTCAGGAGTTCGAGTCTCCTTAGCTCCACAGCAAAAAAATACAAATAGCGCAGTTTATTCCTGCGCTTTTTTGTTTTCAAACCAAAGGCTCTTTACAAGCGGCATACTTCACATCTTCTTCCTGCCCACTCTGGCAATCAGAAAACCCAACCCGACAATAAGTGATGCCGTAAGACCCGCGCCAATATTGAGAAGGGCTGCAGTCAAAACGACCGGGATGGTCAAGCTGATCACAAAGCCAAACGCTGCCGCACTTAAAAGAAAGGTCATGGCGGTAAGGCCTGTAAAGAAAAAGCTGGTTGCAATACTTCCAGCAAATGAGATAAAGAGTTTTTCTCCCTTTCCTTCCGAAATATTCTGCCACCTTTGAATCTGTTTTTTGCTTCCCGGTTCGACCATATTTTTAACCATCATTGCTATGAGGGCAAAAACAATCAGCACTCCTGCATGAACGCCATATGCGTTGAAAACTTCACTCCTTGACGGGCTGAAAATACCCTGGCCGAGCAGGAGAGCAGCATACCTAAGCATAAAAACAGAGGTAGTGAAAAATACCGTACCCCAGAGGAGAGTTACCAGTACCCAAATCGTAACACCAGGCGGCTTGGGATTTTCATTTTTTGTTGAATACATGAGCCTTATTATGGATAGATTAGTTGGAAATTATAACAGGCGGCTATCGGATATGTTATAAGAGAAAGATAACAGCAATGCCGGACTGTCAATTCCTTTTCATATAAAAAAAGAGTTCAGGAAAAATGAGCAATTTGACAAGGCTCAAGAATCACCGATGTAACGATTATTTTCAATTTACCGTTTGAATGGTTATGTTCATTCGTCTAATTACCAAGCATTAATGTTCAGTTCCCTAACTTTAACATATTATTGCCCATGTGTGGAGTTTTCGGCGTTTTTAATTCAAAAACTCCCGCGGAAGATACCTTCTATGGTCTTTATTCCCTTCAGCACAGAGGACAAGAAGCCGCAGGCATCGTAGTAGCTGATTACAACAAAGTAAAAAAGAAAACGCTCTTCAAACAGCACAAGGGCATGGGGCTGGTCTCTGAAATATTCAGGGATGAGACTATTTTTGAAACCCTTAATGGTTATGCCGCCATCGGTCATAACCGGTATTCAACCACAGGCTCTTCCAAATCCATAAGCAATATTCAACCGTTTTCGCTTACCTACCGTTCAGGCAGTCTGGCGATAGCTCATAACGGAAACCTTACCAACTCCCGTGCGTTACGACGCGAGCTTACAGAGCTTGGGGTTATCTTTCAGGCATCGTCGGATACTGAAATCATCCCGCATCTGGCAGCGCGAAGCCGTGAAAAAGAGCCTTTACACCAGATCTACGAGGCTTTGATGCAGGTTCAGGGAGCATACTCAATAGTTATTCTGGCAAACAACCAGTTGATCGCCGCAAGAGATCCATACGGGTTCAGACCCCTCGCTCTCGGAAAGAAGGTTGATCCGCTCACCGGTGAACTTACCTATATCGTTGCCAGTGAAACCTGTGCTTTTGATATCATACAGGCAGAGTACATTCGTGATATCGAGCCGGGTGAAATTCTGCTTATCGATCATCTTGCGATCACAAACGAAAAGCCTACATCGCTGTTTCTTCCGTCATCAAAACGCAAGGCCCGCTGTATTTTTGAATATGTCTATTTCGCCAGACCAGACAGTTTTATTTTCCAGCACTCTGTTGACAAGATCAGAAGAAATCTCGGTAAAAATCTTGCCCGAGAGTCAACAATCGAGCATCAACCCGGTGAGAAGGAGCTGACTGTTGTGAGCGTTCCTGATTCGTCAAATACTGCCGCACTCGGGTTTGTCCGGGAAAGTCTGAAAATGAATCGGCCTGCACGTTTCGAACATGGGCTTATCCGCAACCATTATGTGGGAAGAACGTTTATCCAGCCTGGCATTCATAGTCGCGATATAAAGGTACGGTCGAAGTACAACATTGTGCGGGGAGTTCTTCTGGACAGGCCGATCATTCTCGTTGATGACTCGATTGTCCGCGGAACGACAGCAAAAATGCTGATTAAACTGATCCGTGAAGCAGATCCGAAGTCGATCAACCTGCACATCAGCTCCCCACCGATTACAAATCCCTGTTTTTACGGCATGGATTTTCCCAACAAACGGCAGCTGCTCACCCACATGTTTGACAACCTGGATAATGATGTGGAGGAGGTTGAACAGATAAGGGAATATATTGGTGTTGATTCTTTGAAGTACCTCTCCATGCAGGGGTTGATGAACAGTGTGCCGACGTTTGAAAATGAAGAGGGCAGCTACTGTACGGCTTGCTTCAGCGGGAACTACCCGGTCGAAGTGAGTGATGTGACCACGGACAAAGAAGAAAACGACTGATCAAAAAAAAAGGCGCACACACAATACGCCTTTTTTTCTTCTTAATCTTCACAAATTTGGTGCAGCTACTTTTTCGTCTGTTTGAATTCAATTCTCACAGAGGTATGCGGTACAGCCTCCAGCCTTTTTTTCGGAATCGGTTTGCCGGACTTGATACAGATACCATAGACCTTGTTTCGGATTCTATCAAGAGCCTGATCAATGTAGGTGATATATTTTTCGTCACGGGCGATAAACATGAAACGCTGTTCACGATCCATGGTATCGGTACCATGGTCAGCCATATGCATGGAGTAATTCGAATTAATTGAATCTTCCGAATTCTCGTCAGAAATCGAGGAACGAAGAATGTCGAGATCACGAAGTACCTCTTCTCTTCTTTTAAGCAGCAACTGCTTGAAATGCTCGAGTTCTTCGTCGGTTAAATAGGTTTTGGTAAGTACCGGTTCCTCAATAACCTCATTATCCTTCTTGGAAGCACTGCTATTCTTTTTCGCCATAATAGATCACATTTTCTTAATCACAAAGAAGGCTGTAAAATTACAGAGTTAATAATACTATTAACCTGCATATTTTTCAAGCGATAACCAGCAAATTTCACCATTAACAGCCTCCTCCCTTCCCTGAATTGCAAATGAAGGATCAAATGCTGTTACAGTAAGTTTTGTGGCTAAAGTTTCAGCTTTAATATACGCATCATTTTTCTTCGCAGCATCCTGAAGTTTTTCGGAGCCCTGGATAGCAAGGGAAATACGATCGGTAATTTCAAACCCGCTTTCCTTGCGGAGAGCCTGGATACGACTCACCAGTTCACGGGAAAGACCGAGCATTTCAAGTTCTTCATTCATCTCTGTATCAAGAGCGACCATGATGCCATTCTGCTCATCGGATGCTACAAGCCAGCCCTCAATATCCTCATGCATGATCTCAACATCATCACGCACTATATCAAACACTCTGCCGTCAAGCTCAAGAGAGAGATGACCCTGATGTTCAAGAACTGCAATCTGTTTATGGGTCATCATTCTTATGGCTTCAGCAAGTGTTTTCATATCCTTGCCGAAGCGGGGTCCAAGGGTTTTGAAATTCGGCTTCACTTTTTTGCTGATTACCGAGCCATCCTCCTCTATGTACTCAATCTTCTGGACATTGATCTCTTCGAGAATGATATCTCCAACCAACTCATACTCTTCCCTGGCTGTGGTATCGCTTACAGCAAGCAGAATCCGCTTGAGCGGCTGACGAACCTTGATTGAAGCCTTTTCGCGCATGGTACGCACAAGGGAGGTAATAATCTGCGCCTTTTTCATGCGCTGCTCGAGCGGGCGGTCGATAGCTGAGAGGTCAAGCAGAGGAAAATCCGCCAGGTGAACTGACTCGAAGGCTTCGAGCCCGCTGACACCGTTAAGATTCAAATAGATCCGGTCAGCAAGAAAGGGCGTAAACGGAGCGAGCAGTTTTGCAAGCGTTTCCAGAGAGCTGTAGAGCGTCTGGTATGCGGCAATCTTGTCGGGCCCCATGTCGCTTTTCCAGAAGCGTTTTCGTGAACGGCGAATATACCAGTTTGAAAGATCGTCGACGATAAAATCGTTTATCAGCCTTACAGCACCGGTAAGGTCGTACTGCTCCATACGCATATGGACGCCTCCAACAAGCGTGTTCAGACACGACAAAACCCAGCGGTCAAGCTCTGAGCGATCTTGCAGAGGGGCTGAAGTCTCTGAAAACTTGAATCCATCAACATTGGCATAGAGCACAAAGAAATTATAGCTGTTGATGAAGGCCCGGAAAAATTTGCGTTGTTCCTCCTCAATCTCTTCAACATTGAACGATTTCGGCCTCCATGGAGGGCTGGTAACCATCAGATACCAGCGAAGCGCGTCGGCACCGTAACGCTCCATCGTCTCAAAAGGATCAACTACATTGCCTTTTGACTTCGACATTTTCTGGCCGCTTTTATCAAGAATATGACCGTTTACAATTAGGTTTTTGTATGCCGGTTTATCAAATATCAGCGTTGCTATTGCATGCATGGTATAGAACCAGCCTCTCGTCTGATCGACTCCCTCAGCAATAAAGTCTGCTGGAAAGGTCTGATCGAAGAGTTCACGATTTTCAAACGGGTAGTGAAGCTGGGCAAACGGCATAGAGCCACTGTCAAACCACACATCAACAAGCTCTGGTGTACGGTTGAAGCGTACCCCATCGCGTATGAAGTATATGCTGTCAACAAACGGCTTGTGAAGGTCAAGTGTTACCAGCTCCCTGTCAAGTGCATCTCCGAGGAGAAGCCTGACGCCATCAATATCGATGAACCCCTCGCGCAATTCAGCAATGGAACCAATGGCGAACATTTTTCCGGAAGCCGCATCGTCGCCAATAGCAAAATTCTCAGAGACCCATAAAGGAAGCGGAGAGCCCCAGAAACGCTCACGTGAAAGCGCCCAGTCCTTGTTATCCTCAAGCCAGTTGCCGAAACGTCCTGAACCGATTTCCGGAGGGCACCAGTTAATGGTTTTATTGAGCTCAACCATACGATCAGCTATGGCAGTAGTCCTGATATACCAGGATTCCCTTGCATAATAGATAACCGGGACATCATAACGCCATGAATAGGGGTAGCTATGGGTAATGGTCTCCTTACGGTACAAATTTCCTGCTTCCTTAAGCTGCCGGATAATCAGCGGATCAGTGTCCTTGAAAAACATACCGTCATAATCGTTGACTTCGGCAGTAAAACAGCCGTTCCGCGCCACAGGCTGGAGCATCGGCAAATCGTATTTTTTGGCGATCTCATAGTCATCGGCACCGAATGCCGGTGCAATATGCACGATACCAGTTCCGTCCTCAGTTGAAACAAAAGACCCGGAGGTAACGTACCAGCACTTTTTTTCCGGATGCATATAGGTGAAAAGCGGCTCATAGTCAAGTCCTTCAAGGTCTCGTCCTTTCAGTTCGGCAATAACCGTCCACAGTGAAACGCCTTCATCGTTTTTCTCAAGGAGCACTTGCAGTCGGGACTTTGCAAGAATCAGCACTTCGCCACTTTCGCTGTGTGCGACCTTGACATAGTCAATATCTGAGCCGACACAGAGGGCAACATTTGAAATCAACGTCCATGGAGTAGTCGTCCATACGAGAAAAGACTCTTTGGAACCCTTGAGATGAAACTTGACGTATATACTTGGATCTTTAACCTCTTTGTAGCCCAATGCAAGTTCATGCGAACTCAGCACTGTCTCGGATTTCGGGTCCTGCGGTACAATTTTATAGTCCTTGTAGATCAGACCCTTGTCAAAAATAGTTTTCAGAGCCCACCAGACCGACTCGATGTAGTCATTGGTGCAGGTTATGTAGGGATGATCCATATCAACCCAGTAGCCCATCCGCTCGGTCAACTTCCCCCAGCCTTCGCGATTATCATCAATATGATGATAGACAAGTGCCCTTGCTTCGGCGTTGAATTCGCCATCTCCGTATTCAACAACCTGGGCTTTGTTCTTGAGGCCAAGCTTTTTTTCAACAGAAATCTCTACAGGCAGACCATGGGTATCCCACCCGGCCTTGCGCGGCACCCGGTAGCCCTGCATGGTTTTATAACGGCACACAACATCTTTTATAGTACGGCTGAATATATGGTGAACGCCCGGTTTTCCATTGACGGTAGGAGGTCCCTCATAAAAAGAGTATACCCTCTCTTCGGGTTTCTGTTCAAGGCTTTTGCGGAAGATCCCGTGATCGTTCCAGTAAGCCAGCACTTCTGCTTCTACTGTACTGTATGGTACATTCGATGGATACTCAACAAATTTATCGTCCATTGTCTTCTGAATCATTCAAATAAAACAGGCAGGCCCCAGCCTGTGATTATAAAAAAATACTTTACACCCATGCATTGAAACAATACAGGCAAGCCTTTCAATAAGAGAAAAGCTTGCCTGAAACCTTTTATAACAACCACGGCAATATATGCCTCTTAAAGGCACTTAGTTCTTATTACCGAGAGTGGAGTTAACGCCTTCAAGGATTTGTTTTGCGACTACCGTCAGAGAATCAAGCGCCTGAGAAACTATTTTGCTTAAAGGAGCCATGGTACTGTCAAGAAGAGTACCTACACCAATAAGGATAGTTGAAAAATCCCCTCCTCCAACATCACCCTGGTTTTGCTTTTCCTGACCGGAACTTTTAATTTCTTCAGCCATATGACACTGAGATTTAGGTTAATCGCTAAGCAGAACAACAATCTTAGATTTTAATATAAGGAATCAAATAATCAAAGCAAATCAATAGGGCCGCCCCGGAATTCTTTACTCATTTTATTGGCGTCCATAGCGATCTTCAAGACGAATAATATCGTCCTCACCCAGATAACTGCCCGACTGCACCTCAATCAATTCGAGCGGAGTTTCTCCGGTATTTTCAAGACGATGAAGAGCTCCTACAGGGATATAGGCTGACTGATCCTCATACAGGGTGATTTCCCTCTCTTCAATTCTCACAAGAGCGGTTCCTTTTACTACAACCCAGTGTTCGGCACGGTGCTGATGTTTTTGCAAGGAGAGGGCAGCTCCTGGCTTTACGGTAATGCGCTTGACCTTGAAACGTTCTGAAAAATCAACCGTCTCATATGAACCCCATGGTCTGTAGACCCGGCGATGAATTTCCGCTTCATCACGTTCTTTTCTTTTCAGCTCTTCGACAAGCATCTTGACATCCTGAACGGAAGAGCGAGAAGCAACAAGCACTGCGTCGGCCGTTTCAACGACAATAAGACTATCAAGGCCAACAGCCGTAACCAGACGACTGGTCGCATGGATGTAGCAGTTCCTGACATCCTGAACCAGCACGTCACCCTTTTTTACATTACCCGCTTCATCACGCACATGAACATCCCACAGGGCTGACCATGCACCTATATCATTCCATCCTGCATCAAGAGGAACAAGAGCGGCTTTTGCAGTTTTTTCCATCACGGCATAGTCAATAGAGTCAGAGGGTGATGCCGAAAAAGCTTCAACATCAAGTCGTAAAAAATCAAGATCTTTATGCGCGGTCTCCAGGGAGTGGCGGCACGCTGCAACGATTGCAGGAGCATGTGCTTCAAGCTCCTGAAGATAGGCTTCTGCCTTGAAAAGAAAGATGCCGCTGTTCCAGAAATAGTCTCCAGAGGCAAGATAGAGCTCCGCCGTTACCTTGTCGGGCTTCTCAACAAATTCAAGTACGGGCCATGCCACATTGTTATCCCGGCTGGTAACTGAAGCCCTTATATAGCCGTATCCGGTTTCGGGAGAGGCCGGGACAATTCCGAATGTAACCAGGTCACCCTTTTCAGCTGCAGACTTTCCGGCATCAACGGCAGTAGCGAAGGCTGCCGGATCGAGAATCACATGATCGGCCGGTAGTATCAGCATAAGGGCACCAGGATACCGTTCAGCAATGAGCATTGCCGCAACCGCTGCAGCTGGCGCGGTATTGCGTCCTAAAGGCTCAAGAATAATCTCTCCGATATCGGTATTGATTTCGTGCAGCTGCTCTGCAACCAGAAACCGGTGGCTCTCATTGCAGACACAATAGACCGGCCCTGTATCTTTGGTTGAGATCAGGCGAAGCACGGTATCCTGCAGCATGGTCTTTTCGCCGATGAGCGACAGCAGCTGTTTGGGGTATAATGCACGGGATAGAGGCCAAAGCCGGGTTCCCGAACCGCCACTGAGAATCACTGGAATAATCATGGACAAAAAGGGTTTGTTAAATGGTTACAAATTTTTCGTACATCTTCCAGGTCGAAGAGATGAGGGTATCTACATCGCTGTATTTCGGCACCCATCCAAGCAGCTCCCTTGCCTTTGCCGATGAGGCAACCAGTTCGGAAGGATCTCCTGCACGCCTTCCTGAAATATCAGCAGGAACTTCCCTGCCGGTGATTGCCCGGGCTCGGTCAACCATTTCAAAAACACTGACACCTGTCTGACTTCCAAGATTCACCGTCAGGCTTCTGTCATGCTGCAGAAGGTATTCAAAAGCAGTGACATGGGCTTCGGCAAGATCGCTGACATGAACATAGTCACGGATGCAGCTTCCATCACGTGTGGGATAATCATCGCCGAATATGGAGAGTTTCGGGCGAATTCCTGCGGCTGCTTCCATCACAATCGGGAGAAGATTCTCAGGATTCAGTTCAAGACCCTTGATGCGTCCTCTCACATCATAGCCCGCAGCGTTAAAATAGCGGATTGCGGCATACCGCATCCCTTTGAGACGATCATACCAGTCGAGTATGCGTTCTATTTCAAGCTTGGTAAAGCCGTAAAAGTTTTCGGGCTCTTTCGGGTGATTCTCATCAATCGGAAGGTATTGAGGACTGCCATACACTGCAGCTGAAGAGGAAAAGATAAGACGTGATATTCCAGCCGCAGTTGCCTGGTTGAGAATATTAATGGTGCCGGAAATATTGGATTCAGCATAGAGTTCCGGTTTAAGCATGGACTGACCCGCAGCTTTAAGGGCGGCAAGGTGAACACAGCCATCAAAGCCCTCTCTCATCGCTTCTCTCAGCTGTTCGGGACGCATGATATCGCCATACACAAAAGCCGCATCATGAAAGAGATTTTCTCTCAAGCCGGTTTGAAAATTGTCAAACACTGTCACCGCATAGCCTCGATCAAGAAAAGCTCTTGCAACATGACTGCCTATATAGCCTGCTCCACCAATCACAAGAATCCGCATAATAAGTTCCTTTCAGTTCAATAGTTGTATTTCAAGGGCGCTTCTCACCTGCTGCCATACATATCTTCATAATAGTGCTGATAGTCGCCTGAGGTAACATTATCAAGCCACTCTGTGTTTGAAAGATACCAGTCGACTGTCAGTTCAAGCCCTTTTTCAAACGATATTGACGGAACCCAACCGAGTTCCCGCTGCAGTTTGGATGAATCGATGGCATAACGAAGATCGTGCCCGGCCCTGTCGGTAACATAGGTCACCAGCTGTTCAGACTCTCCGGCAGCTCGACCAAGCTTTGTATCCATAATCCTACAAAGAAGCCGGATAAGATCGATGTTGCTCCATTCATTGTGGCCGCCGATATTATAAGTTTCGCCATTGCGACCCTTATGAAAAATGACGTCGATAGCTTGGGCGTGATCAACAACCCAGAGCCAGTCACGAATATTCTCACCCTTTCCGTACACAGGAAGCGGCTTATTGTGCACGATATTGTTGATAAAAAGAGGAATCAGCTTTTCGGGAAACTGGAATGATCCGTAATTGTTTGAACAGTTGCTGATCACCACGGGCAGATTAAAGGTATCGTGATAAGCACGGACAAAATGATCGGAAGAGGCCTTTGAGGCTGAATAAGGGCTATGGGGATCGTAAGCACTCTCTTCGGTAAAAAGCCCGACGCTGCCCAGCGAACCGTATACCTCATCGGTTGAAATATGGTAAACCCGCTTTCCTTCCATGTCGGACTGCCAGCAGGCTTTCGCAGCATTGAGCAGATTCACGGTGCCAAGCACATTGGTAACGACAAACTCCGTCGGGTTTGCAATTGAACGATCAACATGCGATTCGGCTGCGAGGTGAATTACTCCATCAAAGCGAGAGTCCTGAAACAGGGTCAGCAGAAAATCACCATCGGTTATATCCCCTTTAACAAACCGGTAGTTCGGCAGCGTGTCGACATCCTTGAGATTTGCAAGATTGCCTGCATAGGTGAGGCTGTCGAGATTGGTTATTGTGTATGACGGGTAGCTCTGTAAAAAATGCCTGACGACATGCGACCCTATAAAACCGGCTCCCCCGGTAATGAGAATATGCATTGGTTGTTAGAATTATGTATTGGTTGACTTTGCTTATCACCTCTCCTTCAGCACTTTGTTATTGTTGAATCTTTTGAAGTAAACATGACAGTGAAGCACGCCAGTTTGGAATTTCAACCCCCCACTCTTGCTTGATGGCTGACTTGTTAAGAACGCTGAATTGAGGCCGTGGAGCAATTTGGGGATAGTTGACGCTTTCTACCGGAAGCACCTTGCAGGGGAGGCCGGAAATTTCCATAATCGCTGCAGCAAAATCATACCACGAGGCGACTCCCTCATTGGAGTAGTGATAGCTCTCTTTATAGTGCCTTGCAAGATCAGAGGTATCAAGTATGGAAACAATTGCTGCAGCAAGATCGGTAGCATAGGTCGGTGTGCCTATCTGGTCGACTACAACGTTCAGTGTTTCACGTTCAGCGCCAAGTCGAAGCATGGTTTTAACAAAGTTGGCACCGTAGGCTGAGTAGAGCCATGATGTTCTGATAATCAAGTATGAGGGGTCGATCTGACGAATCAGCTCCTCGCCCTCCCATTTTGACTTCCCGTAAACGGTTCGTGGAGAGGCTGGATCGTTTTCCCGATATGGGGTCCAGGACTCTCCATTAAAGACATAGTCGGTGGAAATATGGATCAGAAGGGCATTGTGTTCTTTCGCACATTCTGCCAGCACAGCCGAACCATCCCTGTTGACACGGTATGCAGTGTCGGCATCAGATTCAGCTTTATCTACGGCGGTATATGCCGCACAATTGACAATCGCGTTTATCCGGTGTTCCCTGCACAAACGATCGACGTGATCATGACTGGTTATATCAAGGTCAGGAAGATCGTAGAAAAAAAACTGCTGACTGCCGCTTTTGGTCGACAACTCCTGCAACTCAGACCCCAGTTGACCTTTACTGCCGGTAACAAGAATATTCATGAGAAATAAAGAAAATTATGAGGTCACCAATTCGTCAACTATGGGGTACAAAGCTTTGAAATCCCCGGATAGAGCTTTTCCTGCCGGTAATCATCGTAGGGAAAGCTCTCTATGAGTCCGAAGCAGGGCTGAACTGCATCTTTACCGGAAACCCGGATATCCTTTTCAGGAACCTGCCATTCTATAGCCAACGCAGGATCATTCCATAACATACCTGCATCGTATGAAGGCATATAGTAGTTATCGCACTTGTATGCAAAAACAGCCTCTTTGGATAGAACAAGAAAGCCGTGTGCAAACCCTTTAGGAACCCAAAGCATATTCTTCCGATCAGCATCGAGGATGCATGTCACATGGCGACCGTACCATGGTGAACCGAGACGAATGTCAACAGCTACATCAAGAACACTTCCATAAACCACCCGCACAAGCTTGGACTGCGTAAAAGGCGGCTTTTGAAAATGAAGACCTCGAAGCACCCCGTAACCTGACTTGGACTCATTATCCTGAACAAACGATATATGGCCGACATGCTGCTCAAAAAGATCCTGGCGGAACGATTCAAAAAAATAGCCTCGATCATCCCCGAACACTTTCGGTTCAAAAACAAGAACATCAGGAATGGCTGTTGTAATCACTTGCATAAGAACCGCACAATAACTGTTGTTAAAAAAACTCACCTCTGTTCATGCAGTCTTAAGAGATACTGACCGTATTGGTTTTTCATCATTGGTTTCGATAACAGTAAAAGGTCTTCATCAGTGATCCAGCCGTTTCGCCATGCAATTTCTTCAGGACAGGCAATTTTAAGCCCCTGCCTTTTTTCGACCGTTTGTATAAAGCTTCCTGCTTCCTGGAAAGACTCATGGGTTCCGGTATCAAGCCAGGCGAAACCCCGGCCAAGAATTGAGCACTTCAACTGGCCCCGAAGCAGATACTCCTCGTTGACGGCTGTAATTTCAAGCTCACCGCGCGGGGAAGGCTTGATTTTTTTTGCAATCTCAATGACACTGTTCGGATAAAAATAAAGCCCGACTACAGCGTAATTTGATTTGGGAGACGGCGGCTTTTCAACAATTGAAAGCACGTTACCGTCTGAATCGAACTCTGCTACTCCATAACGCTCAGGATCACTGACATAATAACCGAATATATTGGCTTTGCGCTCTTTCTGTACCGTCTGAACCGAAGCCTCAAGCATTTGAGTAAACGCATAACCGAAAAAAATGTTGTCACCGAGAATGAGCGTGACGTCATCACTGCCAATAAATGCTTCACCAAGAATGAATGCCTGGGCAAGCCCGTCAGGAGAAGGTTGAACGGTGTAAGAGAGAGAGATGCCCCAGTCGCTGCCGTCTCCGAGCAGCTTTATGAACATCGGCTGGTCTTCAGGTGTCGTTATAATGAGAATATCCCTAATCCCGGCAAGCATCAGCGTGGTCAGGGGATAATAAATCATAGGCTTATCATATACCGGCAGGAGCTGTTTTGATATCCCCCTTGTAACAGGATAGAGTCGAGTACCGGACCCGCCTGCAAGAATAATGCCTTTCATAAGAGTTTTTGTGTTGAATTACTTAACCAGTTCTGCGATTTCTGAGCTTACCCTGATGCATTTGCGGGCAGACTCGATAGCCATAAGCCCCTCCTGCTCATGGAAAAGATCCCAGGGAAGCTTGCATAAAGATTCATCACCATATTTGGCCAGCATTTTCTGGTATGAATCATATTTTTCAAGCTCGGGAAGAAGCTCTTTAACCAGCAGAGCAATCTCGTCTGCCACAGTTCCCTCAGAAATCAGCTGTGATAAATGAACGCCCGGCTTATGAGTAAAAGAAGAGACGCCAAAGAGCATCAGCACGATCAGTCCGGTATTTTCTATAACCATAATAGATGCGGCAACACATGCACGCCAGCGCTTCTGAGAGTAATCCTGCTCAGCTTCATTCAGAAACCCTCGCGCAAGCTCGAACCTGTACTCGACATTTTGTTTCAATACCATTGACAGCCTCCTTTAAACATACCTGCATAAAGCAGGCCTTTCATTTGAAAAAAACCATCTGATAACCGATCAACTATTTCAAGCCGATCGACCCGGATATTACCACCCTGATACAAGCCGATCAAAAATCTCCTCATTAATCTGCCCAAGGGAAACAACTATTGCCTGCTGTTGTGCAACATAATTACCGGCATAATAATCAGCAAATCCAACAAACGATTGTGTAAATAACGGGATTTTTTTCACACGATCGGTCATCGTAACATGGACGACAAGTGTAATCCGATTGGTAATCGCGCGTTCTGTTTTACTGGAAAGCTGACCAGGTAGATCAGAAAAGGATGTGATCGTCCCTTCCAGCAGAGCATCGGCACTTGCCATGGACGGGGTAAAGCGAAGTGAGCTTTGTGACTCTATTTTGTCAACCAGCGCCTTTGTTGATTGAGCTCTTAACTGGGCAATACCTGCACCGGAACGGTCATCAAAAACGGGAATTGCAATGGTTTTGAGGTGAGCTGGTATCGATGCCCCGGTGAAGCTGTAACAGCCCTGAAGGAATACCGCAACAAGACAAAAAAGTATGACTCCGGCAGCTCCGGCTTTCAGCATGACAGTCCTTTGGATTAGTAGGTTCGACGGTCAATCCTGCTCAGTATTTTACGGAAGGGATAGGTCAAGAGCAACATTTTTTTTCTTCTGCCATTCAAAGCAGAAAGATAGACCCCGGTTTTCAAGTCACTCCACCGGGAAGCCAACTTTACGGCAAGCTGAGCTGCAACGAGAGGCGACTGTGCAAATATATCAAGGATGGTATTGAAGGTCGCCAGCTGTCGGGAAAGTTCTGGAGTTGGATTTTCAGCGCTGACCATGCCGGTTCGAACCAGACCGGGATGCAAAAGCATGACAGATATCCCAGTATGCCGATACTCTGCAGCAACGGCATAGGTAAACCGGGCAATGGCAGCCTTTGTTGAGCCATAAGCGCTTATCCAGGGAGTATTTGATTTCCTGTCCGTACCGGAACCGGCCATATTAATGATTTTTCCTTTACGATTTTCTTTGAGAAAGTAGTTGATAGCAGCCCGACACCCGTTATATGTTCCTTTAAGGTTTGTATCGATTACTTTTCCCCATGCATCAGGATCGCTTTCAGTAATATTCCGAAAAGTATCGGATATCCCCGCATTGTTGATAAATACATCTATTCTGCCGAACTTTTTGACCGTGTCCACAATAAGTTGTTCCATATCGACAGTGGAGACAACATTACAGACACAGCCGTAGACTGAGTCAGGAGGGAATTCCAATAGTGCCGCCTGAACATTGGCATTCGAAGAAGAGGTTATGACCACCCTGGCTCCTTCCCTGACAAACTCATGGGCTATTGCTTTACCGATCCCTTTGGTGGACCCGGTAATGATGGCAACTTTATCTTCGAGTACACCCATACTCAGTCGTTGTGGTTACTTTACCTTCAATTTCGTTTTTCTCTCTGCCCCGTCAACCATTGCCTGAAGTTCAGGCCGTCCGGCTGCATAGGTCTCAAGAGATATTCCCTGTTCAATGGCCTCCCATGCCTGACGTATACTCGCCGCACCGGCTTTGGGGCCCATTGGATGGCCAAAAATTCCACGTCCGGGAACAAAGCCGAAATCAACACTTCCGACATGGCGGTAAACGGTTTCAAGCGTCAACGCCGAATCGCTGCCTCCAGGTACTGGAAGTGAGCGTTTGATATGGCCGAACTCCTGAAGACATTCCTGAATATTCTCCTTCACCTCTTCTTCTGGAGTCATCATTCTTCCGCCAAATCCGGGCATGATAATAGAGTCAAGACCGGCAAGCCGCTGCAGCTTAGTCATCACTCTGGAGTGAATACCATATTTTTCCATTCTACTGAAGGCGGCGATAAACGGAAAATGTCCGATAAGAGGAACCTTTGTATGTTTCGCCAGCATCCGGACAGCACTCAACCCTACAGGAAGGGCATTGACAAGCAGGGCATTGGCCCCATTACTGACTGCAATATCATGCTGCTCGATGAGGCGGTCGACCTCATCAGTGACATTAGCAAGATAGACCTTCGGCACACCGGTCACCCGTTCCGCCTTTAATCTCGCATCTCCAAGAGCATGGGATCTTTCAATAAGACTTGACCAGTCTACATCGGCAAGCATCTCATCGTCTTTAGCTATATCAAGACCACCCAGCCAGCTCTGGTAGGCAATTTCAGCAAAATGAGCAGGACTGAGACCGATATTCGGCTTTACAACACCGAAAAAAATCGGCCTGTCATAGGCCTGAAGTAGGTCGCGAATACCTTCAATGCCGAATTTTGGACCATCAAAGGCAAGGAGATAAGACTCCGGAAAGCGGATATCAAGCAGTTTGACCACCGGAACGCCGGGAGTAAAAAAGACGCCCTCTCCACATACTGCGGAGAGCAGATTCGGCAGTTTCGGACCGAAATTGCGATGAGGATGAGCAATAGTGACTCGGCAGGCATGAATAGCGCCTGATTCTGAATGTCTGACTGGATAACTGAGCTCCGGCAGTTCGCCCTCAACCGTCAGGCTGATAACTTTTGCACCATATTGCGGGCGAAAGTCTTCATCATAATCAACGCGACTCCACTGCGCTGTGGATTGCTCGCTGCAAAAATGTGCAAGAGCCGTCTCAATATCACCCACACATTCAAGGTAGTAGTCAAGCGTCAGGTAGTCAGCCATTTCAAGCTGCTCCCTGGAGGCAAAAAAACCTTTGATATCCTCAGTATTCATAAATAAATATCATACCCTCTGGCCATCCGTAAGCTGCATAAGGGTTCCCGTTGAAAAAAATCAACCTGAAAAATAATGCCAGGGCAGGCGAACGCGCCTGCCCTGAAAATCTGAACCCATTTAGGGGTTATCCTTCAGCCTTTATGGTATTGAAATAGTCGAAAGCATCCTTTGGACTCAACTGCTCATGAACAACCTTATTAACAGCTTTCATCATGGCAAGAGGGCTGTCGCTCTGGAATATATTTCGCCCCATATCGACACCTGAAGCTCCACCCTGGATTGCACTCCATGACATGGTCAACGCTTCGAGTTCAGAGATTTTTTTCCCTCCGGCCATAACAATCGGTACCGGACAGGATGCCGTAATGGTTTCAAAATCTTCAGGTACATAGTAGGTTTTAACAATCTGAGCGCCAAGTTCGGCCGCCATCCTGCAGGCAAGCCTGAAGTATTTGGCATCCCTTACCATATCCTTGCCGACTGCAGTTACTGCCATAGTCGGAATCCCGTAGCGAAGGCCCATATCGACAAGTCGAGTCATGTTGTGAATGGATCGGGTCTCATATTCACCGCCGACAAATATCTGGAGGGTTATTGCTGCGACATTCATCCGGATCGCATCCTCGATATCGACTGCAAGTTCCTCATCAGAGAGCTCCTTGAGAATACTCGGCCCACCGCTGCAACGCATGACAACCGCCCTGGTGAGGCTTGGCGGAACAGTGGTGCGCAGAATACCACGGGTCAGCATTATTGCATCAGCATAGGGCATAAGAGGTACAATATTGACATCGGGACGTTCAAGACCTGTAGTCGGACCCTGGAAGTAACCGTGATCAATAGCGAGCATAACGGTTTTTCCGGTATCAGGCCGGAATATTCTTGACAGGCGGTTTTTCATTCCCCAGTCGAGAGAGTGGGCCCCTTTGAGGAAAAATCCATAGTTGTTAACCGGAGTATCAAGATGATACTCTTTCGCCTGCTTGTCTTTATCGTATTCCGCCATGATAATGCATCTCCTCTTTTCGGTTATGATTGTTTGTGGGTTATCTGTTGAATTTATCGGAGGGCAGCTGCAATATTGCCTCCATCTACCGTTGTAATTGAACCTGTTGTTCTTGTTTCAAGCGCCAGGTGCACGAATGCCTCAGCAACGTCTTCAGCGGTAACCTCCAACTGAAGGAGGTTGCCTGCCATGTACTCCTTTTCACTCAGGCCACGGGCCGTTGAGCGGGCTTTAATCATCTCTGCGGTAAGAAGGCCGCTGCGTATGCGGTCGGCGTTGATGCCGTTTGACCGAATGCCGTCTCGTCCGTGGTCAAGAGCATATTGACGGACAAGAAACAGTGTCGCCGCTTTAGGCAATCCGTAGGGACCAAAGTCTGGACCGGGATTGACGGCCTGTTTGGAAACGTTGAAAAGCAATACCCCGCCGGTACCCTGCAGTTTCATTACCCTCACAGCCTCCTGGGCCATGGACTGGTGCGAAAAGAAGTTGAGCTCAAAGCTTTTGCGGAGCAGTTCATCAGACACTTCGCCGATGCGCCCCTGAATTGCGGCTCCCACATTGGAAACAACAATATCCAGACCGCCGAACCGGCGGCAGACAGCATCGAAAGCAGAGCGGACAGCTGCTCGCGAAGTAACGTCACAAGGAAGAGCAAGAACATTGCCACCGATTTCCGCTGCTGCCCTTTCGAGTGATTCCGCAGAAAGATCAAGAATAACAAGTTCCGCACCTTTCTGACGGAACGCTTTGGCAGTTGCAAGACCAATACCGCTGGCCGCTCCGGTTACCATGACAACTTTTCCGGCAAAAACATCATGATGAACCTTGTTCATCTTTGCCTGCTCCATATCCCAGTACTCTATTTCAAAGGCCTCACGGTCACTGATAGACTCAAATGTACCCAGTGATTCAGCATCCAGAATTCCAGAGGCAGTGCATGTGGCGATATCAGCATTGACTGCAGCTGAGGCAGCGGTTCTGCCAAGTCCGAAGAGTCCAAGACCCGGAACAAGAACCACTCTGGGCAACGGGTCAAGCATCGTTACCTGCATGCCTGAGGCCTGCCGCTGTGCGGTAAAATATTCGATGTATTCCTGGCGGTAGCGCTGCACAGCTTCATGCACAGCACTCTTGAATCCTGAAAGATTCTCAGCATCAGGAGGAGGAACTACAAGCGGCTTGTTTTTCGTCCGGATTATAAAGTCCGGAGTCATTGCGCCCTTCTGGCTCATACGAACAAGCTCACTGCTATTGACATAGTCAAGAATAACATCAGAGGTACGGAAATCGAGAATAAACTGGTGGTACTCTCGCGTGCCTGGAGACTTTTCATCGACACATGCGCCCCTGATAACAGGAGCAGCGTCTTCAACCGAAGCTATTGATGCTGGAAGCGTTATGGCCGGAACTGTTTTTCTTCCGGCTGAAGCAATCCGTTCTTCAAGTCTGCTGACGGCATCGATCATTCGTGTGTAGGCCTCTTTGGCGGTAGCACCGAACGTTACCAGACCATGTTTCTGAAGCACCAGGCCATTAATGTCAGGATTTGCCTCATAGACAAGAGCTGCCGACCGGGCAAGGCCGATTCCTGGCTTTATATAGGGAACTGAACCAAAACGTTCGCCAAGCGTATCGCTGCAAAGCTTCTCGCCGTAGGGCTGATTACTTATGGTGAGCAGAGCGAACGAATGCGTATGCAGAATAAAACGGTGTGGAAGAAAAGAGTGAAGAAGTGTTTCAATAGAAGGAGTAAGCCGCTGCTCGGTCATATGATCAGTGAGGCTGAACATGTTCAGGAGCAGAAGGTATTTAAATTCTTTCGTAGAAAATCGCTGAAGCACTTCTTCGCTCGCCTTGTCGTTCCGGCTGAAAAGCTCTCCCAGCTTGCGAAGGGGACCAAGCCGCAGCGGCGTATAATCCAGGCAGGTAACGCGACTCAAGTCAATTCCACTGGCTTTAATCAAGAGTACTTCAGAGCGGTTGCCAACCACATCGGCCAGTTCGCATTTAACAGAGGTGTTCCCTCCTCCATGCATTACAAGCGAACTTTCACTTCCAAGCAATCGGGATGCATACACCAGTTCGGCCAATTCAGACGGGATCTCGGGCGAACTGGACAGTTCTTTGACTGAGCGTTGAAGATCACTGTCATTCCAGAGGTTCTGCATAGGAAATCATACTTCTTACACCGCATCATCGGCGTGTATTGTTGAAAAATAAAGACAAGCGAAAAAAATCCTGTTCAGCTGTGACTGTTCTTCTGTTTCTTTTCATGCCAGCCTTCAATAAAAAATCCCGCACTGTAAATAATGAGGAACCCGGGAATAATAGTCCCGAGAAACATCATTTTGTCACTGATGGTCTGGAGTTGACCGGAAGACCAGATAATCCAGACAAGCACATACCAGGCTGGCCCTACAAAGAGAAAAGTGTTATTCCAAAGTCTTTTAAAACTGTATTTCATAGCATTGTAAACGTCTTAACAACGAGAGTGGCTAGGTTCAGATTTGACCTTCAATACGAAGTTTACGCTCGTTGAGTTTTTCAAGAATGATCCGGGTCAGATATTGCAGTGCATTGATCACATAGGTGAAATAGGCCAGAAAAGCTTCCCATACAAGCACATGTTCAGGATAGCCAAGAAAGACCATGATAAAATAAAGAAGATGGAATACCGCCGCCACAGTACTTCCTATATCTTCCCAGACAAACTCTTTTGAGTAAACCCATTTATCGAAAACCTCCTTTTCAAAAAACATACCTGTTATGAAAAGAAGAGCAAAAAAGATGGTCTTGAAAAGAATGGCTATGCTGACCCAGTAAAAATTTGTTACGAAAAGGCCATTTGCATACAGAGCAGTTGTAGTTACACCGGCAACAAAAAGCAAAAACTGTATCGGCGCAAGAATAATCTGAATGTCAGTCCAGATGGAGGCGTTTCGTTTAACCAGCTGTTCAGGTGTATAGCGAGGCATGTGCTGTTACTCTTAACTGATAGTAAAATATGTTACCAGTGAGATGACGTTACCATCGGCACTGTCATTATTAAAGCTTGGAATATAGCAAAATTGAAGAGAAATAGTTCGATGGATAGCTGTGAAAGGGTAACACTACCGGTAGAAATATATCAGGGATACCCTGGAGAGAACGTGACTATTGGTTCATCTGTGTTTTGCGGAATTCTCCGATAGCATCAGCCGCCAGTATAGCCTGAAGAACTTTTTCAGATGTTATCTGCCCGGATTCATTATGGATGCATTCATCCGGGGCACATGCTTTTTCTGCAACTGCCATAAGTTTGCCACGGTCAAAGTGACGCAGACCAATATCAGCAAGGGTGGTTGGAAGACCTACCTGTTCGCAGAACGAGAATACGATAGTCGATTCTTCGGGTGAAGCATCAGTGAGTTGCAGCCCGGCTAAAAGGCCAAACGCTACTTTTTCACCATGATAGAATGCATGTGTTTCTTCCAGCACTGTGAATCCGTTGTGAATGGAATGGGCACTTGCCAAACCTCCGCTTTCGAAACCCACACCGCTTAAGAGAATATTCGCCTCCACAATATGCTCCAGAGCCGGTGTGATGATCCCCCGCTCTGCGGCAATTCTGGCTGCATTGCCATATTGCAGCAATGTATCATAACAGAGTCTGGCAATGTTGAGCCCGGTCAGTGTAGTGAGTCCGCCACACGCGTTTTTAGAGTGTGAGAGGCTGCAGGACTTTGCTTCAAACCATGTCGCCAATGCATCACCCATACCTGAAACAAGAAAACGGACGGGAGCCCTAACGATAATTTCCGTATCAACAAGAACAGCTGCGGGATTTGATTTTTGATAATAGACTGATTCCATCGTACCTAGCTCTGAATACAATACGGCGCATCCGCTGCAGGGAGCATCAGTCGATGCGATCGTTGGCACGATAATGACCGGAATACCGGCACGGTCGGCGGCAATTTTTGCAGTATCGATTGTTTTTCCTCCACCCATGCCTGCAAGAACATCCACATCCTGCTCACGTATGACTGAAGCAAGCCTGGAGAGCTCTTTTTCGCAACACTCTCCCTGAAAGCGCTCGACAGAGAAAGAGTGTGCGTTTAGATCAATGCCGCACTCCGGGAGAATCGTTTTTTGCACTGTAGGCGAGGCAAGAATAAGCCCACGCTGTCCAAAACGTTTTATGAGGGCGGGCAACTCCTTGAGAGCACCGGCACCTTGAATGTACTTACCCGGAAAAAATGCTGTTTTCAACATGGTATGCCTGAAGTGAACAATGCTTTGCCGCAGTGAGTAAAAGAAAAGATAACAAGCAATTGCGTAATCAAAGGTATAAAAGAAAAAGTGGCTGCAAAAATCAGAATCAGGAAAAGCTTTGAACTATATTTAGCAGACAATCCAACGCATAACAATAAAAGACCTGACCTATGGCAATGAACGTCGAGATTAAAAACGGAAAGCTCTGCATCGAAATTGATCTGGAAAAGCCGACTCCTTCTTCATCAGGAAAAACGCTTGTTGTGGCCAGCACACGCGGCAATACGGTTACCGCCGTGATGGTTGACGGCAAGCCGGTGACTATAGGGTTGAATGCTTATATAAAGAAATAGGTCTTATAGGACCTATAGGACTCATGGGACTTATAAAAAAGAGCATCAATTCGATGAGCGCTATGGGGTTTGCGCTTAAACTTCTCGGGTTGCGCAGTCATAGCCGGAAGGAGCTTGAGCAGAAACTTCTGAAAAAGGGATACTCTGCTGAAAGTATTGAACAGGTTGTTGAGAAACTGACCGGGCTGGGCTTGATGGATGACCGTATGTTCGGCATTGAATTGATCAAAAGCCGTTCGCGGAGAAAACCATCGGGAAAACTGAAAATACGTATGGAGCTCAGAAAGAAAGGGGTTTCGGATTCAATTATCGGTGATCTGCTCAAAGATTATGACAGTGCGGAGCTTTGCTATCGGGCGGCAGAAAAAAAGATTGGATTACTTCGGGGAGCTACGGATGAAATGAGAAAAAAGAAACTTGAGGTATTTCTTTATAACCGGGGATTCGAATGGCATGATGTTCAATCCGTTATCACCCGGTTATTTAAAGACCTCACAGATGTTGAGGATATCGATTAAGGAGTGTCACTTTGTACAAGCGAGCCAACCTTCTCTCCCTGCAACAGCTTTGTAAAGTTCCCTTTTTCATTCATGTTCATGACGACGATGGGAAGGGCATTTTCGCGACAGAGAGTAATTGCTGTCATATCCATAACCCGGAGATTTTTTCGGAGAACATCCAGATAGGTTATGTTGGAAAAAAACTCGGCATCAGGATTTTTTTCAGGATCAGAATCATAAACACCATCGACTCTGGTACCTTTAACAATAACATCAGCTTCAATCTCGATAGCCCTCAGTGCAGCGGCTGTATCTGTAGTGAAATAAGGATTTCCCGTGCCTGCGCCGAAAATAACAACTCTCCCCTTCTCAAGATGACGGATAGCTCTGCGTCTGATGAAGGGTTCGGCCATCTGCTCCATTTTAATAGCAGTCTGAAGCCGGGTAAAGACGCCTTTGCGTTCAAGGACATCCTGAAACGCTATGGCATTGATTACCGTTGCAAGCATACCCATATAGTCAGCCTGCACCCTGTCCATCTTGGCTGCAGCCTCTGACACTCCGCGAAATATATTGCCGCCGCCAATCACCAGGGCAATTTCGGCACCCAATGCTCGAGCTTCCCTGATTTCCTCGGCATACCGTTCGAGCATTTCGATATTGATACCGTAACCATCGTGACCAGCAAGTGCTTCACCGCTTAATTTCAGCAAGATGCGCTTATACTGCAGCATATCCTTATTCTCCGAAATAATGGATTATAAAAAACCATCACACCTGAATTTTACTAAAAAAAAAGCCTCGAACAACGAGGCTTTTTTTTCTTTACTCTCCTAACTGATAGCGAACAAATCCTATCACATCAACCTTTGCCTGATGCTTCTTTCGGAATTCATTGAGCACTTCAGATACTTTGATATTGTTGTCCTTGATAAACGACTGTTCGGTAAGCACTACCTCCTGGTAATACTTTTCTAGTCTGCCCTGAACAATCTTGTCGACAAATTCTTCCTTCTTACCCTGACTCAGTGCCTGCTGTTTGTAAATTTCAGACTCTGATGCAATATAATCAGCCGGTACAGCTGAGCGGTCAGCAACAATAGGCGCTGCTGCAGCTACCTGCATGGCAAGATCTTTTGCCAGATCCCTGACAACTTCCGGTTTATCAGTAGCGACATGAACTATTGCTGCAAGCTGAGCACCCGGATGGGTGTAGGCATCAACAAGACCGTCAGATGCATCACAAAAAACAAGGCGCTTGAGATTAATCTTCTCGCCGAGTTTTCCTGTCAAGGTCTTAATGGCACTGTCGACAGTCTCTCCATCGTAAGCTTCGCCTAGTGTCAGCTTCAAAAGGTCATCTGCTGAGGTTACGCTATTTACAAGAGCAAGTTCGGCAATCGCCTTGGTAAAGCCTGTAAATACATCACCGCGACCAACAAAATCGGTCTCACAGTTGAGTTCAAGAATAACGCCCGTTTTGTGATCGGCAGCTATTTTAATACCGATCATGCCTTCTCTCGCCTCTTTGTCTGCCCTTTTTGCCGCAAGAGCTGCACCTTTCTTGCGAAGATACTCTATAGCTTTCTGTATATCGCCACCTGTTTCATCAAGGGCTTTTTTACAGTCCATCATACCTATGCCTGTAATATCACGAAGACTTTTAACGTCTTTTGCTGAAGTCTGGCTCATTGAAATTTGACTCTTATTAGATTATAAACTCTGATTATTCGCTGATCTCTTCTGCGCCGCCATCCTCTTCCGCTTCATCAAGATCGGCCAGTACTTCCTGTTCAACTTTCAATGCACGTGCATTAATGACGGTATCGGCAACAGCTGTAACCATCAGCTTGATAGAACGGATAGCATCGTCATTGGCTGGAATGACAAAATCAACAAGTTCAGGATCACAGTTGGTATCGACCATTGCGAAAATCGGGATACCAAGTGAACGGGCTTCGGCAATAGCGATGTGCTCTTTCTTGATGTCAACGATAAAAAGTGCTGCAGGAAGTCTTGTCATTGAAGCAATACCACCGAGAATTCTCATAAGCTTTTCCTTTTCACGGGCAAGCATGAGACGCTCTTTTTTGGTAATCATATCAAACGTACCATCGGTAGCCATTCTGTCGATGGAGTTCATGCGCCTGATGCTCTGGCGAATGGTCTGGAAATTGGTAAGCATTCCCCCAAGCCAGCGCTCACAAACGTAAGGCATGCCTGCGCGTTCTGCTTCTTCAGCAATAATCTGTTTCGCCTGTTTTTTGGTACCGACAAACATGATCTCCCTGCCGGTCTGTGCGATTGCCTCAAGTGCCTTGAGTGCATCATCGGCAAGAACTACTGTTTTCTGGAGATCAATAATGTGAACACCGTTCTTTTCCATGAAAATGTACGGCTTCATTTTCGGACACCAGCGGCGTGCAAGGTGACCGAAGTGGACTCCTGCGCGGAGGAGATCTTCTAACTGAAAATTCGACATAGCGGTATTGTTGTTGTTTAGTTATCCCTCTACCATGTATCTACTGCCCGGTATCCGGCCGTTCAGGCCGGACACTTCCGGAAAGCTTCATCTGAACAGTGATCAGAATGACATGGTATGCGAAGTAGTGTTCTGAAATACAATAAAAAGAGACAAAACGGATTAACGCTTTGAGAACTGGAAACGTTTGCGGGCCTTTTTGCGACCGAATTTTTTCCGTTCAACCATACGGGGATCTCTGGTAAGAAGCTTCTCAGTTTTCAGGATTGCACGGGCCGCTTCGTCAAACTCAGTAAGGGCGCGGGCAATTGCAAGACTGACTGCTCCGGACTGACCGCTGACGCCGCCACCCTGAACATTGATCTTGATATCAAACTCTTCAGCTTTTTCAGTAAGCACGAGAGGCCTTAAAGCCTGCTGACGCTTGAATTCATCCTTGAAGTACTCTTCAACCGGCAACTTATTAACTATAATCCGGCCTTTTCCCGGAGTCAAAAAAGCTCGAGCCACCGAGGTTTTACGGCGACCAACTGTATCGATAACCTCTTTCATTCCCAATTCTTTATTGTTTAGTTAACTTTCATTTCAGCAGGAGACTGCGAAGCATGAGGATGCTCTGAACCTGCGTATACCTTGAGTTTTCTGAAAAGCTGGCGACCGAGATTGTTGTGCGGCAACATTCCCCAGACAGCACTTTCGATAACCTGTTCCGGTCTTTTTTTCCGTAGGTCCTTGACATGATCAATCTTGACGCCGCCAGGGTACTGAGAGTGAGAAAAATAGCTTTTCTGATCTTCTTTTTTACCTGTCAATGCGACTTTTTCGGCGTTGGTTACCACAATAAAATCACCGGTATCGATATGCGGGGTAAACTGCGGTTTATGCTTGCCTCTCAGGACTTTTGCAATCTCTGAAGCCATTCTGCCCAACACCTGACCATCGGCATCAATGACATACCACTTACGATCAACTTCTGCTGGCTTTGCCGAATATGTTTTGAAACTTATCGTCTTGCTCATGCTGTTACTATAGGATTAACTGGACTTTTCCGAAAAATAAAGTTCATCAATGTAATTTATTCCACTTAATTCTACAAATTATACCTTATATCTAATCAGGAATTTCAAGAGGGTCCTGATCAACTTTTATTACCAAGACTGTATTTGTTCTTATGAAGCCTTTAATTGCTCTGGTTGGCCGTCCAAACGTCGGCAAGTCAACCTTATTCAACAGAATCCTGCGCGAGAAAAGCGCCATAGTCGACAGCACACCCGGCGTAACACGAGACCGGCACATATCGGAAGGTGAGTGGCAGGGCAAAGAGTTCCAGTTGATGGATACAGGCGGCTACAATGCCGATGCAGACATCATCAGTATGGCAATGCTTGAGCAGACAATGATGGCCATCCGCGAAGCTGATATTGTCATATTTCTGACAGATGCACGTGCAGGCCTTTCTTATGAAGATCTTGAACTTGCAAGGCTGCTGCAGCGCACATTCAATCACAAACAGCTTTTTTTTGCGGTCAACAAGGTTGAAACCCCGCAGCTTACCCTCGATGCCGAGTCGTTTATCAGCACAGGGTTCACGAAGCCTTACTTTATATCTGCAAAAGACGGCAGCGGTGTTGCTGATATGCTGGACGACATTCTCGAGGCACTGCCTTTGCTTGAAAAAGCTTCAGGTGAAGTAGACACAGCAATCAAGCTTGCTGTTGTTGGAAGACCAAATGTCGGGAAATCGAGTTTTGTCAATGCTCTTCTTGGTTCAAACCGCCTGATTGTGTCAAATATCCCCGGCACAACGCGGGACGCGATCGACAGCCGATTCGGCCGAAAGCAGCAGGATTTCATTTTGATTGACACAGCCGGATTGAGAAAACGAACAAAGATTGATGCCGGTATAGAGTATTACAGTTCACTGAGAACTGAAAAAGCCATTGAGCGATGTCAAGTTGCACTGGTGATGCTGGATGCCGCACCGGGCATTGAAAAACAGGATATGAAAATTATCAATATGGCTGTTGAGCGGAAAAAAGGTGCGCTTCTTCTCATCAACAAATGGGATCTGATCGAAAAGGATTCTAAAACAAGCAAGATTTATGAGGAGAACCTTCGGTTAAACATGGGCAACCTCTCCTATGTTCCGGTTCTCTTTATTTCGGCACTGACCAAAAAAAATCTTTACCGTGCAATTGACACCGCCAAGGAAATCAGCGAAAACAGGTCCCGCAAAATCCCAACCAGCGTTCTCAACAAATTCCTTGAGGAGGCACTTTCACAAACGCATGTCTCTACAAAATCGGGTAAAGAGCTGAAGATCAAGTACGTAACTCAAATCAATGCGGCATGGCCGGTATTTGCTTTTTTCTGCAATGACCCGCTGCTTGTCCAGAACAATTTCAGAAAATTTCTTGAAAATAAACTGCGTGAACATTTCAGTCTGGAAGGCGTTCCGATTTCGATGCGTTTTATGCAGAAATAGAGCGTGAGATCAAAAATCAAACAGTCTTTTTATTACAGTAACAACAAAATCAATAGATCGTATGTCGACAGTAACGGAAGCGCAAATCATTGAAGCGCTGAGCTCAGTTCAGGATCCTGACCTGAAAAAAGATCTTGTCACTCTGGCTATGATAGAGGATATCGCTATTGACAGCAGCAATAATGTATCGTTTACCGTAGTGCTTACCACGCCTGCATGTCCGATGAAAGAGCAGATCAAACAGTCATGTGTTGAGGCAATCAGAAGAGACGTGCCTGAGGCTGCAGGCCTGGAGGTTACCATGTCTTCAAAAGTAACCTCATCATGCGGACACCATCACTGCAATCATGAACGTCCGTTGAAAGAGGTGAAAAATATTATTGCAGTAGCATCAGGAAAAGGCGGCGTAGGAAAATCGACGTTTGCGGTAAACCTGGCAGTAAGTCTCGCAAAAACAGGCGCCACAGTCGGCCTGGTTGATGCCGACCTCTACGGCCCGAGCATTCCAACCATGTTCGGCATGCAGAATAAAAAACCGGAAATGTCGGGAAAGAACATTCTTCCACTTGAAAAGTATGGTGTAAAGCTTATGTCGATCGGATTTCTCATCGAACCCGATACCGCACTTATCTGGCGTGGTCCGATGGCTTCGACCGCTATCAAGCAGTTTATCACCGAGGTGGAGTGGAAAGAACTTGATTACCTGATTTTCGACTTTCCTCCGGGTACCGGCGATATTCAGATCACCATTGCCCAGACCATTCCATTAAGCGGCGCAATTATCGTTACAACACCACAGGATGTTGCCCTTGCCGACGTTTCAAAAGCTGTCAGCATGTTCCACAAGGTCAAAGTGCCTATCCTCGGTCTGGTGGAGAACATGAGCTACTATGAACTGCCGGATGGAACGAAAGACTATATTTTCGGGCATCATGGAGGCGAAATATTTGCAAAGACCCATGGGCTGCATTTCCTTGGGGCAATCCCCATTGACAGGGCTGTCCGAGAAGGTGGAGATAACGGAACCCCTTATGTGCTTGGCCATCCTGATTCCGCATCTGCCAAAGCTATCGACAGGGCATCAAAAGAGATTGCCCGAATGGTTTCAATAACGAATGCGGCGTCGGTTGAGGAACTATCATAACTTTGATATTGTTTTTTTGCGCGAGAGGTTTAATATTAGGTCTCCAAGCAATCTGCCAAACATCATTTTCAATCATTGTAAACCAATTATACCTATGAGTACCAGTAAGGATTATCTTCCAAAGAGCGATGCGATTTATGACCGGGTTATTGCCGCACTTGAAACAGTACGACCATACCTTCAGGTTGACGGTGGAGACTGTCAACTGGTGGGAATTTCAAAGGATTTCGTTGTTGATGTGAAGTTGCTTGGTGCATGCGGATCATGCCCGATGAGCACCCTTACGCTCCGTGCAGGAGTTGAACAGGCTATTAAAAAGGCAAATCCGGAAATCGTACGCGTTGAGTCGGTATAACACCCTCATTCGTCAAGGTTTCTCAATAACAGTTCAAGGGAGTCTTCATCCTGGATGAGGACCTCCCTTGCCCTGCTTCCGTCAGCCTCACCGACAATCCCGTTGAATTCAAGCTGGTCCATAACCCTCCCTGCGCGGCTGAATCCCAGTCGCAAGCGCCGCTGCAGCATTGAGACACTTGCCTGCTGATGGAGCACAACAAGGCGGGCTGCATCATTAAACATTTCATCCCTGTCATCGTTGTCCTGACTTCCAGATGACTGAGACCCGTTACCTTTTAGTGAATCAGGAACCGGCAGCACATACATGGTTTTCAGCGCCTGCTGTGAACCGATAAAGGAGGTAATCTCTTCAACCTCACCGGAAGAGACATACGGGCCCTGAATACGCATGGCTTTCGGCTGATCGGAAGGCTGAAAGAGCATATCTCCGCTGCCGAGAAGCTGTTCGGCTCCATAACCGTCAAGGATGGTTCGTGAATCGACCCCGCTTGCCACCTGGAAAGCAATTCGTGCAGGAAAGTTAGCTTTGATAATCCCCGTGATGACATTAACTGATGGGCGCTGAGTGGCCACAATCAGATGAATGCCGACCGCCCTGGCAAGCTGGGCTATCCGGGTGATTGGCTCTTCAACTTCCCTTCTGGCAGTAATCATGAGATCAGCAAGTTCATCAATAACGACGACGATATAAGGCAAGGCCTCGCCAGGTAAACGACGATTGAGATCCTTGATATTGCGGACACCCGCTTTTTCAAGAATTTCATAGCGGTGCTCCATCTCCTTGACCACGCACTTCAGCGCGTAGACAGCTTTCTGGGGATCGGTTATAATCTGCTCTTCAATACCTGGAAAACGCACAAGAAAATGATTCTTCAGATGCTGGTACTGAAAGAGTTCAACCCTTTTAGGATCGATCATGACGAACTTCACCTTATCAGGGTCGCAGGCATAGAGCAGGCTGGATATAATAACATTGATACAGACAGACTTTCCTGCTCCTGTAGCGCCGGCAATAAGAAGATGCGGCATGGCCGCCAGATCGGCAATATAGACTTCGTTCGCTATGGTTTTACCGAGAACGATCGGCAGCGTCATTGTGCTGTTTTTGAATTTCTCGACCTGCAGGACTGAACGCAGCCATACCGTTTTAGCCTTTGCATTTGGAATTTCAACACCGACAGCGTTCTTACCTGGAATAGGAGCAATAATGCGGATTCCTCTTGCAGACAGCGCCATGGCAAGGTCATTTTCGAGAGATTTGACCCGGCTGACCTTGACATCAGGTGCAAGCCCGAACTCAAACAGAGTCACTCGCGGACCGACAGTGGTTGCAATGCGCTCTACATCAATGCCGAATATCTTGAGTTTCTCAAGCAGTTTGCGTTTGCTTTCGGAGAGATGGTGCTCATCGATCTCTCCATCATCTTCAGGTACTTTTTCCAGGAGGTCTATCGATGGAAAGCGGTATGCTTCGCGATCTTTGGTGCGAACCTTAAGGCTGCGTTCATCAAGGTCAGCCTCAACTTCATGAACGGCTTTCTGAATGATCATTTCAGGCTCGCCGGAAATTCTGGCGGTCGGGTTCGGTGTGGAGATATCAACGGGATCGGGTTCCGAATAAAGCGGTTGACCAAATTCAGGCGAAGGCTTTTCCGGCGTCACCTCTTTAAGTCCCTCCGTATAGAGGTTTTTTTTGTTCTCTCTCAGCTTCCGATTTTCATCTTTTTTTTTACCTATCGTTTCAAGCCATCTCTTCAAAAGGGAAACCGGCTTCATAACGAGATCAGCTATGGCCACCAATCTCTTCTGGAAATCAGGGAAAAGAGCCCGTCCCATATAAATGGTCAGGACAACAGCAAGTACACTGAGCAGCACCCATGCCCCGGCATCTCCGATAACTTTCAGTTTTTCGGCCAGCATTCTGCCGATCGAACCTGCCATAATATCACTGAATGGAGCAGAAGTGAGACCAAACATGGAGGCAAGATCGACTGAAACCGTTACGCTGTAGAGAAAAAACAGCAGGGCAGGTTTAAGACTTTTTGCCCGGAAAAGGGACCAGCCCCAGAAAAATACCGCTGTCAAGGGAAGAATAACCGGATAGCCGTAGGTACGGATAAAGAAGGAGGAAAGCTTAACCCCTAAAGGTCCGAAAGGGTTATGGATGGTTTCAGCAGCATCCCGGGCTGCCTTGCTGAAGATATCGCGCCAGGCAATAGCCGTAAAACCGGCATCATCCTCCGGATGAAAACTCAAAAGAAAACAGATCAGCAAAAAAGAAACCAGCATAAATACAATGCCGGTCAACTCTCGTTTCAGTGACTCCCTGTCATGAGTTTTTCCTCGTGCCCCTTTATTCTCTTTTTTCATTTTCACCTGTGCAATCGCTCCTTGATACCTTTTGGCCGTCAGCTTAGGGAAGTTGTAACAAAAGGCAGAGGACGGATCACTCCGGTATGGAACGTCCCTCGAACCTCAACCAGTATGGCTGTCCCCGGTGCTAAATATTCGCGCACGATATTGCAGGTACCGATAGGCTCCTGAAGAGTAGGCGAAAGAGTGCCACTGCACACCGAGCCGATTTCCTGCCTGTCTGTATTATAGACCTTGAAACCCTGGCGGGGAAGGGCTCTTCCTTCAAGACTGAAAGCTGCCACTCCACGCTTCAAATTGAGCTCAACCTGCTGGCATGCCTCTTTACCGACAAAATGGCCTTTATTCATTTTCACCACCCATTTCAGCCTTGCCTCAAGCGGGTTGGTATCCTGATCGATCTCATGACCATAGAGGGAGTAACCCATCTCAAGACGGAGCGTATCTCGCGCTCCAAGCCCTATGGGCTTGATACCAAACTCCTGGCCTGCATCGAAAAGGGCCTGCCATAGAGGGAGCGCAATCTCATCAGGCAGACAGATTTCCACACCCTTTTCACCGGTATAGCCGGTTTTGGCAATAATAAGATCGGCACCCTGAAATGTAGTATTGCAGAACTGAAATGTGCCGAGAGACTCTATATCAAGAGCAGGGAACACAATCTGGAGAATATCGAAGGCAACCGGTCCCTGAAGGGCAATCAATGAAAGCCGGTCGGTATGATCTTCGAGGGTAACTCCTTCAAAATCATGGATATGCTGCTGAAGCCATGCAAAGTCTTTTGGTGCATTGCTCGCGTTGACAATAAGAAAATAGGTGTCACGATCAATTCGATAGATAATCAGATCATCGACAATACCTCCATGAGGATAGAGCATGAGGTTGTACTGCGCATTGCCTGCTTCAAGCTTTTCCAGGTCGTTGGTTGTGATGGACTGGAGAAAATCTTTGGCCCGACTGCCTTTAATGTAGAAGTTTCCCATATGAGAAACATCAAACAACCCTGCCGCACTTCTAACAGCCTTATGCTCGGCAATAATTCCGGAATACTGGACCGGCATCAGATAACCACCAAAGTCAATAATTTTTGCTCCAGCCTGTTCATGCCAGGAGTATAATGCTGTTTTTTTCATAAGTACTCTATATAAATTGATCGGAGGCTCAACTGACTGTAAAAAAACATTTAAACAGGATAATCAAAGCTTTTTTTCTATGCTCTGATATTTTGATGATCATTCATGCGCCACCTGTTTGTTGATAAAAGCCAATATACGAATACGGATTTCTTACAGAACAGCGGTGACAGAACATTTTTTTTACATGGCAACCAGGGGTGGCATTTCGAAACGAAACGCGCTCAGCTTATAAGACGATCAACCGTAAAGACCCCCTGAACTTTTTTCACCTTGTCCATCAGAGAGCTCAGCTTGTCTGAGTTACGGACATAGATCATGAGCGTACCGACAAACATCCCGTCGCGGGCGTGAAGCGAAATACTACGGATATTGGTATCAAATTTAGAGATGACCGTAGTAATCTGGTTGATAATACCGATACGATCTTCGCCGACAATCTTTATGCCGGCAAGAAAATCTGTCTCAACCTTCCGGTTCCACGAAACAGAGACAACCCGTTCACTTTTCTGAAGATTTTCATTGCTGACATTGACACAGTTTTTGCGGTGAATTTTCACAACGCCCTCTGTTGTCACAAATCCAATCACGTCATCACCGGGAACCGGCTGACAGCATTTAGCGTAGGAATATGCAATATTGCTCATGCCGGCAATAACAACCTCATCCTTTTTGGAGGTCACACCGTCCTGCTCCTGCTCCTGGCGGGCTTTCTGAAGATAATCCTCAACTTCACGGGCTTCATCAGTGACAGATTTTGCCGCAGGCTCTTCCTTTCGGGCGCTTGTTACCCGCTCTATAACCTCTTCACCGTTGATCTGCTGACTGGCAAGAGCACTGAAAAAATCTGCAGGGGTCTTGATGCCGTATCGCTTAACCTGACGAATGATATCATTATCCGAAAGCAGCTTTTTGGTACCGGACAGCATTTTTTCCCACATGCCCCGGCCTTTTTCAATCTGGATTCGCCGTTCATCATTGATGGCAGAGCGAATTTTAAGCTTTGCACGCTGGGTGACAACTATTTTCAGCCAGTCGGATTTCGGCTTCTGGTTTTTCGAGGTGATGATCTCCACCCTGTCACCGGATTTCAGCTGCGCATTCAGACGAACAATCTTGCCGTTAACCTTGGCGCCGATACAACCGTTGCCCACCTCAGTATGAATAGCATAGGCAAAATCAATCGGAGTCGCGCCGGCAGGCATGGTTTTCATATCTCCTTTCGGAGTAAAAACGTAGATCTCATCATGGTAGAGATTGAGCTTGAATCCCTCCATAAATTCAGCCGCAGAATCGGCATCCTTGATCAGCTCCCGGGCCCAGCGCAGAAAAGAATCAACGTTGGCATCATCCCTTGATATTTTTTCCTTATATCGCCAATGGGCGGCAACTCCAAGCTCAGCAAACTCATGCATACGCTTTGTACGGATCTGCAATTCAACCATGTGACCTCTCGGGCCTATGATAGCTGAGTGGAGAGACTGGTATCCATTATGTTTCGGTATGGAGATATAGTCCTTGAAATGCTGCGGAATGGGCGGGTATTTCTGTGTAATAAAGCCATAGACTGCAAAACAGTCGGCAATACGCTCCGTATCGACAATGACCCGGATACCATAGAGATCGTGAATATCCTCAAAGGTCTTGTTCTTGCTGCGCATCTTGTTGTAGATCGAAAAAAGATGCTTGGCACGACCATCCACCGCAACCTTGAAGCCCTGTTTTTCAAGATCCGCCTTGATGGGGACGATCATTTTGCTCAGATAGTTAACCCGCTCTCCCCTGCTCGTGCGAACCTTCTTCAGCAGAAAGTCATGCATTTCGGGATCAATAAATTTGAGCGCAAGGTTTTCAAACTCAACCTTCATCTTTCCAAGACCGAACCGGTGCGCCAGAGGAGCATAGATATCTCTTGTTTCAAGAGCAATCTTCATACGACGGTGCTCCGGAAGAGATTCAAGCGTTCTCATGTTATGCTGCCGGTCGCAGAACTTTATGAGAATAACCCGAATATCCTTCACCATCGACAGCAGCATCTTGCGAAAGCCTTCAGCCTGGGTCGTTTCCCTGTTGATCATGATGCCGGAAATCTTGGTAAGCCCTTCTACAATTTCGGCCACTTCAACACCAAGTTCAGCTACAATATCTTCAAATGTGTAGCCGCTATCCTCAATAACATCATGCAGGAGCGCCGCCGCAACGGATACATCATCAAGAGGAAGCTCATTAAGCAGAATAGTGGCAACTTCGACAGGATGGTAGAAAAACGGCTCCCCAGAAGCCCTTTTTTCCCCCTCATGTGCCCGATAGCACATAAAAAAAGCCCGCTGAATCAGAGATTCATCGAAGTTTTTAAGATTCCGGCGTGAAAGCGCAAGTATCTCGTGAAGTTTATCGTAATGATCCTTCTCAATCTGGGCTAACATCGCTAACAAACTCCCGAAAAAAACCTGTTATAAGATATGGGGGGGCAGTCACTTCTACTTCTTGTATATAAACACAGCTTACGGACTTTTCATCAAAAAAAAGTCTCCAATCAATAAAAAAGCGCCATCAAGCAACATACAAAATAGAGCGCATCGGGCAATAAAAACGGTGCGAATTACTCCCCAGCATTGATTGTTTGATCTGTTTATCAATCTGTTCAGTTCAGAATATGAAATTGCGACCTTATGTGAAGTCTGCTATGATTTGCAAGGATAAGTACTCCCGCGCTGTTACCTTCATGTATTGGATTTTTGGATCGCTTCGAGTGAAGCGCCTGCTGTTTTCAATTGCTTCACTTAAATATGAAAGGCGCATTTCCATGCGCCTTTCACGTCTAACAACGACAAATGCTGATCAATCAAGAGGGGAGTATTTTACCTGCCAAGAGCCTTGATCATGGCTTCGCCTAAATCTGCAGGGCTGTCAACGACGTGAATGCCTGCGGCTTCCATTGCTTTTATCTTGTCGTCAGCGGTTCCTTTACCTCCGGATACAATGGCTCCTGCATGACCCATTCTGCGACCGGGAGGAGCGGTACGACCGGCAATAAATCCGACAACCGGTTTCTTGAAATACTTCTGAATATACTCTGCAGCCTCTTCCTCTGCGCTTCCGCCAATTTCACCGATCATAATAAGCCCTTCAGTCTCATCATCTTCAGCAAAAAGCTTGATAGCATCAATAAAGCGGGTACCGATAATCGGATCCCCTCCAATACCGATGCAGGTTGACTGACCAAGACCGACCTGGGTCAGCTGATGTACCGCTTCATAGGTAAGGGTGCCGCTGCGGGAAACAACACCGATGGATCCTTTTTTATGGATAAAGCCTGGCATAATACCGACTTTTGCTTCACCAGGGGTAATGACGCCCGGACAGTTCGGACCGATAAGAACAGCTCCCTTCTCCTGGACAAAAGCATACGCTTTCATCATATCGTTCACTGGAATACCCTCAGTAATACAGATAATCACTTTCAATCCGGCATCAGCAGCTTCCATAATGGCATCAGCAGCAAAAAAGGCAGGAACGAAAATAACAGTCGCATTGGCTTCGGCTTTTTGCACGGCTTCCCGTACGGTGTTGAACACAGGAACGGGCCGGCAGAACTTGTCTTTTTCGTTGCCATGATAGAGTATATCACCTTTGCCGGGAGTTACCCCTGCAACAACATTGGTTCCATATTCAAGAATCTGGGAGGTATGAAAGGTACCTTCCGCTCCGGTTATCCCCTGCACAAGCAGACGGGTATCCTTGTTTACTAATACACTCATGGTAAAGAATATTATGATTAATGGTTGTTATCTACTCCCCCAACTGTTATACAGAGTGCTGCATTTTTTTGGCAATACCAAGCAGCTTTCCTTCCTCGAAAAAATTACAGATCAGATGCATGCCGACAGGAAGATTGAGACTGTCAAAACCAAGAGGCACACTCACAGCCGGCATACCTACTATACTGGCCGGAACGGTGAAAACATCGGCGAGATACATCTCAAGCGGATTCTCTGTCTTATCGCCAATACCGAACGGCGGAAAGGGTGAGGTCGGACCTGCTATTACATCCACACCCTCAAGAGCTTCACGATATCTGTCCTGAAATACACGCCTTACCTGCTGCGCTTTTTTATAATACGTGTCATAATATCCGGCAGAAAGCACATAGGTGCCAAGCATAATCCTGCGCTTCACCTCCTTGCCGAACCCTTCACTCCTCGAATTCACATACATGGAAGAAAGGTCTTCCGAATGTTCAGAACGGAACCCATAGCGGGCACCATCAAACCGTGCAAGGTTGGAAGAGGCCTCTGCAGTAACCAGAATATAATAAGCCGCTATCGCATATTCACTGTTTGGAAGGTGTATATCGACAAGTTCAGCACCCTGATCGCGAAGTTCATGCAGCTTCCCCTTCACCATACGGGCGACATCCGGATTAAGGGAGTCGGGAAAATACTCTTGGGGAACACCGATTTTCAATCCTTCGACCGAAACACTCGCCATTTCAGAAGAGTAATCGGTAACTGCATGATAAGAAGAGGTTGCATCATGACCGTCCTTGCCTGCCATAACCTCAAGCACAAGGGCCGCATCATCGCAATTTAGTGCAAGCACACCTATCTGGTCAAATGATGAGGCAAACGCTACAAGCCCATATCTGGAAATCCTTCCGTATGTAGGTTTCAAGCCTACAATATTGCAGAACCCTGCAGGCTGCCGTACTGACCCTCCTGTGTCGGAACCGAGAGCCACCATGGCAAGGCCATTGGCCACCGCTGCAGCTGAACCACCTGAACTGCCTCCAGGCACCCTGTTTTTATCAAACGGATTAGGAACATTGCCAAATGCAGAATTTTCATTTGAGCTGCCCATGGCAAACTCATCCATATTGGTTTTTCCGAGAAAAATAGCGCCTTCCCCCTCAAGCCTCAACACCGAGGTTGCATCATAAACGCTTTCGTAATTTCCAAGAATTTTCGACGCACAGGTAAGCCGCCCTCCTTTCATGGAAATATTATCCTTTATTGCCATCGGCATACCGAAAAGTCTTCCGGGGGTTTCCCCTGCGCTGAGTTTCCCATCAAGGCTCCTGGCCCGTTCAAGAGCCTGGTCATGAAAAACTGTTATATAAATATTATCATCCTGATGCTGATCAATACGTTCCAGATAAAAACGTACAACCTCTTCACAGGTTATTTTCTTAGAGAGTAACCTGGAGCGTAAATCCTCGTAACTACTTAAATGCACGTCTATTGTGAATTATTTTAACAGAAAAGTCACTTTGCCCGATATTTCCTGAATTTCAAGAAAGAAATGCCTGTACGCATTACGGGCTCTCATTATGAGTAAAGTTTGTATAATAGCAAATAACTGCATATTATTCAATTCAAGCAATTTTATGCTCCAGAGAAAATCAGTGAATGGAATGGTATGTTTATGACTGCCTGTCAAGCGATAAGGAGTTAAAAAAGATTTATGGCACTCACAACAAAAATGAACCGTTCATCAACCTTTAATCCTCACTGGTTTTCCTCAGACAATACCGCTGTTGATAAACAAATACAAGCCGAGCTTAAATCATCGTGTACAATCCCGCTCCATATTGGGGTCATTATGGATGGCAACGGACGATGGGCAAAGTCGAGGGGCAAAACAAGAATTCAAGGGCATGTTGCGGGAGTGGACTCAGTCAGGGATATTGTTGAAGCATGTGCAGAATTAGGCATTAAATACCTCACTCTCTTCACCTTTTCAACTGAAAACTGGAAAAGGCCGAAAACAGAGGTATCTGCACTGATGCAGCTTCTTGTCAAGGTTATCGGCAGAGAAACCCGTAAACTTCACGAGAACAATATCCGACTTAATGTCATTGGCGAAATAGACATACTGCCGGATAAAGTTCGCTCAACCATGCTGGAGACTATGGAGCTGACGAAGAACAACAATAAACTTGTTCTGAATATTGCTCTCAGTTACAGCGGTCAATGGGATATTGTACAGGCTTGCAAGGCTGTTGCTCTTGATGTACAGTCAGGCCGGATAAATGCGGAATCTATTGACGAGCAGCTGATCTCATTATACCTCTCTACCGCCACAATGCCTGATCCCGAGCTTCTGATCCGTACAAGCGGAGAGTTCAGAATCAGCAACTTTATGCTCTGGCAAAGCGCATATTCAGAAATTTACTTCACCGACACCTACTGGCCCGACTTTCGCCGCCCAAAACTCTATGATGCTATACTTGAATTTCAAAGAAGGGAACGACGGTTTGGACTGACAAGCGAACAAGTTCAGAATAAAAATCTACCAGCCAAAAAGCTATAACCTGATTACTCCCTGATATTCCATGAAAAAAACGCGAAAGCTGATAACCCTCGTTTTGCTTGCTCTTGCCCTGAACACCATTGCAAATACGGTTGAAGCCAAAACCAGACCGGCCAAAGCAAAAAAACAGAGTGCAGCTGCACAACAGACTGAAAGCGCCAAAGCCATCAGGGAGACCTTCCTCGTGACCGCAATCTCCTTCACCGGCCTTGAGACACTGAATGAAAAGGAAATAACCGCCAGTCTGCCACTCAAAGTGAACGATCGTATTTCCATACCCGGACCGGAACTTGCCGGTGCTATGCAATACCTCTGGCAGCTCCAGCTCTTTAGCGATATCAGCGTGCAGCAAACTGATACCGGACAAAAAAACATTGCCCTGACATTCAGCGTCAAAGAGCTGCCGCTGCTTGACAAGGTAACCTTTGAAGGCAACAAACAACTCGATACTGATGAGGTTCGACGCAAAGCAGGCCTTGTAGCTGGAAAACGAATAAGCCAGCAGGAGCTGCTTACAGCCGTCAATAAAATTGAGAAACTTTATGCCTCAAAGGGTTATCTGACGGCCGGAGCTGAATTTCACCTTCAGGAGAGCAGCAAAAATCATGTCAATGCCCTTGTTTCAATCACGGAAGGGACAAAGGTCTCCATTGAAAAGATAACATTTCACGGCAACTCGACCTTCGACCAGAACAAACTGAGAGGAGTGTTCAATGAAACCCATCAAAACTCCTGGTGGCGCAAAATCTTCGGGTCGCCAAAACTCGATACCGACAAATTCAACGACGACAAAAACCTCCTTGTCGAGTTCTACAGAAATAACGGCTACCGCGATGCCAGAGTACTGCGCGACTCGATCAGTTATACCGACGACAAAAAAGGCCTTATCCTTGACATCTATGTTGAGGAAGGTCAGAAATATTCTATCGGCACAGTCACCTGGACAGGCAATACCAAGGATTTCGCAACAACGGATATTCTCGGTACCACCTTCAAAATCAAAACAGGTGACGTCTATAATGCAAAACTGATCCAGGAACGGCTTAATTTCTCGCAGGATAACGCTGATGTCAGCTCACTCTATCTTGACCGTGGCTATCTCTCCTTCAAGGCAAAACTTGAGGAAAAGGTCATTAAACCAAACCTGGTCAACCTGGATATCTCTCTACGTGAAGGTGAACCATTCCAGCTGAACACCATCAATATCAAAGGCAACACCAAAACAAAAGACCATGTCATCCGCAGGGAGCTCTATACCGTTCCCGGCGATATGTTCAGCCGGCAGAATGTTGTACGCAGTATCAGGGAGCTGAGCATGCTCAACTACTTCGACCCGGAACAGATTACCCCTGACATCCAGCCGAATCCTGAAAACAACACCGTTGACCTTACCTACAATGTCAGTGAAAAGCAGACTGATACCTTCAACACATCGGTCGGCTACAGCAGCACAGGATTTACCGGCTCACTCGGTCTTACGTTCAGCAATTACTCACTGAAAGATATCTTCAATCGCGAAGCATACCAGCCGCTCCCGCATGGCGATGGTCAGAAACTGAGCTTTCAATGGCAATTCGGCAGTGACAACTACAAGACACTCAGCCTTTCATTCACTGAACCATGGGCATTCGGCACGCCGACCGCAGTCGGGTTCTCCGTCTTCAACACCCATACCGCATACATCTACAACAGTGATGGTGTTACTCCAACCATTATGGATCAGTACGGTGCAACCATGTCTGTCGGAAGAAGGCTGACCTGGCCGGATGACTACTTCTCGGTCAACTGGAAACTGAAATACCTGCACACGAACGGCGGACTGTTGAATTTATATGCATCGCAGGCAAATGCACCCAATAAAGCTGATGAGTATTCTATCACACAAACAATTGGCCGCAACAGCATCGACAGCCCGATCTTTCCTCGCAGAGGCAGCAAAAACTTGATCTCAGGAGAACTTGCCGGTGGACCCCTGCCTGGGACGGTTGATTTCTACAAGATCACAGGAAGCTCAAGTTGGTTTGTTCCGATCACCCATCAGCTTGTGTGGAACATTTCGACACAGCATGGCTATGTAGGCACCTTTACCAACAATGATTACATACCCTACACTGATTTCTTTTATATGGGGGGCAGTGGCATGTCAACGCTCCCGACTGTACCGCTGAGAGGCTATGGTGACCGGAGCCTCGGACAGAATCTCTACCCGTCCGATCCTTCATCGACACTCTATGGCGGCAAAATCTATTCCAAGTTCACCTCGGAACTGCGTTACCCGCTGACCATGTCACAGTCGGTGAGCATTTACGCGCTGGCATTCGTCGAAGCGGGCAATCTCTGGCGAAACACAAGCTCGGTAAACTATGGCGACCTGAAAAAATCAGCCGGCCTTGGTCTACGGCTATACCTCCCGATTATCGGTCAGATCGGGCTTGATTACGGCTACGGATTCAATGCCGTTGACAGTGTTGCAAACAAAAAACAGCAGGGCTTCAGCTTTACCTTCAGCTTCGGCGGGGCGAATGAATAATCCGTAAGCTTTTTTATCCTGAATGGTTAGAAAGAAAAAAGGAGGCTATGCCTCCTTTTTTCTTTCTAACCCATCTTTTTTTTTCATGAACTGCTTTTCAATCGTGTAATTTCATCACGCAACCGGGCAGCCTCTTCATAATTTTCATTGCTTATGGCATCGTTGAGTGCCGACTGCAACTCCTCAAACCTGACATTGGGACTGACAAGAGCTGGTGGGGAAACCTCTTCGGCCTGCAGCACCTCATCCTCCTCTCCATCCTCTTTCTGCTCCTCCTTTATTCCGGCCTCGTTCATTATATCTTCAGTAACAAACAAGGGCGCATTAAATCTCACTGCAATGGCGATGGCATCACTTGGACGTGCATCGATTTCATGCACTTCACCATTTACCTCACAGACGACCTTCGCATAAAAAGTCTCATTATGCAGTTCATCGATAATAATTTCATTGACATGCAGATGAAAAACATCGGCAATATTCTTAAATAGATCGTGGGTAAAAGGTCTCGGCGGCTTAATATTTTCAAGCTTCAAGGCGATCGCCTGAGCTTCAAAACCACCAATGATAATAGGAAGCTTTCGCTTTCCCTCCAATTCATAAAGAATAAGAGCATAAGCACCGTTAGTATGAGGACTTGTTGAAAGTCCAAGAATATCCACCTGAAGTTTACGCATTGTCAATAAAAAAATATTTTCGTTCTATCTGAGGCATCCCTATCAATCCGTATATCTTAACCATAAAGTAGCGTTAATCATTGCTTCTTCAAAAATTCCTTAAGCAAATCAATCAGCTTCGGCAGCACAATATGCACATCGCCCACAAGGCCGTAATCAGCAACATTAAAAATAGGAGCATCCCGGTCACTGTTGATCGCAACAACGACACCCGCTGACCCTATACCTGCAAGGTGCTGAACAGCGCCCGATATACCACATGCAAAATAGAGTACGGGAGCCACTGTTTTTCCTGTCTGCCCGATCTGTTCAGCATGAGGTCGCCACCCGGCATCAACTGCCGTCCGGCTTGCTCCTACAGCACCTCCAAGAAGCAACGCCGTCTGCTCAAGAAGCGCAAAACTCTCCACGCCTCCCATTCCTCTTCCACCGGCAACCACAATACGGGCTTCGGCCACATCTGGAGGGCCCTCACCCATTATAATACGCCGAACAACAGGAAATAAGTCCTTAAGGGTAGATTGCAGAGGCTCAATATCTATGAAATTAATGCGACCTCCATCGGGAAATTCTACCACTCGGACACTGGACGAAAGAATATAAATCCGCAGCTTTCGTGTCGGCACAAACGAAGCCAGAAAGGAAGCTGAATATACCCTTCTGGACACCCCAGCTGCATCACCTTCTCCTAAAGCATTTCCATTGAGTAATGACGCCTGCATACGCACAGAAAGTCTTGGAGCCATATCCCTCGTCATGGCAGTATCAGCAAAAAACAGGGCGGTACAGGCTTCCCGTTCAAACAAATCAGCAATGACTCTGCTATACCTCTCCTGATTGTATACCCTGAGCCCATCTTCTTTTGCATGATAAATAACCCCGTCACCACCCAATGCACCGTCAAGCTGCCCGATTTCAACCGGCCCGGCAAGAATTCCTGAAACAACCGAATTTCCATCTAAAGCCGCAAGCCCCTGAACCCTGTTCCAGACAGAAATAGAGGATGGTTTGACAATACCTTCTCTTTGCTCCAGAAATACCAGAAATTTATTCATCACAGCAGTTACCATTCGTTTGCACCTCTATTACAACAGATTGCACTCATGGCTGAGGACCCGGAGCAGCTCATGCTCATCCGGCACGAAACAACATATTTTTTTTCTTTCAAGAGGCTCAATACCGCTCATAACAACAAAAGGCTCTTCATGCAAGCTTACCTCCAAAAGACCGACAATTTTTTTTCTAGCCTCCATTACCGCTCGAATACTGGTATTGCGAGGCTCATTCAAACCTTTTTCGGCACTGAGCACAGCAGGAAAAGTAACCTCTATAGCCTCTATACCCCCTTCAATTTCGCGTTCGACCCGCAATAAGTCTCCTGTTATCTGCAAAGAAGTAATCCCGCTGACCGAAGCCATCCCAAGCAGTTCCCCAAGCATCGAAGGAACCTGGGCACTTTGAAAGTCCGTAGACTGCTTTCCGCAAAATACAAGGTCAGGCAGACGATCTGCATAAAACGCGGCTATCGCCCTACTCAAACCGAGTGCCGTCAGAAACGGTTCAGTCGGGCTCAAGTCCCCCCCCCCGGAACAACTCACCCGAAAAGCCCTGTCTGCGCCTATTGCAAGGGCTTTTCGAAGCACCTCTCTGGCAGAGTCAGGAGCAAAGCTGAAAACAGTGACGACACTACCTTCAACACGCTCTTTAAGCCGCACAGCCTCCTCAAGAGCATACTCATCATAGTGATTCATAACCACATTCACTCTTGAATAATCTACTGCCCCATCCAGATACCCGACCACTGAAGCAGTATCAGGCACAAGACAGACGCAAACGGCAATATTCATCTAATTTCTTCCTGATTATCAGCTATGGAAATGACGGAAAAAAAGGGATTATCGGGCTCTATCATGCACAAAATAATACATCTGAAACACCAAGAGCAAATAAATTGCGGATCGGGATAGGGGCGGCCAGAAATCCTGACCGTTCCCCTCCCACACCACCACGGCAAGCGAGTCCGCACCGGGCGGTTCGAGTAGTTGATGTCATGAGAGGCGAGGTACTCCGATGCTGTCAAAGTGGGAGATAGGCATGAGCCTGTTCATTTCTAACCGGCTGTTATGCCACCAGCGACGAGCATTAGCCGCCACTTTGGCTGCCTGAACCTCACTTGCACCCATCTTTCGTAGCTCTCGATACATCGTTGTCCCCCGCCGCCAGTGTTTGAGTTGCAATGCGCGCAAACGGTGACGCAACCATTCATCCAGTTCCTGCTCGCCCTGTTCGACATCGCCTCATATCCGGTTTTTGTTCATCGGCTCACGGTTTCGCTCCACGCTTCCTTCCCACATTCAGTCACCCTTATGCAGTTGCGCTTCGCTTCGTTCGCTGTGGTCAACTTACGGGAGGACTTCCACCTCCAAGATTGCGCCCATGCTGGGCGCACCAAAACAAAAAGCCGCTTAAAAGCGGCTTTCAATAAAATACAAGTGCCCGAGAGGAGATTCGAACTCCTACACCTTTCGGCGCTACCCCCTCAAGATAGTGTGTCTACCAATTTCACCACTCGGGCTTGTGTCAATACACTGAACCAAACATAATTCAGTGAGAATAGAAGGACTCGAACCTTCGACCCTCTGCTTAAAAGGCAGATGCTCTACCGACTGAGCTATATTCTCAACCTATAATACAGGTACAGAGAGAGTACCGGAACTTACTTATTCTGGTATCTCTGGCGCTTCTTGTGCCTATTCTTACGGCGCATTTTCTTTCGCTTGTGTACCGCCATTTTATGACGTTTTCTCTTTTTTCCGCAGGGCATATAGTAAGTGTCTTTCCTCTTGTTTTAAAGGCAGATAATATAGAAAGTTTTTTCAAAACAACAAACCTTAATTCACCACAAAACTCAAATTCACCTTCTTTAAGGGGCGGCATGTTCATCGTTCGGAAATCCCTTCCGCTACTACCGGTTTATATCTCGATATACAGCGTAAAAAGGGAGCATCAGGCATTCATATTTTTGAAAAAGTCCTTATTGTCTTTGGTATCAGCCATTTTCTCACGCATGAACTCCATGCATTCGATCGGGTTCTTATCGGCAAGGTATTTTCTGAGAAGCCATGTTCTGGAGAGTTCTTCCTGAGAAAAAAGAAGCTCCTCCTTACGGGTACCAGAACGGAGAATATCGATAGAGGGGAATATCCTGCGCTCAGAAAGGCGGCGATCGAGCAGAAGCTCCATATTGCCTGTTCCTTTAAACTCCTCAAAAATAACATCATCCATACGCGAACCGGTATCAACAAGCGCCGTGGCAATAATTGTAAGACTGCCACCCTCTTCAATATTACGGGCAGCGCCGAAAAAACGTTTTGGCTTGGTCAGTGCATTGGCATCAATACCACCTGACAAAATTTTTCCGGAATGAGGAATGATCGTATTATGTGCCCTTGCCAACCTAGTGATGGAGTCAAGCAACACCACCACATCCCTGCCAACTTCCACCAGACGCTTTGCCTTTTCAAGCACCATATCCGCTACAAGAACATGACGTTCAGGATCCTCATCAAACGTTGAGCTCACAACCTCTGCCGGCACACTGCGAGCCATATCAGTCACCTCTTCAGGACGCTCATCGATAAGCAGAACAATCAGGTAGACCTCTGGATGGTTTTTTATGATCGCATTGGCAATCATCTGCAACAGCATCGTTTTACCGGTTTTCGGCTGCGCGACAATTAAACCCCTCTGCCCCTTACCGATAGGAGTAAATATATCCATAATACGTCCGCACGCTTCAGACTGCTTTGTTTCAAGCTTGAGACGTTCACGAGGAAAGAGCGGAGTAAGATTTTCAAAATAAGGTCGTTCTCTGGTAATTTCCGGATCGTTACCATCGATAGTATTGATCTTGAGCAGAGCAAAAAAACGTTCACCCTCCTTTGGAGCCCTTACCTGACCTGATACCGTATCACCGGTACGCATGTTAAAGCGCTTGATCTGCGAAGGAGAAACATAAATATCGTCTGGAGAAGAGAGGTAATTATAATTGGCGGATCGTAAAAAACCGTAACCTTCCGGGATTACCTGCAGAACACCGGTGTTCACCATCACATTGCCACTTTCAGAATCCGAGTTTTTCTGCGCATTAGCCTCAATGATTTTAAAAATCAGCTCTTCCTTCCGTAAACCAGCAGCCATCACACCAATCTCTTTGGCTAAAGCATGCAACTCAGAAACCTTCTTTTTCTGGAGCATATTGATGTCCAGACCTTTAAAACCCGAATTGTTCGACATTGTAGTTGTATTCAACGCTTGTTATTTGTAAAAAAATTTGATAAAACCCGAATAGGCAGCGACATCGGCCCGGCAAATCAACCGTAAAGGCCGATAAGGTGGATCATGAATAAGAAGTAGCTTTAGCGCTTTGCCATGTAACATGAAAGCCGGGAAGAAGATGACAGGGGAAATCTATATTTGAAATAAAGGGATAATCACTACAAGAATTTACGGCAAGAGGTTGCCCTTACATGCAAGAAGAATTTCGGTGGTTTGACTTAAATATAAAATTTTTTCAATAAAAAACCGTTATTAAACCCTAATGCACTATTCGGGACAAGATGCAATAATCTCACCCGCAAGATAAAACGAACCCGTCACCAGAATCAGGTCATCCTCGCAGACTGTTTTCCTGAGAGAGACCAACGCCTCACGCCCGGTAGCGAACACCTTTACCTCGGCACCATCATATCCACATAACACACCCAGTTCTTCAGCAGGCATGCTTCGCTCTGAAGGAATAGCAACTGGAACAAACGTACACTGCAAACGAAGCAGCTCAGCAATAACAGCACGCGCATCCTTATCCGAAGCAAGCCCTACAATGACATACACTCGACGATATCTCTCCCTGAATGAAAGAAGGGCATTGACGGTTTGCCGCATACCATCAGCATTGTGCGACACGTCAAGAAGAACAGTCGGACGCATACCGATTCTTTCCAGCCGTCCCCTGTACCCAGTCTGCAATAACCGTTCAAGCCCCGCATAAATAGCGTCTGCGGCAACGCCAGCAACTTCAGCAACCATAACAGCAAGCGAAACATTTGAAGCGTGAAAAGCTCCTGTAAGCGGCGCTTTAAGAGCGGGATAATACCTTGAAGCGCTTCTGACATCAAGCTCCAGCATTCCGGGATCTGCCGAAACGACAGTAGTGATAATATCTGTTCCAACTGCAAACAGCAAAGCATCGCACAACTGAGCCTGTTTCTCAATAGGCCCGAAGGCCTCAGGGTCACCTACAGCGGTAAATACCCTGCACCCTTTTTTTATAATTGCAGCTTTCTCTGCAGCTATCAAAGCAAGAGTCTCTCCCAGCCACTCGGTATGATCCATACCGATACTGGGAATCACCACATAATCGCACTCGACAACATTGGTAGCATCAAGCCGTCCACCCATCCCGGTCTCGATAACAGAAACCTCAACGCCTTCATCGGCAAACCAGGCAAACGCAAGAACGGTAGTAGCCTCAAAAAAGGTGGAATGGTTTTCATCTACCGCATCTTTCAGCCGCGAACAATAGTGAGCCACCCTCTCCCTTGGTATCGGCTCCCCGTTAATCCGGATTCTTTCTGTAAAATCAACCAGATGAGGAGACGTATAAAGCGCAGTCTTTTTCCCGCTGGCCTGAAATATTGAAGCAATAGCAGCCGCAACGGTTCCTTTGCCATTAGTGCCGGCAATATGCACCACCATGCCTAATCGCTTTTGGGGAGAGCCGACAGAATCCAGCAGAGAGCAAACACGATCAAGGCCGGGTTTTATTCCGAATCGATGGAGAGGATAGAGGAAATCGAGAGCTTCCTGGTAGATCACTGTGGTGGCGCTAACTGTTATGAATTGAAACAAGCGCTGATTTGACCACTTCTTCGACAGTGAGATCGGGATGTTGTTCAAGAATGCCGACAACAGCTTTATGCACTGTTATTCTTGAAAATCCCAGGGTGACGAGAGCATTGACGGCATCTTCCCTCAAACGGGTTGTCTGAGAGGTTGACGATGCCGCTAAACCACCCACATCCGGCAGTTTCAGAATTTTATCACGTAATTCAAGAATTATCCTTGCTGCAGTTTTTTTGCCTACACCCGTGATACCGTAAAGCTGTTCGGGAGCATTAGCAAGAATGGCTTCATGTACTGCAGGAACAGGCAGTCCGGACAGAACCGCCAAAGCAAGCTTGGGCCCTACACCTGAGGTGAGCAAAAGCAGGCGGAACAACTGACGCTCCTCCTCCTTTAAAAAACCATACAGCTGGAGAGAATCCTCTCTGACAGAAAGATGGGAAAACAACAGTACATCGCTGCCCGGTTCGGGCAGCTGACGATATGTGCTTGCGGAAATCAAAAATCGGTAAGCAATACCCGAAACCTCCACAACAGCCTCTTCAGGTAAAAGAAAAGCAAGCTTGCCGCGAAAATATGCAAACATGAGAGCTATTTAAATAGAATCCCGGCCTAAAACTTCAGAAAAAGTATGTTCAACAGACATGAAAAGACCTATGGACAAAACATTTTCCTTCTTTTAATTAACCCTGCACGTAACTATTTAAAAGACGTGTCAACTGGGATTTCTTACGAGATGCTTTATTGGCGTGAATATAATTTTTCACACCGAGTCTATCGAGTTTCTGAACAGCTGAACGGTAGGCAACTTCGACCACAGCCTTGTCAGCGCTGGTATCAATCAGTTTCTGCATCGTTTTCACAAGAACTTTCAGCTCTTTTTTCCTTGATCTGTTCCTGGCATTTCTTCTTTCTGACTGCCGAAGTCTTTTTTCAGCCGATTTGTGTAAAGGCATATATTGTTGCTGTTAGGATAAAATAATTTTTCATTAACAAACGGTTTGCAATATAAAATAATCAACCAACAAATCAAAAGGTTACCGACCATCATGCCAACAAAAGAACCCGCGCTCTACGCTTGAAACTGACAATCAGGTAAGAGTAACATCCCTTCTTTTTTTTATATTGCGCAAAATTTTCATCACAAGAATCACCTGTATTATGAGCCTGATGATCAGCGTTTCCGGGATAAGAGGGATTGTCGGCGACAGCCTGACCCCTAAAAATCTCACCACATTTTCAATGGCCTTCGCCTCATGGATTCTGCGAAATAAAATGAACCATGCTCTCCTTCCCGCTGAAAAAAAGCCGCGAATTGTCATCGGCAGAGACACAAGACCGACTGGCAAGGCAATCAGCGATCTCATCAGTAATACCCTTGTACTGTGCGGATGCGATGTCATCGATATTGGGGTTGCCACAACTCCAACCGTTGAAATAGCTGTCACTGGAGAAGAGGCCAACGGAGGACTCATCATCACAGCATCACATAACCCTGTCGCTTGGAACGCCCTTAAAATGCTCAATCACCATGGTGAGTTTTTAACCGGCACGGAAGTCGATGAACTGCTCGACATTGCTGAAAAAGAGCTTTTCATCTACGCACAATGGGACACCATCGGCAAGATTTCCCAAAATAACCGGTATGATAACCTCCATATCGAAAAAGTCCTTCAATTGACCTGTATAGACCCTGCGGCAATTGCCTCACAGCAGTTCCGGGTTCTTATCGACTGTGTTGAAGGTGCCGGCTACTCCATTGTACCAGAACTTTGTAAACAGCTCGGCATAGACAACATTGTTCCATTCGCATGTGGAGGCACCGGACTGTTTCCCCGAAACCCTGAACCAATAGAAGAAAATCTCTCCACCACAATCGCTGCCGTTAAAGAAAGCAAATACGATTTTGCCATTATCGTCGACCCCGATGTAGACCGGCTCGCTCTTCTCTGTGAAGACGGCTCCCTTTTCGGAGAAGAGTACACACTTGTCGCCTGCGCGGATTTTTACCTGAAACACAACCCGGGAGCCGTCGCCAACAACCTTTCAAGCAGCCGTGCACTGCGCGATATTGCAGAAAAGTATGGCGTACAATGCTACAGCGCCAAAGTTGGCGAAGCCAATGTCAGTGAAGTCATGAAACAGGTGGACGCAGTCATTGGAGGAGAAGGAAACGGAGGAGTTATCTTGCCTGAGCTGCATTACGGCCGCGATGCCTTAGTAGGGATAGCACTTTTTGTCCAGGCATTCACCTACTGGCGGACCCAGAATAACGGCGGACCACTCACTCAATTCCGGAAGCATTTCCCGGATTATGTCATGTCAAAACAGAAAATCACGCTTGCATCAAGAGACCGCAGCTCACTTGAAAAAATATTTTCCGATATTGCCCTGCACTACCACAACGCCGAGGCAAACACTCTTGACGGCCTCAAACTTGATTTTGCTGACTGCTGGGTTCATTTACGACCATCAAACACTGAGCCCATTGTGAGGATATACGCCGAAGCGCCTACCAAAGACCGTGCAGAAGAGCTTACCGGAAAACTGAAGCATGACATTGAAAAAAGAACGTTAGAGCATTGAGCTACCCTGCACAGGCATGTATATCTCCCGCTAAATCTCATGAGTAACGACACAAAAAGCAAAAGTTTCAAGCCCCAGCAGGATGAAACACTCGAAAAAAAGCAAAAGAGCTCGGTAGACCGCTACATTGTCAACCGCCTGCTAAGCTATTTAAAGCCCTATAAAACGCTCATCAGCGCAGCCATTGCCGTTACAATTGCAGGCTCCTTTCTCGGACCCTTACGCCCCTATCTGACAAAAATCGCAATTGATGATTATATAGCAAAGGGTGATCTCAAAGGCCTGACGATAATCAGCATCTTTCTTGCCGCAGCCATTCTGCTCGACGGTATAAAACAGTATATCACAACCTGGTGGACGCAGATTATAGGACAGAAGGCAGTGTTCGACATCAGGATGGATATCTTCACTCACCTGCAGAAACTGCCCGCAAGGTTTTATGACCGGAATCCTATAGGACGCCTGATAACCCGGTCAACCAATGATGTAGAATCGCTGAACGAAATGCTCTCCAGCGGCATCATCACCATTCTCGGCGACATCCTGCAGCTCTTTTTCATTGTTCTCCTTATGGTATGGATAGACTGGCAGTTGACCCTTATCGTCCTGGCCATTCTTCCTCTGATGCTCTATGCCACAATAAAATTCAAAAACAAAGTCCGGGCTGCATTCCAGGATGTTTTAACCCATCTTGCCCGCCTCAACACATTTTTTCAGGAGCATATTACAGGGGTGACAATTGTTCAATTGTTTAACCGTGAAGAGCGGGAAAGCATCAAATATGCATCTATCAATTCCGACCACAGAGATGCGAATATTCGAACTGTCTTTTACTTCTCCATCTATTATCCTCTCATTGAGGTACTGAGCGCTGCAGCAGCAGGACTGGTCATCTGGTACAGCGGCATCCGGCTGCTCAAGGCGGATCTTACCATTGGAGTGGTTATATCATTTGTTCAGTACATCTGGCTTTTTTTCCGTCCGCTTCAACATCTTTCCGACCGTTTCAACGTTATTCAGACCGCAATTGCCAGCTCAGACCGGATTATAAGGCTTCTTGACGAAGAAGAAGGAATAGAAAACCCATCCGGATTGCACCATCTCGCAACATTCAGGGAGAACATCGCATTCAGCAATGTCTGGTTCGCCTACGATCAGGAAAACTGGATATTGAAAGATATCTCACTTGAAATCCGGCATGGAGAAAAGGTTGCAATTGTAGGCGCTACAGGGAGCGGTAAAACGACGCTTATTAACATTCTCTCCAAGCTCTACCCTTTCCAGAAAGGCTCCATAACCATTGACGGCAAAGCCTTGCAGGAAATAGAAGAACACTCTCTGAGAAAACTCGTCGGTGTTGTCATGCAGGATGTGTTTCTGTTTTCCGGAACCATAAAAGAAAACCTTGCATTCGGCAATCCAGAAGTCACAGACGACACCATCAGGGAGGCGGCAAAAATTGTGGGAGCCGACCGCTTTATTGAACAACTCCCGGGAAAGTACGAGTACAAAGTGCTTGAAAACGGAACAGGACTCTCATCCGGACAAAAACAGCTTATAGCCTTCGTCCGTGCGCTCCTCTACAACCCCGAAATCCTTGTCCTTGATGAGGCCACCAGTTCAGTCGATACGGAAACCGAAACCCTGATCGATTCGGCAACAGCCAGCCTCATGAAAAACCGGACATCAATTATAATCGCGCACAGACTCTCAACGGTTCAAAAAGCCGATAGAATCATAGTGCTGCACAAAGGAGTTATCAGAGAAACCGGAAATCATCAGGAACTGCTCGCCAAAAGAGGCCTCTACTACAAACTCTACCTGCTCCAGCACCCCGAACAAACCATCTCCAGAAAGAGCTGAAAGCTACAGGCTGCTATCGCGGAGTACACTCACCGGCTCAAGTTTAGCCGCCCTTGCCGAGGGCAGAATCGCAGCAAGAGTGCTTATCAGAACTGTTACACCAATCACCATAAAAAAATAGACCGGATTATACGACATACTGAACCCGGTTTTGGTTATAGGCCCCTGAGAGCTTTCAATTGGAAGACTGGCAAACAGATTGATAGAGCCGATAGCCAGAACTCCCCCCGCAAGAGCTCCGGCAAGGCCCACAATAAACCCCTCAAGAACAAACATGCTTATCAGCTGCAGAGCCGAAAAACCCAACGACTTCATAATTGCAATGTCCCTGCTCTTTTCAAACACAGTGGTAACCAGAATATTAGCCACCCCGAACCCTGAAACGACACCGACAAAAGCAACAAGAGAAAACACGATATAACCGATACGGGCAAAAAGGGAGAGTATACTGGCGTTCTCCTCCTGCCAGGTCATGCATCGATACCCGGTAACCTTTTCAAGATCTCTTGCCAGCAGAGCATTATCAAGAGGAGTATCAACCTTAAGCGCAATACCAGAAACCTTGTTTGCCGCCATTCCCTCAATGATCTGACCAAGCTTGAGAGAGACCAGAACACTGTTATCGACCGCATTGACACCGGTAAAGAAAATTCCGGCAACCTTGCACTGCCTGCTCTTCCCTGAAGCAGGAATGATAATAACATCATCATTCAGCTTGAGATTCATATCCCGCGCCACCGTACGTCCCACAAGCATTGCATTGGCCGTTTTTTCAAACGTGGCAATCTCACCGGCAAGCATTTTTTTCCTGATACCGCTGATAGCATCTTCACGATCAATCAGAACGCCCTTAAGGGTAAGAGGCTGGTTGCGACTTCCCTTAACAGCCATAACCTGAGAAATAACGTAAGGTGAGGCAGCAAGAACCCGTTTATTATACTGTTGCAAACTGAACACACTGAGAATCTGCCGATAATTCCGTACCTCTTCAGGCTCCTGCTTCTGAATATTATTTTCAACGAAAGCTATCCCATCCTCATGCTTGCCCTCAAGAATATTTACGGGCATAGGGCGCATTTTCTCCCCCTTTACCGTTATATGCGGCGCAACATTCACAATGGTCTCAATAAACGAATCGAGCAACCCTCTGGTAAGAGAATTGGTTGTAATCAGAACCATTGTACTGATCGCGACACCGAAAATAGTAGTCAATGTCTGCCGGCGACGTCCAAGCAGATGCCGCAGAGCTATGGAAAACAAGGTTTTCAGCATGATAACACCAATGAGAGATCCTCTAAAACGTTATGGTATGTTATTATTAAGTTATATTTTGAACATAAAGTATTACAAATCCTGCAAGGAACGTATCCTTTCTGCATGATCAATCAATAATGAGCGAGAGCAACCACGATAATAATATAACAATCGAGCGCAAGCACAGCCATGTGGAAATATGCCTGCACGGTGACGTTGCCTATAACAGCAAAACCACTGGATTTGAGCGGTTTGATTTTCAGCATGATGCTCTCCCTGAACTTCGTTTTTCCGACATCGACCTCTCCACTTCATTTTTAGGCAAAAAAATTGCCGCCCCGTTCATGATATCCTCCATGACCGGAGGATACAGCGAAGCGGCAGCCTTAAACCGGCAGCTTGCAGAAGCCTCAGAGCACTTTCAGATTCCGCTTGGCGTCGGCAGCATGCGCCAGGCGCTTGAAAACAGCTCACACCGCGAAAGTTTTGCCATTGTTAGAAAATATGCCCCGTCAGTACAGATTTTTGCCAACATCGGAGCTCCTGAAATTGCAAAAGGGCTGACTGATCGGGAAATCAACATCATGCTCGAGCTTCTTCAGGCCGATGGACTGATTGTACACCTTAATGCCGCCCAGGAACTCTTTCAACCCGAAGGAAACACCGATTTCCGGCATGTACTCCATCAGCTTGCAGCCATCACCGCTAAAATCCCCGTCCCTGTCATTGTAAAAGAGGTCGGATGCGGCATCTCTGCATCGGCTGCTCTCAGGCTCATTGAAGCAGGTGTCAAAGCTATTGATGTTGCCGGCGCAGGAGGAATCAGCTGGCAGAAAGTGGAAGAGATCCGCTACACACGGCAGTTCGGGCAGGAAACCCGTTTCAGCATGCCCGCACTCGAAGAGCTGCTGAACTGGGGCATTCCCACAGCCCAATGTCTCCTTGATATCCGCGCAATGAAACGTGACCATCCTGAATACAAAGAGATTGAAATCATTGCATCAGGAGGAATCCAGTCCGGTGCGGATATTGCAAAATCATTAGCTCTTGGAGCGCAACTGGCCGCTTCAGCCAGGCATATTCTCAAAGCCCTTCACCAGGGAACCCTTGAAAAAACTATTGAAACCTGGCTCAACGATCTCAGGGCAATCATGTTTCTTTCCGGTTCCGCCAAGATAGAGCAACTCCGACACAAACGCCTTATCATTAAACAATGACCAATTTCATAATGAATATGCCTATAACTCAGGAGCTTGTCGAAAAAAAATACAGTCTCTACCACTCGAAAATAAACGAGGCTTTAGCCTCCTGTTTTGATAAAGAGATCCCCGTAACCCTTTATCAGCCGGCAAGGTATATTCTTGAAGGAAATGGCAAAAGAATCCGGCCATTTCTTACACTGCTTGCCTCCGAAGCTATATGCGGGTCAATTGACAATGCGCTCAATGTTGCACTGGCCGTTGAAATCCTCCACAACTTCACCCTGATCCACGACGATATCATGGACCAGGCAGATCTCCGCCACAGCAGACCAACCGTTCACAAAAAATGGAACGTCAATGCCGCCATTCTGACTGGAGACATGATGATCGCCTACGCCTATGAACTCGCTCTGAAGGAAAAAACAAACCGCCATACAGAACTGATTCACATCCTCAATCACGCCAATATAACCATCTGCGAAGGCCAGGCGCTTGATATGGAGCTCGAAGAGAAGCAAGATGCCACAATTGCAGACTATCTCGACATGATTTCAAAAAAAACCGGTCGTCTTATTTCTGCCGCACTTGAAGCAGGCGGTGTCGCTGGAAATGCAACGGATGAACAACTTCAGAAACTGGTACTTTTCGGCGAAAAAATTGGAAGAGCTTTCCAGATTCAAGACGATTACCTCGACATTATGGCCGAAAACGGAAAATCCGGCAAAATGGCTGGCGGCGACATCATCAACGGCAAAAAAACCTACCTTCTCCTGCGCTCTCTCGAACTGACCAGAGGCGCCGATCACGATCTGCTTTACTCAGTCATCATCAATAAGGGTACCAGCGCCGACAAGGTTGCCGAAGTAAAAAATATTTTCGAACGTTGCGGAGTCCTTGAAGAAACAACCGCACTGATCCACCGAGACACTGAAGAAGCACTTACTGCTCTTGAGCAGCTCCCAAATGCCGAAGGAAGAGAGTACCTGAAAGGATTTGCCAACATTCTGATAAAAAGAGACTTTTAACTCTCCCAGGCATCACTTCACCCCGGATTTTCATGGAAAACAGCACTCTCCTGCTTGTCCTGACCCTTATCCCCGGTATAGGGCCGGCAAGAATCAAGGCAATCATAGAGCATCTGCATGACCAGCTGCAGAATGTGCTGCTCGCCGATGTGACAGACCTTATGCAAGTCCCCGGCATAGGAGAACCTCTTGCGCGCCAGATATATAACTTTCTTCATCATACAGAAACCCGCCAGGCAGCAAAAAAAAGCGCAGAAAATCAAATCTCCAGACTTCAGCACATAAATGCCTCACTCATAACAATTCTGGACCCTGGCTACCCCTCTCTTTTAAAGCAGATATACGATCCACCTCCCTGCCTCTTTATTCGCGGCAAACTTCCCCCCGCAAACTCGCCCGCTCTTGCTGTTGTCGGCACACGGCATGCCTCGCTCTATGGCAAACAATGCACTGCAATGCTCTGCCGTGATCTGGTCAACTTCGGAGTCAGCATATACAGCGGCATGGCTTATGGTATCGACATGGCGGCACATGACGCAACTCTTCAGAGCGGAGGACTCACCGTTGCTGTTCTCGCAAGCGGAGTTGACACCATCTATACCGATCCAAAAGGAAAACTCTGGCCAAAAATCATAGAACAGGGGGCACTCATTTCAGAAGAATGGCTTGGCTCAGAACTCTCTCCGGCCAAATTCCCTAAACGCAATCGAATCATATCCGGAATATCCGCCGGAACCATTGTAGTGGAATCTGACACAAAAGGAGGAGCTCTCATCACCGCAGCAGGCGCCCTTGAGCAGAACCGTGAAGTTTTTGCGGTACCCGGAAGTATTTTTTCCCCTACCTCCAGAGGCACAAACAAGCTTATCCAGCAAGGACAGGCCAAAGCAATCATGAATGCAGACGATATCATAACCGAGCTGGGCCCTCAATTCATAAAGAGCTGCCCTGCTCTGCAGGCTTCACAGACCATTGCTCCCGATATCAGCCTTACCTCTGCAGAACGCTCCATCCTCCTTGCCATGGGCACCGAATTCATACATATCGACGCACTTGCAACAGCCACAGCTATCGATATACCCTCACTTCTGGTACACCTGTTTGAACTTGAACTGAAATCAGCAATCATGCAGCAGCCCGGACAGTTTTTCCGAAAAAAAACGCTCTGAACTTATAACAACCAGCAATAATAAAGATTTCCAGAGACCCCGACACTTCATTGCTAAGGGCTTTTCAGCTTTTTATAGTTTTTTAACAGGGAATTCTTACCTTTGAATGTATAATTGTGACCGCTTTGGCATTATACCGCTCTTTACCTATTAACATGATAACCCTAACCATGAATTTGATGAAGCATTCAAAAAGATTTATGACTATGTCACGCCGTATCGTTATGGCAGTAGCCCTGACTTTGGTGCTTGTTGCTCCCCGTTCATTCGCAGCTCAGGAAAGTGGAAAAGTAGGTGTTGTAGATTCCGGAAAGATCTTCCAGCAGCTGCCGGAAGCAAAACAAGCGGAAACAAGCTTACAGGCTGCTGCGGGGCCACTGCAGAAAGAAATCGCTCTTAAAAACCAGGAGCTTCAAAAAGCAATTGCAGAATATCAGAAGCAAGCACCTAAACTGACTCCAGCCGCAAGAAACGCAAAAGAAAAGGAACTCAATACAAAGAGCCAGGCTGCACAAAAATTCCAGCAGGAACAAAGTGCCCTTTTTGAGAAAAAACGCCAGGACATCATCGGACCGGTTCAGCAGAAGCTGACAGCTGCGATTAAATCAATTGCACAGAAAGAAGGATTCACTCTGATTCTCGATAAAAGTACAGCAGCATATTTTGCTCCAGAGTACGATATCACCTTCAAAGTGATGAACGAACTGAATATCAAGTAATTATCTCCTGAATTGAAAAGAGTTGCTGTTCTTTTTCTGCATGTTATTGTTATCATGGCATCAGGATGCGGCGGTCCTCATAAGGAGCGCCGTTCTCCTGAAACCGGCTTTATCGGTTTAAACCACCCCGTACAGGAAAGCTGGACTGTCAGGCTGAACCTTTCTGAATCGGGTGTACAACGTGGAGTCATTGAAGCCGGACACCAGGCAGAATACAGAACAAACTCCGGAAATGAACATCAGCTTGATAAGGGGATCAAAGTGACTTTCTTTGACATTACTGGTAAACCTGAAACAACCATAACTGCCCGGAAGGCGGTTATTCACGATAATCAGGATATAGAGGCTCAAGGAGATGTTGTCATTACATCAAGTGGCCCGACGGTCATAAAAACAGAGTATGTTAAACGGACAAACAACGATAAAATGATCCGTTCAGACAGGTTTGTTACTATTGTCAAGCCGGACGAAACCATCACTGGAGAAGGCTTTGAAAGTGATCAAGCCTTAAAGAAATACCGGATTTTCCGGGGAAGCGGCAAAGCATTTACAAAATAATATTGAAGGTTCTCTGTTCATGAAATTACATGTTTTAAAATCAAAGATTCACAACGCTATAGTTACAAGCGGAGATCTCGAATATGAAGGAAGCATCACCATTGACAATGAGCTTCTTGAAATGGTAGATATGATCCCGAACGAAAAAGTTCTTGTAGTCAACAACAACAATGGCGAGCGCTTTGAAACCTATATTATCAAAGGAGAACACGGCTCCAGAGAAATACAGCTCAACGGAGCTGCTGCCCGGTGCGCTCTGGTAGGCGACGAAATCATTATCATGACCTTCGCCACCATGGAACCGGCAGAAGCACGAATCCATAAACCAATGGTGCTTATAGTCGACAGGCACAACAACCCGAAGAGCAGGCACCTGGTCGGCGAGCAAGGCGAACAGTTATCATAACGACACCAGACACCCATCCCTGATAAACGAGAGAAATGGCACTATCAATAATCGTCATGGCTGCCGGAAAAGGCACACGAATGCAATCAGACCTCCCGAAAGTGCTCCATCAGGCAAACCAGCGTCCACTTATCGAATATGTTCTCGACACGTCACTCGCTCTGGATCCCCAAAAGGTAGTACTGATTATCGGTCACCAGGCAGATCTCGTAAAAGCAGCCACAGCCCGCTACAACGTATGCACAGCACTTCAGGAACCGCAACTGGGTACAGGCCATGCCATTATGCAGGCAGAAACCGAGCTGCGCAATTTTCAGGGAGAGGTACTCATTCTCTCCGGAGATGCACCCCTGGTCAATCCCCGCACCCTGAAGAATCTTATAGCGTTTCACCATGCAAATAAAGCTGTAGCAACCGTTCTGACTGCAGATTTGGATGATCCCACAGGATACGGCAGAGTCATTCGCAAACCCGGCAGCGACACCGTCCTTAAAATTGTTGAGCAAAAAGACGCTTCGCCAACAGAGCGTGACGTGCGGGAAATTAATTCAGGCATATACGTTTTCAATGCAGCCATACTGTTCGAGTCTCTTCAACAGATCACAACGAACAACGCCCAGAAAGAGTACTATCTGACAGATGTATTCAGCATCTGCTTCCAGAGCGGCAGGCACGTATGCGCATTCAAAACAGACAACCCCAACGAAATTATCGGCATCAACACCCCCGAACAACTAAAAGAAGCTGAAAGGCTGATGCTCGAGGAGTTTCACTAAGAAGGAGTGATAGAGATGAGATACTCCGATCGTTTTTGAAACGATAGCGTGATTAATAATACTTTTTGAGGAGATTAAGCAGCTCTTTTGACAAGAGTTAGCACACCGTCACAACTGTTGTTGTTTAAATGTGCTGCGAAGGGCATCATTAATAGCTTCTGTTGACAGCGGTTCTCTTTCGGGGTTAAACAGTTTTCCGTAGAGATCATCAACATTTTTATTGAGAGATCCGCCAATGAGCTGGTCATCCTTCTCGCAGGATAACTCAAGCTTATCACCGGAATGCAGTCCAGGCATATCACTTAATTTATTTTTAGAGTCCAACGTATAGAAACTATTTTCTCGAACGACGGGTTTTTCTGGTCACAACGACCTCATCCGTTTGCTGGCGGCTTGGAAGAGTATGAGAATCCGGAGAAGAGAGATCAATATCCGGGCTATCCTGCTGAATGCCCGTTTCATGCATGGAATAAAACTCCACAAGATTACCATCGGGATCCATGACAAAAAAAGCCCTTCCCTCACGCCGATGAGCCGGCCGGGTAACAATGTGAACACCTTTGTCATCCATATAGCGGGCAGCCTCGTCAACTTCCGCATCCGACGAAAGCCTGAACCCGAAATGATCAACCCGTATATCCCTCGCCTGAAGCGAACCGGGGGTTTCGGCCTTCACAAGCACAAGCAGATCCGAGTTGACCCGCAGATACGAAATATTTGCACCCACCCTGTGATCAAGCCTCAGACCGAGAATGCCGCCGTAAAACTCCTCGGCCAGACGCAAGTCATTGACACGAAGGGTAATCTGATTAATCCCCGTCAGTTTCATCATCTTCTTCAGTTGGGACAGCCTTCTTTTCAACAGGTTTCTCTATGGTATAATCGTATTTGTGATCAAAGTAATCAGCGACAGCCTTATGCGACGACTTTTCGCGACACTCAAACTCAAGACTGATAGCGATCTGTTCCGGAAATATCTTATCCGACTCGGATTCGCTTGTAGGGTTGCGGATCATCTCCTTGTATGGCAGAAGCTTGTCTTCAAGTTCCGCACGCTCTTCATCATGCAGTCTTTTTGCTTTTTTCGAAATAGCGACCACCGTCTCATACAAATTCGAGTGCCCACTTCTCAACTTATTCAGGTCAACTGGTTTAACCGACATTGTAACCGTATTTACGTGTTTGAAAGAAATTCAGTAATTATAGCTGTGATGGCATCAACCGCCAGTTCAAGATCATCGTTCACGACCACCTTGTCAAACCGGTCCGCATATGCCAGCTCCAGCCTTGCTCTCTCCAGACGTACCTGCAGACTCGCCTCGTCTTCACTCTGTCGCCCCTGAAGCCTCTGTTGCAAGACCTCCATATCGGGCGGCTTTATAAACAGCAGTAATGAATTATCTGGAAAAATCTTTTTAAGATTCAAGGCCCCCTTCACATCAAGATCAAGCAGAATATTGGTACCTGAATCAATTACATCAAGTGTTTTATCAAGCAGTGTACCATAATGGTTTCCAAAAAAGAACTCATGCTCTATAAAACCGCCTGATAGAATCCTCTCCTCAAATTCTTCCTTAGTAAGAAAGTAATAGTTTACCCCCTCACTCTCTCCTGATCTTTTCTGCCTGGTTGTGGCCGATACCGAAAATCTGACGGTCGGTATACGTTCAAGTACCCGCTTGGCTATTGTGGATTTCCCGGTACCTGAAGGAGCTGAAAAGACAATCAGTTTTCCCTGCTGTTTTCGCTCTTCAACCATGGTAATTACTCTATATTCTGCAGCTGTTCCCTGATTTTTTCAAGATCTTCCTTGATCTGAACAATTTTCTGGGAAATTTCAGCATTCTGGGATTTTGAAGCAATGGTATTGGCTTCACGCAACTGCTCCTGAAGAAGAAAATTCAGTTTACGGCCCGTACCGCTCTCCTCATTTCTCAGCTCTTCAATAAAAAACTTGTTATGGCTCGCAAATCGAGTCAGCTCTTCGGTAATATCAAGCTTGTCAGCCGCGAGCACCAGCTCCATTTCAAGACGATCCCGGCTGTAAGCCAGATCCTTGCCCGCAACAGCCTCTACTTTGGCGGAAAGCCGTTTTCTTACGGTTTCGAGATTGTCTGCCGCAAGAGCCGTAACAACAAAAAGAGTACGTTCAATTTCAGCAATTCTGGCGATAAAGTCTATGGAGAGTTCTTCACCCTCCCTGCGACGCATAGCCTTCAGTCGATCTATAGCATTCTGCAGCAGATTTTTGACAAAAGGCCACAGGGTATCAGAACTGTCGAGAGTTGTAGCTCCATTATCGAAGATTTCAGGAAACCGGAGCAGATGCTCAAGAAGAACCGGAGCATCAATACCGGCTTCTGTCCGGAGGGTATCAAGCAATCCTTTATACGCTTTGACCTTAGCGACATTGATAGCCGTAGAGATAGGCTGCTCGTCGTCAAGCTGAATCTGAATAAACGCAGAAATCTTCCCCCTCTGAAAATGCGCCCGTATCATTTCACGAACCTCAAGCTCATAAGAGAGAAGCTGACGGGGAAGCTTGACACTGATCTCAGCAAAACGGTTATTGACCGAGCGAAGCTCTACAAGAGTCTTCACTCCATTTTCCAGAGACTCTGCACTGCCATATCCGGTCATACTTTCCAGCATAGTATCCCTTTCCGCTTCAGTTTGTTATAAAGATACCGCTCTTATTACCTGCTCTTATTTACGAAGATCAAGTTCACCGATCACTTTACGGTAACGATTGATATCAACATTTTTCAGATAGTTCAGCATTTTCTTGCGCTTGGCAACCAGCATAAGCAAACCGCGACGGGAGTGCTTGTCCTTGGGATGCAGCTGAAGGTGACCGGTAAGATCAGTGATCCGGCGGGTATATAACGCAACCTGAACCTCGGATTTTCCAGTATTCTTCTCAGAAGCACCAAACTGTGCAATGACTTCTGCTTTAAATTCTTTTGTCAGACTCATATCTCTTCGTTTGTTATATTAAATCGATTGACCCGCAATATAATATTATTAACAATACAACTCCACCGCTTTTTTATCTTTTTCAAGCTGTTTTTTCAGCTCATCCAGTGACGAAAACTTCCTCTCCTCCCTGATAAAGCCGAGAAGCGTAAATCGTAAAGACTCACCGTAAAGATCACCGCTATAACCCAGAATGAATGCCTCCACACGAACAACCCCCTCCGAAGAGACCGTTGGCCTGACACCGACATTCATCATCGCTTTAAAAAGAGTTCCATCGATCTCAGTCTGAGCCATATAAACCCCCGGACGCGGCAAGAGCTTATATGGGTCGGAAAGGCTCAAATTGACTGTTGGAAACCCTATATCCCGACCAATCCTCTCACCATCAACCACAATACCGCTGATCATATACGGCGACCCCAGAAACTCATTGGCCTCTTCAATCTTTCCGGCTTCAAGCAGGCGCCTTATTCTTGTGCTCGACAAATGCTCATTGCCGATAAGCACCTCATCAACAACCTCCACAGCAAAACCAAGCTCAACCCCCAGAGTTTCCAGTGTTGTTCCGCTGCCGCTCCTGTCACGGCCAAAGACATGATCATATCCGATGATAATTGCTTTAGCGCCAAGGAGGCCGACAAGAACATTCCGGATAAAATCATCGGAAGATCGTGCTGCGAAATCCGGAGTAAAACGAATAACAAAAAGAAGATCAATATTCTCCCGGGAGAGAAGGTCAATTTTTTCTTCGAGAGTGGTCAGAAGTCCAAGCGGGCCCGAAACAGCGCCCTCAAGCACCCGCCTCGGATGCGGCTCAAACGTCACAACCACACGTCTCAGGCTGCGCGCCATCGCTACAGCAGCCATTCTGGCAATAATTGTCCGGTGCCCTTTATGAACCCCGTCATAAGACCCTATCGTTACGGCAGAACCGACGAAAGGCACTTCGACAGGAGAGCGGGAGCCATAGCTGTAGACAATGTCATTTTCATATTCAACAATACGCATACTTATTCTGTATTTCCCTTCACCCCTGCAAGGTTGTTGATGCCTGTCGAACAATTGCTTCAATAGTCTCCGTAACACTTTTCGAAGAACTCAACTGATAGGACCCGATAGAGAGACGCCTGAGAGATGCCAGATAACCTCCTACCCCAAGAGCAACACCGAACTCATGGGCGATAACCCTGATATAGGCACCCTTTGAAACGTGAAGAACAAAATAGACCATAGGGAGCTCGACGCGGGTAATCTCAAAGCGGTGGATAACAATCTCTTTTGCTTTACGTTCCTTGATAACCTCTCCCTTTCGGGCAAGAGCATAAAGACGCTTGCCATTGTGCCAGGCGGCAGAATGCATTGGCGGCTGCTGCTGGTGTTTTCCCTCAAATTCTGAAGCAAGAGAACGAATTTGCATCTCCGTCAGATGCTCTACGCTGCAATGACCATACTCGGAAGTTTCAACATCATGGCTTTCAGTCATGACACCAAGCTTGATGGCACCATCGTACACCTTGTCAAGCACTTCAAGCGATGAAATTTCCTTGGTTTTCCTTCCTGTGGCAAGAATAAGCAGACCTGTAGCTTTAGGATCAAGAGTCCCCGAGTGGCCGACCTTGCGCTTCAACCCGACGCCCTTAAAGGTATTTCTGATCTTGGCCACCACATCAAACGAGGTCCAGTCGAAAGGCTTGTCAATCAGAAGAAAATCACCCTCATCATGAATGATAGTTTCAGTTATGCTGTTCATTCATGCTATCTGTTTACCAATAATACGATCTCACTGTTTATCGCCACTGCCTTTTCGCACTTCATTCAAAAGCTGCTCAATTCTGGTCGCCCGCTCATAAAGATGATCTTCAAAAAATTCCAGCTCAGGAATACGCCTGAATTGATGCCGAATCCTGGAAGAAAGTATCATTCTGATACTTTTTGTTTCATCCCGCAAAAAAGCCATAGCCTTTTGCCGCTGTTCCTCCGAACCGATAATAGAAACATAGACCCTTGCAATGCTCAAGTCAACGGTAACCTTCACCTCAACAATAGTAACTATTGAACCGCCGCGCGGCAGCTCCTTTTGAAGGATGCTCCCCAGCTCCTGCTGGAGAAGTGAAGCAACCCTGTCAGTACGTATCGACATAACTCAACAATAAGCAGTTCAAAGTTTCCGTTTTTTCTCAACGATCTTATAGGCCTCAACAACGTCTCCGACCTTGATATCATCATAATTTTTCAGACTCATACCGCACTCATACCCGGCATCCACTTCCTTGACATCATCCTTGAAACGCCTCAGCGCTGCAAGCTGACCTTCATAAATCTGAACACCGTCACGAAGCAGGCGAACCTTCGAATCACGGAAAATCTTTCCTTCAAGCATATAACATCCACCGACGTTACCGATTTTAGGCACCTTGAATACCTGACGAACCTCAAGAGAACCAAGACTCTCTTCATGAAGTTCAGGCGAAAGCATACCCTCAAGCGCTTTCTCGACATCCTCAAGCACATGATAAATAACACTGTAAAAGCGGACATCAAGATCCTCTTTTTCAGCAAGCTTCTTGGCGTTCACATTCGGCCGCACCCTGAACCCGATAATAATGGCATCAGAAGCCGCAGCAAGCAAAACGTCAGTCTCAGTAATCTGCCCGACGCCCTGGTGGATAATCTGAACCTTCACCTCATCATTCTGAATTTTCATCAGTCCGTCAGCCAGTGCCTGAATGGAGCCGTCAGTATCAGCCTTGATAATAACACTCAGCTCCTTCATCAGCCCTTCCTTGATCTGGCGGGCTATACTGTCAAGCTTGACACGCGTACTGCGGCGGAAATCATGCTCACGGCGGATGACCTGCCGCTTTTGAGCAAGATCACGTGCATCCCTGTCAGTCGACATAACCGTCAACGCATCGCCCGACTGCGGCAGATCCTCAAATCCAAGCACCCTGACAGGCTGCGAAGGATTGGCAAACAGAATTCTCTTGCCTCTTTCATCCATAAGCGCCCGAACCTTGCCCATCGTATTTCCTGCTACAAAAGGATCGCCAACCTTCAAAATCCCACGCTGCACCAGCACTGTGGAAATAACGCCCTTACCCTTATCAAGCTCAGACTCAACAATAATACCGCTTGCATTTATATCCTCAGAGTAGTTACCCCTCAGTTCACGCATTTCAGCCTCAGTCAACACTTTCTCCATAAGTTCGGCAATACCGATACCCTTCTTGGCCGAAATCTCCTGACACTGGTAGCTTCCACCCCACTCTTCAACCAGCACGCCTGCATCAGAGAGCTGGGTTTTAATCTTCTCCGGATTCGCCTCAACCTTATCAATCTTGTTAAGAGCAACAACAATAGGCACTCCAGCCGCCTTGGCATGGTTGATCGCCTCGATGGTCTGAGGCATAACACTGTCATCAGCCGCAACAACAAGAATAACAATATCAGTCACCTGAGCACCCCTTGCACGCATAGCGGTAAAGGCTTCATGGCCCGGCGTATCAAGAAAAGTGATCTTCCTGCCACCCTCCACTGTAACCTCATAAGCACCGATATGCTGGGTAATTCCACCCGATTCACCAGCCACAACTTTACTGCTGCGGATATAATCGAGCAGGGAAGTCTTTCCGTGATCCACGTGTCCCATAATGGTCACAACCGGCGGTCGGGTCTGAAGATCAGCCTCAGCATCCTCCTCAACAACCACCGCAGTAGCTTCAACTTCTGAAATAAATTCAGCCTCAAGACCGAATTCAAGCGCAATCAGTTCAATCGACTCTTTGTCAAGCCGCTGATTGATTGTCACAAACTTGCCAAGAGCAAAACACTTCTGAATAATCTCCTTGGCGGTAATTCCCATAAGCTCGGCAAGTTCATGCGGAGAGGCATACTCCGTAACCCTGACAACCATCCGCTGAGCCTCACGAAAAGCCTCGTCCTCTTCATGCTCCCGATCACGCTCAGTTTTACGCATCTTGCGGAATTTCTGGCGTGAACCTGTACCGCTGCGATCCTCAATACCACTGATCGTCTTTTGTATATTCGCTGTAATTACCTTGTCATCAACCTCAGGCTTCTTTTTCTTCTTCCCTTTTTTCTTTTTCAGAGCGGAACTATCACCGACAGTCGTCACCGGCTTTGGTTTCACGTCAGTGACAACCTTGGCAGGCTTCTTGGGAGTAACCCCTTTTTCTTCGCCATGAGCTTCCTCTGCCGCCTTCGGCTCAAACTCATCTTTTAAAGCATCAGCCTGTTCTTTAAAATTCTTTTTGCGGTTTTTCTTGTTCCTTCCGGCATACATGTCAAGCGTGCCGAGCACGGTAAGACCTCCCATCATCTGCGGAGCATCAAAAGAAACAAGATGTTCATTGACTGAAGGCTCAACTTCCACAACTTCAGCTTGAGCAGGAACATCGGCCTCTTCACTCAAAGAAGCTTCGGGAGCCTTAACCGTATCTGAAACTGGATGCAGTGCATGTTCCTCATGAGCGTCCTCTTTTTTTGCCTCTACAACAACCACTGCAGGAGCAGGTGGGGGTGCAGGACTGAGCGTTTCGCTGAGATGCTTCTCTTTTTCATAGGTTTTACGCGACTGCTCCTCAAGCCTCGACAACCTCTTCTCTTTCTCTTCCCTTATTTTCTTGGTCTCATCAACCATTTTCTTTTCAACGCTGAAATGACCAAAAATTTTGGTGTGCATCTCTTCGTTGACCATAGAGGATGTAGAGGCCACCTTGCCCCCTTCCTTTTTGACAAAAAGTAATACCTCCTGCGGACTCAACTGCAGTTCTCTTGCTATATCACTTATTCGAAACCTCTTTTCCATGTCCTCAAGGGCCATTACATCCTCCTCTGGATTAAAATACTCTTTACTCGCTTGTCCAATATTCCTCTCAAACGGCGGCACTATCATTCATCAACCGCCACATCATCCACTTCAGGCTCAGCATCGTCATCAAAAAGACCCTCCAAATCCGCCTCCGTAAACTGCTCCTTAACGGTTTTATAGATATTTTCAGCAATCTTCTTCCAATAACGCTTCTCCTCGTCAGTCACTTTGCGCTCCCTCGGTTTCACGCCAGTCCTGTAGGTCTTACCAAACACAGTCTGTTCCTCAGGCTTGGCCGGTCCGAGCAGAGCCTCTTCTATCTCATCAACTCCAGCTTTCAGCACCTTTTTAGCCGTATCAAACCCACTGTCCAGCAGCTGGTAAATCATATCATCGCCAAACTCCTCACGGAACTCGATAATATCAATATCCGTAGGATCCTCCAGCGACTTGTCAATCACATCACGATAGACATCAATCTCATAACCGGTAAGCTTCTCAGCCAGATGAATATTATTGCCATTCTTGCCGATCGCATACTTGATCTGATCAGGCTTCAGCATCACCCTTGCCTTCCGGGTTTTCGCGTCAGCATGAATCGTCAGAGGATCGATTTTCGCAGGCTGCATAGCCCGTGAAATATAGACCTCCGGCTCATCAGCGAAATAAATAACATCAATATTTTCATTATTCAGCTCCTTCACAATACTCTGAATGCGCTTGCCACGATACCCGACAGTAGCACCAACCGGATCAATCCTTGCGCTCGTCGATTCCACAGCAACCTTGGCACGCTCACCCGGCACACGGGCAATAGCCTTTATAACAATGAGACCATCAAGTATTTCAGGCACCTCATGTTCAAAAAGTTTATACAAAAACCTGTCATCAACCCTCGACACAATAACCTTCATGCCACCATCAGCTTTTTCCCGCTCCACCATACTGCCATCATCAAGCCTGACTTTAGCTTTCTCGCGCTCGATCCGCTTCACATAAAGCTTCATTCTCGGAGTACGGCGCGGATTATCCTTTTTCATCATCTCAGCCTTCGGCAGAACAAGCTCAACACGATGATCCTTCGAGGTGTTATAGGTAAAAATAACCTCATTGGCACGAATCTGGTAAACCTCGCCCGCAACAATCTCACCCACTTTTTCAAGGCACTCTTCATACACAACAAGACGCTCAAGATCACGCACCTTCTTCTGCACAGACTGCTTGATAATCTGAATGGATTTGCGGCTCAAATAATCCTCAAGCTTTATCGGACCCTCTTCATAGTAATCGCCAATCTCAAGAGAATCATCAATCTTTCTAACCTCATCAAGAGTGATCTCAATACTTTCGATATCTATTTCATCGACAATTTTTTTAAGAATATAGACCTCAAAGTCCCCGCGCTCAGGGTTGATGAAAATGTTGGATTCAACTTCAGGATCATAATCCTTTCTGAGCTGCTTCTGGATAATATCCTTGAGTAAATCGGCAATATCCATTTTGACAGCTGCACTCTCCGTGCGTTTATCCAGAAAGATCTTGGACTGCTCGATTTCACCAAAAGCACTGGCAATCTGCACCCTCCTGTCCTGTCCCTCATCTTTTATCTTCTTTTTGGCCATCTCTTTCTTAATTGTGCATGTTTAAAAGAAAATTTACACTACCCACTCTGTTACCCTAAATCTATATCTCCGCATCAGGAACCGCACGAATAATCTGGTCGAGATAAAGTCTGATATCTTCAACCTTCGACTGATGCCCCTTCTTTGTATTTTTTTTCGGCACCATCACAATCCACCGCCGTTCATCATCTGAAAGCAATACATCCTTAAGATGCCCTTCCAGCTCAACCTCTTCACCACCTTCATCTCTATAGGTCACCCGCATAAATTTGCCGACATGGCGCAGATACTGCCTCGGCAGTACAATCGACTCCCCAAGACCGGGAGAAGAGACAACCAGATCAAAATTCTCACCAACCAGTTCCAGAAGCTCATCATCACCCTCCAATCGCTCCCTGAGCCTTCTGCTAAAGTAAGCACACTGATGAATTCGAATACCATCATCAGCATCCAGAAGAACCTCTATTTTCCGGTGCCGCTCGCTACCTTTAACCGTAACATCAATAAAATAGGCCCCTTCACCCCTCGTACCAGCCGACTCTGCAATAATCTGGAGAACACAATTTCTGATACGCTCTTGCATGAAAACCCCACACCAACGTTTTTATTGAAAACAAAAAAGTGGGGAACCCCCACTCTCAGATAAAGATAATGCCACACGCCTTCCTTTCAAGTCGAACAATGTACAAAAAAACCTGTCAACATCAAAAAAACCTTATTCCCTCACCTTACCCTCATTATCATTGAGATGGCTCTCAATAACCTCATAATCCGCCTCCTCAATCCGCCTCCCCCGAGATCCCGAACCCGACGGATTTCCAGAACCCCTCGGCCCCTCACCCCCCTTAAAAAAACGCACACCAACCCTCAAAACCCGAAACACCATCCGCGTCACCAGAAAGAAAACAACAAAAAGTAAAATATATTTCACCATAGCCATAGTACGTTATCACCAGATAATCAGTCGGCAGTGGGCAGTTGGCAGTCGGCAAGTAAAACTCCAACTAGGGGACGTTATTCTTATCATACAGTTACCCAACAAAACCTCCCGAACTAATCACTTTCCTTCTCCGCCAACCCCCGAATACTCAGCACTGAGCACTCAGCACTTTTTTTTCCCCTTTTCCCTGCTGACTGCCCACTGCCAACTACTCAATACTGAGTAGAGCAAGCAGCCTTCCCTCATTCACCCTGTACTTGAAAGCCTGCACTCCATCGACAAAAATAACGGGTATTTTAAGCCCAAACTCTGCAAGCAGTTCCGGCTTACCGGAAATGTCAATTTTTTCCAGATCGAACGGTACAAAAGCATCAACCTTGTGCAGCACTTCCATAGCCTCATCACACAGGCAGCAATCCGCTTTACCATACAGCGTCACCTTATGCCGTTGGACAGTCATTATTGCTGCAACTCCTTAGCCGCCGGTTCACTCAAAAATTCAATCACCGCTTCCAGGGAGAGCGTCGTCTGCTCAGAGGTAACAAGATTCTTCAACGAATACAACCCGGTCTCAACTTCAGTCGCCCCGATAAAAAGCGCATAAGAGGCCCGTATCCTGTTCGCCTCCCTCATCTGCGCCTTCATACTCCTTGCCGCAAGATCTATTTCCGTCATTATACCAGCCTTACGCAACCGGAAAGCGATCTGCAAGCCATGATCTCCAAGTTCCAGGGTTTGCACAACCACATATACAAGCGGACCGCGATAATCAAGAGCAGCAAAAAGCCCCTGTTTTTCCATGGTGATCAGAAGCCTCTCCATGCCGACAGCAAAACCAGAAGCAGGCACATCCGAAGAGCTGCCGAACTCCCTGGCAAGGCCATCATACCTTCCGCCACCACCAATTGCATCCTGAGCGCCAAGCTCTGAACTGGTCACCTCAAAAGCTGTGTTGCAATAATAGTCAAGTCCCCGCACAAGCCTGTGATCGATTTCATAAGCGATTCCGCGCTCTCGAAGGTAAAAAAGCACCTTTTCAAAATCCTCAACAGAAGACGAGGTAAGATAATCGTACAGCTTCGGAGCTCCGGCAACCAGTTCCTGCATATCAGGATTTTTCGAATCAAGAATCCTTAGCGGATTTTTTTCAAGCCTCTCTTTTGACGCCTCATCCAGCACTGCGTGAAAAGGCGCAAAATAACCCTGCAAAGCCTCCCTATAGCGCAACCTCTCTTCCGAACCGCCAAGAGTATTAACCCTCAGCTTCAAACCACGAACACCAAGCGACTCAAAAACCTGCATCATCAGCGTTATAACATCTGCCACAGCCGCGGGCGTAGAAACCCCTATCAGCTCCGCCCCGAACTGCGAAAACTGCCGCTGCCTGCCTGCCTGAGGCCTCTCCTTCCGAAACAGCTCACTTATATAATAAAGCTTGTGCACAGGAGCCATCGACAGAAGATTTTTCTGAAGCGCCGCCCGCATCACACCCGCAGTCATCTCCGGACGCAGGGTCAGAGAGCGCCCAGCCGGATCAGGCAGAAACGTAAACATCTCCTTTCCAACAATATCCGTCGTCGCCCCGATGCCTCTCTGAAAAAGCTCTGTATACTCAAAAACCGGCGTACGTATCTCACTGAACCCGAACAGGGCCGCAAGAGAGTGCACAACTCCTTCAACATATTTCCACCGGGCAACCTCTTCAGGAAAAATATCCCTCGTACCCTTAACTGCCTGATACTGCGACATACAATAAAAATCCTCTAAGTAACAAATTTATATCTGGGGCAAATCCTTTTCCCCTTCCCTGAAAAGCTCAATGACTTCGGCTGGCGAAGCTGAAAGAAGCAGACGCTGACGAAAATCCTCCCGACCTGCAAGCTTGGTAATCCTGCCGAGAAGCTTCAAATGTTCCGCAAGCATATCTTCCGGAGTGGCAAGCAGAAAAACAAGACGAACAGGCTCCTCGTCAATAGAATCAAAATCCATAGCACTGCCGAGCGTTGCAAAAGCAAGAACCGGCTGACAGACCCCAGCAGTTTTGGCATGAGGCAGAGCTATACTCTTTCCGATCCCCGTCGACATCTCCTGCTCACGATGAAGCACATCCTCCCGAAGCTTGCCGATATCCTTCACCCCCTCATGATGTTCAACAAGAGAAAGCATTTTTTCAATGACCTGACTCTTCTGCTTCAGATCAAGATTCAGCACAACATATTGCTCAGTAAGAAGCCCCTGAATATCCATTATTTCATAAAAATAATTAACCAGCTAAAACCCCACCGCCAACTGCCAACTCTCTTTCTTCCCTGCCAACTGCCAACTGATTTCTTTCTTCACTCAGCACTCCGTACTTTCTTTAACCTTTCGCAATAAGATAAATAAACGGCGACACAAACATAATTGTATCAAACCGGTCGAGCACCCCGCCATGCCCGGGAATCAACGCGGAAGAATCCTTAACACCCGCATCTCTCTTAAACATCGACTCTATCAAATCACCCGCCGGACTCGCCACTCCAATCAGCAACCCTGTCAACAAAGCCGTCATTAAAGGCAGCTGAGGCACAAAACTCCCACACACAATCGATGCCACAACACTTCCCGCAAGCCCTGACAAAAAACCCTCCCATGTTTTATGGGGACTCAGGCGCTCAAACAATTTCCGATGGATAAACCTTCCACCGAGCGTACTCCCTCCGAAATAGGCAAAAATATCAGCCGCCCAGACACAAAAAAACATCAGAAACACAAGAATTTCCCCTTTTTCAGCTCCAGATCCAAGTCGAAGACGCAACAGCGAACCAAAAGAAAGATTAACATAGAGCAACCCGGGCAGCATAGCTCCCAGATTCAGCAGTGGAGAGCCATCCTTCAAAAAGAGCTCCATAACCAGCAAAGCGAGCACTACGGCAAGCAAAAGCTCCCAGAACTCCGCGAACTGCAGATAAAAGTTCACCTGAAAAAGCAGCGTTATCCCCAGCACAATCCATAGTGCCGGAGGATGAGCCTTATGGCTGGCAAGACGATGAAACTCAAAAACAGCCACAAGAGCCAGCAGGGCAAAAAAACAAAAAAACCAGACCCCGCCAACCTTAACCAAAGAGAGCAGAAAGGGAATACCAACAAGAGCCACAACAACCCTCTGCAACAAATTAACGCTCAAAAACTTACCCATACCTTTACTGTTAAGGCTTCATTAGCTCAATTGTCACCTTTCGGAGAAAATTCACGGGAAAACCGCCGGATTACCATCAAAAACAGCACAACACTTACAGCAACTATCATCCACCACCACAGCGCACCAAGCAGAAATTCCGGCTGAACCTGCCCGACCAGGCTCCCTCGCTGCGTAAACAAAAGAAGAAGGAGAGCCGCAAAATTATTCACAAAATGAACAGCAAACGGCACAGCCAAGCTACCTGTTTTACTGTAAATATAGCCAATATACCACCCCAGCAAAGCCAGGGGAACAAGATTTGCCGCACTCAGATGAAAAAAAGCAAACACGCAGCCAGTCAAGAGCACCGCGCCGCCCGACCCCAGAGAGCTGCTGTAATTCTGCTGAACATAACCCCTGAACAGCAGCTCCTCGCACACTGCAGGAATAAAAGCAAAAACTAACGCAACTGTCACAAACTCCGGTACCGAACGCACCAGAGCAAGCTCACTGATGAACACCTCCATCGTATCACGCTGACGGACAACTTCCGACCCCGCAGCACCAAGTGCCCGCCAGAGATACAAATCCTGAAAAGCAGTAATAGTATAAAGCAGCGGCTGAAGCAGAAAAACCCCTCCGACCGCCAAAGCAGCAGCCCCGATAGAAAAATCCCTTCCTATCCCTAAAAAAGACAGACTCTGCGCTGAAAATGGATTTTTTCTCCCCGTATGCCATCCCGCAAGAAGAAGAACAGGCAGAGCCAGCACAACAATCTGCCCCAGAGCCTGAATAAGGCGAAGAGAAGGAAGCATGCCGCGCTCAATATGCAGCAGGGAAGCACCCGCCTCTCCACCGCCCGTGACAAGAGAAAAAAGCAAAACTCCTGCAATCGGGTAAAGCAGCATAACGCCTATTAAAAAAAGCGTATTGGCCCAAAAAGAGAGTCGCCTGGCAGCAAAAAGATCAGAAGAAAAAAAAGCCTGCATTGCTTATATATCGGTTACAAAGAATATGGCGGAATGTGATACTTTACCATTTTACACTCTGACACATGAACACTCAGGCTCTACCAACGTCACAACAGTCATGAACTTCCTTTTTCTCAACTCATCACGAAGCAAATGGGGTGGCGGTAATGAAAAATCAATACTTCTCGCCACAAAAGCACTCCACGCACACAACTCTGTACTGGCTTACCGCAGTGAGACGGTAGGAACTCATTTCAGTACTACAAAATACAAACTGCCGTTTCTTAATGAAGCTGATTTCTATACGATTACGAAACTCATCGCAATTGTAAAAAAACACAAGATTGATGTCATGATACCTTCCATGCGTAAAGATTACGCAATAGCCGGCATCGTCAGCAGAATATGCGGCATAAAAAATGTGTTGTGGCTCGGTACCACGCTCGACTTGAAAAACAAGTGGATATACAACCTTGTCTTCAATATAATGGCCGACGGAATAATCGTCAACGCAAAGAAAATCAAGGATACGCTTCTCCACTCTGACTTTATGCGCAAAGAGCGCATCAAGGTGATATACTACGGTTTAGACCCCGAATTTATCGACCGGCAATCAAAAGAAGAGATCACTAAACCATTTCAGTTTTTGGTAACTGCAATGGGAAGAGTCGAACCAAACAAAGGATTCGACTTCCTCATCAGAAGTTTTGCACGCTTTCTTTCCCTCACCTCCGCCACCGATGCCGGAGTTATAATCATGGGTCACGGCCCGCAGCTTGAAGAGTACCGCACACTGGCACAAACCCTTGGAATTGCCGACCGAATCATCTTCACAGGCTTCACGGCAAATCCCTATCCCTGGCTGAAGCAAAGCGATCTGTTCGCCCTTACCTCAATCATCGAAGGACTTTCCATTGCCCTGCTTGAAGCCATGTATCTCGGCACCGCACCAGTCAGCACCTATGCAGGAGGCGTCGAAGAGGTAATCACCAATGGAAAAAACGGTTATCTCCTCCAGTATGGTGATGAACAGAAGCTTGCAGAACTGCTCGTTACCCTCTACCGGAACTCCGGCTTGAGAACATCAATTGCCGAAGAAGCCCGGCGCACCATTACACCTATGTTCTCACTCAGCAAACTTCAGGATGAGATTATCAATTTTTGTCACTCCCTCAGCAACCCGACTCAAACCCCAGGGGCATGAACCCGAATAAAAAGGATCACACAGCATTCCGTGAACGACTGGCAAAAACCCTCCAGCTCTTCGCAAAACGCCGCCAATCAACGCTGCAGATAGAAAAAAAGCCCGACAGCATCGTCATTCTCGCCCGAGAGTGCTACGGCGACTGCATAATGCTCACCCCCCTTATCGGCACCCTCCGCAGAGAGTACCCCGATCTCTCCATTGTAATCATCGCCTTCAGCCGCATCATCTTCAACTTTTTCAGTGCCGACCCAAACGTCACAGCAGTCTACCATGCCAAAAGAGACATGAAGCGCTACGTCAAAGAGATCCTGACCAAAAAATTTGACATCCTCTTCAACCCCAAAGACCACCCCTCCACCCATTTTCTTATCCAGTCGCAGCTCATCAACGCCCGCCACAAAGTAGGGCACTTCAACCCATACCACGAAGGCCTCTTCGACCACCTCATCACCATGAGCCCCGATACACACGAATCCGAAAAAAACCTATCCGTCCTTCAGCTCATCAACCAGGCCGCCCTCAAAAACCCCTGCAAACCATATCTGCCGCCAATGCCGGTATCCCCCGAAACCGCCGCCTTCCTCGAAACCATCCCCTCCGGCCGCTATATAGCCATCAACATCAGTGCCGGCCACACAGGCGGACGCCGCACCACCGGGCAATGGAACCGGCTTATCCAGGACTTCCCTTGCGAAACCTTCATCATCCTCTCAGCCCCCGCCGAACTCGCCCAAAAACGCCAGATCGAAGAGCCCCACCCCAACGTCCTCGCATCCCCATCAACCCGCAACATCTACGAAGTAGGCGAAATAGTCAAAAAGCTCAAACTCCTCGTCACCCCCGACACCTCCCTCGTCCACATAGCCGCCTGCTACAACACCCCCATCCTCGCCCTCTACCGCAAACGCCTCGCCGACCGAACCCAATTCGCCCCCCTCAGCACCCAGCAGCAAATCATAATCTCCCCCACCCCCGACGTCATCGACATCGACCCCGCCCAGGTAACCACCGCCCTCAGCGAAATGCTGACAGTGCTGAGTACCCAGTGCTGAGTGCTGAGTGCTGAGTACCCAGTGCTGAGTGCTGAGTGCTGAGTGAAATCAGTTGGCAGTAGGCAGTTGGCAGTTGGCAAGCCGCGGACACTGCAATTTAGGAGACGATATTTTTATCGTACACTTACCCAAACAATCTTCCCTCACCACTCTTTCTTGCCTGCCAACTGCCAACTCTCTCCTCTTCACTCAGCACTCAGCACTCTTTCTTCCTCGCCAACTTATTATTCTGATTTATACGTTATATTGCGGTTCACGATAAATAAAACACGATCAGGGAGTATATGAAGTTCAAGATATTATTGAGAATGCTGCGGTACATGGCCCCATCAAAGGGCAACATCATTCTTGTCGTCGTTGTAAGCCTGTTGACCTCGCTCCTTAGCGTTGTATCCATCTACTCCATCCTGCCTCTTTTGAACGCAGTTTTTTCGTCAGCACCTGCTGCAGCGCCTCAAACCTCAGGAGCACAAACGCTTCAGGCTCCCAATAAAACCACTCAGCTGAGCACTGACGCCAAACCATCCACTCCTGCTCAACAAGCGCTTCCGCTTTCAAAAACAACCACCAGCGCCGAAAAGGTAAAAAACTGGGCACTACTTGAATTTCAGCAGATGTTCGCAGCACCGACCAAACAACTCGCGCTGCTCAAAATCTGCTTCTTCCTGATTTTCGCATTTGCCCTGAAAAATATTTTCATATACCTCAACGGCCAGATTATTTTCCGGATACAGACCAAAACAACAAAAAAGCTGAGGGACGAAGTATTTCACAGCATCATCGAAATGCATCTCGATTACTTCAACAAAAACCGGGTTGGCAACCTGATGAACTACGTCTATAATGACGTAGAAAACGTCAACAACAGCATCAGCTCAACTTTTGTCAATTTTCTGCAGAACCCCTTTTCCATCTTTGTGTATATGGGGGTACTGCTCGCCCTCAGCTGGAAACTGACCGCTTTTGCCGCAGTCACATCACTGTCGATTTTTTATGTCATCAACTTTATGGGCCGGAATATCAAAGGCCTTGCTCATAGCTTCCAGACTAAAATGGGCGACATGAACTCCGTTCTGCAGGAAAAATTCAACGGCATTAAAGTTATCAAGTCAACCGCCTATGAAGGGATTGAAGTCGCAAAGTTCATGTCATTCACCAACGACTTCAGGCAGTTGAGCATAAAAATGTCAAGGATTCGCAATATTCTCAGCCCCTTGAACGAAACACTCCTGATAGCAGCTATCGCCATGGTACTCTGGTTCGGAGGCCTTCAGGTATTCGATGGTGTCATGACAGCCAATGAACTGCTCGTCTTTGCCTTTACCCTCTACTCCACCATGGGCCCATTCAAAACGCTGGGCGATGGAAATTTATCGGTTCAGATAGGAATGATCTCGGTTGAACGCCTCTTTGAAGTGCTCGATACAAACACCAATGTCATCAATGGAACCAAACCCATTAAAAGCTTCTCAAAAAGTATCGTCTTTGAAGATGTATGTTTTAAATACAACAAGGACCCTGAAGCCGCAAATGTGCTCAACCATGTCTCCTTCGAAATTAAAAAGGGAGAAATGGTCGCTCTTATCGGCCAGTCAGGTTCAGGAAAGTCTACAGCCGTTGACCTCCTGCTCCGCTTTTATGATGTCGACTCAGGCCGCATCACCATCGACGGGACTGACATAAAAGAATTCGACTACAAACAGCTCCGCAAGATGATCGGAATTGTGAGTCAGGAAGTGATACTCTTCAATGACAGTATCGAACAGAATATTGCCTATGGAGTCCACGATGAAATCAACCATGAACGCATAGAGCAAGCCGCCAAACTGGCAAATGCACACGAATTTATTCAAGAGAAGCCTGAGCAATATCATACCCTCATCGGCGACCGCGGACTCCAGCTTTCAGGTGGCCAGCGACAGCGTATTGCCATAGCCCGGGCAATGGTCAAAAACCCCGAACTCCTTATCTTCGACGAAGCGACCAGCGCCCTGGACAACGAATCCGAAAAAATAGTGCAGCAGGCAATCGACAACGCCATGGAAAACAGAACCGCCCTGGTTGTTGCTCACCGACTCTCCACCATAAAAAATGCCGACAAGATCATCGTAATGGAACGCGGCAATGTTATGGAAGCTGGCAACCACAAAGAGCTTATCGAAAAAAATGGCGTCTATAAAATGCTCTACGACATCCAGTTTGCAGTCAAACCTTCAGCGCCTGAAACACTGCTGACTGCCTGACCCTTTTTGACCCAACAAACCCGGGCATATACTGAGTCATGCTCATAACCACCGTACTGCTGCTCCTTTTGACCCCGGCGGCTCTCCTGACTGCTGCACGCTATCAAAAGCACCGCAACAAAAAGATTGCCCGCCTGAGTCGTGAAACATGGGCTATAGGTATCTATAAAGGCCCTTCACCGGTCACGCTTCTTCCCTCCGAAGAGATCCGGAACCCGATCCTCACTGCCAAAGACGTAACAGACATAAAAGCCCGCTTCGTTGCAGACCCTTTCATGATCCGGAACGCCACAGGCTGCTACCTTTTTTTTGAAGTCCTGAACGACAAGCGGAATACAGGTGAAATTGCGTATGCCTTCAGTTCGGATCTACTGCAATGGCAATATAGAAAGGTCGTTCTCAAAGAACGGTTTCACCTCTCCTACCCCTATGTGTTTTTCTGGGAAAACCGCTATTACATGATTCCGGAATGCAATAACTCAGGAGGCATACAGCTGTATGAAGCTTCACAATTTCCCGACCAATGGCAGCGCGTCTCAACCCTCATAAAAAGCACCGCCCGCAACTCAGCACTGGTTGACCCATCCATTATCCATTACCGTAACCGCTGGTACCTCTTCAGCTACGCCCCGAAAAGCAAAAACCTCCACCTTTTCACATCGGCATATCTTACCGGTCCATGGCAGGAACACCCCCAAAGTCCTTTAGTATGCAACAGCCCGAATTTTGCACGTCCAGGAGGAAGAGTAGTTCTCTATAATGAAAGTATCTACCGATATGCACAAGATGAGATACCCCACTACGGCACCAAAGTCTGGGCATTCAGGATAACTGAACTCACTGAGCTGACCTATACGGAGGAACCCGTTTCAGAAGAACCGGTGCTTCAGCCCGGCCACGAATGGTGGAACAACGCCGGCATGCATACCGTTGACGCACACCAGACCGCCGCAAACGAGTGGATCGCACTGGTAGACGGATTCTCAATACAGGAGAAATAATCCGGAGAAATTATGCGGGGACTGCTGACGGCATTGCCGATGAAGCGCATACGCTCTCCATTGCCTCTCTTACAGCTTCCGGTGTAATCTTTCCGAGACAGCGGTAGTGATTATATCTGCAGGCTTTTTCAAAACATGGGGAACATGGTTCAGGCAGATACATCGCAATGCTTCTTTTCCCTAGAGGGCGGGTCCAAACCGGACTTGTAGAGCCAAACAACCCTATGACCGGAGTCCCGATATACCCCGCAAGATGCATCAGTCCGGAGTCGTTCGATATAACTGCACGAGCGCTTGACATAATAGCCGCAACCTCATGGAGTGAAGTCTTTCCAGTAAGGTCTGTAATCCGCCCAGGCGCCATACGCTCGATCTCCTGCGCCGATTCGCTATCATCGCGCGACCCGAGGACTACAATCTTATCCGCCTCCTGCAGCAATGCCAGTGCAGGAAAATGAGGCCATTTCTTTGCAGGTCCATACGAAGCACCGGGGCAATAGACAATCGCCCCCGTATGACGTTTATCCGGCTCCAAAGCTATACCATTCCACTCTTCAGGCGGGCAAAACGGCATATCAAGGATATCCGCATACTCACGCGTGATGTGATGCAGCTTCTCATTATTACAATTAACAGCATCTTTTCTCAAAGGATCCGTCAAGAGAAAGCGCCTCATTTCGCGTGAAACCCCCCTTCTTACCGGCACTCTGCTCACCCTGGCAAACCATGCCGAAGAAAAAGAAAAAGGCAGCAGGTAGATGGTTTCAAAACCCCCGTTGCGCACTGAAGACACCGAAGCTCTTCGACTCTCCGCATTTTTTCTGGAATACTCGATCCGCGGCAGATCACAAAGCACCCCGACCAGACTGCTCATCTGCTCCGGAACAAGCAGGGTGGTGGTTGACCGACGACTTTCAGGCAGTCTCATAACCATTGAAAGGGCAAGAAGCATATCTCCTATCCAGTTCGGGAGCAAAACAATGGAAGGGTTCATAAGAAGGTCATCAAGGCTTTATCTCGATAAAATGTTTTTTACTCAACTCCAGACCGAACCAGCGTTCTAACTGAACCATCAAACGGTGCTTTTTTTCCCGTCGGGTCAGCCTATAATCCGGATTAGCCTGAAAAAGTCCTTCTTCAGGCGGAAGCCAAGCACGTATAATTTCAGGATGTGAACCCTCAAACTCCCGGATTATCTGCTGATCAATCTCCCTGTAGTCAATTCGGCGATGGTTTTTATTCCAGTACTTCTGCACATTTCCGGATTTCAGGTTCATCTCCTCCTCACTCCGCACCCAGCCATAGTGGTAAATCGATGCACCTGTATGGGCACTCTTCGGATATCGCGAAACCTTGCTTTTACTGGTAAGCACATGCCAATAGAGCCCGTCGGGAGCATAAGAGCGCACAGAGGTTTTAATAATCCGGGCGGCACGGCGGTACCAGGCGGGTGAATCAAGATAACTGTTCGCATTACCATAAAAATGATAGTAGTCAAACGTCAGTGCCTCAACCCGCTCATCATCCTTCCAGGCCCGACAGGCATCAACGATTTTTTCAAGATCATCTTCATGCACAATTTCATCCCCCTCAATATAGAACGCCCAGTCACCGGTACAGTTGAACTGTGCAATCATTTTCTGCTGACCATACACATAGCCGCCAACCTTCATTTTGTCGTTCCACTTCGACTGGATAATCCGGATCTTCGGATCATCAATCTCCCTGATTTTTTCAAGGGTATCGTCATCACTGTCACCGACGTTCACAACAAATTCATCGACTATCGGCAATACTGAACGAATCGATTCAGAATATGGAAAGCCGAAGATCGTTCCATTTCTGATAAAGGTAAACGCGCTGATTTTCATAACTATCTCTTTACCAGATATTTATCGATGCCATTACGGCAGGAGGTAAGCTTCCTGTCGACGGCCTGCTGGAGCAACCGGTCATTTGCAGTGAGTGAGCAATTCTTGTTTTCCGGGTGCCATAAATGAGAGGCTATGGCACTGAACCATATAGTGCGCCGAAGAATACCGCTATTAATCAGCCTTACAACAAACTCGCTGTCTTCACGACCCCACCCTGTGAAATCCTCATTAAATCCATTCACCCGGACACAGTCATGTCTGAAAAACGACATATTACAGCTTTTAATGCCAGTCAGGGAACTGTTTTTAAACGCCAGAAGCTTTGACAGAAGCGGAAAATGCAAAGCGTTTTTACGATTTTCAAGCCCATTTTCGAATATGGAGAGTGCGATCTTCTTCCCGGCTAACCGCCTCCTGGTATTCTCCCGAGAGAGCCACACCCTTGAGCCCTGAATAAAGGTACCTTCAAGGGCCAACCGCTTGTGATCCTTTATAAAATCCCGATGCAAAAGCATATCTCCATCGACAATCACAATGTAATCCCCCTTAGCATCTGCAATCGCCCTGTTTCTCGCTGATGCAGCCCGGAAACCTTTGTCTTCCTGCCAGACGTGTACGATGGGGATAATGGCTCCAGCCCTGAGGGTATCAACAAGCATTGCGGTATCGCTCGTGCTTCCGTCGTCAGCAACAATGATTTCGCATGGCAGTTGAGACTGCCGAAGTGCACTCCGTATGGAGAGATCAAGCAGATCGGGCGAATTGTAAGTCGTAATAACGAGGCTACATGCGATTTTGTCTGTCGGCTTCATAGAGCTTGATGTATTTGTAAAACACTCCGTTCGCATTCGAAATCGAAATCAACAGACCCGCATAACCGTCAACCCATCCCTTCTTGAGGAAATAGCACTTGAAAAAGGTTACCATGCCGTAAAGCACTGCCTTGAAAGGGGAGGCTTTTTTTGTGCCCTGATTCTCCTCGGCCCAGAGCGTCGAGTAGTGCTGCATTTTGTGTATAAGCTGCGAAGCACTATCGTAGGGATAATGTTTCAGCCAGCTCTGCAGATGCTCCGTTTTCAGGTTTTCATTCATTATAAGTCCCTCATGGACCGCCTTCTCGTCGTACCGGGTGCTCTTCCTGTAAAATAGCCGTTGAACCTGGTCGTTCTGCCAGCCGCAGCCGCGGATCAACCGGCGATCGTAATAGTTGTCACGCCGCAATGCGTAGATGGTGGTGGAATTCAGATTGAGACCGAGAATCTCATCTGCAAGCTCCGGCGTGACGATTTCATCGCTGTCAACCGAAAGTATCCAGTCGTTCGAGGCTTTATCGACGGCAATGTTCTTGAGTGGGCCGAACCCGATAAACGGGTGCTCGTAGACGGTCACATTTCTGAATCCCGAAGCAATTGATAAAGTATTGTCGGTCGACCCGTTGTCGACAATCACGACCTCGGCGAACGCTTCAAGAGCACCGAGGCACTCAGCAAGATGAACGGAGGAGTTTTTGGTTAAGATCGTTACAGAAATGTTGTTACCCAATGGTCGAGTTCGTTAGTGCTGACATTATTGCCTTCCCCCCGAATTTTGCGCTGTAAAGCGCATTACTGTATAAATATTTCAAGCTTTTTGCCTAACGCTTCCGCATAGGCCTGTCAGAGTTTATCAAGAAGGTCCGAGAGTATTCAACGAACTGCGTAATCACCTTTTTTCATTTGAGCTGCAAAGGTATCAACATATTCTTCCCAACGGTATAGCATATCAGGATCAAAATCTGCTCCATTAGGCCACACAAGGGTACCTACTTCATCATCAACAGTAACTTTATCAAAAAGCTCCTTTACACGCAATGGTCCATAGAGTTCTCCATACAACACAGGCTCTACATCAATATTTTTTACTGTGCCATCATCAAAATGCACTCGCAATACAAAACCATCTTTAAGAACATCAACACTGGAAACTTTTCTAAAAAGGTGTTTCATCGCCCACAACTCCATTATTTTAATGCAACGGCTCTATTTTATTAGGCAGTTTCCCTTCCTGCAACAAATCCCAATCAGACATCAATTCAAGTTGATGAATCTCTGCCCATGCCTCCACTAACCGCCGTTGTCTATTAGCTAAAGAGCCCTCAATCATTTCAATCGGATCAATTGCAAAAACAGCTCTTTCACCCTGATAATACACATGATAATGCGGTTTATGGTGAGGAGAATCTATTTCAGCATACATTCTAATCAGTATTCCATAAAATCTGGCTATCTCAGGCATTATTCTTTTTCCATTTTTTCAGTATCTCTGTTTACCCACCAAAGCCATATATGAGTTTCCAGATAATCATTGCGGCAGATTCCAATCTCTCAGCGTACATCACCCTTTTCTAAATCTTATATGGCACTCTTTTGATTGGATGATTTGAATCTCCAGAAGGCTGCTCCCCCCCGCTATCAATTGACTCAAAATATACGTCACCAACCAACGATAACAAAATACCATCACTGCAGGCAACTTTTTCAGAAATGAGCACTCAGCCATTTCTTCATCTTCCCTGCCCACTGCCAACTGCCAACTATCCCCTCAGCACTGTGGTTAGCCACTGATCGATTTCGTTTGTGATGACATCAGGGTCAATAAGATAAAGGCATTCGCTGATGCCGTGCTCATCGTCGCATCCGGCCTTGCCGCAAGCCACACAAGGCATGTCAGCCTGAAAAAGAGTGACGTTGCCATAGGTCTGCACCGGGCTGTTCAACCGGGTTCCGGAACCGAGCACGTTGCTCCACGGTGACCAGGCACTGACAAATGTCGGGCCGAAAATGCCGAAAATTCGCTTATTCTGCGACGCGGCAATGTGCATGGTCAGCGTATCAGCTCCAATATAGGCAATGGATCTCTCACTCAGCGCAATCAGCTCATCCATACTGGTAAGGCCGATAACATCATACACATTGTCGAGTTGCGGCAGTTGGCTCTTGATCTCAAGGTCAAGCGCGCTCCTCGACCCCGTGACGACAATCGGCACGCCAAGGCGGTTCAACCCTTCAAGCAGAGCAGTTCGAAGCTTCTCAGGGTAAACCTTATAGCTGTACTGCGCCCCTGGATGAAAAATGACGAATCGTGAAATACCACGTTCAGCGAGCATCCTCCGAGCGCTTTCGGCCGCTTCAGGCGAATGGCAGGAACTGACCGCAGGTTTCCAATCTCTTATACCCAGCAGATCGAGAGCCATGGTGTTGTTCTCAATGATATGGCGGGATGTGTCAAACTCATAACAGGCCGAAAGCAAAAAGCGCTTCCACCACGACTTTTTCCTGTCTTGCTCAACGGCACTTATGGTGACTCTTCCCGACACAAGAGCCAGCATCACCGAACGATCACTTGCCGTAAGATTGATGCTGAGGTCATACCGGCGGGCAATCTTTTTCAGCAAGCCAAACGTCTCGGCAACCCGCCCCTTTCCATAAGAAAACAAATGGATCTTTTCGATATGAGCCATAGTCTCGGCAATAGCAAGAGTATCGCTATTGACAAGTAAATCAATGCGTGGACGGCCATTGGCTTTATAAAGCGCCTCAATCAATGGCGAACTCAAAAAAACGTCGCCGTTTGACCGCTGCACGATTATAAGGATGCGACGCGGAGCATGTTTTTTTATGTGATTACGCAAAAACATGCTCTCCGCTTAAGATCCGCTCATACAGTGTAAAATAATTTGCAGCACACACAGAAGACGAAAAGTTAGTTACAGCCCAATCCCGACAAACTTTCGGAGAGCATGACAAGGCCCTTTCCAGAGCATCCCCAAACATATCGTCATCAGTAAACAGTGCACCGACGTCGGGAGTGATGAGCTCAGGGACGGCTCCCCGCGGCGTTGCAATAACCGGTGTGCCGGACATCAGTGATTCAATCAGCACCAGACCGAATGGCTCATCCCAATTGATCGGAAAAAGAAGAGCCTTTGCATTCGCAAAATATTCAGCTTTTTCATGGCCGGCAACTTTTCCAACAAAGTGCAGCATCGGATGAAAGCTATCCAGAAAGCCGCCTGATTTCAGTAAATCCAAACGTGTTCCTCCTGCAAACACCGCTTCCATTCCATACCTTCGTGCAAGCTTCATTGCCCTTGCTGCCCCCTTATCCTTTCTTCTGATTAAAGAGAGAAACAATAAATAATCTTTTTTATGCTCTCTGAAAACGAACTCCGCAGGATTGACTCCGTTATAAACAAAGAGCCTGCCTTGGTGCCGCTCAGCATGATTCCTGCTTATAAACACAGTGTTTTTCGGCAGCAGCGAAATGTCCTGCGCATTACCATGCAACGTATAGAGCCAGGGCAAAGCAAAATCTGATTCAGGAGGGCGGGCATGAAAATGAACAATATCAACATTGCCCGGGATAGCGAGTAAAGCCTCTTCATGGCTGTCTGCAGCAATACATGTCACGCCTTGAATGGAGGTTCCTGTCGGCGCAACCAGTACAACAGTATGCCCCATTTTTAAAAACTCCATAACCAGCCACTCAACCACTCGCTCAGTTCCGCCATACTTTTTGGTAGGCAAACGCATATCACATACAAAACAAATCTTCATGCGCGCTAAGAATTATCCGGCTTATACATGAAATTCTTGAGAGAAAAAAAGAATCGCCATTTTTTTTCGCGGAGCCAAGAATTGACAAATTCCTTCAAAACGCCTCTTTTTAACGAATAAGGTGCAAGCTTGACAAAGTTATAGTCCCCTATCCAGACTTTTCGGGTTAAAAGTTCCTCAAATCGTTTCCTTTGTAATAAAGGAAGCAAATCCTCATTCCCTATCCGCTTGAGATCGTCGATTCTCTGTGACAGCACCGCCAGATAAGCTTCCTTATCGCATATTTTTCTTTTCGTCCACTGATCGCAAGTCTGTTGCGTCATATCAGATCTGGCCGTTATGCCAGCTTCATGCCTGTAAAGAACAAGCGGTTCCTTAATGGAATCGAGCCCCCCGATCAAAGTGCTCCTGAACCCCATCACGAGATCCTCAATGCATTTGTGGTACCTGATCGGGCCAAACGTCTCTTCGATCTTTCTCGTAAACGCCGAAGTCGCGCCAATAATCAGCGACCCGCTCAGAGCCATTTCAGCGATCTCCATTCCGTGTTCTATAACCTCCGGAGTCCTTGACCCTTGAATATTACCTGCATTATCAATCAGATAAACCGATGAATGAATCAGTGACGCCTTTCGTTCCGAAGCCAAATAGCACTCTACCAGCTTTTTCGTCCGGTCGGGAAGTGATATATCGTCGCCCGCGGCGTAGACAATAAGTTCGCCCGACGACAGGGTCGTAATAGAATTGATATGCCCTATCAGCCCGAGATTAACCGGGTTCCGATTAATAACAAGCTTGTGAGGACCTTCATACCCCCTGCTTATCTCTTCGATGATTCTGAAAGTTCCGTCAGTCGAACAGTCATCGGAGATGACAATCTCCAGGGGTGAGTAGGTCTGGCTGAACGCCCCCTCGATTGCCTCGCGGACATAGAGCTCCTGATTATAGGTAATCAAAAAAAAAGTAGCCCGCACCCTGTCGTCTCCCAAGCCATGCATCAATTGAGCTCCCACTCGCCTTCTTTGCGTACCATATGCAAGGTAAACCCAGATGTTAGCCGTTCAGCATTAACCCATTTCCTGTAGGTAAACCACATCAGGAATTTTTCTGACTTTCTTGCCCACCATGTAGAACCGACCCTGTTCCTGAAATATTCGCGATCACCCAAAGACTTTTGTCCTGTTTTTGCAGCAATAGCTTTCTGGGTAATCGACCCAAAGTGGTGAAAGACCGAATCACCGACAATACCGACAGGAATGTTCGCGCGCCTGCATCTAAAAAGGAACTCGGCATCCTCGTATCCGCCCAGACGACGATCTGTATCGGGAAAGCCGACTTTTTCGAAAACACTCCGATGCACAGCAAAACAGACCCCATGAAACCGCCCGCGGCGAATCATCCCCGACATTTTCTGCTTATATCCAACGGCAAACTCATCAAACCCGTAATCGTCAGCTCCCTCCAGCAGTGCAGGGCTCACCACCAGAAGCTTCTCGCGCTCAGCCGCGTTGATCAAAGCCCCGATTGCATCAGGCCCGGCAACCACATCATTATTCAAAAGCACAACCCACTCCGCATCCTGACTCAGCACAGCACCCTGAACCCAGGCACAGCCGCAACCCAGATTGACACTGTTGCGAAGATGCTTCAAGTCGGGATGCTTTGCCAGCCACAGCGGCGTTTCATCACAGCTGGCGTTGTCGATAATCAGTATCTCCTCAGCTCTCACATTCTGGTTCAGAAGGCTTTCCACACACAACGTGGTGTAATGCAGCTGATTAAACACCGGAATAACGACAACGTGTCGGCCAAAGTTGTATGGCATAGCTCTATCTATCTATAAGTAAAACAAGTTACAAAGGCCAATATACTAATTCTCCATCGTTTTGCCTGTTGTGGAGGTCCCCATCATACACAGCAAAAACACTGATGGACTTCTAGCGCAAAAGCCATTGTAAAGACGATGAGAATTGGATATACTTGACTGAGTAATTACAAAACAAGATACGTTATGAATTTTTTCACCCGGACATTCCTGAAAGCAACTGACCGCGATCTCTATCATAAAATAAAACTGCAGGAACGGGACCAACTATTTCTAAACAAAGCCAATACCGGTAGAATTGTATTTCCGGCTCATACAAAGCCATCGTACTCCTTCAAACATAGCGGCAACGCAGGTGATATAATTTATTCTCTCCCTGCTGCATTCGCATTGGCAGATAATGCATCGATTGAGCTGTTTCTCAATGTAGATCATCCAATGAATTACTCTGTTGAACGAGGAAAACACCCTTTAAATGGGGTGATGCTTAACAGCAATATGGTAGCGATGCTTCAGCCGCTCTTGCTCTCTCAATCGAACATTAAAAAATGTGCCATCTATCAAAATCAATCTATAGACTACGACCTCGACGTTTTTCGGCGTTCACCTTTTGATACCCATTCAGGCAGCATCGCCCGATGGTATTTTTTACATTTTGCAGTCAATGCCGACCTGGGTAAACCCTGGCTTACAGTAACTCCTGATAACTCATTCAACGACTACATTGTAATTGCCCGAAGCCTCGGTTACCACTCGCCCGGCATTGACTACTCCTTTTTAAAGAAATACAGGAATTTGATCTTTGTAGGAGTTCCGGAAGAATTCAACGAGATGAAACAGGTGCTGCCGGCCATTAAATATCAACCTGTTTCAAACTTTCTCGAGCTGGCACAACTGATCGCGGGATGTAAGTTTTTTATAGGAAATCAATCATTTCCATTCTCCCTGGCAGAAGCACTGAAAGTAAAGCGGATACTGGAGGTCTACTATATTTGCCCGAATGTGATCGTAGAAGGAATCAATGGACACGACTTCTGCTTTCAAGAGCAATTTGAAAGGATTGTATCGCGACTGCAGCAACCGCAATAGAATCAGGATGACTTGCCGTTCCAGTGCATTTTAGCCAAAGCATAACGAACAGAGAACTCTATCTTGGACCTCGCTATTCCACCTAACCTTTCATGCATAGAGACCTGTGCATATTTTTGCAGCCACAATTTCGGTACTTTTCCACTGTTTTTTTTAAACATGTCGTTGACTTCGGCATGCACAGGTACTTTTTCCCCAAGCGTTTTATTGCCGCTGTAAAGCCTTGACCCGGCAAGTTTTTCCTCGAGGTAAGCAAACCTGACACCGGCATAACTCAGGCGCAGCCAATAGTCATAATCCATGCAATAATGCAATGATGCATCAAGCAAGCCATTTTTTTCTACCACCCTTCGTCTAAAAAAAAGGGCTGGCTGGCATATAAAACACGTTTGATGTAAGCGCTCAAAATTCCAGTGCTCGGTGGGATACGCTTCAAACGGATAATCATGCACATCAATGTGGTCAGCCTGACCGTAAACCACATCAACAGAGGGATGTTCTTTAAAAAAGGTCACAACCCGACGTATTGCATCGGGATAATAAATATCGTCAGAATTAAGCCACCCGATGACATCACCATCTGATGAAAGAATGCCGTTATTCACAGCATCAGCCTGTCCTTTATCAGGCACCGATACCCAGCGAAGCGGAGGACAGAACTGTGTCAGTATCTCAACGGTGTTATCCGTACTGCCCCCATCCATAACCAGATGCTCAACGTCCACTCCACTCTGCCGGGCAACACTCAAAAGAGTACGCTCTATAAATTGTCCCTGATTAAACGATGGTGTGATAACACTGACCTTCATACGATCCACATTATAATCATCAAACCAATCTTTTTTACACCAAAGAACCACCCCCAAATCCTCTCAACTATCCCCCCCACTGCCAACTATCCCCTCTTCCCCCTCAGCACTCAGCACTCAGCACTTTCTTTCTTACCTGCCAACTGCCAACTCTCTTAACTCTTCTACTGCCGACTGCCAACTGATTTAGCGTTCAGCCATCCATTCACCTCATCAACATCGCTGGCTGCGAGCGTTCCGGCACTATCCTTAAGCTGCAGACGGCTCAAAATATACTGATATCTCGACTTGGCAAGATTCCGCTTGTTTGAAAGCAGCTTCTGATCCGCATCAAGCACCTCCATATTCGTGCGCAACCCGACCTCAAACCCTTTTTTAGTACCCTTCAAAGCAACTTCACCAGACTTCACAGCCTGCTGATACGCTGAAATCTGCGAAATACTGCTTATAACACCATTAAAATACTTGCGCACATTCGACTCCACACCCCGCTCCTGCAAGCTGAGCTGCTCCTGAGCTTTCAACCGTCTTGCGGTAGCCTGACGAACCGCAGCACTCACATACCCTCCCGAATAAAGCTGCATACTCGCCTGCAGACTTATAGAATAGGTATCATAGGCCGATCCGATGGTATAATTGTTATCACTCTCCGAATAGTTCCTCGACCCGACCAGCGAAATCGAAGGATAACGGGCAGCCCCCTGTTTCTGGAGCTCTCTACGCGATATCTGCACCTCCTGGCGCGCAGCGGCTATTTCATGACTGTCTGAACGGGCAAGAGCAATCCACGATTCAACCGTATCAGGGTTAGGGCGGGCAAGAACAATTTTATCGGGCACAAGTTTACTGAGCTCATCAGGATAGACCCCTGCCATACGCTCCAGCTCTCGGCGGCTGTATTCAAGATTATTGACAATCTCAACTCCCTCCGCCAGTGCCATATCGTAAGCAGCCTGAGCCTCGCTTACCTCGGTAATGGTTCCAAACCCTTTTTCAAAGCGTCGTTTCGTCTGCTGCAGCTGCTCAAGTGAGGCCTTTATATGCGACTGGCTGAACTCATAATTATCCTCGGAGTACAACGCATTACAGTAGGCCTCGGTAATTCTGATAATCAGATTCGACTCTTCATTCAGCAGCAGATTGTCGCTTTTTGCAGCTACAGCTTTAGCCTGTTTATACTGCGCAATGCTCGACATGTTAAACAACGGCTGCTGCACCGTAAAACCATAGTTTATAGAATTATAAAACTGGTCGTTGTGGAGGTATGTGCCGGCATAATACGGAGTGGTGCTTAGCGTCTCATTCCTTCCCCGCGTAGCGCTCATGCTGACTCTCGGCCGAAATTCAGCTCTCGCTTTTCCAATCTCCTCCTTCGATATCCTGGCATCAGCCATTGCCGCACGTATCTGGGCATCATACACCACCGCTTTCTGATATGCCGTGGATAAATCAAACGACCCGCCATATGCAGGCACGGCTGCAAATAACCCGGCAATAACCAACAACCTCACCAATAGTTTCATAACAACTCGTATGATAATAATGTATCAACTCTTCAATGGAACGGTGATGAACAAACCTTTACTCCTCCTTCATCGAAACCGTAATCCGCTTGAACAATGGATCAACAAGATAGGTCAACAGCGAACGCTCACCGGTTTTAACAATAACCTGCACCGGCATACCCGGCTGCATCTGTCGCTTGCCAAGGGTTTTCATACCCTCAACAGTCACAAACACCCGGGCAAGGTAATAAGAGGCCCCCGGCATCATCGGATTAACTCCTGGATCCGTCACTATATCTTTTGAAACTGACTCCACCTCTCCATTAACAACAAGCTGCGGAGAGTGCGAAAACGAAAAAAAGCTAACTTCAACCGGCAGACCCTTACGAATGCTGTCGATCAATTGGGGCGAAACCTTTGCATCAATAAGAAGCCCCTCATTCAGCGGCACAATGTCCATAATCTTCTGACCGGGCTGAATTACCGCTCCAACCGACTGTATCTGAAGCCCGACCACCTGGCCCGATGCCGGAGCCCGTACCTCGGTATCGGCCAGTTCCTGGGCTAAAGCCCTGGTCTTTTCAGCATCAGCCCCAACTTCAAGCTGAACCTGCGCCAGCTGCGATGCTGTATTGGTCATAAAATCAGAAACCTTCAGCTCAAGGTCGCGCTGCTGACTGACCGGAGCAAAGCCCTCCTTAACGAGCGCCTTCATTCCATCCAGCTGGTCATTAATAATCTGCAGAGACTGCCTGCGCGACAAAAAAAGACGCCGCTGATTCTGCATGTTCTGCTCAGCCAGTGGCCGATCAAGATCAGTCAGCAGATCCTTGTGAAAGGTAATCGAGCCTGCACCCTTCATCTCCGCAATAAGCCTGTCCGCAGTTGCCCTCATACCAATGTAGTGCTGATGAACCTCATAATACCGTGCTTTCGCTGTCTGTGCATCAAGCTTCATCAGCACATCCCCCTCGCGCACCAGCTGCCCCTCCTTGACTGAGACCTTCTCTACACTGCCCCCTCTCAAATTTGCGACCACTTTACGCTTCGTCGCAATGCTCACGGTTCCCTGACAGGGCACACCCTCATCAAGCGGTGCTAAAGCAGCCCAAAGCAGAAATCCGCCAAACCCCACGAGCAAAATCCAGATGCCCAGCCGTATCGGGCTTCGGGTATCACGATACGCAGCTCCTTTGCCATTTTCTGCCGGAACCGACCTCTTTATGGGTACTAAATCACGAATACTCATTGCTATCCTTATTGCTATACTTTAATCTTTTCTAAAATATGAATCAAGCTTCCGCAAGTTCCGGCTGCGCACCGACCGGACGCATTGCCGCCAGAACCTCATCACGAGGGCCGCAATGGATTATCCTTCCTCCCTGCATCACAACGAGCAGATCCGCTGCACCAAGAACATTCGGACGATGCGTGATGAGAATCACTGTTTTACCGGAATTCCTCAAATTAACTACCGCCTCAAGCAAAGAACGCTCTCCGGCATCATCGAGGTTGGCATTCGGCTCATCAAGCACAAGAATTGCCGGATTGCCATACATCGCTCTTGCCAGACCAAGCCGCTGGCGCTGACCTCCCGAAAGCATTCCACCCGCCTCGCCTATCTGGGTATCATAACCGTGAGGAAAATGCAGAATCATCTCATGAATCCCTGTTCTCTTCGCTGCCTCAATAACCTTCTCTGAATCAACTTCAGCAAAACGTGCAATATTCTCAGCAATAGTGCCGTCAAACAACTCAATATCCTGCGGCAGATACCCGATATGAGGACCAAGCTCCGTCCGGTCCCAACTCTCAATCGGCTCGCCGTCAATCAACAGACGCCCCTCACGCTTCGGCCATACACCCACAACGCACCGTGCCAAGGTTGATTTCCCCGACCCCGATGGACCAACCACCACCGTGACGCGCCCGGCAGGAAACACAGCATTGAGCTCATGCAATATAGGCGTATCCCGACCCTCAACACTGGCCGTAAGAGCCTCAAGCCTGACCTCACCAAGCGGATCCTGATGCTTTGTTCCAGGGTGACGCTCCGGAAAATCCTCAAGAAGTTTTTCCAGCCGGCCAAACGCAGTTTTCGACTGAACAAAAGGCTTCCAGGTGGCCACTACCAGGTCAAGGGGCTGAAGCGCCTTCGACATAAGCACATTTGCAGCAATCATCGACCCTGCGGCCATCTTGCCCTCAATCACCATCAGAGCACCGGCTCCAAGCGTCAACGACTGCATGGTGTAGCGGACAAACTTGCCGAACGACTGCTGACGATGCTGCCTGTCCAGCGACTGTTCGGCCTTGGCAAGCGAAGTATCATGCAGCCTGAACCAGCGTTCCTGCAGGTTACCCTCCATTCCCATAGCATGAACCGGCTCAATATTGCGCAGCTTGCTCTGCACATAGCGGTAGCTGTCGTTACCGGCCTCAGCCGCACTCTCAATCTCCTTTGTCGAAAGCCGATGGCTCTGCCAGGTTAGCCCAAGCTGTATAACAGCAAATAAAATAGAAAGCCAGCCAAGAAAAGGGCTGAGCAGAAAAATCACCGCTATATAAATCGGAGTCCAGGGTGTATCAAAAAAAGCGATCATCCCGTTAGCTGTCAGAAACTGACGGATATTGGTCAAATCCGAAAATGCCTCTGTTACGTTATGCTTGCCACGGTTCAAATAGGCTTTAAAGCTCGCGTTAAACACAAGCGAATTAAGCGCTTCATCAAGCCTCACGCCAACCCGAACCAGGAGACGCGAGCGAATCCACTCGGCAAAAGCCATGATCCCGTAAAAAAACACAAGAAACAACGTCACCATCAAAAGCGTCAGCTCACTGCCGCTCTTCATGACACGCCCATAGACCTGAAGCATATAAATGGTCGGTGTCAGCATCAGCACATTGGCAATCAGGCTGAAAATGCCTACCCACACAAACTCTCTCCGAAAAGTCCAGAGCTGACGGGACAAGACGCTGCGATCAAAAAAATCAGGTTTCATTGAAATATTTATACTTTCGAATATGAGTTAGCCCTGTGGTTGCGGGTTTGAAGGCTGTGAGGCTGCCGGCGGAGCCTGCAAAGCTGCAAGAACCTCCTGGCAGGTGCCGAAACGCTGAATCTGCCCGTCAACGAGAACAAGCATGTGCTCTATAGCCCCCAGAATATTCAAACGATGGGTTATCACAATAACCGTCGTACCCTGAGCCCGTAACAGCTGAACAGCATTGAGCAGTGCAACATCGCCCGCCTCGTCAAGGCTGGCATTCGGCTCATCAAGCACCACAAACTTCGGCATGCCATAAACCGCCCTGGCCAGCGCAACACGCTGCCGTTCACCCCCCGAAAGGAACGAACCATCATCACCGATCTCTGTTTCATACCCCTCTGGAAGCTGCTCAATAAAATCCGCAAGGCCAACCATTCTGCAGGCCTCACGAACCTTATCCAGATCCGGCACATCAAAACGCGCTATATTTTCAGCAAGAGTGCCCTCAAAAAGTTCAATACTCTGCGGCAGATACCCTATATACTTCCCAAGTTCATCCTTGTCCCACTGATAGATATCATTACCGTCAAGCCGCACTTTGCCCTGAATTGCCGGCCATATACCGACAAGCAATCGGGCAAGAGTAGTTTTACCCGAAGCCGATGGGCCCACAATCGCCAGCGACCCGCCGGGAGAGACTCTGAAACTTACCCCTTTTATAATCTGCACCGGACTTCTCGGAGCACCGGCAATAACCCCCTCAACCGAAAGGAATCCGGATGGTGGAGGAAGTGCCATACCTTTCTCCCGCAAAGGAAGCTCCCTCAAGAGGCCATCAAGACGATTATACGACTCCATGGTCATCTCAATCTGGCGCCAGCTGCCGATAATCATCACAAGCGGAGCAAGCACCCTGCCTCCAAGAATAGACGCCACAATCATGCCCGAACCATGCAGTTCACCCTTAAGCGTGAGCCAGCAACCCATGCCGAGCAGCAGCGAGCTCAACAGACTCTGTATAAGTTTGGAAAGCGCGGAATTCGTACCCGCATGATCAGATGCAACCGCCTGGTTTACAAGAAAATCCTGCTGACGCCCCATCCACCGCTGGTGTATAGCGCCAAGCATTCCCATCGACTCAATAACCTGAGCGTTGCGTATCACGCCGTCAGCATAATTCTGGGCACCGACAGCACTCCGGTTTGCAGCCATCAGCGGCTCACGGATACGGCGTTCATTCACCACACCAATGGCAAACTGCGCCAGAGCACCGGCCACGGCAAACCAGCCCAACGAAGGCGACATCCAGAAAATCAGAATTAAAACAAGAAGGGCAAGGGGAGCATCAACAAAAGAGAGCAAAGCAGGGGAAGGCAGAAACTCACGAATAGTTCTAAGATCCCGCAAAGCCTGAGCACCCTGAACAGGAAGGTTCAAAACGCGCGCTGAAAAAATCGCACTGAACACACGCTCCCTGAGCCTCATGTCAAGCTTCATACCGGCATCATGCATAACCTGGCGGCGAACCCACTCCAAAGCCTCAAGCAACGCATAAACGCCAACCACCAGCAGCGTCTCCATAAGCAGCGTTGTATGACTCCGGCTGTTGACCACACGGTCATACACCTCCATCATATACGCGCTCGGTGCCAGCACCAGCACATTGACGACCACACTGAAATAAAAAGCCTGCTTGAGAGAGGGAAACAATGCCATCAAAGCATCGCGCAACGGTGAATTTTCTTTAGCTCCTTTCACAGACAATCACACTGAAATTCATAATAACACACCCCTGTAGTTAACCATCAACACCGTAATATTTTCATCGCAAACAACCCACATCCTCCAGCTCCTCAGCTTTTGGCCGGAAGCGCTGCAATAAGCGCCTGATGATAAGCATTCCGTGCAGTCTGCACAATTGCCAGCTGTACCTGCAGACGATTAATTTCAGCCTCGGTCGCCTGCACATTCACTAACTGACTTTTCGCCTCTTCAGAAAGCCCGGCAACAATATATTGAACTCCATTAACCGTTAACGACGGCTCCTCTTTCTTCACTTTAGCCATAACAACACTCTCTTTATTTTATACCTCGACATGCACTATCTGAAAACCGAAACAATCTATAACACACATACGAATAAACCAAATACCTCAACCCAACATGAACTCAAACACGATAATTAAAATAAAATTAAACCCCAAAGACAATTTAGGGGACGTTATTCTTATCGTACAGTTACACTACATCAATTCCTTCCAGGCCCAGGCTCAGTCTCGGTAAACCACTCCGGCCACACCTGCATCGGCCATCCAGCATGCTGAAACTGCCGGTGCACAATCGCCAGCCACTGCCTCAGCTCCAGCATACTCATCTGCAGCTTCCTCGTTTCGCCATCACCAACAGGAAACAACAACGTAACGCTCTCCGCCGAACAAGCCAGATCAACTCTCTCCGGCAACACCGCCATCGAACCCGCGCTGAAACTCACAGGCTCAGAAGGCTCATGCTGCCACTCAGCATCACGCTGCTGGCAGGCAAGCAAAAGACCCATATCAACCAAAGCCGAGCGCGACACCGAGCGCTCAAGATGACCGGTAAGCGCAGGAATCAGCCGGCTGCAAAGCCGATACGTCAGCCAGAACACCACCGGATCCCCCTCCTTGACCAGGGCCGACATACAAATCCGGTCCTCAATCTCACTATAGGTAACCGTAACCTTACTAAGCTCCACCAAAACTCTCACATTAAACTATTTCCAAAAACCCTCACTTAGGGGACGACATTCATATCGTACAGTTCGTTGCTGCCTATGCGTACATCCGCATAAAAAGTGTACTTCTGGCCGCCTCTATTTTGGCATCAATTTCAGCCGTCATTTCCGCAAGTATATCCCGCCCCGCTCTTTCTGCTTCATCTGCCTTTACCATAATGACATACATTTCTGATGCCATTATCTTTGATATCTCAGCTTCTATAGTCAATGTGCCTCTTTTAATACGCGCAATAACACGGCGAGCCCTCTGCAGTTCAGCCGCACTATCATCACCGGTAACTGACTCGGGACTTTCATACCACTCCTCAAGAATACTCTTCATCTTACGAATATCTTTTTGTCCGTAAGCCTCATTTAATTGAGCCATCAATGTTGTCCGCAATTCATGCGCCACCCCGTCTTTAGCCTTGTCAGGATGGATGATGGCGGCAATCTTTCTGTACACTCTCTTTGCCTCTTTTGCATCTCGAAGAGAGTGTGCCGCGGTACTGGTATCAATGATTATAACCTCATCATCTACAACTGACGATCCTCTTTTCGCTGCACCCGCTGCACTTGTTTTGTTAAGCGGCCGACCATTTGATATTTTCCCGGCCCTTATCTCATCCAGCTGGGCATTAAGCCCTTCAAGCACAACCTGCTTTTGAGCAACCACGTGAGCATACCGAAGCTGAAAGTGCTCAAGAGTAAGCCTCAACTCCTCAAGCCCCAACTCCTTTTCCTTATAAACACCAAAGAGCCTCTCCACCTCAGCTCTCCGCTCCGCCAGCTCACCCTCAACAGTTTTCATCCACCCCATAAATATATTCCATCCCCCCCCTCTTCACTGCCAACTATTCTCTTCAACTGCCCACTGCCAACTCCCTTCTTCCCTCGGCACTTTCTTTCAAGAAAGTTTTATAGTATCCCCAGCAAATGAAGGCAACGAATTCTTCAGCCCCATGAGATACGCATTCCTGGCAGTCTGCAGTGCAGCAGCCGTGGCCTGAAGCCGGGCAAGCTCATTGTCGACAAATTGAATACTTGCAAGTTGCGACTTGGCTTCCTGCGAAAAGGTATCGATATCGTATTCGGCACCGTCAATAGTAATTTTTGACATAACAATTAAGATTTTGTGCGTGAAGTTTTCTTCTTCGCTGTTGATGTTTTTGTTTCCGGAGCAGACTTTTCTGCAACAGGCTCAAGCGCGATCGTCTGTAAAGGCTGGACTGCAGTCATTTTACCGGCAGTCATAGCCTCAAGCTCAAGCACAACAGTATTCAAGGCAATTTGAGCCATAACCTGATCATTTTTCAACTCATTGATACGCTTGTCGAAGACCTGTGCCATAAGAATTTTGTCACGGGCCTCCTTTGTAAGGATATCTGAATCGTATGTTTTTCCATTAATGACAATAGTCGCCATTTTTCATAGTAGTTATTGTTAATTGGCTCCCTAATATAATAAAAACAGAGGTGTCGATATAAAGGCCTTACAGTATTTACAGTGTGAATCCGGTATCTAAAATAATTTCTTGGTTTTTTTTGTATCCCGGAACATTAATATTGTAAAGAGAGTTAATGAAATACAAACTTATACGCTGTAATAACATATTTTCGGGCCTTACCCCCATTGCAGTAGCGCTGGCACAACAGGCAGCTCCAACACCTTACATCACCTTGGTTGGAGTAACCGACCTTACACCGGCTTAAAGTCAGGCGTGGACTTGTAAAAAAAAGTGGCCCCCCTAAGAAGTTATAGCCATACGAAAGCATCCCCTTTTGCAAAATAACTGAATGGGTTCGTTTTGTAAATTTCATTAACACCCCTCACATCGTCAAACCCTCCCACCGCCACCTTAACCGATCGCCTGCCAACCTCTTCACTTTCTCCCCCGCCAACCGCCAACTTTCTCCCTTTCTATTCCTTTCCAACTGCCAACTGCCAACTGCCAACTTTCTTCTCTTCCCCTGCCCACTTGGCAATTGATGACAGGACAGTTTGCAATGAAAATAGTTGGCAGTGGGCAGTCTGCAGTTGGCAACTTTTTCAGGACTGAGTTTAGAAAGAACTTTGAATGTTTTAGGATGATGGAAATGGACAAATTACACACTCAACCCGTGTTTTCAGCATCTAAATCGGAAATTATTGTTAAATCAGACTCTTAATTAACGTATATTTTACGTATCTTTTGCAATAACAAGATCGAGATTTATTCTCAATTAACAACATTATGACACAATTAAATTACATCAATCAGAGCCTGAATGACTTAAAGCATTCCGGCAATCCCTTACTTTTTTCTCATGCAAAAGCTATAGGATATTTTGCAGTGTCGTTTTGACTTGTTGAGGTTTTTGCGTGGATATTTTCGCGAGAACTTTTAGGGCCTTTGCCTGCAGGAACGAAAATGGCTTATCTACCCTTATTGCGCTTTTGACAGGAATGAATCCTGTATCAAGATCGTTGCGATCGAGAAACACTTTGTATCGGTTTGGTAAGAGATTTGAGGTTATAGCAAGAACTACAACGTCCTGATTTTTGGTGTTATACTCATCATTTGAAATAACAAGTGCGGGTCTAAACTTTGTTCCGGAAAGGTCTGAAAAAGAAAACGGTATAAGAATGACCTCTCGTTGGTTAATCCTCAAGGCACTTCTCCCACAAGCCATCAGGTTCTGCCAAGTAGATTTCCTTCAGACCTTCTTCGGCGAGTAACTCGTAGTCTGAAGCTTTACGGAGCAGTATAGTCCCATCTTTGTCAATGGTATAAAAATATATTTTATCATCATTGAGCTGAAGTTGATTGCGTATCTCTGAAAATTTAGCTGCTTGCATGATGCCTCCTTCTGTTTCCTTTTATTAGACGGTATGAAAGAAAGAACATTGCTACGCGACTCCCCTCCATTATCAATTTTCTCAATAAATATACACCACCCACCCACGATTACAAAATATCCCCCCCCAGAGCGACCTCCCCCCAGCAATAAGAAAGTTGCACATGTTCATTATGAATCCCGTCCCAAAAATCTTGCGAAAACACAAAAACCTCACGAGCAAAATCCTTTTCAGACCCGCCCATAAGGTTTTCAATATAAACGACTGCAGAGGCTTGAACTGTACGATAAAAACAACGTCCCGCAAACACTCATTTATAAGGCGAACGCGCACAAGTGTGCGTAAGATTACAACGAGAGCACAGTGTACCGGGCCTGGCAGACTGCGCTAATGGGAGGGGCTGAGGGAGAGAGAGAGAGAGAGAGAGTTACCTTCGAAGGTCTGGGGGAAGGATTAGAACTTGTAGGCTAGACCGAGTGAGAAAACGGGGTAGTATTTGATTTTGTCGGTGGTGGTTTTGATGTCGGCGACCTCTTTTGCGAGTTGGCGCTGAAACTCCGGGTTAGTGGCGTAGGGGCTGTGGGCGATGAGCTCTAGCTGAGGTGTTCCTTGAAAGAGTACGCCGATATCGGCTACAACGGTGAGGCTGGAACCTTTAGAGAGGGCGTTTCCCCATCCAATTCCTGCATAAGGAGCCACTTGGTTGAAATCAACCCTACCAGTAAGCATTCCCACCTGCGAGGCGAAGTAGGTATAGTCGCCGATTGTATAGGTGCTTTGTGATGTTGCGGCTGTTATCTCGGTATTGTTGATGACGACTCCAGCGGAGACTCTGAACCCTTTGTCGACATAGGGATGCCAGTCCACAAGGAGCGGGATTGATTTGAAATTGACCTTATAGTCGTATTCAATATCACTCTGGACTGAGTTGCTGTTGTAGCTGAAGGTATTGTATCCCACTCGTGCATTAAAGGTCTGGGCCAAACCTACGGTAACCTCAGCACCAAGTCCAAGGGTACCGCCTTTAGCGGTCAAGGCGATATCCCCAGCGTCGGCAAATGCTGCTGGAGTGAGAGCAAAGGTGATTAGGGCTGTAGATAAAAAATGCTGTAACGACTTTTTAAAGATTCCGATGTTCATTAGGGCCAGTGTTATTGTTGAAACTAAAATACAAGTCGACATAGCTCACAGATTGGGAGCAAACTTTGCTTCTGAAAATATGAACTGGAAGGGATATAACGTAATACTTAAAAAAAGCTTTTTCGGCTATGATGCGGCCTGAGTTGTATAACGCCGCTGTTGTATCCTGTCTGGTGCGGGGCAATGGTGCTCTCTTTTTCGATGGGTGAGAGACCGACAATTCCTCCTCCGATGACTGTGACGTTACTTTTAGGAGAGGGTGGTGCATTCATGGGAATATAGTGGCAAAAACAGAAAAAAGAGCCTCGATACAGGTCAAACACACGCCGATCAATCCAACAAGAGCATACCCTCTTCTCCTACAAACGTCCATCAATTTCATCTTGAGGCAAGATCCCTTTTATGTCGTAGACAATACTATGCTGAGATGAAGCTAAGGCTCTGAGATTGAGTGTTTGGAACTCTTTGTGGGCTACGGCGAGAATAACTGCTTCGTACTTACTTCCGTTTAGGGCGGAATGGCTCTTTAAGCCGTATTCATGCATTACTTCCTGTGGGTTGGCCCAGGGGTCGTAAATGTCTACCTGTGCACCGTACTGGTGGAGTTCTTTGACTATATCTACTACTTTTGTGTTGCGGATGTCGGGGCAGTTTTCTTTGAAGGTTATGCCGAGTACGAGAACCTTTGCTCCTTTGATTTTATGGTCTCGGGCTATCATAAGCTTGACCACTTCGGAGGCGACGTATTTGCCCATATTGTCGTTGAGCCTTCTGCCGGCAAGAATGATTTCGGGGTGGTAACCGTACTCCTGTGCTTTTTGGGCTAAGTAGTAAGGGTCAACGCCGATGCAGTGGCCACCAACAAGACCGGGCTTGAAAGCGAGAAAGTTCCACTTAGTGCCGGCTGCAGCAAGAACCTCGTTGGTATCGATACCCATGCGGTTGAAAATCATGGCTAACTCATTAACGAAGGCGATATTGATGTCGCGCTGAGAATTTTCGATCACTTTAGCGGCTTCGGCTACTTTGATGGATGAGGCGAGATGCGTGCCTGCAGTGATAATGGAGCGGTAGAGGTCGTCTACCTTCCTGGCTGCTTCGGGTGTTGAGCCTGAAGTGACCTTTTTAATTTTGGTGACGGTGTGCTCTTTATCGCCGGGGTTGATACGTTCGGGGGAATAACCACAATAAAAGTACTCAGTAGCGAGTGCTGAGTGCTGAGTGGAGTCAGTTGGCAGTTGGCAGTGCGCAGTCGGCAGTGTTAAGTCCTGAGTGCTGAATGCTGAGTTTTCGGAAGTTAGGGCTGAGGTGCAGTAGGTAAGGCCGGAAACCCGTTCAAGCACCGGAACACAATCCTCTTCGGTAGCGCCCGGATAAACTGTCGATTCATAAATTACGATATCACCAGGCTTCAGTACCCGTCCGATTGGTTCACTGGCTTTTATGAGTGGCGTTAAGACCGGACGATTGTTTTTATCGGTAGGGGTTGGTACCGTAACGATGTAGTAATTGGCGGAAGCAAGATCACCGGGGCTTGAGGTGATAAAAAGTCCCGTTGACTCGCTGTTGTTATTCCTCAGTACACTCTTGAGGTGATCGCTGGTTATTTCGAGCGTTGCATCACGACCAGACCGAAGTTCATCAATCCGATCCTGCTTGATATCGAACCCGACAACCGGGTACTTTCCGGCAAATTCAACAGCAAGAGGCAAGCCTACATAACCAAGACCGATAACGGCAATTCTGACAGGTATCATATAAGTAGCAAAAGCTATAAGGTTTTATCTACAAAATATTTCTTCTCTTCTAACTCGCGCCAATTAGCGCAATTCGCGGACAAATCTCTTCTCTTCGACTCAGCACTCAGCACTCGTTACTCAGCACTTTCTTTCTGCCCGTAACCTCAGAGATAACTTCCAGATACTTGCGAATCACAATCTGCTCGTCAAAGCGGGTTTCGGCAATGTTGCGCGATTGAGAACCCATCTGCAATCGCAACTGCGAAGGCAGGGCAATCAGTTGAAGCATTTTATTGGCCAAATCATTTGCATTGCAAACCTCACACAAATATCCATTCACGCCATCCTGAACCACTTCACGACAACCGGGAACATCGGTGGCAATCAAAGGTTTTGCCATAGCCGCAGCTTCAAGCAGGGAGCGAGGAGTCCCTTCCCTGTAGGAGGGAAGAACAACGCAGTCCGAAGCAGCAAGAAAAGGCCGAACATCATCCGAAGTACCGAGATACTCAACAATGCCCTCCCGAACCCACAGCTCAACATCTTCACGGGGCACGGCCGTTTGATTTTGGACATCAAGAAAACCAAGCAACTGAAAGCGCGTTTCAGGATAGCGCTTTTTGACAATTCGTGCAGCATCAACATATTCACGAACCCCTTTATCCCAAAGGAGACGGGCAACCATAAGAAAAACGAGTTCACTTTCGTTATGCTCAACAACCTCGTAATTTCTGGCATCAAAATGCACCAAATCTATCCCTGAGCCAGGAAGCAGGTCACCCTGCGCTCTTTTTACAAGCCCTTTATCAAGAAAAAGAGTGCGGTCATCGTCATTCTGAAAAAACACACGCTTTGAGCGGCTCAATCCAACACGATAAAGCAAACTAACCAAAGCCGCCATCCAGCCACCCCGGATAAAGGCCGTGCCCAAACCGGAAATGTTGTTGATAACCGGTACTCCAGCCATTTGCGCAGCAAGAGAACCATAGACATTTGGCTTGACCGTATAGGCAAGAATAGCATCAGGCCTTTCACGAAGAAACACCTTCAGAAAACCAAGCAGGAGTTGAAAATCATGAACAGGATGCGTCCCCTTATTATCCATGGCAAGCGGGATGTAGCGGCATCCGAGACGCTTAAGGCGTTCGCAGTACCCATCCTCCGGGGCTAAGGCTATAACGTCAAAGCCATTTTTGAGAAGGTTTGAAATCAACCCACTGCGAAAATTCACAAGGTTCCATGTGGTGTTGGCAGTGATAACAACCTTATGGCAAGAGGGTTTACGAGCAGTCAAGAGATCATCATATTTTATCAAAAGGAAAAACTACAACTGAACGAACTACGTGAGATGAAGATGGCGAGTTTCATCGGGCTCTATAGCTCTCTTTAATGTCTCGTAGAAGAAGTTACCCTCGCTGAGTTGGGTGAGGGCAAACCATTGACATTTGACATCACAAAGAAATGATTCTGAAATTTCCTGCACCGTCATCTTCGAGCCGCCTTACCTAAGCTGAAGCACTTCAAAGAGCTGTTATGTCTCGTTCTCTTGAGCGAAGAAACAATGATTTCCAGAACCTCATACCGTAGAGTATTAATATGGGGGCGATAGGGAGTAGGTAGCGTTCTTGGGAGACACCTATGAAGATGGGGACCATGAAGGTAAGGAGTAACACTTTGTCGTACCTATGACCTTTAACAAGCAAAAAAATAATACCCGGGAGTATCATAATCCCTCCTATTGCCCTTAGAAACAGAAGGTAGTATGGAATCCCAATATAACTCGTTCTTATACCTGAAAGGTAGAGCAGCTTTGTGATGCCTAATAATGACCAGGATAAGAAGAGATTGAGGTAGTGAGGGAGATTAGTAAACACACCCTTTTCATACACTACCTGAGCAATACCCCAGTAGGTCATTAACGCTGATGCGGAGTTAAACTTCAAAAAATAGGGCAGATAATAAGTACAGGCCACAATAGCTATCAAGGAAAAAACAGCAACTACGAGAGAGATGAACAGTTTTGAAAACTGATTTCTGTTTATCCACATATAGTAGATAAACACAGGAAGCATTGTTATAGAGTTAGGACGCGTCAGCAGACATAATAACAGTGAAAGCAAAGCAGTGGATACAGAAGCCGTGCTTACCTTATCTCTACCAAATGTACTGAGATAAAAAATGCAGACAAAGAAACTATACACTAAGTCCGTCGAGATTATAAGCATATAGTATAAAGCCAAAGGATACAGAATTATCGTCACCTGCTCCCAGGCAGTAGCCCTCTCTTTTTTATCAAAATAAAAGTTCCATAATAGTCCTGTAGCTATACTTATAGCGATGTAGAAAAAAGAGAGAAACAAAGGGCTCCCAACATCGTACCCAGACAAGTTTATTAATAGAGGGAAAACAGGACCGGCATACATATTCCCTGTTGACCAAAGTTTAAGTTCCTCAAAGGTTCTCGTTTGTAATAATTTGAATAACGGAGAAAAGGGACTCTCTATGAACTTTTGGTAAAAAAAATAATCATACACGGTCACCTTCAAAAAAGGAGAGACTAGAATGCCATTTTCATTCTTTAAGCCAATCAATACCGAAAATAACGCTGTTCCAATTCTGCTTATAATGAGCAATACGATTACATAACTGTTTCTGAGACTGAGTGATTTTGACATGAGGAGTTTAACGATAGGAAAGAATTACAGAGCATCATACAGATGCTAAAGGAAGGCAACAGGAGGAGAAGATATAGCAGAGAGAACAATTATACGAGAGACTTCACAAATTTTGCAGGAACTCCGGCAACCATGGAAAATGGCTCTACATTGCTCGTAACTACTGAACCAGCAGCTATATATGCCCCTTTCCCTATTGTAACCGAAGGACAAATAATTGAACCCGAACCGATAAACACACCATCAGATATGACAACCGGTCCAGACATCTCGTCCAGTTGACAGGTTGTCTTCTGCAGTCTGCTTATACTAGAGTGCGCTAACACCACCGTGTTAGCAGTTAGCCACACATCTTTTCCTATAAAAATCAATTCAGGAAAACTATTATCTATAAGAACATTCCTTCCGATAAAAACATCATTACAATCAACGAAGTTCACTCCACGAAATTTATGCAACAATTTTGCAAACCATGGCATAAACCAAAATGTCATAGCCAGATTCCCCAACACAGCTACAGCAATTTTTCTTAAAGAAAGATCTTGATTGAAAAAATTCATAAAACTACATCCCCTGTAATCTACCCTATTTTCTTGTTATTGGTCTCTTAGGGATATCTCTTATATCCTGACTTATAAATGCCAAGAGCAACTGTATCCCCGTGATTAATGGCAAGGCTGACAACATAACTGTACCAGCAGAGTTTACAATACCTGTTTGCATTGTACCTATCCAATGGAACCCACCAAAACACAATCCAAAAAGCAACAAACCCAATCCGAGAGGGAGTTCAATTGAGGCAATTGACATGTCCCGAAGATAGTAGTTGTAAAATACCCGTTTACCAAAATTGATAGTGTTTTTCCACAAGAACTCCCCAACCACTCTTGAATACTTTAAATTACTTATTTCATCCCCGTACCGGGCATCAATCGGCACATCTGTAGTCGGAAATTAAAAATGAGCCAATTTCGGAAATTAGCAATCACCCAGGCAGCGTCTTTAGACTACGTCATTTTGTAATGATTTCCTACCACGTTTTGAAGCGGTAGTTGTTTTTTTCTACGGTTGGCCCCTCCTTC
>CAITSZ010000006.1 GCA_903895195.1 uncultured Chlorobiaceae bacterium
ACTCATAAGCCTGCTGCTTCTTGCCGCAAAGAGCCGCATGCTTTTCGGCAAGCACTCTCTTTGTGGCAGCAGCCAGAGTGTGTGCGGGTTCTTTAGCGCCTGTGGACAGCAGCGGAATGTAGCGGAGTGAGGCTGCGCAAATGGAGCCTGGAGTGCGGAGAGGGAGCGCCTGGCAGGTGCCTGAGCTGGCCGAATGCACATGGTGTTGCAAGTATGGCGGTATGGGCCTCACGCCACGTCTGCAGAATATACAGGATAACAGGTGGAGATGTTGCTTTTCAGGCTACTTGCTTTCGGGGGTTTCGGTACGTCCTATTCGGGGCTTTACAGTGATTTATAAAGTTTCTCCGTATCCCCCCCCCCCCCAGTGAAATAATCGTTTCTGAGGCTGGCCTGGTGGAAAAGGTGAACTTCTTTTCGTGAAAGAGCTTGACGCAGGTATCAACAATGAGTGGATCAAACAATTTCCCTTTCTGTTGCTGAATATGCCGCAGCGCCTTATCTATTCCAATCGCAGGCCGGTAAGGTCTTGCGCTGGTCATGGCCTCAACGGTATCGGCCACGGCAATGATTCTTGCTTCTTCACTGACGCTGTCTCCTTTGAGCCCGTTGGGGTAACCGCTTCCATCAAGGCGTTCATGGTGCTGCAACACGGTTTGTGCTATCGGCCATGGAAAGTGAATACTCTTGAGGATATCGTAGCCTGCCTCTACATGATTGCGTAAAATATCCTTTTCCGCATCGCTCAATTCAGTCGGCTTGATCAGAATTTCTGTAGCGATATTAAACTTTCCGATATCATGGAGGATTGTACTCAGCTGCAAACCCTCTATTGCGCTTTGAGATAGATGAAGAGCTTTGGCAATAGCGACGGTAAGTTCAGCAACTCGCTTCTGATGCCCTGCGGTATAGGAATCCAGTATCTCAACCATCGATGCCAGAGCATGAATTGTTTCCTGATTACTGACTATAATCGCTTTTTCATATTCCTTCACCTTTTTCTCGTGCGTGATATCGCGAATATTGCACTGGATCATTTTTTTATCACCGGCATTATAGATGTAGCTGAGAAACTCAACGTCAATGATATGACCGGACTTGTGTTGCAGAGGTAACTCGGAAAAACAGATATATTTATTTGTTTGTAGTTCCACATTTGCCTTTCGTGACAGCTCTTTTTCCAAAATAACCCCGATTTCGCAAAGCTCTTTACCTATGATTTCATCAATGGAAAAGCCAATAAGATGTGCTATAAAGGGATTGGCATCAACGATTTTACGGCTTTTGTAGTCGAGTATCAGAATCCCTTCCTGAGATGCTTCAAACAAACACCTGTATTTTGCTTCTTTCGTTATCACAGTTTGTAAAGCCTCTCTTGTATCGCTGAAATCGATGAGGGTGAGGTGACACTGCTGCAGATTGTCGCTGATAATGGCGTCAAGGCGAAAGGTTCGCCGGAGTGAGGCGGGCTCTGGGTGACCAATGTCACCAATCATAATTTCACAGTGTTCCATTGTTCTGCTCTGGAACACCTTTTTCAACATAGTATTAAACACCGGAAGGTCTGCCTGCGCAATAAACTGCCCAAAGCGCACACCCTTTAGATAAGATCGCTCAAATGAGAGAACTTTGTTGATGGTATGATTTGCTTCAAGTATTGTGCTGTCTTCGGCAAGCGTCAGATAGCCGACCGGCGCAAAATTATACAGTTCAGCGTAGCGCTGCCGCTCATTCTGAATTTCATTGTTTGCATCCTGAAGCTCTTCATTCTGCATTTCAAGTTCAATCTGGTGCATCGAGAGCTCATTCAATAGGCGAACCCACTCTGCTTCACAGGTTGGTAAATCTGATATAACCCCGTTTTTCTTCAGTCGCTCCTCTGCCCGCTTCCTTAATTCTAAACGCCCGATGGCGGATTCCTTATTCTTTTTCATGTTTTTTCGATAAAAAAGATTTCTCGGATTGGGATGCTGACGCTATGGAGTTTACCAGCCTCTGCTGTGCTGCTCTCTCCTGTAAGAGGCACCCCTGCGGAAAAGAGAAGTGCCGGGTTTCCGCAGAGCTTTTCTGTACCCAAGTAGAGCCTTCGGACAATCGAGCTTTGTGAGTTTTTCAGCTGGACCCTATAGCTGCTCCCTAAAGTGAGTTCCGGAAGTTCAGTTATGATCATTGTGCAATTTCAAATGATTACTATTTCCTCACCCTGTCACTTCTATTTCTGACATTCTTTTCTGCGTTAACTTTGCTGGGTGGACTTCTCATTTCCGTTGGTACTTTTTCAACACTTCGGACATGTAAAGGCACTCATTACTGCTCCTTTTGGGTATGCATTTGATAAAGGGCACTGGTAAAGTCTTGTTGGTCTTAAGGAGATCAAATTCTGTACCATAAACCCATCGAATAAAAACCTGATCCACTTTCTATCTGTAATAAAAGGGGTTGAGAGTGATTTTATTCTTGGGAGGATTGCTCCCTTCATGCAGATGAAGAGCTCTGTTTGCGCACGGTTGTGCGAATTTGTGTGCGTAAAAACGCTTTTTTGCCCCTTCATCGTTTGCCGTATAACCGCAGAGTTAAATAATTACTGCAGTTTATAATCTGCTGTTTTTTATAGTCATAATCGATATGTGGCGGTTTGCAGCTTCTTTTTGGAACATGATTTGATGTCTTTCTATTGGCAGTGAAAGTAATGTCACGGATGAGGCGCGATGAAAATGCCGGGTAAGGTGTAAGGCAGGGGTCAATTGCACGGTGGCCCCTTCCATCGGGTGCTTTTTTATACTCAACTGGCTGAACACTATCAATGCTCGCCGTACGGCCGTTCTTCGAAGGGAATGATCAGCTGCACGGTTGTGCCTTCCATCGGAGTACTTGTAATGCTTAACTTGCCGTTCATCTCTTTGATGATGCTGGATGATATTGACAGGCCAAGTCCGGTGCCTTTGCCTGATTCTTTGGTTGTAAAAAAAGGCTGGAGGATGTAATGGATGTTTTGTTGGCTGATGCCGATGCCGTTGTCTTCGATGCTGATGATGACGCTCTCTTTCTGGCGCTTTGCAGAAATGCAGATGAAGGGGGAAGGGCTGAGGGAAGAAAGTGCCGACTGCCGACTGCCGACTGCCAACTGTTCCCTTTTTTCCTCAAGGGCGTCTATGGAGTTGCGGATGAGGTTGAGGATTACCTGCTCCACTTTATAGAGGTTGCCTCTGATGGGCAGTTTTTCGGGGCCCGAATGGAAAGCGAGCTCTATTGATTTTTCTCTGCACTCTTTCTGCGTGATGGTGATGACTGAATGTATGGGCTCTTTGCAGTCAAACTTGGTTGCTGCAGCATTTTGATCTTTGCTGGCGAAGCCCCGGATATTATCGACAATGGTCTGCATCCTTGCGATGTTGTGTGCTATTTTTTTTGCTTCTTTTGTTA
>CAITSZ010000007.1 GCA_903895195.1 uncultured Chlorobiaceae bacterium
TCCCCCGCTTATTGCAGAATCGCTGGAGGGGGCCGAACGGGTTAAGCGGATCGTGCTTGATCTGAAGGATTTTGCCCGCCTTGATGAGAACAGCCTGAAAGAGACAGACCTGAACCAGTGTGTGCAGAGTACGGTCAACATTGTTCGCAATGAAATAAAATACGTTGCTGAACTTGAGCTGCACCTGGGTGAGATCCCGACAATTGTCTGTAATCCCCAACAGATCAACCAGGTAATCGCCAACCTGCTGGTGAATGCAGCTCATGCAATCAGAGGGCGCGGGCGCATAACAGTTACGACCTCGAATGAGTTGAACCATGTCCTTTTAACGGTTGCCGATACGGGATGTGGCATTGCCGCTGATATCCGCGATCGTATTTTTGACCCTTTTTTTACCACCAAGGATGTTGGCAAGGGAACCGGCCTGGGATTGAGCATCAGCTATGACATTGTCAAAAAGCATGGTGGAGAAATAACATTAACAAGTGAGCCGGGTGTGGGAACGGTCTTTATGGTCAGGTTGCCGGTGTACGGTCCAGGGGAGGTTCCGGTATGACAACGCCTGCAGTTGAATATTTGCCTTTCAAAAAGCGACTGGTTGTCGGTGTTTTGATTATTAATGTGTGCATTTTTGCTTTAACCGGCTATTCCATTTACAACAGTTGGCAGCAGCAGTTGCGGCGGATAGAGGTTACGAGCCAAAATCTTGTTCGGGCCCTGGAGCTGAGCATTGACGGCATCTTCGACAAGGTTGACGTTGCACTGCTGGCCGTCATGTATGAGGCGGAACGGGAACTTGCCGCCGGCAAGATGACGGCCACAGCCATTAACGCCTGCATCAGTGCGCACCGGGACAACATACCGGAGCTTGACAATCTTCGCATTGCCGATGCCCACGGCGACATCCGCTATGGTGTCTTTCAAAAATCCGCTTCCGTGGCGAATGTGGCTGACAGGGATTATTTTATCTCATTGCGCGATCACCCTCAGGCGGGGTTATTCATAGCAAAACCGCTGCTTGGGCGTGTCAGTAACAAATGGATCATTGTCATCGCCCGACGCATTAATAATCCTGATGGCTCTTTTGCCGGAGTAGTCCACGGAAATATCCCGCTCGATTTTTTCCAGCGACACTTCGCCGGCTTTAATTTGAATAAACACGGCGTCATTACTCTGCGCGATAATGATTTGGCTATCGTCGCCCGCCATCCTGAAGCCAAAGGATTTGGCGTCGGTAACAAGACCGTTTCACAAGAATTCTCCCGGCTTATCCGCCAGGGAAACAATTTTGGCACATATACCAACCAGGGCAGTATTGACCCCGTGCAACGAATTTTTTCCTACCGGAAAATCACCAATTATCCTCTGTATATCAATGTAGGACTGGCTACGGCCGACTATCGTGCTGAATGGCTGAACAATGCCATGAAAATGTTTTCTTTAGCAGCCCTGTTAGGTGTCGGTACCCTGGTTTTGTTACGCTTCAATATCCGGAAATGGGAACAGGCACAGCAGGCGTCGGAAGAGTTGAGCCAGTATCGTGACCATCTGGAAACTCTTGTCAAAGAACGCACTTCCGAGCTTGAGACTAATAACCTTGATCTCGCCAAGGAGGTGGATTCACGCAGGCGTTTTGAAGAGGCCATGCAGGAACAGACCACGCTTCTGTTTGACCAGGTGGATCAACGGCAACAAGTGCAGGAGGAGTTGCAGCTCAAACAGCAGCAACTTGCCGAGCTGAATGCGGATCTTGAATGGCGGGTGAGCGATGAAGTGCGCAA
>CAITSZ010000008.1 GCA_903895195.1 uncultured Chlorobiaceae bacterium
AAGCAAGTCAGAGACTGCCTCTTCAAGCATGCTTTGATCTACCTCGTCAACAATATTGGCAAAGTGCTCCAGGTGCGCCTTTTCATCCTTGTCGTTCTTGAGCCGCAGAACCGCGCCTCCATCTTCGGTTTCAGTTATGTCTGGTAGGGTATCTTCGTAACTGACCTCTCCACCCTCGGGAGGTTTTTCCTTGTCAAAATCATACGTCATCTTAAACCCTTTATTTTTGATGTTTTTATACACATACTCCGTGTCTGACTGTATATCCTAACTCGGCAGCTGCTTTACGATATACCTTCGCCGCTTCTTCTAGATCATTGAAACCCCCTATATGCTTGCGTTTGCCATTTGTATTTATCTTTGCATACCATTTTTCATCTCGCTTATGCCAACATACCCCATTAAAACCGGAAGTGTTATCAATGCGCATACGCTGATTTCGATTGTTAACTGACTTAGTAACATCACGAAGATTGTCAATTCTGTTATTCAGACCATCCCCATCAATATGGTCAATTTCACCGTTAGGAAAGCAGCCGTTGTGTATGTGCCACGCGATTCTGTGGGCCATATGTATGCGGCCATTTACTCGCACATAACAGTACGCCGTGCGCCCGCTTTTTCGGATGGTCCCTGCTATACTGCCGATCCTAACCCGGCTATTCATATTTATCTTCCAATACAATCTTCCAGATTCAGGATCATAACTAAATAGACTATTTGCCTCTTCGATATCAGACATAATTTTTATTTGTCAATGCGTTAATAAGCTCTTGTTTATCAGGTCTCGAGTCGTCCTTGCTCATATAGTTCAGCATCTCTATTAAGCCGGTATCATTTGTCATGTCCAGAAGCTGGTTAACCCGGTGTGACTTTTTATCGTAGTTTTTATAGAAGTTGTCAAGATCTTCTTGGCTTATTTTTTGTTTAGGATTAAACTTTGCCAGTCGTCTCAATTCCATCAACCGTGCGTGACCTTCTTCAGGCTTATTCAAATATGCATACATCTGATATGTGTCTGTATCGGCGGGGTACGTTCCTTTTATATTTCCAGACTTAAAATCTTTTGTGTATTGATCCAAAGTTTTACGATTTCCTTGGTAAACTCCGGCATCATAAAGGCGTGTCGGTATTGCCCAATCCCTCGCAGTGTGCTCTGTCTCTTCTCGAACAGCATTTTCATCCGCTCCTGGCGTCAAAATTATTTTTTTCCCTTCAGTCTGTGCAAGTGTAGTTGGGTCATTATCAATAACATCTCTATACTCAATCGGATTATCTTGATTAAGGTTGTAAGCCATTATAGCCTTATTAAAAGGAAGTAAATCTCGTTCAGCAAACCAATTTTTTGCAAATTGTTTCTCATCGGCAATTATCTGCTTTACTTTATCTGGACTAAGCGCTGCTTTACCTCCATCCTCATACTTCTGATAGAGCTCAACCAGTCCACCTTTTTTGAATGTTGGCATGCCTTTGCCGAGGATGTTCTGGCGCATCGCTGGGGTGATGGTGAATCCGGTATAAGGGGAGAATCCTTTACTCTCAGAGAGATATAATTGATCTCTTTTTCTATATGCGGAATCAAAATCAGTGTAAGATTCTCCGTATTTTTGTCCTGTTTTCCTATCAATTATTTCCCATAGATTTTGCTGCCCAACTCTATCTACCCCAAAATCAGCCCAGTTTTCAGATGAAGGAAGACCAGTTTCCCTTACTTTTATCATCACTGGCTCCAGCTTCCCGCCATGCTTCTTGATCGCTTCCTTGGCTACCTGCGGGGCGATCTGGTCATAGTATGCCTTTATGCCCTCGCCACCAACATTTATGTCTTGTCCAAACAAACTGCGGAGAGTCCCTTGCGGAACTTGCGCAAGGAGTTTATCCGCAACTTCCTTCCCTATATACTCGGGAAGATCTGACTGAGATACACCTGTCTGACTTATTACCGTTTTTCCGTTATGATCATAGGCTTTAAGATTTGAGCCTGAATAGTGAATTTCACTAATCTTCTTACTCAGATTATATCGATCCGCACTCTGCTGCCCATTGATGAACGCCACCTTATCATATCCGTTCTCAGCCGCATAGTGCATCATCCGCTTAATTGCAAGAGCTGTCCATGCCTCTGTTGATGGATCTTGAATATTCTGTGCTGTCAACTCTCCGGCCTTACTCTTTGCCTCTGCCTCTGTTGCGTATGCCCCTGCAATGTTCTCTACCTTTTTGCTGCCTTCTTTTTTTGAGCCGTAGATCACGTCATATGCGCCGGTCTCTTTGTTCAATCGTACAGAGGCGTTCCGTTTGGATGAAACGTATGGGGCGGAAGGGACGCGGTTTTCAACCTGACCCTCAGCATACTCCTTGCTTGCAAAAACGTGATCCGTACCCTCTATCCTCCAAGGTCTGGAACCTGAAAACTTTCCAGTGTTCGGAATTACTTTGGCTCTGAACCCCTCCTTCCGACCCCTCTGTGCCCAATCTGACTGCACCTCTTCGATAAACAGTACCTTTTTGTTGTCAGGATCTACACGGTCATTGAAACGGACATGAGCAAGGATGTTTGGCTCGTCGTAGTGGTTGGATTGGAAGTTTTTTCCAAAATCTGTTTGCGGCTCTGAATTTAAACGCGCGGCTTGTCTTTCCGCTAAATCTTTACCCCCAAATTTTATCTGTACGCCTGTTTTTGTATTCTCGACTACCCATTGGCCGGATACATTTTTTACAATATGATTTTGTTTTGATTTTGTCTCCGGCAACGTCAGCAACAACTCACGGTAGTTCTTGCCACCAGGAAGGACAAGACTAGGGCCACCATACTGGGTTTCAACTACCTGATCATCGTCATGTTCTGGCTGATACATACTTTCTGCCGCATGTTGTGCCTCTCGCGCATTACTGACATCTGGAACAACAAACATTGGCGACCCCCTATCAACAGCTAACCACTGGTTCTCATCATTAAACCAACCGGCGGTTTCTGGATGGTTCTGTAACGCATCCTGCTGTGACATAACTTGGAGTTCCGGCATTTGACCTTCCTTCATCACCTCCGTCACCTGCACCCCGTTATTAGCCAGATAATTCGCCACCTCGCCCTTTGTCACCTTCTCAGTCCCTTTCAGCGTCAAATAGTCATGCAACCCCGTAGCATCAATCTCTGCCTGTTTGATGCCAAGCGGCCCCTTATTCGCATTCAACCACGCCTTGATATTATCGCCCGTGCTGAACACTTGCTTTGGTGCGGCTTCAACCCGTTGTGCAAGATGGCTAAACCACATTGGCGCCGGTTTTAATTTTTCCTCTACTCCATAAACAGGCGGTGGCACCTCTGCCATAGGCGCTTCTAATAAGTGTTGCGCAGGCGGTGTCAACTGGCGCGGCGAAGCAGGCGGTGTCAACTGTGCAGCAGGTGGCGTCAACTGGCGCGGCGGAGCTGGAAGTCCAGGTCTGATGTTTTCAGTTAGGTCAGTGATATCTACCCCGTTTTTTTCAGCCAAAGCTCTTAACTCCTGGGGTGCGCCGTGCTCCCCTGCACTCCATACCCATTTAGGCGATGCGGCTCTTATTTTTGCAAGCTTTGCGAACGATCCTGAGCCGATACCTGCGGGACTGATTAGTGCCGCCATACTGAGCGTTTCTTCCGGGGTGATTGGCGTACCCTCCCACGCTTCTTTCCCTGCCAAGAAAGCCTTAGTGGCTTGGTTCACTATCTCGGGGGCTGTCCACCCTGTTTCGGGATCGTACCGAGGGAACAGTATAGGCCTCTCGATCCCTGGCTCTAAACCTGTTTTATTATATACACTTCGCTCAAATGGTGTTGCGTCCTCAAGCCGGGCACCAAGATTATCATTGGCAGGCTGTCCGTAGGACATTGCCAGATCTTTAAAGTCGCTATCTTGTGGTTTGTAGATATCCCCAATAACACCGGAGTAATCCTTTACCTTGCCTCCATCCTCATACTTCTGATAGAGCCCGACCAGCCCTCCGTCGGCATACTTGCCCACGCCTTCCATCACCTTGTCAACATAGTCTCTGGTCTCCTTGAACGGCGGGACACCTCCGTACTTCTTCACGGCACCCGGGCCCGCGCTGTAGGCAGCGAGAGCCAGCGGTACAGAGCCGAACCTGTCGAGTTGCTGCTTGAGATAGCGTGTGCCGCCCTCGAGGTTCTGCATGGGGTCGGTAGGGTCAACACCAAGGTCGCGGGCAGTGCCGGGCATCAACTGCATGAGCCCGATCGCGCCTGCAGAGCTGGTGGCGTTCGGATTGAACCCGCTCTCGGAATGGACGACAGACATCAGCAGTTTGCTCGGTATGTCATACTTGCTGGCAAGCCCCTCGATGACACTCTTGTACAACCCTGGATTCACTGCCTTGTGTCTCGTGGATGTTGCTTTGGGTGCCTCAACCTCGCTTGTGTCTTGTGGAGGTGCCACAACAGGCGCGGGTTCTTCAGCCGCTCTTTGCGGGGCTTGATTAAGATACGCATCCACCTCGGCCATAGGGTCTACTGGTGGAGGCGCTGGCTGTCTGAACGATTCCTCAAGGGCCGCATGCTCTTGCTGCAGCGCTTGGAGCTTGGCCATCTCTTCATTCAGTACCTGAACCTTATGCTGAAAGAGTGCTTTGCTCTGGGCATTCTGCAGTTCTACCTCGTCAAACAATTTTTTATCTATCATGCTGCATAAGGATTAATATGTTCTTTTTTACGAGGTTTTTCATCATCGATATCTTTCGCCTCTTGCAAGTCAAACCATCTGTCATTTTTTAAATAAATTATAGCCTGTGTAAACGTGTCGACAAAATCGTCGTGTTTACCTCGAGGAAATTTAGCTAATTGTAAGGTGAATTCCACAGCCCAACTTACAGGTTGACCGGGGGTTTTTTGTGACTCAGGTATCCATAGTATACCTGTCTCGAGTGTAGGCGCCGCTTGGTGTGCTCTTGATACCTTATCCGCGTTCCCTGGATTATATGGAACTGCGGGTACTTTCGCCAGTCGAAGATCCTGCAAGAGTGATAGACCGCTCGCCTTCTCTTCGACCAGCAGCCTGTCTGGTCTCTTCGGACGACTGAACGGCGATAGTTTATCCGCAGCGCTATACTCAGCCGTCCAGTCGTCGATGACTCTCTTGCGCATGTCGGGATAGGCAAGATACTCGCTCCACGCATCGAGAAGCATGGCGTTGCGCTTGCTCTTGTAGGTAAACACGCCCCAGACCGTGCAGGCTGTAGGATCACCAGTTGTTTTCTCAGTAAACGCGCAATCATAACTCTGCAAGATGTACTCAAACTGAGGAAGTCCACGTTCTTGAGGCCAAAGGCCAAAGTAGCTTGGTTTAAGAATACCACCTTCAGGCGGGCTGGGATTTTGTTGGAGCTGCCCCGATGCGCCAAAAATTCCTAATAATACTTTGAGCGCATCAATCTCTTTTCTACCAAATCTTTCCGGGCATAAAAGTTCACCTTTTTTTCTTTTATCATAATATCCAAGCACCGTTTTGCGTTTTACTCCATCAAATTCCGCAGGTAAAACAACAGTTTGCCAATCCTTCAAGGTATCTATGAT
>CAITSZ010000009.1 GCA_903895195.1 uncultured Chlorobiaceae bacterium
TATTAAAGGCGAGTGCCCGAGGGTTTCGAGGCTTCGAAAGCTATCGAACAAGGATCCTCTTTTACTGTGGAAAACTGGATATGACAATCTAACGGCGAAGTAAAATGAAATTTTCGTTCCATTAAAATCCGCGAAGAGCCTAAGTCTTTAACAAGATTTGGCAGCACAAACCCAGCCTCATCAATCGCTTGTTTGATAAAAGACCTCCAGTCATCATCTGGTTTATCAAAGCCCGGGCCAGAACCTATCCAGTCAGCTACTGTCGTAAGTCCTGATATAGCTTTTGCCTGCAGCAAGTTTTCGACCTTGGGAAACTGTAACTCCGTTGCATCTTTGAGATTTTGTACAAGTTCAGAACGTCTCTCCTGCCAAAGAGTACCTCCAAAAACCTGATCTTCAGCAACAAGTCCGTTCAATTCAGGAGAGTATCCATGATGCTGGCCTATAATTTGAGGGATATATCTACCTGTTTGCAGGTACTGTGCAGTAGCCATGCTGATGCCAGCGTGATAGCCCCAGTTTCTCTCCATATCAGGGTTGATGTGCGCAAGACTATAGAGAGAATTAGGTACATAGCCATCTGTACCTCGATATATCTTTTCCTGAAATGTTGGACTGACCTTTCCTATGTCATGGATAGCCGCCACAAGTTCTGAACCATCCGGGAAAAGCGATGACCGTAAAAAGGCAGGCATTCTTGCAAGAAGTTCCTTAGCGACTTCACCCACGATAAGGCAATGATCGAAAACATTTCTCCCATCAACCTTTTTCAGATTCTCATTAACACGCGTTTTCGCCAAGCAACACTGAAGTGGCATGGCTTCAGTCTGTTCTGAGGAATTGAAGGTGTTATCCTGCTTCGGTTTAGGAGTTCGCATACGAATCAATGGATGAAGATGAAAGAACCAAAGTGTATGGAGCAAAGAAACTACGGCAATAGAACTTAAAGTAAATAGAGTAATCAAAATATTTCATTAATCCCACAATTGGGTTACAGAAAAATTTCTTCAATCAAATAACCAGTAGTCACTGAAATAATAACACATCTACTTTTTATTGAATTTATGCACCTTTGTGGGACAAAAGCTGTCTGAGGTATAAAAATATTTTTTCTTTTTTCGATCAGTATTGGTGATTTCAATGACTCATCAATCAACCCTTCAACACACAACCCAGGATGTTGCATGAATTATGATTTTGCGATACTGACGTTCCTTTGCTGGCAAATGAATTTTGGAAAGAAAAATAGGTCCTATGAGACTTATAATACCTATAGGGCTGGTGGGAAAGAGAAGTGCTGATTGGAAAGAAAAGTGCTGAGTGCTGAGTTGGAGAAGAGGGATCCCTCACGGGAGTTCGGGATTGACAAGAGTGGGACGAGGGAAGATAGTTGGCTGTTGGCTGTTGGCTGTTGGCTGTTGGCAGTTGGCAGTTGGCTTTTGGCTTTTGGCTGTTGGCAGATAGGCTCGATGCATCAGGGTATGCACCGAGCCTTGAAACTCTTTTCTGCTGTTGCAGCAGAATGATCGTATAAAGGTTGGTAAATTTTATACGATTTCAATCTTATTTCTTAGCAGTCGGTATTCCGAATATCGAGACGCAACCGTGTGCAATTCGATCACTTACAATCCTTCATGCAACCCCGTTTACCATGATTATTGCATCAGGATATTCTTCTCGAAGCGCATCATAAATATCCTCGGGATCATCTTCACCAAACGATTCAAAATCGATAGGAAACCCTGGTTTCTGAGAATCATCAATAATTTCACCCTCTGAGTTAAAAATCTTGATGTGCCAGGCTTCCGAATCGCCATATTTTTCAAACCGTGCATTGACTTTCTGTTTTCCCATATTCCTCCTCAGAATAAAAAGGGCCCAGCCATGAGATTGCGCCCCAAGACAAGGCTATACTTAAAACCGTGCGCAATACTTTTATGCAGCAATATAAACATAAGCGATATCATCACCGTGCAGTATCATCGGTGGGCAGGGAAGAGAAGTGCTGAGTGCTGAGTGCTGAGTGCTGAGTGAAGATAGTTGGCAGTTGGCAGTGGGCAGTGGGCAGTGGGCAGTGGGCAGTTGGCTGTTGGCTGTGGGCTGTGGGCTGTGGGCTGTGGGCTGTGGGCTGTGGGCTGTGGGCTGTGGGCTGTGGGCTGTTATTGGGAAGATGAAGAGTTTGTTTTTGGAAACAAGGAAGCCCGCTAAGCGCGGGCTTCTTTGTTTTGTGCGGAGAGGGAGGGATTCGAACCCTCGATAGCCCTATAAGAACTATGACGGTTTAGCAAACCGTTGCCTTCAGCCGCTCGGCCACCTCTCCAAGGTGAACTGCGCGGAGGATGAGGGACTCGAACCCCCAAGGGTGTTAACCCGGCAGTTTTCAAGACTGCTGCCTTACCAATTAGACTAATCCTCCTCGATGTTGTAAAGAACAGGTTTCAAAGATAGTGAATCCTCCTTGAAATGCCAGAAAAAAATGAAAGCGATTAACTTTCTTTTATTGCAGCAGTTTCTGGCGGAGAGGGAGGGATTCGAACCCTCGAGGGCTTTAACACCCTACCCGCTTTCCAGGCGAGCGCACTAGACCAACTATGCGACCTCTCCATTGTAAAATGGTCTGCAATTTACACTCTATTTTAGATTTTCAAAAGCATTCTGTCACGAACATTGTCATTCTAAGCTCAGTTTTTGTAAATTGGCAAAATTGATTTAGTTGCAATCTCTTACCCTGGCCTATTATGAAGATTCTCTATGAAGCACTGACGTTTGATGATGTTCTGCTTATACCTGCATATTCAAGTGTTCTCCCTAAAGAAACAACTACCGAAACCAGGCTGACCAAAACCATTGCACTGAAAATACCGCTTGTAAGCGCTGCAATGGATACAGTAACTGAATCGGGACTTGCCATAGCCCTTGCACGTGCAGGAGGCATCGGCATTATCCACAAGAACCTCTCGATCGATGAGCAGGCACGGGAAGTTGCAAGGGTTAAACGGTATGAAAGCGGTATTATCCGCAATCCCTTTACCCTTTACGAAGATGCGACCATGCAGGATGCGCTTGACCTGATGCTTCGTCACTCTATTTCGGGCATCCCGGTTATTGCTCGGCCTTCATCTCCTGACGATACCGATAAGAAGCTGAAAGGCATTGTTACGAACAGGGATCTCAGGATTAAACCGGAACTTGATGCTAAGATTGCGAGCATCATGACCAGCAAAAACCTTATTACGGCTCGAGAGGATGTTGATCTTGGAGAAGCAGAAAAGATTCTGCTTACACACAAAATCGAAAAGCTGCTCATAACCGATAATGACGGAAACCTTAAAGGACTGATAACGTTCAAGGATATTCAGAAACGCAAACAGTTTCCCAATGCCTGCAAAGACAGCCTTGGGCATCTGAGAGTCGGCGCTGCGGTGGGCATACGCGACAATACCCTGGAGAGAGTCAAGGCACTGGTTAATGCAGGAGTTGACGTTGTGGCTGTCGATACAGCTCACGGGCACAGCAAGGCCGTCATTGATATGGTTCAGAGCATCAAGAGCGCCTATCCTGAGCTGCAGGTGATTGCCGGCAATGTGGCAACGCCGGAAGCGGTAAGAGACCTTATTGAAGCCGGAGCGGACTGCGTAAAAGTGGGTATCGGGCCGGGAAGCATCTGCACTACCCGTATTGTTGCCGGTGTGGGCATGCCGCAGCTGACTGCCATTGTGAACTGCGCTGAAGAGGCTGCCAAAACCAATACACCGATTATTGCTGATGGTGGTGTTAAATACAGTGGCGATATTGCCAAAGCGCTCGCAGCTGGTGCTGATTCGGTTATGATAGGAAGCATTTTTGCCGGAACCGATGAAAGCCCGGGCGAAACAATTCTTTATGAAGGAAGGAAATTCAAGGCATACCGCGGGATGGGCTCTTTAGGGGCGATGTCGGAACCGGAAGGGAGCAGTGACCGCTATTTTCAGGATGCCACAAACGAGTCAAAAAAATATGTTCCGGAAGGAATTGAGGGACGGATTCCTGCAAAAGGAAAACTTGATGAAGTGGTTTACCAGCTTATCGGCGGACTGAAATCGGCTATGGGATACTGTGGGGTAAGCTGTATTGATGAGTTGAGAACCAATACAAAGTTTGTCCGCATAACCTCCGCAGGGCTGAGAGAGAGCCACCCGCATGATGTGAAGATTACCAAAGAGGCTCCGAATTATTCAACTTCGATGTGAAGAGAGCTTTTACGCACTTTTATAGGTCCTATAGGTCTTATGGGACCTATAGGACTTATGGCTTTTATTAATCTTCGACTAATCCTTCAAGACGGTCTTCGAGATCGGCGTAGATTTCCTGCAGTTCGTTGATCATATCCTGATCGGCTTTCCACATTCCTCTTCCGTTAGCCTCGAGCATACGACCTACAATGTTTTTGATTGCCTGCGGGTTCAAGGTTGCAAGCCTTTCCCTCATTTCGGGATCGAGGGCGTAGGTTTCGGCCGTTTTTTTGTAGACCCAGTCGTCTACACTCTTGGTTACAGCATCCCAGCCAAGCATATAGGTGACCCTGTTGCTGATTTCGCCGGCGCCACTGTGACCGTGCTTGAGCATACCTTCATACCACTTTGGATTGAGCAGTTTTGAGCGGTACTCAATACGCAGCGATTTATCGGCATCGTCAACCTTGATGTCGGAAGTGAAGGACTCAACGTAGTTGAGCTTGATATTGTCATTCTTCGTATTGCGGCGTCTGGCTGCAAGCTGCAGCGATCCGGAGGATGAGAAGTAATGATCGATGTCGGAGATGCCGAACTCGGTGGAGTCGACCTGATGGACGACGCGGTCAACGGAACCGAGGAGTTTCTGCAGGATTTCGGTCTCCTTCTCCCCTTTTCGTCCACCACCGTATGCACTGCAGTTACGACGGATGAAGAGATCATCGAGATCACTGTCCGTTTCCCATGCAGAGTCTTCGACCATATCATCGACATAGGTGCCATAGGCGCCGGGGGCCTGAGTGAACTGACGTGCTGTAGCGCTGTCGAACTCCGTACCCGCTGCAAGGGCTTCGTCAACATGCTTTTTGACATAGTTCATCTCTATCGGCTCATCAGCTTTAGCGGCTGCCTTGATAAGGCGGTCAAGCTGGTCCATGAGAAGACCGAAAGCATCGCGGAAAATCGGGCTGAGCTGCATAAGAACATCGATGCGCGGGCGACCGAGATTTTCAAGCGGAACAAGAGAGTAGTGACTGATTTTACCGAAAGCATCATAAGCCGGTTCACCGCCCATCAGGCGGATAACAACTGCAACCGCTTCACCCTTGGTTTTGATAGTGTCGAGGCCCCAGAGCACCTGGGCAATGGTTTCAGGGTATTGGCCATCATTTTCTTCGAGATGGCGCTGGATAATGCTGTCGGCAATGAGCGTTCCACGCTTGAAGGCCATGACAGATGGAATTCTCCATGGATCGATGGAGTGGATGTTGCGTCCTGAGGGCAGCACATTGATACCATCACGCACAAGATCGCCTCCGGGGCCGGAAGAGATATAACGCCCGTTAAGCACTTTCATCAGAGAATCCATTTCGCCGGTATTGTCGCGCAGGGCATAGAGAATCTTGGCGCCTTCCTGAGTGAGCTGCTCCACGAAGGGCATATATTCTGAAGGGAGCTTGATGCCGCCGGTTATGGATGAGAAAACCTGTGCAACGTTTTTGTGATCAAAAAATACCTGCTGCACAAAATTGCGACAGGCAGTTTCAACCCACTCGCGAAGCTGGATAGCCTCTTCGTCACCCTTTCTTGAGCGGTTTGTGAGCTCCTCATAGCTGGCGTAGTGGCCGTTTTTGCCCGACGATGTCATAAGAATATAGGGCAGGGTTTTGCCCTCTTCGCCACGGTTCTTGAGTGTTTCGGTGATGGTGATGATTTGAGACTCAAGAGGGCTCGCTTCGCCGAATACATGAAGCGAATTGGAGATGAGGCGGTTTTCGAGTTCTGCGATATAGATGTAGAGACGGCTTACAAATTCGCCGAATCCTTCGCTTTCGCGTCGTGGACAATCGTCAGTGAGGTTGAGGAGTTCTGCTTTCTGCATGATAGCCTCTTCAATACCTGAGCCATCAACCGCCGTCTCTTGTGATGAGGCGGAGAGATATCTTTCGCGGTAATCAACAAGCAGATCCTTGAGTGCGGGAAGCTCCTTGTAGAGGCCGGCACGTGAGAGCGGAGGAACTACATGGGATACCATTGTGGCCAGCCCCCTGCGTTTTGCTATAGTCGATTCGCTCGGGTTGTTGACCGGATAAATGTAGAAATGCGGCACCTCGCCAAGAAGGGCATCCGGCCAGCAGTCGCCGGTTAGGCCAGTCTGCAGTCCTGGCATCCACTCGACAGAGCCATGCATACCGACATGAACCATGGCATGTGCCTTGAACTCACGGCTTACCCAGCGGTAGAATGCTATATACTGATGATGGGGCGTATTTTCCTTGTCGAAAAGAAGCCTCATGGGATCGCCCTGCATACCGATGCGCGGCTGAACGCCGATAAAGATATTGCCGAACCGTATGCCTCCGACAAAAACGTCATGCTCACCCATCGGAACGATATCGCCAGGAAACTTCTGCCAGCGATCTTCTATGCGTTCACGCTCCTTTGAAGAGGTCAGCTCCTTGAAGGTATCGTAACTGACTTTAAGAGCATCCGGTTTATTCTGCTGAACCTGGTGATCGGTTGCCCTGTCAAGCGCATGGAAAAGGGCATCGGCACTTTCAGGCAGCGTACCGACATTGTATCCCTCTTTTTTCATCCGATGAAGGGCGGCAAAGAGCGTTCTTGGAACATCAAGCAGTGCTGCACTTGCTTTTTTACCTAACCCTGGAGGATAGTCGTAGACAATAAAGGCAATCTTTTTGTCACGGTTGGCTGCATCACGCAGGCGGAGCCACTGAGAAGCAAGACCGACCAGACGTTCGATGCGCTCGGGAACAGTCTCTATCTTGCCATCCTGAAGAGCCCCGAGAATAATCGGACAAATTGCGCCATCCATTTCAGGTATTGCGTAGGTAAAGGTCATCTGCATGGGAGAAACACCTAGCTCCTTCCATGATTCAAAGCCCTGAGTCAACAGAGGCTGTGCAACAATATAGGGGACATCGAGCTTTGACATGATCTCATGACGCGCTTCAGCGGCTGTTCCGGGTTTGGTGGAACCAGCAGGGCCTCCAACAAGGCCGAAGCCCATCATGTTGACAAGCAGGTCAATCTCTTCCTTGATCAGCCAGTCGCGAACCAGAACATGGCCTTCTACACCCGTTACAAAAGCGGGAAAAAGATGGATTCCATGTTTTTCAAAGGCCCGGATAGTGTTGTCGATATAGGTTTTTTCCTGAAGAAGGTGCTTACGGAAAAACAAAAGGGCAATTTTCTGCCCTTTGTCCAAATTAACTCCGCGCTTTTTCATCCAGACTTTATAGCTCTTGATATCTTTGAAGTATGCGGGAGCATCAGGGTGGTAGATACCCATGTTCGGCACGTCAACAATTGCCCCGACAGTGAGCTGCTCATCAAAATATTCACGCAGAATAAGACGGAACATATTGGCGATGTTCTCTGCCGTCGGCTGCATCCAGTAAGAGTATACAAGAAGCCAGTTTTTGAAATCCTTCGCCTTTTTAGGAACAAGCGGGAGGATGGTGCGCATGATTTTCATGAGCTTCATATAGCCATAGAGAGCATCTTCATCGCGCCCCTTGACCAGCATACCTGCTATTTTTTTAACAATATCAGGCATGCCCGCCTTGCCATCACCGACAGAATAGTTCCCCACTTTGGTCAGTGACATGGCTTCCGGCATTGACTCAAAGACAAAAATTGTTTTTTCGTTGGTCGATTGATCGAGCTGGAGTTTGAACCAGTCGATCTGATCCTTGAAATTGATCATACTCATGAAGACACAGTCGGCTTCATGGATAGCTGTGGCAGCAGCAGGGTTCTGTTTTTCGAGATCTACATCACTCAGCTGAATCAGGTCGGCTTCGGTCGAAAGAAGCCCTTTAATCTTTTTCCAGAGGCCAGCGTTATACTGCTCTAGTCCGACAATAGCAACGACTTTACGACGATTGGACATGATGGTAATAAGTATGGAGGAATTAGAGGTTAACTTTTACAAAAACGTTAATGTCCATCTAATGTAAAAAGAAGGGAAATAATTCCTCAATTAGCCCTTCCTGCGAAAATATCACAGGAAGGGCTTGAAAAATCAAAAACTCAATGCTGCTTCAACAATCTGTTCTGCTTTTGCGTTCGGCAGATAGAAATAACGTCCACCAAGTTTCTGCGCAAGTTTTGGCGCTTCGCCCCTTGAAAGATAGTTCATCTGGGTGTCGATGACGATGGAAGCAACACCATCAGCCTGAATGGAAAGAGATAGTGCTTCAATCTCCTTTTCAAGCTCTTCTTTTGGCAGCTTTTCAGCATCCGGATTAAAGGTGGCCTGCAGACCGATGTTTCCTCGTCCGTCGGTAATCATCACAAACATAATTTGCGAAATACCCTTTGTACGGGCCTGTTTGGCAGTTTCCCAGCCGAGATAGAGTGCTGAGGCGAGAGGCGTTCCTCCACCGGTGGGAAGCACGTCGAGCTCCCGTTTTGCACGGTCGACGCTCTGTGAAGGAGGCAGTAGAACCTGAGCCTGCTTTCCCCTGAACGATATAAGGGCAACCTGATCGCGATGAACATAGGCATTCTGCAACAAGCTTGCCACTGCACCCTTAGCCTGGCGCATACGGTTCAGTGCCATGGAACCTGAAGCATCAACCATGAAAATAAAGAGCGTGCCGGACTTGTCGCGGAAGCGCTTGATCTTTACATCGTCTTTCGTGATAAGAAGAGCCGTATTAGTTCTGCCGGCCATCTTTGGATCACGCCTGCGCGTTTCCTGCCAGGGTGCGGCTGAAATGAGTGTCGGGATAAGCGCTACTTTATTGGTGCGCATTTCACCAGGCTGGGCTCTTACAAAACGTCCCCGACGATTATTGAGCGCTTCACCACGGCTTCCTGTAGTAGTTTTCTTTTTCGATGCCAGAGATATATTGAGAATGTTATCCGGAAGCTCCATTTCAATAGCATCCATCATCAGCTCCTCAATCATGTCGGGAGTCTCTTTCTGCTCCTCTTCGGCTTCGGCATCAGGAGTATCGGCCGGAGCCTCTTCGTCCTCGCCTTCTGGCTCTTCTTCAGGCGGTGGCTCTTCCTGCGGTGGCATATCGTCCGCTGTGGCTTCCCTTTCGGGCATACGGGTGGCTCGGGGAATAAGAACGAGCTTGATGGCCAGCTTCATATCCTCTTCATCAACATCGCTGCGCTGAGCAAGGGCTGCACTGGCTATGGCTGCACGAACTGTAAAAATATCAACACGATTACCCTCGACACCAAGACTGATTGCCGTCTGTATGAGCGCCTGCAGCTGCTCGCTGGTTATTGAAACGTGCGGCAACTGCTCGCGGGCAGCCTGGATAAGGCCGGCAAGCATATTCAGTTCGTCGTTGGTATCCTCCTGGTCTCTGGTGCCAAGAACAATGTTGACGATCTTTTTCCGCGCCCTGTAGTCGTTCTGGGCAGTAAAGGGAACAATAATCCCAATCCTGTCAAGAAGGCCCATACGGACCTCTCCGTCAGTCGGATCATAGGTACCGACAAGCATGAACTTTGCAGGATGCACTTCACTGAGACCTTCACGCTCGACAAGAACCTCGCCGCGTGAAATAGCATCCATGATGTGGGATACTGCGGAGCTGTCTAAAAGACTGATAGAGTCAACGTAGAGAACCCCTCCGTGAGCCTTCGAGAGAACGCCGTGCTGGACAACGCGTACTCCGGTTGCAAGGGTTGCCTCCAGATCAACACCACCGATCAGACGATCTTCGGTAACATTAAGAGGTAGTTCTACAAAAGGGGTGCCTTTGGGAAGAATATCGGCAAAGGCCCTGGCTATCGTCGATTTTCCCGACCCTACGGCCGATGGAATAACCACTCCGCCAAGTTCAGAATCAACGGCCAGCAGCATGAGCGCCTGCTTGGCCAGATCCATTCCAACAATATCGGTAAAGGCTATCATTATACTGCTTCTGCTTCTCCGA
>CAITSZ010000010.1 GCA_903895195.1 uncultured Chlorobiaceae bacterium
CCCCTATATCTCCGTTGAATCAAAGAGCTCTACGGCTAAAGGGAATCCTTAACACAAGTTTCTGTGTTATTATTGTATAGAGGTTTCCGGCAATCAAATCATTCCCGCTATGCTGGTAATGGACTCAACATGGAATGCAGGTGGGCACCAGTTCAGCACTCAGCACTGAGTTCACAACTGTACGTTAAAAATAACGTCCCCTAAATCTCCCCAGCACTCTCTTTCCCCTCCTCTTTGAACAAGCCAGCCTTTGCTGTACCCACAACTGTACGATATGAATAACGTCCCCAAGTTCTTCCCCTGGAATCTTGTAACCTGGACAAAGGATGCTTGACAGCCGTTCATCAGCATGTCGAATACACGATAACGATAAGGTACGAGATTCTATAAAAGTGAGCAACCCGCCCTGTTTTTTTATGCGTATAAACGCTGTGGGGGATTATTTTCTGGCTCGTAAAAAATAGTTTTTGGTGGTGTCAATATAGGATGTCCCCAAGTTCTTCCCCCTTATAAAATCTTGCACAGGACATTGCCCAGAAGTATTCTTATAAAACTTGATTTCACGCATACGGCAATGTTAACAATTTTGTAAACTAATAACAAATAAAAAAAACCTCAAGAGCAAAATCCTCTTCAGACCCGCCCATAAGGTTTTTTGATATACTTTCTTCAACTCAGCACTTCTCTTCCTTGCCAACTGCCTACTGCTGACTGCCAACTTTCTTCCTCTTCACTCAGCACTTCTCTCCCACCCTTGATCGGGTAACCACACTCCTTCGAAGGGAGCATTAGATTGCAGGCTATTTATGACAGGTATGATAAAAACAGATATTTCTGCAAGAACTGCGGATAGGTTGCCTACTGGAATGTCTGGTTTTGATTTTTTAATAAACGCTTGCCATTGTAACAGTTTCTGATGATCCTCGTAAAATACAGGAGTGAAAGCAAAAGGCGTTGACGTCGGAAATGCGGTTTGTCGACGTTCGAAGGTATTCTCCAAAGCGTTCCGCAATACATTTCCCTCAAAAGAGAAGAGTCTGGAAATCAGCCATACATCATAAAAGTCCTTCATCCGGCTGTTTGCGAGGCCAAGTTTTACTATCGCTTCCAGTTTTTCGGAAACAAGCGTATATCGTGGATAGGCCTTTAAGAGCGGTGGAGGGCCATCAAAAAGCACAGGATATTCGATGTTTTCAGGAGCTGGCGTTATCGCGTCCCCAAAGCCGATATCGATCTGGATGGGAATCCGAGCCTGATTGAGCAAACCTGACAGAGTGATTCGCACACCATCATATCCTTGATCTTCACGGATTTCTGAAATTTTCAGAGTGTCTGGGAGATAGATCATACCATCATCCTGAAACTCAACACGGCAAATATCGCGGAATAGAACTGCAAGCTGTTCCATATCGGGATTGCCAAACCCCAGAAAATCAGCATCTCTGGTGACGCGGTAGTTCTGTCCATTCCAGACAAGAAAAAGACTTGCTCCCTTCAAGATGAATCGATCACAGCATGGCGAGATACTTAGTCGGTAAAGGAACCGCTCCATGCCATAGCGCGAAAGCAGAAGATTGAAGTCTTCCTTATTGGCTTTAGCGCGGTTCAGCAACCGTTGAAAGATTGAATGGGCAATGTTTTTCTGGCTCTTACTGTCGCCTCCAGATAAGGGCGCATGATTTTCGAAACTCTATCGATTTCAGCGGCTTCAACTAGCTCATCCATGGTGGCTTTATTTGAACGCCAAGTCTCGCGGAGCGCCTCGATTGCGACATCGAGACCGACCTTGTTACGAAACTTGAAGCAATCTGCCACCGTTTTTGCCGGGCTATAAATTTTTACCTTCACTCCGTTGATGACATGCTCCTCAGTACCGAATGAATAGGCCGAACCGGAAACATAGGTTAGGTTCAGCGGGGGATATTCTCTCTCTGGCCTCCACGAACTTCTAGGGACGGACACCCATATTTCATGTGGAATTTGTGTAGTCAACCCATGATAACTCAGTGCTGATAGTAGACAGAGTATTGCATTTGGCTGTCTTATTGCAACTTCGGCTAGAGCCGAGTGTTCTGTCACAGGAGCTTCCGGCAGTGTGTAAAGTCCCGCCGACAGCTTCTCCAGAAGGCCTTCTTTATGCATTTGGTACAAATAGTTTCGGGATATACCTACCTCCTCCACATCCGCAGCCCGGATAATCCCTTTGTTACGTGCAAATTGCAGTATCTGTTGTTTTCGGTTCATATCAGCTCCTTTATGCAAATCCTCTTCAAATATACACAAGTAAAGAGCTTATGCAACAAAACATAGCAAACACAATCCATCCTCATTGATACCAAAATCAAACTCCCCTATAGGGAGAGACGCCCACTGCCAACTGCCGACTCTCATCCTTTCGGCATCCTGCACCACGGCCCGCAACTCCTGGTCGAGAAATACATGCTCCTTTGTCCAATCAATTCCCCCATAAGCATCAGGAAAATAAAACGTCATAAACTCCGGGAAATACTGTTCAATGGCTTCCTTCCACGGGCTGTCGTAATGATCATTCAAGGTTTCCATGCGTGTACCATGCTTTAAGTATCTTATGCTAGTATTATATATTACAATATTAGATTGTATTTATTTACAATATAATACATCGTTCATATTTGTTTGTAGATTTATTTTATGAAGGTTTTTTCAGGATTTTTGCAGCGTCTAAGTAATAATCGTTTGCCTTATTCACATTTCCTCCCTCAAACACAAAAACCCCATAAGCGCAATCCTTTTCAGACCCGCCCATAAGGTTTTCAATATAAACAGCCGCAAAAACTCTTTTTCTTGCCTGCCCACTGCCCACTGCTGACTGCTGACTGCCAACTATTTTATCTTCACTCAGCACTCTCTTCCCCTTTGCCCACTGCCAACTGCCAACTCTCTTCTCTTCATTCTCTTCACTTTCTTTCCCCTCCTCTTTGAACAAGCCAGCCTTTGCTGTACCCACAACTGTACGATATGAATAACGTCCCCAATGTCTTCACACTTATGCTGGTAGTGGACTCAACATGGAATGCAGGCGGGCACCTGTTCAGCACTCAGCACTGAGTTCACAACTGTACGATATGAATAACGTCCCCAAGTTCTTCCCCTATAAAAGTGAGCAACCCGCCCTGTTTTTTTATGCGTATAAACGCTGTGGGGGATTATTTTCTGGCTCGTAAAAAATAGTTTTTGGTGGTGTCAATATAGGATGTCCCCTATATCTCCGTTGAATCAAAGAGCTCTACGGCTAAAGGGAATCCTTAACACAAGTTTCTGTGTTATTATTGTATAGAGGTTTCCGGCAATCAAATCATTCCCGCTATGCTGGTAATGGACTCAACATGGAATGCA
>CAITSZ010000011.1 GCA_903895195.1 uncultured Chlorobiaceae bacterium
ACCTGATTCAGGAGCATTGAGAGGGAACCCATCATAGAAGCCCTGTACACGGGTTCCTATTGCTCCACCCTGATAGGTATTTGAACCGCGAATCTGGATGCTTGATGTAGTCTGACCACCAGCTCGGGTAACGACGACACCCGGAACATCCTCGATCACCTGATCAAGGGTTGGGTTAGGTTGCTGCTTGATCCTTTCCTGCGAAACCACATTAACGGTTACCGGCACTTCAAGTCGGCTCTGTTTGTAGAGTGATGCACCGACAACAACCTCGGACGCCAGAACGGTTGTCTGATTGATGGTGAAATTGGCTGTGGATGTTTGTCCGGTAGTAACCGATACAACCTGACTTGTAGGAGCGTATCCTACGATGGAGACAGAGACTTTTTCCTGTTTGGCGGGAACGTTGTAGATGGTGAAGTTGCCGTTTGCATCGGTTGATGTTCCGATGTTGGTACCGGTAATTGTTACTGATGCACCGAAAACGCCTTCGCCATCAGCTTTATCGGTAATTTTACCTTTAACGGTGCCTGTGTCGGCTCCGTAAGAGGGGAGAGGTACCAGCAAAGCCATCAGGCTGAATGCTGATGCAACAAAACGGACGAAGCGAAACGCTCCTGGATGTTTTGTCTTCATGATTGTTTCATAGTTAGGTTGCAATGATACGGACAAAAAAACGGACAAATATTTTTTTCTTCTTTGCGCACATAAATCATAAGAACCGTATATCAGCAATCAGAACAGGACGTACTTATCAACTCTCATGTGTTACATATCTGTTAATTTATTAAAAAAAAATAGAAAGCTGCAACTATTACTTAACCCGCAGAGGGGTGGCAGGAATGGCTGGTGTTGTAGAAGAGGAAAATGGGAATGGGAAAAAAAATCCCCGGTGTATGCCGGGGATTAAAAAAAATATTCTTTTTTAGGAGCTTTTGATTCAGATGACCCCAAGTTCCTTGCCGATGGAGGTGAACTCATTAACAACTTTATCGAGATGAACACGCTCGTGGGTTGCCATAAAGCTTGTGCGCAGTGCTTCGTGGCCCGGCATGACGCCAGGGCGGATGAAAGCGTTTACGTAAACTCCGGCATCAAAAAGCTTTTTCCAAAAGAGAAGGGTTTTCATCTGATCCTTGATCAGGACGGTGACGATAGCCGTACGTGAAGGCAGCAGAGCAAACCCTGCTTGGAGAAGCCCCTGGCGAACGTAATCAGTATTGGCGATAAGCCGCTCCATACGCTCAGGCTCATTGCGGATGATTTCGAGTGTGGCCAGTACGGCGGCAACGCTGGCCGGAGTAGGCGAAGCACTGAAAATAAGTGAAGATGCGTTGTGTTTGATATAGTTGATGACGCTTCTGTCACCCGCAACGTAACCTCCGAGCGAGCCGAAGGTTTTTGAGAATGTTCCCATAATAAGATCGACATCATTGACAAGACCGAACTCTGATGGGGTTCCTCTGCCGTTTTTACCGATTACTCCTACAGCATGGGCGTCGTCAATTAAAATGCGTGCATCATATTTCTTTGCTAACTCCACAAGACCGGGGAGATCGACAATTTCTCCTGAAACTGAGAAGACACCATCAGAGACAATCAGTCGTCCTGCATTTCCGGGAATGTTCTGAAGCACGCGCTCCAGATCTTCCATGTTATTGTGGTTATAGCGAACAAGATTCGCGCCTGCTCCCTGAGCCATAATCGATGCAGCTACAAGGCTTGCATGGTTGTCACGGTCCGATACAATGTATTCACCCCGTTGGACCAGAGTTGGGATAATACCTTGCCCTGTCTGGTATCCGGTGCTGAAAAGCAGGCATCGTTCCTTTTCAAAAAAGTCGGCAAGCTTCTCCTCCAGTTCAACGTGCAGATTTACTGTGCCGGTCATGTAGCGCGAGCCACTGCAGCTGGTACCGTATTTGTTGATAGCGTTGATTGAGGCCTCTTTTACCCTTGGGTCTGCCGTAAGTCCGAGATAGTTGTTAGAGCCGGCCATAACCAGTTTTCGGCCTCCAAAAGTTACTACCGGTCCTTCGTTTTCATCTATCGGGTGAAAAAAGGGGTATATGCCCTGAGCCTTAACTTCATCGGCAAGGGTAAACTCAACGCACTTTTTAAATAAATCTTTGGTTTTATCCACGGTAACGCACATTTACTTCAGCTGTAACAAATAAAGCTGGAATTTCTTGTATTTACGGTCTTTTCTTGTTCTTGCCTTCGTTTTGGTGACCGGGTTTCAGGAGGCTGTCATTAGCCATGTAACGGAATGTATTAAAAATTTTGTTTTTTTGTTGAAACACTCTCGGGTTTTTTTCCTGTTAGGGAAGCTCATATTGAAATCTTTAGCGGGAGAACCTCAATAAAAGGAAGATAAGTAGCAATGGCTGAAACAATACTTGTGACAGGCTCAACTGGTTTTATAGGCGCACGGATGCTGGATTATCTTGCAAAAGAGGGTTCGAAAATCAGGGTTTTTCTTCGACACGAAAGCTCCTGCGGAGCACTGCCCGAAGGGGTTGAGGTTATTCGTGGAAGTTTCAGCGATCCGGGCCCTCTGGCTCTTGCTGTCAGCGGCGTTGACCGTATTGTGCACCTTGCAGGGGTGACTAAAGCTTTGGATGACGCGGGGTATGAAGCCGGTAATGTGATGCCGGTGCAAAACCTGCTTGACGCTGTCACTCTGCATAACCCTGACTTGAAGAGGTTTCTTTTTGTATCATCGCTGACAGCAGCAGGCCCGGCTTCTGAAGGTATAAGTGGCGTCAGCGAGTCAGATGTCCCTCATCCGGTGAGCGCCTATGGCCGCAGTAAATTACGGGCTGAAACCCTTTGTCTGGAACGTTCAGCTGATATTCCGGTTACCATCGTTCGTCCTCCGGCAGTTTATGGTCCGGGAGACAGGGATGTACTGCAGGTTTTTCAGATGCTTGCCAAAGGGGTACTGGTTACGCCCGGTAGCGCTGTGCGGCAGCGTTTCAGCATGATTTATGTTGACGATCTTGTAAGCGGTATCATGATGGCGGCTCGCTCGGATAAGGCTGCTGGTCGTGTTTATTATGTAACATCTCTCAGATCATACTCCTGGGATGAAATTATAGCAGCCTCGCAGCCCTTGCTCGGTTTTAAGAAGTTGCACAGGGTATCGCTCCCTGATCCTCTTGTTTTTCTCGTTGGTTCGGTTTTAGGCTCAGCAGGTTTATTATTCGGTAAACCGGCGCTGATCAGTCGCGACAAAGCCAATGAGCTTGTACAGGATTACTGGGTCTGCTCTGCTGAGCAAGCCCGGCTCGATTTTAGCTTTACTGCTGTAACTGCTCTCGCCGAAGGGATTGCCAAAACCATTTCCTGGTATCATCGGAAAGGGTGGCTGTAGAAATGGGGTGCGAAAAAAAAATTGTTCAGCCAAGCAGTTTTTGCATAAGCCGGAGAAGCAGATATTTTTCATCCGGGTAGGGAAGCAGCCCTTTGAGCGCTGCATCAGTTTCCCTCAATGCTGTTATAGCATGTTCACTATCTTGAAAAGAAAATGATCTGGTATAGGTGAGGTAGTTTTTAACGAAGTACTCCTGCTTGCCGAACATGCCGAGAATTTTTGCAATTTCTGCCTGGGGAAGCTGCCTGACGCTGGGAAGTGAAAGTTTCCAGAGGCGCATGTAAAAGGTAGTAAGAAAGCGTACAATGTTGCCGAGCCCCTCCTTCTGCCCTTCCTGCTCCATAATCATGAGCGATATTCCGCTGCAGAGTCTCAGGTTTCGTTCTGCAAGTGCTTTTTCAAGTTCAAAGACGTTGTAGGTGCGGGATATTCCGACACAGTCATAGACATCAAGCGCTGTGATACGTTTTTCAGCGCCTCGTGCAGAGGCGTACATGATTATCTTTTCGATCTCCTGGCAAATTTCTCTGGCTGATGGCTGTATATAGGTCGAAAAAGCTTTAAGCGCATCAGGGTCAAATTCCCATCCGGAAGCCTTTGCTCTATTGGTGGCGAAGATATCCGGAGCTTTTATGATCGGGAACTCATGGCGATATTTTTTCAGCGCGCTGAACGGGTTTTTTTCAAGATCTTTTTTCTCTACCTGATCAGCATCAAACAACAGAACTGTAAAGTCTGCCGGACTATTGATATAGCTGATGAATTTTTCATCGTGCTGTTTTTGCAGCTCTTTTGTCTGGGGCTTTTTAATTTTGTCAAATTGCCTGACAATTATGAGCTGTTTCGGGGTGAACATAGGGTATTCGGAGGCTTTCGATACCAGTTCACCGGGAGTTAAATCCGGACCGTAAAGGATATGCGTGTTGCATGCAGCATCACTTTCAGATGGGAATAGCGCAGTTTTGATCATCTCTGCACACTCTTCCTTCAGAAAACTTTCAGGGCCATACAAGAAATAAACCGGTGAAACAGTGCCGGCAAGAATCTGCTTTTTTATTGCATCCATTTGCGATTGTTGCACCGAAGTGCGCCCTCAGCTTTAAAAAGTGGTTAAAAGGGCAGATCATCTTTTTCATCTTCAAGCAGCGGACCCGATGGTGGAGCGGAAAATGCCGGTGCGGTGTTCTGCTGACGATCATATCCTTGCGATGGACTTTCGTTATATCCCTGTCCGGCAGGCTTTCCATCAAGCATCTGCATTTCGGCGATAACAATCTCTGTGGTGTACTGTTTCACGCCCTCTTTTTCCCAGCTTCGGGTCTGCAGCCTTCCCTCAACATATACTTGCGATCCTTTATGCAGATACTCTTTGCATATTTCTGCCAAGCGTCCCCATGCAACAACTCTGTGCCATTCAGTTCTTTCCTGCCACTCTCCCTGCTGGTTTTTGAACTTTTCGCTGGTTGCGATGGTAAAGTTTGACACAGTTGTTGATCCCGCCTGACGGCTTTCCGGTTCTCCGCCGAGTCTTCCGAGAAGAATCACCTTATTAACGCCTTTTGCCATTGTGTTTTTTGTGTTCGTTGATCAAACTAATCGGGAATGATTTCCCGGTTCTTCAAAAGATATATCTATGTATTCTATACTACAAGGAGTTTTGCGTCAATGACCGGCCCCTCCTTGCATAAGAGAACGGTTCGGACCTCTCCTTCGGGAGTGTTAATTTCTACGCTGCATCCGTAGCAGATGCCAATTCCGCAGCCCATAACCGATTCAAGAGAGACATCACATGCTAAGAGACGATCATTGCAGAATTTTGCAAGGGCTTTCAGCATCGGGTTGGGGCCGCATGCGAAGAGCTTGAGAGTGCCCTCTTTTTCGATATCCTGAAGCTCTCTGCGGAGCAGATCCACTACGGTACCTTTAAAACCAATTGAGCCGTCATCCGTCGCGCACCGGCAGTTGCTCAGGTTTTGAGCAAGCAGGTCCTCTTTGGTTCGTCCTCCGATCAGGTTGATCACTTTTTTGCCTTGAGCAGCAAGAGCTTTTTCCAGAAAAAGCATGGGAGCTGTACCGATTCCCCCCGACACGAGAATGGCGTTCTTAAAATCAGGGCCTGTTGTAGTAAAACAATTGCCAAGTGGTCCAAGTACCATAACAGTTGAGCCTTTCTGGGCATCCGAGAAAAGGGCAGTCCCGCACCCTATGGTTTTAACCATAATCTCTATCAGGTTTTCATCAACGTTGTGAATGGAAAAAGGTCTTCTGAGCAGCGGTTGTGTGGAGGTATTGACCTTAACATTTACAAAGTTTCCTGGTTTTGCCGTGGCGGCAACAGATGGGCAGTCAAGAGTGATGATACTGACATCGCTGCTGATGCGGCGCGTCTGGACTATTGTGGACCTGATATCTGCAATTGAGTTTGTTCCGGACATAACGGGGCGCATCTGATAAAGGTGAAAGTGCGTAACTTGTGATGGATTAATTAAGCGAGTGGAGCGCTCATTTGCAAGCCATTCTCTGACATTCACTTTTGATTTTATAGATGGCAATCTCAGTCAGTATATAAATATTGTGCATTTGCTGGGCAGGAGTGAACGCTGCACTTGCTTTATCTATTGTATCAACGCACGGTATTGTGATGAATGCAAACAGCTCGAAAGAGTATGAAATTTTTACATTGCCTGATGTGTCTCTGTTAGATTGCTTTGTAGTGTCCCCCCAGAGTTATATCTTTAACTTCTTATGATTTTTCCTTTGTATACCTAAATCAATGTTTGGTTCATGCGTATTTTAACGTTTACAGGTAAAGGCGGGGTAGGCAAAACCAGTGTTTCTGCTGCCACGGCTGTTCGCTTGTCTCAGCTTGGCTATCGTACCCTGGTTCTCTCAACCGATCCCGCTCATAGTCTTTCGGATTCATTTAACCTTCCGCTCGGCGCAGAACCGACAAAGATCAAGGAAAATCTCGATGCGATTGAGGTCAACCCCTATGTGGATCTCAAGCAGAATTGGCACGCTGTACAGAAATACTATACAAGAATTTTTATGGCCCAGGGAGTTTCCGGGGTCATGGCCGATGAGATGACCATCCTTCCCGGAATGGAAGAGCTCTTTTCCCTGTTGAGAATAAAGCGCTACAAAGCATCCGGCCTTTATGACGTTCTTGTGCTCGATACTGCCCCTACAGGCGAAACTTTGAGGCTTCTCTCCCTTCCCGATACGCTTGCATGGGGAATGAAAGCAGTGAAAAATGTCAATAAATACCTCATCAAGCCGCTCAGCAAGCCTCTTTCAAGAATGTCTGACAAGATTGCTTTTTTTATTCCTCCGGCAGATGCGCTTGATTCAGTCGATCAGGTATTTGATGAACTTGAAGATATCCGCGACATCCTTACTGATAATAAAAAATCTACAGTTCGCCTGGTGATGAACGCGGAGAAAATGTCGATCAAGGAGACCATGCGCGCATTGACCTATCTGAATCTTTACGGCTTCAAGGTGGATATGGTGCTTGTCAACAGGCTGCTTGACGTCAACAAAGATTGTGGCTACCAGGAGAATTGGAAAGCTATTCAGCAAAAGTATCTTGGCGAAATAGAAGAAGGTTTCTCTCCTCTGCCGGTTAAAAAACTGAGGATGTACGAGCAGGAAATCGTTGGTCTCGCCTGCCTTGAGATGTTTGCTAAAGATATGTACGGCGATACTGATCCTTCAGATATGATGTATGATGAACCGCCGATCAAGTTTGTCCGGATCGGAAATGTCTACGAGGTACAGTTGAAGCTGATGTTTGCCAATCCTGTAGATATAGATGTTTGGGTGACCGGTGACGAGTTGTATGTCCAGATCGGCAACCAGCGCAAAATCATTACGCTTCCAATCAGCCTTACTGGCCTCGAGCCTGGGGATGCTGTCTTCAAGGAGAAGTGGCTGCATATTCCATTTGATCTCGATAGTCACGGTCAGGATGGGAACACAGTGCAAAAACAGCAGAAGGTTTACGATAGAGGGTAAATTGACGCGGTGCGGAGTACTTGTTTAGATCAATTTTTATGGTTACTTTTTTAGTATATAATTAGTCTATAATCATAACAGAGGCAGTGTTAAAATAAATGCCTCATTTCCATGGAGATTTAGAATGTCGGAATCGTACCAGAAACTTCGTAAGGATTTCAAAGAGCTCGATTTTACTGATCGTCTTACGTTTCTTGCTGAAAGCGTTCTTTTAACTGGTCAAAGCGCAGTTGTTGGCAGTCTTAATATTGCGGGCAATGTTTTTGATACAGTAACAGGCACAGTTGGTGCAGTTATCGATGCATCGGGTATCGGTAATCTGCTCGGAAGCACAGGCGGTGTTGTTGGTGAAACAATCGACCGTGTTGCTATCACTGTTAAAGATGCATCAAGAACTGCCAATGAGCTTTATGCCAGTGCTGTTGAAACTGTTGAAAATGCAACCGGCAATGCAGCTACGGCTGTTGGAGACGCGGGTGTATCTGCTTCTGAAGTTGTCAAGAATTTTGCCGGATCCTTTCAGAAAGGTCCGATAAGAAAATAGGCACACGCTATTTTTTACCTTTTTTTCTGTTTTGGTCTGAGTTTTCTTTTTCTTTTGTTTTTTGTTTCTTACTTTAATATCAAAGTAAGAATCCGGTCTTAAAATTTTTGATACTTTTCCAATAATTAAATTCCAAGGAGGAATTATGAGTGGTGGTGGCGTTTTTACCGATATCCTGGCTGCAGCCGGACGCATTTTTGAGGTAATGGTTGAAGGACATTGGGAGACCGTTGGTATGCTTTTTGATTCTTTAGGCAAAGGTACAATGAGAATCAATCGCAATGCTTATGGTAGCATGGGCGGAGGCACAAGCCTTCGTGGATCATCACCTGAAGTCACAGGCTATGCTGTTCCTTCGAAAGAAGTAACCTCAAAGTTTGCGAAATAAGCACCGCAAAATTTCCATTTTCAGGCAGTGAAATCAATTAGATTTCACTGCCTTTTTTATTTCGCAGCAGTAAGCCCTTACCCCGAAACGGCCTGTTTTTTCCCTCTCATGCATGAAGTGCAGGCTCCTCTCTTTTTTATCTCCACTCATACTCGAAATCAGCGCCATTGTCTACTCTGCCGGATGGAATTCGGGTGATCGAGTATTTCTCTTTATTATAAAAATTTGATAGATTTAGATTCAACGTGCCAATCAGTATTAAGTGAACGAGTGTTGTTAATGGCTAATCTATCTTTGTATATCTCAGCGCAGACTGAACAGAATGATGTAACTGAGTTTTTTCAGAAAGGCCTCATGAATGCCGGAGAAAATCCTGTGGCATTTTTTGAAGGCGTTTTCTACGAATCACATCAGGAGCGTGTGGGTAATATTGCATTTCAGGACTACCTGATTTATTCTGACAAGGCAGTTTACTTTTGGGCAAGAGGCTCGAGTAAAGACTATCTCGACAGATTTGATCTTGGTGCCGTTTCCGTCAATAGCCGCAATAAGGATCATGATTTTGCAACGCTGAATTTTAAGATTCGTCGGGAAGGAAAGGATCCTGTTTATGTGATTTTTGATATGGTTGAGTTGCGGGAGGCTGAATTGATTACCCGACTTCAAACTGTAATTGAATCAATCATAGAAGGGCGTCTTGGTGTTAATTATCGCAATGAGCTGCCTGATGAGGTCGCTGACGCAATTCTCCACGGAGCACGCGCTGTATGTGTTCCTCATGTAATATCACTTCGATTTAATGCTCCTGATGTAGCTCAGCAGGAAAGCAATATAGGGTATGGTCAGGATCTGCTTGACCAGTACAAGGCAAATATCGGCTATTCTAATCCTGAACAGCCTCAGCAATACAGCGGACAACCTTCAGGCGGCTCCCAAGGTGGAGAGCGCCAGACAGGCGGGTTTTCTCCGGCTGATGCCTTGAAGGGAATTGAAAACATACTTCCCAAGGATCCAGCTTCATTGAAAAGAGTCGCTGAATCAATAAAAGAGATGATTGGAGATGCTCCATTCAAGATTCGTGAACAGCTTAAGAGCGATCTTCAGCATGTTCCAGGTATGCTTTCAGCTCTTAATGAACTGGTGATCAGTATATCAGATAATCCGCAGGCTGAGCGTTTTGTGCTCAATATTGTTAAAACTGCCGTGCGTAATGACGGAATGATTGGTTCTGTAAGCAAGCTGATGAAGCTTTCCTCCAGTTTTGCCGGGGGGGGAAAGAAATCATCGCAGAGGAGTTCATCAAGAGCCGGGTCTGCTGAATCAAATGATGATGTGCCGAAAAAAGAGAGGCGCACTGCTGATGAAGGTAATGAGAATACCTTCAGAAAAAAGAGTATTCATATTACAAGCGATGATGAAGCCACGCTGAATGATGATTGTTTCGGGAATGAGAGTTCAGTAAAACCAAAAAATACATTCTCTTCAGCATCAGCTAAAACATTTAAGAGTAGTGATGATGTTGACGACGATACAGCTCCGAAGCGTAAAAAGATTACGGTCACATCCGATGATGAGGAAATGCTTCCAATTGTGAGAAACATGATGAGCATGGATGCCTTTTCTTCGGAATCTGACGAGCCTGGCATCAAAGAGTCAAAAGAGAGTGTTGAACATGAAGTCGACACCAATATTCAGGCTGCACCAAGAAAAAAAATCAGGATCGTTTCGGATGATGAACCGGAAAATATTCTTCCTCCAGAAGAGGTAATAATAGCCTCACTCTCCGATGAGCTGCTTTCCGCTCCTGATTCCGTTCGCCATTCTTTGGATACAAGTGTTGATGAAGCATCTGAAAAAAATGCAGTTGATGCCGGAAAATTTACTGGGGGTGAAAATGATAACGAGGGACGCGCTCATCAGTAATCAGTGATAAGTCTAAGTCAGGTCCACTCAATAGTTTTATTATCAACATGAGAATTATTCTTTACTTGGGTAAAGGAGGGGTAGGGAAAACTACCGTGTCAGCGGCAACAGCAACAGCAATCGCGAGAAAAGGACAGCGTGTTTTGATTATGAGTACCGATGTGGCTCATAGCCTCGCTGATGCTTTAAGTGTAGAACTCTCTTCTACACCTGTCGAAGTGGAAAAGAATCTTTTTGCCATGGAGGTGAATGTTTTATCGGAAATCAGGGAGAACTGGAGCGAACTTTATTCTTACTTCTCTTCGATTTTAATGCACGACGGCGCTAATGAGGTTGTTGCTGAAGAGCTGGCCATTATGCCCGGTATGGAAGAGATGATAAGCCTTCGCTATATCTGGAAGGCTGCAAAATCAGGTAATTATGATGTTGTTGTCGTTGATGCCGCTCCCACAGGCGAAACCATGCGTTTGCTCGGTATGCCCGAATCTTATGGATGGTATGCAGACAAAATAGGAGGCTGGCACTCAAAAGCTATAGGGTTCGCTGCTCCTCTTTTGAGCAAATTTATGCCGAAGAAAAATATTTTCAAGCTGATGCCTGAGGTTAATTCTCATATGAAAGAGCTCCATGCTATGCTTCAGGATAAAACCATAACCACATTCAGGGTTGTACTGAATCCGGAAAATATGGTTATCAAGGAAGCTTTACGTGTGCAGACCTACCTCAATCTCTTCGGCTATAAGCTTGATGCGGCCGTGGTTAACAAGATTCTTCCTCAAAGTTCATCTGACGGCTATCTGCAGAGCCTTATCGATATCCAGACTAAATATCTCAAGGTAATTGACAACTGCTTCTATCCTGTGCCGATTTTCAAGGCAAAGCAGTCTATTGCTGAAATCATCAATACTGACCGGCTTTATGAATTGGGCCAGCAGATTTTTGAAGATAAAAATCCGGCTGATATCCTTTACATCGATGATAAAACCCAGAATCTGGAGAAAGTCGATGGCAAATATGTGCTTAGTCTTTATCTGCCGAATGTTGAGGTAACGAAACTGAATGTGAATATCAAGGGCGATGAGCTGCTTGTGGATATCAATAACTTCCGCAAAAGCATCATTCTTCCCAACGTTCTTGTTGGCAGAAAGACTGAAGGGGCCGACTTTGCTAAAGGAAGCCTAAACATCACGTTTGCAAACTGAGAGAACTCAAATCCTCTTTGTAACAGAGGTCACAATCACTATTGAAAGAGAGACTGCTTTAAGAGGCACTCTCTCTTTTTTTTATCTCGATTTTCTCTCTTACCCTTATCAGTACCGAGCGGTCGGTGCAGCATTCCAGAAGTTTCAGTATTGTGTCATGCTTTAGAGGGTGCAGAGGATTGGCAATGTCCAGCAGGGGAATGAGCACAAATTTCCGGTTGTGCAGTTCTGGATGAGGTATGGAAAGTGTTTCGCTGAAAAAGCACTGCTCATCATAGAGGAGAATGTCGAGATCTATGACTCTCGGGCTCCATCGGGGATATGCATCAGGTCGTCCCAGCTCCTGCTCAATAATCTTGCACTGTCGCCGCAGCTCTTCGGGAGGAAGGGAGGTCTCCAGAAGGATAACCCCGTTATAAAACCGGTCCTGTTCAGTTTCTCCGACCGGTTCCGTCATATAGATTGATGAGACACTCTTAACCGTTGTGCTTTTCAGCAGACCAAGCCGGTCAACAGCTTCCTGAAGATGGTCGAGGCGGTTTCCGATATTGGAACCTATTCCTAAGTATACCTTGTTCATGGGCATTATTCAGGAACGCGTGAGGGTGAAATCGGCCTCAGCATAATCACAGATTCCATCAACGGGAGGATTGCGCTTGCGAACCTTGATGTTGACTCTGTCAAGAACAGGAAAGTCTTCGAGAAGTCCGTGTGCGATTTTATAGGCGACGGCCTCAATCAGAAAGTATCGTTTATGCGTCAGTGTATCCCGGATTCTCCGGTATACCGCACCGTAATCTACGGTTTTAGATATGTCATCATTTTTTGCCGCATCAGTGAAGTCAAATAAAAGCTCAGCATCTACTTCATATTTAGCCCCGACAGTATGCTCTTCTTTGAGCACCCCGTGGTGTGCGTAGAAAACGATATTTGTTAACCGGACGCATGAAAGGGAATGCTGTGCCATAGTACCTTCAATGAATGAGTTCATTTAAAGGTAGCAATGTTAAACAGAAAAATCTGAAATCAAAACTTTTTAAAATAAGGTGCTTTTTAAAAAGTGTTGTGAGCCGTTTTATGGAGAACTCCCGAAGAAGGGATGCTATTGCAAGCCAGGAGAAAAAGCAGCAGGAAACTGGCTATCGGTTTAATTGGCATCCCTGCTGTGAGTCAAAATAACTTCAGGGCCTGTTTTTTTTTGTGTCGTATTTATTGCCTATAACCTCGCATTTTGGGACGCAGTACCACAAAAGCATATCAGAGCTGCCGTCATTCAATACTTTAAAACTTCCAGCTTCAAAAACAACCGTGACAATGAAATCTTCCCACTGTAAGAGATCACCTTCATAAATCTCGTGACCATCTTTGTCATGGAGGCCGCTGAACTGAAGCCATTCGGAATGTTGCTTGAATGCTATAAAATCAACATCGAGTCTATTGACTGTTGAAAATTTCCAACTTTTCTGGTGTGAAGCAATGTTCTGAAATAATGCCTTGAACTTGATCTTGTTGATATCCATTGCAGTCAATATCCAACCAGGAAACTGGGCAGGGTTTCGAGGCGAGTTCAAAAGGCGGCATCTGCCCATACCGCACGTATGGGGAATATAATAATTCTCTATCTCGTTATACAATGAGGGATAAAATCATTTTGGAATTGATGATCAATTGCGTCTGCTTATGAAAGTTTAATGATCAAATCTTTTTTGGCAGGCAATAATTTCACTACCTTCAATTCGAAAAGAGATTCTTTACAATGTATCAAAAACGGCAATTATGAATAACAACGCTCGTAACGATTTTTACGAGGGATGCCGTGCAAGGGCTATTATGCTGGCTCTTGAGGAGGATCGCTATACAGGCGATATTACGACAATGGCCACAATCGAGCCTTTGCAGGAAGGCCGTGCAGTGATCAAGGCAAAGGAGGACGGAGTTATAGGTGGTGTGGACGTTGCAATGCAGGTGTTTGCAGCCTGCGATCCTGATCATTCGGTTGTGCTGCATCGCAGGGATGGAGAAACGGTATCCCCGGGTGACATGATTCTTGAGGTTAGAGGAAAACTGGCACCAATCCTTGTTGGAGAACGTACTACGCTTAATTTTATGCAGCGTATGTCGGGAATCGCTACACGAACAAGGGCTTATGTTGAACGTGTGAGCCATACAAATGCTAAAATTCTCGATACCAGGAAAACGGCCCCCGGTCTTCGTTATTTTGATAAAGAGGCGGTCCGGATCGGTGGGGGAGTGAACCACCGCATTGGCCTGTTTGATATGATTCTTATCAAGGACAATCATATTGATGCCTCCGGAGGCATTGCCGAAGCAATTCATCGGGCACAGAAATACCGAGAAAAAAAACACCTTGATGTTAAGATCGAAACTGAGGTTCGTTCCATGGACGAATTGAGCAGGTCTCTGGTATGCCTGCCGGATATTATTCTTCTTGACAACTTTACCCCGGATCTTATAAAGGAAGCCGTCCTTTATGTCAAGACGGCATGCAGCACAGTGCTGCTGGAAGCTTCGGGCAATATTGGCATGCACAATGTGCGCGAAGTAGCCGAGACAGGTGTCGATTTTATTTCAATCGGAGAATTGACCCATAGCGTTCGGGCTCTTGATCTCTCTATGACGATTGAGCTCATTTAAGAGGGAAATCAATATGGAGGTTGGAATAGATATTGTGGATCTGGACCGGATCGAAAGAGTCTATGCTCGATATGGAGTAAAGTTTCTGCAGAGGTTTCTTTCTGCAGAGGAAATAGCAGTCTGTATGCATAAACCACAGGTTATCGCAAGTGTTGCCGGTCGGTTTGCTGCCAAAGAGGCTGTTGTCAAGGCGCTTGGAACCGGTTTTTCGGGTAAAGTGCACTGGAAGAGCTTTGAAATACTGAATGATGACCGAGGGCGTCCTTTTGTGCGGCCGGCTGATGCTGGTTGTTTCCCCTCCGGATGCTCGATTAAAATCTCTATTGCTCATGACCGCCACTCTGCAGTTGCGACAGCGCTGATTGATAGAGTATAAAAAAAGAGTGAGAAGGAGATCCCGTGTTTTGCTTTGGGCAAAAAAAATGCAGGAGTGATGTACTGTCTCACTCCTGCATTTTTTTATAGATGCGTTACTCTCAGGCGTTGTGAGCCGGAATTGGTCTCTCTTCTTCGGTGATGGTGACCTTGGATTTGATTATCTCGTAGATTTTGTCTTTAAGAATTGTATCAGTGATATAATCCCTGAACTCTGAAGACATGTAGGTGCTCAGAAGATCTTCTGCATTAGCCGCACCGCCATTCTTGCCGGCCTCTTTTTCTGCATAAGCCTTTATATCGTCATCCGATACTTCGAGATTGTCAAGTTCAGCTATTTTCTGGCTGATAAGAAGCCACTGTGCATGACGAACGGCATTAGGTCTCATCGATATGCGGAACTGCTCTTCGTCAAAGCCTTTAGGGAATCTTCCACCCATCTGGCGCTTGGCATTTTCAACAAGCATTTTCGAAAACGATGCCACCATTGATTCCGGAGTAGGTATCGGGTTTTCATCAATCATTTTGGCCGAAATAGCTTCAACCAGATCCTCATCAGATTTTAATACAAAGTGCTGTTCAATCTGGATGTGGACATCCGCAGTAAAGTCTGCAACTGATTCAAATTTCTGACCCGTTAACTCTTTGACCAGATCATCAGTCAGTTCCGGTAACTCAAGTCGTTTAATCTCGCTGATGTTGACGCGGTATTTGGAAGGCTCAGCCGTTGAATCTTTCTGATCGTTTTCAATCTCAACACTCTCACCGGCTTTTTTCCCTGTCAGCGCTTTACGGAAAGGGTTCTCTTCAGGCAGATACTCAAGGGTGAAGTGATGGTTCTCGGTTTTCTCTGCTTCTATTGGTTCACCGGCTTCATCGAGCTTGAAGACATCGCCGATAACTGTATCGGTTGATAATGCAGCTTCATCGACGCTGATAAGGGTGCCGTGGCCTTTGAGAATAAGATTGATCTCATTCTCAACATCTTTATCGGTGACGGTATAGCGGGCCTTTGGAAAAGAATATTCGCTGAAATCTTTCAGATCGAATTCAGGATGAATCTCATATGCGAGCTGAAGGGTTAGCTTTTCAGGTTCGAAAGTGAAATTGACTATCTGTGCGCGGCCTGCCGGTTTGATTTTTTCAGCTTCGGCAATTTCCCCGAAATATTTTGACGCCATTTTTTCGGCAATTGTCGCCTCTATTGATGGTCCGGCCAATTTTTTTATCAGACTTGCAGGAGCGTGTCCTTTTCTGAATCCCTTGATCTGTATGCTTCTCTTTGCCTCTTCAAGTTCCTGGTTATATTCGGTACCGAACTCTTCGGCTGAAAGAATAATTTCCAGTTCCTGTTCGGTTTCGTTGACGTTCTTGATATTCTTTTGCAAGGCTCTCTCTGGTTAATTAGTGAGTGTGAAAAATTAAAAGTTAAGAAGATACGAATTAATCCTCTGTTTTAAAACAGACCATCTCCGGCATTGTGGGTTACCGTCCCGGTTTATAGATCAGAGTGGAATATGGAGCATCATGGAGCAGCCGCCTGGCCGCTTCAGCTACACCGTCAGTCGTGACAGCCTCGATTGCTGCTGTTTTTTCTTCCGGCTCTACATACCGGCCGAAATAGGATATATCTGATGCCATCTGTGACATTCTTCGTGTCATTTTTTCCATGCCCATGATATGCGATCCGAGCAGTTTGGTTTTGGCGGCCAGAAGCTCTTCCGGGTCAGGATTCCGCAGTGCGTCACTCTGGAGTAACTCCTTGATAAGTTCCAGACTGACTTTCGTCTTATTGCTGTCGGTGCCCGCATAAATGTTCAGTGCAGTCAGATCATCATAAAAGGTGAGCGATGAATAGACGTTATAAGCCAGCCCCCTCTTTTCCCGAAGTTCCAAATTGAGCAGGGAGCTCATGCCATTACCGAGCATTGAGTTCAGAACCATAAAACTGTAGAAGAGAGGATCATGCCGGGGTATTGCGGTACCAAGGACGATCTGTGCCTGACAGACCCGTTTTTTCAGAGTCAGGGCAAACGGGGTGTAATGCTCTGGACAAAACGGCTGGCGGATGTACTGGCTGCCCGATGGTTCTCTGAGTTTACCGAGAAATCGTTCACCAAGCCGCATGATCTCATCATGATCAACTTTTCCCGTAGCCGTGAGCAGCATTTTCTGCGGAACGTAGTGTTGCCGCATGAAGTTTTTAAGAGTCTCATCTGTGAAATTTTCCACGCTTTCTTCAGTTCCAAGAATTGGCTGGCCGAGAGGGTGGAGGGGAAAGGAGCGCAGATCAAACTCTTCAAAAATAAGTTCCTCAGGAGTATCATTGACACTGCTGATCTCCTCAATGACGACCTCTTTTTCTTTGTCGATCTCTTCGGGTGGAAAAACCGGGTCGCACACAAGATCCGAAAGAAGGTCAAAGGAGGGTTCGAGGTGTTCGGCGAGACAGCGGAGATAGATGCAGGTTTGTTCCTTGGTGGTGAAAGCATCGAGGTAGCCACCGTTTTTTTCGATATTTCTTGCAATGTCAATGTATGATCGCCGTCCAGTCCCTTTAAAAAGAGCATGTTCTATAAAATGCGCCAGTCCCTGGTTCTCTCGAGGGTCATCACGAGAGCCCGCATCAATCTGGATGCCGAGGGTAATGCTTTGAACATTATGCACTGCATCGGTGACGATCTTTAATCCGTTTGCCAGTTCATCCTGATGTACCGCTTCTTCTGAAGCATGAGCAGGAAGATGCCGGAATTTTTCTTTTGACATTACTTAATAATTTTCTAATGCTTATGACAGGAACTTGAATGCAATGTAGTTTTAATTCTTATTTTTGTAAACAGTGAAGGTTTAACGTCATTTATACGTTACTTTCTTAAGGCGATCAATACATAAAAAGCATTGCATGCCGGGAAATCCAACAAAGATGGTTCAGTAAGTTTTACTGCCGGATAAAACGAAAAAAAGCGGAAATATTAAGCGTTTAATGCTCAAATCAACCATTGTTATAACCGGTGCGACCGGATATATAGGATCCCAGCTGGTGCTTGCCCTGCTTGCAAAGTTATCCGGAGAGGTCAGGTTAAGAGTTATTGTGAGGAAAAGTTCGGACTCTTCCTTTCTTGAGGGTTTGCCTGTTGATATCGTTTATGCTGACCTTCATGATTCTCTTGCACTCATTGAGGCATTCAGGGATGTGGATACGGTGTTTCATTGTGCCGGCCTTATATCTTATACCAGGAATTTTCGTAATGATCTCTACGATACCAATGTCATCGGAACACGAAATGTTGTCAATGCCTCTATTTTAAATAATGTCCGCAAGCTTGTTCTTACCAGCTCCATTGCGGCCATAGGCGCTACAGATGATGGCACGATTGCAAGTGAGTCAACATCTTTTCAGGAGTGGCAGCGCAGGAATGGTTACATGGAGTCCAAGCATCTTGCTGAACTTGAGGGATTGCGCGGGTTGGCAGAGGGGCTTGATGTTGTGATCGTGAATCCTGGAGTCGTCATTGGGGTTGACCGCAAAAACCCAGCCTCTATCAGTTCGTCGAACGAAGTGTTGAGCCTTATCTATCGCGGAAAGCTGCCGTTTTTCCCTTCAGGCAGCACTGGCTTTGTTGATGTGCTTGATGTGGTCGATGCTCATATTGCAGCATGGGAAAAGGGCCGTTCAGGAGAACGTTATGTTGTTGTCGGCCATAACCTGTCGTTCCGTGAGCTTTTTGTCCGGATAGGCACTCTTGCCGGCAGCAGTCAAAGACACTCATATATGGTGCCGCATTTTCTGGGGTTGATTGCCGGGTTTGGAGGTGAACTTTGGTCGATGCTCTCCAATAGTCCTTCATTTATCAGTCTTGAAAGCATACGTATTTCTTCAAGGCAGCTTGTATACAGTAATACCAGGTCAGTGCAGGAATTGAGCTTGAATTATCGGGATCTGCCTGACACCCTTAAGACCATTATCACCTGAAAAGTCTCTATTTATCCAATTTTATCACTCTTGTTACCATGGATACTAAAAAAAACGACCAGAAAGCAGTTGCTGTGGATCCGGCAAAACTCAAACAACTGAACCTGGCAGTAGAAGCTCTTGAAAAACAGTTCGGCAAGGGAGCTATCATGCGTCTGGGCGACGATTCGGCGGTAATGAAAGTGCAGTCGATTTCAACCGGATCAATGACGCTTGATTTTGCCCTCGGAGTCGGTGGGCTTCCTCGCGGTCGAGTCACGGAAATATACGGTCCCGAATCATCGGGTAAAACAACCCTTGCCCTGCATGTTATTGCTGAAGCGCAGAAATTGGGAGGTATTGCGGCTATCGTGGATGCCGAACATGCCTTTGATCCTTCCTACGCCCGAAAGCTTGGTGTTGATATCAACGCCCTGCTTATCAGTCAGCCGGAATCAGGAGAACAGGCGCTTTCGATTGTTGAAACGCTTGTCAGGAGTGGAGCTATTGATGTTGTAGTCGTTGATTCTGTAGCAGCTCTTGTGCCTCAGGCTGAACTTGAAGGTGAAATGGGTGACAGCGTCATGGGTCTGCAGGCAAGGCTTATGAGCCAGGCTCTGCGTAAGCTTACCGGTGCCATTTCAAAATCATGCTGTGTCTGCATTTTTATCAACCAGCTTCGCGATAAAATCGGAGTCATGTACGGAAGCCCTGAAACGACGACCGGCGGCAAGGCCCTGAAATTTTATGCCTCTGTGCGCCTCGATATTCGTAAAATTGCCCAGATCAAGGATGGAGAGGAGAGTACCGGGAACCGCACAAGGGTGAAGGTTGTTAAAAACAAGGTTGCTCCTCCGTTCAAGACGGCAGAGTTTGATATCCTGTATGGCGAAGGCATATCGGCTATCGGAGAACTTATTGATCTTGGTGTTGAATTTGGTGTTGTGAAAAAATCCGGTTCATGGTTCAGTTATGGTCAGGAAAAGCTCGGTCAGGGCCGTGAAACTGTCAAAAAAACTTTGCGAGAAGATCCACCGCTCCATGCTAAAATTCATGCTGAGGTTAAGGCATTGATGTCGGGACCTGCGGAGATCATTAACGGATAGGTATGAAAATCGGAACCATTGATATTGACCGTCCTGTTATACTTGCACCGATGGAAGATGTGACTGACAGGGCGTTCAGGCAACTCTGCAAGCGCCATGGGGCTGATATTGTCTATACCGAGTTTATCAGTGCTGAAGCCCTGCGCAGGGGTGTAGAGAAGTCTGTACGCAAACTGACTGCAGATGCTGTCGAAAGACCTCTGGCCATACAGATTTTCGGCAGCAGCATCGAGTCGATGATTGAGGCGGCTGTCATAGCCGAAGAGTATAGCCCTGATTATCTCGATATTAATTTTGGGTGTCCGACCAAAAAAGTTGCCGGCAAGGGTGCCGGTGCCGCATTGCTCCGCGAACCGGAAAAAATGACACAGATTGCTGAAGCGGTTGTCCGGGCGGTCAGCATACCCGTGACGGCCAAAACAAGAATCGGCTGGGACCGCGAGTCAATTAACATTATAGATGTTCTCCATCGCCTTGAGGATGCGGGCATTCAGGCTCTTGCAGTGCACGGACGCACCAGAAGCGAAATGTATAAGGGCAGGGCGGACTGGAACTGGATTCGTGAAGTGAAAGAGCATGCCCGCATACCGATAATTGCGAACGGTGATATATGGACGCCCGAAGATGCTGTCGCCATGTTTGCAGAGACAGGGGCTGATGGTATAATGATTGGTCGTGGTTCTATTGGAAATCCGTTTATCTTTGAGCGGGCAAAACAATTGGTTAAAACGGGCAGGCTCATGCCTTCGCCAGATTTCCGCGAAAGGATAGATGTTGCCATTGAGCATTTGAAACTTTCTGTACAGTTCAAGGGTGAAAAGTATGGCGTGCTCGAAATGCGTCGTCATTATGCTACCTACCTTAAAGCCCTTCCGATGGTGTCGCGCGTACGCAATAAACTGGTTCGCGAAGATGGATGGGAGGCTGTTATCGATATTCTGCTCGAATACGGCAGGGAGTGCGAAGGATATGCAAGGGAGGGAACAATCAGTGACAATACTGAATCACTCAATGACCATTCAAATAGACTTGAATTAAATTACTAAGCAATAAATATAAAATAGTTTATGAGTAACTCGGATTTTGGCTGTCGAGTAGCGGTGTTTGGCGCAACCGGTCTTGTCGGACGCACAATGCTCAAGGTTCTCGAAGAGAGAAATTTTCCTGTAAGCGACATAGTTCCGCTTGCTTCCCCTCGCAGTGCCGGTCAGGTTGTGCTGTTCAAGGGGCGGGAGTTTATTATTCAGGTGCCTTCCAAAGAGGCCTTTAAAGGTGTCGATATAGCTCTTTTTTCTGCAGGAGCAGCTGCCAGTAAGGAGTGGGCGGCAATTGCCGCCAGAGAAGGTGCTGTCGTCATTGACAATTCGTCTGCATTTCGAATGGATCCTGATGTTCCTCTCGTTGTGCCCGAGGTTAATCCTGGAGATATTTTCAAGGCTGACGGTACCCCTGAACATATTATTGCCAATCCAAACTGTTCAACCATTCAGATGGTTGTGGTTCTCAAGCCGCTTCATGACCGCTTCGGTGTCAAGAGGGTTGTTGTGTCGACCTATCAGTCTGTTACAGGTAAAGGGAAGGTTGGACGCGATGCTCTTGAAAGTGAGCTTGCCGGTGAGAAGCAGGATGAATTTACCCATTTTCATCAGATAGCATTCAACGCCGTTCCGCAGATAGACGTGTTCACGGAGAACGGCTATACCAAGGAAGAGATGAAAATGGTGAATGAAACCCGGAAGATCATGGGAGATAACTCCATGAGTATTTCTCCAACAACGGTACGCATTCCGGTCTATGGTGGCCACGGCGAGTCCCTTAATATTGAACTCGAGCGCGATTTTGATATCGATGCAGTGCGTGAGCTTCTCAGTGCGTCACCAGGCATTATTCTTCAGGATGACCCTTCGGCGCGCATCTACCCCATGCCATTGACCTCGTATGAGCGCGACGAGGTTTTTGTAGGAAGGATTCGACGTGATTACTGGCACCCGCAGACTTTGAACATGTGGATTGTTGCCGACAACCTGAGAAAAGGAGCGGCAACCAATGCCGTTCAGATCGCCGAAGTTGTCAACGCTAAAAGAGTGTAGTTTCTTTTTGTTTAGAAAGAGCCATCAGTGCCGCACTGATGGCTTTTACTGCCGACGCTGACGAGACGGAAAAACGTTGAGGATTGCTGATCGATATAGATGGCGGGATAGTGAGCGGTTTCAGAGCAATTGATGTCTCTTTGCCGATCAGTCCGGTGATAATCCTGTCGGCCATTGTTCCTGTAAGCTGCACGTAGGTTTCACAGCAGACCGGGTTGTCGAGCAGTTCCTTGATGGTGAAGTACTCTCTCTCCTCTTTATTTTTTACATGATGGAACGAAAATTTTTCAATTTGTCCATTTCTTGATACCGTCAGGAGTACATAGTTTTTTTCAAGCTCAAGGATGACCTGCGGCTCTCCAGAGAGTTTAGAAAGGTGAAACAGCGGCAGCTGCGGCGACCCATTGAACACAATCTGATGATAGCCTGAAAAGTGTTCAGAAGCTCTTGTGCAGTGTTCAAGAGGATAGAAAAGCAGAAGGTGTTTTTTATGAGACCCGTTGCTTACCGTATCGCTGTAACCGGTATGGTCGCACCTGTATTGCTCGGGTTGTGCTAAAAAGTATCCGGCTTCAATCCTGCAGTACTCTTTACATTCATCAGGGTTTGCATCTATAGGAAAGTATGCCGGAAGGGGCAGGTACGTTCCCGGCTCAACACAGAGAGCAAGGTCTTCTTTCCCCCACTCTTTAAGGTGACGTTCAAGTTTTTTCAGAATGCGCCTCCCTTTGCCTGATGCGAGGTCGCTGAGGCCTAATGGAAAAGTTTTATATGCACTCAGGCTGTATCCGGTGCTTCCAGAGGTTTTAAGCCTTACAACACTGCATTCTGTTGTGTTGATGGAGCATGCTATCTGGCTTTTGCTCATTACTCCAGGGTGAAATGTTGTTTCAGGACTTCCAGCTTTTTGCTACTTATTCCTTTAACTTCAAGAAAGTCCTCAAATTGCTTAACTTTTCCGCCTTTTTCTGTTCTGAACGTAATAAGGCGTCCAGCCATAACCGGACCTATTCCTTGAATTTTCTGTAACTGCAGAGAGCTGGCTTTATTGAAAGATAGTGTTCCGGTAAATACTTTTTTCCCTGAAGCGGGGTGTTTCGGCTTTTTTTCAACGACCTTATCCTTTTCTTCAGCGGCAGCCTCCCGCAAAACATCATCGTTGACTTTTTCCTCTTCTTTGGCAGCAATGCTGATAAGGCTGTCGACTTCGGCTTCACTGTATCGGGCTGCTTCAGCCTTTTTTATAAGGAGGTCTGCGTTTTCAACCGAATGAATCTGTTTAATAATAACCCCAAGCATCAGAAATCCTAAAAGAATCAAAACCATATAGATTTCAGCTTTGGCAAGGCTTAGTCTGATGGCAAGCTTTTCAATGAAATTCATATCAGTCAGGGGTTACTCGTTTTATACGAAAATACGTTTAACCCTCGAAGAAACCGAACAAAGTGTTTCATAGCTGATTGTACCGGTTATATCTGCAATCTCTTCAGCTGAAGGTCCGTCCCAGCCGAAAAGAACAGCTTTATCACCGACGTTGACGTTGTGTTGTGTACCGAGGTCAACCATGATCTGGTCCATTGTTACCGTCCCGACCTGCTGATAAGCCTGACCGTTGATCATGACGATTGCTTTGTTTGAAAGAGCCCTGTAATAACCGTCAGCATATCCTGCGGCGATCGTTGCAATATGCCTTGGTCCCGGCGCACTCCATGTCCTGTTATAGCTGACCGTGGTTCCGGCCTCTACCGTTTTTATAAAAATGACTTTTGCCTCAAACTGCATGACTGGTTTGACGTCGAGTCGGCAAGGTGTTTTTTTTGCAGGATGATAACCGTAAAGCAGAATGCCGGGGCGAACCATATCAAGCCAGGAGTCCGGTAACGAGAGGATTGCTCCACTGTTTGCGGCATGCTTGCACACTGTTCGGGCGGATTCATGCTCGTATTCTGAGGTCAATGCTTTAAAAGCAGCAAGTTGCTTTTCCGTGAAGCCACTCTCTGATGAGCTGTCGGCAAAGTGGGTATAGATGCCGCTTAGATCGAGGAATGTTGACTGGTCGATCTCCCTGAACATCTCCATAGCTGTTGACGGCGAGATGCCGAGTCGCCCCATGCCGGTATCGACCTTAACCTGTACCCGCAGTGTCTTGTTATGCTTTGCGGCGATTTCCTTTGCCGCCCGAAGTGTAACGCTGTCACAGACTGTCATGTCAATGCCGAATTTCAGAAAATATTCAATATGAGAGAGAAGCGGTGAGGCAAAAGCCAGAATTGTTGCCGGATTTTTAAGCGCACCCCCGGTTTTGAGTTCAATGGCTTCATGGATATTCGCGACCCCGAAATCCTCTATGCCCGAAGCTTCAAGGGCTTCGGCAATCCTGTGTACATTATGGCCATAGGCATTTGCTTTGACGATGCCCATGATACGGGCCTTCCCAGCTATCCGCTTGCTGATAAGACGAACATTTCCTGTAAGGTGTTCCAGGGAAATAAGGGCTTCTGTCATGTTTTCGGCAGGAATTTCTCTTGCAGAAAGGCCCGGTTTTGGGTGGTCCATAAAGCGAATGCCGTTTTTTTGTTACAGAGGTCTGTTGCTCTGAATCCGGAACTTTCTGTAAAAAAACATATTTTGTTACTGATTATCAAACCTGAAAGCCGCTTATTGCCAAGCTATCGTGAATTGATCAATTAATGTATATTTTCTTGAGGAGTTATCAGGGCTTGCTGTTACTTTAATCAAATATTCAGCTACTACTATCATGTCGAACCACGATATATTCGGGCTTGCGGCAGAAACGCCGCTGGTTCTTGTCAAACAGATGGCCCGTCACATCCTGCCTAAGGTTATGGCAAAGCTCGAGTACCTGAACCCGGCTTGTTCGCACTATTACCGTGTAGCATCTGCCCTCATCACTGATGCTGAAGAGCGCAAACAGATTTACCCAGGAATGACCCTTGTCGACTGGACGTTCGGCAACAGCGGGATTGCCTTGGCTATGGCCGGTGTGAGACGGGGGTACAAGCTGCTTCTGGCTGCACCTGATACAATTTCAAGAGAGAAGCAGGAGGTGCTCAGAGCTCTGGGTGCGGAACTCGTCATTACCCCATCTGACGCTCTGCCTGGAGAGCCCCGCAGCTGCATGAATGTCGCTGAAAGTCTCGTAAAAAGCATTTCCAACGCCTTTTTTACCGGCATGTTTAACAATCCTGTCAGTATAAAGGTGCATAGTGAAGCTACCGGCAGCGAAATTTTTCAACAGACAGAGGGTAAGGTTACTCATGTTTTTGTATCGATGGTCTCTGGTGCGATGGCTTCCGGTCTCGGTCGTTATTTGAAAGATAAAAATCCGAACATCAGCATCATAGGCGTTGAGTCACAGGGCTCTATTTATGCAAGCCTCCTGAAGGATGATAAACCCGGTAAACCGGTTTTTACTGAACTTGAGGAAATCGGTTCCCTGCAGCAATCGCTTCTCTGGGACCGCTCGGTCATAGATGAAATTATACAGGTGAGCGACTATGACGCATTTAACTGCGGGCGTGAGCTGTTAAGGGCTGAAGCTGTTTTTGCAGGCGGAGCCTCAGGCGCGGTTATGTCTGCAGCTCTGCAGGCAGGAGAGAAATATGGAGAGGACGATTGTGTTGTCGTGGTGATGAATGATTTTGGTGGCTATTACCTGAGCAAGATGTATAGTGATGATTGGATGCGCAAGCGCGGCTTTTACCGCAAGGCGAAATCCGCTCTGGAACAGATTACGGCCGAGGATATTCTGCAGCTGAAAGCGCGCAGGGATCTGATTTTTGCATATCCCGAAAATACCCTTGCAGAAGTTTTCGAAATGATGAAGCAGAACGATGTTTCGCAGCTTCCCATTGTTTCATACAACGCACCGATCGGCAGTATCAGTGAGAATAAAATTCTCTCGATTCTTATTGAAAACGATGAAGCGATGAACTCAAAAGTTGTCGGGTTCATGGAACAGCCGTTTTCAGTATGCAAACCTGAGGCTACGATTTCCGAATTATCCGACAAGCTGCAGCAAAGTGCCTCCGGAGTATTGATAAGTCTCTCTGATGGCAAGCTTCAACTTCTTACTAAATCAGATCTTATTGATGCCCTGACGCATAAGTGAGATCTCCGGAATTATATGGTTGCATTTTTAGGGGGATTTACGTAACTAAGGGCCTCTCTAACATTCCGCTTTTTTATTATGTGCGATACGCTATATTGCGCAGTGAAGCTGGAATAAATATCAGGTATGGTACCCCTGACCCATACAATCAATGGACGAAAACAGCATAGATCCCGACGATTGATGAGCGGGCTAACAACCAGCAATATTATATGAAGGTAGAGTCCAAAAAAAGGCAGTTCATTTTAGAGGGTAAGATCAAGGCTTGCTTCTGTGAAGGATGCGGTCAGGTTACCGACAAGACGTTTGTTGGTGAATGGATTCCGAGTGATAAGCCGAAGGACGATGATTTTCTGACGACAGTTCAGATAAAAAAGCAAAAAGACAGCAAGAGTGCTGGAAGTGATTTGCCGCCCGCTGCTGAAAACCAGTACTGGATTCGCTGTTCGGAGTGCAATCAGGTATTTCTTCTCAGGGAATGGCAGATACAGATTGACAGGGAGGTCAGCCCGGAAGAGTTGAAGGCCGAAGATTGTCAGATATACTCACCTCATGGCATTTACGCCAAAGGTGACGCGCTCTTTCATAAGGCGCTTGGAGAAGTTGGAGTTATCAGGGAAAAGCAGGCTACGGGCAGTGGAGCTTTCGTCATTATTGTCGAATTTGCAAAAAGCGGAAGAAAACAGCTTCTTGAAAATGTGCAGCTGATTTCAAAAGAAAAAAATTCGGAGAGCATTACAGATATAATTAAATTAAAACTTAAACGTTGATCTTTTAAAAGGGGGTGAATTACATTGGTTAGTGTGCAGATAAATGATAATGAATCGATTGATAAGATGCTGAAACGCTTCAAGAAAAAATATGAGCGTGCAGGTGTTTTAAAAGAGTTTCGTGCAAACGCATACTTTGTTAAACCATCGATTGATGGTCGTTTGAAACGCTCGAGAAGCAGGCGTAGAGCTCAGCGGGCAAATGAAGAACGCAATTCATGATCTTTCTGATTGCAGCAGTTATGCAAAGCAGCTCCTTAACGGGAGTTGCTTTTTTTTTGTAAACACCCAATATCTATTAGCTCATGAGAGTGTTCAAAGGTGAAGTTACAGCACTGCCGCCGGACAAGTCGATCTCCCATCGTGCGGCACTTATAGCCTCCTTATCGGAAGGCACAACGGAGATCACCAATTTTTCCGGAGGATTTGATAATCAGTCAACCCTCAGCGTGTTGAAGGATGCAGGCATCGCCGTCAGGCAGTTTGAGGAGGATGGTGCCTACGGTCGTCGTATTCGAAAAGTGGTTATAGAATCAAATGGATTATGGAGTTTTCACTCTCCCTCTGCTCCGCTGATGTGCAACAATTCAGGCAGCACCATGAGGATGTTTGCCGGTATTCTCGCAGCGCAGCCATTTGCAAGTGAGATGATAGGCGATAGTTCACTGATGAAGCGCCCAATGAAAAGGGTTGCTGATCCGCTTATGCTTATGGGTGCGGATATTGAACTTTCTGCTTCTGGAACTGCTCCGATCAGGATCAAGGGTACCAAAGAGCTAAAGCCGATTGAATACAAGCTTCCTGTGCCTTCAGCTCAGGTGAAGTCACTTGTGGCGTTTGCCGCTCTTCATGCCGAAGGTGAAACCAGGATTATCGAAACCGTGCGTTCGCGAGACCATACTGAAGTGATGCTTGGACTGGAGACACTGGGGAATGAAAACGAACGGGTTATTGTGGTGCCGGGCAGAAAACGTATTGTGGCAAAACCCTTTTATATTCCTGCCGACCCTTCTGCCGCGTGTTTTATCGTTGCGCTTGGCTTGCTTGCCCGCGGTTCAGAAATCATCATCAGGGATGTCTGCCTTAATCCTACAAGGGCAGCTTATCTTGATATGCTGTTGGAGGCAGGTGCCGGTATTTCAATTGAAAATGAACGGATCATCGGTGGTGAATCAATTGGTGACATTCTTGTGAGCAACAACAGGGAGCTTGCGCCTCTCTTGATCAGCGATTCTCAGCTGGTTTCCTTCATCATTGATGAAATTCCCATGCTTGCCGTGCTTTCAGTCTTTGCAGCAGGTCGATTCGAACTCCATAACGCCGCTGAGCTGAGAACCAAAGAGAGCGACAGGATCGACGCTCTTGTGGTTAATCTTCAGCGCCTTGGTTTCGATTGCGAGCAGTACCCTGACGGTTTTATTGTAAAAGGTCGCACTAAAATACCTTCAGGTTCTATTGTGATTGACAGCTTTGATGATCACCGTATTGCCATGAGCTTTGCCATTGCCGCCAAGGCTTCAGGGGAAGCGCTTGACATTACAGATATCAATGTTGTGGGAGTTTCGTTTCCGAATTTCTTTGAAATGATTGATGGTCTGGAAGTCCGATAGTTGAGGTACCTGAACCTTAGTCTATCCGGACTTTTTCGATGTGGTCAAAGAGTGCGCGGTTGAACTCCTCTGGTTGTTCCATATTCGAAATATGACCGGCGTCAGCAAGGAGCCGGAACTGTGCACCCGGAATTCTGGAGCTTATGCTTTTATTCGTTTCAGGAGGGGTCGCTTTGTCATCCTCCCCTGCAAGCACGAGCACAGGGCAGTGGATGGTTGAAAGGAGCGGGCTTGCGTCAGTTCGCATCATGATTGCCCGCATTGTTGCCGTAATAACCTTTGCGGGCTGCTTTCTGATGATATCCTTAACATGGGTAACCAATTCCGGCTTTGCAGTGTAAGTCCCGGATGCAAAATAATTCGGCAGCATGCGTCTTATTGCTTCTTCAGCTCCGGCACCATGCACCGCCTTAATGAACTCCTCTCTGGTAGTTCTCGCCTCGGGGGCATCAGCTTCCGCACGGGTGTCACAGAGAACGAGAGAAATGGTTTTCTCAGGGTAAAGCCTGTAAAATTCAAATGCCTGATAGCCGCCCATCGAAAGACCGACAACCGTCACTTTCTCAATCTTGAGCGATTCAAGAAGGTTGGAAAGTTCGTGCGCATAGTCGGTAAAGTTCCAGCTCTCTTTTTCTTCTGAGCCCTCAATGCCGAAAGCGTTAGGTGCTATAACCGTAAAGCCGGCTTTCGTAAGGGCATCAATCTGGGGCTGCCACATGGCTGCAGAGAGAGGAAAAGCGTGCAAAAGCAAAACGGCACGGCTTTCAGTGCCGCTTGTTGCGGTGTTAGCAGCAATGTAAGTCAGCATAAATCAGTTTTCCTGGGCTTTTGGATAGCCCTTGATTTCCTTGATAATGTTGTTTGCCTCGTTGAGAATTATCTTGGCTTCGTCACGAGCGGTATCAATTATTTCCTGAGAGCGTTTTTTTGCATCATTGCTGTATGCTTCATCGTGCTCATTGGTTTCGTAGAGTTCGGAAGCCTTGTCAAGAGCAAGTTTGACCTTGCCTGAAATAATCTGCTGGGTTTCCGTCCCTTTATAAGGAGCGAAAAGCAATCCCATGATCGTTCCCGCAGCTGCGCCAAGCACTGCACCGAAAAAAAGCCCCTTGTAGTATTTATCCTGTTGTTCCATAGCTTGATGAGGTTTAGTGTTCCAATAATATAAGATTTACTGCTTTAACATACTCATAATCTCTTCGCGGCACTCAACTATGCGTTCAACCAGATCAGAGCGGCAGAGGAGGCGGAATTTTTTGGTGTAGCGTTCGAAAGCAAGAATAAAATCTGAGCGGAATACCGACTCGTTCAGGTCGTCAAACCGGATGTATTCCGACTCAAGCTGCAGGTTGTAGTGGATGTGTTCGGAGCGGGTAGGGTAGACCCTGAGCTCTTTCAGATCTGCGTAATCAAAAATATCTTTTTTGGAAGGCGGGTCAATCAGTACCTCGTGACCATGCAGCCCGAGATGGTACTTTGTGTTGAGCAGGTTGCAAATCTCAAGTTCCATCCCTCTGCGCATCCTGCTGTCAGCATTATAGATGAACCAGTGCTCATCAGCCAGGGCAGAATCATCGAGGTAGGGCTGAACGGTTATAGCTCTCTTGTAAACCCTGCGCATCAGGATATCCTCCAGAAGTGCTCCAAGAGGATGATTTTTTTCCGGTATAAGGTTTTTCAGTTCATGGAGCACCCTGTCATCGGCATTGCCGTAAAACAGCTCACGCATGGCTTCAGGCGAAAGAATTTCTTCACTGGCAATATCCTGCAGAAGCCTCCGAAGCATAGCAGAGAGTGCCCTGCTGGTATGATGCCAGTAGACGTTGCGCATCATCATGTATTTTGCAAAAAGCAGGCTTTCAAGTGGTGCAATCCCTTTTTCAGTTATGGCGAACCGTTCACGCTGCGGATCGGGCACAAATGACTCAATCAGCCGTTCAATATCGATGCTGCCATAGGGTATGTTGCAGTGGTGGGCGTCGCGCATCAGATAGTCCATTTTATCCGGGTCAAGCGTCCCGCTGATAAGCTTTCCGAACCGGGTTTCGGAACTGCCCGTGATCAGCTGTATAACCGATTCAGGCGATACCTTCCAATCCTCCTGCAATATTTCAGCTATAGTTGGTACCCCTTTATTTTTCTCATAGATAAAGCGCCTGCAAAGCTCTTCATGATGTGAAAAAACCGGTTCAGTCCCGTACAGGGGAATCTGTTCCTCAATGATATGGGCATGAGGAAAGTGCCCGATATCGTGCAGCAGGCAGGCCGACAGCAGTACCCGGCAGTTATCGTTATTGAATTGAAAGCTTTCATCCTGCAGGTTGAGAGCAAGGGGGCTGGTCAGCATACGCTGAAGAATCAGCTTCATCAGATGATAGACCCCTATTGAGTGCTCGAATCGTGTATGAGTAGCACCAGGGTAAACCTGCTGTGAGAAGGATAACTGCCGTATCCCCTTAAGTCGCAGAAAAGAGGGGTGGGAGAGAATCTTTTTCAACGGACCGCTCAGGGGAATGTGTCCCCATATCGGGATCCGGATAAATCCGCCATCTGATTGAAAAAGAAGGTGTTCAGCTATCATGAAATCTCCGGGGTTGCCAGGCAATGGGTTCGTTTTGTAAAAAAGATAAACAACATACCAGGTTCATCAAACCGGCTGCCGAAAGTGATGGCAGCTACTGATCGATCTTGTCAGGCTCATGGCAGTCAAAATAATATTTTCTGAACCCTTTGCTGTGTTGTTATTAATTTGTATTATTAGTGTGATAATAGTGTATTTATTCATCAACTCTTTTAATTTAATTGGCATGCAAAAAATTATTATTACCGACTTTACCCGTTTCTCTAATCCCAAGATTGTTGGTACCGCAGGAATTGATTTGACAACAGGCCAATGCATTCGGCCCATGCCACACCTGAATACAGTATTTTGTAAAAGTGAAAACATTGTTCCCGGTGCTATTCTGAAGGGAGAATTTACTCCGGTTCAAAATATTGCAGCTCCACATCAGGAAGATATGTCTTATCAAAATCTATCATGTATCGGGCTCTGTACTTCATCGGAGTTTAAGCTTGCGTTGAATGCCGGATTATGTGATACCGTTGAAAATGGATTTCAGATTGCATTGGCGGACAAGCAAAAGCACATTCCAATAAGTCATTCTATAGGTAAGTCGATAATTACAATAAAAGTACAACCAGATAAAATAGGTATTGTTGAAGATGCATACTCTCAAAAGAAAATAAAGATAAATTTTGCTGATAATTCAGGTAGGGCTTTTAAATATATCTCTATAACTGACCTTGGATTTTATGATTTTGCCGAGAGTATTCAGCTGTCGAATGAGTTGGATACCCTGAACGCCTTTATTTGCTCGCAGTCTGAAATCTATCTGCGTTTAGGCTTGAGCAAAGCATGGGACAATGGCAAAGTAAATGGGTATTGGATGCAGGTGAACGGATTATATACATTTCCGGATTACCATCGTGAAATCAGGCGTTACCGCTGATTGAGGTCAGCATGCTCATTAAGCTGGTGCTATCAAGATGAAGGAGTTGCACTCTTTCTCGCCTCTTTAAGATGCAGCCTGCAGACCTTGCGGAAATGGTGGCCATAGATGGCAAGGGTTACTGCATGAGGCAGTGCTTTCTGGCGGTGGAAAAATGTCCATATCAGCATATTCCAGTACTGAACACGTTCGCGCCCTACAATGCCGAGAACCACTGTTGAACGGGCAAAAGCAAAGAGGTTGCTGATGCGGAAGTGGCCAGTGAAGGCTGGAGTCTTATATTCACGCAGCAGTGTCCGGATTCTTGTATAGTACTGTTTGGGAGCGTAGAGCTGCGTCATCATGTCGGTATATCCCTTACGCAGAATCTCCAGGTCCATTTTGGGAATAATGTTGGTATTGCTGTCGGCATTATCGCCGCTTGAGTTGTGCAATAGCCGCCCCTCTTTTTGCAAGCGCTCGTAGAGCCTTGTACCGGGCAGAGCCTGAAGGATGCCCACCATGGCGGTTACGATGCCGCTTTTCTGGATGAACTCTACCTGCTTTTGAAAAATTGACGGGGTGTCGCTGTCAAAACCTACAATAAAGCCGCCCTGCACCTCCATGCCTGCCTGCTGGATTTTTTTGATGTTCCCAAGCATGTCTCTTGAAGTATTGTGCTCTTTTCCGCAGGCCTCGAGAGCTATGGTATCAGGGGTTTCTATGCCGATAAAGACCTGTGAGAATCCAGCCTCGACCATCATCGACATCAGCTCCGGATCATCAGCAAGGTTGATCGAACATTCGGTAAAAAATTTAGTGATTGATTTGTTGTTTTTTTGCCATTCGATCAAGCGCGGCAGCAAATCTTTTTTCAGGTAGCTTTTATGGGCAATAAAGTTATCGTCCACAAAAAAGATGCTGTCCCTCCATCCCAATCGTTTTATTCCGTCAAGCTCTTCAATAATCTGAGCGCTTGTTTTCGTACGGATTTTATGACCGAAAAGTGCTGTGACATTGCAAAAATCGCAACGATAAGGGCATCCCCTCGAAAACTGTACAGCCATGGCGACATACTTCTTTATATCGAGCAGATGCCACTGCGGAACGGGAGTACGGGTAATATCCGGAAAGAGTTCAGAGGTGTAGATTTTTTTTGGCGTTCCGTTCTTCAAATCTTCAAGAAAAGGCTCAAGAGTGAGTTCGGCTTCGTTCAATACAAAATGATCGACTGTCGGAAAGGCTTCAGGTTCCGAAGTAAAAAGAGGTCCGCCAGCTACCACAGTAAGACCTGCTTTATTGCACAGTTCAATGATCTTCCTCGCCGATTCCTGCTGTACCGCCATGGCGCTTATGAATGCCATGTCAGCCCATGCAAGCTGCTTGGTTGTAAGGGGAGATACATTAAGATCCACCAGTTTCCGCTCCCAGCTTTCAGGCAGCATCGATGCTACTGTTAAAAGACCGAGCGGTGGAAGGGATGCTTTCTTGTTTACAAACTTAAGGGCGTGCTTGAAACTCCAGAAAGTGTCCGGGAATTCGGGGTAGATCAGAAGGATATTCATTGCAGCATTGACTCCGGCAGTTCAGTTCGAGTTAGTCTTACAAAGGAAATAGCAGACTCTGCAAGTTGGCTACACCTATATATAAAACGCTGAATGAGTGATAGAAAGTTGCATACATATGATATATAAGCGTAGCCTAATATCTGTCGAGGGTGAATTTTTCGCCGAGATACATTTTTCTCACTTCCGGGTTGGAGGCTATTTCTTCAGGACTGCCATGCATGAAGATACTGCCATCGAAAAGCAGGTAGGCGTGGTTGGTAATGGAAAGGGTTTCATGGACGTTATGGTCGGTTATGAGCACCCCGATGTCTCGTTTGGCCAGTCCTTCAACAATCTGCTGGATATCTTCGACCGCAATAGGGTCAACTCCGGCAAATGGCTCGTCGAGCAGGATGAATTTCGGGTTGAGCGATAAGGCTCTTGCAATTTCCGTACGCCGCCGTTCACCACCGGAGAGTGCATATCCCATGCTTTTCCGGATGCCTGCAATATTGAGGTCTTCAAGCATCATATCGGTTCTTTCCTTCCTTTCAGCTTTTGAAAGAGAGGAGAATTCAAGCACACTCAAAATGTTTTCCTCCACAGTCAGGTTGCGGAAAACGGAGGCTTCCTGGGGCAGATAACCAATACCAAGTCGTGCCCGCTTGTACATGGGAAAGCGGGTGATGTTGGTGGAATCAAGAAACACATCACCGCCGTTCGGTCGTACCAGGCCGACTATCATATAGAAGGTCGTGGTCTTCCCTGCGCCGTTCGGACCGAGAAGCCCTACTATTTCACCCTGCTTGACCTCTATGGATGAGCTTTTTACAACTTCCCGTTTGTTGTAGATCTTTTTTAATTTACTGCAGCTGAGGGTAGCTTTCATGCCGATACTGAAATGGTAATGTTTGGTAGCGCTCGGTCTCCTGTTGCAGAAGGTAGACCAATGCTACAATGTACAATTTATAGAAAACATTGCATGGCAAAAGAGCGTGCGAAAGGTGAGTCGAAAGAAGTAATAAAGGGGAATAAAAAAACGAGGCTGAAAGCCTCGTTTTAAAAAAAAAAGAAACGATTATCTATGCCTTAGTCTTTGAATCGTTTTTCAATATCTTTGCCGGGTCTGGCGTAACCGGATACTTTAGGAGAAGAACCTCTTAAACCCAGGGATCTAAAGTCTCCGTTAAGGAAAGGGTAGGCAATATTCAGCAAGCGTTTCGTGGATTTTCCAATATTCTCCAGAGCATCACCAACAACCCACCAGTGCCCATCTATGAATACTTCAACAAATCTTCCGTAAGATTCCGCGCCTTTGGTAAAAACGCCTGATAATTTGCTCATGGCCACGTGATTAATGGTTGATTACATTCTTGATTGAATTTAAGGAATCCCGCCGGTATTAAAAAATATTTTTATGCTCCTTTTCATCAGTCCCCCATAACTTTTGCCGATAGAGAGAGCCTGTGGTAAAAGTCAATTTCTTTAAACGTTATAACCTGAATAATCTATGTCGGAGGGTTTTTGGAGGTTGTTACTATTAAGACATTTTTTGTATTAATAGTAACGATGCGTTATATTTGCAAGAAATATCAGTAAATCAAATTTTAGGGGGGGGGAGGTATGGGTGCAATGCTTGAGCCTCAGGTGCTCGCATCTAACGATCGAGGTGCTTTAGCCAAAATGCTTTTAACGTTGTTCGAGCACTGGAATCTGACTACAGAGGATCAGGCAATGCTTTTGGGGCTTGCCTCATCTAACCGGGCGGCGTTATCCCGTTACCGCAAGGGTGAACCGATAGGAACCAGTCGTGATCAGTATGATCGAGTCGGTCATTTGCTGGCTATCCATAAGAATCTTCGCTTGCTGTTTCCAAAAAACCGGGAACTCGCTTATTGCTGGATTTCGACTCGTAACAAAGCTTTTGATAATCTTACTCCTGTTGACGTGATCAAAGAGTGGGGGTTCGCAGGTCTTTTGATGGTGCGCTCTTATCTGGATCATGCGAAAGGAGTTTGACTGTTGTGGACCAGTTATTTTCACATCTCGCTATAGCCGATATTCATCAGGGCCTATTCCGTAACATAGTTTCGTTGAGAGAGAGTGTTGATCTGTTCGACGATTTGAGTGATAATCCCCACGAGCGCCTCATGGCCGAACAGGTTGAATTGCATTCGAAACCGCAACTGTATCAATCGAACTTTCCGGAAATCAACCGTCCATTTGAAGATGCTTTATGGTTCAATGCTATAGCCTGGCCCTTCAAAAACTGGCAGGAGAGCCGTTTTTCTGATGGGTCATTCGGTGTCTGGTATGGTAGCGATAGGGTAGAGACGACTGTCTATGAATCTGCGTACCACTGGAGTGCGGGATTCCTTCGCGATGCAGGCTTCGACAAGGAAGAGTGCGTCGTTATCGAGCGCAAGCTCTATAAAGTGGAATGCGATGCGGCACTGCTGGATTTTCGCGAGGTCGCTCACGGGTATACCGGTCTTTCTCATAAAACCGATTATAGCTTCACTCATGCAGTCGGAGCGAGGATTCATCGCGAAGGTCATCCAGGTCTGCTCAATATGGCGGTAAGGCATGAAGGGGGCGTCTCCTATGCGATTTTTAATCCCAATGTCCTTTCCAGTCCCCGACACCATAGCCAGCTCACGTATCGTCTTCAAAACGAATACATCACCGTAGAAGAAACCCCCGGAATTACATGGTTAAAAATAAAATTAGAATAAAAGTTGTTCTTGTTCGCCCGACATCCTCGATATGTGATGGAGAAACCTCTTAAAATCCCATGCATCAAACTGCCGGTTTATATATTCCGGTTACAACATTATTGCACCGCAAGGGCGCCCCTTGTGGTCGCCCCCGTGGGAGCAGTCAAGCAAATACTGAATGATTTCAGAAAAGGTTATGGAGTTACTTGTTTTAGATAGCTTATTGTAAAAAAATAGATTAAGTATTTATCAATTATTTAAAGTTATAAGAGTATGGGAAAAGTGATGCCTTATAAGGGGGTGTGGCCGCAGTTGCATGAAACGGTTTTTATGACTGAGGGTAGTTTTGTTATTGGTGATGTGCATATTGGTGCCTACTCCAGTATCTGGTTCAATGCGGTTGTGCGGGGGGATGTTTGTCCTATCCGTATCGGTGAGAAAACCAGTGTGCAGGATAATGTGACCTTGCATGTTACGCACGATACAGGCCCTTTGAACATTGGGAACTGTGTGACTATCGGTCATGGCGCAGTGCTGCATGCATGTACGGTGAAGGATTATGTGTTGATTGGAATGGGCGCGGTACTGCTTGACGACTGTGTTGTCGAGCCCTATTCGATTGTTGCTGCGGGCTCTCTGGTAAGGCAGGGTTTTACGGTTCCTTCAGGGATGCTTGTTGCCGGTGTTCCTGCAAAGGTTATGAGGCCGATTACCGAGGATGAACGTCGCAATATTGAAGAGTCGCCTGAAAATTATGTGCGTTATTCCAAGAACTATCGTGAGGATGAAAAAGCCGCTCAAAAATAATTATTGAAGCGACCAGGGGGATTAAGTGGAGACCCGGCAACTCCTGATGGCCATCTCCCTGCAAGCTCTTGTTTTATTGCTGATTTCTTGCCTGATTTCGCTAAATTGCACCAGAAGTTTTTGAAGTTGCCTGGCATAGATGGCTGTTTTGCTGTGTTGCGGCAACTCTTGTTTTTTGAACGTAGTACTGAAAATCCTTTTTCTGTTATGATGCAAAACGATGTTGTTGTTGTCGGCGGTGGTATTAGCGGCCTCAGTCTTGCTTTTTACAGTGTGCAGGCCGGCATGAAAACCACAATACTTGAAAAAAACGATACTATCGGCGGCTCCTTTGCGTCTCCTCACTACAGTGCAAACGGTAAAAAATTCTGGCTGGAAATGGGAGCGCATACCTGTTACAGTTCATATCAGAATCTTCTTGATATTGTTGAAACGTGTGGGATTAAGAACTCAATCATTCCTCGCGCCAAGGTGCCGTTTACCCTCTTTATGGATGGAAAAATCAAATCTATTGTCTCGCAACTCAATATTCTTGAGCTGCTTGTTTCTATCCCGAACCTCTTTAAGTTGAAGAAAGAGGGCGAGAGTGTTAAGTCCTACTACTCGAAAATTGTAGGTGAACGCAACTACCGCGACGTAATCAGTCATTTTTTCAATGCGGTACCTTCACAGAAGACAGAAAATTTTCCTGCTGAAATGATGTTCAAAAGCAGGGAAAAAAGAAAGGATGTGCTGAAGAACTATACCTTCAAAAACGGCTTGCAAAGCGTTGCAAAAGCGATTTCCGCCAGGAGCGGGCTGAACGTTTTTACCAATCAGAATGTGAATTCAGTGCGGTATGTCGATGGGTTGTATGAGATAAGAACTGCCGATGGGGGCGAGTATTCCGCCAAAACACTTGTTCTGGCAACTCCATCCAAGGTTACATCAACTCTTTTAAAGGATATAAAGCCTGAAATAGCAAACCATTTCGCTCAACTGAAGGCCGCCGACGTTGATTCTCTTGGAGTCATTGTCCGCAAGGAGAATATTTCCCTGAAACCGGTTGCTGCGCTTATTTCTCCTGACGATCTGTTTTATTCCGTGGTGTCGCGTGATACTGTTCCAGATGATAACTATCGCGGTTTTGTCTTCCATTTCCAACCCGGTCTTGATGACAAGGCCAAGCGAAACCGTATCACGGAGGTTCTCGGAGTCAGCTTCTCGAAAATCGAGCACACTTTTTCAAAACTCAATACCGTTCCATCACTGCAAATGGGTCATCATGAGTGGCTTGAAAAAACCAATGCTTTGTTGAAAAAGGAAAAGAGTCTGCTGTTGACAGGTAATTACTTCGGCGGTATGGCTATTGAGGATTGCGTGAGTCGTTCCCGCAGTGAATTTGATCGCCTGAAAGGCTAGTATATCACTAAACCCGGGCAGTTCTGTCCGGGGCAAGCTTATTGCGGTATGCTTATGGAAACGATCATGCGATTATGGAGTCCCCTTCAGGGTACCTACCTGATACCTGTGGCAATAATATTGTCCACCATTGTTTTTTATCTGGCGGCAAATTCACTGTTCAGGATCGCCATAAAAATTATCCGCTCTTACATCAAGGATACCAGCGTATCCTATGAGCTTATGGTCTGGCCGTTCCGTCTCCTTGTTTCCCTCTTTGCTCTTCCTCTGCTGCTTCATTACATCCCGCTCACTCCGGACACAAGAGAGTTTCTCAAACATACGCTTCTCATCAGCTCAATTATCGGGATTGTATGGTTTGTGATGCGGCTGTTCCGCTTGTTTGAGCAGGTTATTCTTCAGCACTATTCGGCCAGAGTCAAAGAAAACGAGTCTGCAAGAAAAATTGCCACGCATGTCAGTCTTGCCCGCAAGATACTCAATGTGATCCTTTTGCTTATCGCTGTATCGGGTGTCCTGATGACCTTTGATACGGTTCGGCAGGTAGGGTTGAGCATTCTGGCCTCGGCAGGTATTGCTGGAGTAATCCTCGGTTTTGCCGCTCAAAAAAGCCTTACAACGCTTATCGCCGGCATCCAGATTGCCATCACGCAGCCAATCAGCATCGGTGATGTGGTGGTGGTTGAACAGGAATGGGGGCGTATAGAGGACATTAGCCTCACCTATGTTGTGGTTCAGCTCTGGGATCAGCGACGTTTGATTGTTCCCATTACCTGGTTTATTGATCGTCCCTTTCAGAATTGGACCCGTACCTCGCCGGAACTTCTCGGCACAGTGCTGATTTATCTGGATTATGGGGTGCAACCCGAAATCCTCCGCCAGGAACTGGAGAGGATTGTCTCTTTAACGCCGCTCTGGGACAAGAGGGTTGTAAAAATGCATGTGACCAACGCAAGTGAGAAGTCAATTGAGATGCGTGCGCTTGTCAGTGCGGTGAACTCCGCGGAACTTTGGGAGTTGCGTTGTCTGGTGCGTGAGCAGTTGATTGAGTTCATTAAACGCAATTATCCGGGCTGGCTGCCGAAAGTCACCATGGAAATGGAACAGGGTCGGCCATCTGATAAAGTATAAAAAACTGTGTTTTTTATTGTTTTTTCCATAGCTTCGCTGCTAATTCTGATCGTTCCAGGGTTCTTTTTAAGGAAGGAATCGGTAGAGATCAGGTTTATTGCAGGTAAAAGTTTCGATCAGAAAAAAAGGAGGAAAGCATGGCTCAAGCCAAAACAGGGGATACAGTAAAAGTTCATTATACCGGAACGCTTGATGATGGTACGGTATTCGATTCATCGGCTGACCGTGAACCTTTGGAGTTTACAATTGGCGGAGGACAGGTTATACCCGGATTTGATATTGCTGTACTTGATATGGCTATTGGAGATGTCAAGGTTTCCGTTATTCCAGCCGAAGAGGCCTATGGGACTCATAGCCGAGAGTTGGTAACCGATGTGGCCAGGGATCGGTTTCCAGCCGATATGGAGCTGGAGCTTGGTCAGCAGCTTCAGGTCGGGCTTGCCGACGACCAGCAGGCGATTGTCATGGTTGTCGATATAAGCGAAACATCTGTAACGCTTGACGCCAATCATCCACTTGCCGGCCAGGATCTCACCTTCGAAATCGAACTTGTCGAGATTCTCTGAGTTGAAAGGCAGGAGAGCTTTCCCGCTTTCCTGCCTTTTTCTTTTATTCCTCTCCCTCTCAATGCACCGAACACGAAATACAGGGGTCGTAGGATCGCACTGCCATTTCACAAAGCTTTTCAATCTCCCTGTCATTTTTCCCTTCCTGTAAGGCTTGTTCAGCAATGGCGCCGAGATCGTACTCTATGTTGGCATTATTCTGTGTTGTCGGGATGATACAGTCAGCACGAACCACTTTTCCTTCATCACTCGTTTCCAGATGGTGATACAGAATCCCGCGCGGTGCTTCAACTGCTCCTGTTGCTGAACCGGCTTTGGGCGCATATGGGGTTTTTATTTCCTGCAGTTCCATGTCGACGAGAGAGTTTATCAGCTCTTCGGCATCCTCAAGAATATGGACACACTCAATAAGCTGGGCGATGTTGTTCATAAACGGGTTGTGGCATACAGGCTGGAGGGCAAAGGCAGCAGCAGCCTCTTTTGCTCTCGGGTGCAGCAGATCGTAGTTGTTGTTGAATCGAGCCAATGCCCCGGCAACTGAGGATTCGCGGCTTAGCCTGGTGAATTTCGATGTTGAAAAATCACGGCTGTATTCGTTGGTCATCAAGAGGTACTCATTCTCATTGCGCCGAACACCATCAGTCGAGATAATATCTCCACCGATCGATGGATAGCGGGACCCGTTACAAAGAGAGATAAATTCTGTTTCCCGTTTGAACTCCGGAATCGTAAGGGTACGGAAAAAAGAGCATGCTGTGTCAAGCGCTGGCTTGCTTTCACGAATCATTGTTCGAAGTTGCAAGAGCTGCTGCTTTTCAGGAGCTTTGCTCACTCCTCCGACCACAAGGCTGACCGGATGGGTGCATCGCCCTGCAGAAACTGTGCTGATCTGGTTGCCGAGTTCCTTGAGCCGCAGTCCCGCCTTTATAAGGTCGGGGTGAGAGGTAATCAGCGGCAGAACGCTTCCGTGACCGGTAAAATCCGGAGCAACAAGAAAAAAGAGGTGCAGAGCATGGCTTTGAAGGGTTTCGCCATGCATGGCAAGCAGCCTTATTTGTTTCGCAACATCCGGAGGCTCTATCGTCATTGCCCGTTCCAGTGCCCTGATACTTGCAAGTGCATGGCTGATTGAACAAATCCCGCAGATTCGCGATGTTAAAAAAGGCACTCTTTCTGCACTCATGCCTTTAACCATCACTTCAAAAAAACGCGGCGTTTCAACAACAGCCCAGCGTGCATCCAGAAGCTTGCCATCCTTGACAGTTATCGAAATGTTTGCGTGACCTTCCACTCTTGTCAGGTGACGGATATCAAGGGTTAGGTCACGCTTCATGGTCGCAGAATTCTTCAAATGCATTATAAAAGGCCATCTTTTCCTGCAGGTCGTCAGGACTGAGTTTTCTTTCCGTGACCAGCTCTATAAAGGCGGGCATGTTGATCTCTTCAGACGGGCCGCGGCAGCCGAGACAGGGCGTTTTTCCTGAAGTGCATACGGCGTTGCAACCGCCACGGGTGATCGGCCCGAGACAGATTTCGCCCAGCTCGAACATGCAGGTGTTGAGCTGAGCCTTGCATTCAAAACATACAGGGTAATTGGGGAGCGTTATCAGCGATCCGGTGGCAAGATGCACCATGATGCGCTCAACCTCTTCTTTGTTTACAGGGCATCCTGGAATTGAAAGGTCAACCTTGACCACGTCACTGATTTTTCTCACCGGCATTGTGTCAATCTGCATTCCCGGATAAACTTCAGCAACAGATTCCTGAAGAGGAAATTTATTTTTCAGGCTGTTGACTCCTCCAAAGCATGCACAGGTGCCGAAAGCAATAAGAGTTTTTGCCTGACGCCTTATAGCTTGAAGCCGTTCCACTTCATCTTCCCGGCTGAGGCTTCCTTCAATAAGCGCGATATCGTAATCGTTGTTCTTTTCGGTGGAGAGCTCCCTGAAATTTCTGATGTCAAGCAGCTCAAGAAAGTCTAAAAGGCTTGACTCTCTGTTGGCAAGCTGCAGCTGACATCCTTCGCAGCAGGTGAAGTCGAAAGATGCAATTTTCAGCTTTTCAAAAGTAAATCCCTGATACTTCATGCTGATCATTCTATATGGCTTCCTTGAGATTTATGACCGACCAGTAATCGAAAACCGGACCGTCAACACAGGTAAAGGTTGATCCGACCATGCAGCGGCAGCATTTGCCCATGCCGCAGTGCATTCTCCGTTCCAGAGAGACGAACATTCTGTTCATCGGAATGCCGAGCTTGTCAAGGTAGCTGCAGACAATCTTGAACATGACCGGCGGTCCGCAGACAATTGCGTAGGTATGTTCTGGATCAATGGTAATATCGTTAAAGAGATCCGTGATCATACCGGTTTTCCCTATCCATCCTTCTTCAGCGTGCTCTGCAATGGTATGCAGGGTGATATGGCTGATCTTCTCCCATTCGTCGAATTGATAGGTGAAGAGCTGCTGAGAGGGCTCTTTGACGCCGTAAAGTACATGGACATTGAGAAACCTTTCACGGTGTTCGTTTATCCAGAAAAGCGGGGCGCGCAGTGGTGCAAAGCCAAGCCCTCCGGCAATAAGAAGCACATTGTTTCCAGCCATTTCATCCATGGGGAATGCCGATCCGAAAGGCCCTCTGATGGCGACGTGCGCTCCCTCGCCAAGAGTGAAAAGCGCGGATGTGACATGACCTGCTTTCCGGATACAAAGTTCAATAAACTCATGGTTGCTGTTCGAGCTTGAAATCGAGATCGGCACATCTCCGTATCCGGGCAATTCAAGCATAAGAAACTGGCCTGGCTTGAACCTGAATATCCCCCGTTCCTGAGGGTCGATAATCCGGAGCTTAAAAAGTTTTTCCTGTTTCGTCAGTTGGACAATATTTGTAACGATGCATTTATATCCCATATCAGTTTTCATGATCTCAGCGCGGCGGTTGAAATCAGGAATGGATGAAGTAAAATCCTCCCGGTTTATATCCTGTCGGGGGATGACGAAATGTTTGTCAGGCATGATTCCTTCTCCATTCTGAGGTCGTTGATCACATCTTTAGGATTTATTCCTGCCAGGCAGGCCCGTCCGCACCGGTTGCAGCCCACACATATCTGCTGGTTGGCATTTTCAGCAAATCCCCTGTGCTGATGGTAATAGCGGTACTTGAGCCGGTCGCCGTTTTTGGGGCGGAAATTGTGTCCCCCGGCAACTTCAGCAAAATCAACGAGGTTGCATGAGTAGAGTTTTTTCTGTCGGCTTGCACCTTTCAGATCGGTATCAAAAGACTCCTCTACAGAATAACAGTAACATGTCGGGCAGACCATGGCACAGGTGCCGCAGTTAAGGCATTTGTTTCCCCATTTTTCCCAGACGGGCGAGTCAAACTCAATATCGAGAATGCTTGGAAGCGCAGTGACGTCAACTTCCGAGAGAAAACTGTTTGAAATAATTTTACGACGTTCAACAAGCCGGCAGTTGTCATCGTCATGCGGGTCTCGGGTCTCGAACTCCTTTAGAAAATTGAAGGCTTTCGATGAGTTGATAGAGAGGTAGTAATCCTCTCCTATATCAGAACAGAAGACGTTGAAGCCGGTCGAAATGGTATGATGGCTCATAGACTTGCAGAAACAGTCAGGGAGCGGCAGATGGTCGATGCCGATCACAAAGGTGTTTTTGCGTTTTGCAAGATAATAGGGAGAAGGGAAGTGACCGTTGAGCAGAACATCGTCCAGAATATTCAGTGCACTGATATCACACGCTCTGAGACCGATAAGAACAATCGGGTTTGCCTCGTAGGTTATCTGCTGATCCCACTCCTGATCATTAAAGGTAAAGCGCGACAACTCTTCCCGGAATGGAAGAAAAAAGTGTTTCGCGGATGATGCTGTCGCGGTATAGTCAAAAGCAACATCGTCAGATGAGCTTACCGGCAGAAACTGGTATACAGCCGTTCCCCGGCTGTCAGTGTCAACCTGCCGGGGACCGAAAGAGGTATTATCGCGGAGCAGGGCATCAGTAAACCTCTTGAACTCAGATTTTGCTATGACTTTGTATATCATCGGGCCGTACTCCTCTCCTCTTGATTCTAAAGAAAAAGTTGACCAGCAAGGATTAATGCTCTTTCATTAAATGTAAGCAATACCTTTTTGTTAGAACAAAGCTCCAATAGTTTGTTTTGCTATTTATTTTTTTTCAAATCCTTTTTTCCAGCACGTAAACCTTGTCATGTTTTTTGACTTTTGGGCACTTGATGGTGACGCTGTCACCTTTTGCGGCAGCTGAAGCCGCCAGATCGTTGGTATAAAAAGAATCAGCAATCACCGTTACCGTTCCCGTTTTAGCTCCCAGAATCGAGAGCTTGTCGCCACTGTTGAGGCCACGGGCACAGATGACGATTTCTGCCACTCCGGCTTTCGGGTAATATTTCTTTACATCTCCAATAAAGATTTTCTTTTCCTCAGCCAGTGAGCCATACTCTCTTGTCCATGCATCAATGGGTTTTCCGAAATAAAACCCATCAGAAAATCCGCGGTTATAGACAAGGGCAAGCTCTTTTTTCAGCCTACCGGTCAGTGCACTGTACTGTGTCCTGAATTCGGGATCGTGACGATGCTCTTTACAGAAGTCGATAGCCTTGCGATAGGCCGCCGTTACAGTATTGACATATTCAGGGCTTCGGCTTCTCCCTTCAATCTTGAACCCGCTGATTCCCGCATCGATCAGGACATCTATAAATTCGACAGCGCAAAGGTCCTTTGGGCTCATCACATAGTCGGTACCAATTTCCAACTCCTCGTTTTCCTCCGGGTCGGTAATGATATACTGCCGCCGACAGGGCTGAACGCACTGTCCGCGGTTTGCCGAACGGCCAAAAACATCCTGCGACATAAAACATCGCCCCGAAACAGCGACGCACATCGCCCCGTGAACAAAGCATTCAATGCGCACGTCAAGTCCGTCAGCTTTTATTTTTCCGGTAATATGGCGCACCTGTTCCAGGGTAAGCTCCCTGGCCAGAACAATCATTTTAGCGCCGAGTCCGGCATAAAACTTTACCGCAGTGTAGTTGCTGACCGAAGCCTGAGTGGAAATATGAAATGGCATCTCTGCTTTCCGGCAGGCCTCGACGACCGCCATGTCCGAACAGATAACAGCATCGAACCCTTCTGTTTTCGCTGCTGCAACGGTCTGCGTCATCTTTTTCAGTTCACCATCATAGACGATGGTGTTAAGTGCCAGATAGCTTTTGGCGTTGAACTTGTTACAGAGCGCTTTAAGGGCAGGAAAGTCAGAAATGATGAAGTTGCTGCTCCCTGCGCGCATGTTATACCCTTCCGCTCCGAAGTAAACGCCGTCCGCTCCAGCATTCAGCGCGGTTTGCAAACAGGTCATATCACCGGCAGGTGCAATCAGTTCAACACTCTTTTCCTTCATATCAAGCTTTATTGAGTTCATTTTATTTGATAATAACACTTAAATTCGGTGAATTGTCAAAGGGGTGACCGGTTGATCTCTCAACAATATGCGACATCGTTATCCAGTTCCTGTTATAGTGGTCTTCGTAGCTCACAATGGCATAAAATCAATACCGAAACTATGAATGAACGTTTTTTTCTGAAGATTCTCCTGGTTCTTTTTGGTGGGCTGATTGCAGCGGAAGTGCTGGTTGTGTCGCTCTTTGGTCTTAAGCTTGAGCTGATTCTTCTCTGCTTTATTGTTGCCGCAGCCCTGACAGGCATTCTTTTTGTCGTAAAGCTTCTTCTTGCAGAACGCGATGATATTGACTCGGTTTCGACACGGCGCGCAAAAGAGAAAAGTTCCGGTATTATGCAGCATCGCCTCAAAGAGTATAGTGTTGATGAGGAGTTTCTTGGAGGAAAAAGTTTGAATCGTATGAAATGGAGCTCCCGCAAACCATCTATTCAGGACAATAGATTCGACCCTGAAGAATCGGTATTGCCAGTCAGGGAATCAATTGAAGATACCATCAGGGCGCATGCTGAGATGTATGGCGGGCTTGGGGAGCTGCTTCAGATGATGGAAAAAATTGATGATGCCTCTTTTGAGCGGCTTGTGAAAAAAGTTGGTTTTGGTGAAGTTTCCCGTGAAGAGGTGATTCTTAAAATCACACTCATGGCAAATCGCGAAACAACTGCAGCCGAATGCGATATGGTAGAGCAATCTATTCTTGAGGGTCATTCAATGGATAAGGCGAGTTTCGATGAGTATATCCGGCGCTGCATGAATGTCGCCGATGAGGAGTCGCAGAGTGCCGACAGTGGATTTTCCGTTGAGCTTGACAGTGCTGCTCTTGCGAAGGGAACCGGTCCTATGCCAACAGATTTTTCTCATGATCCGAAAGCGCTGTTTTCAAAGCTCAATAAACCTGGAGCGCGCTGATGACGCAGCTTGAAATACCCGCGTTAAGCAAGGCCCGGTTAAAGCACTATGTAAAACTGCATCAGAAAAAATTCAGGGATTCAGAAGGGCTTTTTCTGGCAGAAGGCCTTCGTGCCGTCAGAGAACTCTCTCAGAATATTCCCGACGAAGAGATGCTTGTAGCGCTGCTCATCAGGGAGGGAGAACCGGAAGGTAAAAGGTTTTTACGAACTCATCAGGGGAAAGTATTCTCCATAAGTGACAGGGAGTGTTCACAACTATCGGAAACCACTACCCCGCAGGGAATTTTTGGTGTATACCGTCAGCTGAGCAAGACTGAAACGGTCGCAAAAGCAGCTGGCGGCAAGCAGTCGAAGTCATTTATTGTTGCGCTCGATGATGTTCAGGATCCTGGTAATGTGGGCACAATACTCAGGACGGCCGTATGGTTTGGAGCTGAAGCAATGATCTGCAGTTCCGGCTCAGCCGACAGGTACAACTCTAAAGCAGTCCGTTCATGTGCAGGGAGCATATATGGTATTCGTCATTACGGTGTTGACCGTCTTGACCTTGAACTCCAGAGACTACAGAAGCTTGGTTATTCCATCGTTTCAGCATCACTTGATGGCAAAGATTTCAGAGAGTTCACCTCCTGGCCTGAAAAACAGGTGCTGGTGATTGGTAACGAGGCTAATGGTGTCAGTGAAGCAGTTAAATTGCTTACCGACCGCCTCGTCAGAATTCCGCATTCCGGCAGCAAGCCCGGTGTTGAATCCTTGAATGCCTCAGTTTCAGCAGCCATTCTTATGGAGCGCATGGTGTTATAATTTTTCTCATCCCGCCCCGTCTCTTTTGTCATCCCGAAACGAAGTGAGGGGTCTATCTTTCTTCACTGCCAACTGCCAACTGCTTCCCTCAGCACTTTCCTTCCCCCTGTAGGTTGTGGTGATTCCTGAACCACGACAAAACCAGTTAAAGAGTTTGTCTAGGTACCTGCCTTACAAATTGAAAATTAGATAAATCTATAAATTCACGCTGCAACTGACCGAGTATAGAATCTGTCCATGGGAAGCGGCTGCTCTTATCAACTCAGCGACACTACAGGCATAGCTGAACAAGCATCTGGCGCGCTTTGCATTGCCAAATAATGATCTGATTGAGAAGATATTGACAGAGAGCTGAGCATGGCAAAGGGGGTTGATGTGAAATTGAAAGCTCCACTGCCAAAAGTATAAACGCGCCAAGCACCACACTGAAACCTGCCAAAAAAGCTCTGAGCCCCCTCACTCTACATAAAAATGCAGAACAAGAGTGCGATCTTCTGTCTTTAATTTATCGAAATAAAAAAGTTACTCTTTTCACTATTAGTACGCAAATGCTTATATTTAGTTATACTTTTTACATAATTTTACGGCAATCTCTAATGAGGCCATCAAGATATCGAGCAATTAATGGAGGCTGTAAATTTCTAACTTCAATAGTCATCAAATACTTTCATGCAGGAATCACTCTATTTTCAGGTATTCCTTCCCTTCTCGATGCATATATTTTACATCATCGTTCTTCTCTTCTTTTAAGCCATCACTAATTTTTGTTTAGGGATACAACAGGCTTTGTCTTGTCTTGTATTGTGGCGAAATAGGCGTAATAAAATACATTACTCTAATCAGAAAAAGTCCTGAAATCAAGCAGGACTTTTTCTGATTATTTTTCTCTCTGTGCCTCAAAATGAGCATCCCTTCGAAGCCAAAAAACTTCTGTCAAATTTGTTCCACCATTGTTTGTTCCAAAAGATGTATTCAAATTATGGCTTTTTAGAATAGGAAAGAATATAGTCCAGGCCTGCGTAGACACTCTCTGCAGAACGATTCAAGGTTAATTGTGCAAGGATTTTTGGAAGTGGATGCAGCTTGCCGACAAATGTCTGGTTTCTTGACAGATACTCATGAAGAGGTGTATAGACATCGTCACGTATTGATTTGATATCAATATTGACAAATCCAGCATTGGAGAGCTTATTATTGTAGGATGGGATTAAATAGTAGTTTTCCTGCGGGATATTAAATTTTCCTGCGACAAGGTTCCATGAAATCCCCTGCTCTATTCGCCTGAAGAGGTTATCGGAGTTTATTGTTGGTAAAATGTCCGCTGTCACAAGCCTTCCTCCTGGACGCAAAACGCGGTACGCTTCTTTGAAAAAATCCTCACGCGTTCTATAGTGGAAAGCACTTTCCACGGAAACCACCAGATCAATGGACTCATTTTCAATTGGCATCGCTGTTGCAGAACCTTCTCTTAAATCTATTGATCTATCGAGTCCCGCATCGGCAACATTCATCCGGGCTCGCTCAACCTGAGATTTCGTAATATTCAGCCCGATGATTTTTTCGGGTTTCATGTTCCTTGCCCAGAGGATGTCCTGATCGCCAAAACCATACCCACAATCCAATACAGTATCACCTGGACCCATGCCGCCTCTTTTCGCCACCAGCAGAGCAAGCTCTTCACTGGCTTCATCAATTGTATCCACATCACGCCAATAGCCAAGATTCAGATATAACGCATTCTCGGTAAGTGAAGAGGTGCCAATCAAATCATAGACTTCCGTTGTCTTCAAGCCATGGAATGGATTGAAAAGCCAATTCAGATATCCAAAAAAACGATCTATTGTGTTGTCTGACATAGTGATAATTTGTTTTCCGCCATTGTTCCTTATGCATTTTTAAATACCCGCATCTCATTATAATATAAATTTGAACGCGGAAGCATGGTGAATGGCGCGGCAGGTTTATACCAGAAGCACCGGGTAGTCTATTTCGTTTATCAGCTGATGAACCTCCTCCCTTGACATCTTCATCCGCTCACTCAGCACGAGCAGGCCGGAATCCACCATTCGGATGTAGCGCATCAGTGTTTTTCCAGCACATAGAGGTAAGTGATGGTACTCAACAGCACTATCCGGAAGCGCCATTATTTCTGAAAGCGCCTGTTCCATCTCTACACTTTTTGCCTGGGTTTCACCAAGAATCAGCACGTTGAGCCTCATGCCGGGGTTTATAATGCTGATCGCAGCAGAGAGAGCCTCTTGCGATCCCTCCGACCCATCATAGAGCAGTAACACCGGCCACTCTTTAGCCGAGAATCCCGGTCGAATGAACAGGACAGGCTTTTTCCCCTCTTCAAGAGCTTTTCTTGCTGTTGAGCCGAGTCCTTTGCGGCAGGTAGGAGATCTGCCGCTGCGGCCGAGAACGAGCAGATCAGCTTCACCAGCTGCAGCAATGACCTCTGCCGGTACAATCCCCCTCGATACCCTGAACGACTGTTTTATCATCAAATCATCTGCAATACGCTGCAGGGATTCTTCTGCATCTTTTGCCTGTACTTTGAGAGAGCGCTCAAGGGTAGAGGCATCAATTTTTTCAGATTCCGCAGTGAACATGCGGATTTCATGGCAGAAAGGGAGATCCGCCATCCGGAGGACATTGATGTCTTCAACAAAAATACCGGTAAGCTCAGCGTTCAATAGCCGGGCAAGTTCAGCTGCCGCTCCGAGAGACGCTCTGCTGTGTGGTGAGCAGTCGAGAGCGACAGCTATATGGCGTATACGAGCGTTTTTCTGTCGTTCCGGCATAACAATACTTATTTATGTTTCTGATGCCCGGTTATTGATCGTCATCATTCTGAGATGAACTGAATTTTTTAATTTTTTCCGCCATTTCATTCAGCCTTGCAACCGCCATACCGTTGACGGAGTCGGAAGGGTAGCAGCCGCTTTTATCCAATTCTCCCGCAGGAATGCCTGTCAGTATCTCAATTCCTTCATCAACATCTGATACCGGAAAAATGACAAAGAGCCCTTCTCTGACCGCCGTAACGACGTCATGGCGGAGCATGAGGTTTTCGACATTCGATGCAGGTATGAGAACGCCATGTTTTCCTGTCAATCCTCTTGCATTGCAAAGATCGAAAAAGCCTTCAATTTTTTCGTTCACCCCTCCTATTGCCTGTACCTGTCCAAACTGGTTTACCGAACCAGTCACGGCAAAGTATTGCCGGATAGGGACGCCTGAGATGGCCGAAAGCAGGGCATACAATTCAGCAGAAGAGGCGCTGTCGCCCTCTATACCGCTGTATGACTGCTCGAATACCAGCGAAGCGGAGAGAGAGAGCGGCTGATCAGTGCCGAATCGTGCGCCGAGAAATCCTGAAAGAATCATCACGCCCTTGGAGTGGATCGGACCTCCCATTTCAATTTCTCGCTCTATGTCAATCACTTCTCCTTTTCCAAGTCTCACTCTTGCTGTTATTCTGCCCGGATGTCCAAAGCTCTGTCCCCCCGGAGAGTATATGGCAAGGCCATTGATCTGGCCGATTTTTTCCGAGTCGGTATCAATAAGAATGGAGTTTCTCAGGGTCGCTTCCCTGATTTTTTCCCGGATTCTCGATGACCGGAAGCGTTTTGCATGTATTGCATGTTCTACGTCCTCTGCCTGCACGATTTCCCGTGTTGCGGCCATGGCATAGTAGTCCGACTCATGGACGAGATCTGAGATGCTTTGAATGTGAGCACTCAGTTTTGTTGAATCTTGAGCGATACGGCTTCCGTGTTCAACAATCCTTGCAACCGCGCCTCTGTCAAAATGATGCAGGTTATCCTTGTGAACGATTGAGCTGATGATGTGGGCGTAGGCAAGTTTTCCGTCAAAGTCGCCCGGCAGTTCGTCTTCAAAATCTGCAGCGACCTTGAAAAGTTCGGTAAAGTCAGGGTCATAAACGCTGAGGATGTAGTAGAGATATCGTTCTCCCAGCAGAATCACCTTGATGTCGAGCGGAATCGGTTCGGGTTCAAGCGATACAGTACTGATAAGGCTGTAGAGTTGAGCAAGTGATTCAATCCGGATATGACGGGTTCTAAGCGCTTTTTTGAGTGCTTCGTAGGCAAAGGGTTCGGCCAGCAGCCTTCTTGCATCAATGAGCAGGTATCCTCCGTTTGCTCTGTGCAGCGCACCCTGCTTGATGAGAGTGAAGTCTGTCACCAATGTGCCCAACTGGGAGATGTGTTCAATGTTGCCTACAAGATTCTGGTATGAGGGTTTATCTTCATAAACAACAGGAGCTCCCTTTGTAACGCTGTTGTCGACAATGACATTGACCCGGTAACGGTTAAACGAGGCTCCTTTTTGTGAGAATTTCCCGGGATAGATTCCCGGGAGTAACTCTTTATTGTCAGATTCTTTGTCAAGGAACTGGTCAAAGTTCTCAATAATGTCGGTCTCTAAAATTTCAAGATATCTGCTTACCTCTTCAATTTCGTTATACTCAGTTCTGAGTTCAGCAATCAGTGGTTTTACGGCGAAACTCGCAATGTTCCGGTTCAGTTCCTTGATTTTTTCCTGGGTTTCTCTCTGCCATTTCGGTATCTGGGCCATAATAGATTGCATCGCTGTTTTTAGAGCGATGATTTTCTCCTCTATTGCCTCTCTCTCCTCTTTTTTCAGCATCATGAACTCTTCCGGCTTGACGACCTCTCCATCTTTTTCCGGTGCGAAGGCAAAGCCTGCGGGAGTTCTTATGAGTGCAATGTGTTCTTCAGCTCCTTTTTTTTCCAGTTCAGCTATTTCATTAGCCTGCTGCTCCTGAAATTGTTCACGGATATTTTTCTCTTGAACCTGGTACTCCTCACTGCTGAATGCGGATGGTATCACTGTAACAAGCGCCTCGACAAGTTGTTCCATATCATGTGAAAGTGCACCCGCTTTTCCGGCAGGGAGTCTCAACGCTTTTGGGTGACGCGGCTTTTCAAAATTATTGACATAGCACCAGTCGGAAGGTATCGGGGCTTCAGGGGCTGAGTTGCCAAGGAAGTGCATGATCGCGGTCTGTTTGCCAGTGCCGTTCGGGCCGAGAGCAAAAAGGTTGAACCCGTCATGCTTTATTCCCATGCTGAAACTTATGGCGTCGAATGCCCTTTTCTGGCCGGTGGCTATTACCGGACCATCAAGGTCAGCTGTCGTGTTGAAGCTGAACTCCTGAGGGTTACAGGTTCTGTAGAGTTGTTCGGGGGTAAGCTTTGATGGTAGTGTCATATCTGATCGATCCTTATAAGAGGTGATCTATTCAGGTATACTTATCCTTTTATAATGTACAAAACAACCGCAAGACTCAGAGAGTTTTCCTGCCGGTCACTCGCTCTCTTCATCAACAGGAAGGGTGTTGTGCAGATGCAGCGGGGTAGACGTTTTTTTTCGCATACGGATGTTCAGCACTTCAACAGATACGGAAAACGCCATGGCAAAGTAGATGTATCCCCTTGGAATTTCAAAGCCTGCACTTTCGGCAAACAGGGTAACTCCGACAAGGATCAGAAAACTCAAGGCAAGCATTTTAATGGTTGGATGCTCATCAACAAAATCACTGATACTTTTTGAAGCAAGCATCATGACGAGGATTGCGATGACAATGGCGATAATCATCACTTCGACTTTGTTCGCAAGTCCAACAGCAGTAATGACCGAGTCAAGGGAAAAAACAATATCGAGTATGGCAATCTGCACCATAGTGAAGGCGAAACTGCCGGCCGAGCCGCTTTTCATGGTCTGTTCACTACCTTCAAGACTTTGGTGGATTTCCTGAGTGCTTTTTGCAATCAAAAAGAGTCCCCCTGAAATCAGAATGATATCGCGGCCTGAAACCGGGTGACTAAGTATGGTAAACAAAGTGGCCGTAAGCCCCATAACCCAGGTTATTGAGAGCAGAAGGGCAACTCTTGTCAACATGGCAAGTCCAAGGCCGATAATCCTGCCTTTGCTTTGCTGCGTTTTTGGTAGCCGACCAACAATAATCGAAAGGAAGATAATATTGTCGATGCCAAGCACAATTTCAAGCGCCGTTAACGTTGTAAGGGCGATCCAGGTTTCCGGCAGCATTATCCAATCCATTTGAAGAGAAATATGGGTTATAAAGCTTCTTGTTCGGTAATGTACTGAACGGATTGTGTCCGTCAAAAAAGCAGTTGATGAATGGGTGGTGAATGGTTCCGCTCAGCCTGGTTTTTCGTTACATTGCCAGATGATAATCCTTTGCGGGTAATTTCCTTGTAGGTTTAAGGATAATCTATTATTTCTTCGCATCCTCTTATGCAAAAAGATCACGATTTTCCTCAACTTGCGGTATTGCGAGAGACGTTTGAAGGTGGCATAACTCGTGATATTGCATGGCGGCGTTCTCAACTCCTTGCTCTCGAAGCATTTCTTATCGAGCACGAAGAGAAAATTGCGGATGCATTGTATGAAGATTTCAGAAAGTCCCCTGCAGAGACTTTTTTAACTGAAACAGGATATCTTCGCGGTGAGATCCGCTTCGCTCTCAAGTATCTTAAATTATGGATGAAACCCCATCGGGTTTCTATTCCACATATCTACCAGCCGGGACAAGGCTTTTACACTCCTGAACCCTATGGCGTTGTTCTTATCATAGGTGCCTGGAACTATCCGCTGAACCTTTGTCTTGCACCTCTTATCAGCGCAATCGCTGCAGGTAACTGTGCGGTAGTCAAACCATCGGAACATGCCCGTCATACCTCGAAAGTTATTGCCGAAGGATTGTTTCACTACCTTGACAAAAACGCCTTTTGCGTGATAGAAGGGGGCGAGGAAACATCCAAGGCACTGCTCGAAGAGCACTTTGACTATCTGTTTTTTACAGGAAGCAACGCGATCGGTCGGGAGGTCATGCATGCTGCAGCAAAGCATCTGACTCCTTTGACGCTCGAACTTGGAGGTAAATGTCCTTGTATTGTTGAAGCGGATGTTGACCTGAGGGTGGCAGCGCGCCGGATTGTATGGGCAAAGTTTTTAAATGGAGGACAGACCTGCATAGCGCCCGATTATGTTTTTGTGCACAAGGGTGTTGAGGATGAACTTCTCGGGTATATGCAGGAAGCTGTAACCGAATTTTACGGTGCTGATCCGCAGTTGAGTCCAGATTATCCCCGCATTGTCAATGAACATAATTTCAATCGCCTTGAAAAGCTTCTTTCCGGTTCTTCGCCATGGAGTGGAGGACTTACCGATAGGGATGAATATTATGTTGCGCCGACAATTCTTAAGGGAGTGACGTTGGACTCAGAAGTTATGCAGTCAGAGATTTTCGGCCCGTTATTGCCGGTTCTTTCCTATAGGGATATCGGTGAGGCACTTGAAGGTATTCAGAGAGGACCTAAACCGCTTGCCCTCTATCTTTTTTCTGCTGAACGGAAGGTGCAGGAACGGGTAGTGCGTCAATCCTGTTCCGGTGGAGTATGTATCAACGACTTTCTTTTTCAGGCATCTATTCCCGGACTTCCTTTTGGAGGAATCGGCAGCAGCGGTTTCGGAGCTTATCACGGCCATGCCGGTTTTGATACGTTTTCCTTTAAACGGAGCGTTCTGACACGCTCGCTTTATCCCGATCCTGATTTGCGTTATCCCCCTTACACCAGCAGGAAGTTGAGGTTTCTGAAATTCCTTGTCACATTTTTTCAGTAGTGCAGGTCACATTTTTCAAGATCCGGGAAAACAAATGAATTGTAATCGTCGTATGAAAAAAACAGGTCTGGCATTGGGGGGCGGGGCAATTCTCGGTGGAGCCCATGTAGGAGTTCTCAGGGCATTGACTGAATTGAATATCCCTGTCTCAATGGTGAGTGGTACAAGTATCGGCGCGTTTATCGCTGCGCTTTACGCCTTTGGTAAAAGCTGGCAGGAAATACGCGATATTGCTTTCGATCTCAACTGGCTGGACATTTCAGGTCTGGCGCTTTCTCAGTATGGTCTGCTGTCCAACAAAAAATTTGGCGGTATCGTAACCGAGTTGCTGGGACGCAAAAATATAGAGGATGCCTCGATTCCCCTTTCAATCGTTGCCACTGATATCGGAACGGGTAAAAAAGTTGTTTTTACTGAAGGTGATGTGGCATTAGCCGTTATGGCAAGCAGTTGTATTCCCGGTATTTTCCGCCCTGTTGACTATGCAGGGGCGTTGCTGGTTGACGGTATGCTTATTGAAAACGTACCGGTCTCTCCGTTGGTCGAAAGTGGAGCAGAATCGGTAATTTGTGTCGATCTTCTTGCCCGTCATGCCTTCAACAAGCCTAATAACATCATCGGTGTTCTGCTGAACGCTTTCTACAGTTCCATTACCAATACAACGGCAATCCAGATAGAATCGGTTGATTTATGTATTTCGCCTGATCTTTCCCGCTTTAACCTGATTGATTTCGACCAGGTGCCTGATCTTCTGGATGCAGGCTATCGGACGGCCCTCCCTGCGCTTAAGAGTTGGTTGGAAATCGAAAAATAATCATGGAATAATATATTTAGGATGGATGTATAACCGTCAACTCATTGGCTATTGCTTTTGGAATTCGTAACTTCATAAAGAAGGTTTGATTGTGAACTGCTGATAGCGAAAACCCAGTGAATAATCAGGCAGCTTTTAACGGGGATAGCCTTTTCTCCGTTTTTTTTGAGATTTTAGCCCTATCCCGTCTGACAGACAGTGAGTCGAATCAGTTCTTGATTTTACAGAGGTTAAGCTTGTTCCATCAACATTACGAATAGTCTTTTTTAGAAGATCTCTGGTATTTTCTAATGAAATGCTTTTAATACAAGGAGGGTGCAATGCCTATTCGTCGATTGAGAGAGTTTCTTGACAGCCATGGGGTCAGGTATTTTGTTGTCAGTCATTCTGCTGCTTATACAGCACAGGAAATAGCTGCTGCTGCACACGTTCCCGGCAAAGAACTTGCTAAAACTGTTATGGTCAATATTGCCGGAAAAATGGCTATGGTGATATTGCCCGCTTCGCGCCAACTCGATTTCGAGCGTTTACGTGAAATCACTGATACACGGAATGTTGAACTTGCTGGTGAAAAAGAATTTGCTGGATTGTTCCCTGAATGTGAAATTGGCGCCATGCCGCCGTTTGGTAACCTTTATGGTATGGATGTCTATGTATCGGAAGAACTTGAGAGTGATGATGAAATAGCATTCAATGCCGGAGCGCATAATGAACTTCTCCGCCTTTCATACGAGGATTACAAAAAACTTGTTCATCCGAAAATTGCCAGGCTCTCTCTGAAATTGAACTGATTTTGCTAGTCTTGATGGATTTTTAAGGGGAAATGTTACCTTTTGTTGAAGATTTTGTATGCTTCACCTCAAGGGTTTTGATACTGTCTATAGTATCTGAACTTATTCGTTTATCAGGATATTGTTTCTCTTTTTATGAAGATTGCCTTATACTCGGGGACTTATGTCAAGGACAAGGACGGCGCAGTAAAATCAATCTCACAGCTGGTTTCTTCATTCCGCCATAACGGCCATCAGGTTACGGTCTGGTCTCCTGATGTTTCGCCTCTTGATAATCATAACGGTCTAACGGTACACACCGTACCGGCTTTACCCTTACCGCAATATCCTGACTATAAACTTGGCTTTTTCAGCTCAGAAACAAAGCGCCAGCTTGATGCATTCGCTCCTGATATCGTTCATATTTCGACTCCGGATTTTGTTGGAAGAAAGTTTCTTCTCTACGCTAAAGAGAGGTCACTGCCACTTGCCTCCGCTTTCCACACGGATTTCCCCTCATATTTGAAGTATTACAAGCTTAAGTTTGCCGAAAGGCCATTCTGGAAATATCTGACATGGTTTTATAATTGCTGTGACGTAGTGTTTGCTCCAAATGAGAGCGTTCGTCGGAAACTTGAAGAAGAAAACATCAGAAATATTGCGATATGGTCGAGAGGAGTTGACAAAGAGCTTTTTGATCCATCTCACCGGTCCGAACAACTTCGTGTTAAGTGGAACGCTACAGGAAGGACGGTATTTGTCTTTGCAGGACGCTTTGTGCTTTACAAAGATATTGAGGTTGTTATCAAGGTCTACGACCGTTTTATCGAAGCAGGCTACGCTGACAGCGTCCGATTTGTTCTCGTAGGTTCCGGCCCCAAGGAAGCGGAAATGAAGCTGAGAATGCCTGAAGCCGTTTTTCCCGGCTATCTTACCGGAGTTGAGCTTTCCGAGGCATACGCAAGTGGGGATGTTTTTCTTTTTCCATCAATCACGGAGGCATTTTGCAATGTTGCGCTGGAAGCTATTGCTTCGGGTCTTCCTTTGGTGGTTTCGGATAAAGGAGGTTGTCGGGATATTGTTGAGAGATCTGGAGCAGGCCTTCTTGCCCGATCAGGAGATGTTGATGACTTTTTTAGTAAATGCCTTGAATTGTCTGGGAAATCTCTTCACTACCAGGAACTTCAAGCTCGCGGTCTCGCCTTTGCAGAAACAAAGTCATGGTCCTCTATTAATAGTGTCGTCGTTGACCTGTATAAAGAGATGGTTAATGGTGCAGCTGGAAGTATAGCCTGCTGCACTGCGCTAAGTGCTGAGCGTTTTGTCAATAATGCTGATATAACATCATGAAGATAGGATTTGTAGGTCTCGGAAAAATGGGGTTCAATATGGCTCAGCATCTTCTTGAATGCGGTCATGATCTTGTTGTCTTCGATCTTTCTGAAAATGCAATTGCCTCTCTTGCTGAAAAAGGAGCGGTTGCCTCAACCTCTCTGCAGGATCTTTCCGCCATGTTGCCATCACCCCGTATTATATGGCTTATGGTGCCTGCCGGCGTTCCGGTGGACAAGACACTTGATACCCTTTCAGCGTTGCTGCAGCCGGGGGATATCGTCATAGATGGCGGAAACTCACATTATACAGATTCAGAGAAAAGAGCTCAACGCCTCAATGAAAAAGGGATTTATTTCCTTGATGCAGGCACAAGCGGCGGGTTGGAAGGAGCCCGGAGGGGCGCCTGTATTATGGTAGGAGGGGCTAAAAGTGCTTATGATCTTGTCGCGCCCTTGCTGAAAGATATGTGTGTGGAAAACGGGTATGGTTATATGGGAGGGTCAGGTTCCGGTCATTTTGCAAAAATGGTTCATAACGGAGTTGAATATGGTATGATGCAGGCTATCGGAGAAGGATTTAATCTTCTTGCCTCCAGTCATCATGATTTTAATCTTGAAGAGGTCTCAAGAGTCTGGGCAAATGGTTCGGTTATTCGGGGCTGGTTGATGGACCTTGTAGTTCGCGCATTTCAGAGAGATCCAAAACTTGAGTTTCTCAGTGGTCGTATAGCCGATTCAGGAGAGGGACGCTGGACGGTTGAGGCCGCTCTTGAACAAGAGGTATCAATTCCTGTGATTGCGGCATCTCTTTTCAGCCGTTATCGTTCTCGTTCCGAAGAAAATTTATCCGACAGGGTCGTTTCTGCATTGCGATATGAGTTCGGTGGGCACCCCTTCACTGAAAAACCATAACCGGGCACGAATAATGAAGGTAAAAACCGATAATTTTACTGTCGTTATTTTTGGTGCCAACAGCGACCTTGCCGCCCGTAAACTCTATCCTTCGCTTTATGAGCTTGCGCAGTGGGGGCATCTGCCGGATCAATATCGCATTATCGGCGTCGGACGTTCCGCTCTTTCCAATGAGGATTTTCGCTCCCTTGTTCACGAAAAACTCTTAACCTTTTCTCCCGGTATTGTTCTTGATGAATTCTCTTTCAAAGCATTCTGTTCCAGATTTTTTTATGTAAAACTTGATTTTAAGGATTTTGACAGCTATCAGGATCTTTACAAGGAGGTTATGGCTGTTTCGCATGAGGCCTCTCTTTGCGAGCATATTCTTTATTATCTGGCAACCCCGCCTGATCTTGCGCCGGTTATTATCAGAAATCTTGATCAGGCAGGGCTTGGAGGAAAAAAAGAGTCCTGTGGCGGTTGGATAAAAATTATCGTTGAGAAGCCCTATGGAAGAGACTTGGAGACAGCGCGTCAGCTGAACGTTGTCATCGGTGAGGTGTTTAGAGAGGATCAGATATTTCGAATTGATCACTACCTCGGCAAGGAGCCGGTGCAGAACATTATGGTTTTCCGGTTTTCCAACGGCATTTTTGAGCCATTATGGACCCGCAATTTCATAGCTAATGTGGAGATCACCATTGCAGAGGATTTTGGTATCCGTGACCGTGGCACATTCTATGAAGAGGCAGGTCTGCTTCGCGATATCATCCAGAACCATGCTCTTCAACTGCTTGCTGCCGTTGCCATGGAGCCGCCGGTGAATCTTTCCGCAGATTCAGTGCGCGATGAAAAAGCCAAGGTTCTCCGTTCGATCCGTCCGTTTACAGCTGCCACTGCCGGGGAGTCAGTTATTCTTGGCCAGTACGAAGGATATCGGGCTGAAAAAAACGTAGCTCCTGATTCCACGGTTGAAACCTTTGCCGCACTGAAATTTTATATCGATAACTGGAGGTGGAAAGACGTTCCTTTTTTTGTGAAGGCTGGCAAAAACCTTGCTGAAACGCAGACCAGAATTGTCATTACCTTCAAGTGCCCTCCCCAGAACTATTTTGGACCTGCTGAAAGCTGCAGCTATACCTCCAATCAGGTCATTCTTTCTATTCAACCTGAAGAGACCATTGCATTGCGATTCGGAGCTAAACGTCCGGGTGAAGCGGTGATTACGGACCCGGTCTACATGAAATTCGATTATAAAACCTCATTTGCCGAAGAAGGTATGACGCCATATCATCGTCTGTTGCTTGATGCCATTGCAGGCGAGCAGATGAATTTTATTCGTCAGGACAGTGTCGAACATTCATGGGAAATTGTTGATGCCATAAGGGAATCTGTTCAAGGGACTCCGTCTGAGCCCTACCCGATCCATTCCAGTGGACCTGAGTCAGCTGCAAGGATTTATAGTTGAGTGGGTAAACCAGAACGTTTTGCCGTTCAGAGGATCAACAAGGCTTGCCGGTACACTCTTCTCTTTTTCAAGAAATATTCTCTCTGCAAGTTTTCCTTTCTCATTACCAGCGGTAAAAAACAGCACGTTCCGTGCATGGTTGATGACCGGCAGAGTGAGCGTAAGCCGCTTTCCCGGTGGCTTGGCTAACGGCTCGTTGACAGCAATAACCCATCGTTTATTTTCCTGAAGAGCCTTTGCATTGTCAGCAAACAATGATGCAGTATGCCCGTCTTCTCCAAGCCCGAGAATTATAAGGTCAAACGTCGGAAACTCCTTTTCTGACAACGCGTTGTCAGGCATAAAAAAATTACGCATGGTCTCTTCATACCCTAAAGCAGGCTCATTTTCATCTTCCTGTTCTGCGGGCATTCTAAAAATATGGTTTTCAGAAAGAGATACTTGTGATAGCAGTGTCTCCCGGGCCATCCGGTAATTACTCTCTTTATCGTCGAAAGGGACACCTCGTTCATCCCCCCAGAAAAGCCATGTCTTCTCCCAGGGCATACAGGTTATGTTCCCTTTTCTGACCGCTGCGTCAGGCAAGGGGAGTTGAAGCCCATAATTATTAAAAGTATCGGTCGCAACACCTCGCGCAAGTTGCCGATACAGTGATCCGGGCGATTTCCCGCCTGCAAGAGCAAGAGAGAAACGCCCGTGCTCATTAACAGCCCGATATGCTTCAGAAATAATGAGCGCAGCGGCGTGTTCTGTTATCTCAGCCTCAGAGCCTTTATAGAGAAACTTTTGTCCAGCAGTGTTCATCTCCTGTTTCCGTTATGTTCTTCTAATTCCTGCGATTGAACCACTTCCCCCGATGTGCCCAGCAAAAAGAGCCATCCTTTCGTCAAAAATAAGGTTTTCCGGCAATAGAGTTTCATAGATCCTCAAGATTACCATAATGCCAAAATCCATCCCTTCACCTCAGCACTTTTTTATAATTGAAGATATGGAGTTTCATCAAACCATTTTCAGTTCATGGTGTCTGGTGTCTGGTGCCTGATGCTAAATCTTCATTGCATCACCGGGACCAGTGGCCAGGACACCCGACGTATCTTATATCTGCGCACTATCGCTTGTTGGGCGATAAGCCTGCGGCATAAAGAGCATTCTGCGCGGCTGCGCTTGCCCGGGAGGCAGGACGGGCCTCTTCATCCAGTTTGCCTTCTGCGTGGTAGTTGCGTATCTTGCGTTGATATGTTTCAATAACCCGGTTTATTGAGCAAAAGGATTTTTTATGCCACTCTTCGATGGATATGGTGTTCTGGTCGGTACACTGTTGAATTATTACTGCGATCATGCGGCGAACGAAGGAACCTATTACCATTGTAATCTGAAGGTGCGCGCTCACGGCAGAGTTTTTCGCTGTGCGGTAGACCTTGACAGCAAGAATGATGCACACGGGCTTCAATGGCGTTTGGTAGAGCTTCCTTCCGGTGCTTTGCATAAAATTCTTCATTTTCAGGAGGGCTGGCATCCTCTTGATTCACATCCCGGTTCGGGTGCAATTGATTACTATCGCACTCCTTTGCTTCAGCCGGCTTGCGATGTTCGGGATGTTGTGCCTGATTCAAATAATCATGATGCTGCTGCAGAGGAAGAACCATTAAGGGCATCATGGAAATATGGAACAGGGCCAGCCGCATTCAGGGATCTTGAGCCTCTTCTAAAGTCCTCCCGAAAGCTGTTTATATTTGGTGAACCTTTCAGAACGGGGCATGGCGTTCACAACATCCATCAGAATCAGGGGGATCCTCCGGAAAGCAAATGGTATCATGAAAATGGAATCTGGCAGGATGGAGCAGTTGTTGCACTTAGGCAAGACAATACCCTGGCGGCTTTTATATCAAAATTTAATACCCAGCTTTTTTTTGCAGACAGCGTATGTGTTCTATCCTCTGATTGCGGGAAACCGGCAACAGAGCCCTATCCTGCTGCCTAAGGCAAATGTTTCTTGTAATGATTTCGATTGGGGCCTTTTTTTGTGACCTATATGTAATATGAAGATAACCGTTAATAAAAAAGGAGAAGAGTTATGGCCGCTTTTGATTTTGGTCTTAAAGTCGATCCGCAGCTGTTCGATCAACAGTTCAATGCACCTGTATCCGTTAATTCTCAGGACTATATCAGGCAGGGTTGGGAGATGTTCAAAGAGCACATCGGCGAGTTCGTCGGATTCACTCTCATTGTTTTTGTCGCGTCTGCATTAAGTTCCTCCCTGCATGCTCCGGGCTCCTTTATTTTTTCTGCAATTGCTGCCTCGTTTTATGCCGGATACAGCATTGTCGCCTTCATGACAGTAAAGGGAAAGCCTTTTCAATTCGGAGATTTTTTCAGGGGCTTCAATTATTTTCTTCCTCTGTTTCTTTCCAGTCTTGCTGGTGGCCTGCTGGTAAGCATAGGATTTGTACTCCTTATTGTTCCTGGTGTTTATCTTGCCGTAGGATATATGTTTGCCACCTTTCTTATCATTGATTACCGGATGGATTTCTGGTCTGCTATGGAGATCAGCCGTAAAATCATTACCAGAAACTGGTTCTCTTTTTTTGGTTTTGCGTTGGTCCTTTGCGCACTTAATTTTTTAGGTCTGCTGCTTCTTGGTGTGGGACTTCTTGTAACCGTGCCTGTTTCGGCTTGTGCAGCGGCCATTGCCTACAAGGAGATTATAGGTCTCTCTTCGACGGACTGGTAGCCATTACAAATATTTTACTTTTGGTAATGAAAAACAGGCTGTTCCTATAACGAAAAAGCGCGTATTCAGAAAAGCCTGCAAGTGCGGACAGAACTCCGTCAGATTTGACGGTGACGGGAAAAAATACTATCCTTCCTGAGTATTTTTCCCGGCGGTTTCTTGTTGTAGAGTATTTTCGGATTCAAGAGGGACTTTCTTTTCCCCGAGGAAAAAATCGACTTACCATAAAATGGTGGTTCCAATTCTCTCTGTTGTCATGCAGAGGCAGTACAAAGCTTTTTTTATCGCTAACATTCAGGAGTTTCGGCTTTTGTTTATGCCGGTTTCCCTTGTTTGGGGAAACAGGTTTAATCCCGTGAGAGGTTGCTTATGATTCGATTGATTTCCATGCTTTTTATGATGCTGATGATGGTATTTCCTTCCGAAGGACGCTCGCTCGGTTTTGAAAACAAAGCTTTCCGCACTACTCTTTCGGTACTCTCCCAATCTCCGGAACTGAAAAATAAAATAGATCCATTGGTGCTCAGCAAGGCACTTTCCGGTTATTATTCCCTTAAAGAACAGGGAAAGGTCAATCGTGATGGTATTCTTACCATCATTGATTTTAATCGGGCATCAATTGATGAACGACTTTTTGTCATTGACATAAACCAATGTCGATTGCTTTATTCAGGGCTTGTTGCACATGGAAGCGGCAGCGGTGAAAATTATGCGGAAAGTTTTTCCAACGCACATGGTTCTCATCGGAGCAGTCTCGGATTTTATACCACCGGTGAGACCTATGACGGAAAAAACGGCTATTCTCTTAAACTTGCAGGTATGGAAAGGGGGATTAACGACAATGCCGAAGCAAGAAGCATCGTCATTCATGGGGCTGCTTATGTCTCCTATGATTATATCAGGCAGCATGGGCGCCTTGGTAGAAGTCAGGGGTGTCCCGCACTCTCTTTTGACACTCTTCAGCAGGTTATTGACCTTATTAAAGGCGGAAGCTGTCTCTTTATCTATCATGGAGACAGTGACTATGCAATCAAGTCACCACTGCTCAATCCTGATCTTGTCTTTCTGCACTCGTTAAGGCCGAATCGTAGTATAAACGCATACCAAAACGTATGATCGGTATTTTTCTTCTCTGGCTTGCTTTCAGTCCGGTTAAGCCTGTTCCGGAAAGACATGCTGTTTCTCCTCAGGTGCACCTTCAGCACAAGCAAGAGAATTCTCTTGTTCCTCAAAAGAGCCATCCCGGCAATAGTATAGCAGAACATATCCGACGCCATTTTGACCGCCACTCGCATCAGAAAGGCTCCGGCATTACTGAATCTTTGCCCCTCGGCAGCAATCTGGCCCGCTTCTATTCGACAAGAAGTTTTTATCCAGTATGGACCAAGCCTCTCTTGGTTTCAGAGCTTATCTCTGCAGTTGAAGGAGCTCTTGACGACGGTCTTGATCCTGCTGATTACCATATGAGTCAAATCAGGGAGTTTCAAAGCAACCCTCCGGTTACTCCCGAAATGCAGGCAAGGTATGATCTGCTTCTGACTGATGCTTTTTTTACCCTGGCACATCATCTTCGTTACGGTAAGGTCAATCCGCGCAGCCTTGACCCGGATTGGAATCTCACTGCCACAGTCAGTCGCAGCGCCCTTGAATACAAACTTCAGAACGCCATTGCAACTGAACGTATAGCATTGGTATTAAAAGAGCTCCGGCCACAATACTCCAAATATAACCAGCTCAGATCGGCGCTTGCAAAGTTCCGGGCAATTGCCCGCGAAGGCGGCTGGCCGACATTTTCCCCAGGGCCGAGTCTGAAAGAGGGAGTCAGAGATGAGAGGGTTATTCTGTTGCGTAAACGTCTTGAAGCATCAGGAGATATTGCCGTGTTGAAACCCGACACATCAAAGGTTTTCAGCAGGGAGCTGGCAGATGCTGTCAAGCACTTCCAGAAACGTAACGGTACTGAGCCCGATGGAGTGGTAGGTCCAGCTACCGTAAAGAGTATGAATATCCCTGTTGAGAGGCGTATTGACCGGATTCGCATCAATCTCGAACGCAACCGTTGGTTTTTAAGCGATGTCGAGCCAACCTATATCATGGTTAATATTCCGGATTTTACCCTTCATTATGTTGAAAACGGCCGTAATCGTTGGCAGACAAGGGTGATTGTCGGCCAACCAACCCGTAAAACACCGGTCTTTAAAGCCCAAATGCAGTATATTGTTTTAAACCCGCAATGGGTCATTCCTCCAAACATTCTTGAAAAAGATGCCCTTCCCGGTATTCGCAAAAATCTTTCCTACCTCAGCCACAAAAACCTGAACGTTCTTGACCGGAACGGCACTCTTGTCGATCCTGCCTCCGTTAACTGGACACAATATACAAGTACCAACTTGCCCTATCGCCTTCAGCAGTCCTCCGGAGATCAGGGGTCACTCGGGAGGATCAAGTTTCTGCTGCCGAACAAGCATATTGTTTATCTCCATGATACGCCACAGAAAGAGCTGTTTAAAAAGAGCTCCAGGTCTTTCAGTTCGGGATGTATCAGAGTGGAAAATCCGTTAGAACTTGCCGAACTGGTGCTTCAGGATAGTGTCAAATGGAGCATGGAGCGAATCAGGCTCGCTGTTGATGCAAAAAAAACCAGGACGGTTTCTTTGCCGAAACAAATTCCGGTTTTTATTCTTTATCTTACAGCAGTTGCTGAAGGTGATGATATCCTGTTCCTTGATGATCTTTATGGAAGGGATAGTGACGTGTTAACTGCTCTTAACAAGCCGGTACCAACATTCTAAACTGAAAGCTGATGTCATTTTCTGTAGTGATCAATATTCAAAGGGAGTTTCAAACTTCCTGCACTCCCGAAAAAGTGTTCGGGCTTCTTGCCGATGTTCCACGTTCCGCCTCCCATTTTCCCAAAGTTGACAAGCTTGTTGATTTGGGAGACAACGCCTTTCGCTGGGAGATGGAAAAAATAAGTATAGCCAGCTACACCCTCCAGCAAACCATATATGCATCCCGCTACACCGCAGATGCTGCAGCCCGAAAGGTTACCTGGACGCCCGTTCAGGGAGTTGGCAATGCTATCGTTGAGGGCGAGTGGGTCATTACTCCGAAAGAGGGAGGCACAAAAGTGACTCTCAACACGAAAGGCGATCTGACAGTTGATTTTCCTTCGTTTCTGGAGTTTATAATCTCTCCGCTTGTTGTCATGGAGTTCACTTCCATGATCGATCGCTATCTGGCGAACCTGAAGGAGACGTTCAGCTCACTCTAAATGCACAAGAAGGGTAATTTTATGTATGAAAGTGCCCGGTAACACCAGAAATGTATACCACCCCGCTACATATTATCGCGATCGTAGGAAGTTATCGTAAAGGTGGAATTATAGATTCAGCGATCGATCAAATCCTTGCATCAGCTCATGAAGCTGGCGCAAAGACCGGCAAGATTTATTTAATCGACAGGCATCTTTCATTCTGTACCAATTGCAGAAGCTGCACTCAGCATGCAGGCCCTCAATATGGCGCCTGTGTGCTTGATGACGATATGGCCGTTATTCTTCGTGAGCTGGATCGGGCTGATGCTATTATATCAGGCTCCCCAATGAATGCAGGGACGGTTACTGCGGTGATGAAAGTGTTTATAGAGCGGCTTGTCTGTACCGCATACTGGCCATGGGGAGCCCCTGCTCCGAAAAATCGAAATCCTGAAAAGAAGAAACAGGCGGTTCTTGTTGCATCTTCAGCAGCTCCTGCTTTTATGGCAAACGTTACCGGAGATATTACGGCAAGTCTCAAAACTGCAGCAGGCATGCTTGGAGCCCGGGCAATCGGCACACTTTTTATCGGTTTGGCTGCACAACAGCAACATCAGGAAATCAGCCGACGCACAAGAAAAAAAGCTCAACTTCTCGGCAAAAAACTTGCTGCCGGCCGGTAATTAAAAAGGAGATTCAACCCTGTTAATCACGGATATTATGAAACTCTTTCTGCACAGGACTCAGGATATAAGACCGAACAAAACAACTCTTCCTGAACCACTCAAGCCTGCCGCTCTTCACTCTTCTCCTGCAATTGCTTATGGAGCAATGGCTCTTGGTGCTCTGGCCATCGGAGCCCTTGCTATCGGGACACTGGCAATTGGAAGACTTGTTCTTGGCAAACTATCTATCGGTCAGGCTCATATCAAAAGGCTCGAAATAGATGATCTTATTGTGAAAAAACTTGTGAAGTAACACAAGAAGTCTACGAAAAGGATATATGTTGTTATCAGTTATTTAGACTGATCATCCTGAACCCGAGCTCTCTTTGATGCTGCAAAAAAGGATAAGCTCCCTGCCAACCATAAACGAAAGATCAACTGAGGTCCTTTGAAAAAAAAACTGAAATTGGACGATATGAATGTCGTCACCGAATCCATTGTGTTTGATGAGTTGTTTCCAATGTATCAGCAAGTGTTAGGTGCTGATTTCGATGCATACAAAAATCATTGTTTGCGGGTTTTCAATTTTTGTCGCGTACTCGCAGGAAAAGGGGCTGATGCTGATAAAATTGCTATTGCCACGTTCTTTCATGATATCGGCATTTGGACCGACAATACGTTTGACTACCTCATCCCGTCTCAGTTGCTCTGCCGAAGATATCTGGAGCAAACAGGCAGAGTCGAATGGTCCGACGAAATAGATGCAATGATCAGCGAGCATCATAAGCTTACTCAATATGAGGTAAATCCCTCATGGCTTGTTGAAGCGTTCAGAAAAGCTGATTGGATAGATATGACCGGCGGATTGCTCAGATGTCGTCTGCCTGATGATTTTATTACAGATGTCATTTATGCATTGCCTAATGCCGGATTCCATAAAAAACTGGTTGCACTTTTTATGGCGCGGCTGAAAAGCCATCCCTTCAATCCATTACCGATGATGAAGCTGTAGTGCCGGAAAATGCCACAAGGTTATTATAGCCCTCATAACCTTGTGGATGACAGTCAGCACCCTTTATTCCAGATCGTAGTTTAATACCGGGGCCAGCCATTTTTCCGCCTCTTTAACCGTCATCCCTTTGCGCAGGGCGTAATCCTCAACCTGATCCCTGCAGATTTTACCGAGCATAAAGTATTTTGCCGACGGATGAGCGAAGTAAAGGCCGCTGACCGATGACGCAGGGTTCATGGCAAAAGTTTCGGTCAGGGTAATACCGGTGTTTGTTTCTGCGTTCAAAAGTGTAAACAGTTCTGCTTTTTCAGTATGGTCGGGGCTGGATGGATAGCCCGAAGCGGGGCGGATGCCCTGATAGTTTTCCTTAAGAAGGTCTTCACTCTTGAGATTTTCTTTCGGGGCGTAACCCCAGAGTTCACGCCGTACTTTTTCATGGAGCATTTCGGCAAAAGCCTCGGCCAGGCGGTCCGTAAGAGCCTGCGTCATGATACGATGGTAGTCGTCCTGATCATCCATGAACTCTTTGAGCAGTTTTTCGATGCCGAGTCCAGCAGTAACGGCAAATCCTCCGATGTAGTCATGTAACCCGAGCTCTTTCGATGCAATAAAATCAGCAAGCGCCAGATTTGGTTCACCTGCTTCTTTTTCCTGCTGCTGACGAAGGGTGTGCAGGGTCATGAGCACGGTTTTACGGCTTTCGTCTGCATAAACCTCAATATCGTCTCCCGTGCCGTTGGCAGGGAAAATACCTGCAACTCCTTTCAGGCCGAGCAAGGTTTCTTTTTCGATCCTCTCAAGCAGTATGTTCGCATCATCAAACAGTTTTTTTGCCTCTATGCCGTTATCTGAATGGTCAAAAATTTCCGGGTAGCGTCCGTGCAGCTCCCATGCCATGAAAAAGGGAGTCCAATCAATATAGGGGCGCAGTGCCCCGACGGTGACATTCTCAAGCAGGGTGATCCCCGGCTTAAGGGGCTTGTAGACAGTAGTCTCATCCCACTGCAGCGAAGGACGTTTCAAGCGTGCTTCAGTGAGCGTCAGGTACTTTTTTGATGTTGTGCGCGCGGCATGGCTCTCTCTCAGTCCAGCCTGTTCTTTTTTCAGCTCCGCAATGTAATTCGGGCTGAGCGAAGGATTGAGCAGACTGTTGACCACAGGAACACTTCTGGAGGCATCAAGCACCTGCACAACCGCTCCTGAATAGACAGGAGCTATTTTTACAGCGGTATGTATTCTTGAAGTCGTTGCTCCTCCGATCAGGAGAGGAATTTTCATGCCGAGCCGTTCCATTTCGCTGGCTACATAGACCATTTCGTCAAGCGAAGGCGTAATGAGTCCACTCAGTCCAATCAGGTCAGCTTTTTCACGAACGGCAGCTTCAAGAATTTTTTCGCAGGGCATCATGACACCGATATCAACGACATCGTAGTTATTGCAGGCAAGTACAACAGCGACAATATTTTTGCCGATATCGTGCACGTCACCTTTAACTGTAGCAAGCAGTACTTTTGCTTTAGCACGGGTATCCTTGTTCAGAGCCTTTTCTGCTTCAATGAAAGGAAGAAGGTGGGCTACGGAACGTTTCATGACACGGGCACTTTTAACAACCTGAGGCAGAAACATTTTGCCTTCGGCAAAGAGGTCTCCGATTGCATTCATGCCGTTCATCAGCGGCCCTTCAATAACCTGCAGCGGACTCGGGTAGAGCTGACGGGCTTCTTCTGTATCCTCTTCGATGAACTCTACAATGCCTTTGATCAATGCGTGGCGAAGCCGTTCCTCAACGGGAGCACTGCGCCATTCGGCCGCTTTAGCCTCGGATTTTTCACCCCCGCCGCTGATTGTTTCAGCAAAGTTCACCAGGCGTTCGGTAGCGTCAGAACGGCGGTTGAGCAGAACATCCTCAACCCGAACCAGTAATTCCGGCTCTATATCTTCATAAATTGCCAGCTGGCCGGCATTGACAATGCCCATGTCAAGTCCTGCACGAATGGAATGGTAAAGAAATGCAGCGTGCATGGCCTCCCGAACGGGTTCATTACCGCGGAAAGAGAAGGATACGTTGCTGATACCGCCGGAAATCTTTGCAAAGGGAAGGTTCTCCTTGATCCAGCGCACTGTCTGAATAAAATCAACAGCGTAGTTGTTATGCTCCTCGATGCCGGTTGCAACGGTCAGGACGTTTGGATCGAAAATAATATCCTCGGGAGGGAAGCCTGCCTCAAGAGTCAGAATGTCATAAGCGCGTTTGCAGATAGCAATGCGGCGTTCATAGCTGTCGGCCTGTCCCTGTTCGTCAAACGCCATGACCACGGTTGAGGCACCGTATTGGAGAATTTTTTGTGCACGCTCCTTGAAAATCTCCTCACCCTCCTTCAGACTGATGGAGTTGACGATGCTTTTTCCCTGAACGCACTGGAGTCCTTTTTCAATAACCGACCATTTCGAGCTGTCGATCATTATCGGTACGCGGGAGATTTCAGGTTCAGATGCGATAAGATTGAGAAACTCCTTCATCACTTGTTCAGAGTCGAGCATCCCCTCATCCAGATTGATATCAATAACCTGTGCGCCGCTTTCAACCTGCTGGCGGGCAATGGAGAGTGCCTCATCGTAGTTGCCCTCTTTGATAAGGCGTGCAAATTTTTTTGATCCGGTTACATTGGTTCGTTCGCCAATATTGATAAACCCTGTTGTGCTGTTGACCCGGAGCGGTTCAAGTCCGGAGAGCATCAGTTCATGTTGTTTTGCCGGGCGAAGGCGCGGTTTCAGTGTTCTGACCGCTTCGGCAATAGCCTTGATATGCTGAGGTGTTGTCCCGCAGCACCCTCCGACAATATTGACAAAACCTGAAGTTGCAAAGTCAGCAATTTGGGCGGCCATATATTCAGGAGAGTCGTCATACTCTCCGAACTCGTTCGGAAGTCCCGCATTGGGATAGACGCTTACAAGGCTTTCCGCAATCCCGGCAAGTGCCGCGATGAATGGGCGCATCTGTTTCGATCCCAGCGCACAGTTCAGGCCGATAGAGAGCAGATCCGGCATATGGCCGATAGATATCCAGAAAGCCTCAGTTGTCTGGCCCGAGAGGGTCCGGCCGCTTGCATCAACAACGGTTCCTGATACCATCACAGGAATATGCACCCCGGTACGCTTGAAAAACTCCTCGATGGAAAAAAGTGCAGCTTTGCAGTTGAGGGTATCAAAGACTGTTTCAACAAGCAGAAGATCAACGCCTCCCTCCATCAATCCTTCAAGCTGCAAGGTGTAGTTATCCACCACTTCCTGGAAGCTGACTGCCCGGAAGCCAGGGTTGTTGACATCGGGGGAGAGTGAGAGGGTCTTGTTGGTCGGGCCTATCGAACCAGCAACAAAACGCGGTTTATCAGGGGTACGTGCTGTATACTCGTCAGCAGCCTTTCTTGCCAGTCGGCTGGCTTCAACATTCAGTTCTTTTACGAGGTTGGATGCATTGTAGTCTGCCTGTGAAATCGGGTTGGCATTGAACGTGTTTGTTTCGATAATGTCAGATCCCGCTTCAAGAAAGTCGCAGTGAAGTGAGTATATGATATCCGGCCGTGTAAGAACAAGGATATCGTTGTTTCCCATGAGCGGATGCGAATGAGTCGCAAACCGGGTGCCCCGGTAATCTTTTTCCTGTAGTTTATGGCGCTGGATCATGGTGCCCATTGCACCGTCAAGTACAAGGATGCGCTGTTCGAGCAGGCTTAAGAGTGTGTCCTTCATTCTGATATGCGGGGAGACGGTTTAAAAAAAAAGAATATACGATTAAGTCATTAATTACTTCTTTGCTGCAGACTCCGGCCATACTAATCAGCTTCAGGCATTTTTTCTTTAAGCCAGGAACTGATCAGCACGATGCCGCTGTCAGAAATCTGATGAGCTATAGGGTATTCGCGATAGGTGAGATCATCAACGTTCTGCTGCAGCCATGCATCTGCTGCCCGTCCTTTTGCAATCGGCAGGATATCGTCATGGATTCCATGCATCACAAGAAAGGGCAGCTTTCTCAGTGTCTTCTTTGCTGTTTCAAGCGGCTGGGATGTCTCAGGAAGCTGTCCGCTCAGCGCAATAACGCCATGCAGCAGTTCCGGGGCATTAAACGCCATCAGATAGCTCATTACCGTCCCCTGACTGAACCCCATGAGAAAAACCTTGTTTCCCCGAGGACGGTACTCCCCGATAATCTCATCGGTGAACTTGATTAACAGTTCAAGAGCTGTTTTTGCTGCACTGTAATCGACGGTGATGCCGCTATGGGTAAAGTCGATGGGGAACCAGCCATACATGCCAAAGTCCATTGTCTGCGGAGCTCTTGCGCTGATATAGCGGAATTCCGAGCCCAGTGCCGGTGCTAATTGAATGAGATCCTTTTCGTTGCTTCCATAGCCGTGAAGCATGATCACGATCGGGGCGTTTTCCGGTTTTGCAGGTGCAAGGTCCAGATAGGTGAGTGAAAGGTTCTTGCGTTGGAACATAGTTCAAAATAGGCTTACGGATGGGTTGAGTTGAAAATCCGGGATATGAACCCGCCTCCGAGGACTTCGCTGTCGCGGTAGAAGACCGCCGCCTGCCCTGTCGATACGGCACTTTTAGGTGACATGAACGATACGCTTGCTTCGCTATTGCCAAGCGGCTCAATGATGCACGGTGTCTCTTTGTCGCGATACCGGATTTTCCCGCACGCTTCAACCGGTCCGGTCAGGCTCTCCAACCCGATCAGATTTAGTCCTGATGCTATAAGTCCTGTGCAGTCCAGAGAAGACTTATTCCCTACATGGATACGGTTAAGCTCAGTGTCGAGTGCTGTGACATAAAGAGGTTCTTTCGCAGCAACACCCAGCCCTCGACGCTGACCTATTGTATAGAAGGGATAGCCGCGATGTTTGCCGATAATGCTGCCTTTTTCATCTACAATCTCCCCGCCTGCCATCTTTTCCGCGAGGCCGGGAATAGCGCCTTCAAGATAGCTGCAGTAATCGTCCTGCGGAACAAAGCATATCTCCTGACTCTCTTTTTTTTCAGCTGCCCTTACCCCGAAAGAGTGAGCCAGCTTCCGGACTTCCGGCTTGGTAAGTTTCCCGAGAGGAAAGATGGTTTTCGCAAGATCACTCTGCGAGAGCATCCACAGAAAATAGCTCTGGTCTTTTTCCTGATCAGCCCCTTTATAAAGCCGATATCTTCCATTGCTGAAGTCTGTAGCCGCAAAATGGCCGGTGGCGACAAAATCGGCATCAAGCAGCTTCAATCCTTCAAAAAGGCCGAACCATTTGATTTTTTTATTGCAGACCATGCATGGGTTTGGTGTTCTGCCTCCAAGATAGTCATCATGAAAATAATGGATCACATCATCCCTGAATTTACTGCTGAGGTTCAAAGTCAACACCGGAATCTGAAAATCCGGATGGTCGCTGATGACAAGAGGCGATGGCTTCAGGGAAGGTTTCTCCTCAAGAGAGTCGAGCACCCTGATGTTTAAACCCGTGACATCATAGCCTTGTTCGACAAGGATACATGCCGAAACGGCTGAATCAACTCCCCCCGAAATACCTACAACAACTTTTTTTTTCGCATGCATACGTTAACTGAGTTTATAGCCCGGGCCTCCGCCACCTTCAGGTGGAATCCAGGTAATTATTCCATAAGGATCGACTGTTTCGCATGTTTTGCAATGCAGGCAGTTCGACGGGTTAAGTTTAAGTTCAGGTCGTGGGTAATCGATGATTTCATAAACCTGTGCCGGACAGAAATGACGGCATGGATTGGCAAACTCCAGAGCGCATTTTGTAAGGCATATCTCTTCGATATCTTCCGGCTTTATGAAGAGATGGCAGGGCTGGTTCTCTTCGTGCATTGTGCCCGACCGGTAGAGGCTCTCTGTTTTGCTGAAAGTGAGCCTGCCGTCCGGAGTGAAGGATTCTATTGCAGGTTTCTTTGATGTTGCTACGGTTTTCTTTTTGAGTTGCTTTCCCAAACCCTCAGCAATTGATAGCCCGGGAAACTTAAGCTGAAGTCCTGTCTGAAGCAGGCCTGAATAGAGCCCGCCATCAAAAGCCTTCCTGTAGTTCCTGGCAGCATGCAGTTCATCGTAAGCCCACGACTCTTTAAACATGTCGCTGTATGACTTCAAGCGATCGGAGGAAAAATCATCATGGAGGAGCGATTCAAAAAGGGTTTCAGCAGCAAGGATTCCTGATTTCATCGACAGGTGGATCCCTTTGTGACGCTGCATGTTTACCAATCCTGCAGATTCACCGGTTACAAGAAAGCCCGATCCGTAAAGCGCGGGCATGGCATCTGCTCCTCCGGACGTAATTGTTCTTGCCCCCGACTCAATCATGCTTCCACCTTCAAGTATTTTGGCAAGCAACGGATGCTCTTTAAAGCGCTGAAGGTTACGATGAGGATCGCAAACCGGCGAGTCGGGTTCCAGCGAAGTGACAAACCCAAGGGAGAGCAGTGTCGGGGAGAAGGCATATAGCCATCCGCCACCATAGGTTTCAGTTGGAAGAGGATAGCCAAACATCTGGTGCACCTCTCCAGCGATAACGCGGCCCGGCGGTATTCGCCAGCTCTCTTTTACTCCCGTTTCGTATCGTTGCGGAGCAGTTTCCAAAGCAGTCGGAAAATGTTCACAAACTTTCCTGTGGAATGATCCGTCAGAACCTTCCCCTATAACGGCAACTTTTGTTTTAAGCAAAAGACCGGCTTCAAAGTTGGGTTTTTTTTGACCGTTTCTATCAATGCCTTTATCATCAGTCAGAATACCGGCCACTCTGCCCTTTTCAACATACGGCTGAGCTGCTGCAGTATTGAAGAAGAATTGAATGCCCTCCTTTTCAGCCTCCTCAGCCATCCATGATCCCAGCCGGCTGAGCGATACAACTATATTTCCCTTATTGCTGAACGGCTCAGGACAAAACAGAAAAGGAAACTTTCTTTTCGCCGTCAGATACCATAGATGTTCATTTGAAACCGTGGCCTCCACAGGACAGCCTCGTTCCCGGTAATCAGGAAAAAATTCATCCAGGGCTCTCGGATCAATCAGTGCACCAGAGAGCAGGTGAGCACCGGCATAGCGCCCCTTGTCGATAACTGCTATTGCCGGATCAATTTTATTTGCCGATAGAGAGTTATGTCTTTTCAGCAGACGCTGCAGGTGTATCGCTGACGCAAGGTTTGCAGGGCCCGCACCGATAAAGACGATATCGAATTCAAGTGATTCACGATCCTGCACCATGTACTCTTAATTTTACACTCTTGCGATAAACCTGCATAAAGAAAAAAAAGAAATATTTTCAGCAACTTTCAATAATTTGGACTTTAAGCTGCACGTTTCCCGGCAACACATGAACGAATATTATCCCAAGCAGTTTTTCAGTAAGTTCAAGTGTCGGCAGCTCGTAGAATTGATGTCCCGGCACGCCCATGTAGCAAGATTAATAATTTGTAATGGTTCATGTAAGTATTATAATGTACCAAGTCATGACAGAACTTCAACTGCTATAAATTTCCCTGGTTAGTACATGGGCAGAGTTATTGCGATTGCAAACCAGAAAGGCGGGGTTGGAAAAACAACCACTTCCGTTAATATAGCCGCCTCTATTGCTATTTCTGAGTTTAAGACATTGCTTATCGATATCGACCCTCAAGCCAATGCCACCTCCGGCTTTGGCCTTGAAGTAGGCGATGAAATCGATAATACCTTTTATCAGGTGATGGTACAAGGCGGTAACATCAAGGATGCTATCAAGTCCTCCAGTATTGAATATCTTGATGTTCTTCCTTCCAATGTCAATCTTGTGGGAATGGAGGTCGAGCTGGTCAATATGAAAGAACGCGAGTATGTGATGCAGAAAGCGCTCAAGGGAATTCGTGCCCAGTACGATTATATCATTATCGATTGTCCGCCCTCTTTAGGGCTGATCACACTGAATTCGCTCACAGCCGCAGATTCCGTGCTTATCCCGGTTCAGGCTGAGTATTATGCGCTGGAGGGCTTGGGCAAGCTGCTCAATACCATCAGCATCGTACGAAAGCACCTTAATCCGAAACTTGAAATTGAAGGTGTACTGGTTACCATGTACGATTCGAGACTTCGTCTTGCATCACAAGTTGCCGAAGAGGTCAAGAAGTTTTTCAAAGACAAGGTTTATAAAACCTATATCCGCAGGAATGTTCGCCTTTCTGAAGCGCCAAGTCATGGTAAACCTGCGTTGCTCTACGACGCTCAGAGTATTGGATCGAAAGACTATCTCGATCTGGCTCAGGAGATTTTTGAAAGAGACGGCAATATTAAAAAATTTAAAGTCCGGCAGTAGCATCTGACCGGTTAGCTGTTGAGGTATATGACAAAAAAAGCACTGGGAAGAGGGTTAAAGGCACTTATTCCGGACGAAGGGTTTAATTCCGGCTCAAGGGACGAGGAACAGGAGCTTGCCCAGGAAGGAAGTATTGGCAGTCTGCCAGTCGAAAAGATACGCCCAAATCCGTTTCAGCCCCGTAAAGAATTTGATGAAAGTGCTCTTGAAGAGCTTAAAAACTCTATCATTGAAAATGGGGTCATCCAACCTGTAACTGTATGCAGGGATGGTGACGGCTATCAGCTCATCAGTGGAGAACGCCGGCTCAGAGCTGTTCAGCAGGCCGGCTTCAAGTTTATTCCTGCCTATGTTATAGAGGCTCATGATGATTCAAGTAAGCTTGAACTTGCACTTATCGAGAATATTCAACGTGAGGATCTTAATGCCATAGAAGTTGCTCTGGCATTGAAAAGCCTGACAACCAAGTGCCGACTGACCCAAGACGAGATAGCGCAGAAAGTCGGCAAAAACCGTTCGACTGTCAGTAACTTTCTCAGACTTCTCAAGCTCCCTTTACAGATTCAGGACAGCATCCGCAACAGGGAAATATCTTCAGGACATGCAAGAGCTTTGATCAACCTTCCGGGTGAACAGCAGCAGTTGAAGGTCTGGAAACAGATTCTCAGTCGTCAGCTTTCAGTTCGTCAGACCGAAGCGTTGGTTAACCGTATGTTCAAAGATCAGACAAAACCATCAGTGCCCGACTCATTTGAGCGCTCTTCCCACGTTACCCAGCTCGAGTCTATACTTCGAGATAAACTTGCAACAAAGGTTCGAATAGTAGAAAAGAAAGGCGGCAAGGGAGAAATTCATATTCAGTATTTTTCGAATGACGATCTTGACAGGCTTCTCGATATTATGAATCAGGGCTGAACCTGCCACAGTTTCACCCGGAAGCGTTAAGTACAACAATAAATTATGAGGTTTACACTTCTTGGAAATGGCAGAATGGGCAAACAGGTCGCTTCTGTCATCAGTCAGTCTGGATGCCACGAAACTGTCGCAGTTCTGGATATAGATACCCCTGTTGTTCCTGAGGTATTTAATGGCAGCGATGCCATTATTGATTTTACAGTCAGAGAGGCATTTCTTGCCAATCTGCCGGTCATGCTCTCTTCCGGTGTACCCGTTGTTGTTGGAACAACAGGGTGGGATGATGTCATGGATGATGTCAAAAAGCAGGTCTCTCTAGTAGGTGCATCACTTCTCTACTCAGCAAATTTTTCGCTTGGAGTCAACATCTTTCTCAGAAGCGTGCGCGAAGCAGCACGGCTGATTGCTCCTTTTTCCCAGTTTGATATTGCTTTTGCAGAGCAGCATCACACCGCCAAAGCCGATTTCCCGAGTGGAACCGCTCTAAGGGCTGCAGATATGATTTTATCGGCAAACAGCCGGAAAAAAACCGTTGTCCGTCAGCTCTCTGATGACCGGAAGATTGCTCCCGATGAACTGCAGGTTGCCGCCCTCAGACTTGGAGGAGTGTTCGGAAAACACACAGCGTTTATTGATTCTGATGCTGATGAAATTGTTATTTCGCATACAGCGAAAAACCGTTCAGGTTTTGCCTCAGGTGCCGTTGAAGCTGCAGCCTGGCTTGCCCTTCGCCATAAAACCAAACCTGGATTTTATACCATGGATGATTTTTTAAATGAACTGCTCTCGTGAAGATATATGGCTATTGACAACGTGAAATCCACTCTCCCTTTGAAAGGACAGCTTTATTCCGTTTTGCTTGGTTCTGCTATCATTATTCTGACGACAACCATTCCCTACCTTACGCTGCTCAATGTTTTTCTCTTTGCGGGTATATTTCTGGCTGGAGCGGTTGCGCTTCATCAGACAATCATGCGTTTTCAGGTACGCTTGACCTTCAATCAGGCTTTTGCTTATGGGTGTCTTGCCGGTTTGGTTGGAGGCGTGCTTTCCGAAGGTATAACCTTTGTTCTGATGGAACTCTTCAATTACAGGCCGGGGACGGAAAGTCTTGCTCTTGTCATTGACTGGGCTCTTGAGATTGCAAAAGGAAGGCCTGAGGTTCAGCAGCAGGTGCAGGCACTAGTAGCTGCTGAGAAACTTGCTCTTACGCCTGTAAAGTTAAGCTTCCTTGATATTGTGATGAACATGGTTTTCTCCGGTGCGTTTTATGCTCCGATAACCGGCTTGGGGGGAGCATTTGCAGTTCTTCGTCTTAAGCGCAAAGCAGCCAGAGAGTAAAAGAATTCTTCTGCAGTTACACTGTCCAGAGAGATAGAGGTTTAAGCTCTCTGTGGTTGACTATCAAGCCTTCACGATAGAGTTTGTAAGCATCAAGCACTCCGTTTTCTGCTCTGAAATGTGTTGCAAGCAAGTCGTCCTTCAGGTAACGGTAGGTATCAAGGCCGCATGCTGCGGGTTCAGAAGAGAGTGATGCGGCAATCCACGAATAGAAGCTCAGGCTGATACCACTCTCGAAAGCTGAGCTGAAAACCGTCAGCAGATTGTGTGCTGCTGCCCACCTGGCCAACTCAAGCGCCACGGATATTCCGCCCAGGCGGTTTGGTTTCAGAATGAGTGCCGAAAGAGCTTTGGCGGGGATGTGATCAAGCAGTTCCGGCTTTTGCCACAGGGTTTCGTCCAGCGCAGAGCGGATAGCTGTTTTTGCATGAAACTCACCTATATGTTCAGCATGCGTAAGGGGCTCTTCAATATAGGAAACGATTCCGTCAGGAATCTCTCGGGCCAGGTATAGAGCTTCATCAAAAGAGAATGACTGATTTGCATCCAGTCGCACTTCAATCGTGTTTCCGAAAATATTATGCAGTGCTTCAATGCTTCGGATGGCGGTGTCACTGTTTCCAGCTGAAATTTTGAGCTTGAATGTGCGGTAGCCGATGTTGAAATAGTTCTCTGCCCTTTGAATGACCTGCTTCGTATCGCCGAAGAGCAGTGCATTGACCGGAACATGTTGTGAACGAGGAGCCGCACTCCCGGAAAAAGAAGGAGCCTTTCCAGTGAGTGCTGCATTAAGGTTGATTATGGCCATTTCCAGTCCTGTGCGTACAGAAGGAAAGAGACCGTCGTGTAGAATACGGTGATCAACTGTCTCGTGTTTTGCAAGTAACTTCACAAGCTGCTCTTCGGCAGATTCAAGGCTCTCCTTGTGCAGACCCGGCAGAGGAGCAATTTCACCATATGCAGTGTGATCCTCCGCCGCAGTTTTCAGAGCAAGTATAATGCCTTCCCTTTGCAGCTGCTGGTGCCCTTGGACAGTTATTGCCTCTGTAAAAGGGATAGCATACCTGTAGAGAAGTGCATGAGTAGCCGTCAAGGTCTTTTTGGAAATTTACTGAAATCCGGTTTTCGTTTTTCGACAAAAGCATTTTTTCCTTCCTGAGCCTCTTCACACATGTAATAGAGCATCGTGGCATTTCCTGCAAGTTCCTGCAGTCCGGCCTGCCCGTCACAATCCGCATTCAACGCCGATTTCAGGCATCTGATGGCGAGAGATGAGTTGGCAAGTATTTCACGACACCACTGCACGGTCTCCTTCTCAAGCTGCTCAAGCGGTACAACAGTGTTCACCAGCCCCATCGAAAGGGCTTCGGCCGCATTGTACTGACGGCACAGGTACCATATTTCGCGGGCTTTTTTCTGGCCGACAAGTCGAGCCATATAACTGGCACCCCATCCTCCATCAAAAGAACCCACTTTTGGGCCGGTCTGACCGAAAACCGCATTGTCAGCCGCAATCGTAAGATCGCACAGCATATGCAGTACATGGCCTCCACCGATTGCATAACCAGCAACCATGGCAATGACCGGTTTGGGACAGGTGCGGATATCACGCTGGAAATCAAGGACATTAAGACGGTTGACTCCTTTGTCATCGGCATAGCCTGCATAACCGCGAATCTTCTGGTCACCTCCCGAACAGAACGCCTTCTCGCCGGCACCTGTAAGAATGACAACTCCTATTTTCTCATCGTTTCTCGCTTCGGAAAGCGCAGTAATCATCTCCTCCACAGTCTGGGGGCGAAATGCGTTTCTTACTTCCGGGCGATTAATGGTGATTTTTGCAATCCCTTCGGCTTTATGGTAAAGGATATCCGTAAAATCACCTGTTTGTATCCAGTTAACAACGCTCATAAGTGCTTTTCTTCTTGCTGGTTGAAAAAAAATCTCAGACGATCCAGAAACAATTCCTTGTTTTCAAGCTGAAGGGTATGACCGCAAAGAGGAAAAATTTCAAGATCAGAGCCAGGGCATAACTTAACCATTTGATGGCCAATCTCAACGTAACGATCATCTTTTTCCCCTGCAAAAAACCTTACCGGCACCCTGTTATCCTGCAGTGCCTCCCATTGCGAACCTTGCCGTCCCGTTCCGAGCACTCTCAATCCGAGAGCCAGGTTCCGGGGGTCATTGATTTTCCGTTCGCTCTCAACTTCTTTAAATATCGAATGATGTTTAAGTGTTGAAAAAAGCGGCTGATCATACCATGCATCTATAAACCCTTCAAAATTCCGTTCAATTTTCCGAACAATCTTTTCATCATGCTCCTGCCGCTCGATCTGTTCTTTTATTGTCCTGAGTCCTGGCGAAGCAGAGACGATGACAGCTTTGGTAAAAAGCTCCTGGTAACGAAGCAGAAGAGCAAGAGCAAGACGTCCTCCCATCGAATAACCGACAAGATAGTTTAGCGGGGAAGGCGACTCCTGCAGCAGTTCAGCAAGAGCGTCAACTGTCTTTTCAAAAAAACCTTCATTGAGAGGAATTTGCTGGAATCCCGCTTTCCCATGTCCGGGAAGATCCAGCATCATACAGCAGTAGTCCTGAGAGAGCTGCCTCGCCATTGGGAGCCAGTCACTGCCCGATCCCAGAAAGCCGTGGAGAAAGATGATACGGGGCAGGGAAATATTTCCTATGGTCAGAATATTGAAAGGAACGCCCTGTATGGTTCTCTGCATCGTAATGGCCTCTGTTAAACAAGATTGCCAGCCTTCAATCTACCCCGTAAAGACATTGAACGGCAAAGGCACTGATTCTTGCCTGAAGAGCGCGATGCTGCTTCAGATTATCCTGCCGTGAACCTTTAATTTCTATAACGGTACTTCGATTACCTGTGGATGTGGCTTTATATATCTCGCTGAATTCACCGTTTGTCTGCGGGCATGCATAGTCAACAGCAAAGGTTTCTGCTGCAGACCGGATGCTGTAGTTCTGTGGTGTGGCAAAATGAGTTTCAAAGATATCGCTGTATTCTGAAACAGGCAGGAACGAGAAAATCCCTCCGCCGTTGTTGTTCAGGACGATGATCTGAAGCGGGACAGTCAGGGTGCTGAGCAGTGAAAGTGCATTCAAGTCGTGCAGGAAGGCGATATCCCCGATAATCAGTGTTGCTGCTTTACGATATCCTTCAGCAAAGCCGGCTGCAGTAGAAAGAATGCCGTCTATGCCGCTTACTCCCCGATTGATGCCGCACCTGATGCCGTTATCGTGTCTGTTGACGGCATACGTGTCCATATCCCTGACAGGCATGCTGTTTGAAATGAAAAGCAGGTGCTCTGCATTGATAAGGCTCGATGTCAGCCGTGCTGCAGAAATTTCAGTAACCGGTTGCAAAGAGAGTGTTTCGGCGTCGATCTCCTCACCTGCCCGCCTGAAAAATTCTTCAGCCCTCTCACTGTGTAGAAAAGTCGCAGCGCGTGCCCCTTTGAGGCTGGATGCGGTAAGTGCCGGCGAAGCTTCAATGCTAAGGGTTACGTTATGATCGGGAGAGATCCGGTTGGCATGAGATCGGACAACAATATAGTGTTCGGGATTCCATTCTCTGAGAGCAGAGGCAGGATGTTTTGAGATTATATGACCACCGAAATGGAGAACCAGATCAGGCCTGAAGTGCCGGGTAAATTCTGACGACTGAAACGCCAGTTGCCATGGTTGTACACCGCTGCTCAGTCGTATCCCCGATGAGAGATCAGCATAAAGAGGTACCTGCAGATCCTGGGCTAGTTCCCTGACCGCTTCACCCTCTCCTCTGCTTTGCATGCTTCCTGCAATGATCAGAGGCTGTTCTGCTTTTGAAAGAGCTTTCCGCACAGCGGCCACTGCATCTGCATCGGGATGTTTTTCCGGAAATGCCGATAGAGCTGAAGGGTTGCCTGTTTTCAGCCATTCCTGCACTGGATCGAGCCACGGATCCTTCATGTCGGAACGTTCAGGCTCAAGAGGTTCTCTGAAAGGCTGGTTGAGATGCACCGGCCCGGCTTGTGTCCCGACACTTTTAGCAACCGCGTATGCAATGGTGGAGAGCAGAGCTTTAAGGTGAACCTCTCTTGAAGGCAGAGGAAGCTGCATATTCCATCGGGTATAACTTCCGAACATGCCCTCCTGCCTTATTGTCTGGTTTGCTCCGCATTCAAGCAGTTCAAAAGGACGATCGGCAGAAAGAATAATCATCGGCTGCAAGTCCATGGACGCCTCAACGACGGCAGGGAAATAGTTTGCAACAGCAGTTCCTGAAGTACAGATAAGTACTGCCGGCTTGCCTTTTGCCCGGCCATAGCCGAGAGCAAAAAAACCTGCTGATCGTTCATCAGCAAACATTTTCCAGCGGGCTTTAGGGTTTCTTGCAACAGCAACAGTCAGCGGTGTTGAGCGTGAGCCGGGAGAGATACAGAAAAAGTCGGCACCCTGCCTGATCAGCTCTTCAATGACGATGCTGCTCCACAGTGAGGTTATTTCGCGATCACTCATACTTCCTGGCGGGTTATAGCCAGAATATCTCCAATCTTCTGATCGACCTCTTCCCATTCGGAAAAGGGATTTGAGCCTTTTACAAGGCCGGCGCCAGAGTAGAGGTAGGCAAAACGACCATTGACAAGAGCAGATCGAATGGCAACCGAAAATTCTGCAGCATCATGGCTTATCCAGCCGACAGGCCCCGCATACCAGCCGCGGCTGAATGGCTCAAGATTCATGATATGTTTCATGGCCTCTGTTTTGGGCACTCCGCCGACAGCCGGAGTAGGATGAAGAAGTTTCAGGACTGCGCTGTCATTCTTGAATTCTGGTTTCAGTTTGGCCGCACATCTCGTGTAGAGGTGAGCAAGTCGGTTAAGCTGCAGAACCTGAACCTCTTTTTCCATATCAATATCGCTGCAAATCTTGAGCAGCTCCTGATAGATCATGTCCTTGACGAATTTATGCTCCCGGATATCTTTTTCTGAATTAAGAAGAGCTTCAGAAGCCTGAATGTCCCCACAGTTGATGGTCTCTTTCGAAAATGTACCGGCGAGTGCCTCAGTAAGGAGCAGATCGCTGTTTCTTCGGTAAAGCCGTTCAGGGCTGAAGCTGAAAAACGCATGATGTTCCTGGGGTTCAAAGTAGAACCTGTAGACCGCATTTTGCGGATAGGGATACTGAAGCAGAAAAAGAAGCGGTGAAAAACAGCTGCTGAATTCAAGCACAGTTTGACGGGCAAGCATTATTTTTTCCATCCCGCCCGAATTAAATGTCTCCAGCGCTTTCTGGCATTGTTCAATCCAGTTTCTTTCATCCGGATTATAGGAGAGATCGAGTAATTCGGGCAGTTTCAAAGATGAACAATCCGTATCGCTGCTAATGCGGTCAAGCATCTCAGTGATCGCACTGATTTTTGTTTCTGGCTGTTCGCCGCTTTCAATCCAAAGGTGGCATGACAGAGAATACGTGTTATGTTCAAAGGTCAACTGGATAAGCGGAAGCACAAAGGAAAACGAGGAAAATTTCTCCCAGATCTGGTTTTGATTTTCCTGGTTATTGAAGTTGAATCCCCCGAAATAGCGAGCACCGGGATGTTTATCCGCAATAGAAATCCCGAATTGCTGAAAACATTTTTCATTATCTCCCGGTTCATCCAGCTCAATGCTGTCGGCAATACCAATGCCGGCTACAGAAAAATCCTTCTCCCTGTTCATCCAGAAGAGTTTCGGATATACCACCTGACGGCAAAGCCAGCCGGCCATCTCCAAGGGCTGTACAGGCTGAGAAAACGTTACAAGGAGGTTTTGATCAAGAGCATCAGACAAAGCTCCCGTGTAATCAAAAAGGGCTAAAGCCTCTTTAAGCCTTGAAACTGCCTTGTGTATGGATAAAGATTCCTCTGAAGCTATAATGATATTCTTGTGCTCAATCATATGCGTTTATCGGCATTGAAACTCTCAAACACTTTTCTATTGCAACTTTCTGTAACAAACTGTACAACAATTTTGCAATAATGGTTTCCGGTAGAAAAAAATCTCTGATTTCAGTCTTTGATTGCAAAAACCGTTTCGTGATCACGACCCGCGTAAATCACCGTATCTGTTCTTTTTTGAAATGTTTTTGCAGAGAGAGAGCAAGATAATTGTTTTTCTTAAGAAGCCATTCATAAATCACCTGAGCTTCAGCTCTTTGCCCTGTATTCAGATAGCAGATCGCAAGGTTGTAGTGCGCCTCAGTAAATGATTCACTGTTGTCAATGGACTGGCTGTATGATTTTGCGGCTTTGTCAAACTCCTTAAGCTGCATGTAGGCGTTGCCGATATCATAGAGTGTCAGTGAGTCTTTTGGTGCGTGCTCAAGGTGTTTTTGAAAATATTTCAGTGACTCGGCATAGTTTTTCTGGTTGAAAGCAATAGCGCCGAGAGCATGATATGCGTCATCAAGTTTGGGGTTTATGGCAAGCGCATTTTTATATGCCTCCTTAGCCTCGCTGTAGCGTTCGCTGCGCGCATATCCTTGCCCGAGAAGTATGTAGCCCCCTGCATCTTTCGGATTTTTCCAGACCTGCTGCTGAAGGCTTTTCAGCTCATTCCCTGAACGGTTGCATGAAGCCAGCAACGGCAGAGTGCCAAGTAAAAAGCAGACAAGCAGTCGTTGGATGCCTGATTTTGAATGTGGTATGTAAAGTGTCATAATGTACCAATATACTCACTCATCCAGTGATCTGCCAATCCTGATTAAGCTCATACAGGATTTGCGCAAAAAATTTCCAATTTGCGGGCAGTCTATGTAACTTATTTCATGTGGAAGCAATCTCTATAAATCGTTCAGGTTCCTGAAACCTTATTCCAAAGCATATTTATCTGATACCATGAAAACAGAGTTACAGGTAGGCGGTATGAACTGTGGCAGTTGTGAACTGCTTGTTACAGAAGCACTTGAAGATCTTGAAGGCGTCATATCGGTTGATGCGTCTCATCTCAAGGCTGCAGTGACTGTTGATTATGATCCGAACATGGTAGGCTTGACGACAATTGCTGCGGTTATAGAAGGGCAGGGTTTCAAAGTAACATCCTGACGGTATTTTGCATCTATTTCGTAAGAACGCAAATTAAGGACTTGTGTCATGTCAGTTGAAAAAACAGAGCGTCTTGCTGTACTTATCGATGCCGACAATACTCAGGCCACAATTATAGAAGGTCTTCTGGCGGAGGTCGCAAAGTACGGCACATCAAGCGTTAAAAGGATATACGGAGACTGGACATCAACAGCTCTGAGAAGCTGGAAAGAGGTATTGCTGGAGCACTCTATCCAGCCCATACAGCAGTTCGGATATACAAAGGGAAAAAACGCTACTGATAGCGCAATGATAATTGACGCTATGGACCTGTTGTATACTGGAAAGTTTCAGGGATTCTGCATAGTCTCCAGTGACAGTGACTTTACGAAACTGGCATCGAGAATAAGGGAATCCGGTCTCTTTGTTTATGGCTTCGGTGAGAAAAAAACACCTTCAGCCTTTGTTTCCGCTTGTGACAAATTTATTTATATCGAAGTGTTGCGGGCCAAGATCAATGAAAATGAGTCGATTGCTAAAAAGTCATCTGCAGAGCTCAAGCAGGATACCCGACTCGTGCGTTTATTGAGAAATGCCGTTGAGGCCTCATCGGACGAAAGCGGATGGGCTCATCTTGCAACAACAGGCAGCAATATCGCTAAACAATCTCCTGAGTTCGATCCGCGCAATTACGGCTTCATCAAGCTTGGAGAACTGCTGGCGGCTACAAAACTATTCGATTTCGATGAGCGGATTACAGGAGAAGGTCAGTCAAAAGCAATCTACGTCCGGGATAAAAGAAAAAAAGACTGACACTCCCTGCTCGCCTTTTGAGGAAATTCTTCACCAAATAAAAAAGCCTTCCTTGTTTATAAACAGGGAAGGCTTTTTTTGCGGAGCTGACGGGGTTCGAACCCGCGACCTCCTGCGTGACAGGCAGGCGCTCTAACCAAACTGAGCTACAGCTCCTTGAAAGAGGAATTAATGTATAGAGCCGATTCATAATATCCAAAAAGTATTTTCCTTTTTTTTATGTGTATCTTGCCGTCCACAAAGAGAAAGATATTTCAGCAGCTTATTGTTTTTATTGCGGTTATAGAGTTCGGCCATTCTTTATGGATGCGTTTTTTGCCCTCCCGGCAGTTTTAACAATATTGGCAGGAGAGTCTCTTTTCACTTGAATGAGATCTGCGCAATAGTTGAAAAATAACGTTTTTTCATTCGTCGTATTTGGCTGGTTTTTTATAACTTTGTGCGCTATGAACGAACACGATTATACTGTCGTGTTTAAACAGTGAGAAATGTTGTTTTTTTTAGGCGGTAAATGCTTTAAAACAATCAATACAGCACACTTATGCCAGACACAGCCTCAAGAAATTCTCTTACAGTTATCGATAACCGTACAGGTCAATCCTACGAGCTTACAATTGAACAGGGTGCTATTCGTTCTGCCGATCTTCGTCAGATCAAGGTGTCACCTGATGATTTCGGCTTATTGGGTTATGATCCCGGTTATTTAAACACGGCTTCCTGCAAAAGCAGCATCACCTATATTGATGGTGATAAAGGCATTTTACGTTATCGCGGCTATCCAATCGAACAGCTGGCTGAAAAAAGCACTTTTCTTGAAACTGCATACCTTCTTATCAAAGGAGTGCTTCCCGACAAAGAGCGTCTTGCTGTCTGGACATACAACATCCGGCACAATACCCTGACACACGCCAACATGATCAAGTTTATGGATGGATTCCGATATGATGCTCATCCTATGGGTATTCTTGTTGGAACCGTCGGTGCCTTGTCGACATTTTATGCGGATGCCAAGAATATTAACGATGTAGAGTCACGAAAGTTGCAGGTTCGCCGTCTTATAGGCAAAATACCCACTATTGCTGCAATGAGTTATCGTCACAGCATGGGTTTTCCCTACGTTCTTCCTGATGATGAATTAAGTTATACCGGCAATTTTCTCTCCATGATGTTCAAGATGACCGAGATGCACTACAAGCCGAATCCGATTCTTGAGCACGCACTTGATGTCCTGTTTATTCTTCATGCAGACCATGAGCAGAACTGTTCAACCAGTGCCCTGCGAGCGGTAGGCAGTTCAGGTGTTGATCCCTACTCCGCTCTCGCTTCAGGTTGCGCAGCGCTCTACGGTCCATTGCACGGCGGAGCAAATGAGGCTGTTATTCACATGCTCAAAAAAATTGGCTCTATTGATAAAGTTCCTGAGTTTATTCAATCAGTCAAGGACGGTGAAGGTCGTTTAATGGGGTTTGGCCACAGGGTTTATAAAAATTATGATCCGAGAGCAAAAATTATCAAGAAAGTTGCCTTCGAAGTTTTTGAAGAAACCGGAAGAAGTCCTCTGCTCGATATAGCGTTGGAGCTTGAAAGAATAGCACTTGAAGACGATTATTTTGTAAGTCGCAAGCTCTACCCCAATGTTGATTTCTATTCAGGACTTATTTACCAGGCAATGGGTTTTCCTCTCGATATGTTTCCTGTCCTTTTTGCCATTGGCAGGGTTCCCGGATGGCTTGCACAGTGGACCGAGCAGGTTCAGGATCCGGAGCAGAAAATTGCAAGACCACGCCAGATATACCTTGGAGAAGAAGAACGGGCGTATATGCCTATTGAAAAACGTCCAAAAAACAGGATCGATGAGCAGAAAGTCGGTCTTTGCAGACTGTAGGCTTTTTTTGAAGGATTTATCGTGATTGAGTCGATCATCCGGTTGATGTTTTTTTAAATTTTAGAAACAGGTTATGTCGGTTACAACCAAAGATGTTGCCTATATCGCTGAATTGGCGAGGCTCAGATTTACTGATGATGAGATGCTCACGATGACAAGTGAACTCAACAATATTCTTCACTACGTTGAAAAGCTCAACGAGGTTGATACGAGAGGTGTTATACCGCTCAGCAGTATTCATGACCAGATCAACGTGCTTCGCGATGATGTTGAGCTTCCTGCACTTCCGTCACTCTCTGTACTGCTGAATGCACCTGATAAGCAGGATCGCTTTTTCAAGGTGCCCAAAGTCATCGGGTAGTTGTCGCCGGTGGTTGAGCTTCGCGAAAAAGACGGAAATGCGGTTTTTGTAGTCAAGGCACAGCCTCGGTCATCAAAAAGCAGGATATGCGGGGCTTATAACGGCGGATTGAAAGTCAACCTAAAAGCTGCTCCGGTCGACGATGCCGCAAACAGGGAATGCTGTGAACTTTTTGCCAAAGTGTTCCGCATTCCTCCATCCCGCGTTCATATTATATCCGGGAACACTTCGCGCACAAAAACGGTCATGCTTGAAGGAGTCAGCACAGTTGCAGCAGCACCCGTTCTCGAATCCTATTGTTTGACCGGCCGCTAAAGCATAGCACTTATGAGAGTTGTTATCCAGAGAGTATTGTCGGCCAATGTTTCAGCCTCTGACGGCCGGTATGCGGCAATCGGTCCGGGTCTGCTTGTTCTGCTTGGCATTGCCCCTGACGATGGCGATATGGATATCAGCTGGATGACCCGCAAAATCACTGCTCTCAGGATTTTTAATGACCCTTCCGGTAAGATGAATCTCTCGCTTCAAGAGACACAGGGAGAGGTCATGGTTGTTTCCCAATTTACCCTCTACGCCGATACTGCCAGGGGCAATAGACCGGGCTTTTCAGGGTCAGCCGGTTTCGATCTTGCCCGTCCGCTCTATGATGGTTTCGTCCGGAAAATGGAGCAGGAGCTTGAAAAGCCGGTAATGACAGGATGGTACGGAGCTGACATGCAGGTCTCCCTTGTTAATGACGGTCCGGTAACATTGATCATTGATAGCCCGAAAAAACCATGAAAGCTGTTATTCTTATACCTGCAAGGCTCGATTCAAGCCGGCTTGAAAAAAAAATGCTTGCCGATCTTTGCGGGGAACCGCTGATTGTGCGTACCTGGCGTCAGGCGCTGAAATCCCGTTTTGCAGAAAGAGTTGTTGTTGCGACTGATAGCCTTGAGATAGCCTCTGTTCTCGAAGAGCGTGGGGCTGAGGTTGTTATGACTTCCCAAGAGGCCAGTTGCGGTACAGAACGTATCGCTGAGGCGGCAAGGAAGATCGGGGGGGATGTCTTTCTTAATCTGCAGGGAGATGAACCCTTGATCAGTCCAGAAAATATTGACCTTGCTCTTGAACCGTTTTTTTCTCCTGATCCGCCCGATTGTTCCACGCTTGTTTTTCCTCTCCGGCCCGATGATGCGGCACAAATTGAGGACCCTCATGTTGTGAAAGTCGTGATGGACAGCAATGGGTTTGCTCTCTATTTTTCACGCTGTCCGATACCATTCCAGCGCTACACGCTCTCAACGACAACCTGTTATCGCCATGTAGGCCTTTATGCGTTCAGTGCCGCGGTGTTGGAGAAATTTGCAGGACTTCCACCCTCGATGCTCGAACAGGCTGAATCGCTTGAGCAGCTTCGATTGCTTGAAAACGGGTTCCGCATACAGTGTATCAAAACGCTCATCGATAACCCTGGAGTTAACACTGCTGAAGATCTTGAACTGGTTCGGAAAATAATCAGGGACGCTTCCCCTTGCTGATAACTGCTGAGTGCTCTCCATCATGAAACAGAAGTTCAACTTCATCGAGAGGGTGAAGCTTTCTTGCGCTGGTTATAAATTTCCCGTCTTTTTTAACAAGCACATACCCTCGTTCAAGTGTTTTTCTGTAATCCAGCAGGGCCAGATGCTGGCAGGATGATGAATAACGCTGTACTTTTTCACTATATCCGTTCTTGATTGTTCTTCCCATCTGATCGACAAGAGAGTTGAGACGATCATCAAACTGCTGCATCTGCAGAAGAGGCCGGTTGAAAGCATAACTGCTGCAGATTGAGTAGATATGACGATCTGCGCCCTCAAGTTTTCCAAGCAGCAGGGAGTCCCTTTTTGATTGAAGATTATCGATATGCCGGAGCAACTCCTGAGTGTCCGGAACTGCAAGCTCAGCTGCAATAGAGGGCGTACCGGCCCTCAGATCAGCAACCATATCGGCAATGGTCAGGTCGGTTTCATGACCGATGGCACTGATCACCGGCAGTGCCGAATGATAAATGGCATTGGCCACAAGTTCCCCGTTGAATGCCTGCAGGTCTTCCAGCGAGCCACCTCCCCTGGCGACAATAATCACCTCGGGCTGGTGACTGATTTTCTTTGTGTTGTTGAAGTATGCGATACCTGACGCAACAGCTTCAGCAGCGTTGACGCCCTGCACGCTGACAGGATAGAGTAAAACTCTTGCAGCAGGAAATCGTCGTTGAAGCACATTGCTCATATCCTCGATAACCGCTCCCGTAGGCGAGGTGACAAGCCCGATTGTTTCAGGAATTTCAGGAATAGACCGTTTTCGTTCAGCACTGAAATAACCGGCCTTTGCAAGTTTCTGAAGAAGCTCGGCATATGCCTGCTGCAGTGCACCCTGTCCTGCTTCAGTCACTGAGGTGCAAATCAGCTGATAACGCCCGGAAGGAGGGTAAACCTCAAGACGTCCCTCGGCAACCACATTCATGCCATCCTTGAGCGGTACAGCAAGCCTACTCCCTGTTGTTTTCCATATAACAGCTGCAATCTGCGCCCCCTCGTCTTTCAGGGTCATGTAGCTATGTCCGGAACTGTGCCGTTTAAAATTCGATATCTCACCTTTGATCTTTACCTGCGGAAAAAGAGTCTCCAGTCCGGTTTTGATCTGCAGTGTCAATTCGCTTACAGAAAGAATTTCAATGTTCATTCAAGGGAAAAAAAGGATTGGTAACTGAAAAGAATGGCATATCAAATAAAACAAAACATTTCGCAATTCCCCCCTCTGTTTTTTTTGCAATATCCGGGAATCAGCACTCTCATTCCGATTCCCGATGGAGAGGGTGTGAAATATATCCAGTCCCTGACTTGTCTTGCGTTTACAGGGGAAGTGTTATATTCGGTGTTATTAACCATTATGCGTATTACGCTCATTGTACCAGGGCGATGTTATGATAAACCATGATCTGATAGAAGAGCTTGCGGAACTGCTTCATGTTGAATCCGAAGAGTCCAGGCGTATCCTGAACGCATTTTTCAGCGCCATGGTTACCGAACTGCTGGCCAAACGAAAGCTTTCAGTCAAAGGGCTTGGCTCATTTTCGGTGTCACATGTCCCTTTACAAAAAAAAAGTAATGCATCGGGAACTACCTATACTCCTCCTTTTAATCGGCTGAAGTATGACAGGAAGGTTTCTGGAGCTGATGATACTGCGCGTATCGCTGCGTTGAGGCTTTTGACGAGTCCCGGTGAAGTCAAACCCATAGCCCGGGCCTTTGCAACGGCCTTCTCCAGAGCGTTCCAGCAGGAAAGAGAGATCAGAATCAAGGGATTAGGCAGTTTTTCCATAGATAACGGAGCCTACGGCTTTCTTCCTGAGCGATCTTTGGAAGAGCTGTTAAATCGGGAGTATCAAAATCTTGAGGAAGTTGTTCTTCCGCTTAATGATAAGCACCTTGGGCGAAAAGAGAGTAAAAAGTTTCCCTATGCCATACCCCTCTCAGTGCTTTTAGGCGTCTTGCTTCTGGTCGCTTATTTCTATTACGGTAACCCAGAAGCTCTAGTTTCGATTCCATCCTCTGTATATCGGGAAAGCAGGCTGAAGCCTGTTGTTCGTCAAGCGGCAGTCATTGTTCAGAAGTCCCCCGCCGGAACAGTTTATTCAAAAGAATTGTCCGGAAATGGGGTCGCTGATTCTCTGATTCTCGAAAAAGGGGAGTATACCATTGTCCTGGAAACGTTTCGTATGGAACAGACAGCCTTGAAAGAAATAGACCGGTTGTGCGCGCAGGAAATAGTTGCCTATGTATGGCCTGGATCGCTCGATGGGGTAAAATATTTCAGGCTCATGACCGGAAGATTTTCAAACCGTGACAAAGCTCGTGACTCTCTCAAAGGCATGTCGAAAAAAATTGCCGGTAGCGCATATATCCAACAGGTTTTAAAGAAGGGGGTCGTTTATGGAGCAAAAGGCTTGTAAGACGCTGCATCCCCAGTCAATGTGTCCTGCATTTGGCGGACTGAGGGTACTCACGAGAATTGATGGTGTTCAGGTATGTCTGGTTGCCGATCAGGGTTGCCTTTACGGGCTGACCTTTGTATCCCATTTTTACGCTGCACGCAAATCTATTATATCGCCTGAATTGATGAATGTCCAGATCTCAGGCGGCACCATGATTGACGATCTTCGGCAAACTATAGAAGGTATTGCCCTGGATCCGGCTGTGAGATTTATACCCGTTGTCAGCACTTGTGTCGCAGAAACAGCTGGAATAGCTGAAGAACTTCTGCCACGCAAAGTCGGCAATGCGGAGGTTCTTCTGGTTCGCCTTCCTGCCTTTCAGATCAGAACGCATCCTGAGGCCAAAGACGTTGCAGTTGCAACGCTGTTAAGGCGGTTCGCACAGTTTGAAGGCCCTAAAAAAGTACAATCGCTGGTAATACTTGGTGAGATTTTTCCGGTTGATGCCATGACTATCGGAGGGATTCTCCAGAAAATGGGAGTTGATTCAGTGATCGCACTCCCCGGAACCGCACTTGAAGATTATATCGAGGCGGGGCAGGTTCAAGCTTGTGCAGTGCTTCATCCTTTTTATGAAAGGACGGTATCCCTTCTTGAAGAAAAGGGGATAAAAATTGTGAAGGGCAACCCGATCGGTGCGAATGCAACAGTGCAATGGATACGCCGCATCGGAGAAGCTCTCGCTCTTGATCCAGCTATTGTTCAGACTGTTGCTGAGGAGGAGGGGCAGAAAGCGAGGGATGTGCTTGCCCAATTCAGGCATCTTAAGGGTAAAGTGATTGTGGCCGGCTACGAAGGTAATGAACTTCCGCTGGTTCGTCTTCTTCTTGAGGCTGGTCTTGAAGTGCCCTACGTCTCAACATCGATCGCCAGGATGGAACTTGGTGAGGAAGATCACAACGTCTTATCGATGCTGGGTACTGAAATACGATATCGGAAATATCTTGAAGAGGATATGCAGGCGGTGGTTGAGTATGAACCTGATCTTGTTATTGGTACAACCTCTCTTGACAGTTTTGCAAAGGAGCGGGGAATCCCGGCAATTTATTATACCAACAATATTTCCGCCCGGCCGCTCTTTTTCGCTGCAGGTGCAGCAACAGTGCTTGGCATGATCAGCGGCTTGCTTGCAAAAAAAGAGGTGTTCCAGAACATGAAAAAATACTTCGAAGAATAGTCCTTCATGTCATCTCAAAGCTTGCTGAGAGATCTCTCTTCAGATTTCTCTCAGCACCAATTAAGTGCTCAGTACTGAGTTAAACTTCCATGATCTCTTTTTCTTTAAGGACAGTCAGGTCGGTAAGCTGTTTCTCAAACTTGTGCAGCAGCTCGTCAGCATCCTTCTTTCCCTTGTTTTTATCATCTTCGCTGATTGCTTTATCTTTCTCGAGCTTTTCAATCTCGTGAATCATATCGCGGCGAAGATTGCGAAGGGAGATTTTTGAGTCCTCTCCGAATTTCTTTGTGAGTTTGACAAACTCTTTCCGGCGCTCTTCGGTAAGCGGCGGAATACTGACTCTGATGTTCTGCCCGTCAGCGGCTGGATTGAGACCGAGATTAGCATCACGGATAGCCTTTTCGGTAGCGGCAACCATTGACTTATCCCAGATCTGCACCATAAGGGTGTGAACGTCAAGAACTCCAACGTTACCAACCTGTTTGAGCGGCATCTGCTGGCCGTATGCTTCAACCTTGATCCGGTCAAGCAGGGTCGTTGTAGCCTTTCCTGTCCTGATCGAGGCGATTTCATGCTGAAACGACTCGATAGTCTTTTTCATTCTAGGCTCAAATTTCTGATAAACATCCCTGACACTCATAGCTGTTCTGATAGGTTAGTGCTGGTTTGCCAAAAAAGAGGGAGTACTGTCTTTATTGAGCGCTCTGCTGTCCAACAGTGGCTTTGGCAAAGCGTTTGTTGAAGCGTTCGACGCGTCCGGCGGTATCAACAAGGGTCTGTTTTCCGGTATAGAACGGATGGCAGTTGTTGCAGATATCGACCTTGATTGTTGGTCGTGTTGAACGGGTAACAAAAGAGTTGCCGCAATTGGCGCAGTTGACGGTAACCTCTGTATACTTTGGATGGATATCTTGTTTCATGACTTTCGTTGACTTTGTCGTACAATAAGTGATATGACCGGCAATAAAATTGTAAAGGTGCAAATATACAAGAATTTCAATCCAGTTACAACCATTAATATGACCGGTTCTACCTCAATAATCTACCTGAAGGGAGTAGGGACAAAAAAAGCATCCATTCTTCAACAGGTAGGTGTTGCTACAATCAATGATCTTTTTGATTACTTCCCACGCCGCTATCTCGATCGGCGTGCCATGAAAAGTATCAACAAGCTTGTCGATGGCGAAACCGTGACAGTTGTTGGTACAATAATGAAAACCCAGCTTGAGGGGAATACTCCCGGGAAGGCGCGTTTCAAGGTATGGCTTAGTGATGCTACAGGGGTTCTTGAACTTACCTGGTTCAGGGGTGTGCGATACTTTTCTCGCAACATTGTGGAGGGTGAAGCTCTTGCTGTCTACGGCAAAGTTCGATATTTCGGTCATCAGGCGCAGATGCAGCATCCCGATTTCGACCGTCTCAGTCTGAACGCTCATGATCCGGGCTATGGGGAGTCAAGCGATTTTGATCTCTACCATACCGGCAAGATTATTCCTCTCTATCCGACAAGCGAGGCCATGAAACAGGCAGGCCTGACTTCCCGGCAGATGCGTAATCTTGTTGTGAGGGCTTTTGACGATATAGTGCCCGGCAAAGAGGAAAACCTCAGTGCATCCATTCTTTCAACCTGCAATCTGCTGCCGCTTGCCGAGGCATATCGTGAAATTCATTTTCCCTCATCGCATGAAGCGCTTGAAAGGGCTCGTTACCGTATGAAGTTTACGGAACTGTTTTATGCTCAGCTCCTCTTTGCCCTCCGCCACAATGAGATCCGGCAGATCAAATCTGCCGTCCGGTTCACCCATTCCGGTACGGTCACCGAAAAGCTCTATGCAAGCCTTCCGTATGAGCTGACCGATGCCCAGAAAAATGCAATCCGTGAAATATACCGCGACCTCAAAAGCGGCACTCCTATGAACCGTCTTCTGCAGGGTGATGTCGGTTCGGGTAAAACCATAGTTGCCATGTTTGCCATGGCTCTTGCTGCCGACAACGCCCTGCAGTCCGCATTCATGGCCCCTACCGAGATTCTTGCTGTACAGCACTACATTGTAATGAAGCGCTTGTTTCAGCCTCTTGGTCTGCAGGTCGGTCTTCTGACCGGAAAACAAGGTAAAAAAGAGCGGCAGGCGGTTCTTTCAGCTCTCAGCTCAGGTGAGCTCAATATCGCTCTCGGCACCCATGCTATGATTGAAAAAGGTGTCAACTATGCCGGGCTTGGACTGGTGATCATTGATGAACAGCATCGCTTCGGGGTGTTGCAGCGTAAGGCCCTTCAGGAAAAGGCGACAAATCCTCATGTCCTCCTGATGACAGCCACGCCCATACCGAGAACCCTTACCATGGGTGTATTTGGTGATCTTGATGTTTCACTCATCCGTCAGATGCCGGCAGGCCGGACTCCGGTGAAAACCTATATCAGGAGTGAAAAAGAGAGTAACAAAGTCTATGATTTTTTCCGCTCACAGGTGGCTGAAGGAAGACAGGGTTATATTGTGTATCCTCTGGTTGAGGAATCTGAAAAAATGGATATGAAAGCCGCAGTGGAAAGTTATCAGCAGCTCTCTTCCGAACTTTTTCCTGACCTCCGGCTTGGATTGATTCACGGCCAGATGACACCCGATCAGAAAGAGGATGTGATGGGCCAGTTCCGAAGAGGAGATCTTAACCTGCTTGTGGGAACGACAGTGATTGAGGTTGGTGTTGATGTCCCGAATGCCACTGTTATGATCATTGAGCATGCCGAGCGATTTGGCCTTGCTCAGCTTCACCAGCTCAGGGGACGGGTTGGCCGCGGTGAACATCGCTCCACCTGCTTTCTTCTCTATGCCAAGCTTACGGACGAAGCCCGCGAACGTTTGGCGGCAATGGAGTCAACGACTGACGGCTTCATCATATCCGAAATGGATGCAAAAATAAGAGGCGTTGGAAATATTCTGGGAAAAGAGCAGTCCGGAACCCTGAGTGGACTGAGGATTGCCGATTTGAACGTTGATTTTGATATCATGCAGTCTGCCCGATCTGCAGCATTCAAACTTGTCGCTGAGGATACACTATTGAAGGGGGCAGATCACAGTATGATCCGAAGCTATTATGATCGTTATTACCGTGAACGATCCTCTCTGGGTGATATCGGTTAGATTTGTTGAAACATAAGGGAATACAGCAGTTTGAAAATGAACATGAAAAGTCAACATGAACCGGTTCCCGGTGGAATTGTCACCGAAGTATCCGGCGCATCATATATTGTTATTGCCGACGACGGCACCGAATTTCGCACTCGTACTTTTCCCGGCACAAAAGCCGATAATGGCGATACTTCACTGGTAGTTGTCGGCGACAGGGTTGAACTCAAATTGATCGAGACAGGAACTGCATTATTTGAAGCAGTTATAACATTTGTGCACCCTCGAAGAAGTGCCCTGACAAGAAAAAGGGATGTCCGCCGCAACCGCAGCAAAGAGAAAACCCAGGTCATTGCGGCAAATATCGATCAGCTGGTCGTAGTTGTTTCTGCCTATGAGCCACTGCTCAACACCCGCCTTATCGATCGCTACCTGGTCTTTGCCGAATCCGAAAAGCTTGAAACCATTATTGTCGTTAACAAGATGGATCTTGAGGACTCAACGGAAACTCAACAGATGATGAAGCCCTACAAGGCTCTTGGCTACACTGTTTTTTATACAAGTGCCGAAAAGAAGCGTGGTATGAAATCTCTGAAAAAAGCTCTTGCCGGCAAGCTTTCAGCTTTCAGCGGTCACTCAGGTGTTGGAAAGTCAACCCTGATCAACCAGCTTTTCGGCTACGAACGTTTGAAAACCGGCGAAACAAACTGGAAGACAGGAAAAGGCCTTCACACCACCAGTAACTCTGTTATGCTTCTTCTTCCCGGTGGAGGATACATTATCGACACTCCCGGAATAAGAGAGTTCAACCTTTCCGACATTACCCGGGAGAACCTGCGTTTTTACTTTAAAGAGTTCCTTGCCTTTATGCCTGAGTGTGCATTCTCCTCATGCAAGCATACAGTAGAGCCTGAGTGCGCAATTCTTCGTGCCGTTGAGTCCGGCCATATTGATTCTGACCGTTACGAGAGTTACCTTGCAATCTATGAAAGCATTGACCGGGACAGTTGACACTGCTTGATTTTCCCGGTTCCCTTCATCATTGAACCTTGTTTACCAATGATTATTACCGTCAATCCAGCTACGGCGGAACCGATTGCCGAATATCAAACCATGACATCCGGCGAAATCCGGGAAGCAATAACCCGTTCTTACTGGGACTATATTTCATGGAAAGAGCTCTCCATCTCTGAGCGTAGTGTGCTCATGAAGCGCCTTGCAAAGCTTCTTCGTCTGGAAAAAGAGCAGCATGCTGCCCTGATAAGTCGTGAAATGGGTAAGCCCCTTTTACAGGCCGTGGCTGAAGTCGAAAAATCCGCATTGGTCTGCGATTATTATGCCGACAATGCGGCCTCTTTTTTAAAGCCCGAAGAGAGCAATCTTGGTGGCGGAGTAAAGGGAGTGGTGAAATTCGAACCCATCGGGCTTGTTCTCGGTATTATGCCGTGGAATTTTCCCTTCTGGCAGGTCTTCCGTTTTGCCGCACCTGCCATAATGGCAGGCAACGGAATTATTCTTAAGCACTCTCCTAACGTTACCGGATCAGCCATAGCTATTGAGCAGCTGTTTCGCGATGCCGGATTTCCTGCTCATCTTTACAGTGCGGTGCATATCGCTCTTGACGACGTTGATCGTTTGACAGGCTTCATCATTGAGCATCCAGCCATTCAAGGAGTATCGTTGACGGGCAGTACTGCTGCAGGTCGTGCAGTAGCTGCAAAATCAGGCAAGGCACTGAAAACAAGCGTCCTTGAACTCGGTGGCAGTGATCCCTACATTGTTGTCGATGATGCTGACATCCCCAAGGCTGTAGATATCTGTGCAGCTGCGCGTCTCCTCAATGGCGGACAAAGCTGTATAGCTGCAAAGCGCTTTATTGTGCAAAGCGGCGTGTTTGAGCAGTTTGAGCGCCTCCTCCTTCAGCGCATGCAATCGGCCGTGATGGGTGATCCTTTCGACCCGGAAATTGAGGTCGGTCCTCTTGCCCGCCACGATCTTCGCGAGCAGCTTCACAGTCAAGTTATTCGGAGTGTTGCCGAAGGTGCACGCCTGCTTTGCGGTGGAACCATTCCGGAAGGCAAAGGCTTTTTCTACCCGCCAACAGTGCTCTCCGGAGTTCACAAATGGATGGAAGTCTATAGCGAGGAAACGTTCGGGCCTGTAGCAACCCTTATTGAGGCGAAGGACGACAGTGAAGCCATTCTTATTGCCAACGATACCCCTTACGGCCTTGGATCAGCAGTTTTCTCCGGCAATACCGAAAGGGCGCTTGCCATTGCCGATCAACTTGATGCGGGCTGCTGTTTTATCAACAGTATGGTAAAATCCGATCCACGCATGCCTTTCGGTGGAGTGAAACAGTCAGGATATGGTCGCGAACTCTCCAGTTATGGAATGCATGAGTTCGTCAACATAAAAAGTTTATGCTACAAGCCCGGGTGACCATATCGGGATTTTGGAATGGTACTGTAACTCATTTTGATGGGATGGTGACCATTAATCGCGCCAGGGTCCAAGATATTTGGCGAGCATTTTCTCAAGTTCCGATGTATTGATTGGTTTGGAGATATAATCGTCCATTCCTGCACTGATGCATTTTTCCCGGTCGCCCACCATTGCATGAGCTGTCATTGCAACAATCGGAACTTCCGGTGTTCCGCAACGTGCAGGGTCATTTCTTATGATCCTGGTTGTTTCGTAGCCATCCATTTCAGGCATCTGGCAATCCATCAACACCAGATCATATACTTTATTGCGCATAGCCTCAAGCGCATCTTTTCCGTTGAAAACAACATCAGAAGAGAGTCCCATTCTTTTCAGCATTGACACAGTTACTTTCTGATTGACCGGATTGTCTTCAACGATCAGGATATTGAATATTTTAGGCTCATACTGTTGCTCTCTTATTTGTTTAATTTTATCAGGGCTTTCCGGCGCACGCTTTTCAAGATTCAAAATATCTTCAAGTGAGTTGAAAAGTTCCATACGTCTGACAGGTTTCTGGAGTAAGGTAAACTCCCCTGGAATGCAACGTTTTTTTATATCTCCAGAATGGACGGGTGAAGCAAGTAATATGAGTTTAAAGGCATGTTTTGAATAAAGCGCGTTCACAAACCGATCCAGTTTATCCCCAGGGTTTTGGCGGTTATGTATATCAAGAATTACAACATCCCAGGCATCAAGTGATTCGCTATAATTCTGCCCCTTGTTCATCAAAGAAAGTGCGGTTTCAATACTGGCAGCCTGGGTAGGGCAACACTCCCATGAATCAAGAAGATCACAGAGCATTTTGAGTGCAGTTGGATTGCTGTTGACAACCATAACTCTCGGTGCGATTCTTCCCTGTACTGATATCCGAAGCTTTTCAGGCGAGTTCTTCTGTTTTTGAAGCAGAACATCAAAACTGAAAACAGAGCCCTTGTCTGGCTGGCTTTCAACGGAGATGCTGCCACCCATTTTGTTGACAAGATAGTGCGAAATCGACAACCCAAGACCAGTTCCTCCGTATTTCCTTGCCGTTGAACCGTCCCCTTGTATAAATGGTTTAAAAATAGAGTTTATAATCTCAGGTTGTATGCCGATACCCGTATCCCGGATGGTACATCTGATCAACACATCTGTTGCTGTTTCCTTTTCCTGCATGACGCTGACGACTATATCGCCATGATGAGTGAATTTTACAGCATTACTGATAAGATTAACAAAAACCTGTCTGATTCTAACCGGATCACCTATCAATGCAAAAGGAAAATCTCTTCCTGCTACAATCGTTAATTCGAGTCCTTTAACCTGTGCAGCAAAACCAAGCATTCCGCAAACATTTTCAAGGAGTTCGAGGAGATCAAAATCAACGATATCGAGAGCAAGGCAGTTTGCCTCAATCTTGGAAAAATCAAGAATATCGTTAATGATTTCCAGCAGGTTCTGGGCGCTGCTGATAATGGTGTCAATATATTTTCGCTGGTCAGGATCAAGCTGTGTATCAATAAGCATTTCTGACATTCCAATAATACCGCCCATGGGTGTGCGTATTTCATGGCTCATATTGGCCAGAAACTGGCTTTTTGCTGCATTGGCTTCTCTTGCTTCCCTGACTTTTTCTTCCAGCTTTGACTGCGAAGATTCGAGTTCAAAGTTTTTATCTTCGATCTGCCGTTTAACATCCGACAGTTCGATTGATTTTTTGATCAGTTTGATATTTTGTTCAAGGAGAGCAGCCTGTTTTTGCCGAAGTTCCTGTTCAATAATGCTGCTTTGAACTGAAGCTTTTTCAAGCTCAATTATTCTCTGCTGAAGTTGATTATGATCTTCGTTTATCATGACCTGTTTTTGGGGGAAAAAGGTTATGGCAATTATTGGTGCTTTTTATTCTTTTCCAAGCACCCAGAGAACAACAGTTTCGTTATGAAATTTTACCGATGACAGTTCTTTTTTTGTTTTATCAATTGGGCCGATTTCTCCATAAGTATAAAATCCTATCAGCGGGACATCCATACCGATACTCTCACGGACGGCATCAACCTCCTCCTGGATTCGCCGCCCGAGAACAAGCTTTCTTCCAACACAGCTGAACATAATAATTGCCAGCGGAGTTGCTCCTGCAAGAGAGTTTTTTGCCTGGTCAGCAGCTTGCCTGGCTCCATTGATGATATCTCCCCTTGAGGCAGTTGTAAGCGTTACTTCACTGCCCTCAGGAATAGCCGCTGCCAGTGAAATTGTGCCTTTGTCATGATCCACTGATAAACCGCAGCGCAATTGATAAGTGTATTCACTGTTGCTGGATGGATTATTGTCGATAATCCCAAAGGGATATTCCAGGCAGACGGCCGGAAGCCGTGCGGCTCTTTCTTTACCCAGAAAATCTTTATAAAGATCAAGAGCATTGGTGTGCTCAAACTCTTTAACAACATTTCCTTCAGATGATGTGCAGATAAAGCTGTTTCCAATCGATGTAAAACCGCTTCTGACACCTATACCTATTCTGAAACCCTTCTTTTTTATCACCATCAGACCTGCGATGGCGTCTTTATATACCATCCCGTTATAATACTGAAACGTATTCTCGAACCTTTCGTCATCGCCAAGGTAGCCGCCGGTAATCTCAAAATCTTTACCCAGAACAGCCTGCAGTCCTTCAATCACCTTAAGACCATCACCACCCATTCCGTTAGGAAACACCAGAAGAGATGCATCAGGATCAAACGGGGCTTTGCTGAGAATATCATTCGCCATAGACTCACTGCATGCAGCTTCATTACTGCTCATATTCTGACCTATACCTGTAACAAATTCCAGATCTTCATTACTGAGTGACATGACAACTACTGATCCTGTCGAAAAACCGGCCGAAGATATCTCTCCGGCAGTTGTTCCTCCAACCATTGGGATCTCTTTGGCAACTGACGAAATGCCAGCAAGAAGTTCACAATGATTAAACCGCATCGCACCAAAAACAATCAGTACCTTGGGAGCTCCGTCATGCTTTCCAATAGCATTCTGCGCAGCTTCTTTCCCTGCAGCAAATGAATCTGCAAGATTACTGAACCCTATTCCGATAGTATTGTTTGACATAGAAAGCGTTCCGCCAAGTATCAATAGATTAACAGAATATGGAGATGTGAGTGTAAACTTTCTGTATTCCTTCTGACTTTCTGATAATACGCCCTTTATGGTGCGTAATGTCAAAAGCTACTGGCACACTCCAGCTTGAAACATCAATAATGGGGGGTAACTTCTCTAATATACAATCAATGCTGGCACTCTTCAGTGAAATTTTCGAAAGAAATGCACTCCTGGATATATGCCGGAACAGAGATTTCGACTCTGTTCCAGATTGATTTTTCAATGTATGCTGAGGGGGTGCGTAATGTGATCAAACTTCTGGTTTCGGGTGAAACCAGAAGTTTGAATAGTCACAGTCAGCAGTGCTTATCCATTAAAAGGACATAGATAGCTCAGAAAGGTAGGTCTTGATTGACTGGTGTTTGCCAAGGCCAAGTTTCTTATGCATTCTGTAACGTATGCTTTCCATACCTCTTGTCGATATACCGACAGAACGGGCAATCTCAATAGTGTCATAATTCAATTTTACAAGCAGGCTTATTCTAAGTTCACGCTGGTTGAGGTTGGGGTGCTTTTTCTGAAGTCTTGACAGAAAAATAGAGTCAGTTTCAGTCAGCTCAATGTTGAGTCGCTTTTCGATTGTTTCGGTCTCAATCAAGCTGAGGCATGAGTCAGTCATAAGTCTCTTGACGCCGGCATCAATTTCCAATGCATATATCTGGTCAAGAAGATTCCGCAAGGCATTGGTTTTTTCTGCGATTGCAGTAGAAACTCTTGTGAGTTCCATATCCTGAGTTGCAACTCTCGTCTTTAAAGCAGCGATCTCCTTTTCGAAATCAAGAGTTGACTTTTGGCTCTGTATTGCTTCTGTTTTCATTGTGTTATCATGTGGGTTATTCAATGTTCGAAGTAATGTAAACGGCAAGTGAGCTTATATATTCCTCCGCATGCTTCCAATTATCCGAATAAAAGTAATCATCACTTCCTCGACGTATTCAAGGCTGTAATATCGATTTATTTTCTAAAATACCAATGAAATTCGTTTTTTCTGCATAAAAACACTCTTTTCATGGTTTAAGTACGTCGAAAAAAGAAATTGCGTTATTCGTTCCTGCTGCCGTATTTTCTTTTCTGGTAAGCTATTACACACTTTTTGGTGCAAATTCATTTTTCAGCGGGGCTCTGTTATTTTGTTCTTAAAGTCTAAATGAACAGCTTATGTCCATCAGTGTTATTTTTATCTGTTATGAAAATATCTGTCGTTCTCCGATGGCAGAAGGAATATTTTCCTCTCTGCTGGCAAGGCATAATCTTCAGCATATATTTTCGGTCAGTTCCGCAGGTACCGTCAACTACCAGCAAGGCTCTGCTCCTGACTATCGGGCAATAGAAGCACTTTCCGCTTTTGGTATTGATATTTCTTCAGTTCGTGCGCGCTGTACAGATGATCTGGATCTTTATGCCTACGACTGGATATTTGTGATGGATCATGACAATTATGAAGAAATATGCAGCTCGTTCATTTCTGCCGAAAGGCCAAGGGTGCATATGGTTATGGATTTTGTTGACGGTCGTTCCGGCGAGGAAATCACTGACCCTTATTATGGCACCGCTAAAGAATTTGAAAGGGTAATGAGCGATCTTTTCATTGCATCTGAACAGATTCTTTCCCGGATTTTTGAAGAATACCCTCTTGTCGAATTAGAGGTCTTCGGGGAATAACATAACACTCTTCTTTTTTTCTCTATTCACTTATGATAAAGCGCTCCCGCTACCTTTTTATTTTTAATCCTACAGCTAATAAAGGTCGTGCTGCCGGCAGGGTTTCCTGGCTTAATGCACTTCTTGCAGGGCATAAAGAGTCCTCAATGGTTACCACTACTCATGCAGGACATGCGGAAGATATTGCCCGTTCCTCTATTCCTGAACAGCAATGCCTGATTTCATGTGGTGGCGACGGGACTCTTCATGAAGTAGTTAATGGTGTGGCGGAAACAGAGATAACGGTTGGGATTCTGCCTATAGGTTCAGCTAATGATTTCATTAAAACGCTGAATCCTTCCTACACCGCAACTACCGGTATCAGCCATTTTTATAATGCACAGAGTAAAAAAGTTGATCTGGGGAGTGTCTCATTCGGTAAAACTGATCACAGGTATTTTATCAACTCCCTTGGTCTTGGTTTCACAGGCAGGGTAGCCAAAGCTGTTAAAGGTGCTCCATGGCTGAAAGGGGAGCTCTCTTACGTGTATGCACTTTTAAGTGTGCTTGCCGGGTATGCCTCTGTAGACATGCAGATTAAAATAACACTGGAAGACTCCTTTATGGAGCTTCACGGGCCTGTTTTTGCTTTTTCCGTGTTAAATGGCAAAATCGAAGGGGGCAAATTCAAGATTTCACCTCATTCAGAACTCTCCGACGGGTTGCTTGATGTGTGTATTCTCAAGGCAGTCACTAAACTTGAATTTTTCCTCTATGTGCTCAAGTATATTAACGGCACCCATATCACCGATCCAAAGGTGATTTATTGCAAGGCGAAGGCTGTTGAACTCACAATGCCGACTACAGATGTCATGCATCTGGATGGAGAGGTTTATGATAACATTCAAGGAAAAATCAAAATTTCCGTTGTTCCGGAAGGACTCTCAATGCTCTATGACCAGCCTCTATCAGAGAGATAAAGAGCGTTTCAGGGAGATCATAATCTCAGGTAATGACGCTTCGTGTAAGAAGACTGTTAACTTATTCCAGGGAAAGATTAAAGGGCGCTAGCTAAGCCGACTTTTTTTATATTTATTCTGCAAACCGATGAATAAATGCTCAAAATTTCTCAATTTCAGGGATAGAACAAAGTAGGATAGTACGCCAATACCTGCGGCTTATAACCAAACTCAAACTGTGTTATGAAAAATTATCTTTCCATTCTTTGTGTCTCTTTTTTTATGGGGATGCTCGCTCTCTCGGCTCAAGCTGTTGATACTCCATATTACGTAAGCGGCAATATCGGGGCATCTTTGTTCAGTAACATAACACTCAATAATCCGGCCACACAAATCCAGCAAGGGACATTTCCGACAAGCGCCAGTTATGCTGTTGAGAGTGCTTTGGGACGAGACTTTGATGGTTTCCGGGTAGAAGTGGAAGCTGGTCTTCAGCAAAACAAAACCACCCGGATTGGAGCGATTAACGTGGTCTCCGTTCTGTTTAATGGTTACTATGATTTCAGTGATCCGGATGAACTAAGTCCTTATGTTACTGCCGGTATTGGATATGCAGGTGTCACTGCTGTCAATTATGTAAGCAGTTCAGTGCTTGGTTATCAGGTCGGTGCCGGTGTTCTCATTCCGATCAGTGAGATAGCGGCGATTGATCTCCGGTACCGCTATTTTGGAACCGGTACCTGCAATTTTATTGATAACAGTAGCGAGTTCAAATTATCAGGCAGCAGCGTTCTGGTCGGGTTGAAATTAAAGATGAGATAAGAGCAGCACTGCTTCCTGTCGGGTACTGTAATATTCAGCTGCTGGCAATAAAAAGTAACATAGGTCACATACTAAATGCAGGTAATTGTTTTTGAAGATATCAGGGTTCTTGAGCTCAAGCCCCTTGTGAACCTTAAGCCGGTGTATGGACTCTATACCGGCTTTCGTTCACTTCAGGCAAAACTCGAGCACTCGATCAAGGGGCGAGTGAAGCTCACCTGGCATCTGCGTCGCTATCTTGCTCCATATTATGCAGAACAGCATCCGGCTTTAGTGATCAACAAGGTTGAAGAGGATGAGGTGCTGCTGGTTAACGGCCGACTGGTCTGTAGTGAGGCAGTCATGGCAATGATAACTGAGAGTGCCATTGAACCCGGTAAAGCGTATTTGCAGGAAGATGATCTTCTTTTTGCCAGGGTTCATCGCCGTTTTATTGAAGATGAACGTGGCTTGATGCCCGATCTGATTGATACATCCCGTCTGGCCGCAGAACTTGCGAGTGAATCGGTCACCGGTTTCCGGATCATTCGCCATATCTGGGATGTGATAGCGTTCCATCCTGACGAAATGCTGCGTGATGCTGAAACGCTTGAACTTGGCCATATTGCAGGCAACGTCCACCCCTCTGCTGCTCTGGTCAACCCTTCAAACATCTATGTGGCCCCAGGAGCAGTCGTGCGCGCTGGTGCAGTGCTTGATGCCGATGATGGATTTGTGGCTGTCGGGGAGGGAGCGATTGTTGATCCACTTGCGGTGCTGATGCAGAATGTCTGTCTGGCTCCCCGTTCCAGGGTTAAAAGTGGTGCTAATCTCTATAGTAATGTATACGTAGGAACGGCCTCTAAAATCGGAGGAGAGGTCGAGGGCTCAATTATTGAGCCGTTTGCGAACAAGCAGCATGATGGTTTTCTGGGGCACTCCTATATCTCTTCCTGGTGCAATCTCGGCGCAGGGACGAATACGAGCGATTTAAAAAATAACTACAGTCCGATAAAGCTTCTTCTCAATGGTAGAGATGAGATGACAGGACTCCAGTTTCTTGGGCTGTTGATGGCTGATCACGGTAAAAGTTCCATCAACTCCATGTTTAATACTGGAACCGTGGTTGGCACAGCTGCCAATGTGTTCAACGCCGGATTTCCTCCAAAAGAGGTTAGTTCTTTTTCTTGGGGTGGAAGCGCCGGTTTTGAACCCTATGCTATTGAAAAAGCCGTTGAAACAGCAAAGAAGGTTATGGCGCGCCGCAATATACTGATGAGCAGCGCTTATGAGTCCATGTTGCGTTTCGTTGCTGCAGCCCAGAGCAGGGACTCTTTATTTGTATAACTTCTAAGTATGAGTATGCATGATTCTTGTCGTCGATAATTATGATTCTTTCACCTATAACCTGGTGCAATATATTGGTGAATCCGGGGAAACTGTAGAGGTATATCGCAACGATGAACTTTCTGTTGCTGAAATTATAGAGCGTAATCCTGAAAAGATTGTTATTTCTCCAGGTCCCGGTACTCCTGATGATGCCGGTGTGTCTGTGCCATTGATTCTTGCTGTATCGGGCAGCATCCCTCTTTTGGGGGTATGTCTTGGGCATCAGTCTATCGGTGCCGCCCTTGGTGGAAAAGTGGTACGGGCAGCAAATATCATGCATGGCAAAACCTCAATGGTCTACCATGACGACAAGGGGATATTCAGCGGTATTGAAAATCCATTTGTAGCTACCAGATATCACTCTCTCATCGTTGAGAGGGAAACACTTCCCGATACCCTCTCTATTCGTGCATGGACTGAAGACGGGGTGATCATGGGAATGGATTCAGAGAAACTGCTTCTCTACGGTGTTCAGTTTCATCCCGAATCCATCATGACAAGTGAAGGGAAAAAAATTATCAGGAATTTTCTGGAACTGTAACCGTTGATATTGTGAGGATAAAAGTAAATGGATATTTATCGTCCGGCTTCAGAAAAAGAGGATCACGGCTTAAGTAAGCCTCTTCTGCCTATTCCCGCTGTCAACCGGGAAAGTGACTTTATGGCTGATGGCTGGCGGGTGTTCAAAATCATGGCAGAATTTGTCAGTGGTTTTGAAATGATGTCAGATGCCGGCCCTGCAGTTACCGTGTTCGGTTCAACAAGGGTTCCCGCTGGAAGTCCCGAATATACGCTCGCTGAAAAGGTAGGCCGTTTACTTGCTGCTGAGGGCTTTTCAGTTATAACTGGAGGCGGTCCAGGAGTTATGGAGGCTGTTAACAAAGGCGCTCAATCCGCTGGCGGCCCGTCAATCGGGTTTAATATCAAGCTTCCAAACCAGCAGGAACCGAATAAATACATCGATCATAATAAACTGGTGAGTTTTCAGTATTTCTTTGTCCGCAAGGTGATGTTTTTAAAATATGCCCAGGCATTCATTGCTTTGCCTGGCGGGTTTGGTACTCTTGATGAAATATCGGAAGCCATTACCATTATACAGACAGGCAAAAGCGAACGGTTTCCTGTAATCCTGATCGGCAAGAGCTACTGGGAAGGGTTTTATCGCTGGATTCGCGATACCATGTTTGAGGAAAAAGGGTACATCAGCGCTGAAGATCTTGGATTTATTTATCTTGAGGACTCTCCTGAAAAAGCGATTGAGATCATCAAAGGGTTTTATCCTGACGGTTATACCCTGAATTTTTAATATGAGGTGATTGTTCATGTGCCGGCTTATTGAGCCACTCCATGATCATTGTTCTCTCCCGCGCGTCTAACTGCTTTTCAGGGTTGCAGATATAATAAAACTGCCGGTGACGGGGGCCTTCCGCAATAACTTTTATGATTTCAGCCTGTTTAAGTTTTCTTTTTTCATTGTTCCATATAGAAAAATTCACAACATTGCGACCTGTTGAGACTGTTGATGATAACATCCATGATATAGGAGCGATATAAGCAATGCCTCTCCACACGGTTTCATTGGAGTGGCAGTCGTAGCAGGCTTTTTTTAGAGAGTTCTTGACGGCGTATGGGGTTTGAATGTCAGAAACGACGGGTGGATTGATGCGGTTCAATGGTATAAACTGCATTATCATCAGAGAGAGAACAGACCAGCTGCCAATGGATTTTAAAGAGAGTGTCATTGTTTCGGGGAATATTCTGAATATAATTCCTATACTATTCCTTTAATCTCAAGATAGTGTTATCGTGATATTTCCCTGTGAAAAAGCCGTATGGTATTATCTTCCCCAAATCAGGGCTGATCTTGCTATCGAGCTTGTGAAGACGGGAATGACCCAGTCGCAGGCTTCAAAAAAACTTGGTGTTACTCCTGCAGCCGTATCACAGTATATCAACAAAAAAAGAGGGATTCAAACGCCAAAGAGCCGGATTTACCGTCAGGAGATAAAAGCGGCGGTTAAGAAAATCTGTGATGACGCCTCGCCTGATGACCTTCGCCTTATTGTGTGCAACTGTTGTCATATGATGCAGGAAGATGACAAAGAAAAGTCTGGTGAAGCTCAGTCCTGCGGTATGCATCCCGCGTCATGAGAAGGGTGACCTATCTTTTCCCGCTACAATTCGACAATGATATGCGATTCGGTTGAATGACCGTTCAGCAGGTTTTTCAACGTGTCAATGAGCTCCATTCCGTATTTGTTGAGAAAATAAAAAATATTGATCATCCTTTCCTGAGGCATCCCTTCAGGAAAAAGTGCGGTTTCCGCTTTAATGATCTGCTCCAGCAGCTCTTCATGTTTCCGCCGGCTTGCTTTCCATGCTTTCTGTTCGATAGCTTCCACAATTTTTGTCGATTGCACGCCTGATGCCGCTAAGAGTGGTTCAAGAGTAGGGTCGATTTTCGAAATTGCAGGCCCAAGAGTTGCAAACGATCGAAGGATCTCTTCCTTTACCTGCGCGAACAGTGCGTCAAGCTGAGGATTTTCTGAAATACCAACCGCATTTTTCTTCACCAGCTGAAGGTCGCCGAATACTGCATGGTAAATCTGTTTGCGTGAAAATCCGGGTTTCCCGATTACCTTGAGCAGCCTGTCCATGATTTTGCTGATTTTCGGCTCAACCAGCGAAAAGCTTCCCCGGGGGATAATAAATGGCATAGAAATGCCGAAATGCTCATAATTTTTCCGGTACTGTGCCAGATAGCTTATTTCACCAGGTCCGGCGATAGATGCAAAAGTCGGCAGCACGTAATCCTGAACAATTGGCCGGAGAACAACGTTGGGGCTGAACCGTTCAGGGTGATCCTGACAAAGTTCAAGTATCTGGTTTTTTGAAAAGTGCTGTTTGTCCGGAACAATGGAAAAAGAGTCATCCGAAGTGTGCTCTATTTTTTGACGCTGTCCATGTTGATTTATATAAAAAAGATTGACCGTTCTTGGTTTTGTCTGTGCAGTATAACCGAGGCTTTCCAGACGGGAACTCTGCGAAATAACATTATATGAGGATGCTGGAGATGATGAGAGTTCCTTTAGAAAAATGCCGGCGGAAAGTCGTTTGAACTCCGGGTCCTGGCTCGAAAGGAGAATCAGCGGCTGTTCTTTGAACAGCTGCATCATGGTCTTAGCAAAGCTTAATTCAAAGGTGTTTCCCGGACAATAGTAATCTGTCAGCAGGCTTGCAATACTCTTTTTATGAGTTGAATCCGGCAGAAGCTTTATAAAATCCTCAACGGTACGTCTGATCTCTTCACCGAAGCTGGTTGTGGCGACCATCTGGTCAGGAAGACGTTTATGGGTCTCCTCGTTGAAGTGAACAATCTGGTTTTCAGAAAAGATTGCTGTGTGGGCTGATTCAGCGTAATCATGATCTTCACCTTCAAGCCAGAATATTGGTACAAAATCATATTCCGGAAAAATCGCTTTCTGGCGTTCAGAAAAAATAATGGCCGTAAGAGCTTTATAGATCGTGTAGACAGGTCCGGTAAAAAGTCCTAATTGCTGTCCGGTGACCACGGCCATACATCGTGGGGATTGGAGTTTTTCGATCTCCCGGAGGTGGAGCTCTGTACACCCGTAGCGAGTGTTCTGCCTTGCAAGAATCCGGGTAATGGTTTCCCGGTCAAACCTTCTTGAACCGAGCATGCCAAGCTGCCGGTAGTAATCAGCCTCTTTTTGATAATCGAGGTGAAAGCACTCCGCAATCAATTCTGAACGTTCCGGCCCCTCTGAAGTATAGTCCCGAAACAGCTTCGAAAATCCCTTTTTTGGCGTCAGAATATGTTTGTAATCAAGAAGAAAGGTATTCACTCTATTTATTTTTGCATGTTCCATTGTTCAAGCGCGCCTATAAATCCATGTGCTGTCAGATCGCACGAAAGCGGGGTAATAGCCACATAATTCTGTCGCACGGCAAATTCATCTTTACTGATATCCTCATCGAGCAGCTTCAGCGTGCCGCTAAGCCAGTAGTAAGGGTTGTTGAACATATCATGTCGTTCAATGGCATCTTCTTCCCAGCGCGACAGTCCCTGTTCAGTAATCACAATCCCGCTGATCTCGGATTCCGGCACATTGGGGATATTGACTGAAAGAATGGTATCCGCAGGAAGTCCTTCGATCAGCACTTTTCTTGCGAGTTTTCGTGCAAATTTTGCGGCATAGGTAAAATCGGCATGTTCATAGGTTGTCAGAGAGAATGCAAGAGAATTGATTCCCTGAATAGATCCCTCAAGAGCTGCAGCAACAGTGCCCGAGTATAATGTATTTGTTGCCGTGTTGCTGCCATAGTTGATGCCTGACACAATAAGGTCTGGTTTTGACGGCAGAATATGGCTCAGCGCTACCTTGATGCAGTCGACCGGGGTTCCTGAAACGGTATAGCCGAAAAAATGATTGTTTTTCAAAAACTTTTTAATTCTCAGCGGCTCACCCAATGTCATGGCATGGCTCATGCCGCTGTGCGGCTCTGCAGGCGCTACAACCGTAACCTGGCCTAATTTCTTCATGGCAGCCGCAAGTGCATGAATCCCTTCGCCTTCGATGCCGTCATCATTACAGACCAGTATGTGAGGTTTTTTTACGGTATTCATGAGTATTGCTGTTCCCTGATCATGAGTGTGGTTCGGTTTCAGTGTTGAGGATGTGCGTGAAAATACAAAAAAGTTATGCTCAAAAGTTATGGCCGACGCTGAAATAAAAGATGGTATCAGAAAATCCAAGCGATGAGGTGCTCGGATTTGTTGCGTTTTTAAGAAACGCGAAAGCTTTTGAAACGGTGAACCTTGCCGGACCGATAGGCGTTTTCCATATCAGACTGGTGCCGGCACCGTGAATAAGCTGGCCGAAAGAGATTTCATCCCTGTCATCCCAGGCATTCCCGACATTGTAATGGAGTACAATCGATGTCGGAAACAGCAGATCGATCGAAGGCTTGTAGCGAAGATGTACTCCAAATGCGGCAATATCGTTGCCTGGAAGGTCGTTTTCTTTAAGCCCGAAGAATTGCTGGCTGTAACTGGAACCTGGTCCTCCAAGGAAAAATTTTTCTGAGAGTGGCACGCTGACACTGCTGATGCCGAATAGTCCGGAGAGCTGCAGGGTTGTTTTGTTTCCAAGCGCAATATTCTCTTCGTGCCTTCCGGACAACTGCCAAAACACATCATGAACCTTGAACGATTCCGAAGAACTTGAATATCTGAAGTTCGTATAGTTGCCGGAAGTCGGAATCAGTGGATCATCTCTCGAATCAAGAGTAAACTGTGTTCCTATCGTCATCAGGGTGCTATTTGCTGTCGACAGTGGACCTCCATTTACCTGCTCCGGATAGGAGAGAGAGTTCTGGTAGGTCATGTCCACAATAAGCCGCCCGTTTTTATTGATCCTTGTGCCAAACCCTGAGTTTATTCCATATTTCTGAATTCCATAGGTGCTCGATCCATTGGAATGCGAATTGAAGAGCGCTTTGGAAAAGGTTATATCGCGGTTATCAAAGAGATGACTGTCATAAAAGATTCTGGATGACATGGTGAAGTGCGACGATTTTATGCGCGGGATGTTAAACTCAACGTTTACCGAGCTGTTTCTTTTTCCTTCTATCACCCATCCACCGATTGAGCTTGTGGTCCCTCCAAAATTTTCGTTTCTGAAATCAAGAAGAAACTGCGCATTGTTTGTTTCATCATAACGCAATCCAAGCCTGAGTACAGAGGGCGGTTTTTCTTCAAGAGAGAACCTTAGCTGCGTATTTTTTGTATCAGTTACTGTTGTAAGCGAAACGCCATTAAATGACCCGGTATCGTAAAGGTTATCGACCGACTCTTCAGCCTTTTTGGAGTTCAACGCCTCTGTCGTGTCAATTTTTATTTCACGCGTTATGGAGCTGATTCCGGTGATGTTCCTGTTCTGATGAATTTCTATACCATCCGGTTTTCCTGAAGAGACCTTTACCTGTAGTGTGCCCTCTCTGAATGAGGTGCTTTCTATCGTGACAAGACTGAACCCTTTGCTCCTGTATTTGCTTATCAGAGCCTCTAAAGCCTTTGTTCCTGATGCGTTGGTATAGAGGAGGCCGGTTACAGGCCTGAAACATGATTCTATTTCTTCCGTGGTAAGCGCATCTGTCGGCCCTCCGGTAAGGCTTATGCTGTTAATTCTTGGAAGCGGATCCAGGTGAAATGTAACTCTCTTCTTGCGGTTGTCCAGTTCAGCATAGACTCTTGTAAAGAGATCTGTCGCCAGGATGTTCTGCAGGGCTTTTACCGGCTCGGCAGCATTTCTCACTATTCCCGAAACAATGAGGTAGTGCTCCCTGAATTCAGGACTCTCATGGGAAAACTGGATTGTTTTTCTATACCGGCCTATAGCGGTGCTGCCGGGACTCTCTTTTACAAGGTTCTGTTTTATGGTTTCCGCAAGAATCTTCCCTTTTGTATAACCCTTCTCAATGAGAGCTGTTATATCAGAAAAATCAGTAGCCTTATGGTCACTGAGATCAGGAGTTATGATCATATCTGCTTGAGCAAGCTGGGCAGGATACTGCAGTTTTGTCAGAATGGTCATGGTCTGATCAGCAGTTTTCCATGGAAGATCAAGTTCTACACCTGTTTTATACATGCTGCCATGGGTATCGACCGCTATTTTATAGCGTGCGTTGAACGTTTCGAGTTCATCGACAGGTAAGTTCGCAACAAGCCCTCCATCAACAAGCTCATATCCGTCACGTATGACCGGTTCGAAAAGAATCGGCAAGGTACTGCTTGCCCGTATTGCCTCTGAAAGAGCGCCGGAGCTGAGAGTGATCCGCTTGCCTGACACCAGATCAGTTGTTACCGCTCTGAAATTGATTGGAAGAGAGGAAAAATCACCAGTATTTTTATAAATACCGTTCAGAGTTAGTAAATCGAGAGTTTCGGTTATCTTTTGAGCGGAATTAATCGATTTCGGCATGAGAAGTTTCAGCTTTTCGAATCTGAGTGCGATGGATGCCCGGTCACGGATTCGCTGCTGTTCAAGAAAAATATTTGATCGGGAATAATCATTCGTAAAAGACGTAATTGACTGCCAGGGAAGGCTGTGGGCAATTTCTTCAAGTTTATCAGGACTGTAACCGCAACTGTAAAGACCTCCGATAATGGCCCCTATGCTTGTCCCTGCTATAAAATCAACAGGGACTCCCTTTTCATCCAGCGCCTTGAGGACCCCTATCTGTGAAAGACCGTTGGCTCCACCGCCGGACAGGGCAAGACCAACAGTCTTTCTTGCCGGCCTCATAAAAGGTCGCAGGGTAAAACGATGCTGTGGAAGTTCAAGGGTGTCGGGATAGATTATTGTTGCGGCATCGGCAGCTGGAGGTGCAGTCATATCCTGCAGAAAAGCGGCTATAAGTAACGCTATGTAAAAAAGTATTCTAATGGTATCGCTCCTGGTTCAAAATCCTGTGACAAGAAGCCTGTACAGGCTGTTTTTGAGTTCTCATGCGGACTTTATATCTTGAGCTTTAATGTATAACCTTTACTCCTAATTGTGAAAATGGCTTGGTTTAAACGGGTAAATCCCTCAATACGTCCGACCGACAAGCGTGATATGCCGGAAGGGTTGTGGTGGAAATGTGATGAGTGCGGAGCGATGATTCATAAAAAACAGCTTGAAGATAATTTTTTTACCTGTTCGAAGTGCGATCACCATTTCAGAATATCCCCATACAAATATTTTTCCCTTCTCTTTGATGACGGTAAGTATTCCGAATTTGATGACCAGTTGCGGGCAGCAGATCCCCTTGGTTTTACTGATACCAAAAAATATCCAGACAGGGTCTACGATACCATCGAAAAAAAAGGTAAAACTGAAGCCTGCCGCAATGCTCACGGAATCAGCGGCGGAGAGCCCCTTGTAATTTCAGCAATGGATTTTGGCTTTATCGGTGGCTCTATGGGATCGGTCGTAGGCGAAAAAATTGCGCGCGCTGTCGACAAGTCACTTGAGCTCAATGCTCCTCTTCTGGTAATTTCGCAGTCAGGGGGAGCCCGAATGATGGAAGGCGCTTTCAGCCTCATGCAGATGGCTAAAACGGCCGCCCGTCTTACCCGTCTCAGTGAAAGAAAACTGCCATACATATCTCTTTTGACCGACCCTACTATGGGAGGCATCAGCGCCTCCTTTGCCATGCTTGGCGATCTCAATATCAGCGAACCTAAAGCTCTTATAGGCTTTGCAGGTCCCAGGGTGATCAGAGATACTATCAAAAGGGATCTGCCCGAAGGATTTCAGCGCGCTGAATTCCTGTTTGATCATGGGTTTCTTGACCGGATCATTCATCGCAGGGATCTGAAAACCGAGCTGGTCAGTCTCCTCAGTATGCTCAAGATTTAGAGCCAGCCGAGTGCTGCGGCAGTAACGGGGAACTGTGCCATGAATATCTTCTGGATTGCAATGGCAATTTCCCTGTGTTCCTGTTGTGTGCTTTTGTCGGTTCGAACCTCCAGATAGTGTATCCAGCTTCTTACGGATCCCTTCATATAGAGTTTTGTCCGGGTAGCAAGAGGCAGGAGCACTCTTGCACACTCTTTGGCGATTCCCTTTTCAAGAGCGCTTTTGTATTCTTCAAGCGCCAGCCCGGCAACACGCTCCTGAGCTTCGTCAAACCAGTTTTTTGTCGATTCGTCAAGATCGTCCACTGAGTTTTGCCTGTTTTTGCTGTCCTGGCTTCTTGGCTGGTAGCGTTCAATTTCCTGCACTTCCGCGTAACGTTGAGAAAACTCCTGGAACTGAAAGCTTCTGTGCCTGAGAATCTGCGGAGAGATAGCTCTTGATGTCACAATTTCAACGCTCATATCCACCATCTCAAAAACACTCCAGTGTTTATGCTTTATACAATAGGCGAGAAGCTTTTCATAATCAGGAGTTTCCTGGTGAGGGCTCGATACTCTTGCGCAGTAGGCCATAAGCCCTTCAGGAGAGAGTGGCTGGTTTTCAACCTGGATAAGCGGAGCTGTGACGGCAATGAGACGTACCTGCATGTTCCTCTATATTTTTAATCATTGATTTTTCAAAGAGTGAAATTTAATTCCATTTTGGTCAAAACCATCCTTTTTTGCTAATTGGAACCTGATTTCTTGATTTGTTGTTATCACTACGTATTTTAACTATTTCTATCCGGAACTCGGCAATTCGGTTCTATGAGTAAAGGCAATGCATCTCCGGTCTGATTTTAAGAGAGGTTTTCAAAATTCTAACGAAAGGGCAGTTATGGCAAATATTAATTTTGGTTTTGAGCATCATGCCAAAAAAATGTATTCGGGAGCTATAGAAGAGAGTATTACAAACACTCTTGTTCCCATGGTTATAGAAACGTCAGGACGTGGCGAAAGAGCTTTCGATATTTTTTCAAGGCTGTTGCGCGAACGTATTATTTTTCTTGGCAGCGGTATTGACGAGCATGTCGCAGGGCTGATTATGGCCCAGCTTATTTTTCTCGAATCAGAGGATCCTGAGCGTGATATCTATATCTACGTGAACTCCCCTGGCGGAAGTGTCTCGGCAGGACTTGGGATTTACGATACCATTCAGTATATCCGTCCTGATGTTTCCACAGTCTGTGTAGGCATGGCGGCAAGCATGGGCGCATTTCTTCTTGCAAGTGGAGCAAAGGGCAAAAGAGCCTCGCTGCCTCACTCCAGGATTATGATTCACCAGCCCTCCGGCGGTGCACATGGACAGGAAACTGATATCATTATTCAGGCGCGTGAAATCGAAAAGATCAGGCACCTGCTTGATGAACTCCTTGCACGTCATACCGGTAAGGACGTAACGCAGATCAGGGAGGATTCAGAAAGGGATCGCTGGATGAATGCACAGGAAGCGCTCGATTATGGTCTTATTGACTCCATCTTCGAGAAACGCCCAATGCCTGAAAAGAAAGCTTAATCAGGTCAATCCGTTTATTCACATTTTCACTTATCAGCAGTAACCGATTTTTTTATCATGAGCGATCCAACGGCGTCATTCAATCTGGAAAAAACCTATAACCATCACGATGTAGAAGACCGTTGGAGAAGTTCGCACTGGGAGGCGATAGGCAGTTTCCATGCCGAAAGCTCCAGTGTTCTGGAGAGCGGCAAAACTCCATATACCGTTCTGATGCCTCCTCCCAATGTTACCGGAAGTCTTACGCTCGGTCATGTTCTGAATCACACGCTGCAGGATATTTTTATTCGTTACAATCGAATGACGGGTCATGAGTCCTTGTGGCTTCCAGGGACCGATCATGCCGGTATAGCGACCCAGACTGTGGTTGAAAGAAAACTTAAAAAAGAGGGGATAACCCGCCACGATCTCGGTCGAAAAGAGTTTCTCAGCCATGTCTGGCAGTGGAGGGACGAGTACGGCGGTCTCATACTCAAGCAGCTTCGTCGCCTCGGCATTTCATGCGACTGGCGGCGTAACCTCTTCACAATGGATGAGGGGGCTTCACAAGCTGTTGTCAATGCATTTATTACCCTCTATCGTGACGGATTGATCTACCGTGGTACCCGCATCATTAACTGGTGCCCGGTTTCACAGACGGCACTTTCCGACGAAGAGGTTATCATGAAGCCTCGTCGCGATAATCTTGTCTATGTACAGTACGCTCTTGCCCGCCATCCCGGACGATTCATCACCATTGCTACCGTCAGGCCCGAAACCATTCTCGGCGATGTGGCCATTGCTGTCAATCCCCGTGATCCCCGTTACCTTGATCTGGTCGGAGAACTTGCCATAGTGCCGGTCGCTGGAAGGCATATCCCTATCATCGCTGACGATTATGTCGATATTGACTTCGGTACCGGTGCATTGAAAATTACCCCGGCACACGATGCAAATGATTATGAAGTCGGCAAGCGCCACAATCTTCAGGCAATATCGGTTGTCGGCAAAGACGGCAGAATGACCGATGAGTACGGCTATGCCGGTATGGACCGGTTTGATGCTCGTACAAAAATTCTCACGGATCTCGAAGAGCTGGGCAACCTTGTCCGGGTCGAAGAGTATGAACACAATGTAGGGTATTCCGAAAGGGCGGATGTCGTTGTTGAGCCATACCTTTCCGAGCAGTGGTTTGTAAAAATGTCGCCTCTGGCTGAGCGGGCGCTCGAAGTTGTCAATGAAGGCGAAATCCGCTTTCATCCCCCGCACTGGATCAACACCTACCGCCATTGGATGGGAAATATAAAGGACTGGTGCATTTCGCGTCAACTCTGGTGGGGGCACCGTATTCCTGCCTGGTACGACACCGAGGGCAAGGTCTGGGTTGCAGCCTCTTACGAAGAGGCCTGTCATCTTGCCGGTACCGACAAGCTTGTGCAGGACGATGATGTGCTCGATACATGGTTCTCTTCCTGGCTATGGCCGCTTACAACGCTTGGATGGACTGATACCAAAAGTGACAATGACGACTTGAGATCGTTTTATCCGACCGATACGCTGGTAACCGGACCGGACATCATTTTCTTCTGGGTGGCCAGAATGATTATGGCAGGGCTCTATTTCAAAGGAGAGGTGCCGTTCCGTGATGTTTATTTCACCAGCATTATCCGTGACATGAAAGGGCGGAAACTTTCGAAGTCCCTCGGCAATTCCCCCGATCCTATCAAGGTCATGGACACCTATGGCACCGATGCCCTTCGATTTACCATCATTTATATTGCTCCTCTGGGACAGGATGTGCTGTTCGGGGAGGAAAAATGTGAACTCGGCCGGAATTTCGCCACCAAAATATGGAATGCCTCACGTCTGGTCTTTATGCAGCGCGAGAAGTATTTCGCCAATCACGAAGAGTTCGCAGCAGTTTTTAAGGATTTCGATCCTCGTTCAGGTGGTTTTGATCTGGCCGGGCAGTGGCTTCTTGCGGGGTATCACGATATGCTCGACCGCTATCATACCGCTTTCACTCAGTTCAGGGTTAACGATATTGTCCGTTTGCTCTACGACTTCTTCTGGGGTGATTACTGTGGCTGGTACCTTGAAGCGCTCAAAGTTCACCTTTCCGGAGATCTGACGCGCGAGGAAGCCCAAAAAGCTGTTTGCCTTTCTGTTCATGTTCTTGAGGGATTCCTCAAGGCATTGCATCCCGTCATGCCTTTTATCACCGACGAGATTTGGCATCAGATTCTTCAGCGCTCTTCAGTTGAGAGTATAGCTCTTTCATCTATGCCCCTTTCCGATCCGGAGTTCCGCACTATGGATGTTCAAGGGTTCACCCTGATTCAGAAACTGATTACCGAAATTCGCAGTCTTCGCTCATTGTTCGGTGTCCCGCACAACAGCGAAGCTGAAATTCTACTCTGGCCTTCCAGCGATGTCGATCGCCGGATATTTGAATCCAATTTTGCGCTTGTAGCCGTGCTTGGCCAATGTATACCAAAGTTGATGACAGACGAAGAGAAGCCGCGCCATGCTGCCGGGTCTGTCGTTGAGGGTAATGAACTATTTGTAATGCTTGAGGGGTTAATATCGTTTGAAAAGGAGCGAGAACGACTCCAGAAAGAGATTAATAATATCTCTTCATATGTCAGTTCGGTACGCAAAAAGCTTTCAAACTCAGGTTTTGTTGACAATGCTCCAGCTGAAGTAATTGATAAAGAGCGTGAAAAACTCAAGGAAGCTGAGGATAATCTTGCAAAACTAAACATCAATTTAACTGTACTCAAAGATTGAACATTGTTGTTTTTATATGATAATTTTATATATCTCTATGTTGAGAGAGAATAAAAGCATCGTTTTTTTAGATTTAATCACCCTGAAATGATATTTTGTGGTTTTTTCAGTATCAAGTCAGCCACAGGACAGGTTTAAATCGCTGAAGTTCGCAAGGGAGAAGACATACATGAGGCAGCTTAAAATAAGCAAACAGATAACAAATCGCGAGAGCCTTTCTCTCGATCGTTACCTTCAGGAAATAGGAAAATATGATTTATTGACGGCCGAAGATGAGGTCAAATTGACCAAGGCAATCAAAGAGGGTTTTGATATGCCGGTCGATACGACCGAATACAAAAGGGCTAAGCGCGCGCTTGATAAATTGATTAAAGGCAATTTACGATTTGTAGTTTCTGTCGCAAAACAGTATCAGAACCAGGGGTTAACCCTTGGCGATCTGATCAATGAAGGCAATCTCGGTCTTATCAAGGCAGCAAAGCGTTTTGATGAAACCCGTGGATTCAAGTTCATATCCTATGCGGTATGGTGGATTCGTCAGTCGATTCTCCAGGCACTGGCCGAACAGTCGAGAATTGTAAGGCTTCCCCTGAACAGGGTCGGTACTCTCAATAAGATCAGCAAGGCATACAGCCAGCTTGAGCAGGAATTTGAACGTGATCCCAATACCAGGGAACTTGCAACCCTTCTCGAGATGGATTCCCAGGATGTAGCCGATACGCTTAAAATTGCCGGAAGGCATGTTTCGGTTGATGCACCGTTTGCTCAGGGCGACGATAACCGTCTGCTCGATGTTCTGCAGAATGACGGTCATCTCCCTGATTATGGTCTTAACCGTGACTCTTTAACGCTTGAAGTTGAGCGCTCTCTCTCTGTTCTTGCCCCGAGAGAGGCCGACGTTATAAAGTCCTACTTCGGAATCGGTATGGACAACCCTCTGACTCTTGAGGAGATTGGAGAGAAATTCAAGCTTACCCGTGAGCGAGTCCGTCAGATCAAGGAAAAAGCAATACGCCGCTTAAGGCAGTCGGCATACAGCAAAATTCTCAAGGAGTACATCGGAAGCTGATAGATTCAGTCACTATATCCGTTTCTTTGTTTTCAAGAGTAGGGATTCCAGGCAGCATAGAACTGACTGGAATCCTTTTCTGTTTGCATGGCTGCCTTACAAGGATTTTCTTGAGAGTTTCACCGGATATCCCTCTTTCAGCCCCAGCCTCTCTGCCGCGCTGCCGTTTCTGACAGCGATCTCTATCATGCCGCTGCTTCCCGTATAGGCAAGCAGTTGTTGATCAGGCACATTACTATAGGTGGTGACAAGCGGAATGTTGCTGCACGCTCCCGCCCTTACCATCCACTGCTTTCCTGTATCAATGAGTGTTGAGTCCAGAGATGTGATCAGATTGCCGAAATGATCGGTATAGATGACGCTACCATCCCATGACTCTCCGTTATCACAGCTGTTGCACTCCGGCATTTGAATTGTCATGCACTCTTTCAGCTCAATGGCGTTGCCAAGTTCCTGAACTGAGCCACCGGTCGCCAGATGCGCCGCGACGGGCGAAAAAACATCACGGCCATGAAAGGTTGAACTTTGAAGAGGAAGCATGTATTGCTGCTCTGTGATGGCTACGCAGCGCGTTATCTTCCGGGTTTGAAAAATAGCAGTGAGCAGACCGTTATCCGGCGCAAGGAAGGTCTGTGTGTCGGTTTCAACAGCGATTGCCCGGCGAGATGATCCTACTCCCGGATCGACAACAGAGAGAATAATTGATTGTTCCGGAAAAAAAGGAACCGACTTGCCCAGAAAGAAAGCGCCCTGGACAATGTTTTGCGGTGAGATTGAGTGCGTAAGATCAATAATCTGAACTGAAGGGACTCGTGAAAGAATGACTCCTTTCATCTGGCCGACATAGGTGTCATTCAGACCGAAATCCGTCATCATAACAATACATCGCGGTGTCTCTCTATGCATCTGCTTTTTTAATCTATTGCGGTTTTATAGATTATATACCCGATACCGAGAAAGAGAATATTCGGCATCCATGCAGCCAGCATCGGGTTTAAAATTCCCTGATATCCTGCAATCGCAATTGTTTTCTGCAGTCCGAGAAAGAGAAACCCTATGAACAGTGTGACGCTGATTTCAGACGCAAGCCCACCGCGCTTCTTTTTTGCCGACAAGGGCACACCAATCAGGATGATAATGATAGAGGCAAATGGCAGGGCGATCTTTGAATGCAGCTTGACCATGGATCGTTCAAGCCCTGAAAATCCTGCTTTTTCTTTCTCTGCAAGATAGAGGTAATGCCGGACGATGTTCATTTCATCCGGTTCCAGATTAAGTTCTTCAAGTGAGTGCGGTGTCATGCTGAGCTTTATTCGCTGCTGGGGCAGTGTTTTCAGCTGGTCGTTATTTCCGGTAAACAGGCGGGTTGAAGCATTCCGCATGATCCACTCTCCGATTCTGGAGTCATAGCGCATGGAATCAGCATCTGTGCGCATTCTGAGTTGAGAGCCGTTGAATTCCTCTACGGAAACTTCACTTGCGTTTGAGCTCGCAACATCAAAGTCTTTTATCGACACAATACGGTTGCCCGATTCAAGAATATGCAGATTCTCTCTTTTCTGAGGGTGCTCTGAATTATTCTGTAAATGCTGCTCAATGATAGAGATTCCTTTAAATGTTTCAGGCGCCAACCAGCAGGCATTGATAAGATTTATGCAGCAGATAATAACCCCGCCCGCCAGAAAAGGCATCAGCAACTGGCGCATACTGACCCCTGCAGATCGAATGGCAGGAAGTTCGCTTGAAGCTGAGAGTTTTCCTGCCACAAGTATGGACGAGAGCAGTACACCAACGGGAGATGTTATCAGCAGGGTAGAAGGTACCGAAAGAAGGTAATATCGGGCAATCTCCAGAAAGCTGAGGTGCCTGTCCATGAAATCATCAAGTTTCTCGACCATATTGATCAGAACGAACAGGAACACAAAAGCTACGCATGTAAAGAGAAATGTCTTTGCAAACTGCCTGAATATGTAACGATTGAGAATCTTCATTCCATTCTATCAATAATACCCCTCATTCATGCAAACCTCAGGCAGTTTTCGAGCCGGCCGTTTTTAATAACCGAAAATTTCGTTCAGCGACAGCTCTTTTATTGTTCCGTATTTTCGCAGCGTCTCCATGTCAAGATTTTCTCTTTTCCCAAGCACCAGCATGACATGCTTTTTGTTCTTGAAATGCGCCTTGTGGAATTTTTCAATATCCTCGAGACTCATGGTTGCAACATCACGATAAATATCTTTTCTGATATCATAGTCATGTCCCAGCCTTACAGCCTCTTCATAATTGAACAGAACCTCGGTTCTGGTCAGTCGTTCCGTGGATATCTTCTGCAGAATACCGGTTTGTGCCGAATCGAACAATTCAGGCGATTTCGGCAGTTCATTCATCAGTGTGTTGATGCCATCGAGCGCTTCGGGCAGCTTGTCTGCCTGGGTGCCGATATAACTGACAATATAGTTGTGCTCTTTCTGCTGTTTTGGCGATTTAAAGACTGAAAATACAGAATAAGCCAGAGCTTTTGCTTCGCGGAGTTCCTGAAAAACGACTGACGACATTCCACCGCCGTAATACTCGTTGAAGAGGGTTACCAGAGGCACCATTGCAGGATCGTATCGTTCATCCTTTGTCAACAGCATAACTTCAGCCTGGGTCATGTCGTAATCAGCCACATAGACAAGATTATCGAGCTGCTCAAGATCCTTGTAAGGGTCGGATGTGGGAACGCTCTTGAATGATTCAGGGTAGTGCCTGACCGAGCGCAGTTCAGTCAATACTGTACTGGAGGCGTCCGGCCCGTAGTAGAGTACACGGTGGCGGTAGTGCAGCAGATTTTGAATCTCTTCCAGCAGCTCCCCGGAGCTTATTTTTTCGAGCTCCTCATTGCTCAGGACGTTGGTGAAGGGGGAGACGGGGCCATACTTCGCGTAATTGGCCATCGCTTCAAAGAGTATCTTCTTTTTCGAAAGTTTGTCATCCTCCCGCTCTTTCACTATTCCCGCTTTCAGCTTTTCAAGCGTCGTCTCATCAGGCTCGGTGTCAACAAGAAGATTTTCAAGCAGTCGAATTGCGGCTGAAGAGTTTTTCTGAAGTCCTGAGAGCTTGAGGTAGACGTAATTATCGGAGGTAAAAGCCGAAAAGCTTGCTCCGATTTTATAAAGTTCTCCGTTGAACTCTGCCGGTTTGAGGGCTGAGGTGCCGAGATAGGAGAGATAGTCAAGTGCAAGCTCAATGTTTTTGCTGTTATTTTTCCCGATATCAAACACATAGTAAAGAGAGAAAAGCTCGTTTTCCCGGTTTTGCAGGTAATGCAGTTTGATGCTCGAATTGACATCAAAAAACTCGATATCTTTTGTATAGTCAAGAAAGCATGGCTCGGTTTTTTCTGATTTCTGAGCCAGAAGTTTTTCCGCAAATGGTGATGCGGTATTGCGGTTCACCGTGAGAGGAGTGATCAGTGGTTTCTGAATCTTGGCTTCACTCTCCGTTACGCCGTGCGCTTTATAAACGCTGACATAATTTGAGCCGTAGTGCTTCCGGCCAAACGCTACCAGCCCCTCTTTTGTGATATTCTGCAGACGTTCAAACTGACTGACATGTTCCTGCCAGGCCATACCCCATATAAATGAATCAACATAGGCTTCTACACGCCCCTTGTTGTTTTCATAGAGTTTAAGCTGCTCAATTTTCAGATCATTGATTGCCGCTTCGAGCAGCCAGTCATGAAATTTACCCTCTTTGAGAAGCTCAAGCTGGTTGAGCAGCAGCTCTTTCACCTCTTCAAGAGTTTGTCCCTCTCTTGGCTTTCCGCTCAGCATATGCGCGGAGTAATCTTTCATCATCACCAGCATCGAGCCGCCATCAAGGACTTTCTGCTGCTGGTTGAGGTTAAGATCAATAAGTCCGGCTGTCTGGTTATATAAAATTTTGTCAACAAGGGTAAGGTAATCAGCATCCGGGCTGTTGATTCCATTGAACCGGAACCCTATAACAACCTCTTCTGATTCCGGGCCTGTAACCGTGATGATGGATGGCTCCGTTATTTCCTCCTCCACAGCAGGCGTATAGAGAGGAATCTCCTTTGGCCGCAGTACCGAAAACTTCTCGTCGATAAGTTTTATCGTTGCATCAGGATCGAAATCTCCTGCAATGCAGAGCGCCATGTTGTTCGGCACATAGTAGGTGTGGTAGTAGTTTAGAACATTTTTGATTGAAGGATTTTTCAAATGTTCTGCTTTGCCTATCGTGGTCTGGGTGCCGTAGGTGTTTTTTTTAAAAAGGTCAGCAAACATACTCTCCCATATTTTCCTGCCGTCACTGTCCATAGTCATGTTTTTCTCTTCATACACGGTCTCAAGTTCGGTATGAAAAAGTCTCATGACCGGATTACGGAACCGCTCCGCTTCAATGGTAAGCCACTGGCCCAGTTTGTTCGACGGAATATCGTTGAGATAGACGGTCTGTTCAACCCAGGTGTAGGCATTGGTGCCATGAGCCCCGATGGAGTTCAGAAGTTTGTCATACTCGTTTGGTACGGTATAGCTGGCGGCAATATTTGAAATGCTGTCAATATCCTTGTATATCGCAGCTCTTTTATCCGCGTCAGCGGTTGAACGGTATTGTTCATAGAGTTCCGAAATCTTTTCAAGCTCGGTATGCTCTTTTGCATAGTCAAGAGCACCGATTGAATCCGTTCCTTTGAAGAGCATATGCTCAAGGTAATGAGCAAGGCCCGTTGTCTCTGCCGGATCATTTTTACTGCCTGCCCTTACGGCGATTGATGTATATATTCTTGGCTCATCGCGGAGTGTACTCATGAAAACGGTCAGCCCGTTATCGAGTGTATAGATTCTTGTATTGAGAGGATCTCCCGAAACCGTCTTGTATGGATAGTTCTTAACGTCGTTGAACATGGGCCTGCATGATATTAAATGTAAAAAGGGTATCCCGATCGAAAACAAAGGGATACGGTGGTTTCTGAACCTCTGAAATTGCCCCGTTGTAAAAAAAAATATAATAATCGGATATAAAGCGCATAATTGCAACCTTCATCACTGACCTTTTTGCATTAATATACAGTCTGGAAACTGAAGGAGCACTGCTCATGTTACACCGTTGCAGAAGTTGCTCTATTTTAAAGCTCTCACACCGGCGGAATTGGAAGGTAATGACCCGTGGATGTTGCGTAAGAACTAACAAATTGCTTTAATAGTTCTTTTTATGCGCGTGAAAGAGGAATACGAAATACTATCAAGAGAGGAGAGTTGTTTATGCAGGGGAACGGGAGCGGAATATACAGGCTTGTAAGTCCATACAGTCCGGCAGGTGACCAGCCGAAAGCCATCGAAGCGCTTACCGAGGGAGTCCTGTCAGGTAATCCATACCAGACTCTGCTTGGCGTTACCGGTTCCGGCAAAACGTATACCATTTCAAACGTCATTGCCCAGGTCAACAAGCCTGTGCTGGTGATGAGCCATAACAAGACCCTTGCTGCACAGCTCTACGGCGAGCTCAAGCAGTTTTTCCCCGATAATGCCGTTGAGTATTTTATCAGCTACTACGACTTCTATCAGCCTGAAGCTTACCTGCCGGCGCTTGACAAGTATATAGCAAAAGACCTGCGCATAAACGACGAGATTGAACGCCTGCGTCTCAAAACTACCAGCGCGTTGCTCAGTGGCAGGAAGGATGTTATTGTGGTCAGTTCTGTCAGTTGCATTTATGGTCTTGGTTCACCTGAAGATTGGAAGGCCCAGATTCTTGAACTGCGTTCCGGAATGGAAAAAGATCGGGATGCTTTTCTCAAAGAGCTGATAGCTCTTCATTATATCCGTGATGATGTCCAGCCCACTTCGGGGAAGTTCAGGGTCAGGGGTGATATTATTGATCTTGTTCCTGCTCATGAAGAGCTTGCTCTTCGAATAGAGTTTTTCGGAAACACGATAGAGAGTCTTCAGACCTTTGAAATCAACAGCGGGGAAGTGCTTGGGGTCGAAGACTACGCCTTTATTTATCCAGCCCGGCAGTTTGTCGCCGATGAGGAGAAGCTCGGAGACGCCATGCTGGCAATTGAAAACGAGCTTGCAGGTCGGTTGAATTATTATCGTGATGAAAACCGCTTTCTTGAGGCCCGCAGGATTGAGGAGCGGACCCGTTATGATCTTGAAATGATCAAGGAGCTCGGCTACTGTTCGGGGATTGAAAATTATTCAAGGCACCTTTCCGGACGCAAAGAGGGTGAGCGGCCTTACTGCCTCCTTGATTATTTCCCTTCGGATTATCTTGTTGTCATTGATGAATCCCATGTAACGCTGCCGCAGATTCGCGGCATGTACGGTGGCGACCGCTCCCGCAAAACCATTCTTGTTGAGCACGGTTTCAGGCTTCCTTCAGCGCTCGACAATCGCCCGCTTCGTTTTGAGGAGTTTGAGGAGATGGCACCGCAGGTCATCTGCGTCAGCGCCACCCCCAGCGAGCATGAACTGATGCGTTCAGGCGGAGTGGTGGTCGAACAGCTTGTGCGTCCTACAGGTCTGCTTGACCCTCCGGTTGAAGTTCGTCCAGTCGCGGGGCAGATCGATAATCTCCTTGCTGAAATCCGTATCCATACAGGCAAAGGTCATAAGGTTCTGGTCATGACGCTGACAAAGAGAATGGCTGAAGATCTGCACGACTTTTTCCGGAAAACGGGCATACGCTCGCGCTACCTGCATTCGGAGATCAAAAGTCTTGAGCGCATACAGATTCTCAGGGAGCTCAGGGTGGGGGATATCGATGTGCTTGTGGGGGTTAACCTCCTTCGTGAAGGGCTTGATCTTCCCGAAGTATCGCTTGTGGCTATTCTTGATGCCGATAAGGAGGGCTTTTTGCGCAACACCCGTTCGCTTATGCAGATTGCCGGCAGGGCGGCGCGTAATGTTGAGGGCTTTGTTGTGCTCTATGCCGATGTTCTGACGCGCTCCATTCGTGAAGTGCTCGATGAAACCGCAAGGCGTCGTGCGATTCAGCATCGGTATAACGAGGATCATGGCATTACTCCGCAGTCAATTATAAAATCGCTTGATCAGGTTCTTGATACCACCAGTGTGGCTGATGCGGAAGAGCGCTATCGCAGAAAGCGTTTCGGCCTTGAGGCAAAGCCTGAAAGGCTGCTGTCGGGCCTCATTGAGACGCTGACGCCTCAGGAAACGTATGCCATGGCAGCTGAACTCCGGATTGAAATGCAGGAGGCTGCTGTGCAGATGGAGTATGAAAAAGCGGCCTACCTGCGCGATGAAATTTCAAAGCTGGAACAGGCTATAAAGCGTTTGCCGGCTGAGGGATAGATTTTACGGCTCATGGAGAAGGCTATGTCTATCAGCTAAAAGTTAGCATACACGATGCACATGAAAACTCATGAAAATGCGCCTTTAACGGTTATTCTGTTTCTTCCTTTGAATTTTTTCCTCGCTCAAAGAGTTGGTATGGTATCATGTTAATTGTTTGCAGTTCAGAAAATCGGCTCATTTTTCAGGAGGGAAACGTCATGCAGCAGCTATTTTCACCAACCACAATAGGTTCACTCACGCTCCGAAATCATCTGGTGATGGCACCGATGACCCGCAATCGGGCAATAGGCAATCTTCCCGGCGAGCTTATGGCTGAGTACTATGCTCAGAGGGCTTCGGCAGGCCTCATCATCACTGAAGGCGCATCTCCTTCTCCAAACGGGTTGGGCTATCCACGGATTCCGGGAATTTTTTCAAGGGAGCAGATAGATGGATGGAAGCTTGTCACTAAAACAGTTCATGCTAAGGGCGGAAAGCTGTTTATCCAGTTAATGCATGGTGGACGAATCGGTCATCCTCTTAATTTACCTGCTGGTGCACATCTGCTGGGACCTTCAGCAGTGGCTGCAGCTGGTGAGATATACACCGATGCCGAGGGTATGAAACCGTATGTCGTCCCGCAGGCAATGAGTGATGAAGATATCAAAAGCACTATCGAAGAGTTTGCACAGGCCGCGAGAAACGCTATTCAAGCCGGATTTGATGGTATAGAACTGCACAGCGCAAACGGCTATCTGCTTGAGCAATTTATCCGGCCTACTTCCAATCAGCGCAAAGATCACTATGGCGGCACTATTGAGCACCGTTCCCGCTTTGTGCTCGAAGTCGCTGACGCGGCGAGCAAGGCTATCGGCAAGGAGAGGGTTGGCATCCGCCTGTCGCCTTACGGCATTTTCAATGATATGCCGCTCTACCCGGCTATGGAGGCTGATTATACCTATCTTGCAAGGCAGCTCAGTGCTCGCTGTCTGCTCTACATCCACCTGGTCGATCACTCATCGATGGGTGCGCCGGAAGTACCTGCCTCAATCAAAGCAACGTTCCGTAACGAGTTTAACGGGAAGCTGATTCTCTCTGGCGGCTACGATGCCGCTCGTGCGGAGCGTGATCTGGCAGAGGAAAAGTGTGATCTGATAGCAGTGGGGAGGCCGTTCCTTGCCAATCCTGATCTGGTTGCGAGATGGAAGTCCGGTGCTGCGGTCAACGAAGCGGATATGACGACCTTCTATATGTCCGGGCCTGAGGGGTATACCGATTACCCAGCGTTGAGTTCATAACGATCTGTCAGAGGCCAAGGGTTATCAGGTCATGAATATGAACCATGCCGACCGGATGCTGTTCACTGTCGCAGACCAGAAGCTGCGTGATGCGGTAGGTTTCGAGGATATCAAGACAATCTTTGGCCATGGTGCTGGTAGAGACTGTTTTCGGGTTTGCAGTCATGACTGAGCCTGCACTGAGGCTAAGGAACTCTTTTCCGCTTTGAACAAGGCGGCGGAGATCGCCGTCGGTAAATATGCCCCTCAAGCGTCCTTCTTCATCGACAACAGCACTTACCCCGTATCGTTTCGAGGTCATTTCAAGAATCAGGTCGGTGACAGAGGCATTTTCTTTGACGAATGGTACTGCGTTGTCTTTTGCCATGATATCCGTAACTTTTACGGTCAGCCTTCGTCCGAGTGATCCTTTGGGGTGGGTGAGCGCAAAATCCCTCTGGGTGAAATTCTTCTGCTGCATCAACGAGATGGCGAGCGCATCTCCCATGGCCAGCATTGCTGTGGTTGACGTGGTCGGGGCAAGGTCGTAAGGGCAGGCTTCCTTTTCTATGTCGGTATCAAGGGTAATGTGGGCGTTCAGGGCAAGAAACGATCGTTTATTGCCGGTCATGGCAATGATTGTTGCGCCGATCTGCTTGAGTGCGGGGATTATAAAATTAAGTTCTTCCGTGGTGCCGCTTTTGGACAGGCAGATAACAACATCATCCTGGCTGACGATACCAAGATCTCCATGAGCAGCATCTGCAGGGTGAAGAAAAAGGGCTGTTGAACCGGTGGACGACATGGTTGCTGCAATTTTCTGGGCGATAATGCCGGATTTCCCCATGCCGGAGATAATGATTTTTCCCTTGCATGCGACGAGCAGCATGACAGCCTCGGAAAAACTGCTGTCAAGCCGTTCAGCAATCTGTTGAATGGCACGAGCTTCCTGTTCCAGAATTGTTCTTCCTGTTTGCGTAATGTACTGGTTTGGAGATGAGGTATTCATGCTATCGTTATGAATATGTGCTTCAATAAATAAAAGAAAATCAGTTACTCTTTTTATAAAGTGTAATATCGGCTAAATTGGGTAATTACCATTTGGTTTACTAATCATAACGTTACGGAAATGAATTTTGATTCGATGAGCTGGGTTCTCGTTATGGCGTTATCCCTTTCGGTGTTTTCCTTGTTTATTTTTTTGTTCACCAAGTTTATAGGGTACATGAAAACGGAGCAAAACCTGCAAATAGAGTCGTTTAAGGATTCGCTGATTGATAAGGATAATCCTGTGGGTCTGCATGGTGATGAACTTGAAAAGCTTAAAGAACAGCAGGCGGAAGCACAGCGCCATCTCAAGGAGGTTATATCAAGAATTCCTGTTATTCAGAAAGATGGAAGATTTCAGATTGATGCGGAGGCTATAAGGAAGCAAAAGGAGGCGGCCAATGGTTCCGGAGTGACAGGGACGGCGGCTGAAGGTAATGGTTAAGTTTTTTTTGATTTTATTTTTTGCATGCTTTCAAAGTTAAAGCTTCTTTTCAAAGATACCGTTATCTACGGTTCGAGTACCATACTGGCTCGCAGTCTCAATTATCTGCTGGTTCCCCTCTACGCCAATAAACTTTCAACGTTTGATAATGGTGTGCAAACCATTATCTATGCCAACATAGCTCTGGCCAATGTATTGTTTTCGTATGGGCTTGAGACTTCATACCTCAAAGTGGTTTCAGATTCGGCCGATAAAGATCGGGATGAAACGCAGCTTTTCTCAACGGCCTTTCTTACCCTGTTTGTTACCTCTACCCTGTTTGCACTGGGGGTAGTATTTTTTGCTCCACTTATTGCCCAATTAATCGGGTTATCGACTACTGATTTTACGTTCGTCCGGTATGCCGCACTTATTTTGTGGATTGACACTCTTCTGGTTATTCCATTTGCAGAACTTCGATTGAAAAGAAAGGCTCTGCAATTTGCCATTGCCAGAGTAGTCGGGGTGATTGCTGTCGTTGTCAGTGCAGTGATTCTTATTGTCCCTCTGCATTTCGGTTTGTCCGGGGTTTTTATTGCCGAGGCTTTCGGCTCTCTGGTCAGTCTTTTGCTCGTTATTCCTGTGTTCAGTCAGTTCAGACTTTTCTTTTCAGCTACGCAGTTGCGTGAAATGCTTCGCATAGGGTTGCCTTATGTACCGACAGGGATTGCAGGGCTATTGATTCATCTGATTGACCGGAATATTTTAATCCGCATACCAGCTTCACAGATAGAACAGATCTATGGGAAAGGCTATCAGCCCTCTGATATTGTAGGTATTTATGGAAGGATTGCAGCTTTCGGGGTTGTACTGCAGCTTTTTATCCAGGTATTTCGTTTTGCATGGCAGCCTTTTTTTCTGCAGCATGCAAAGGATCCGGATGCTAAAAAGCTCTTTCAGCATGTGCTGAGTATTTCAACCTTTGTTACCATGTTTCTTGCCCTGGCAGCTACTTATTTTGTTCCTGATCTTGTACGCTATCACTATGCAGGCAGTTTTTACCTGCTTCCTCCCCGTTACTGGATAGGGCTTTCCATATTGCCTTGGATTTTTTTGAGTTATGTGTTTGATATGGTATCGACCAATCTTTCCGCTGGCATTCTTATAACAGGTAATACCCGATATCTGCCTGTTGTCACGTTTGCCGGTGCGGCAGTTACTGCACTTTTCTGCTGGTGGCTTGTTCCATTACGAGGTATGGATGGTGCTGCGTATGCTATTGTAGCCGGGACTGCTGTTATGTGCCTTGTTATGGCGTGGTACTCGCTTAAAGTCTTTCCCGTCAGCTATGACTGGCTGAAACTTTTTCTGTTGTTTGTGGCGGGTACAGCACTGGGATGGATTCAGTTTGCTGTCGGACCGGAGCTCTTTCAGGCAGGAACGATCGTTGGCATAAAAGCAGCCATGCTTCTGCTTTATCTTGCGTTTGCCATGGCGCTTTTCCGGGAAGAGACGAGGCTTGTTGCCGTGAAGGTGGGCAATAAGTTCAGGCGGGCCTGATTTCTAACCTGTTTTCTCCTCTTATGTTATCGCGGAGGTCGATTGCAATCTCCTTTGACAGCAGAAGGGGCATCACCCCATCGCCCTCTGCCTCCATGGTGCAATTTGCGGGTTGCCATGTTTTCAAGCACCTCTTTTAACCGGCCCTTTTGTTCGGGTGTGCAGAGTTTGGTCAGCTGATGAAAATGAATAACCTGTTCACGCTCTATGGCGGCATGATGAACGCCTATTGAGGCAACAATGGATTCAGTTGTTTTAGTATCAGGCTTATCCTTAAGCGACTCCACAACCAGTTGTTTTTTTAGCGAGGCAATGCTCTCTATTTCCGGTCTGACTTTTAGAAAATGCTCCTGACGCAGTTTTTCGAAAGTGACAGTCTGTGATGCATTGAGGTCGAGCTGCCTTGCGAAAAAATTGTCATGATTGAATTGGCGGCCTCCTGGGGGCGGCTCCGGTCTGGGCGTGTTCTGCATCCAGAGAACGCTGAGCAGTGCTCCATTGAACAGAACAAGAAGTACAAACGCGGAGGTGATTATGCGTTTTGAAGTAAAAAAGTTCATAATGTAAAGCATAATTTCAAGCAGGCCATCAGTTTTGATGAGCCTGCTTATTTTCAAAAGGGCTGAGTTATATTATGGCATCATGCCGCAGTTACCCCTCATCCCGCAGTTCCAACGCATCTGACGCGGCCCCATCATTGGCTGCATTTTTTCGATCTGAGCCGGTGAAAGTATTGTGGCAAGTTCAGCCAGGTGAGAGCTTTTCAGGTGGGCCAGGTTGGCGTGCAACCTGCCGATTTTTTCGGAAAGCACATCGATTTTTTTCTTGTCAAGATGATTTTTTATCGATTCCTGTCGAAGTTCGCCGTTTAATGCTGCAAGTTTTTCCTTCTCAGCAATCATAGTATTGAAGTGTTTCTTATGCAGTTCCTGCATTTGAGCGCTTTGTTTGTCGTTCAGTCCCAGACGTTCCTGCATCCAGGGATTCCCGCAATTTTGCCAATTTCCTCCCGCTTCCCCGGGTCCTCTCATGTAAGGCATTCTGTCATCAGGTCCAAGCTCTGCAAGTCTTTTTTGCCATTCATGGTGGTAAGCCATCCTATCTTCGACGGGTGAATTTTTCATTTTTCCTCGAAGAGCTGCCAGTTCCGTGTCGGTTGCATGGCTGTAATCAGTTGCAGCAAAGGCAACACCGCCAAAACCAAGCAACGAGGCCGACATGAGTAACATCATCATGGTTTTTTTCATCGGATCTCCTTTTTTATTGTGAGTCAATTATCACTCAATTCAAGTAGTTGTCTTCAAAATACAGGTTAGCGTTTAAGGCGTCTGGTTTTCATTTGGAACGGTGTCAGCCGCATAGGTGGCAGACTGGTCGTAGTAAGCAAATTCCTGACTCGTATAGTCGTCACTTAGTTTATCAAGCATTTCGCTGATGGTGGACACTGATGTTGTCCCCCGGTTATTATGCTGAACGGAGAGCAGTGTGGCACCGATATTGATAATAATAAGCAGCGCAAAAAATGCCAGACGTAAAGCGAAGCGATTGCCAGCAAAAGTAATTGAGTGCTTTGCCCCGGGTACGAACTCCCGCTCTATGCGTTGCATCAGCCGCGCTCTGAAAAAATGATTAACCTCCAGTGGTTTCATTTCGTCTAGCAGCTTCATGGTCTCAGCGACATGTTCTTCAGTATTTTTGTTGTGCTGTTTCATCATAATTTCCTGTTTCATTATATCTGACGACAGGCAGTTGAAAACCTTGTGGTTGCAATAAAATCATTGCTGTTTGTAGTATCCATAGAGCTTGTCGTGAAGGTTTCTTTTTGCGCGGTGTACTAGAGATTCAACGGCTGATACCGATGTTTTGAGGATATCAGCAATTTCCTGATTGCTGAAGCCCTCCTGTTTGCTGAGAAGAAACGCTGTTTTCTGGCTGTCGGGGAGAGTGCCGAGAGCCTCCTGTAAGACCCGGGCTTCTTCGGTTTCCGCAAATGCTGCAGCCGGGTTTTCACTGAAAGGAGCTGGGATGTCAGAGGATGGATCCTCAATGCCGATGACCCTTTTTAATGAGCTGAACCGTTTTTTTCGTTTCAAACGGCGCAGATGGTCAAGGGATTTTGTGACTGCGATTCTGTATATCCATGTCGATAGCCTGGCTTCTTCCCTGAACTGTTCAAGAGACCGGTATACTTCGATAAAAACGTCCTGGGCAAGATCTTCAGCATCTTCCCGGTTAAAGACAAACCTGTAGCAGGTATTGATTACCATTTCCTGATGTTCAGCAACAAGGGATCTGAACGACTCTTCTTTCGATGCCATACCTGATTTATGCAATGCACTGTTTTTCACTGCGCCGGCTATTGCTGCCTTTTCCGCATTTGCTGTAAACTCATACACTTGGCATTATCTCCCAGGTAACCTATTTGACTGATCACCTGTTTCGACGTCAGAACACTATAATTCATGCGCTGGTATTCACAAATAAAATCGGGTATACGATAAATGACGATCTCCCTGCTTGATAATCCAGGAAAATCGTCATTCATTACGTTCTGCCCAATGGCTTATCAGGCAAGTTTTGAGGCAAAGGCAAGGACCTTGTCAACTTTTTCCTGTGAATCCGCTTCGCAATATAGGCGCAGTACCGGTTCTGTTCCGGAAGGCCGTATCAGCATCCATCCACCTTCAAAGTGATATTTGTAGCCGTCAAGATTATTGAATTTCAGGATTTTGTATCCCGCAATGTTTTCAAGGCTGCCTGTGGAAGCACGGTCAATAATAGCCTGTTTTATTTCGTCACTCACGCGCAGGTCGAGTCGGTTATAACAGAAAAAGCCGTATTCATCGTAGAGTTCCTGAACAAGCTCTGAAAGCTTCTTTTCTCTGCGGGTCATCATTTCAAGGATCAGCAGGCCGGTGTATACACCATCGCGTTCAGGTAGAAATGAGGTAATGCCTATACCGCCGGACTCTTCACCTCCGATAAGTATGTTGTTGGTTGTCATGAGCTTACTGACATGCTTGAATCCGACCGGCAGTTCATGCATGACAAGATTATACTTTTTGCAGATTTTGTCGATTACATCGGTAAGGGCAAATGTTTTGGCAACTTCGCCGGTTTGATGCTTTTGTTCAACAAGATCCTTGAGAATAATGGCAAAAAGTTTGTGGGAGTCCACAAAAGCGCCGTTTTCATCGAGCATGCCTATTCTGTCAGCATCCCCGTCATTGATTATGGCGACATCCGGCTCAACCTCTTTAAAGAACTCGATGAATTCTGTGATATACTGAGGAATAGGTTCGGGATTAATGCCTCCGAAACCAGGGTTGATGCTGCAGTGGTAACAGCTGAGCATCGATTCATCAAACAGGCTAGTGATAAGATCCTGACCGGCGCCGAACATGGCGTTATGGGCAATTTTTATTCTGGACTCGCGAATAAGCGGAAGATCAATGCTGCTTTTCAGATAGGTTAGATAAAAACCTTTCATATCAGTCAGCTCGATCAGTTTATTATCAATTACTATCTTGGTTTGCGGATCAATTTGAGGAAGGATATTCTCAATTTCCGCAATCACTTCCGGGTGAGCCGGACCGCCATAGGAGGCCTTGACCTTGAAGCCGTTATATATGGAGGGATTGTGGGATGCGGTAATGACAATTCCACCTGCAAGCTGCTTTGCTTTTGTATAGAGAGAGACAGCGGGAGTTGAAGCAAAACTGTCTGACAGATAGACCTTCAGTCCCTGTGATGAGAATACTTCAGCTGTATATTGGGCAAACTCTTTTGACATGAAACGGGTATCGTACCCGACACATACACCCCTTGCACTGTTTGGATGACTAAGAAAGTAACGGGCAGAAGCGAGTGCTGCCAGTTTCAGGTTATCATAGGTATAATCTTTTGCTATAATCGCGCGCCATCCGTCCGTACCGAATTTAACTTGCATTCTTTATTGATTTTGATATAATGGAAATCGAAACATAGTCATTCAATATTGTGATAAATATGTCGCAAAATACAGTTTCCCTGTCGTTCATCCAATTATCTCTCTTTTTTGATGGCAAAGAAGCTTTTTGTTTTAGCTGGTGAAGTTTCAGGTGATATGCATGCCTCAGGAGTGATAGCCGAACTTTTGAAGGCAAGGCCTGATGTCAAGGTGTTCGGTATAGGCGGCGAGAAACTTCGGGCCCTTGGCGCGGATCTGCTGTATGATTGCTCAGAGACAAGCATCATGGGGTTTGTCGATGTACTGAAGCATTCAGGATTCTTGCGACGCGTTATTCGCGATCTCAAGGAAGCGGTACAGAGGGAAAAACCTCTGGCGGCTTTGCTTGTTGATTATCCGGGCATGAATCTGCTGATGGCGCGTTTTTTTCATGAGCTTGGCATCCCTGTTATCTATTATATATCACCCCAGGTCTGGGCATGGAAAGAGGGGCGTGTAAACGCGATCAGACGAGATGTAGACCGGCTGCTTGTTATTTTTGATTTTGAGGTAGATTTTTATCGCCGCCATGGCATACATGCTGAATTTGTCGGTCACCCGGTGATTGAGCAGCTTGCGGAACTCTCTCTCTGTTCCAGAGAGATGTTTTTAAAGAAGCATACTATAGCACCGGATATCATGCTTATCGGCCTTCTTCCGGGAAGTCGTCCGCAGGAGATAGCTCATATTCTGCCTGAAATGCTTAAAGCTGCCCGCCTGCTGAACAAGGAGTACCGTGTGGTATTTCTTTTCGGTCGCGCTCCTAATCTCACTGACTCCAGTTACCATGTTTTGAAACAGTACGGGGAGCTCTCCATTATACCATGTTCAGCCTATGAGGTCATGCAGTTCAGCGATCTTGCTTTAGTAACCTCCGGAACAGCAACTCTTGAATCGCTTTGTTTTGGTGTGCCGATGATTGTTGTCTATAAAACGGGGATGCTTAACTATCTGATAGGGCGGCTGGTTATCAAGCTGAAAAATATATCGCTGGCCAATATCGTTGCCAAAGGACTTTGGAGCAGTGAGAGAGCTGTTCCTGAACTCATCCAGCATGAGGCTAACGGAGCGGAGATATACCGGACTGCAAGAATGATTCTTGATAACCCTGAGGCAGCAGCTGCTATGCGCCGGGAGTTGACTGCAGCTCGAGACAAGCTTGCAAGCGCTTCTCCTTCAAGAAAAATTGCGGCTATCTTACAGGAATATCTTTAAACAAAGATCATGTAACTATGGAAAAAGCTATTGACTATCTCGTTGGTCATCCTGTTCTGTTTGTTATCGCGGTCATCATTGCGATTATGATTCTGTTCTCTTTTTTGAGAAGAGTCATGCGATTATTTCTTGTGACAGCTGCTATTCTGGTGCTTTATGCGGCCTATCTCCAGCTCACAGGGGGGGCAACGCATGAGGCTTTTCAACATATTGGCCTCTGGTTCAAGAACATATTCCATTTTGTCTCGACTCTGTTCAGCCATATTTTTGACTTCCTGAAATCTCCCAAAAAGTAATGTTCTGTTGTTACCCAGGGGTTAAGGAAATCGCCCCGGTAGGACAGCCGTCTGTCATGAGGGAGCTGTCAAGGGCGGCATCGCCATCTGACTGCTCAAGCATACGGACACATATTCCGCAGTCAACGCACTTTTCTCTTTCCAGGCTTATGTCGGCTTTTGTCGCCTTATAAAAACCCGTATGATTATGGGGTTCTGCTGTTTTCAAGGGCGAAAACCGATTTGCGAGCTCTCTCAGACGGCAATCCGTGATTGCGCCGCACCTGCACTGGAGGCATCTCCGGGCTTCCTGACGGGCATAATCTTCGGTATAGCCAAGCGCAACTTCCATGAAACTTTTTGATCGTTTTTCCAGAGATAATTCAGGCATAGGGACTCTTTCCGCAGGTGGTTTTGCCTCATAGAATGCCTTCGGTGCATGGTCTCTGGCGCCATAGGAAGAGTTGAAAGAATCTTTTGGTCTTCGAGGCACTTCGCCGTTTAAAAAGAGGTTTATGGTATGAGCCGCCCGTTTTCCCTGATCAACCGCACGGATAGCAATATTGGTGCCGGTTATGCAGTCTCCTCCGGCAAATATCCATGGCGTTGCTGACTGCAGAGTCTCGGGATTTACTTGCAGTTCTCCTCTTTCAGCAACACCTATGCCTGCTGAATTTGCTGCTGACGGGTCAATTTGCTGGCCGATAGCTGATATGATTGTATCTGTGGTTACAGTAAACTCTGAGCCTTCGACAGGTACCGGGACTCTCCGTCCTGTATTGTCCGGTTCGCCAGGCTTCATGCGAATTGCCGCGATTTGAAGGTTGCCGTTTACGGTGTTGATCGCTGCTGGAGCAGCGTGCTCAATGAGAGTGATACCTTCGGCAAGCGCTGCCTCAATTTCGGAGGGGTTTGCAGGCATCTCTTGTTTAGAACGTCGATAAAGGATCGTTACTGTTGCTGCTCCAAGACGAATCGCTGTTCTTGCTGCATCAATGGCGGTATCTCCACCACCGGTTACGATGACATGCTGTCCGATAGTCTGCTGCTCGCCGCAAGATGCTTTACGAAGAAACGCAATACCGCTTATTACTCCGGGTTCGTGTTCACCGGGAATGTTCATGCTCAAGGCAACTTGCGCGCCGACGGCAAGAAACAGTGCATCATATTCCTTTTTCAGGGTGTCGACAGTGATTTGCTGGCCGAAAGTTGTGTTGAAACGGAACTCTACACCCATAGCCCGCAGTGTTGCGATATCACTCTCTATAACACTCTCGGGAAGTCTGAAGCGTGGAATTCCGAAGCGCATCATGCCTCCGGCATCAGGAGCGGATTCAAAAATTGTGACTGCATGCCCATTGCGGAGAAGGAAGTAAGCTGCGCTAAGTCCGGCTGGTCCTGATCCTATTACTGCAACTTTTTTTCCTGTTTCAGGGGCAATTTCAGGGATAAACCGATCGTGCTCTGCGCTCTCTCTATCCGCGGCATACCGTTTGAGGGAACAGATAGATACGGGAGTATCTATTCCATGCCTTCTGCATTCGTCTTCACAGGGAGCCGGGCAGATCCTGCCGAGGATCCCTGGAAGGGGAATTGTTTCCTTTATTATTTTTAGAGCCTCTCTGTCATTCTTTTGTGAAATTGCTGCGATAAAGTCTGGAATATCGCAACCCGCAGGGCATGACACCTCACAGGGTCCCATGCAGTCTCCGCTATGTTCTTCGATGATGTTTTCAATGCTTTGCCTTCTCATCGAGTTCAGGGTTTCATTGTCAGTTTCAATGATCATCCCTTCTGATACGAGCGTGTGGCATGCGGGAACAAAACGGTTTTTTCCCTTGATCTCCACAATGCACATCCAGCATGAACCCGTTTCGTGGAGGGAGTCCTGAAAACAAAGAGTTGGAATCTCAATGCCTGCATTTGTTGCAGCTTCAAGAATCGATAGATCGGGTGAGGATGTAACGTGTTGACCGTTGATGGTTAACGAGAGTGAATTCATGAAGTTGTTCCAAAGTTCTGTTCAATATAGTGGGATACTTTTTCAAGAAGCCACATGGGCGTTGAGGTTGCGCCGCATACCCCGACATTGTCAACCCTCTTGCCTTCAGCGCTCCTCAACCAGGTGTCCTGGAGTTCATCGATGTCTTCAATAAAGTAACTGTGCGGGTTTGCCGCTTTACAGATATTGAAAAGCACCTGGCCGTTTGAGCTTTTTTTGCCTGCTACAAAGATGACCGTGTCATTGGCAAGAGAAAAGTCATGGAGTTTCTGGTTTCTGCTTGATACCTGGCGGCAGATTGTGTCTTTGAAGACATGCTGCGGCATGGGAAGTACCTTGGTCATATCAGCGGTAATGTCAATATCCCGGATTGCCATCCATGAGGCCTGTTTAGCTGAACCAGCTGGAGCGAAATAGCGCTCAAGATTTTCCTTAAGCTCATAAAACCCGGGAATATCCATGGTTGTCTGAGAAATAAGCGCTGATTTTTTTGAAGGGTCAAGCGCCTTTATCTCTTCAGGGTCGCTGAGGTCGGGGTGCTTGATAATGACAGCGGAATTATCGCATTGTCCGTTGATGCCGATAACTTCAGGGTGGGTGTGTTTGCCGTATATAATGATCTGGTAGCCCAGCTTATAGAGCATTCTGGTCGTTCGCTGAAGTCGGGATACGACAGGACAGGTTGTGTCGGTAATGGTGAGATTGTTTTCTCTGGCAATCCTGTATGTCGAAGGAGGCTCTCCATGTGCCCGGATAAGCACCTTGGCGTTTTTGAGCTTTTTAAAACCGTTTTCGTCAACGGTTACAAGTCCGAGGGCTTCCAGACGTTTCACTTCAACCTCATTATGGACAACATCGCCGAAAGAGTATAATCCTCCCTCTGTCTGAAGTTTTTCTTCAGCAACAAATATGGTTCCCTGCACTCCTATGCAGAATCCTGACGAAGTTCTGTCGAGGTTTACTTTCACGCTGTACCGTTTTAAGTCAAAAATCAAAAATCACCAATCGAAAATGAAAGTAACAAGTATGGATACAAAAGGCAAAATCGAAAAGAAGAGCACTGTGTTTCAGCGAGTGAGGTCGAGATGTTTTTGTTCGGCTGTTATACTTCAATCAGTTCAACATCCGGCATGTCTGAACCCATGAAGAGCTGATAAAGCATGCTGAATTTTTGAGGAAGATCGCTGACCAGGAGGTGTGGAGCGTAAGCTTTCCCGACGGGGTTAAGCAGTTCCGACTCCGTCAGCAGTTGTTTTGTCCTGAGTGCTACAGCTTCGGCAGAGTCAATGATACGGATTCCATGACCGATTGTTTCTTCAATCACCTGACGAAGAATGGGGTAGTGTGTACAGCCGAGTACCAGTGTATCAATTTCCTGTTTTCTGAGTTCTGAGAGATATTCGGTTGCAATAAGTTTTGTCGCATGATGATCGATAAAACCCTCTTCAGCAAGAGGAACAAAAAGAGGGCAGGCTTTTGAAACGACCTCTATCTCTGGATTAAGCAGGTTAATTGCACTCGCATAGGCGTTTGAAGAGATTGTTGCCTGCGTGCCGATCACGCCGATACGGTTATTTTTTGTTGCCTTAACTGCAAGTTCAGCACCGGCTTTTAAAACTCCAATAACTGGAATTGCTCCACATGCGTTCTCGACAACATCGAGTGCAAGTGCTGAAACGGTATTGCAGGCAACAATAATCATTTTTGGCTGATACCTCATGAGAATGCGGGTATCGTCAGAAGCGTACTTTCTTATGGTAACCTGAGATTTCGGTCCGTAGGGGACCCTTGCTGTATCGCCAAAATAGATAATCCGTTCAAAAGGCAGGGCTGCCTGTACGGCTTTGACTACAGTGAGTCCGCCAATACCGGAGTCAAAAATACCGATAGGACTTCCAGAGGAAACGTTATTAATCATTGCCGGTCTTAATAATGAACAACTGTCAACGGTTAAAAAGCTATAAGCTATACATTAAAACGGAAAACAATGACATCGCCGTCTTTAACAATATACTCCTTGCCTTCTGAACGGAGCTTTCCGGCAACCTTGACTTTCTGCTCGGAACCTAACTCTATTAGATCGCGGTATGACATCACTTCTGCGCGGATAAATCCTTTTTCAAAATCAGAATGGATTGCTCCAGCAGCTTCCGGTGCAGCGGCGCCTTTATGTATCGTCCATGCGTGAACCTCTTTCTCTCCGGCAGTAAAATAGGTCTGCAGTCCAAGCAGATCATAGGCTGTTTTAATCAGTCGATCAAGGCCCGACAAGTTCAACCCTATGCTTTCGAGAAATTCCGGCCGCTCTTCCTCAGGCAGTTCCGCAATATCTGCTTCGGTCTGCGCACTGATAATCAGCATTTTGGCGCCGGATGCCTCTGCAACTTCCGCAACCTTTTTTGAATAGTCGTTTCCATCAGGAAGATCTGATTCTGCGACATTAGCGGCAAAAAGTATGGGTTTGGACGACAAGAGGAAAAACTGCCGGGCCATTACCTTTTCCTCATCGGTTTCAAGGATGGTTCGCGCAGGAATACCTTCACTGAGTCCAGTGATTATTTTTTCTGCAAGATCAAGTTGCAGCAGAAGCTCTTTTTCCTTTTTTGCATTTTTTCTCAGGCGTTCTATCCTGCGTTCCATACTGTCAAGATCGGCCAGCATCAGCTCAGTTTCAATAGTGACAATATCGTCAGCAGGGTCAATCCGGCCTTCGACATGGATGATGTTGTCATCATCAAAACATCGAACGACGTGCACAATCGCATCAACCTCCCTGATATGTGACAGGAACTGGTTTCCCAGTCCTTCACCCTTGCTTGCCCCTTTTACAAGGCCGGCAATATCGACAATTTCAAGAGTTGCAGGAACAAGTGTCGGAGTATGAACGACATCGGCAATCTGCTGCATACGCTCGTCCGGCACCAGAACGGTTCCGACATTTGGTTCTATAGTGCAGAATGGATAATTGGCCGCTTCAGCCTGTTTTGCAGTTATAGCATTGAAAAGTGTAGACTTCCCAACATTTGGCAGTCCGACGATGCCGCAGCGAAGTGACATAAAGAGAAATATTGAAATATGAATGACTAAAAACCAAGGGTTTTAACATGTAACCAATATGTTTGGAAAAAGCAAATATTTTTTATAAAATGAGAGTCTAATTAAAATGCGTGTGAAACAGCAAATCGGGAAAAAGCGTATCATCATTGCCATTGACGGGCCGGCAGCTTCCGGGAAGAGTACAACTGCCCGAAGAGTGGCGCAGCAGCTTGGATATACCTATATCGACACTGGTGCAATGTATCGTTCAGTTACCCTCAAAGCCCTTCGGCTGGGGTTACTCGATGATTTGCGACGCTCTCCCGAGAGCGTTTCCGATTTAATCAAGGATATTTCAATACGGTTTGACGGCGACCGTGTCTTGTTGAACGGCGGCGATGTTACTGCTGAAATCAGGGATAACCGCGTAAGCCGTGAGGTAAGTTTTATAAGTTCACTCAAGCCTGTTCGTGACAGGCTCAGGGAGATGCAGCAGGAGCTTGGGCACGAGCGCGGGGTTGTCATGGATGGACGGGATATAGGAACTGTTGTTTTTCCTGATGCCGAACTGAAAATATTTCTTGTTGCCGATGCCAGGGAAAGAGCGAAACGGCGATATGCTGAGTTGATTGCAAAGTGCGTGGATGGAGCTGAACTGCCTGATCTTGATGTGCTTGAAGATGAAATAAAGCAAAGAGATCGTGAGGATGCCGAAAGGGAGTATGCACCGTTAAAAAAACACGTTGACGCTCACGAAATTGATACATCGGATCTGACGATAGAGCGCCAGGTGGATATAGTATATAATCTTGCGTTGGATTTACAGAAGGATGGCCGGTAAACACTACGGCGGTCCACAGATTCTTTTTTATTAACCCTGAAACCCCATGCCGATATCTCTCGCGGCTGGCCGGCTAACTACAAGAGAGGAAGGAAAAAATTAATGGCAGAAGCATTTACTACACAGGACAAGAAGGTCAAGGAAAGACCAGCAAGAAAAAAACTCAAGTTTTTTGCGCACTACGAGCCCGCTGAACTTGCATTGATGGAGCAGCTTTATTCAAGCACGCTCAATGAAATTACCGAAGATGAGATTATCAAGGGCCGCATCGTCTCGATATCCAACAAGGATGTTACGATTGATGTCGGGTTCAAATCTGAAGGTATCGTATCACTGCTTGAATTCAGAGCCGAGGATGAAGTCAATGTCGGTGATGACGTTGAAGTTTATCTTGAGAACATCGAAGACAAGATGGGGCAGCTTATTCTTTCAAAGAAGAAAGCTGATGTCCTTAGAATCTGGGATAAAATCTATGATTCAATTGAAAACGATACGATCATCAACGGTAAGATTATCAATCGTGTCAAGGGCGGCATGACCGTATCCCTGTCCGGAGTTGAAGCATTCCTTCCCGGTTCGCAGATTGATGTTAAACCAGTTCGCGATTTCGACGCTCTTGTCGGTCAGACGATGGACTTCAGAGTGGTCAAAATCAATCCAGTTACCCAGAATATTGTTGTCAGTCATAAAGTCATCCTTGAAGAGGCGTATGCCGCCCGTCGTGAAGAGATGCTTGACAATATCAAGGTTGGTATGGTACTTGAAGGAACGGTCAAGAATATTACCGACTTCGGTATCTTTGTAGATCTTGGTGGTCTTGACGGTCTGGTACACATTACCGATATCACATGGGGTAGAATCAATCATCCTTCAGAGGTTGTTGAACTTGACCAGCCGATCAAGGTTGTTGTTGTCGGCTTTGACGAAAACACCAAGAGAGTCTCGCTCGGCATGAAGCAGCTCGAGTCTCACCCTTGGGAAAATATCGAGCTCAAGTATCCTGTTGGATCGAAAGCTCAAGGTCGTGTTGTTTCGATTACTGATTACGGCGCTTTTGTGGAAATCGAAAAGGGCATCGAAGGCCTTGTTCATATTTCCGAAATGAGCTGGACACAGCATATCAAACATCCGGGTCAGTTTGTTACCCTTGGCCAGGAAGTTGAGTGTGTTATCCTCAATATTGACAAGGATCATACCAAGCTCTCCCTTTCCATGAAGCGTGTCAACGAAGATCCATGGATTGCGCTTTCGGAAAAATACATTGAAAACTCTCTGCATAAGGGTACCGTCAGCAATATCACTGATTTTGGTGTGTTTGTTGAGCTGGAGCCTGGTGTAGACGGACTGGTTCATATTTCTGACCTGTCATGGACGAAAAAAATCCGTCATCCAAGTGAGCTGGTCAAAAAGAATCAGGAGCTGGAAGTCAAGGTGCTTAAGTTTGACGTTCATGCCCGCCGTATTGCTCTTGGCCACAAGCAGATCAATCAGGATCCATGGGATGAGTTTGAGCAGAAATATGCTGTCGGAGCCGAAACACCCGGACAGATTTCACAGATCATCGAAAAGGGTGTTATTGTGATTCTTCCTGGAGATGTCGATGGTTTTGTTCCTGTATCGCACCTTCTTCAGGGCGGCGTAAAGGATATCCACTCGTCATTCAAGATCGGTGATGAACTTCCTCTTCGCGTCATTGAATTCGATAAGGAAAACAAACGCATCATTCTTTCTGCTCTTGAATATTTCAAGGATAAGAACAAGGAAGAGATTGAAGCATACCTGCTTGCTCACCCTAATGAGAAAAAGGAGATCGAGGCAGCTTCAGCTGAACTTGAGCCTCCTGTTAAATCGGGTGACAGAAAGAGCAGCGAACAAAAGCCGGTTGAGAATTAACTTTTCTTTTTCGGTCTACTCTCTATAAAAAAAGCCTTCTCTATAACAGGGAAGGCTTTTTTTTGTTCTATCAGAAATTGTGAATGCTATTAATAGCCGTAGCTTTTCAACAGGTTGTTTTTCTTTCTCCAATCAGGGCGCACTTTTATAAAGAGTTCAAGAAATACAGGACGTCCCAGCATCTCCTCAATATCTTTTCTTGCAGTCTGACCAAGTTTTTTCAAAGCAGCTCCCTTGCTGCCAATCAATATCTGCTTCTGGGTTTCACGCTCAACGACGACCGAGCAGCGGATAAGATCTTTTCTTGTTGGATCGGCTTCATGCTGTTCTTTGAATTCATCAATGACTACTTCTGTTGAATAAGGAACTTCACGGCCGTAGAGCAGAAATATCTTTTCACGAATGATTTCACTGACAAAAAACCGCTCTGGCGCCGTGCTGAGAGTATCTTCCGGATATAAGGGATAATGGAGTGGAAGAAACGGCCGGATAGTTTCGATAAGCTGCGGGAGGTTACTTGCTTTCAATGCTGAAACGGAGAGAACTGCAGCCGGATTCCATGTTTTTCTGACAATCTCTTCAGCTTCAAGCTGACGGGCGCTGGTTACAAGATCGCATTTATTGAGAACTGCAATAACCTTTTTCCCGGAGGGTTTCAACCAGTCATTAAAAAGTTCTTCAGCAAATTCCCTGTCAAAAAGATCTTTTTTCCCTGAAAATGGGAGCAGGGCGATAACGATATCTGCATCTTTCAGGGTGGTTCTGATAATTTCAAGCATGGACTGATGAAGCTGCTGTTGAGGCTTCATGATGCCCGGTGTATCGAGAAAAATTATCTGACAGGTATCGTTGTGATATATTCCTGTGATTTTTTTCCTTGTAGTTTGCGGCTTTGGTGTTACAATAGAAAGTTTATAGTCGAGAATCTCGTTGAGCAGGGTCGACTTGCCAGCATTTGGCGGACCTATAATAATTGCGAAACCGCAAGAGAAAGGAGAGGAATTCATAGAACTTTTTATGAGAGGATTCAATCTGTTTACAAGGGACTATACGAAATTACAGTCTTACATGATAAAGAAAAAGGCGGGGAACTCTTTCTATAAAGATTGATGCTTTCGAAGTATTACAATGCAGGAAAAATAGAGATATGAACGGTCATATTCATAAGCGAGTTGCTGCAGTAACCCTTGGGTGTAAATTGAATTATTCTGAAACCTCCTCTATTCTTGATGATTTATGTCAGCATGGGTGGGAGTTGCGCTCAATAGAAGAGGGCGCTGATCTTATTATTGTGCATACCTGTGCAGTCACAAAACAGGCTGAAAAGAAAAGTCGTCAGAAAATCAGGGGGATCATAAAAAAAAATCCTGCCAGCCGGATTGCAGTTATCGGATGTTATTCTCAGTTGAATCCGGAAAATCTTGCTTCAATAGAGGGTGTAGACGCCATTTTTGGCAGTAACGATAAATTCGATATACAATTATACGATGATATCAGCGCTGGAACGATTGTCTCCCCCCTTGTCAAGGTCTCTCCGGCCAGTACTATTGAAGAGGTATATCCCGGATATTCTTTGCCGGCGGTTAAGAGTTCTGACCGGACCCGTGCTTTTTTGAAAATACAGGATGGCTGTGACTATGGATGTGCCTATTGCACGATTCCGAAAGCAAGGGGACGGTCGCGCTCGCTTTCTATAGCTCGAATTGTTGAGCGTGCACACACCATGGCTTCATCAGGATATCGGGAAATTGTTCTGACCGGAGTTAATATAGGCGACTATCGTCATGAGGGGATGACGCTTTGTGATCTCTTGCAAAAGCTTGAGCATGTCAACGTCAGCCGTATCCGTATCAGTTCGATAGAACCGGACTTTATTGATGAAAAGTTGATTGCGCTTGTTGCACGCTCAGAAAGAATAGCACCTCATTTTCATATTCCTCTCCAGAGTGGATCGGACACTATTCTCAAGGCGATGCGCCGCCGTTACGATACGGCAATGTACCGCTCAAGAGTAATGCATGCCGTAGAGCGAATTGCCGATTGTGCCATCGGAACTGATGTGATAGTTGGCTATCCTGGAGAAACCGTTGATGATTTTTCGCAGATGTACCGTTTCCTTGAGAATCTTCCTCTTGCATATCTTCATGTATTCAGTTGTTCCATGCAGCCAGGAACCCCTCTTGCCCGGCAAGTGGAAAACCATGAGCTCAACCCTGTTGAGTCGGGTGAGATTGCAAGGCGATATGCAGCATTGATAGAACTTGGGCGTCAAAAGGAGTATCAGTTTAAAGAGCGTTATACAGGAAAAGAGTGCATGGTGCTTTTTGAGGGGAGCAGACCGGTTAAAAAAGGGATAGCACAATGCAGCGGTTATACGCCCAACTATCTTCGTGTGCTGGTTGAGACTGATCCTGCTGTTGAACAAACTCTTTCAGGAAATGAATTGCCGGTGTTGATTGAGTCTTTAGGAGATGATTTGAATTTAAAAGGGAGAGTGCTATCTTGATTTCCAGTGTCACTTACCGCACCATCAACTAAATTATAGTCATCCATGCCCATTAAATCCCGTATCCGTTCGATTCCAGACTATCCGAAAAAAGGGATCCTCTTTCGTGATATTACCACCCTTATCAAGGATCCGGTAGGTTTCAGGCTGGTAATTGACAATCTGACTCAGCACTACCTGCTTCAGGGGCTCGATTTCGATGTTATTGTCGGAATAGAGGCAAGAGGATTTATCATCGGCGGCGCCCTGGCTTACACACTTGGCAAAGGTTTTGTTCCGGTAAGAAAACCGGGAAAACTCCCTGCTGATGTTGTGTCGCAGGAGTACGAGCTTGAGTATGGTACAGATAAAATAGAGATCCATGTTGATGCACTTGTTGCGGGCCAGAAGGTTCTTCTTGTTGATGATCTGCTTGCTACCGGTGGAACTGCTCTGGCCGCGGCTGCATTGGTCGAAAAGGTAGGCGGGATCATTTCTGAAATGGCTTTTATCGTTAATCTGCCTGACATTGGCGGCGAACAAAAAATACGTGATAAAGGATACAGCGTTTTCTCTCTAACTGATTTTGAAGGGGAGTAAGAAAGAGGTATGAGTATATCGCTGATTGCAGCGAATTGTAATGAAACGGCAGCACTTGCTGCCGTTCATCTTTTGCATCCGCACCATAACCTTCCTCCTGTCTGGCTTGCAGCTCCTTTCATTCTTCTTCTTTTAATGATCGCCACAGGTCCACTTCTGTATTCGCACTTCTGGGAGCACCATTACAGCAAAGTATCCATCGGGCTTGGTGGAATAGTTGCTGCATATTACTGGCTTAACATGGACCAGGGGGTCAGGATTCTGCAGCATTCGCTTGAAGAGTATCTCTCATTTATTGCATTGATAACAGCCCTCTTTGTTGTTTCCGGCGGAATTCTTATCAGGATTGAGAGACGGGGGAGTCCTTTTATTAACGGAGCGTTACTTTTAGCTGGAGCACTGGTTTCAAATTTGATCGGTACGACAGGAGCCTCCATGCTTCTTATCCGCCCCTATATTCGAATCAATGAAGGCAGGATAAAGGCGTTTCATATCGTGTTCTTTATTTTTATTGTCAGCAATATTGGTGGAGCCTTAACCCCTATTGGCGACCCGCCTCTGTTTTTAGGATTTTTAAAAGGAGTGCCGTTTTTCTGGTCACTCCAGAAAATATGGATGCCCTGGATGCTTACGCTTGGCGGTCTGATTCTGATTTTTATTGTGTTAGACAGCAGGGTAGGGAGAGGTGAGATGACGAGACCTGAACAATCCGGAAAAATAAGCGTTTTTGGAGCTAAAGGCTTCATTTATATGGCCATGGTGATAGGCGCTGTTTTTATTGACCCCGCCGTTATGGCCTGGGTACCGAGTCTTCAGGCCATATTGCACCTGCCATTAGGTATTCGTGAGCTGATCATGTTTGCTGTTGCCTTTGCTGCTTATAAAACTGCCGATAAGGAGGCGCTGAAAGGCAACGATTTTAACTTTATCCCGATTCGGGAGGTTGCCATTCTTTTTGTCGGGATATTTGCAACAATGATTCCTGCACTTGAGCTGATGGGCGACTATGCATCAACCCATGCCGGTGGATTTTCAGTAACGCGCTTTTACTGGATGACAGGATTTTTTTCGGGCGTTCTTGATAATGCGCCAACCTATCTGAGCTTTTTAGCCGGAGCTTTCGGAAAGTTTGGGATGGATCTCAATTCAGTCACGGATATGCAGAAATTTGCCTACGGAGTAAGCTCTCCCGTTGCCGGGGATCTACCTTCTGACATCTATCTGATGGCCATTTCCATGGCAGCGGTATTTTTTGGCTCATTGACCTATATTGGCAATGCTCCGAATTTTATGGTCAAAAATATTGCTATCCAAAGCGGTGTAGAAATGCCTCACTTCATTGAGTATATCTATAAATACTCAATGCCTGTTCTGATACCGTTGTTTGTCTTGATATGGTGGCTCTTCTTTACATAGTAAAGAGAACTGATGGGTCTAATTCCCACCTGGTTTCAGACTTTCACTCACGGCGAGCTTGAACTCCTTTGAGATTTTAAAAGTCGGTACGTTTTTAGGGTCAACAGTAACCTTCTCTCCAGTTCTCGGGTTTCTTGCCTGTCGTAGATTTTTATACCTGATATTGAAGGAGCCGAAACCTCTTATTTCAATTCTCTTTCCTGCTTTCAGAGAGTCAATGATACTTTCAAACAAGCTGTCAACTATAGATTCTGTTTCATTCTTTGTCAAGCCTGTTTTGTGGGCAATTGCATTGACCAGGTCTGCTTTTGTCGTTGTGTTTCCCATGGCTCTATAATGCTTAGGTTATATGCAAGGCATATGCTTACTTAAACCACAAATGTAAAGCAACAATTCCCATAAAAACGGAAAAAGCTTTCCGGAGTATGTCATTTGAAAGATGAGTCGCAATTTTCGCTCCGAAATAAGCTCCTGCAAAAAGTCCTGCGGCAATGGTAAGTCCGATCAAAATGTTTTCCATCGAAATTTTTCCTGACCGATAATACTCGATTACCCCAAGAAGCCCGACCGGAAGAAGCAGCGCAATAAGTGAGGTGCCGACAGCACTCTGTTGGGTCATGCCGAAAAAGAGTACCATCGCCGGAACTATTATAACTCCTCCGCCAACACCGAACATTCCTGAAAGAAGGCCGGCACCGATGCCGATCCCAAGTAAACCGATAAGTTGCATGGGTAATTTGCGGTTAATCCGGTTATGAAATAGCCATGCCGGGAAAAGGCTGTTCGTAACCTATAATCTCGTGTATCTCTGTTGCATTGAGCGACTCCTTTTCAATAAGCACTTCGGCAAGTCGATGCAGAATCGAACTCTTTTCGTTGATAATCTTTTTGGCATTCTCCATGCAGGTCATAATAATATTTCGAACTTCGATATCTATCTGCAGGGCAGTTTCTTCACTGTACTCGCGTATATGGGAGTAGTCCTTTCCAAGAAAAACCTCTTTGTGGCTGTCCCCGTAATTAATAGGGCCGAGAGTTTCGCTCATTCCCCATTGCCGTACCATTCTTCGGGCAATATCTGTAGCCTTTTCTATATCATTCGCCGCACCTGTACTGGTTTCATGAAATACAATATCTTCTGCCACCCTTCCTCCAAGCGCATAGGTGATCATTGCCAGCAGGTACTCCTTATTATGAGTGTAACGGTCTTCGAGAGGCAGATATGCCGTAAGCCCCAGGCTTCTGCCTCTCGGAATAATCGTTACTTTATGTATAGGATCCGATCCCTTTGTATATGTTGAAACAAGCACATGACCAGCTTCGTGATAGGCTGTCAGTTTTTTCTGTTCATCAGAAATAAACATGCTTTTCCTTTCAGGGCCCATCAGGATTTTATCGCGTGCCTGCTCGAAATTATCTGCAGTAATAAGCTGCTGATCAGTGCGAGCGGCCAGAAGTGCTGCTTCATTGACCAGATTTGCCAAATCGGCACCTGAAAATCCAGGAGAGCTTTTTGCAAGGACGTTGATATCGACATTTTCTGCCAGCGGAGTATTGCGGGTATGAATTTTTAAAATAGCTTCACGTCCGCGTATGTCAGGTTTGTCGATTGTGATCTGTCTATCAAACCTTCCAGGCCTTAGTAGTGCAGTATCGAGCACATCAGGGCGGTTAGTTGCTGCAATAAGGATAACATTCTCGCTTGTTGTAAACCCATCCATTTCCACCAGAAGCTGGTTCAGGGTCTGCTCCCGTTCATCATGACCCCCGCCAAGGCCTGCTCCCCGACTGCGGCCGACCGCATCAATTTCATCGATAAAAACAATACAAGGTGAATTCTTCTTGGCCTGCTCAAACAGATCCCGTACTCTTGCGGCTCCGACTCCAACAAACATTTCAACGAAATCAGCTCCGGATATTGAGAAAAAAGGAACTTTGGCTTCGCCTGCAATAGCTTTGGCTAAAAGAGTTTTACCGGTTCCGGGAGGGCCGAGAAGCAGTACTCCTTTAGGGATCTTTCCGCCGATTCTCTGGAACTTTTCAGGATTGGTAAGGAATTCGACGGTTTCCTGCAGTTCTTCTATCGCCTCATCTACGCCTGCAACGTCATTAAATGTTGTTTTAACATCAAATTCACTGACAAGTTTTGCACGGCTTTTGCTGAAGCTGAAAATAGTTTTAGCCTGCCCGCTGTTCTGACCGTTCATTCGCCTGAAGAGAAAGAAGTAAATAACACCGAAAATAATCCAGGGGGCGAAAAGAACTAAAAAGGTATTCAGCGGGCTGGTGCCCTCTTCAACTTTGATGCGGATTCCTTTTTCTGCAAGTATGTCGGCTTGCTCCAGACTGAAAGAAGGGATTCTGACAGCAAACCGATCAGACGGCAGGGTTGTATTGTTGATAAGAGAGAGCGGGGTGACAGTTTTAAGTTTTCCATTCAGAATAGCTGATTTATCTTCAAATGTTTTAACCGTTACTTCAGTAACAATTGTTTGGGAAAGAAGCGATTTATACTCGTTATACGTTATTTCAGGGTTGGCGGGATTTGCAAAAAAACGTTGAAAAACAAACAGCAACAAAAAGGCAACCATCATAAAAAAGATGAAACGAGGCAACTTTGCCTGAGGCCCTTCTCCAGTTCCCTGAAACCATCCGGACTTTTCTTCATCATCTTTCACCGGCTTGAATTTATTTCGGGAAGTATCTTTCCCCGGCTTTTTAAAGGGATTTTCAGGCATAAAACAAATTGAGTGGTTACGTAAAATGTAACTTACTACATTTAAAGTAATTAAAAGTAAAACTGCAATTGAAAACAAAAAGTTTATGTGAGATGGCCTGATATTGAAGAAAGTTATATCCTTTAGGCCCGCGGGATCGAGAATTTCTGGTTAATCTGTTATCTTGAGTCTTCAAAAGCGGTGAGTTTTTCTTAAATTCATTACTCTTGCAATAGTTCCCTGTCAATAATAAACAGTACAACGCTCATTATGGTTGGTAAAAGGGTTAGAACCAGGTTTGCACCTTCTCCAACAGGATATTTACACGTAGGCGGACTGAGAACCGCACTGTATAACTACCTGTTCGCAAAGAAAATGAATGGAATTTTTGTAATACGTATTGAAGATACCGATCAAGTCAGGAAAGTTGAGGGGGCGCAGAAAGATCTTATCAAAACTCTTGAATGGGCAGGAATTATTGCTGATGAAAGTCCTGAACATGGAGGTGATTTCGGGCCCTATGTTCAGTCTGAGCGGCTTGACATCTATGCGAAATATTGCCAGCAACTGCTTGACGATAATCATGCCTACTACTGTTTTGCAACCCATGAAGAGCTGGAAGAAAACCGGCAGCTTCAGATAAAGCAGGGACTGCAGCCGAAATACAACCGCAAATGGCTTCCCGAAGAGATGGGCGGTTCCATACCCGCGAGTCAGATCAAAAAAAAGCTCGACGAGGGATCACCCTATGTAGTCCGCATGAAAGTGCCAGATTATGTTTCGGTGTGGTTTGAAGATATTATCAGGGGCCCTGTAGAGTTTGATTCTGCAACTATTGACGATCAGGTTCTGATGAAATCCGATGGGTTTCCAACCTATCATTTTGCCAGTGTTATTGACGACCACCTGATGGAGTTCACCCATATTATCAGAGGTGAAGAGTGGCTTCCTTCTATGCCAAAGCATCTTCTTCTCTACGAATTTTTTGGCTGGGAACCTCCCAAGGTTGCCCATCTCCCGCTGCTGCTTAATGCTGATCGCTCAAAACTCAGCAAAAGGCAGGGCGACGTTGCTGTTGAAGATTATGTCCGCAAGGGATACAGTTGTGATGCTATCGTGAATTTTGTCGCCATGCTGGGCTGGAATGAAGGAGAGGGCAGCGAGCAGGAGGTGTACAGTATGCAGCAGCTTATTGACAAGTTTTCACTTGAAAGGGTAGGAAAAGCCGGCGCGGTTTTTAATGTTGACAAGCTCAACTGGCTTGAAAAACAGTACATCAAAAATCGTCCTTCAGAGAAAATTATTGAGGTGATAAAACCTCTTCTTCTCGGTGAACTTGAAACAAAAAAGTCACTGATGCCGCTCGAGGTTATTACAGGGGATGCATACCTTGAAAAGGTGATAGAGCTCATGCGTGAACGGGTTGGATTTGAGCATGAATTTGTGACATTTTCGTCCTACTTCTTTTTCGAGCCTGAATCCTATGATGCAGAGGCCGTACAAAAGCGCTGGGAGGCAGATACCAATGCTCTTCTTCGCGAGTTCAGTGCAGTTCTTTACTCTCTTGAGGAGTTCAGTGCTGAGAACATTGAGGCAAAGCTTAAAGAATTTGTGGCTCCGAAAGGTCTTAAAGCAGCCTATCTTATCCATCCGCTGAGAATACTGACTTCAGGAGTAAGTTTCGGCCCAAGTCTTTATCATATGCTTGAGGTGCTGGGAAAGGAAGCCGTACTCAGGCGTATAGAGAAAGGTATTGAAACAATCACTGTTCCGGCTTGACCGTGGAACATGATTACGGTAAGCACAAAAGTGCTTACCCTCAGGTTTGGTTTTTTTCCTTTTGAAAAAAGAAGATTTATTCCTATACTTTGCCTCACGAAAAAAGGACAGGTAGCTCAGTTGGTAGAGCAAAGGACTGAAAATCCTTGTGTCGGGGGTTCGATTCCCTCTCTGTCCACGCCCAGAAACGGCAGTTTCCTCGAAGTTGCCCCGGATATGAAATACATGTCCACCCTTTTTTTCCTGCTTTCCACTTTTACAAAGGTATCACATGTCATGCAAAGCATCGAGCACTGCTTCCGTGTTTGAACAAAACCCAATGCAGGCATGAATATTACGACTGAGCGTGATCAGGAAGTCTGGCATGATTTACAGGAGCCCGGAGCATACGAGTGGTGGTATTTCGATGCTGAAGACAGGCGTAGTGGGTTTTCTTTTGTAATTATCTGGTTTTCCGGGTTTCCTTTTTCCCCCTACTACACCAGTCATTATGAAAAATGGAAAAATCGATTAACCTCCGAAGCTCCACTGCCTTCCAATTACTCAGGGTTTAGTTTCCAGTTGTACGAAAACGGACGCGAGATCGTTAATTTTATTAGAGAAGGACGTAATGGACTTTTCGAAAGTACCCGATCTGATATCGGTGTCAGGTTCGAAAAAAACTGCTTTACCTACGACGTCTTGAAAGATGAGTATACTCTGGATATCGATTTTGCCTTTCCTGCCCGTCAAAAAGCTGTAAAAGCAACTTTTTTGTTTTCATCCTGCCGTAGAATTGTATACGAAAAAAAAGATGAAAACAATGCAGGCAGGGTTCCCCTTCACCAGTGGCTTTTGAGTGTCCCGAAGGCTGATGTTGAAGGTATGATTGACATTACTGATCAAAAGAGCGGTGCTGTTCGAACTGTTCCTGTCCGCGCGACTGGATATCATGACCATAATATGGGCGATTTACCCATGCAGGAGTATCTCTCCCGCTGGTATTGGGGCAGGGCGTTTTCAGAGAGGGTTGACTTGATTTATTATGTGACATTTTTTAACAATAATGCCTTTCAGCCTCTTGCACTGCTGCTTTTGCACGACAATACGACAGCTAAAGTGACGGTGTTGGATACGCTGAAGTTCAGGGAACGCAATTATCGACGAGGCTTTTTTTCTCCGCTGCACAGCCGGGATCTTGAGTTGCAGTATGAGAATATTTTTTTGAAGGTGCATCAGAACAAGGTGCTGGATGCAGGGCCATTCTATCTTCGGTTTGCATCCGACATTTCATTGCAGCTTGAAGGAACTCACATAGGGGGCATCAAGGGTATATCTGAATTTCTCAATCCCGGGCGCCTGCAGTCAAAATTCATGAGGTTTTTTACCCGAAGCCGTATATGGCGCCACGGAACGTCATCGACAATGTATGACGGCTATAATAATATTAAACGCTCTCTGGATTGGATTAATCGTTAAAAAAAATATAAATTGACAGTTTGTTTGGGCTTTTTTGAATTGCCTTCGGAATGGTTGCTGTTCAAGAAAAGAATCAAGCATACCTGAGAGAAAGTGGCTGTCGTTGAACCGCCGGGAGGTACTTGCCTTTTGATTTGATAACAAAAAGTTTTAAAAAGGAGATAGATCGTAATGGCACAACAAGGTAATTTCAAGAGTCCGTCAAGGTTGGGCGCACTTGGAGCAGGTGCACCAGTCTCTTCATCCGGTTCCGTTCCCGGCGGTAAGCCACGGGAGGAGGGCCTTAAAGGAGTTGATTTCGAGCGCCGCAGTTTTCTCGGAAAAATTGTAGGAGGTATAGGCGCTGCTGTTGCCATCTCTACACTTTATCCTGTAGTCAAGTACATTATTCCTCCAACCAAGACCGCCACAAACGTCCAAGAGCTGGTTGTGGGAAAAGCATCTGAAGTTCCGCTGAAAGGGTTCAAAATTTTCCAGTTTAACAAGGACAAGATTCTTGTTGTCAACGACAACGGCAAGCTGACAGCATGCAGTGCCGTGTGTACTCATCTTGGATGCCTTGTTCATTGGGACAGTGCCTTGAATCTTGTCGCCTGCCCCTGCCATGGAGCAAAGTACAAACAGACCGGAGAAATCATTTCCGGCCCGCAGCCCTTACCTTTACCGTCGTTTAAAGTAAGGGTTGAAGGGGAAAATCTTATTATCGCAAAAGCTTAACCTTTAATTCTTGAAAACCAAGGGAGTCAGGAAAGATGGCTGAAAACAACCAGAACGCTTCAGCAGGAAATATACCCGCCAAGCCGAAACCCGCCGCTCCAGGCGCCGCCAAGCCGGCAGTTCCAGGTGCTGCAAAACCAGCAACCCCTCCGCCGGCTGCTGCAAAACCTGCAGCAGCACAAAGTGGTGTTTATAAACCTCCGGTAGATCGCCCGGATTCGAATCCGTACAAAGATTCACGCCTGGGCCCTTTGGGTGCCTGGTTCCAGGAGCGCTTTTATGTTGTGCTTCCGGTAATTGATTACCTGAAGAAAAAAGAAGTTCCCAAACACCGCCTCTCTTTCTGGTATTACTTTGGCGGACTGGCCCTTTTCTTCTTCATTATCCAGGTTCTGACCGGGTTACTGCTGCTGCAGTACTACAAACCAACCGAAGCTGAAGCTTTTGCTTCATTTGTCTTCATCCAGAAAGAGATTCCGTTCGGCTGGCTTCTTCGCCAGATCCATGCATGGTCGGCCAATCTCATGGCGCTGATGGCATTTATTCACATGTTCAGCACCTTCTTTATGAAGTCATACCGCAAACCCCGTGAGCTTATGTGGGTGAGTGGTTTTATCCTTCTTGTGCTGACCCTCGGTTTTGGATTTACAGGATACCTTCTTCCCTGGAATGAACTTGCATTCTTCGCTACCCAGGTTGGTACCGAAACTCCAAAAGTTGCTCCTGGTGGCGCATTGCTTGTCAGTATTCTCCGTGGTGGTGAAGATGTCAGTGGTGAAACGCTTACCCGCATGTTCTCCATGCACGTTGTTCTACTTCCAGGACTTATACTGTTGCTGCTTTCAGCTCATTTGGCTCTTGTTCAGATCCTTGGCACATCAGCCCCGATTGGTTACAAAGAGTCCGGCTTGATTAAAGGGTACGAGAAGTTTTTCCCGACCTTCCTTGCCAAAGATGCAATCGGCTGGCTTATCGGGTTTGCCCTGCTTGTTTATCTCGCAGCTGTATACCCATGGGGAATAGGTGTTAAAGCTAATGCGCTCGCACCTGCACCTGTCGGCATCAAGCCTGAGTGGTACTTCTGGGCAGAGTTCCAGATGCTCAAAGATCTCAAGTTTGAGGGTGGAGAGCTTGTAGCTATCGTTCTCTTGACTGTCGGTGGACTTGTATGGGCAATTGTTCCGTTCCTTGATCGCAGAGCTTCACAGGAACAGAAAAGTCCAATCTTCACCTTCCTGGGTCTTGCTGTTCTTGCCTTCCTGCTCATTAACACCTATCGTGTTTATTTAGAGTATGGCTGGTAACTGAAACACTTGTTTCAACAAACAGAAAAGCCCGGTTTATCCGGGCTTTTCTGTTTGTATTATTAATGACAAAGGGGGAAATAAATTCAGGCTTTTATCCTGAGCAGTTCTCCCATCTCATATCCGGCAAGGAATGCCTGCATATCGATGGTTTCAGTAGCTTCTATCCACTCAGCAATCACTGTTTCCGGAATTTCTTTGCCAGCAGGAGCTGCTTTCAATAATTGATGCAGGGTAAGCCAGGCTACAAGTACACTGAATCGGTGTTCGCGGAACCATATTTTCTGATGCCGTTCATCAAACTGCAGCATACGTTCAAGATGCATTTTGTTTTTCGTAAAGAGCATCTGTAACAGTGCCTGAAGCTGCGTGTCAGGTTCATCAGCAATAAGTCCGCGTTTGTCACTAAGCATGCAGCAGAGCAAGTCGGGCAGGTTGTCGCCCGGAATGCCGATTGCACCCTTTTCCGGATAAATGGAAGCCAGTGCACTATGCATCAGCCATTTGTCGATCAGGTTCGACTCTTCTCCTTCCGTTGATTCGACCATCCGCTGAAGGGTATCAAGGACAATCCAGTGTTTTACAATCATGAAATAGTCTGACCCATCCGGGCTGCTCAAGCCTAACGCGGTTAACAGTTTTCGAGAGTCAGGCTGCTTTGGTAACAGCAAAGAAAGAGCAGCAGCTCTGCTGTAAAGGAGAGAAGCGTTTATTGCAAGAGTTTCAGAAACCTCAAGTGGCTTTTCCATGAGTTCACTGAACTGCAATGCAACATCGCCAAGAAGTCCCGCTATAGCTTTTTCAAATGCTAAAGCATCATGTTCATCATGTAATTCTGCAACCACCGGTGTGAGTTGCTCAGAAGTAAGACATGCAGTCACTAAGCGGTGTATCGGAGAGAGACTCATGGTAAGCACAGCCTTCTCCATAGACTCAGTTCCACGACCGTTCAGTTCAAATGCAAGCCGGTCGTAAGGGCGGAGTCTGGAAGGGCGTACTTCTCTGAATTCAAGGAATACATTGTACTTATAGCCATCCAGAGCAACCATGATTCCGTTGTCGGCAATTTCTCTGTTGGAACGGATAAACTCCATTCCACTGGCATGATCCCTGAAAATAACATAGGAGCCCTCTTCATGACTCAGATTGAGCCCATCAATCAATGAACTCTGGTGTATTTCATCGTTCTGTCGGTAGCCTACAGAGGTTTTAATCCAGCCGCTCGCATGTTCAAATCGGTTGTTAAAGACTATAAGAGCTTTATCGTCACCGAGCCGGTTAGAATAGGCGAAAATATTTTCATTAACACTTCCTTCCGGAGAATAAACATCATACAGGAAAAAATTTCGTACCTCAGCAAAAAGCGGGCGCTTTTTCATGATTGGAAAAATCTCACGGTAGTGTCGTGAAACGAGATTTTCGTCCGGCTGTTCATCATAATAGGCTTTGGCGTACTCCATACCGTACTTTTCGGTGAAACCCTCCACCTGTCCGTGGCCGAACATTGGAAGTCCAGGCATGGTCAGCATCATCACGCATACACCGAAGTATTTATCTCCCCTTCCGAACTGGGCTATAGCAGTATCTTCATCCGGGTTATTCATGAAGTTGACATACCGCTTGAGGATTTCAGCATCAAACTCCAGGGTGTTCTTGATCAGATACCGGTAATCAGCATTATCCTCTTTTTTCAGCATGTGCATGAACGCACTGTTATAGACACGATGCATTCCCAGCGTTCTGACAAAATACCCCTCAAGCATCCAGAATGCTTCAGCCAGCAGCAGGGTGTCCGGGACTTCCCGTTGAATCCTGTCAACGACTTCGCGCCAGAACTCCTCAGGAATCGCGGCATCGAATTCAGCCATGCTCATTGCACAGGAAGATCGTGAAGGTACCCCGCCGCTCTGCCCGTGAAGAGGAAACCAGAGGCGTTGAATGTGCCGTTTAGCCAGCACCATGGCCGCATCAAAACGGATGATCGGAAACATCCTTGCTACATGAAGGATCTGTTGAATTACTCCCTCACGCACTTCAGGACTGAGAAAGTTCAATTGGGCTGTATCATTCCAAGGCATTATAGTGCCGTCATTGCCATGATAGATATATCGGGTGTCGCCTGTGAGGTAGTCAACCCGTTTAAAGGTTACCGCAGCATCGGAACGGTTCCAGTAGCCATCTTCAAGGTAAATGCCGTAGCGGGAATCACTGCTGAGATTAGGCCCGTTATAAGAGTAATTATAATATGGCGGTGTATAGGTGGAAAGAAACCAGTCAGGACTGTTACGCACCAATTCAGAATCCATTCCGGTATGGTTCGGAACCATATCGCTTGCAAGACGGATTCCTCTAATTCTGGTTCTGTGCCGGAGGTTCTCATAACCCTCATAGCCGCCGATATCTTCGGAAATATCATATTTTTCAAGCGCATACGCCGAAGCTTTTGCTTCAGGGTTTCCCTGGAGCTGTTTAATCTTTTGCGAAGCGTTGCTTCTTTGCCAGATGCCGATTAACCACAGTGCTGTAAAACCGCGATCAGCCATCAGGTCCAGTTCGGTGTCTGGAATATCCTGAAGTCGATGGATAGGGCGCCGGTAAAGTTTGCTGAGCTGATCGAGCCAGACGTAAGTGCTTTTTGCAAGCATGACCACTTCAGGCATCCATGATGAGTCGGTGGAGTAGTTTGCCGGAGCATCACCATCAGAGGCTGTGTAATTCGGTATATGGGCCTCTTTTTCAAAAAAGTGGCTTGCTTTGCCTGCTTCTTCGGCATGGGCGATTCTTTGGAAAAACAGGTACTTATCCTCATCCTCAATCAGATCAATAGCTGCGGGCAGCAGTGTCCAGAGAGGACATTCTGTCAGCAGATCTGACCAGTTCAGCTGGATGTAACGGAGCTGATCAAGGATTGATGACGGAGCGTGTCGTATGGGCTCAGTGAGCAGTTCCATAAGATCAATATTCCCGGCTCCTACCGATCCCATCTCTTTCATTGAGGTCTGTATAGTCATAATCAGTTTCCGGAATGCCTCTTCCTTCATCACCTTCTGATCGGACAGCAGGTCGGAAAACTGATCAAGCGCGGGATTTTGGGAATTAAGCCAGACCAGGAATGATTCCTCAAGCAGATATTTTTTGTTGTTCTGCCTGTTCAGCCATGTTATGGGCGTTTCAGAACCAGCATAAACTGCTTCTGTTGGAAATGCACTGATAAACCGTGTGAGGTACTCTCTGGATTGCTCTTTAGAAATATCAGTTTCAAATTTCAAATAAGCGTTTTCAAGAAGGGTCGGCTGCCTGACAGCCATGGTTGACATCATAACATAGTGAAACAATTCATGCAGCAGTTTCATGCCGTTGAACTGCGCAGGAAGAATAGGTTTCGCTTCCGCACCGTTCTGTTTTGTCAGAAAGTCGTTAATGATGGCAGCCTGTTTCTCTGCTTGTTTAAAACTTACCGGACCAGTGGTGGGTAAAGCGAGAAATTCAGGATCGGTCAGATGAAAAAGTTCGCGGGCATTTCGGTTGACATAAAAGTGCTCTCTATTCTGAACTACTGACGGGTTATGCTGGATGGTCATAGTCTAAATGTAATGCCCAAAAATTAAACTGGTTAAGAGCAGCAGGGAAATCTGCTGCTTCCGATGATATCGGGAGTGCATGCTTTCCTTTGAGCCCGAAATCATCAATTACTCTGTCAAACAAGGTACGGAATTTCTGTAATAAAAGTCATGTTGTCATATGAAAGCCCTGAATGGGGAAGAGGTTCAGGGAACGGACTTGGGAGGATGTAATGGGCAGGTTACTTAAGTTTACTGTCGATATATTTTTGAAGGTAACTGAAGCCAAGATCCTTCGCTGAACGGAGTACATCAATCCCGATGGTATAGAGAGCACTGTTTCTCTGTGGTTGTACAGGGTAACTGTCCGGCTGTTCATTTGAAGGGGTACGTTTGCTGCCGCGTAATGCTCTTGTTAACACTAAACCGGTCATAAAGGTTATTCCAGCTGCCTGAAATGGATATTTTTTGACAAACTCCACTGGTGCAAGTTCAGCTTTAATACTATCTGAAAGATGCAGAGCTCTTGACTTTATCTGATCTTCTTTTTCGGTAATAGTGTTCCGCAGCTCTTCTATTCTTGCCTGAATGCTGTTTAAAGGCTCATTTTTTGTAGTCATTGACCGATAAGAAAATTTTTTGAAGCAGGTTTTTCAGAAGGTACGGCTTGAGTTTTGTGAGAAATACAAAGCTGGAAAGAAAAATAAGACTTACGATAAAATAGCCCAGAAACGTATGCCCCAGCAGCTCTCCTGTGAGCAATGCAAAGGTAGTGATAAGGTAGGCAATGCCGATAATAAGTATTACGCCAAGAATAACCATCGCTGACACAAGCGAAACCTTGTCAGTCAATTCAATTCTGACCAGCTCGATTTTTGCTTCTATTATCGCTATAACGTCTTGATAGGTGGACGTTGCCGTATCATCAAGGATTTTATGGATTCCGGTGTGGTTGCTTTTTTCTTTAGGTCGAGGCGGAACCTTTTCCTTAGGGCGGTTCATCATAAGGGCTTCAATAAATGCCTGTTAATGCTTTCTTCTAAACAAAAATCCAAAAAAGGCACCTGCGCCGAGTGTATAGAGTAATGCCTGAACAGGGTTTTTTGCAATGTACTCTTTCGCTTTATCGGCACTTTTTAAGAGAAGATCATAGGATTCGCTCTCTTTGAAACGCGAAAAAGCATCCGAGAGGGTTTCACTTATCTCTTTGAGCTGTTCCGGAATGAAGCTCTCGCCATGCGGCTCCTTTACTGGATTTACGGGATCATGGTCGTGAATTATAACCGGGACTTCCTGTTCCATAATAGCTCCAAAGGTTATGATGAGTTTCTTTAAACCGATCTGAAAACAATATATAAAAACTAAATGGTCTTTTCCATCGCCCGCTCTTATTGAAGAAGCCTTCCACCGTCAACACTGATTACCTGACCGGTGATATAATCGCTTTCAAGAAGAAAGGTGATAGTTTTAATGATATCAAGTGGATCGCCAAGGCGCTTGAGCGGAATTTTTTTGATCATTTCGGCCTCCGAATCCATCTCTATTTCAGGATTGATCGTAACCGTTCCGGGTGCAATGGAATTTACAAGGATACCGGGAGCACATGTTTTTGCAAAGATTTTTGTGAGGTGCTGAATCCCTGCCTTGGCAACCGTATAAGGGGCAAAGTTTCGCCAGATAAGATTTGCAGAAATATCGGTAAGTGTAATGATACGGGAGATAGTCGACTGTTTCAACATTATTCTTACCGCTTCCTGCATGGTAAAGAATGTGCCCTTCAAATTAGTGTCAACGAGATTGTCCCAGTCCTCTTCTGTAATGTCAGGGATGGCAGTGCTGTAAAAATTTGATGCGGCGGCTATAAGAAGATCAAGACGATCAAAGTGCTGCCGGAAAGCTGTAAAAGCAGCGATAATATCGCCGGGTTTTGAAACATCGCAATGTATCATCTGGGATTCAGGGCTTACCCAGCGAATTTTTTGAAGGATTTGCAAAGCCTTCTCTTCAGAGGAGTTATAGGTAAAGAAAACTGTGTAGCCCTGACCAGCCACCGAAAGCGCGATTTCACTTCCCAGAATACCGGTAGCTCCAGTCATGAAACAAACTCTCTTGCCGGAAGTTGTCATGGTTATAATGATTACTATCCTGTAAAGTCACTTTTTACCTTCTTATAATAAACGGAAATCCATGGCAAATCGTTGACTGAAATTTAAAGGGATGTTGCAGTCAGGGCAACTTTAAGTGATAGACCTATTGCCGTTATATCTTCCGCTTGAAGCATCATCACTTGAGCGGCTCTTCATTGCTTGGATAAGGATGAATAATGACCCCGATATCCGCAGGTTTTCCGAAGTAGACTGAAGAGAGAACCAGTATATCGACACCGGTTTCCGCATAGGCAGCAGCATTTTCAGCATTGATGCCTCCGGCTGCCGAAATTATAATACCCGGCCTTGCCAGTCGGATTTCCTTAACCACTGTTGAGAGTTCATCTGGTGTAAGCTTGTCAATCTGTACAACGTCAACACCTGCCCGAGCAATCTTCAAGGCTTCCCCGGCACTTTCGGCTTCTACAATTATGGTATGTTCAGGTGCTTTAGCTTTCAGTTCGGCAAAGGTTTCAAGAAAGCTGTCCAGTCCACCCATAAAGATAGTATGCTGCCTGAAAACTAGAATTGACTCCGAAAGGCCAATCCTGTGAGGTAGCGCACCACCTGCCATGATTGCCTTGAGGGCAATTTTTTTTGTTCCGGGAAAAGACTTCCGGGTTGACACAACACTGATTCTAGGATTGATTTCCCTGGCCCGGGTTACTATTGTTCTGGTTCTTGTGGCAATGCCTGAAGCATATTCCAGCAGGTTCATGGCAACTTTCCATCCAGCATGAAGGCTGCTCGCAGGCCCGGTCGCCGTAAGGATGGTAACTCCGGCCTCAACCACTGAACCGCTTTCTATGCAGTAGGTCACGGTTGCCCCGCACTGCTCAAGAACGCTCGCAGCCTCTTCGGTGCAGCAAAGAGCGGTTGAATGGCGGGTTGAAAACGTTATTTCTCCTTTCAGAGAGCCAATACCAAGCAGTGATGTGGTTAGATCCCCGAAAGGCACATCCTCTTCGATAAATCGCTCTATATCACGGTCGGGCAGTTGATACAGCATGAAAGTATTTTTATTTCACGCTATATAGCAAGAAGGATAACGAATTACAATTTTTATGATCACGTTTCCAGCGGAACACCTTTACTTCAAACGTCAACACGAGAATGCTGTAGTAAACCAGCAGGAGTGTGCTGTAAACTTATTTTCTTCCGGTATACATTTTATTACCAGCAGAGAGAGCTGTAAGGGAGGAAAAAATGATGAAAAAAGTTGCAAGAAGTTTTGGGCAATAAAAAATAACTCATCCTTTACTGTCCGGAGGTTTATACTATACGTAATTAAATGGCAACAGGAGACTTCCTTAGGCGAAACGCAACCAGCAGTCCACCCAAGCCAATGAGAGTCACAGTGGATGGTTCTGGTACTGCTGAAGATAATTGGATACCGTTGATGATACCGACATTATGTGTTAAAGGGTCTATTGTATTTGGAGTTACAGGAGAGTAGTTCATTACGAATCCTCCCTGATTATCTGTGGTAACTTGTATTTTTAGATAGTTCTGCCCCTGAATGAATGTAGACGCGTCAGCATGAGACTCACTCGTTGATGCTGAAACTCCATTTACGATATTTATATTCAATTGATCTTTATTGTTATTACCTTGGCTGTATACATACAAGTCGTATTGTGAACTTGCTTTTAGCCCTGTAAAAGTCATAGAACTCTGACTGCCAGTGGAAAGATATCCAGTCATCAAATTGTTGTAAGTCCCTCCGGCAAATCCACTACCGTCATACAATCCGGTACTGGTTTGGCCATTAAATGTGACCTGTGCATTCGGTAGGAGAGGACTACTTAATCCATTTGAAGCAAGCAAGAGGGGGCTAATGGTACCAGTAGTCCCAACCGCCTGATTCCAATAGTCTGAAGAAGAAGAGCCCGTTATACCTGTTACACCTATACCAGTATATGCAACGGGAATAGTACCCCCAAAGACCAAATCTTCAGAAACGAATTGGATATTGAATAAGTCAGCCTTTGCCTGTAGAGGATTGATTAGGGTAATCATGACAATGGCCATGATCGCATATAAATATCTGTTCAGTTTATACATAATCACCTCAAGGCATGATAAAAATTATTGATTATAAACGACTTTAATATGAAAAAATACAATCCATTCGAGAAGGGGATCAAAAACCCTTTCTTTTTCAAAAAGCTACTTAGCTTGCCACAAATTCTTTGAAGACTTTTCCTTTCAATTTAACGGCAACAAGCATGCCACCAATGCTTAACAATACTAAAGTTGCAGGCTCAGGAGCATGAGCTGTGGATGATAATACAATACCATTTATATCACCTTGATTCGTAGTTCCTGAGATAATGAAAGGGGCGTAAGTAATACCAATTTTTCCTTGATTATCTGCAATAACATTTACAGCAAGATAATTCAGCCCTTCAGAAAATGATGAAGTTGATCCTATTGACTTATCAGTTGTTGCAGTAACTCCAAAATTGGTATTTATTGTTAATTGCTGGCCACTTGACTTTGATGCTGCTTGGGAAAATACGTATAGGCCATAAGTATGACCCGCAACTAAACCGCTAAAAGTTAAAGTCTTGTTGGGTAAAACACTATAAATATATGAACTCATCAATGTTGCATCGCTACCTCCTGAAAATGAATTGTCTCCAGGATTAATATTGGAGATGCCTGAAAGTGTATACGAAACCCCGACGCCAGGAGAGGACGCGTAATTACCATGAGAGTCTTTTAGTTGTAAATTATTTGTAGGCTTTCCTGCTGCTGGATTCCAATACTCAGTCGCTTGGGTGTCTCCAGTTACTACACCCGTATTGCCGGTGAATCCTTTAGTACCAAATTCTATATTGAAGATTACAGGAGGCGGAGACCCTGCTTTTGCTGGCATCGGAACACACAGCAAAACCAAAGCAACAACAACAAGGCTATTGTATTTAAATCCATGCTTTTTCTTCATTTCAGGCCTCCCTTTAAGGACGTGATCTTTTGCTATTTCAAGTAGATCATGGGATGGGTTGTTTAAACGCCAATCATCAGATATTGTTGCGCCAGCCACATCTGATATGTCAAGATCGAGAGCTTTTCTTGTATCCAGACCCTTTTGATCTTTTCGTTTGCGTTTAGACGATCTACTAATTCCAGGCGCACTTTTGTGCTAATATGATTTCAATTATCGTACCAAAAAGCTTGATCAGTGGGAGTGTGTCGTATATGAAGGGATGGGTAAATGACGCTTTATTGCTTTTAAATAAATGTTTTAGGTATGTGTTGATATATGTGTAAAAAGTGTGCGATCCGGGTTTTTAGCAAGGTTGTATATAGTGATAAAAGCGTCTCATTTTACGTCACACTGTCTCAATTTACATAGCTATGTCTCGTATATGGGCGTGGTATGTAATTGCACTGCCAGTCTCAGTTGGTCTAGATATTGTCTATTGCTTTTAATGAGTTGTTAATCGTATGTTTGCGATGAACTATAAAAGTGTAGATGATGCAAAGGTCATTATCAGTTATTGAATACAGCGGGGATGAAGAGGCGATGGCTTCGATAGCCAAAGCGCTCAGTCAACATTTTTTACATCATCAAGGGCAACCCGAAGTTCTATAACAGGGCTTCGGGTTGCTTATTTACAGGCGATTACGATTAAGAAGGCAATGAGACTGGATCCTGACTTGTTTCTGACTGCTGTTTCTTCTTCCTGCGCATTGCTGAAATCCCTGCTATGCCAGTGCCAATGAGAATCATAGAGGCTGGTTCCGGAGCGTTAGACGTTGTGGTGAGATCAGTAATACCGATATATGCGTCTGTGAGAGTAAAATATTTGATTGAAGGATTACTCTCAGAGAAGCCATAGAATTTGCCGGTATTATTGTCTCCACTTGTGGAAAAATTGAGTGTAGCGCTCTCAATTAGAGTATTTGATGCGTCATAGACCGATATGACAGGCTGGTCACCTGCATCCGGATAATAATTTATAAAACCGCCAACGGCCTTAACCGGTGAACTAAAGCTGAATGTCATAGAGTCGGTAACAGCGAAAGTACTTGTAGCCTCATTAAGCCCGGCCATTACTATTGGTTTGAACCAATTGCCGTTCGAACCAAAACTGTATCCCCAATCCCAGCCAAAGAGTGGACTTCCTTGAGTGGAGGCGTTTGTCGCAGACCAGGTAATGTTACCAGAATCAAAAGTTTGAGGCTCTTCGCCGATGTAATTAACTGCCGGTATAGAAATAATATTTCCATCAGGAATTGAAGTCACAAGCGTGGCATTTGCTACTCCAGCCATGCCAAGCATCAACGCCCCTGATACCAACCCGGTCAAAATTTTCTTTTTCATTATTCATCCATGTTTAAGTTTTATGTTCTATCATGGATTTCAATTGCCGTACCAAAAGCGTAATAAAGGGCTGGCAAGTTACAGTAACTGTTGAGGCAAATGATGGCTTAAAGGCTTTAAAAGTAAGATTTAACTGCTTTGTGTAATAAGTGTAAAATATTCGTGATTTGTATTTTTATCAAGATTATGAAAAGTCGTCAAGTGCCTCATTTTACGTCATTATGTATCATAAAATACAGTAATGTCTCGTTTTTGGAGTTGGTATGCAATTGCGCTGCAAGTCTAAGATGGTTTTGATATTGCCTGTTGCTTGTTTTGAATTATTAATCGTATATTTACGATGAACTAAAAAAAGGAGATGATGCAAAGGACATTATCAGTAATTGAGTACGGCGTGGATGAAGAGGTGATGGCGTCTATAGCCAAGGCACTCAGTCATCCGGTGCGACTGAAAATTTTGAAACTGCTTGCGTCGCATAAGTGTTGTTTTACAGGTGAGCTCACTGAGCTTATTCCAATGGCGCAGTCAACAATTTCTCAGCACCTTAAAGCTCTTGTGGAAGCAGGCTTGATTCAGGGGGAGATTAATCCCCCAAAAGTCCGTTACTGTATCAATCAGGAGCAGTGGTTGAAAGCCTCAGTTCTCTTTGGGAAGTTTTTCATTGCAGACAAGGAGTGCCTCTGCGATTGTGGTTGATTGCTTTTTTCTTTAACGATAATCGTTCATTTACGATAAACTTATACTGGAGATCAATAATGAAAAAGATAAAAATTCTTGGTAGTGGCTGTCCAAGCTGTAATCAACTGGCTGATGTCGTAAATGCAGTAATCGCGGCTGAAGGTATTGCGGCCTCGGTTGAAAAGGTGGAAGATATTCAGGCAATCATGGCCTACAACGTTCTCTCGACACCAGCGCTCGTCGTCGATGAAAAGGTTCTTTCCAAAGGGCGTGTCCCATCATATGCAGAGATCAAGGAGCTGCTGACAGCAAAACCTCATAGCTGCTGCGGTAACCATGGTAATAAAGGCAGTCACGGCGGCTGCTGTTAATATACTATGACGCCTAATCGACAACCTTCAGGCGCCGCTTCTGAGAGTACAACTGTGCAATGGATTTCCAGAGTTGTTGTGGTAGCTGTTTTGTGGCTCCTGCTTTACAATAATCTTGAGTGGTTTGCGGCTCAGCTGCTTCAGCTCGCAGGGATAAGCCGGATAAACCGCTTAGGAGAAGCTTGCTTCTTTTTTCTCTATGAGGTTCCTAAAGTGCTGCTGCTTCTTACTGGCGTGGTCTTTCTGATGGGAGTCATCCACACCTTTATTTCGGCCGAACGAACAAGGGCTCTGCTTTCAGGTCGTAGAACAGGGGTTGGAAACATAATGGCCGCCACTCTCGGCATTGTTACTCCTTTCTGTTCCTGTTCAGCGGTACCGCTGTTTATAGGGTTTCTTCAGGCGGGCATTCCGCTTGGAGTGACCTTTTCGTTCCTTATTTCAGCCCCGATGATCAATGAGGTTGCCCTTGCGCTCCTTTTCGGCATGTTCGGCTGGAAGGTTGCCCTGCTCTACACGGTTATGGGTCTTGCAGTTGCAATATTGGCCGGTATGGTAATCGGTAAACTCCGGATGGAAAAGTATCTGGAAGAGTGGGTTCAGAAACTGCAGGAGAGCGGGATATCTGCTGAATTGGATTACAAAGCAATAAGCTGGCCTTTGAGGCTGCGAGAAGGAGTCAGGCATGTTCGTGAAATTGTCGGTAAGGTATCGCTCTATATTTTACTTGGTGTAGGCCTTGGAGCCGGAATACATGGTTATGTGCCTGAAAACTTTATGGCCTCACTGATGGGCAAAAGCGTCTGGTGGTCAGTTCCAGTCGCTGTTCTGATTGGCGTTCCCATGTACTCGAATGCTGCAGGTATTCTTCCTGTTGTTCATGCACTGCTCGGCAAGGGTGCTGCACTTGGTACGGTTATGGCATTCATGATGAGCGTGATTGCCTTGTCAGCCCCTGAAATGATCATTCTGCGCAAAGTGCTTAAGCCCCGGCTGATTGCTGTTTTTGCAGGCGTTGTTGCCACCGGTATCATGATAGTCGGTTATGTGTTTAATCTTCTCCTCTGAAAAGAGCGGTTTCAGTCTATTCGTTCCAACCGTACCGGAGTTCAAGCAAAGCCAAGCCACACGGCGAGAGCTCGATTAATCGTCAGCATCGTAGCATCGTCGAGACGACCGAAGGTGGCTCCCAATTTTTCACGAGGTACGGTTTGAACCTTATCGACCATCACTTGTGATCTTTTTTCAAGGTTGGTCACAGTTGTAGGCTCAACGTCAATCCGAAATAACGGAGCTTTTCGAAGGTCGCTTGTCACGGGCAGGATTGTCACAGAAGGGTGTTCAGAAAAAAAAATGGACTGAACGACAAGGGCAGGGCGGGGTTTTCCGTAATCACCTTGAAGCGCAATGGTAACAAGATCACCTCTCTTCATGCTTTCCAGCCCTCGCGGTCTGCTGTTTCATCTAAAAACCGCAAAACCTCCTTTTCATGCTGGCCATTTTTGATCAGTGCTGATTGCCGCTTGCACTCCTCAGCAAATCCCTCGCATCGTGTATCCGGAACCCAGATTTGTACCGGCCGCATTCCTGCCTTGCGTAAACCCGCCCTGTGTTTTTGGACCCGTTCAACAACTCCAGCCATCTTGCACCTCTTGATTCGTTTGTAGGTATGTAACTTTGTTACATGCAACGTATGTCAAAAATCTGTTACATGCAACAAAATATTGCCAATGGTTTTGGTGGTAGGATATTCATGGCGTAAATTTTCTTGGTTTTTGCTTTGCTGTATGCAATAATAAAGTTGAACTTTAATATTGCATACAATGATTGCGCGTCATCTCATGTCTGCCCTTAGAGTATCCTGTTGTAACGCTTACCGGTCCAAGGCAATCAGGGAAAACCACTCTTTGCAGAACTGCTTTTCCTGAAAAACCTTACAGCAATCTGGAGAGGCCCGATATTCGTAATTTTGCACAGCATAATCCGGCAGGATTTTTGGCCCAGTTTCCAAAGTATACGCTGGTCAGGAACAACAAAAACGCAGCAATGCTGAAGTGTTAAGTTATCTGTATGCGGGTGAAGCCGCAAGAGAAAACCCGCTATCTTGATACCAGCAGTATTCCTTGATCATCTCAACATTTTGCCTTTGAAGAAGTATTCTTATGATACTATGAAGAAAAACAGGATTGACTTTGAACGGATTAAACGCCTGATCATCATTGCGCTGGTGTCTGATGACTATTTAATGGAGACGCTGGTTCTGAAGGGTGGCAATGCGCTTTCAGTCGCTTACGAACTTTCATCGAGGGCTTCTTTTGATCTTGATTTTTCTATTGGTAATGATTTCAGAAATGTGCCCGATGTAAGATCACGCATGATGAAAGTGCTTGAAGAAAAGTTCCGATTAGAAGGGTTTCAAGTATTTGATTTTTCTTTTCTTGGAAAACCTCGAGTATCAAAAGAGGCTTTAAAGGATTTCTGGGGCGGATATTTAGTGACGTTCAAGTTTATTGAATTGGAGCTGTTGCGGCAACTTGGTCGGGATGCCAATTTTGAAGATATGCGCAGAAATGCAGTACCGATTTATCCGGATCAATCACGATCAATCGTGATTGAAATCAGTAAGTATGAGTTTATCGAGGACCTGCAGGAAGTAGAGCTGGATGGGTATACGGTGCAGGTGTATGCCCCGCGATTACTGATTTTTGAAAAGGTTCGGGCCATCTGTCAGCAGTTAAAGGAGTATAAAGAGGTTATTCCATCGTTTTCGCCGAGAGTCCGGACGCGGGATTTTTATGACATTGCTACACTGATGAGTCATTTTTCGGTTGATCTGTTCTCAGCGGAGAGCAGAAAAATTCTGATGCAGGTTTTTGATGCCAAGCGGGTCCCTTATGCCTATCTTCACAACATAAACAGTAGCAGGGAACTGCACAGACAGGGTTTTGCGTCGTTAGTTGACACGGTAACTGCCGATGAGAAGGAAAATCTTAAGGATTTTGATTTTTACTTTGATTACGTGATCGAGACGTTTTCATCTATGCTGGATGAAGATCTTCAGAAGCCTTTGGGATAGTAGAGTTGCCAGGTTTCTGAGTACTCGGTTTCCTGCATGGCATATGTGAGGTAGAAATCATACTGAAATTCCCGTTTTTTTAGCAGGTTGAGCAGGCTGTCTCGGTAGCCAGCTTTTTCCATATAGAAGCCAATAGCCTGATGGTAAGGATAGGTGAAGTCAAGCCTGCCAAGCATAGCGTTCAGCTTGTTGACAGAAACGTTTTCACGGGCGTTTTCGTACGCTTTGAGTACCTCTCCGATTCCTCCTGAATATGCCGGTCGAACGGCAATATCGATAAGGGTTCTTTCTATGTTTGTGACGTGAAGAGTCCCTTCTTTTTGATGTTCCATTGTCATTATACCTTCATTGTGCGTACACTTGCCGTTGAGTAAGGAAATTGTGACTCCTTCATAGACAGCAAGGTTATTTGATGATCGTTGTGGCTTGGAAAAAGCCGTTTCGATATCTTTTTGCTTTAAAACTGTCTTTTCGATTTCTTTGGGGGATTGCTCAAAAGTGACATAGATGGTTTTGGGTATTTGCTCGGTCAATTGATGGAGATACAGAGCTGTATAGTGAGAAAGGTAAGCTTTGGGTTTTAATCCTTGGACGAGTTCATAGAGAGGGGCACTTCCGTAGACGTAACGTTTCAGTGTGGTTTTTAAAAAAGGAAAGGTTAGAGCTTGCAGCTTAGTTTTTGAGAGCAATTCATCAATGAATTTTTCTGTTGTCATACTTTGAGTGAGTCGCCATTCATTACGATGTTTGTCGAGAATGGTTGCGATATCATGTGAGCTGAAAACCTTGAGAGGATTATTCTCTAAGAATGTTATGATATCTTTCTTTGCGATGGAAAATCGGGTGATGCCTGCCATGAGTTATTGTAGTAAGCAACATGTAGTATTTATACTACATGTTGTAAATTTACATTTTTATAAGGACAAAAGCAAGAGCTTGCGTATTATTATTGATTTATACAGTACTGGTAAGTATTTATACTTACCAGTAAATTAATAAAACAAAAGCTAACAGTCAAGGGATATTTTTTAAGCCCATATAACTATAATTATTTGAATCTTTTAGATCATCCTGCATTGTGTTAGTATAAATACTAACACAATGCGTGTGCTAATAAGTTCCTGACAAAGACGGGGCAGCTTCAAGATACTCATCAATCAACCGCTGAGCCATCGGATGTATCGGCAGAAACCTTAGTTCTTGCGTAAACTTGCACTGTGTATTTGTACCCTTTCAACAACTCAAGCAATCTTGCTCCTCTTCATTCGTTTGAATTTATTGGTGGAACTTCTTGACTTTGAAGGGGAACGTCAGTTAATAATATCCAACGGTTTACCAAGAGAGTATCTTGAGGGTCAAAAGATCGATCGATAAGTTGTTCATATAGTATCCTTGCGGTTTCTATTGTTCGTTGGTCGCCGATTGCGGCAAGGTCGGCGTAGATAAGGATCGGATGTGTCGTATCGCCATCACCGAAGCCATTGCCGAGCGGCCAGAAGCGTTCGAAAATCTCTATGTTGCCCTGCGGGTCCTTTTTCAGCCTGTTAGCGATTACCAGCTCTCCGAGACGATTCTTGTCTGCGTATAGAGTGATAGTGCCTGGTTTCAAGTATCCGGTCAGTTTTGCTGCGGCAACCTCTCCACTCCACTGGGCGAGGGTAGGATCCATTTGGATATCTTTCCACCACTCCTTATCACCCCGGAATCGTCCCAGCAACAGTTTGGGTTTCAAGTAGTCGGGATACGCTTCAATCCAGCGCTCAAAAAGCTTCTTTTTATTCAGGAGCTTTTTTCCCTTTTTGCCCATCTCAACAATGAAGCCTTTCTGGATCAGTTCGGTCATGGTGCTTTTTACCGTTCCCAAGGCGACATTCGTCATTTCGGCAATATCACGATAGGGTCTCTTGACGAGTTCCGGTTGGCACAAAAAGAGATAGACGATTTTCAGGCCAACCCCATTGAAGAGACGAGCTGTGGGAGCAGCGATTTCATCCTTTTCCGGTTTATTGCCTTTAACGAAAATCAACAGTGGCGGTTGATTGACAAAGGCATTTCCGGCCGTGTCGATGAACTGGATACCGGCGTCGCGCAATCTTCCTGCGGCCTGGGGGGGAATGTATCTTGCAGCTAACAGAAATGGATGCGGCATCTTATCCATGTTCATCAAAAACTGGAGCTCTCCTGGTTTGGTAAGATGTTTTGTTACGTCGACGCACCAAACGAATTCTTTCCCGAAAACTTTTACCCTCACAACGCAGTCGTATTTATGGTCAGGAATGACGTAAACCGGTTCGATAGCGTATTCCAGTGGTGCGATTCTGTTAAGGGCTTCCATAGCCTGCCGAAGGATTAGTGCTTTGTGCTCGGCTAAATTATGTTCAATAATATCATTGTTCATATATTTTGAACATAAAAAATAATTGAACATTAATCAACATCATGATAGCATGACTTGAGCACCAAGGTGTCCTCAACTGCTGAGCCAAACGAAAGATTTGTAACCATTCTGGAGTTTGTATCAATAAACGGTCATTTGATGAGACGCTGAAGTCGAAAAGCGAAAAGATCGAAGCAAGTTTGCGCGGGATGGTGGAGGCAGCGAGGTTACGCTGTTCGAGATCGGTTCGCCCGTCGGGTCTTTTCAATCCGGATATTGACATACCATTCGATTTCCGCAGGCATGGCCTTCAGAGCATAAAACTAAGGTGCTTGATTGGCAAGGTGTCGGTCATGGCGCCTGGATGATGGTGTTTGTGCTGCTATTTAATTATGATAAAATACATTATCAGTATTAAATATGAAAACACATAGGCCTACTGAGAACGCATGTTGCAAATATCAGATGATCGCTTTGCTCAATGATTTTTAGCGCAGAAATGCTGGGATATGGATGTAATAAATTACTTTGTACAAGGGTATAAGTTTGTTTTTTCTGGAAGAAAAAGATCAGGCTATGCAGTATGAGGTAATTTTGATGCTCAATACCGCGAAAGCTCATTTCTGGGAATATTACGGTTGTAATCGGGAACTCATAACTATCGTTTATGCCGTTAGTTACGTTTATATAAAAACATAAAAGCATTAGATATATGTGGAATGATATCGAAACAACAGAAGACTTATTGAATTTTAAAGTCGTAGCAGATACTGCTGCTCAAATGATCAAAGATGGTAACGGAGAACCTGTATCTATTGGTGTTTCAGGAAGTTGGGGAGTTGGGAAATCGTCATTGGTAAAAATGATTGGTGATTCGCTTAAGGCACTTGATGGTGGGAAAAACTACATCTTCATCGATTTCAATGCATGGTTATATCAGGGTTATGATGACGCTCGGATGGCTCTTTTACAGAAAGTCGCCGATAAAATCATGGAAGAAGCTGAATTAAAAAAGACATGCGTTGATAAAGCTATGATATTTATCAAGCGCATTAATTGGTTGAGAACGGCAAAGTTTCTAGCTCCCGTTGCCTCTGGAATAATTACTGGGGGAGTAGTTGCTGGTCCAGTTGGGGCATTTATGGGTGCTATTAGCGGATTATTTAGCCAAAAAGGAAATCCGAGTCAGAAAGATATCTCCATGATTAAAGAGTCTTACACTCAAATCGAGCCCGATATCAAAAAACTTCTTAATGATAAAGAAGAGAAATCCGTACCTAAAGAAATCGACGCTCTGCGGGCGCTTTTTCAGGATATTCTAGAAAGTCTCGATTTAACACTGATTGTTCTTGTCGATGATCTTGATCGATGCCTTCCGAATACAGCTATTGCGACGCTTGAGGCTATGAGGTTACTACTATTCATACCGCATACAGCATTCATTATTGCCGCAGATGAGCAAATGATTCGCAATGCAGTCCGATCTCACTTTGGCAACATTGATCTCAGCGATGAACTTGTCACCAGTTACTTTGATAAGCTTATTCAAATACCTCTCAGAGTTCCTCGACTTGGAGCCAATGAGGTCAAGGGTTACCTGATTTTGCTTTTAGCTGACTTAGCAGAACGCCGTAACATTATTACTCAAGAAGAGAAGCAACAAGGTCAAGATGTGATTGTTGCAGCGATCAAAAAATCTTGGTCTGGCGGACTGACAAAAAAAGTTATCGAAGAAGCCTATGGCAATGCGGCATCGAAACTTTCTACACAAATCGAGTTAGCTGATCAGCTTGCCAATATCATGGCGACGTCTGATCATATTGCTGGAAATCCGAGACTCATTAAAAGGTTTTTAAATAATCTCATTATTCGTGAGTCTATTTCCAAAGCACAAGGAATGAGTGTTGCATTCGAGGAACTTGTTAAGATTCAACTTTTTGAAAGATGTGCTCCAACTTCTGCTTTTGAATATTTAGTTAAGCAAGTTGGTGAGAGTGATGACGGCAAACCAAAATTTTTGAACCAATTAGAAGGTCAGATCGCCAAAGCTGAAGATCTTACCTTTTCGCATGATTCATGGAGGGTTCCATTTATTGCGGACTGGTTGAAACTGAGCCCTCCTTTGGCCGACATTGATTTACGTCCATTACTTTATTTGAGCAGAGATAAAGCAATATCTATCGCCAGTTTTGATGAACTTTCGGCTGGTGGAAGAGAGCTAATAACCGCTCTATGTAAAGCGCAGGGTATATATCAGCCGTTGATTGAAAAAATAAAATTAATTGGCGCAACTGAGTCTGACAAAATTCTCTCTAGAATGAAACGCAAAGTGAGAAATCAACAGTGGGACTCAACAGTAATCACTCAAGCATTACACTTGCCCAAAGCATTTCCTGAACTTGCGTCATCATTCCTTTCATTGCTTGACGAAATTCCTGCAACCAAAAGACAGGTCAGCCTGATTCCGCTTCTTAGAAATGAATCGTGGGCTCAGGAGATATTAGGCCGCTGGGAAACAGATGAGACTTCACCGCCTACGGTCAAGAAGGCTATACTCTCAAATAGGAGCAAAAAATAATGGGAACTTCATCGTCAAGTTCAGGTCCGGCATCAGGAGTTTCTTTCGATCCACCATGGCTGAGTTCAGTTGCCTCTGAAATAGGTTCTCCATTGGAAAATATTTCTGGAGAAGAATCTGATCTTGGTAATCAGCCAACCGAACCAGTCACTCAACCTTTTGAAATGTCCCCACCACGGCGTTTTGGTAACGCAAGGCGATATTTGGGTGAATATGTAGGCAGTGGTGACAGAGGTACACTTAAAAAAGCAATAGGCAGCTACTCTCGTAAAGGGATGGGTGGTGCTGCGAACGTTGCAAGAAGGATGCGGGCATCTACATCTGCTGGTGCTGGGCTGTTTAATTTTCTTCAAGGGGTTAGCGATAGTTCGGATATAAATGTCAGGGATTGGGTAAACCAACTTACAGCGAACAATCTTTCGGCCTATGAAATCGCCGATCGAATTATTGATCAGGTTATTTCTTCAGGTGGCAGTCTTGATGAAGAGTCTTGCAAAGATTCGATGGCTCAAGCCATGTCTGAGTTGTTGACAATCAATCCAGAAGTTGATCTGATGAAAATGGACAATGACAGCATCTGGACAGTAATTGAATTGTTTATGGCTAATGAGGCATTTAATAGACTTGACCTTGATATCGGCCAATTGTTTGAGAGTGCAAAATATTCGCCCTATGAAGCGGTTTCTCGAATGAATGACATGCGAGAGTATCTGAAGTCTGAAATTTTCGCACAAATTCAAGCGCTTAGAGCAAGCACGCCAAATCCATCTAAAGAAGAAATGAACAACCTACTTCAATCGGCATTGAGGCTGACCTTTGAAATATTTGAGGAGGAAATATGAGGAAAATTATTTGCGCCCCAGAAAATCTCATTCCTCAGCAAATGGAGGGTGAAAAAAAATATTTCTGTACATACTCCAATCCTCAACGTGATGATGTGGGATATTTCGGTCGCACACTGAAAAAAGATATAGAACGTGCAGGACTTCGTCCTTCGGTTGCAGTTTGGGATTTTACCACAATTGCCCTCTCTGTCGCTGCGGCTGATAATTCCATTCATAGAAAGACGAGTGCTGATGGCTGGACAAGACAAATAGATCTGACTGTTCATCTTTCTGAACCATCGGCATGGGAACCAGTAAAGCTTAACCTACAGAAAACCTTAAAGTTTTTGACAGGAGATTTTTGGTATTTAACTTTCAAAAATGGTGGTGTAAATCCACCCAAAGCTAAGAATATCAAGCAATATGATTGTGATTGTGTTTCTTTGTTGTCAGGAGGAATAGATAGTTTGGTTGGAGCAATTGACTTGACGTCAGATAATCACAAACCAATTTTTGTTTCCCAGATTGTAAGAGGTGATGCTAAAACGCAAAGAGAATACGCTAAAAGAATAAGACCTGAAAGTGCTCACTTCCAGTGGAGTCACAAGATTCATCCGCCTAGTGGAGAATCAGAAGGATCAACTAGGGGTCGATCAATAGTCTTTTTTGCATTTGCTGCCTTGGCATCATCCGCAATCAATACACAACATGAAGGGCCTGTTAAAGTTTTCATTCCCGAAAATGGTTTCATCAGCTTAAACATACCTCTCAATTCAGGTCGCATGGGGAGCTTCAGTACAAAGACGACGCACCCTGTATATCTAGCTGGCATCCAGAATATTTGGTCGAAGCTTGACATCGGCATTCAGTTGATTTCACCATATCAGTTTAAAACTAAAGGGGAGCTTATGTATGAATGTAGGAATAGAAGCCTTTTATGTGAATTGATAAATAAATCAGTGAGTTGCGGGAAATATAGGGTTCATACAATGCAACATTGTGGCCGCTGTGTACCCTGTATGGTGAGAAGAGCTGCTTTTTTAAAGGCTGAGATCGTTGACATCACAACAAACGGATACAAATTTAATAATTTATCATCTGCTGGCCTGATGCATGGTCCAAATGATGTGGGAGCTATGGCGACAGCCTGCCACAAAATCAGCCAAGTCGGTATTCATAATTTTATTTCCAGCAATCTCTTTTTTGCAGATACTGACAAGAGAAATAATTTTGAAGGCGTTATAACAAGAGGCTTCAAGGAAATTGAAGATTTTTTGAAAGAAAACGGTTTGTTATGATGGATTTGCATACTCATTTGGATCTTTACAAAAATGCGATGGATATTCTTTCAAAGGTAAACAGTATCAACAGTTTCACCCTTGCGGTTACTACAAGTCCTCGTGCGTGGATGGCAACAAGGAAAGTTTTTTCGGGCTATAATAATATCAAGGTAGCACTTGGTTTGCATCCGGAAATCGTTGTTGAGAAATTTAATGAACTCGATCTTCTTATAGCATTGATTCCACAAGCTGATTTTATAGGGGAAATAGGTATCGATGGCTCTGCAGGATATGTAAAATCACTGCCACAACAGGAAATGATTTTTGATAAAACAATAAAAGAGTGCCAGAAAGCTGGCGGCCGCATTATAAGTATCCATTCCAGAGGTGCGGTTGCAAAGGTTCTTGAAATTTTAAAAAAATACCCGGACTCCGGAATACCAATTCTACATTGGTTTACAGGATCAATTACTGATTTACAAGCAGCAATTGATATGCAGTGCCGATTCAGTATTAATCCTTTAATGGTTTACAGCAAGAAGGGGAAAGATTTAATATCAAGAATTCCACAATACTTGATATTTCCAGAATCTGATGGGCCGTTTGCCATTCTGAATGGAAAACCTGTTATGCCTTGGGAAGCTATGGATGTTTGTACTTCCTTGAGTGAAATATGGGTCATTCCTATTGAGGACGTAAAATCTATAATGCACAAAAATCTGAATGCGCTGTTAAATAACTGAATTCTGAGCATTGTGTCTGGACACTGGCTGGTTGCATAACCAGCTAATGGCAAGCTGTCATTCTTACCCCAAGCTGCCAACAGCTCAATTCTATTGGCCTTGTCTTACCTACCCTCGCCCCTCTCCACCTGTTAATGGCAGATTCAGCGTTTCCTCACAGCTCAGCCTACAGTCTCCTACGTGTACTGTTCCGACAGCTTTACACCGTAAGGATACTTCGTCAGTATGTGTCGGTGAGCGCTGACTGAACAACGGGTATGTATTACCGGACAACATAAAACTACGCGACCTCACGTTGCACCGACATTATCAGCATTAAAGTTGAAAGGAAGAGCTTGCGGTGCGCCACTCCGCTCCTGCCGGTTTCGAATGATTCCTCTTACGGTGTTATTTTTACGCATAAATACTGAAAAATGTATGCGATTAGCTACATTAAAAATGGTTATGCGCATAGAAAAAAAGGGACTTATGCTGATGGCAAACAATAACGGTAATGGATTCTCAAACCCGAAACAAGACGAACAAACTGCTACGGTCATCGCATTCGAATCACGGGATTAGAAAGGAGTTCTCATCAAGCGCAAGAATACGATACTCCAAAACCTCTTTCGCACCTTTTTTTACGAACTGATGACAGCGACGATCAGAGTGCTTCCAACAACCGACGCAACCGAATGAAGAGTTCCTATCAAGATCAGACAAAGAACGAGTTCATTTCGCATTACGTGCAGAATGCCCCTCAAATGATTTGGTTTCTGGGTGCTGGAACGTCGCGGACTGCTGGAATGCCAACGGCCAACGATATTACGTGGGATCTGAAGCGTCGTTATTATTGCCTTCAGGAAAATCAGGATATCAGGTCTCATGACCTGAATAACAAAGCCGTTAAAGATCGGATTCAGACGTATTTTGACAGCCAAGAATTCCCAGCACTGTGGAGTGCAGAAGAGTATTCGTTCTATTTCGACCTAACATTCGGGAAAGATTACGCTGCGCAGCAGAAATATCTGGCAGCGAAGTTGTCGCCGCAAAACGTTTCCTTGAACATAGGCCACCGTGCACTCGCCGCGTTGATCGATTTGGGGTTGATAAAGATGGTATTTACGACCAACTTTGATGAAGTGCTCGAAGCTGCATTTTCAAACGTAGCAGAGAAAAACCTGACCGCCTACCATCTGGAAGGTTCATACGCTGCACTTGAAGCTTTGAACGCGGAACATTTCCCAATCTACTGCAAGCTTCATGGTGACTTTCGGTATCAGAGCGTCAAAAATCTAGCGGTGGACTTGCGCGATAACGATAACAAGATTGAAAAGTGCTTCTTAGCAGCAAGCAATCGGTTCGGAATGGTCGTCAGCGGATACAGCGGACGTGACACTAATGTGATGGCAATGTTTCGCTCCGCACTTGAACAATCTAATCCCTTTCCTCAAGGGCTTTTTTGGACAACGACCTCTCTTTCAACTGTTTCCGATCAAGTTCGAGACTTGGTAGCCTATGCTCGGAACAAGAATGTGAGATCGGAAATAATTGAAGCAGGAACGTTCGACATCATGTTATCGAAGATCTGGAGGCAGGTGCCAACCCGAACCGATAAGTTGGATGCGAAAGTCCGAACAGCCGAGGCAAAACCAGTATGCATTCCGTGCTCTCAAAAAGGAGTGAAATACCCGATTTTGCGGATGAATGCTCTGCTGATTTGTGATCTTCCAGACGCCTGTGGATCGATTGAATGCCAGCCGGCATTGGGGTTTGGCGAGTTGAATGAAATAGTCGGAAGCTCTCGACCGGACGCAATCATGACATGTGCGGAACAAATTTTGTTTTGGGGCAGTTCTGAAACAGTCAGTAAATTATTTGCAGCCGATCGCATCAAATCAGTCTCATCTTACCCACTGTCTGAAGCCATCCGATCTACCCCAGACTCGACAGTTTTTCACTCGTTTATTGAGCACGCACTGTCTGCAGCCTTGTGCATCGGCAAGCCATTGATGCTTCGCAAAAAAGGCCGATCATATTTTGCTGTTGTTGCCCACGAAGAGATTGGCGACGCGCGACTTGACGCTCTGAAGATAGCCGTCGGACTCCGAAACTTACCTGGAACTATTGTTGGCAACATTCCGGGGCAGGCGAATACGTTTTGGGCTGAAGCACTCGAAATGAAGGTCGATCGCCGGGACGGAAAATGGTGGCTATTGATCGAACCAGAGATTTGGGTGTCACCGCTTTCAAAAAGAGAGGAGGTTGTTGATTTTCTGAGGTACAAGCGGTCGAAGCGCTTCAACTTGCAAGCCAACAATATATTGGATGCTTGGATCAAACTGCTTTGTGGCTCTGTCGGGAAAGGCGAAACCATTTTTGCAGAATGTTATGGAAATACGAACTATCCAGCGCAATTTGGAGTGAACACAAGGACTGCATACAGTCGAAGAGGGGGAGCAAATGGCTAGTTCTTCTACCCAACTTTCTGGACATTTCGCCTTGCCGGAGCCACTGCTCCTCTTTGCAAAAGGCCGAAAGGACTTGCATCCTCTTCGAGGATTGCTTGAAGCTGGCCCGTATGGCGTTGACCTCGGCTTCCCCATTCAACTGCGACTTGCATATTTAGCCCCAAGTGATTTGCTAACTCGTCTCGATTCGTTTTTTTTAGAACTGTCGAGGCCAGCAAAGCCGAAAGACGCGCTGAACTATTATCCAATGTATCCAGGGTTTGAGCAACTGTTCCAAATACCTTTGGTTGAGCCACCGTTTGGCCTGCGATGTTCAACAAGTCCTGACTGTTTGGGGTTGGCGCAACGCCGAAGCGGCCCCGACTTGGTTAATTCTATTTTCCAATCGATGGGTAGCCTCATACGCCAAAGGCAGTCGTTCGATGTGGTTATCCTGTATTTGCCGAATTCTTGGGCAACATGCTTTGAGTATGATGGTTTTAACCTGCGCCACTGTTTGAAAGCGAGATTGGCACCTCTGAATATTCCGGTTCAAATCGTGAACGACACTACGTTTGAGCGCAGTTGTCGGGCAAATGTGATGTGGGGGATTAGCGTTGCCCTTTACGCAAAGGCCGGAGGAATACCGTGGAAGCTGGCCGACTGTGACAAGGACGAAGCTTATATTGGTCTTAGCTATGCAATGAAGAAGCACTCAGACGGTAATGAGTATTCGACCTGTTGCAGTCAAGTGTTTGATCCAGACGGAACCGGCTTCGAATTCGTAGCTTACGATACTCGCGAGTTCACCCTTGATCGTAAAGGAAACCCGTATCTGAGTTATCAGGAGATGCAGGCTGTTTTATCCCGAAGTTTGCTTTTGTATCAGAACAGTCATAGTGGGCGAGTTCCGAAGAAGCTCTTCATACACAAAACTTTACATTTCACACAGGAGGAGATTCAAGGTGCCTATGATGCGATTGGAAGTGCGACTGAAATTGAACTGATTCAGGTTATTCAGGGCTGCAGGTGGTTTGGTTTGAAAATCGACGGGCAAAAGTCCCCGCTGAACAAGCCGGGACCGGCTTTGTATCCGATTGAGCGTGGTGTTTACCAGCCAATCAGCGAAAACGAATGTCTACTTTGGACCCAAGGTAGTGTTACTGGAATCAATCAACAAAAGGAGTATCAGCCTGTTTTCAAGGAAGCTGCGTTGAAGCCCCTTCCGCGGCCCATCATGCTTCGTAGGTTTTCAGGGGATGGTGGTTGGCACAGCACATGTTCGAGTGTGCTTGGCCTTACTAAAGTTGATTGGAACAACAACACACTTTATAAAACTCTCCCCGCTACATTGGTTTATTCAAAGGTTTTCGCCGATGTCGTGAAGTTTTCACTGACAATCGCGAACGATACTTATGATTATCGATTCTTCATGTAGACCCAAGATGCATCATGCCCACACCCGGAAAACACAAAACCGTCCAAATCCGAATTCTCGAATATGACAAGTGCTAAAACCCGCGTTATCTTCTTGGACTACACAATTTTTAAATCATCGAAATCCCAATGATTACCAGTTTCAATCTAATTCGGAACGTCGGCCAATTTGATTCTGTCACAGTAGGAGCTCCGTTCGAGCAATTGACGCTCATCTATGCTGAAAACGGACGAGGAAAGACCACACTATCTGCGATTCTGAGATCGCTCGCAACTGGGGATCCCATCCCAATCAGTGAACGAAGGAGACTCGCTGCCCAACATTTGCCCCATGCGATTATAACCTGTACTGGCGGGCCTCCTGACGCCATGTTCCAGAATAATACATGGAACCGAACCCTGCCAGATCTGGTGATTTTCGATGATGTTTTCGTCGATCAGAACATCTATTCTGGTCTCGTTGTTGGGAGCGACCATCGCCAGAACCTGCACGAGCTGATTTTAGGGTCCCAAGGGGTTACGTTGAATCAACAACACCAAACCTACATTGCTCTCATCGAGCAACACAATAGCGAAATCAGACGCCGTAGTAACGCGATTCCGACCACAGAACGTGGAACGCTCTCGGTGGATGATTTCTGTGCGTTGCCAACGAATCACAACATCGACCAAGAGATCCAAGTGGCTGAGCAGGACTTGGCAGCGAGCAGCCAACAAGATCCGATTAGAGATACGCCAGATTTCCAGCTTCTTCAGCTTCCCGAAATCGACCTCATTGCGATCGAAACCATTCTGAGCTCAGGCATGACTGAGCTTGACGCTGCTGCGGCTGAACGCGTTCAAGCACATTTGCAATTCATCGGGGATGGTTCCGAACGTTGGGTTGCAGAGGGCATGGTGCGGCAGAACTCCGTTCAAGAAGCAGGAGGAAATACTTGCGTTTTTTGTGCCCAAAATATCTCCGAATCACCAGTAATAGCTCATTATAGAGCGTTTTTCAGCGATGTCTATCGAACGCATCAGCAAAACATCCGTAAGGCCGATTCAAATTTTAATCAAACTCATTCTGAGGTTGCTTCTCATTCTTTTGAGCGATCTGTTAGTACGCTAGCTGAACGCAGACGTTTTTGGACTGAATTCGGTGAGTTTCCTGAATTTATTATTGATTCTGCTGTGTTTATCGCTGATTGGAGCACCGTTCGCACTCGGATTGCGCAACTTCTGGAACAAAAGAAGGGTGAACCTCTTGATGCTATCACGATTCCCAGTACCGTCCGATCACTTGTCGAGGCGTATAACAGACGACGGGATGAGATCGTTGACTTAAATCACCAGTTGACATTAGCGAATCAAACGATAGCAGCGATCAAGCTACGAGCAGCGACCGCGAATTCATCTGCACTTTCTACAACACTATCCCGGCTTAAGGCGATCAGAGCGAGGTATACGTCTGTAACCAATGCTCTATGTGAGGAATATTTAGAAGAAAAACAGGCGAAGCTCAGAACCGAACAGCAACGGGACCAAGCTCGCCAAGATCTGGAGCAGTATCAGACGCAAGTTTTTCCGGCTTACGAGGCTGCAATCAACAGATACCTCCAAAGGTTTAATGCGGGCTATCATTTAAATAGTGTCCAACCGATGAATACACGCGGAGGGCCGGCCTGTTCATACAATGTTGTCGTTAACAATACCCCCGTGACCGTTGGTGGTGGAACCCTGCAACCGGGCGACCATTCATTCAAGAACGTCTTGAGTGCAGGGGATCGAAACACCCTCGCGGTCGCATTCTTTCTTACATCAATCGAGCTAGATCCAAATCGAGCAAATAGGTTGGTTGTAATCGATGACCCGGTGTCAAGTTTGGATGAACATCGATCTCTGACAACTGTTCAGGAGGTTCGCCGATTACTAAATCAGGTTGGTCAGGTGGTGATTCTTTCCCACAGCAAACCGTTCCTTTGTCGAGTTTGGGAAAGCGCTACGTCCGTTCAGAAAGGGGCGCTTCAAGTTGTAAGACAAGGAACGTCGTCCACGATTGCTCATTGGGACGTGAATGCCGATTCAATAACTGAGAATGACAGGCGGCATGAGGCAATGCGGAATTATTTAATCAATGGCGGGCCTAATGAGCGGGAAATCGCGGCAGCAATTCGACCAAGTCTCGAAGCGTTCTTTCGAGTTGCATATCCAGCGTATTTCCCCCCGGGGACTCTTCTTGGGCCTTTTCGCGGCATCTGTAGCCAGCGGGTAGGTACACCACAGGAAATCTTGTCTCAGCAAGATATAGATGAATTGAGAGATATTGGTGAATATGCCAATCTGTTTCATCACGACACTAACCCAGCGTGGGCATCGGAAGTGATCAACAGCACGCAACTTGAAGGTTTTGTTCGGCGAGCTTTGGCTTTTGCGAAGCGTCCATAGCTAGGAAATATCGATGCCCAAACCCGGAGAACATGAATCTCGACACCGAGTCGTGATTTGCAGAATTCGTGCAGACGTTATCCCATAAACTTACAATACTTGTGATTAGATCAGTCACTTTTTGCTCGATAAATTAAAGCATGTAAAGTCCTCCTTTTTTGTCGCCAAGATGTGTTGTATAACAATCATTATGTAATCTACGATAACGTAATATCCTGAAATGTGTTAAGTGTAATTTAGCTTCTGAAGCCCACTTTTTTTCTTCTCTATTTTGTTATGGGTCTCGATAGGGATAGGGTTGTATTGAGAGCAAATTTCTGTGCGGATAACTGACCAACATGGACTATGAAAATCAAATATTTGCCAGTAAAAACGGTTTGCTGTCCAATATTTGATGCCTAATTATTAACCGTTAATGGCTTGATAGAGCATTTCCGGCCATATTGGCCACCTTCGGAGCTAAAGGGGTTATGCTTTTTAGCAGGTGATCTTCTGCATTTTTTGCATGATAGAGATCCCATCGCTGTTGGAGATTCATCCAGTAGTCAGCGGAAAGGTTGAAATATTTTGCGAGTCTCAGTGCTGTGGCCGGTGTTACACCACGTCTGCCATTGATGATTTCATTAACCCGCTGATAAGGAACGTGGATAGCGTCAGCTAATTGCCGCTGGGTAATTCCCATGGGGTTCAAAAACTCTTCAAGAAGCATTTCTCCAGGATGAGTCGGTGCACGATGTGTCGGTATGCGTAACATTATCGCTTCTTTTTATCTGTTGCCTGATCCTTAACGGATTGTATCATGGTAACACGGCTATCATGCTATTTATTGAAAGTAACTAATTATTTTCGGATGCCAAGAGAAATACTTGACAATGAATATGCTGTTTATCAACACCATGAAAAAGAATTAAAATACACTTTTTCTAACGTTATCTGACGTTTGCTTGACAGCGCAAGAGCTTGGGAGCGGAGTTCATAACGTACCGTGGCAACCTTTTTATTGCTTTGGGGAGTTTCTTGAGGTGCTGGTGTTTTGTGATGGTGTGTGGTTGGTGTATATTTAATAAGAAAATTGATTATTAACACGCATAGTCTTTCGTAGTGTAACGGTGCGAAGCAAACTCAGTTTGCTTGGCGATGAAAATCGAATCAACCCGGAACTGAAAGGACGCAGAGAAAAAGCCATGAGCGAGCAACCCGTTTCTGATTCCATCCAATCCAAGTCTATCGCAGTCGCTGTAGCGCCCTCCATCTCCAGGCTCTTGGGGGTAGTGCCGATTTTACCGGGAGAGTCTGCCGATCTCTATCAGGCAAGTCTTGATACGCTTATCGAAGAGTTAGGCGCTCGTTCAGTGCTTCAGGTCTACCTCGCTGAAAAAATCCATGAATGCCTCTGGTGGATGCGTCGCTATGAGGAGCAAAAGCGGGCGACAGTCAGTATCCGGATGGCCTCAGAGCTTAATTCTGGTGTTCCTTTTCACAGCCTCACCACGGAAGCGCAGATTCGCAACTCCCTTCTGGCCCATAAGGTTGATGCCGGCATCGAAGAAGCCCTCAATACTCGTCGGCATACCCTTGAGTCACTCCGACAAGTAGCCATGAGAGGGGCGCACTTGGATATTCTTCAGCTCGACCAGCAAATCGCCCTCCAAACCAAAATCCTGGCCGGCCTCCAGGCCTCCTACGAAGTGGCCTTCAACCGCAAAATGAATGTCGAGCGCATGCAACTGCAAAACGCATTGCTCCGTCGCAATTTACAGCCCATCGAAGTAGACGCAATAGAGCTCACCCAACCATGACCAGCCCTGAACGTGATCATTTTTCTCCTCACTCAGCACTCAGCACTTTCTTTCCCCTTGCCAACTGCCCACTCTCTTCCTCTTCCCTCAGCACTGTTCCAACTATGACGAACGCTAAACGTACCGCCGCAAATCAGCGTAACGCGCTACGCTCATCCGGCCCCCGAACAGACGCAGGCAAAAGGAGATCCTCTGTTAACGCCATGCGGCACGGCCTCACAACATCGATCGAAACCTCCCTCTGGTGGCCTCACCTCCAGTCGCTCCAGGCTCTTCTCGAGTCCGACGGACTGAATCCACCGGAAGCCCGAGAGCTTGCACTATGCATCCTCAACTACGAGCGCAACGTCCAGTCCCACCGCAAGCTCCATCATGCCATCAGGCACCTCAGGCGAGCAGCAAATCAGTTAATCACGCAGTGCAAGAGCTTGACGATTTGAGGCGGTTTAATAAAATTTACAAAACGAACCCACTCACCAAGTCCAGTTTGCAGTCCACAGTAAGCAGTAGGCACTCCAAATCCCTCAACCCCCTCTATCTTCACTTGCCAACTGCCCACTGCCAACTGCCCACTGCCCACTGCCAACTGCCCACTTCTTCATCTTCGCTCAGCACTGAGCATAGGATTGCAGCTTTTCCGCAAATACAGCTCCGTCTTTCGGGGCTTTTTTGTTATATAATACCATACAGGTTGTATGTGTAAAAAGCTTATGACGTTAACGGCTGGATTGTAAAGAATAACATTACGGAAACAGTAACTGATGGCTGAAGTCATTCTCAAACTTGAGGGTATACGAAAGGAGCTTGAGCTTTCTCGTGATATCCGTCAGACCATCATCCCGAACCTATCTGTAGAAATTATGGCAGGGGAGTTCGTTGCTATTACAGGGCCTTCAGGTTCCGGTAAATCAACACTGCTCTATATTATGGGCGGGCTCGACAAGCCGACAGCAGGCAAGGTATGGCTTGATGGAGAGGCGATTAACGAAAAGAGTGAGCCTGAAATGAACCGGATCCGGAACGAAAAGATAGGGTTTATCTATCAGTTTCATTTTTTATTGCCGGAGTTTAATGCTGTCGACAATGTCAGTATGCCGATGATGATCAATGGCCGGCGCACGAGAAAGGAGATTAAGGATAGAGCGAAGTTGCTGCTCGATCTGGTTGAAATGCAGAACAAGTATACCAACAAGCCAAGCCAGCTTTCGGGGGGGCAGCAGCAGCGCGTCGCTATTGCCCGGGCACTGGCAAATGAGCCTAAAGTGCTTCTTGGGGATGAGCCGACCGGCAACCTCGATTCGCGCTCTGCGAACAATGTTTATAATCTTTTTGACCGTCTCAACCGGGAGCTGCATCAGACCGTAATTGTTGTCACCCACGATGAGGAGTTTGCCAACCGTGCAGGGCGGCGGATCCATCTCGTTGACGGAAAGATAGAGAGCGATGTACTGTTGCGGCCGATGGTAGACAATAGAGCAGAAGAGCAAATGCAGACCATGAATTAATACCTTTTTAACTATAGACACTTATGTCATCGTTACTCAACCAGATCCAGCAGTCTCATCCTCATCTTTACAAAGCCTTTTCATCACTTGCTGATGGAGAGCAGCATCTAAGCCGTATAAAGGAACTTGACCGATACTGGGAGCTCTTGAAGCATCCTGTCCGGCAGGTTATTAAGCCAGGGAACAACCTTCCAAAAGATGCCGTAATCAGCGGTGAATATGATTTGATCTATGCAGGCGGGACGCTCAGTCTGCTTCATGCCGGAGTAATGGCTGGAAAATACGGACGGAAGGTTATGATTTTTGATCGACAGACACCTGCAAAATCTACCAGAGACTGGAATATATCAAGAAATGAGCTTCTGAACCTTTCGGCAACCGGTTTGTTTACGGAGAGCGAAGTTGATTCGGTTATTGTCCGTCGATACAAGACCGGCTGGGTTGAGTTTTACAAGCCGGATGGCAGCCAGAAGCGGCTCTACATGCAAAATGTGCTCGATTGCGCTGTTAATGCAGACAAGCTGCTTGGTATGGCAAAAGAGAAAGTGACGGCTGTAGCGGGGAGCACTCTTCTTGCAGAACGTTCTTTTTCGTGCTGTTACCGGTTTGATGACCATATTATTGTCCAGGTTGAGGACCGAAAAGGTAAAGCATTCTATTACAAGGCTAAAGTGCTTGTCGATGTCATGGGGATACTCTCTCCAATTGCCATGCAGCTTAATGAAGGAGTGCCTCAGACGCATGTATGCCCGACGGTTGGCACGATAGCGAGCGGGTTTGAAGATATTGATTTTGATACCGGTGAAATTCTTGCCAGTATAGGACCTGCTGACATGGCTCCAGGAAGGGGGCGGCAGCTGATATGGGAAGGATTTCCCGCCGAAGATTCGCAGTTTATAAGTTATCTCTTCTTTTATGACGAGGCGGACTCTCCAAACGACAAATCGCTGCTCGGACTTTTTGACACCTATTTCAGAAAGTTGCCCGATTATAAAAAGCCAGGCAGGGATTTTGTTGTCCACCGGCCTGTGTACGGCATTATACCTGCTTATTGTCATAACGGGTTCAACCGTACTCGCGAGATTGCCGACGACCGCATCATTCTCTTCGGGGATGCTGCATCTCTTGGTTCTCCCCTTACTTTTTGCGGATTTGGTTCCATGGTTCGCAACCTGCCGCATCTGACGGCCGATCTTGACCGGACGATAGACGAAAACGATTTTTCCAAAAAGCAGCTTGAAAAAATCAGTGCCTATGAACCAAATGTGGCTTCAATGGCTAATTTGATGAAGTATATGTGCTTTAACTCAGCAACTGATGAGCCGAACTTTGTCAATGATCTCATGAACGAGGTTATGATTGTTCTTGATGAACTGCCTGAACGTTACCGTCAGGCGATGTTTCGAGATGAGATGAAAATTGAGGATTTGATGATGGTGATGTTTCATCTTGCCTTACGCTATCCGAAAGTGTTAACGGTGACATGGGATAAGCTTGGAGTTCAAGGCTCTTTGGGATTTTTTAAAAATCTTGCCGGTTGGGCATTTTCACCAGTCAGATAACTTTTGCTTTCGATCAATGACCGATATCATAAGCGCATCGGAGGAGATAGCGTACCTTCGCAAAGAGATTGAGCGTCACAACCATCTCTATTACGTTGATGCAAAGCCTGAACTCTCCGATTACGACTTTGACAAACTGCTTGAAAAGCTCATTGCACTTGAACATCAGTTTCCAGATTTAGTTTCTCCCGACAGCCCGTCTCAGAGGGTTGGCGGAACAATTACCCGAGTATTTCCAACGGTGCAGCATCGTGAACCAATGCTGAGCCTTTCGAATACCTACTCACTGGGTGACCTTGAGGAGTTTTACACTCGAGTCAGAAAGCTTCTTCTGCTTGAAGGTGTCCATGAGCAGGAGATGGTTGCTGAACTGAAGTTCGACGGAGTAGCTATAAGCCTGATCTATCGCAGGGGGATTCTGGTTCGTGGTTCCACACGGGGTGATGGTGTTCAGGGTGATGATGTTACCGCAAATATTAAAACAATTCCAACAATACCTCTGCGGCTGCCTGATTCCGGCACTCTCTCTGCTCGAGGTGAAGAGAGCGAGGTTGAGGTGCGGGGCGAAGTGTTTATGCGCAAAGAGGATTTTGAGCAGCTCAATGACAGCCGTCCGGAGGAAGACCGGTTTGCCAATCCCCGCAATGCAACCGCAGGGTCGCTCAAACTGCAGGATTCAGCTGAGGTTGCCCGCCGCAACATGAGTTTTGTCGCATACTACCTTAAAGGATATGAGGACGACGGAGCATCACAATTTATAAGACTCCGTCAGCTCGAAAAGCTCGGCTTTTATACCGGAGGCCACTACCGCTTGTGCCATGAACTGCAGGATATAAGTAACTTTATACATGAGTGGGATGAAAAGCGCTGGACGCTGCCCTATGAAACTGATGGAGTGGTACTGAAGCTCAACGATGCCCGACTCTGGGAAAAACTTGGTGCCACTGCTAAAAGCCCCCGATGGGCTATTGCCTACAAATATCCGGCGCAGCAGGCTAAAACGGTGCTGCATGCTGTTGTGTTTCAGGTTGGTCGGCTTGGTACCATCACGCCGGTGGCAGAGCTTGAACCGGTGCTGCTCGCAGGTTCAACGGTTTCTCGTTCTACTCTCCATAATTTTGATGAGATTGAGCGACTGGGTATAATGCTTCATGACAGGGTGATCATTGAAAAGTCAGGCGAAGTGATTCCAAAAGTGATCAGTGTCGTGCTTGATGAGCGACCTTCAAATGCTGAAGCAGTCGGGATTCCTTTAGTTTGTCCCGAGTGCGATACTCTGCTTGAAAAACCTGAAGGCGAGGTCAGTTACTACTGTCCCAATGAAGACGATTGTCCCGCACAGATAAGGGGAAGAATTTTGCACTTTGCTTCGCGCAATGCAATGGATATCAAGACTCTCGGAAAAGCGCTGGTTGATCAGCTTGTTGACCTGCGGCTGGTGGCCGATGTTGGTGATCTTTATCTGTTGCAGGAACCGCAGCTCGAAAGACTTGAACGGATGGGTCGTAAATCAGCGCAAAATCTTGTGCGAGCTCTTGATGAGAGTCGTGCAAAAAGTTACGAACGGTTGCTTTACGCTCTTGGTATCCGCCATGTAGGTCGTGCAACCGCCCGTGAACTGGCGAGCGCTTATCCTTCATTTTCTTCACTCAGGCAGGCAAATGAAGAGGAGCTTGCAACTGTGCCTGATATCGGGCCGGTGGTTGCCAGGAGTATATCTGATTTTTTTTCAAAACCGTCATCACCTGAGTTTATTGAAAAGCTGGAAAGAGCTGGTTTGCCACTGAGTGCTTCTGAGACGAAAGAGCAGGTTAATCGTAATTTTGAGGGAATCACGGTTCTCTTTACAGGAGGTCTCGAGCGCTATGATCGTGAGAAAGCCTCGGAAATGGTGCTTGAGCGGGGTGGACGGGTGGTTGGTTCGGTCAGCAAAAAAACCGGTTTGGTTGTTGCTGGACATGAACCGGGCAGCAAGCTTGATAAAGCCTTGAAACTTGGTGTCAGGGTAGTGACAGAGGATGAGTTTGACGCCATGCTTTAAGGTTGAAGAAAATGGTAATCACTATTGTTATGCAACAGGATGCATAATGGTTCCTCACTTGCCGGGTTGCAATATTCGGATCTGCAAAAATTCATGCAGACCGGCTGACCGAGGAGCATGCCTGTCGTAATTTTACAAAATATCAAGCAGAGATAGAATCAAACAATCGGATCAGTAACCAGTTGAAACCGCCATTAAACCTGTGAACGTCAACAGACACTATGTGACAATTCTCTTCCGTCTTTTATTGGCAGGTACTCTGCTCTTTATAAGCTGGCAGGCTACAATCCGCAATGGGATAGCACTTCCTCTTGCCAACAGCGACAAGGAACTGCATTTTCTTGCTTTTTGTACCCTTGCTGTTCTGTTGGATTTCGCTTTTCCAAAGAGTCGTTTCGGGTGGTTCAAGATTCTCGCGCTGATTGGTTACGGAATCTTGATAGAGGTAGTCCAATCTTTTTTTCCATACCGCTCAACTGAACTGGCGGACGTATTTGCTGATATTGTTGGTATTTTTGCTTATGCGGTGACCATACCGCTCCTTCGACGGTTCACTTTTTATCAGGAGTACCGTCAGTTGTAATGTCCTGACGGTATGGTCTTGCGTGAAAGAGCGGTCTTATTATTTGGATGCGATATAAAGAATTGATGTTTCAAAGGTCATCGGAAAAAATTCAGCCGTTTTGAAGCCGTTTTTTTTCAGAATGGCTGTAAATGCAGTAGTCTGAGGAAACTGTTCAACCGAGTGCGGGAGGTAATCATAGGCAAAACTTGATTTGCTGAACAATCCTGCAATTTTGGGGAGGACCTTTTTAAAGTAGATCAGGTATAGTTTTTTCATCACCCCGTTGCGCGGGATCATCGGTTCAATAATAAAGGCATGGCCACCCGGTTTCAGGACACGGTGGAACTCCCGCATTCCCTTGGCAAGGTCTTCAAAATTTCGTACTCCAAACCCTGCACTGACGACATCAAAACTGGCATCCTGAAAGGGAAGTTCTTCGGCATATCCTTCCAGAAAAGTGATCTTCGGGTACTTCTTTCTTGCTATGGCCAGCATTTCAGGCGACAGGTCAAGTGCCGTTACCTTTGCGCCTGATATTTTTGCCATGGAGTCCGCCAGATCACCTGTGCCTGTAGCTACGTCAAGAATTCTCGGCGAAGGATTTTTCTCAAGAAGTTTTTTTGCCTTGCTTGTGGCCTTGGCCCGCCAGTAATTATCTATTCCAAGACTCAAAAGATGATTCAAAAAATCATATGTTGGTGCAACCTCGTCAAACATTCGTTGAATCGAGGCTCTTGATTTGGTCTGGTTGAGGGATTTGGCGCTCTCTTTTGATTGACTTACTGCCATGTCAATTTTTTTTACCATAAACATCTTCCGGATTAAACATCAGAGTGTCACAGATTTCCATGGTCGTATCATCTTTGGCTCTGCGATAAAAGCAGGAGTGATAGCCCGCGTGGCATGCTCCGCCGATCTGAGAGACCTTTAAGAGCAGTGTATCGCCATCGCAATCAATCAGAATCTCATGAACAGACTGCATGTTTCCGGAGGATTCCCCTTTCAGCCAGAGCTCTTTGCGGCTGCGACTCCAGTAGCAGGCTTTCTTTTTGTCCAATGTCATTTGAAGGCTTTCGCGGTTCATCCATGCCATCATCAGGACTTTTCCTGTTTCATGGTCCTGGACAATTGCCGGAACAAGTCCTTTTTCGTCAAACTTTACCGTTTCAAGAAAGCTTTTCTGTAAATCTTGATTATCGCCCATTGAAGGTGTAGATTAAGTGTTTTTTATGCAATACTCTCAGTGTTGCATCTCGGGGAAAGAAAAATGTTTTTAAAGATTGATAAAATTATGGAAAAACCAAGGTCAGAATGGATAAAAAGTTCAAAACATGTAACTTCCTGAAGATGAATTAATAATAACGGTACCAATGAAGTCTCTACAAAAATTTCTTCCAAAATATTCCATCGCTCTTGCAGTCGTTTTTATTGCGACCGTTGTTTTTCTGATTACCAAAGGAAATAGTGTCGATATTGAGGCCGGAGAGGTTACGTATGCAGAACTTGTTCAGGCCATATATGGGACTGGGTTTGTTGAGGCAGATGCAGTAGCCAACCTTAGTGCTGAGTATTCAGGCACAGTCGGTTCTGTCGGTGCACTTGAAGGTCAGAAAGTCAGTGCCGGAGAGAAAATCCTTGAAATCAAAAGCGCTAATCCTGAGCTTGCTGTCCGTCAGGCAAGAGCCTCCTTTGCCGAACAGCAGGCTTTGATGAAGGATAATCTGCTGCAGAGTACGAGAAAGAAAAACCTTTTCAAGGAAGGAGCGATATCCCGCCAGGAGGTTGATGACGCCGAAAAAAACCGCATTCAGGCAGAAGAGTTGCTTCAGCAGAAAAAGTTTATGCTGAAGATGCGAGAGGATGATCTTAATAAACTCACTGTCAGGGCTCCTTTTGCCGGTACGCTTACATTGCAGAATGTTAAGGAAGGCGATTATGTAACAGCCAATACGCTGGTAGCCAGAGTTGTTGATACTTCGAGTTATCTGGTCAGTGTTGAGGTTGATGAGCTTGATGTGCCGAAGATTCGGAATGGTCAGGCAGCAACGGTTGCTTTTGATGCCTATCCTGATCAACGTCTCTCGGCGGTTGTCTCCCGTATAGTGCCTCAGACAGACAAGATTACCAAAACATCAAAAATTTATTTGACTATCGGAAAGTCGGTGGGCAACATACAGGCAGGCATGACAGCGACGGCAAACATCATATACAATACAAAGCAGCACGCTCTTCTTGTCAGAAAAAGTTCTGTCTTTGAGGAAAACCATCAGAGCTATGTCTGGAAAATTGACAATGGTCGATTGAAAAAACAGCAGATTATGCAGGGCGCCAGTGATATGACCTTTATTGAGGTTCTGAAGGGATTGAAACAAGGGGATAAAATTGCACTGGTTCCTGATAAGAGTTTACATGAAGGTCTGGATGTAAAGATTAGGGCGCCTCGAAAGTCCTGAGATTACCACTATGGTTCATGCAGCAAAAAAAGAAAATAGCTGTTATTTTTGCAGCTCATGGCGAGGCTGAAACCACCCGTTTCATTGAAAACTACCGGGTAACCCTCCAGACACTCGCTCATGCCTCTCAGGTGATGCCGATTCCAGGCGCATTGCAGCATACTATATCCTTTACCTCATCAATTAAAAAGCTCATTCGTTCCCGAACCAATGCTGAGTGTTCCCCGCATAACAGTATAACGCGTGATCAGGTTGGAGCTGTGCAGCAGCTTCTGGACGATTCACCCTATGCAACCCGATTCGACTTCGAGGTATATGCTGCTTTTTCAGCCTCCCCGCCCTATGTTGAGCACGTTATTGAACAGACGCGAGATTACGATGGACAGGTGATCGTCTCCATGTCGCCTATTGACAACAGCCTCTCCTGCGGTCTGCTCTGCTCCTATCTTGCAGCATCCAGAAGCCCCGGGGAACTTGGAAAAGTTAAAGTTCTCAGCAGGTTTTGGTGTGATGAGAGACTTTATTCAATGTACTGTGATTATTTATTTGAGCACAGTTCTGATCAATGCAGAACAAGGGCGGCTGTAAAGGATGAAGAGCGAGTTCTTCTGCTTCTTTTTCATGGGACACTGGTTAAGGATTCCAAAGGCAATCCTCCTCTTTTCCGTACCGGCCATGATGAAACCATGAGGTTTGCCCGGCGCCTGCAGGAAGTTCTGCTTGGTGATACAAGAAATCCTTACGGCAGGATCATGACGGTCTACCTCAATCACAATGTCGGCGGAGAGTGGACCAGACCTTCATTTGAGGAGGTCTCCCGGATGCTTAAAGAAGAGGGTTCTAAGGTTGTTGATCTGTTTGGCAGCGGATATTTTGCCGATGGCAATGAAACCATTCACAGGGCGGGAGAGCTTCGTCGCACTTCATTGGTCATGGAGGCGACCTCTATTCCTTGTCTAAACAATACCCCGGCTTTTACCGGCTATCTTGCATCAAGAGTTATTGATGCAGCAAGGCAGATCATGAGAGGGGAGATGAAATGAAACTCTTGATATGACTATTGAATGGTTAATGCTCCTCTGATGTTTATTTTTCTGGATAAAATCATGATGATGCAAAGCTAAAAATAAGGGGAACTGAACGAATGGGCCGTGCGGCTGTTTTTATTGACGGGGCAAACCTGTTTTTTACCCAGCGTCACCTTGGGTGGCAGATTGATTTTTCTCGTCTGATGGCATTTTTTATCTCGGGGTATGCCTCAGTTCAGGCGAATTATTATGTGCCTGCTTCCGAGCCTGTTTCTGAAGAAAATGCCGCGTTTACGAGAGTCCTGACTGCACATGGCTATCGGATCACCTCGAAATCAGTCAAGAAAATTGTCAATAAGGAGACCGGAGTGATTGTCATGAAAGGCAATCTTGATGTTGAACTTGTTGTTGATGCTTTGATTGATGTTGACCACTACGATACGTTTGTACTTTTCAGTGGCGACAGTGATTTTATTCCTTTGCTTAGAGCTTTAAAAGCTAAGGGTAAAGAGGTTATCGTTTATTCTACCCAGGGGTTGAGCGCTCGAGAGCTGCTTGCCGAACCGGGTATCGATTATTGTGATATTTCAGTTTTGAAAGAACGTATTGAGCAGGTAAGGCCGGGAGATTCAGCTCGCATTGAACCGACATTCGCAGCGGGCGAGCAGGAGTTTTCGATTCGTCTTCCTGATATTGGAGAACTGTTTACCGGTACAGTGCTTAAGGTGCAGCCGTACGGTGTTTTTTTAAGTAACCCCTTTCATGTTAAGTGTCTTCTTCCTCTCAGCTTTTTCGGCATCAGTAAATATATCAAGGATTTAACCGCGATTGTTCGAATGAGTGATGTTTTTGAAGTGTCTGTCTTCCACGTCAATACCACTCGTGAAGTTCCGGAAATTACTGTTAAACTTGTTGATAAAAAGAAAGTTGAAGAGCTCTCATCGAGGATAGACGGATAACTGAGGATACCCTGTTTTTGGCTTTCTTGATGACGTTGAGTTCCGTTTAAGCGCTACTGAAGGAGAGATTCATGTCCGCTCGGCTTCAAGGCTTGGTATTTCCGATCTTGGTGTCAATCGCGGTCGGGTAGAACAATTGAGGGCCGTCTTTTAGAAAGCCATTCTTCAGCATTAAAGGCGAAAAAGAGCTCCAATTATCAGGATAGGAATAAAACAAGTCTTGCAGGGTTATTCAGTCGAAGAAGAGATACTCAGGCTAAGATGCTTTACTCCCACCTGTACCTTGAGGGTTGTTGCAAGATTTTCGACATCTTTAGAACTACCTTTTACGGCAATAATTTCAAGGCAGTGGTGATGATCAAGGTGAACGTGCTGGGTTGAGATTATTGTCTCCTGAAAGTCGTGCTGAATGTCGAGGAGCACATTAACCAGTTCGCGTTTGTGATGGTCATAGGTCATGACAATCGCTCCTGCGACGGTGCCTCCCTCAGTCCACTGTTTTCTGACCAGATCTTCACGGATGAGATCCCGTATGGCTTCTGACCGGCTTTTGTAGCGTTGCGCTTCAATGTGGTGGTCAAAAGCCTCTATCAGTGTCTTTTCAAGGGAGACCCCGAACCGGTAGACTTCACTCCTGTGTTTCAATCCCCATCAGCTTGTCGTGGATAGCTTTTGCAGCTGTACGTCCTGCCCCCATGGCAAGGATAACTGTAGCTCCACCGGTTACAATATCGCCGCCGGCATAGACATCTTCTTTTGAGGTGGCCATTGTGTTGAGATCCACCACAATGGTGTCGCGCTTGCTGACCTCAATATCGGGAGTTGTCTGTTTGATGAGCGGATTTGAGCCGTTTCCGATAGAGATGACAGCCATATCGATCGGAAGTATGAATTCAGAGTCTTTTATCGGTATCGGCCTGCGGCGTCCGGAATCGTCGGGCTCGCCAAGTTCCATCTTGAGGCATTTTGCCCCTGTAAGCCACTGCTGTTCATTTCCGACAAATTCCAACGGGTTCATAAGCATGAGAAATTCAATTCCCTCTTCCTTTGCGTGATGAACTTCCTCAAGACGCGCGGGCATTTCCGTTTCTGAACGGCGGTATACAATATAGGCATGTTCAGCACCCAGTCTTTTAGCTGTTCGAACGGCATCCATAGCCGTATTGCCGCCACCGAACACTGCAACATTCTTTCCCTTGCAATTGAATACAGGGGTGTCATTGTTCGGGAATTGATAAGACTTCATCAGGTTTACCCTGGTTAAAAACTCATTAGCTGAATACACCCCAATGAGGTTTTCGCCAGGGATACCAAGGAACCATGGCAGACCCGCCCCGACTCCGATAAATACCGCATCAAATCCCTCTTCTTTTAGAAGTTCATCGACGGTTACTGACCTTCCGGCGACTGCATTGGGAATAAACTTGACGCCCAGTTTTTTCAGACCTTCAATTTCCTGTTTAACAATTTCCTTGGGAAGCCGGAATTCTGGAATGCCGTAAACCAGAACACCTCCAAGTTCGTGGAGTGCTTCAAAAACAGTGACCGAATGGCCAAGTTGTATCAAATCGTTGGCACAGCTCAGTCCGGCTGGTCCGCTGCCGATAACCGCAATTTTTTTTCCGGTTGAAGCTTTTACTGTCGGCAACTCAACATTACCGGTTTCCCGTTCGTAATCTGCCGCAAACCTCTCCAGATTGCCGATGGCAACTGATGTATGTTTTTTGGTAAGAATGCAGAGCTTTTCGCACTGATCCTCCTGAGGACAGACTCTGCCGCAGATGGCTGGAAGCACATTGTCTTCCTTGATTTTTTTTGCAGCGCCAAGAAAATTCCCATCAGCAATAAGCTTGATAAACTGATCGATCTTGATGTTAACCGGGCATCCCTTTATGCATGCGGGATCCTTGCATTGAATACATCGAAGAGCTTCTTTCTGTGCAAGTTCAGGTGTATAGCCGAGATTCACTTCCTTGAAATTTTTATTCCGTACATCCGGGCTTTGAGCAGGCATTTCCTGACGTGGAATGGCAAAGCGCTCTTTGGTCGTAATATGTTGTGGGCACATAATTTTTTCTAAAAAAGATGGTGTGTTTATGCAAAAAAAATTCATTCCTGCACTGAAATCAAGGCAGGACGGTCATCATGACAGAATGAAAAAAGCCAACAGGAATTTTAATTTCCCGCTTATTGCAGGTTGCATTTGTGTGCAAATGCCTCAGCGGATTGTTTTTCTTCCGACAGGTAGACTTTGTTCCTGTCAGTAAGATTTTTAAAATCGACCTGATGAGCATCAAATTCCGGCCCGTCAACACAGGCGAATTTAATCTCGTTGTTCACCGTAACCCTGCAGCCGCCACACATGCCGGTACCATCGACCATAATAGGGTTGAGACTGACCATGGTTTTGATATTGTATGGACGGGTAACCTCTGCAATGGCTTTCATCATTGGAATCGGCCCGATGGCAAGTACAAAATCGATTCTTTTCCCTGAATCTATGAGTTCCTGAAGTTTCTGGGTTACAAAGCCGTGAAAGCCGTAGGATCCGTCATCAGTTGTAATGTATGCTTCATCACTGACCGCTTTCATCTCCCTTTCAAGGATCACAAGATCTTTTGAGCGGGCACCATTAATTGTAATGACATAATTTCCAGCCTCTTTAAGTGCGACAGCTGTTGGATAGGCAATTGCACTCCCTACACCTCCCCCAATGCTTACTGCTGTACCGAACTTTTCAATGTGTGAAGGCGCTCCAAGCGGGCCGACAATATCACTGATGGTGTCGCCAGCCTCTTTAGTGTTTAACTCTTTGGTGGATTTGCCCATTCCCTGGACAATGATGGTAATCGTGCCTTTTTCAGGATCAGCATCGGCAATGGTAAGCGGGACTCTTTCGCCCGTCTCGTCCACCCTGATCATGACAAACTGTCCCGCTTTTCTTTTTTTAGCAATACGAGGCGCCTCTATTTCAATTTTTTTGATATTTTCAGCTAAAAATATGGCAGAAACAATCTTATGCATTTGTTTTTCGATTTCTTGTGAAATTGGATACTTTCCGTTTTGCCCCGTAATGTGCAAAAGTTATCATTATAAGCATAATAGATAAAATATAAAAATGACCGGGAAGTTTGACGGTCTGCTTATGGGTGCATTTCCGAAGGATTTCCTGAACTATTCAAAGGGTTTTTTATGGTTTTTATAGCCGATTATGGTGCTGGCAATCTTCGCTCAGTTCAGAAGGCATTTGACTACCTTGGGGTGAAGGCCATAGTCAGCAGCGATCCGGCTAAACTTGCAGGCTACAGAAAGGTTGTCCTTCCCGGGGTTGGCGCATTCGGGCAGGCTATAGATACACTCAATGCATCAGGATTTACTGAAGCAGTTGCAGAGCATGTCGATAAAGGCGGCCAGCTTCTCGGAATATGCCTGGGCATGCAGCTTTTGTTGACTGACAGTGAGGAAATGGGAGACAATAAGGGGATGAACCTGATACCGGGTAATGTTCTTCGTTTCACGAGTGACACCGACAAGATCCCTCAGATAGGATGGAATTCGGTTGATCAGCAGAAAGAGAGTGTGCTTTTCCGGGGAATTCCGGATCACTCGTTTTTCTATTTTGTTCATTCATATTACTGTGATCCAGTATCTTCTGATTCGGTGGCTGCAACCACCTGGTTTGCAGGAAAAAACTTTTGTTCGGCTATTGAAAAAAATGGTATTTTTGCAGTTCAGTTTCATCCGGAAAAAAGTTCTGATGCCGGGTTGCAGGTACTGAAAAACTTTTCCGAATGTTAAAATCGATTTTTGTTATTCAGTTATGTTGATTATTCCAGCGATAGATATTAAGGACGGGAAGTGTGTAAGGTTGACCCGTGGTGATTTCAGCAAGAAAAAAATATATCTCGACAATCCCCTTGACATGGCAATTATCTGGCGAAAACAGAATGCCAAAATGTTGCATGTCGTTGACCTTGATGCCGCACTTACCGGAGATATGGTCAATTTTGAGAAAATCAGGGAAATTGTAGTTAATCTCGATATTCCTGTTCAGGTCGGCGGCGGTATCCGCTCTCTTGATGCGGTCAAGAGATATCTTGATATTGGCGTTGGTCGGGTGGTCATTGGTTCGGCTGCGGTTACTAATCCGAAACTTGTTGAAGAGCTTCTGAAAATATATCGGCCTTCCAAGATTGTTGTTGGTATTGATGCTGAGGATGGTGTCCCGAAGATTAAAGGGTGGACTGAATGCAGCGGATTGAAAGATTACGAGCTTGGACTCCGGATGAAAGCCATGGGAATAGAACGGGTGATTTATACAGATATAACCCGTGACGGGATGATGCAGGGATTCGGTTATGAAAGCACAAAAAGATTTGCTGAAAAAACCGGGATGAAAATCACTGCCTCAGGCGGTGTTACCAATATCGGCGATTTGAGACGTCTCGATGAGCTTAAGTCTTGTGGTGTAGATTCTGTCATTATTGGTAAAGCCCTCTACGAAAACAATTTTCCCTGTCAGCAGTTATGGTATAATTATGAAGAGGGCATTTGCCTTGACCATAATTTTTCGACTGCCAGGACAAAATAGTAGCCCTTTTTTTAATCGGGCGAAGGCAGAATCCTCTTCTCTAACATCTAACAGAAGCATGTGCAGAAGAAGGACTTACAGTTGCAGCAATATATAGAGGCGGTTATTTTTGCTTCTGAAGAAGCGGTTACCCTCCAGACGATCCGGCAGGTTACCGGTATTGATATGGATTCCGCTGAGTTTCAGTCAATTATTGAGAAACTCAATGCAGAGTACGCTGAAACCGGAAGGACGTTTCATATTCACCGGATTGCAGGTGGATACCGTTTTCTTTCCAGGCCTGAATTCAGTGACATCCTTAAAAAACTTCTTGCCCCTAACATCCGCAGAAGGCTTTCACAGTCTATCCTTGAAGTTCTTGCCGTTATTGCCTATAATCAGCCTGTTACCAAGGGGGAGATTCAGCAGATTCGAGGCGTGAGCCCTGATTATGCGATCGACAGGCTTCTGCTTCGCGGCTTTATTGAGGTTAGAGGCAGGGCGGATTCTCCCGGAAAGCCCCTCCAGTATGGAACAACAAAAGAATTTTTGGATCTTTTTCATTTATCGTCATTAAAAGACCTGCCGAAACTCCGGGAGATAAAAGAAATTCTTCAGGAGCATGAGGAGCAGGAGTACCTGACACGACAGGATGATCAGGATATACCATCACTTGAAAACTATCAAGAGGAAACGATACAAGAGAATGAAAAATAGCAGCAAAAGTGATGATGTCAGAATCAACAGGTTTCTGGCGTCATGCGGCATAGCTTCGCGAAGGGCAGCTGACCAGCTCGTGCTGGACGGGCGGGTTATGGTCAACGGTACAGTGATTACAACCCCGGGGATAATGATTAATCCCTCCAAGGATGAGGTTATTGTCGATGGCGAGCGGTTTGCCCAGCCGGAGGCAAGGAAGGTCTATATCCTGTTGAACAAACCCAGAAACGTTATCACCACGAATAGTGACGAAAAAAACCGGGAAATGGTGCTGGATTTTATCGATGTCAAGGAGCGGGTTTTTCCCGTAGGCCGGCTTGATAGAAAAACTACCGGTGTTATTTTGCTGACAAATGACGGGACGCTGGCACATAAACTCATGCATCCTTCTTCTAATGTAAAAAAAGAGTATATTGCTGTGCTTAATGAAAAATTTACGCCAAATCTCCTGCAGCAGCTTACAGGGGGAATGCGTTTGAAAGACACCGGGGAAAAGGTTAGTCCCTGCAGGGCAAAGATACTCGACGAAGGTATGCAGGTACTGCTGAGCATTCATGAAGGGAAGAATCATCAGGTCAGAAGAATGTTCGAAACCCTCGGTTTTGAGGTTAAAAGGCTTGAAAGAGTTGCTTATGCAGGTCTTCAGGCTGGAGAGCTCCGGCGGGGCGAATGGCGGTATCTGAGCCGGAATGAGGTTCAGGAACTCTATAAGTTGACGGAAAGCCTATAAGCCATCCTCCGGTTTTGTTAACGCACAAAACCCTGAATGGTTATGAGAAAGCTTTTCATTTCTCTCAAACGTCATGTACTGCAGTCAGTCATGACGTTTTTTTTATTTCTGACACCCCTCTTTTTTCCTTTTTCCTTTCTTCATGCTGAAGATCGTGACCTTCAGCAATTGTTCGACAGCGCAGAATCTGAAGCAAATCTTGAGCAGTTGGTCAACTTGATTGAAAATTTAAAAACCAAAAATATTTCTCTCAATCAGGCAGACGCCGATGAACTCCGACAGCTTCCCTGGCTGACAACCTTCGATGTTCAAGCCATTTTGTCATATCGCCGTGATAAGGGTCCGATTCTTTCCCTTGAGACACTTGAACCTATTTTAGGAAAAGAGAAAACCACCGCCGTTGCCCCCTATATTCTCCTGAATTCAACCACAACTCCTCCATCCTCAGCACTCAGCACTCAGAACCCAGCACTTTCCTTTTATAGTCGCCTGAGGTGGGAAACAACAGAGCGTAAAGGCATAATAACCGGTGCCTACAGTGGGGATAATTACAAACTTAATCATCGCCTGCAGTTTTCTGCTCCTCACTTTGATGCCGGTTTCGTTCAGGAAAAAGATATAGGTGAGCCTGATATTGCAGACTTTTCGTCACTAAGCATTCGTGCCTATGATTTTGGGGTTATAAAAAATGCTGTTATCGGTAACTATCGGCTGAATTTTGGAGAAGGGGTGCTCATCGGACAGAGCCGAACGTTTTCTAAAGGCTCTGAACCGATAAAGAGTGTCCAGCTTTTATCAAAGCAGATATCCGGCTATACATCCAGTTCCGAAAGCGGGTTTCTGCAAGGTGCTGCAACAACGTTGAAGCTTGATCATGTTGAGGTAACTTCATTTTATTCGGCTAACCATGTCGATGCCGTCATCAATAAAACAAGTGGACTGATTACCAGTTTTGATGAATCGGGTAACCATCGTACCTCTCTTGAAACAAGCCGGAAAGACAATGTTACAGAAACCCTCACAGGAGCAAATCTGCTTTATCGGTATCAAACAGACCTTTTAAGCGCCAAGCTTGGCGGTACCCTTTTCTACTACAATTATTCCCAACCCCTCGCAATCCTCAACCCTCAGCCCTCGGCCCTCAGCACTCAGAACTCAGCACTATGTTATAGTATCCAGGCAGATGCTTCCCTCGACAAGGTCAATCTTTTCGCCGAAGCGGCATTTTCAGAAAAGCCAAATGAGGCCTCATGGATAGCAGGCTCAGAGTTTGAGATTGTTAAAGGCGTCAGCATGATTGCATCTCTCAGGCGCTATGGAACCTATTTTTATTCACCGTTCTCGGGAGCGTTTGCCGAAAGGGGAGTTGGCGCCTCAAACGAACAGGGAGACTATGTCGGTATCAAGGCAAAAGTAAATAACAGACTCTCAGTAGGTGCTTATTATGATCTGTTTACCTTTCCATTGCTTGACGATCATTGTTTGTACCCTTCTGACGGGAATGATTGCAGAGTGTTTATGACATGGAAGCAATCGCCATTCGTAATCTGGAATCTGGAATTGCAGCATAAATATAAAGAAGAACAGGCAAATCAGGGGAGTACGGGCAATCCGCTATGGACGGCACTCCCGAAAATCACTGATCGCAGCAGGCTGGATTGTGATGTAGACGTTTCCAGGCGTGTTCATCTGAGGAGCCGTGGAGAAGTGAAAAAAGTTGTCAATAAATATCAGTCAGGTGACTCAGCATTGTTTGGATGGCTGATATATCAGCAGGCGGGTTACCATGTTGGCACATTCAGTCTGAAAGGGCGGGTTACCATGTTCGACAGTGATGATTATGATGCTGCCCTCTATGCTTATGAAGATGACCTGCCGCTGACCTCGACTCTCGGCCTTTACAACGGACGCGGGAAATCACTTTTTATATTGGCATCATGGCAGGCCATGCAGGGGATGAAGCTTGCAGTACGTTACGATATGGCCTGGTATAGTGATAGAGATCTCTTTGGCAGCGGCAATGACGAACGAGCCACCAGTTCTCCCGGCTCATTCCATCTCGGCTGTTTATTGTCATTCTGAGCAAAATCAAAGAGCCCTTTAACGCTTTCCCGATGCCCTTATGAGTCTGTCTCTTATTGCCCTGCCGATGCCAATGTTTTCGGGCAGTTCGCAGTATATCATCTTGATGCCCTGAGAATCACAGTGCCGGAAAAAACTGAACAGGTGCCGGCCGTACTCCTGAAGAGTCGGGCATATCCTGAACAATGAAACTCCTTCCGGAGGCGCTGATAGCCCGATGTAAGCTGAAGAAGGTCGGATGGTTATTTCATCATTGGCTTGTAACAGGCGAATCGATGCTTTTGGTGCATAATGAGGATATTTCAAACCAGGGCTTTTCGGAATCTCCTGCTTATCCGTGTGGACGTTCACTATGATTTCAGGTAGAACAGCCTCAAGTTGTTCAAGGGTTATGGCACCGGCCCTGAGAAGTACCGGCACAGAGCCGGAACAGTCCACAATGGTCGATTCAATGCCGATAGTACTCGGCTTTCCTCGAAGGAGAGCGTTGATTTTTCCGTGAAGATCTTCATAGACCGCTTCCCAGCTTGTAGCGCTTGGAAGTCCGGAAAGATTTGCTGAAGGAGCAGCAACAGGAGAGGAGCAATGGCTGAGAAATTCCTGTGCAAGAGGATTTGCCGGGCATCGGACTCCGACCGTTTCAAGCCCCGCGGTAACCGAATAAGGAACACGTTGATTTTTTTTCAGAACAAGAGTAAGAGGGCCGGGGAAAAAATGTTCAATCAGTAGCCTTGCACTCTGATTTATTTCTTCAGCAACATCAGTCAGCTGTTCCGGACTATAGATATGAACTATTAACGGGTTGTCTCCAGGGCGGCCTTTTGCATGAAAGAGCTGTCTGATAGCCTCCGTGTGGCATATTCCTGCGCCAAGGCCATAAACTGTTTCTGTGGGAAATGCAACCACTCCGCCAGAGTTAAGGATGTCTGCGGCTTCTTTAGCTGAATCAGTAAGAGTGGTCTGCATTATATGCTTCGGTTATCAACTATCTGCCTATGGAAAGAAATGGTATTTGTTCAGGGAGAAAAAGAACATAACAGAGCATGCCGATTGAAGCGCTGACCAGGGGGATGGAAAGATTATCGTCAACCTTGAAGTTTCCAATACGTACAAAAAAAGTCTCAGTCAATGTGGCTGCAACTGCCATAGCGAAACCGATAACGATATTAAGCTCTGGAACCATGGCAATAATTACCAGTGAGGAGAGAAAAAATGCAATGCTTCCTTCAATGCTTTTTTCTCCAAACCGGTGTTTGCCAAAGGCTTTTCCGATAATTGCAGCAAAGGTATCTGAAATGGAAACCATCGAGAATGTGGCAATGACAATAATTTTAGGGAAAAAAACAACCAGTAGAAGGGCGCCCAGAGTAATGTAGGTTGCTCCGTTCAGATAAGGTTTATTTTCAAGTTCATGGGTTCTCAGCATAGCGTCAAAAGTGCTGTGATACCATTTTGAAACGGGGCCATAAAAATTTTTAAGCAGGTCAACAAGAAAAAAACCGGAAAAAAGCGGAACAAGCAAAAGCAGTGCGACGTCTCGACTGATAAAGTAGTAGATCACTGGAATTGATAAAGAGGAGAGATGAATCGTTTTTCGTGCAACTTCATAGCGAAGTTTTAACCGGTCGATTTTTTTCATAGGTAAAAAACGGTATACAAGTCGAAAAAAAAGATTTTACCGGGGAACTGGCTGGATATCTGTTGATATCAGGCTTGAATATACACTGAAAACTCCATAAGAGAAAAGGGCAGCTGGGGGGCAATAAAAAAACCCGGGATTACCGGGGTTTTTCTCTATTTCCTATTACCGGGTGGAAAAGCATTCAGTAGAACATTTCCCCCTCTTATTCATACGAATAATGCCTACCCGCTTACCGATTTCATTGATCAGCCATACGTTATCGCCACTCTCAATAACCTCTCTGAAGACTGTATAAATTTTAAGTTCCGGTACTTCGTCATTCTTCTTTTTATTCTCTGCTCTTCGAGAAGAAAGCTCTATTAACCGATCTAAAGAAAATTCTAAATCGCTCATGACAACCACGCTCCCGTTTACAAATAAGAAAAAAATATTCGCAGTTTTACTGATGAAACTTTGAATATTGTTGATCAACTGTAAAGAAGGATATGTGCCACGGGGGAGCTCAGATTATATTCTGAGACGTACATACAATCCGATGGTATTATACGTATTTTTTGTGTTAGTGCAAACAGATGTGAAAAGCAAAACCCTGAGGTGCAGCAAAATGCTTTATCAGATCTACTGCATCCAAATTCATCAAAAATCCCGGATTTTGGCTGGTTGCAGGCATACCGGTTTTTTGTATTTTCTTTCTGTATCGTTTTGTGAAATCGCCTTTAGACTATTGGTATGACAACTGAGAAATTAAGAGTAGCTGCTATTGATCTCGGCACCAACTCCTTCCACATGATCATTGTCGAAGAGAGCCGGGGTAAAGGGATTGTTGAGATCGACCGTGTGAAAAATATGATTTGTATTGGTCGAGGCAGTATTTCAACAAAGATGCTTGATGAAGGGGCGATGCAATCGGGTATTGCTGCTTTAAAGAACTTTCTTGTTTTAGCAGCTCATCATGGTGTCGCTCCGGAGAACGTTATTGCATTTGCTACCAGCGCTATCAGGGAAGCAAAAAACCGTGTTGATTTTCTTAAGAGGGTTCGGGATGAAACCGGTCTGAAAGTCAGAGTTATATCAGGTCGGGAAGAGGCTGAGTTTATCTATTACGGAGTCCGTAACGCTGTTAAGATAGGTAAAGCGTTTGATCTTCTTTTTGATATTGGAGGAGGGTCTGTTGAGTTTATTATTGCAAACAATAAGGGTGTCCAGCTTCTTGAGAGCCGTAAAATCGGTGTTGCCAGAATGTATGAACGGTTTGTTTTTTCTGATCCGATTGTCCGGCATGATATCAAGATGCTTGAGCAATTCTTTTCGGCAGAGATGGTTTCTGCTGTCGCTGAAGCCTCAAAGCTGAAAGTTGCCCGTGCTATAGCATCCTCCGGCACAGCTCAGAATATTGCACGAATGATCTTTGCGATGAATGGCAGCCCGAACAAAGCATCACTCAACAATAGTCTCTTTACCCGAAAAGAGTTTCAGGCTCTTTACACAGCTCTGATACCTCTTGGTTCTCTTGAACGCCGGAAATTTACCGGTCTTGATGCAAACAGGGTCGATTTGATTGTTCCGGGTCTGATTCTTATTGATATGATTTTCAGACTTTTCAATCTCAATGAAATTGTTGTGTCAGATTATGCCCTGCGGGAGGGTATGGTACTTCACTATCTGAAGGATCAATTTAATGCTGTGGGTGAGCAGGAACATGAATTTGAGCTTGATATCCGCAAGGAGAGTGTTTATGAACTCGGGTGTCGTTGTGATTGGAATCGTAAACATTCAGAGCATGTTGCCACTCTCTCCCTGCAGCTGTTTGACAGTCTGGCATCGCTGCACCATCTTGAAGCACCCTACCGCGAACTGCTCGAATGTGCCTCGCTTCTGCATAACATCGGATCCTTTATTTCTATATCATCACATCACAAACATAGTCAGTATATCATCCTTAATGGCGAACTCCGCGGATTTTCTCCGACTGAAATCGAAATTATTGCGCATGTAGCACGCTATCACCGCAAATCTCCTCCTTCTGAGAAACATACGGCATACAGTATTCTCAAGCCGACACAGAAAAGGGCTGTTGATGTGCTTTCAGGTATTCTCCGTCTGGCGAACGGCCTTGAACGAGGCCACAGGCAGAACATTCAGCATGCTGCAGTTACTGTGAAAGGGAGTGTCATTACCCTGCATATCAAACCCCGCTTTGAACCTGATATTGAAATCTGGTCAGCAGAACTCCTGAAATCCTGGCTGGAAACTGTTTTGCAAAAAACAATCATCATTGAAGCTTCCTGATATGGATGGATCGGCAACCTCTCAGCGGATCGCCGAAACTCTTGCAAGGGAGGGTTCACTGTGGTTTGAATCAGCTTTCTGTAAAGGGTTACATTGCAATGCACTGCTTTTTTCTGATCCAGTTGAGGTCATATTGCTCTCCTCTCTTTCCAGTCTGGAAAGTTTTTTCCATACCCTCGAAGGAAAACTTGCCGAAGGCTACTACCTGGCCGGCTGGTTGAGTTATGAGGCCGGTTACGGTTTTGAACAAACTCTTTTTTCCATTGAAGCAGCAAAGCAATCACCTTCACCACTTGCTTGGTTCGGGGTTTACAGGGCACCGGAGCGTTGTTCAGAGAGCCTTGTTGAACGACTGTTTGCTGACAACGAGGCGGCTTCCCCCGGCTTTATATCTTTTAACCTCATGCTGGAAGAGTATGAGGAGAAGATAGGGATCATCAAAGATGAAATTGCCGCAGGAAATGTCTATCAGGTAAACTTTACCGGGCGTAACAGGTTTACGTTCAGCGGGTCTGCTTCAGCACTGTTTAGTGCATTGAGGGGCATGCAGCCCTCATCATACAAAGCATTTCTCAAAACCGGACCACAAACAATTCTCTCTTTTTCTCCTGAGCTTTTTTTTATAAAACGCGGTATGGTTATTGAAACAATGCCGATGAAGGGAACTGCCCCGCGAGGAAGCAGTGCTGAAGAAGACAGTCGTTTGCGAAAGGGTCTGGCTCAATGCAAAAAAAACCTTGCCGAAAATCTCATGATTGTTGACTTGTTGCGCAACGATCTCGGCAGAATATGCCGTCCGGGTTCGATTCTGGCCGAAGCACTGTTTACAACGGAAACCTACCCGACTCTTCATCAGATGGTTTCAACAATCCGCGGAGAACAGAGAGAAAATATCGGGTTATACGAGCTGTTCAAAGCGCTTTATCCGTCCGGATCAGTAACCGGCGCTCCAAAAATAAAGGCAATGAAACTTATTCAGGCCCTTGAAACAGAACCAAGAGGAATCTATACAGGAACAATCGGTTTTATAACGCCTCATCGCGACATGGTCTTTAACGTGGCGATCAGGACTGTTGAGTTGTCAGGAGAGAAAGGGCTCTATGGCTCGGGCAGTGGAATCGTGTGGGACTCTGATGCACTGCAGGAGTATCGGGAGTGCCAGCTTAAAGCGAAAATCCTTACTGATGCCGGCAATTTGCACGTAGAGCTTTTTGAGAGTATTCTATGGGCTGGAAGTTATCTCTGGCTTGAGGAACATCTATGCCGTCTTGCATCATCAGCCCGTGCATTAGGATATCCTTATGACCATGCAGCAGCCATCCAGATCATCACTCAGCTTGAAGAGGAGTTGCGCCGAAGGGTCCATCGCGTCAAAGTCAAGCTTACCCTTTCATTGCAGGGGACATTTTCTACCACCTTTCAGCCTATAGAAGTCGTGAGCACATCTCTACCAGTTCGCCTTTGCCTTGCCACCCAAAGAACTGACTCATCGAAGACGGCACTTTATCACAAAACAACAAAGAGAGCTCTTTATGACCTTTATTACAGTGCTGCCTGTGAAAAGGGTTATGACGAAGTCCTTTTCCTCAATGAGCGCGGAGAGTTGACGGAAGGGGCAATCAGCAATCTTTTTATCAGTAAAAATCGACATTTCTATACTCCGCCTGTGAGTTCCGGTCTTCTCAATGGCATATTCCGCCAATATTTCCTTGCAACTCGCTCATTTGCCTCCGAAAAACTTATAACCCTCCAGGAGCTTCTCTACGCCGACACGATCTACATTGCAAATTCAGTGCGGGGGCTGAGGCAAGCCGTTTTCACCGGTGATCACCTCTCTTTATAGGTTCCATAGGTCTTATAAGTCCTATAGGACGTATAACAAAAGAAACCTATATTTATAGGTAAGTAATCCACTCAAAAACTTACTGCAAAACGACATGCGTGACCACACTCCTGACTTCAAACTCAATGAGCTCTCAACCGACAACAAGGCGCTCATTCGTCAAACTGTTCAGCAGCTGATTGAAAAACTCTTTGCCGACGGCAAACTCACGCCCCATACCCATCTCGAATTCTGGATCGAAGTCCCCGGCATTCAGCGCCCGCGAGGCACCTTCAGGACCGGCTTCCTCATGCCCGACAGCTTCATCTACATCAGCGACTACTTCCAGTCCGGTGACCATACACCCCCGACGCTAAAGCCCAGTCAAGCCTATATCAACGACGGGCTCACCCTCAACAATGTCTGGGACGATCTTCTCGACGAACTCTATTACCAGGTTGAAATTTTTACCTCCCAAAAAGCTACAGAAAAAGGAATAACACTTGAAGTGTGGGTAGGCAATCGGCAGCGCCCGGAGGGGGAGTGGATCTATGCAGTTGACCGTAAAGTAGAGCTTGGTTAGTTTTTTTCGGGATAATCGCAGACGCTGCTTACACCACAACGTTGACATTCCGGCTTTTTTGCTTTACAGGTGTAACGCCCGTGCAGGAGCAGGTAGTGATGGAAATCAATGACCCATGCTTCAGGAATGATTTTCATCAGTTCCGTTTCAGTTTGCTCGACCTTGTCAGTTTTGACCAGACCGATTCTATTTGAAACCCTGTGCACATGGGTGTCAACAGGCATGACCGCCTGATGAAAAGCGCTGCTCAACACAACATTTGCTGTTTTTCTTCCCACCCCCGGTAAACTCTCAAGCTCCTCCCTTGTTTCAGGCACCTTGCCGTTATAGCGCGTAACAAGTATCCGGCTGACTTCGAGGATGTTTTTCGCCTTCGTATTGAAATAATTGATCGAGCGAACAAAGCCGATTACTGTGTCAAGCTCCAACCGGCTCAAACTTTCGGCATCCGGCGCACTCTTGAACAATTCGCGGGTTATGATATTAACCTGCCTGTCGGTTGCCTGAGCTGCCATAATGGTTGACACCAGGAGTTGAAAAGGGCTGTCGTACTGCAGTTCGCTTTTCGGATTCGGGTACTCTGCCCCAAGAATCTCCTTAAGAGCAACAATTTTTTCCTCAGGTCTCACCCGAATCAGCTATCTATTTCTGTCTTCTCAATATCGCTCTCACTCTTCTGAAGCTTTGCTACCGACTGATCGATAAGTCCCCTTCCGTTTTTGTGAACTTTGCCCTCAGCTTTAAGGTCATTAAAGATGGCGTCAAGAATTCCATTGACGAACTTGCTGCTTTTATCAGTACTGTTAAATTTTTTAGCAATTTCAATTGCTTCATTGATCGATACCTTTGGTGGAATATCCTCGCAGTAAAGGATTTCCGTCAGTGCCATACGGATGATATTTTTATCGATGATAGCTATACGGCTCATATCCCAGTTAAAGGTGTGCTTCACAATGTACCGATCAATCTCTTCCATGTGCTCCTTGATGTTTTTCAAGAGCATATTGAAGAACTTCATTGCATTGGCGTCAGCAAGAATCTCTTCGGTCAAAAGCCAGCCTGCTGCAGAATCTATGTCCGTATCTCTTATCTCAATGGTATAGAGTGCCTGTAAAATTTTCTCACGTATTTGTCGACGGTAGGTCTTCATAAAAGAGCAGTTAATTTATTGAGGATTCGAGTATCTCACTGATAACACTATCGGTCGCACTTAAGTTTTCATAGAGAATATGCGGATTGTGCTTTTTCAGTTCCGCCGATGAATATAGGCCGGTTGCTACAGCTATAGACCTTGCGTTCACTACCCTGGCACAGGCAATATCGTGTTCAGTGTCACCAATTATGACAATATTTTGTTCTGAAAATTTTTTGCCGGTGATTTGGTAAGCTTTATCAACAGCAACCTGAGGCAGTTCGTTGCGGCTTGCAGCATCATCGGCGAAGGCCCCGAATGGAAAATAATGGTTTATATCGGGCATGAGCAGTTTATGCCGTCCTGATCCCTCGAAATTGCCGGTCAGAAGACCAAGCATCAGTTCAGAACTTGCTGAAAGCTTGTCAAGGAGTTCGCGGATGCCTTCCATCAGGATGATGTCGGTATGTTTAGCCTGCATGCAAAACATCTCAATATAGGTTTTCTTTGCCGTGTCGAATCTTTCCGCTATCACCGCGTCACTCAGCCCGGCATTCTGCAGTACTTCATAGATAATGACACTGTCCATTTTACCAGCGAAATTGTGAGTGCCGGCACTTCCTTCAGTGCCATAGACCTCCCTTAACGCATCCATCAGAATACGACGATTGATACTGTTCACCGACAGCAACGTTCCATCTATATCAAATAACACAAGTTTTTTCAGCATATCACGATCCGGAATCTCTCAACCCCTTATTTTTTCAAGTCGTACAGGTATCAGTTTTGACACCCCTTCCTCTTCCATCGTTACACCATACAGTGCCTGGCAGGAAGCCATGGTTTTTTTGTTGTGCGTAACAATAATGAATTGGGTGTTATTCTCAAATTTTTTCAGAAGTTTAATAAAACGGGTGACATTAGCATCGTCAAGCGGGGCATCAACTTCGTCAAGAATACAGAAGGGACTCGGTTTAACCAGATATATGGCAAAGAGGAGAGAGAGGGCGGTCAGTGCCTTTTCTCCACCGCTGAGTTGCTCGATCGAGAGTGGCTTTTTCCCTTTCGGTTTTGCGACAATTTCAATATGTGCATCCAATGGGTCTTCACTTGCATGAATGAGCAGATCCACTTCATCTTCCGCATCGAAGAGTTCCCTGAAAATAGTAATAAAGTTTTTTCTTACAGCACGGAAGGTCTCGTCAAATTTCCCCAGAGCGGTTTTGTTGATTTCCTCAATGGTCGAACGAAGCTGTGCTTCTGCGCTGAGCAGATCCTCTTTCTGTTCAGTAAGAAAATCAAATCGCTCTTTCTCTCCTTCATACTCGTCCAGGGCGAGCTCGTTGACGGCGCCGAACTGTTCGCGTTGCCGGGTTAAGATTTCAAGCTTCTGCTTTGCCGCTTTTCTGTCGAACGCAGTTTCAATAACCGGGTGAGTCATAGAGGCAAGGTCAGAGTTGTATTTTAGCTGAGCCTCTGTAAACAGATGATCCAGCGAGTATTCGAGTTGAATACGCTCGCTGTTGAGGGTTGAGAGCAGTTGCTGTCCCACTTCGTATTTTCGACGGAGATCCCTGAGCGTCGCCTGTATTTCATGATGCCGTGCCTGATGTTCGCGATATGCCGATTCAAGGTCATTCACCTCTTTCTGTTTCTCGGCCGCAACTATAAGCAGCGCATCAAGCTCTTCTTTTATCTTTTTTGAAGCATCATGACTGAGCTGTTTTTTCTTTTCAGCAGTTTCAATGTCGGTGTTCAGTTTATTGATCTCTTCCGAGAGTGACCGCCGGTTTTCTGTAGAGGCGGTAATGTTGATCTTCAGCTTTTCAAGTTCAAGAAGCGAGTCCTTATAGCGGCTCTGGCTGGCTTGAACTTCAAGTCCGAACTGGTGATGGCGGGTTTCAAGGGTGATCAGATTTTCCTGCATCTGACGGATTCTCTCTCCGAGAAGTGTGCTTTTTGAAACACCTGTGCTGATAGCGGGAAGAAGTTCGTTCAGTTCATTGTCGCATGCAATTTTTTGATGACGAATGGCAGCAATCTCCTCTTCTGTCTGCACTTCGTCCCGTTTTCTTTCGCTCTGTTCAGCCTCGAATCGCGCTAACCTTTTTTCAAATCCCCCGAGTTCCATTGTTAACTGCTCAATCACCCTGCGCTGTTCGGCAACTTTAATTGACTCCAGTTTATTGCGTAACTGCAGGAGAATCTCCTCCTCCTCTTTGATTGTTTTCTCAAGGCTTGAAAGTTCGTTCTGCAAAGTGTTGCGTTCGGCTTTTTTCCCTAACCGCAGGCCTTCATTGCTTTTTGAGCTTCCGCCAAAGAGGATGCCGTTACCGGAAAACGTTTCCCCTTCAATGGATACAAATGAGCAGTCTCGGTTGACGAGGGCAAGGGTCTCAGCTGTTCTGAGATCCGGTACGATATAACTTTTGTGGAGCATCAAAAGAAGCGCATCATGAAGTTCCTGCGGGTAAGAAATGAGCTCAAGAGTTTTTATGGCACCGCTGATGACGGGATAGTCGTTGTCAATTTTTCCGGTTATAAGATCGAGTACAAGAAAATGAACTTTTCCCTTGTTTGAGCGTGTAAGATTTGCGATTCCCTCTTTTGCTTCACTGAGCGATCGGCACACGTAGTAGCTCATGCTCTCGCCAAGCGCAGCACTGACAGCTTTTTTGTATGAACCCTCAAGCGATAGCAGGTCAGTCATGCAGCCCAGTCCATGTTTTCCAGTTTTCTGCTTTTCAAGGAATCCTACTCCTTCCGGCATACCTTCAAAATTATCGAGCACTGAATCAGCCAGTAAAATCTGGTTATGCAGTTTATCCCGGCCTGACCTCTGCACAAGTAGGGACTCTTTTTTTGCCTCGATCTGGGTTGAAACTTTCTCCTGTTGTTCCCTTAGCGCACTCTCCCTGCTTTTTGCTTCGGCGATCTGTGAGGCTTTGAGGGTGATCTCTTTCGATAACTGCTCCTCATCCGATCTCGATCCGTTAAGCTTTTCAAGAATCGCCTGTTTCTTTATTTCAAGACGTTCTCCAGTTGTTCGCAGGTACTCTTTTTTCGATTCAAGAGTGCGCTTTGTCAGTGCGAGCTGGTTCGCAGTGCTTTGTTCTTCAGCGCTTGACTTGCGCTCCAGAGTAAGCGCATTTCTCTCCTCTTTCAGTCTTGTATTGAGCTGTTCGTGTTCTGATACCAGGTTTTGAAATGCTGAGTTTAATGCGGTGCACGCTTCTTCACAAGGTACCTTGCGCTTTGTCAGCTCGCGTTCGAGAAGTTCCTGTTCACGTATTTTCAGCTCCTTTTCACTGATGATGATTTTGAAGCGTTCGGTTTCCGTCACAAGGTTTTTCTGATGCTCTTCAAATTGTAAAAGCTGCTTTTCAAGAGCATGAATGCTCTGATTGCTTTCGTTCAGCTTTTTCTGTATTTCGGATAGTTTCGTTTCTTCCTGAAGCAGCAGCAGTTCAGTTTTCTGGGATGTGCTGTCTTCAGAGGCGATCTTTGTGGCACATGCATGGTTCAGCAGTTCCTCTTCGCGGATGCGCCTCTGCATCGGTTCAAGCTTTTCGCGAAACTCCTCCATGGCGAGCCAGGAGAGGGTAAGATCTATACCTTGAATCTCTTTTTTCAGCTCCCTGAGTTTCTCGGCTTTTCTGACCTGCAGTTTGAGGCTTTTCACCTTTTTTTCAACTTCCGCCAGGACATCATCAACCCGGGAAAGGTCTCTTGCAGCACTCTCAAGCAGCTTGAAAGTCTGTTTCCGTCGTTGTTTATATCGGGTTATTCCTGCAGCTTCCTCAAAAAGTTTCAGTCGTTCTTCACTTTTGTTGCTGATAATCTCCTCAATCATCTTGAGCTCAATGACCGAATAGGCATCGCTACCCATTCCGGTATCGGTAAAAAGGTCAAGAATATCCTTTAATCGGCAGCTGACCTGATTTAAAAGAAACTCGCTCTCTCCGTTGCGGTAAAGGCGTCGGGTGACGGTAACTTCAGTATACTCTACAGGCAGGACGTTTCGGGTATTCTCTATAGTCAGAGAGACTTCTGTTAGACTGAGGGGCTTGAGGTTTTTTGAGCCGTTAAAAATAATGTTTTCCATTTTCGCTGACCGGAGCAAAGAGGACTTCTGCTCGCCCAATACCCAGCGCATGGCATCGATCACATTAGTCTTGCCACATCCATTAGGTCCAACGATAGCGGTAAGACCCTTGTCAAATTTTATTCTGACCTTATGCGCAAAGCTTTTAAAGCCAAAAAGCTCAATTTTCGAAAGATACATAGCGAATAAAATAGTAGTTGGCAGTAGGCAGTCAGCAGTTGGCAGTCCTGATTGCTGAGTGCCCACCCCCTAATCTGTCATCCCGACCAAAGGGAGGAATCTATTAAAACCCCAAATATAGTCCCTCATAACTCAACCCAGAGAAATTTGCCAACTCTCTTCACTCGGCCCTCATCACTATCTTCAAACTCTGCACCGCCTCACCAACATCATGCACCCTTAAAATACTTGCACCATTCATCAATGCAATAGTCCCTGCCGCAATACTGGCTGCCAGTCTTTCCGAAGGCGGGGGTAATTCCTCTTCCGCCCCGCAGAGAGCGTAACCTAAAAACGATTTTCTCGACACACCAACTAAAACAGGGCGTCCAAGGTCCAATATTGCCCCAAGCTCTCGAATTAACCTGAAATTCTCTTCCACACTCTTGCCAAACCCAAACCCTGGATCTATAATAATATCGTCAATCAAGTGCTCTTCAGCTCGTGCTATAGACTCCCGAAGAAACCTTTTAACCCTTGTCACTATATCCTCTCCCTCCGACTCTATCCCCCTGCTCCATCCCATCGATCCGGGCTTAACCTGAGTATGCATTAAAATCACCCCTGCCCCATACTTCCGGCAAATAGCAGGCAACTCCTTATCAAAAGTAAACCCTGAAATATCGTTGACGATATGAGCTCCGGCTCGCAAAGCCTCCTCAGCAACTACAGCCTTATACGTATCTATCGAAATCAGCACATCCGTTCTCTCCCGCAACATCGCAACAAGCGGCACCGTGCGCTCAATCTCTTCACTTTCTGAAACCAGTTCCGCGCCAGGTCGTGAAGATTCTCCACCAATGTCGATAATGGTTGCGCCGGCCTCCTTCATCGCGACTGCCTGATCGAATGCTTGCTCCAGATTGATTCCACATCCCTTTTGCTGAAACGCCCCTCCATCATAAAATGAATCCGGAGTTGTATTCAGAATGCCCATAATGACCGGACCTTTAGAGAGATCGAGTATGCGACCTGCGCAGTTGATCCGGAAGCGCCCATTCTTGATTATATCGGAACTCATGACCTGACTTTTCAGATTATATCAAATGGTACTGGAGTAAATGTCAGAAAAAAAATCGCAATTGCTATCCATCCGAGCACTTTTCTTGGTATTGTCACCGGGTGGTCATGCCATGTCGGTGGATGGCTTAAACCAATGACCCGCGAGAGAATGAACGCCCAGAGTAGCCAGCCTGACCATGACCAATGCAGAAGTAGATGCGGAATAAACAGTACTGCATCTGGTTTGAATAGAGTCAGCAGCAACTCCAGAAACGATGGAAAGCCAAGCAGCACTATAAATATTAGAAAAGTTCTGGCGGCTTTTTCGTGTCCTTTACGGCCAAACATGGCATAGGTGATATGCCCTCCATCAAGCTGACCTACAGGAAGCAGATTCAGCGCAGTGACGAGTGAGCCAAGCCAGCCAGTGAAGAGAAACGGATAGTGATACATCTCGGTCATAGACGGAAGGTTTTTGGGAGCTATAAAGTATTCCAGAGCTATCCATAGAAGATTCTTCCCGAGGCTGAGAGTCCCTCTGGGTACCGGGATTTGTATGCCTGGTTGTGTCAGGTATTCAGGATGAATGGTGTAGATAAAATTTGCAGGAGGAAGATTCAAAAACCCATAGATGAGAAGTCCTGAGCATACTGCAAAACCGCTTAATGGGCCTGCAATGCCGATATCGAACAGTGCGTTTGTGCTCGGTATTTTTTCTTTGATTTTGATTACCGCCCCCATAGTTCCAAGGCTGAGGAGAAACGGCAGGGGAGGAACGGGAATGTAATACGGGAGTGTTGCCCGAACCCGGTGGTGCAGCGTTGCAAAAAAATGACCGAATTCGTGAACGCTTAAAAAAAGAAGCAGGCAAAAAGAGTATGGGATTCCAGACGCAAGAATTTCCTTCCCGCTCCAGAAAGCCCCTGCCCAAAGTGTTGAAAGTACCGTTAAAAGAAAAAGCGTCAGGTGAAGAGGGTAGTTTTGAAGTGCAGGAGTGCTTCGTGTACGAAAAATTGGAAAACTCATGAAATCCTTGCTGAAACAGTTGTGAGCGGGGGGAGAGGTGTTTGTCAGAAAAATTCCACACTACCCGGCTGGATGGCCGGGCAGTTTTTTTGCGGCACTACTCTTTTTTCTTGCTCTTCTTTTCACCGAATGTTGCAACAAGGCCATCAACAAGCTGCTTTTTTTCATCAGCATTCAACTTCGCTTCCGGATGAGCAGGAAGATAGATAAAGAGAGGCATTTTGCCTTTTCTTACCTCAGTCGCCGCTTTATCACCTTCATTTTTGCCCGTTCGTCCCCATTCTGACGTATTGAAAACACTCCGTCCAAAAGAGACGTCAAGTTGGGTCAGCCAAGATACCGGAGCATAAGAGCTGTACCAGGGCCAGACAGTTTCGTTGGAATGGCAATCTTTGCAGGCACGGTTATAAAGCTCATGAGTTCTCGGAGAGTCCCATTTTGGTTCACCCGCAACCGGAGGGTTCTTGTGGTCCCGGCCATAAGGCACAAACTGTATAGCCGCCAGAACAATGACACCGCCAACCAATAGCTTCACAACCTTCATACGTACCAACTCCTTTAATGTTTTCGTAATATTATTACACCAATATAACCGATTTTCCCAAATACCCCGCGTTTCAGTCGGCACTCGGCCCTTTCTTCCTCGCCCCTCATCCCTAATTGACACTGCTTAAAATCTTACAGTAAGCACACTCAACGGCCACGAACACTCTACCGTATGCCCTCTTCTTCCAGTAGCGATCTCAGCAATAATATCCAGTTCAAGTTCAGAATAGAATTTTCTCGCGGAAGTCAAACCGTCAAGAGTAAATGACTCTATTCCCTGAAGGCTGGCAATAAGAGGCACACCCCCGGCAAGCAGCATACTCCGGTATCCGTCAATACCGATAAACGCAGTGACGCCTTTGTTGCCCGATTGGGCTATAATGACCGCCAGTTGCCCCGGAGTAAAGTGGTGTAAACTTTGCGCCATAACCACTATATCAAATTCACTCATCTCCAACTCGTTCATATCAAACGCATTGATTAAGCGGAAGCTGACAGGAAGTTTTTTTTTCGCAGCTGTACGATTCCCCTCCTCAATAAAGGCAGGAACAATATCTGAGGCAGTAATACGCACATGAAGATTGTTTTTCTGTGCCGTCTCACCGAGTGCGAAAGCTAGCCCCCCTGAACCGCTTGCCAGTTCAAGTACCCGAACCTCCCGTTTTGTGTGTTCAGCGACCTCGTTGATGAATGGGAGAAGCGTGTCTATGTATCGGTGGTAGAGTTGCATCATGACGTTTTGCCGATCCAAAGCCTGCACCAGTTCAAGTCGTTCGCTTTCGGGCAGGTTCGGTTTATCCATACGTTCGTTATCCGAGGTGCGTATCGCGGTGTCAAGAAGCTCAAGCAGTCCGAAAAAACCGCCAAGATCTTGAGAAACAGCAAAGCGGTCATCAAGAAAACGAGCAACGGCTTCGTCAGCTTTCAGATTCAATTCATCCATATTATGGAACCCAGCAGGGAAATATCCCGAAGAACGGAGATTTTCCAAGGCTTTAAAACCGGCGGTTTTCAGCTGCAGCATAGTATTTGTAATCCGGTGTTATAGCGGTTTCCTCAAAATCTCCAACTTCTCAATCAATATACTCAGCCTGAAGTGGTTTAGAAAAATCACTGTATCAATTCTGTATTCAGCTACTTAGTTCCATGTGAAAACGTCTATAATGCGTATATTCAAAAAAAATATTACAGGTAAACAGGTTAAAGATCAAGGTTTTATGGCATATTTTAACCACCTCTGTCTTGTTGAGGCACCCCAGACCATTATTATCCCCTTTCCCAGGTTTATCACAGACTGTATTGGAGTCTGCTACCTTGCCGCAGCAGTCGAGCATGATGTAGAAACTCTGGTTATGCCTGACAACTTCTATAATGACGGAGTTTTCGATAGTCTTCGCTTGCTTTTGAAAAAAAGCCCTATTGACCTGGTTGCCATCTCCTCAATGACCGGAGCCTTCAACCAGGCGGAACGGCTTGCCCGAATTGCCAAGGAGGCTGGTAAATTCGTTGTCATGGGTGGATTCCATCCAACCGCATTGCCAGAAGAAGTCCTCAAGCTCTCCTGTGTTGATGTTGTAGTCATTGGTGAGGGTGAAGAAACCTTCAGGGAGCTGGTACTTAAAGGTCCCTCCCGTGATGTCAAAGGGATAGCCTATCGTGAAGGTGGAGGCATTGTATATACCGGTACTCGGGAGACTATTGCCAACATAGACTCCATTCGTTTTCCCCTGCGCTCCCTTCGTCCCGAACGGTATGGCGAAAAAGGCAATGCCTACTCTATTGATACTATTTATACCTCAAGGGGTTGCCCGTGGTCATGTTCCTTTTGCGCCAATGACCAGATGCATAAAGGCTGGAGAGGAAGAAGCGCTGAAAATGTGGTTGAAGAGATTGCCCTTCTGCACGATCCAAAAAATAAAAAGCTCATTAAAATCTGGGATGCCAACTTTCTAACCAATATCGGCAGGGCAGAAAAAATCTGCGACATGATGCTCGAAAGGGGATTGACCAATTTCCGTATCATGACCGAATCCAGAGCAAAAGACCTTGTCCGGGCCGAACGCATTCTCGACAAACTTCGCCGCATAGGACTGAGCAAAGTAGGTCTCGGTATCGAAAGTCCGAGCGAAGCTACTCTTGCCCTGATGAACAAAAAAAACAGCCTCGGCGACGTAGCCAGAGCCATAGAGCTTTGCAATAAAAACAGTATCGGTGCTGAAGGGTATTTCATCATAGGCCACTATACCGAAAATATCCAGGACACCCTTGCCTACCCGGAGTTCGCAAAATCGCTTGGTCTTCGGCAGGCTCTTTTCATGATCATGACGCCTTATCCTGGCACAGGGATCTACCATGAGTATAAAAATGAAGGAAAAATCCGTTCATTTGACTGGGATCTCTACAATAACTACTGCCCTGTCATTGAGACCCGCAGCATGGACCGCGATACCCTGATCGCCATGCTGGCATACTGCAATGTTGCTTTCAATCGCTACAAGTCAGCAATGAAACGCAACAGCAGCAACGCTGTACTCATCAGCTTCCTGATCGATCTATTCCAGCTCAGCTGGCTCATGAGGGTTAACAAAAACCTTTCAAACAAGCAGATCAGCGATCTATTGTTCAATGCGCTTTTAAGGTTTCTTGAGCACGAACACGGTGTTGTCGAACAACCCGCCACCGCTAAATGCAAAACCCTGCAACAGCCCATTGCTCTGCGGATAGTTCACTCATCAGGCAAAAGCATTGATTACTCTCTTTCAGAGCGGGCAGGTAATCGGGTGCTTACCATGACGGTGTTGGAAAATAATCGACCATTTACCGGTCCCCAGATCAGGCTTGACGAACTTATTGAGTGTGCGTGCGGCGTTTCTATGGACAAACTCATGAGCGTCCTCTATAGAAACGAGTGGATGCGTAACAACCCCGGACGAATGACCGGGTTACTTTTCTCCCTTTTAACCGATCGTGAAGTTCTAGGTTTTGCTACAAAACTTATCAAACTCTTTCTCGGTTCTTATCGTAAAAGCAGCAGAATATAAGAGAGCTTGTAAATGATTATAATAATTCACTCGTCATTATGAATGATATTCGTAGTTATATTATTATAATTAAGTGTGTTATACGTTATAAATTATATGCTTGTATGGAGATCAAACAATAATTTTATTACCGAATGCCAGAAGTTCAGAGTTTGCAGTGGTATGCAGTGTATGTAAGGTCTCGTCATGAAAAAAAAGTGCATCAGATGTTGCTTGAGCAGGATCTTTCAAGCTTTTTGCCCTTGATTGAAACATGGAAACAGTGGAGCGATAGAAAGAAGAAAGTGAGTGATCCATTGTTCAGGGGTTATGTGTTTGTCAATATTTGCCTTCGCAAGGATAATATTAAAGTGCTGGACACTGAAGGAGTGGTCAAGTTTATCGGGATCGGTAAAAACCCTTCGGTTATTGGTGAAAAAGATATCGATTGGCTGAGAAAGCTGGTGAGGGAACCTGATGCGATACAAGGCGTTGTTGTCTCTCTTCCTGCCGGGCAGAGGGTCAGGGTGCTTGCCGGGCCCTTTAAAGATCTGGAAGGTGTCGTTGTAAAACAGGGAAGAGAGACCAGAATGGTGGTTTATTTCGACAGTATTATGCAGGGGGTTGAGGTCAGCATCTATCCTGATTTGCTTATGCCGATTTCCAGTGCGGCAAAGCCTTCTCATGATAATTTATCTGAGCATGACAAAATTGTAACGGTCGAAAAACATTTTCTTCGGCTGTAGCTCTTTTTCGAAAGGGAGCGAAGTGATATAAAAACCTTTAAGGAGATTTTTTTTGCAGCAAAAGGAGCATGCATCGATTCGCGATGTTTTCAGTTTGCCGGTGATTGTGGCGGCTCTTGGTTACTTTGTCGATATCTATGATCTGGTACTGTTCAGTATTGTCAGGGTGCCGAGTCTGAAATCATTCGGGCTTTCAGGGAAGGAACTGATCGATTACGGGGTTTACCTGCTGAATATGCAGATGATCGGCATGCTGGTCGGGGGCATCCTCTGGGGCTGGCTTGGCGATAAAAAGGGCCGTCTGAAAATTATGTTTGCCTCTATTCTGCTTTACTCCCTTGCCAATATTGCCAATGGTTTTGTCTCATCACTTCCTGCTTATGCAGCGTTGCGGTTTATTGCCGGTGTCGGCCTTGCCGGTGAACTTGGGGCTGGTATTACCCTTGTCTCAGAGGTGCTGCACACAAAGATAAGAGGATACGGAACAATGCTGGTCGCCTCTATCGGGGTTTCAGGAGCTATTCTGGCTAATGTTGTCGCCAATGCTTATGAGTGGCATAATGCTTTTTTTATCGGAGGCGGACTCGGACTTCTCCTTCTTGCAGCACGAGTTAAGGTTGTCGAGTCGGGAATGTTTAAGGCGATGGAACAAAAATCCGGAGTCAGCCGCGGGAATATGCTTGCCTTGTTCACCGATCGCAGCAGGTTTTTCCGTTACATAAACTCAATTATGATCGGCGTGCCGATTTGGTTCGTTGTTGGGGTACTGATTACCTTTTCACCTGAATTTGCTGTAGCACTTCATATTACCGGACCGGTTTCAGCGGGAAACTCGGTTATGTATTGTTATCTCGGGCTTGTGTTTGGTGATCTTTCAAGTGGACTGTTAAGTCAGTTGCTACAGAGCAGGAAAAAGGTCATTCTGTTGTTCATGCTGCTTTCGGTCGGAGCAGTTGCGCTCTATTTTCTGCAGGGAGAGAGCAGCCCGAAATTTTTTTATCTGGTCTGTGCGGCCCTTGGTTTTGCCGGTGGTTACTGGGCTATATTTGTGACCGTTGCAGCCGAACAGTTTGGTACAAATCTGCGTGCAACCGTCGCAACAACGGTTCCAAATCTTGTTCGCGGGATGGTGGTGCCGATAACAATGCTGTTTCAGTTTTTCCGGAGCTTTTTGGGGCTTGAATCAGGCGCATTGCTGGTAGGTGCAATTTGCATAATAGCTGCGTTCTTTTCGCTTGGAGCCCTTGAAGAGACCTTTCACAAGGATCTTGACTATTACGAAGAATTTATCTGATATAAGGGCTGCAGCCCGCTCGCCCTTATGCTTGTGACATCTCCATTTTCAGGAAATGCCCTGTGTAGGAGTGTTTCATTTCGGCAATATGTTCCGGCGTGCCTTCTGCAATTATTTTCCCTCCTTCAAAGCCCCCTTCAGGGCCGATATCTATAATCCAGTCGCTGTTTTTAATAATGTCAAGGTTGTGCTCGATGATAATGACGCTGTTCCCTTTGTCAACGAGTTTACGGAGCACTTCAAGAAGATGCTGTATATCCTGAAAATGGAGTCCGGTTGTAGGTTCATCGAGAATATAGAGGGTTTTGCCAGTCTGTATTTTTGCAAGTTCAGACGACAGCTTTATTCTTTGTGCTTCGCCGCCTGAAAGCATGGGTGAAGGTTGGCCAAGCTTGAGGTAGCCGAGTCCGACACTCTGCATGGTGGAAAGGATGCGGAGGATTCGGGGAAAGTCGGTAAAGAAGTCGGCAGCCTCCGTAATAGTCATTTCAAGCACATCGGCAATCGATTTCCCGCGATATTTAACCAGTAACGTTTCGCGGTTATATCGCTCCCCCTTGCAGTTTTCGCATTGGACATAGACATCCGGCAGAAAGTTCATTTCAATTTTCCGGGTTCCAGCTCCCTGGCACACTTCACACCGGCCACCTTTGACATTAAAGCTGAATCGTCCCGCTTTGTACCCCCGTATCTGTGCTTCAGGCAGGCGGGTAAAAAAGTCACGGATAAAGGTGAATGCTCCGGTATAGGTAGCCGGATTGGAGCGGGGCGTTCGGCCGATTGGAGACTGGTCAACATTAACAACCTTGTCGATATTTGTTATCCCTTCAATGCTGTCAAAGGGATAAGTGACCAGTTTTGACCGGTAGAAGTGGCGTGCAAGAATCGGGAAGAGTGTTTCGTTTATGATTGTTGATTTTCCTGATCCGCTGACGCCGGTAATGCTGACCAGTGAACGCAGTGGAATAGTGATATCGATGTTTTGGAGGTTGTTTCCACGACACCCTTTCAAACGAATGAATTGCTGCTCTTCCGATGTGTCTTTGCCCTCTCCCTTGAAACAGACCTGCAGAGCACCTGAAAGGTATTTAGCTGTCAGTGACTCTGGGTCAAGGGATGCGGCGGGTCCCTGTGCGACAATTTCTCCGCCGTATTCTCCTGCACCGGGCCCAAGATCAATAATTTCATCAGCCTCAAGCATGGTATCCTTGTCGTGCTCAACAACAAGGACGGTGTTGCCGAGGTCTCTGAGGCGTTTCAGCGAAGTAATAAGCTTCTGGTTGTCGCGCTGGTGAAGTCCGATACTCGGTTCATCGAGCACATAAAGCACTCCGCTGAGTTGTGAACCGAGCTGGGATGCGAGTCTTATACGTTGAGCCTCTCCACCTGAAAGAGTTTGAGAGCTTCTGTCCAGGGAAAGGTAGCTGAGTCCGACATTGAGCAGAAATTCAATACGTTTGACGATTTCATGTAATATTGGAGTCGCAACAAGCCTCTCCTTTGCGGTCAGTTTTTCAGGCAGCGCTGCAAAAAAAGCAAGAGCTTCCGGTAACGGCAGGGCCTCGGATTCAGCTATGTTAAGATCATTCAGTTTGACTAGCAGGCTCTCTTTCCGCAGTCTTGCGCCTTTGCATTCAGGACATGGCTGACGTATCATGTAGCTCTCAGCCCACTCCCGCACTTTGGGCGTACTTGCGTTTTTCCGGATTTCATCAACATGGGGAATAGCTCCTTGAAAAGGCTGCGGGTAGAGTGTATCATGACCTGAGTAGCTGTAGCTGACATCAAAGGTTCTGCTGCCTGATCCGTAAAGCAGGATATCCATCGCGGGCTTGGGAATATCTGCAATCGGGGTGTCAAGGGTAAAGTCGTATTCTCTGGCAATTGCTTTTATCACCTGCCAGAGGTTCCGTTTTCCTGATTTCCCGAAAGGATCAATGCCACCTTCGTTGAGTGAGAGTGTCGCATCCGGGACCATCAGTTCGGCGGAAAGCTGCATAAGCTCTCCTAATCCATTACATTCAGGGCATGCTCCATAGGGCGAATTGAAGCTGAAGTGGTTTGGCGCGAGCGTATCAACCGGTACGGAGCCATCCGAATAGGCATACTGTGTACTGAATGTCAGTTCTTTCAGCTCGCTTTCAACCGGTTCACAGATAACTGATGATTTGTGTTCAGACATGCTGATGGCAAGTTTGAGCGCCTTTTTCAGGCGTTCTTCAGCATCGGGACCGATAACTATACCGTCAACAACAAGTTCAATTGAGTGGCTTTTATAGCGTTCGAGCTGCATATCTTTTTCCATTTCCCGGTACTTTCCGTCAATGCGGACGCGGAGAAACCCTTTCAGAAGCAGCCGTTCAAAAAGTTCCCGGTAGTGACCTTTTCGCCCGGTTACGAGCGGTGAAAGTATCTGGACTTTCGTACCCTGCGGCAGAGTTAGAATGGCTTCAGCGATGCTTTCCTCGCTTTGCTTTTGCAGCATATGTCCGGTGACAGGATCGTAACGTCTCCCTGCTTTTGCATAAAGAAGACGGATAAAATCATGAATTTCTGTGATTGTTCCGACTGTTGAACGGGGTGACCGGTTCGTACTTTTCTGGTCGATGGAGATGACCGGCGAAAGCCCTTCTATAAAATCAACGTCCGGACGTTCAATGCTGCCGATATACTGTCGGGCATAAGATGAGAGCGTTTCCATAAAACGGCGCTGTCCTTCTGCATATATGGTGTCGAAGGCAAGGCTTGATTTGCCTGATCCTGAGAGGCCGGTAATGACAACAAATTTGTTGCGCGGAATATCAAGAGATATATTTTTAAGATTGTGGACTCTTGCTCCCCTGATGTTGATATGGCTGAATTCCATGTGAGGTTTTTGTTCTCTCTTTCTTTTTAGCTGCCCGGACAGCAATTTCTTTAATGATGCTGTTTAGCTCAACCGTAAGATGAAGGCTATGGTTGCTTTTTTACAAAAAAACTTTATAAAAAAACTTTCTGATTTATATTTGGTCGATCTGTCCGAAGCTTTTTAAGGTCAAAATCGTATGGATACTGATTTGATTGAAAAATAACGCAAACATTAAGCAACATTCAATATGGAAATTATTTACCAGAAGCAAGCCGAAAAAGGTAAACAGTGTCAGGATTGTCAGAGCTTTACTCAAAAAGCAGATAATCCTGCAGCAGGTACTTGTTTTGGCAAAGATGTCATTGCCGAAGGCGGCTGCATGTTTTTTAAGAAAAAGGAAGCGTAAAGAAAGTTCTGAGTGCTGAGAATATAAAGAGAAAGGCGGCCTTGGCCGCCTTTCTCTTTTACCGGGATGTAGTGCTGGTTTTTCAGCTCTTCAGTGCAGCTCTTGCTGCGGCAAGACGTGCGATCGGCACTCGGTACGGACTGCATGAAACATAATTAAGACCGATCTCGTGACAGAACTCAACGGTTGATGGATCACCGCCGTGTTCACCGCAGATGCCAAGTTTGAGGCCTGGCTTCACTCCCCGGCCCTCTTTTGCAGAAATGCTTATTAACCGTCCTACTCCATCTTTATCGATTGATTCAAACGGATTGCGGGCAAAGATATCCTGATGCTGGTAAATAGGCAGGAACTGGCCGGAGTCGTCTCGGCTCATACCGAGAGCCATCTGGGTCAGGTCGTTGGTACCGTAGCTGAAGAAATCAGCGGCGGTGGCAATCTGGTCTGAGGTGATGGCAGCACGTGGCACCTCGATCATCGTGCCTACCAGATATTTAATTCCGGTTCCTTGTTCGGCGATGACGCTTCGTGCCGTTTTGTGGATGATTTCACTGGTAATTTCAAGCTCTTTGACGGTGCTGATGAGTGGTACCATGATTTCAGGCACAACTTCAAGCCCCTCCTTCTTGAGCCTGCAGGCAGCTTCGATGATTGCCCTCACCTGCATCACCGTTATTTCAGGATGAAGGATACCGAGGCGACAGCCCCGGAGACCAAGCATTGGGTTGAATTCATGATGATCGCTGATGAGCCTTGTTACAATTTCGTAAGATTTGCCCATTTTTTTAGCAAGAACCTTGATCTCCCCATCGGTGTGCGGCAGAAATTCATGCAGCGGAGGATCAAGAAGTCTGATGGTTACAGGCCTGGAACCCATGGCTTTGAAGAGTCCGTAAAAGTCTTCACGCTGGTATGGCAATATTTTGTCGAGCGCTTTTTTTCGGCCTTCGATATCGTCAGCTAAAATCATTTCGCGCATAGCGTCAATTCGCTCTCCTCCAAAGAACATATGTTCGGTTCGGCAGAGGCCGATTCCTTCAGCGCCGAACGTAATGGCAATTTCAGCCTGATCAGGCTGATCTGCATTGGTACGGATGTTGAGCTTGCGGTATTTATCGGCCCATTCCATAAGCTGTTTGTAAATAGGCCATGTCGGAGCATCTTCGGGTTTAAGCGTTTTATCGACCAGGACTTCAATGATTTCAGAGTTTTTAGTGGCTATTTCACCTGCAATGACTTCACCGGTACTGCCGTCGATGGAGATGTAATCGCCTTCACGGAGCACCGTGTTGTTACCGTGAACCCGTATTTCTGCTAATTGATAGTCGATATTCAGCGCTCCGCATCCTACAACGCATACCTTGCCCATTTGACGGGCCACCAAGGCTGCGTGGGAGGTCATGCCGCCGCGTTCGGTAAGTATCCCTTCTGAGGCCGCCATGCCTTTGATATCTTCCGGAGAGGTTTCAATACGGACAAGAATAACGGCTTCTCCGCGTTTCCCTGCCTCAAAAGCATCCACGGAATTAAAATAGATTTTTCCGGTTGCGGCGCCGGGACCGGCATTCAGTCCTGTTGCAATAAGTCTTCCGGCTGAAATGGCGGCCTGTTTCTCGTTTATGTTAAAGACAGGTCTGAGCAGCTGATTGAGTTGCTCGGGTTCTATGCGTAACAGTGCTTCTTTTTCATCAATGAGCTTTTCATTGTACATGTCGAAGGCAATTTTGACCGCTGCCATTCCGGTTCTTTTACCAACCCTGCACTGCAGCATGAAAAGCTTGTTGTTCTCTATGGTGAACTCGATGTCCATCATGTCGCGGTAGTGGTGTTCGAGAATCGAACGAATCTCTTCAAGCTGATTATAGATGTCCGGGTTTTCTGCTTTGAGCTGTTCGATTTTAAGAGGAGTTCTTGTGCCGGCCACCACATCTTCACCCTGGGCGTTCATGAGAAACTCACCATAAAAGATATTGTCGCCGGTAGCGGCATCGCGGGTGAATGCTACGCCGGTTCCGCAATCTTCGCCCATATTGCCGAAGACCATAGCCTGAACATTGCAGGCTGTACCCCAGTAACCGGGAATGTGATTGAGCTTGCGGTAGACGATAGCCCGTTCGTTGTTCCAGCTGTTGAAGACGGCTCCAATTGCTCCGACGAGCTGTTCTTTCGGGTCTTCAGGGAACGTCTTGCCGGTTGCTTCAAGAATAGCCGCTTTATATTTGGCAACAATGTCCTGGAGGTCTTCAACCTCGAGTTCAGTGTCGAGCGTTATGCCAAGTTCGTGTTTTTTTTCTTCAAGTATTTTTTCGAAGGGATCAATCTGTTTTTTATCGGTCGGCTTGAGGTCAAGGACGACATCGCCATACATCTGCACAAAGCGCCGGTAGCAGTCCCATGCGAAGCGGGGGTTTCCTGATTTTTGTGCCAGACCGGCGACAGTTTTTTCATTCAAACCGAGATTGAGGATAGTATCCATCATGCCGGGCATTGAGGCCCTGGCCCCTGAACGGACTGAAACAAGCAAAGGGTTTTCTGTATCGCCAAACTTTTTCCCTAATACAGTCTCAATTTTGCGGAGTGCATTCGGGATATCCTGTTCGAAAAGATTTCTGGGATAATTTTTCTGGTTATCGTAGTAGTAGGTGCAGACTTCTGTTGAAATGGTGAATCCTGGAGGAACTGGCAGGCCGATATTTGCCATTTCGGCAAGGTTGGCTCCTTTTCCTCCAAGCAGGTTTTTCATGGAAGCATCACCTTCAGAAGACCCTCCGGAGAAACTGTAAATGTACTGTTTGCTTGAAGCCTTTTCGTTGGTAATCTCAGATTTTGGCATAATTGTAAGCGGTAATAATTTACTTTGCAAAAATAAAAAACGTGAGTAGGTGGCGAAAAAACAGGTAGAGTTTACTATTTTGTTTATAGTCCGAAATTTAATAAAAAATCCTGCTGTAAAAACTACCTGAAAGGATATTTCATACTGATTAATAATGGGGATTGAGCCTGTAGTCATTCTTTTACAAGTTGTGCGTCTGGCTGTGCCCTATACACTTACTTCCGTCGGGGCAACATTTTCGGAACGGGGGGGTGTTGTTAATCTTGCCCTTGAGGGCATGATTCTTGTAGGCGCTTTCGGTGCCGCTTTTGGTCAGTACCAGACAGGATCGGCGATCATAGGGGTTTTTCTGGCTCTTCTCTGTGGTCTTTGTGTCGCTTTGATTTTTGCTTTTGTTACAGTCACGCTTAAGGCCGATCAGATTGTCGCCGGAATCGCCATCAATATTTTTATCATGGGAGCTACCCGTTTCGGGCTAAGCCTCCTCTTTGGAAGTTCAATGAACTCGGAACGTATAGCAGGGATTGACGTTCCTTTTCTTTTTATGGATCCATTGTTTTTGATGGCTGTTATTTCAGTTGTTGCCGGTCATCAGCTGCTTTTTAAGACTCCTTACGGGCTGAGGCTTCGTGCAGCAGGTGAAAGTGCTGAAACAGCCGACAGCGCAGGGATCAATGTTGATCGAATGCGCTATTCAGGAGTGCTGATATCTGGAGCACTTGCTGCGCTTGCCGGAGCTTTTCTTGTTTTTCAGCAGCATACCTTTACGGATAATATGTCTGCCGGTCGTGGATATATTGCACTTGCCGCTATGATTATAGGAAAGTGGACTCCAGCGGGAGCCGCTCTTGCGAGTATAATGTTTGCCGCTACCGAGTCTTTGGAAATATGGCTACAGACAGGACTGATTCCTTCCCAGCTTGTGCAGTCACTGCCGTATATAATTACACTTTTTGTGCTTGCGGGAATTGTCGGCAGAGCTTCTGCCCCAAGGGATGCAGGCATTCCTTTTGAAAAAAATCGCAGGTCAGAGTAAGCTGAGTATATCGGTAACCAGCTTTTCAATGCCTTTGGAGACCTCTCCTATTGTTGTACCAAGCATATAGGCCGGCGTGCTGACTATGTTGCCGTTTTTGCTGATAACGGTGTTCCAGACAGGGCTTTCGATGTGTCTGGCGCCCATGGCTTCAATGTCTGCCGATGTTTTTGGATCATTACCGATTGTCAGTTCTATATGTTCATTGCCAAGCACTTTTGCCGCTATAGCGGGTGATATGCATATAAAACCAAGGGGTTTGCCGGCATTATAGAATGATTGCAATGCCATTGCGACCTCTTCATTGACATCGCATTCGGAAGCTTTGAATTCATAATTGCTGAGGTTTTTTGCCACACCGTATCCACCCGGCATGATAAGAGCATCGATGGCAAGGGTGTTGATCTCTTTGAGATTATGGATAGAACCTCTGGCAATTCTGGCCGATTCAACAAGGACATTACGAGATTCATTGGCCATTTCCTGTTTTGTGTAATGATTAATAACATCGTGCTGCAGGATGTCCGGTGCCAGACAAACAGCTTCTGCACCGGCTTTGTCGAGTGCAAGGAGAGTCAGAACGGCTTCATGTATTTCCGACCCGTCAAGAAAGCCGCATCCAGAAAGAAGAACGCCTATTTTTTTCATATTATTTATCAGTAGATCCATGGAATGAATTTACGAACGTGATGGGCATAGTAGCTGTACTCTGGATGGAGTTCAGTCAGCCAGCTCTCCTCACGTGAGGCTTTGTAACTGAAAAAAACAAAGCCTGCAGCAGTTAAGAGAAAGTGGGAAAAGCTCATCTGGAAAACTGTCCATCCAAAAGCGGCAAAAAGTTGACTGCTGTAAAGAGGGTGACGTACCAGCGCATAAATTCCTTTAGTTTCCAGTTTATTGTGTTCGACCGGATAGGGAAGAGTGGTCAAAGAGTGTTTGATCTGGTACAATCCTGCAGTTCCAAAAAGGATGGCGATTAGCGAGCATACAACAAGCACAGCAAATCTGATGACGGGGATAGTGTTGAAGAATTCAAAACCCGAACTTGAGGGATAAACAGGCAGAAAAATAAAGGTTAACAGCAGTATAAACTGAAGTGCAACAAGGTGTTCTCCCTTTTTGCCCCATGGTGATCTGCTTCTTTCTGAGGGTTTGGTATTCATGGATTGTTCGTAAACCCGTATTTTAAAAACTACAATAATGTTGGTTTTCTCTTTTTATACTACCGTTTCAATCTAATTATTTTTCATTGAGGATATTGTTATGATTACTTCCAAAGGAACACTTCTCTTGATTATTGATGTGCAGGGCAGGTTAGCTCAGGGTGTCTTTCAGCCAGCTGCTCTGGAAAAGAACATCAGTAAGCTGATCAGTGCTTGCTCAATTCTGGATGTCCCGATTCTGGTTACTGAACAGTACCCTAAAGGCCTGGGGCATACCATCGACTCTCTTAAGGCACTCCTGCCCGATCATGTTCCTGTTGAAAAAATTTCATTCAGTTGTTGTGGCAACGAGGAGTTCATGGGGCAGCTTCGCTCATTTAAGCGAAACGATATTCTTGTTGCGGGTATTGAAACTCATGTTTGTGTTTACCAGACAGCAGTGGATCTGATCGAGTTTGGCTATAATGTTCATTTGGTGACCGATGCGGTCTCATCAAGAACCGAAGAGAATAAGGCGCTTGGGATTCGCTGTATTGAAAAAGCAGGAGCCTCTCTTACCAGTACCGAGATGGCTGTTTTTGAAATCCTGCATGTGGCCGAAGGAGAGAGGTTCAAAGCTATTTCAAAAATCATCAAAGAGTAGATGCCGGACAAAGGGTTTTTTATTTGTCGATAACGGCTTTCAGCATTGAGTGCAGCATCTCTTCACCTTCAAAAATATCTGTTTCGATTTTCAGATAATAACAGGGTCTTGAAGTAATAATGCGGATCAGTTCAGGGTGGCCGAGCATGCGGAAGTAGTCTTTTTCAGTGGTAATCAAGCTTAGTCCTTTTTCTTCGGCTTCCCGTCGTATTGCCTGCAGTTTTTTGGCACTAAGAGATTCATGGTCACGGAAAAAACGGTGCGCAGCTATGTTTACTCCCTCTTTTTGTAAACTTTCCAGAAAGTTTACGGGAGACGCAATGCCTGCAAATGCAAACGCACTTAGGGTTTTTGGCAAAGGGGCTTCATCTGAAGACGCAAATGTACCTGAAAAGCATATCAGCTCTTTGTTTTTAACACGGGCTTTTACAATAGGGAGTCCTGTTTTTTCCAACTCTTTCATGATAATCCCAGCTTGCTCTTCATCCCTGATTTTATTCAGTATAACCAGGTCGGCTCTTGAAAGATTTTTCAGCGGTTCCCTCAGCCGTCCTTCAGGGAGCATTTTCGCTTTTGTAAAAGGTTCAGCACTATTGATGACTGCAATATTAAGGTTCCTCTCAATTGCCCGATGCTGGTAAGCATCGTCGAGGATGATAACCCCCGGTAATCTTTTTGCAAAGCGATTGGCGATATAGGTAACTGCGTTTTTTCGCTTTTCAGCTACGACAACAATTGCATCCGGGTTGTTCCATGCGAGCATCGTGGTTTCATCGCCGGCTTCTCTGCTGCTTAGCATGATTCTTAATCCATCAGAGACAAGCTGCACCCCTTTTGATTCCCGCAGGTAACCCCGTGAAATGATTGCAGGTTTACAGCCGATCGAGAGATAATATTTGACCACCCAGTCTACAAGAGGGGTTTTCCCTGTTCCGCCAGCTGAGAGGTTTCCGATTGATACAACAGGAATCGGTGACTTCCACACTTTAAAAACTTTCCTGTCGAACAGGGCATTGCGAAGCTGTACAATAGAGAGGTAGATCAGCGAAAAAGGTCTGAGAAGGAGAGAAAATGGGTTATGCATGGCCGAGACGGTCAGAAAGGTTGGTGCTATAGATGCGCAATTCTTCTTCACTTTCAAAAAGAGGCAGATCAATGCGATGTATACTTACAGTCGCTCTGCTGAAGGGTTTAGGGATTTCAAATGTATCCCAGCTTTTCAGTCGCCATGCTTTTTCGAAAATGATTTCAGCAAAAAAAAGAGGACAGCGTTTACTGGAGGCTAAGCGCAAGGTTCCATATTTGAACTTGCAGGCAGGTCCCCGGGGTCCGTCAGGTGTAACAGCAATAATATCTTCTCTTTCGATAGCCTCATGCATGGCATTTTTGACCTCACCCCCTCCTTTGGAACTTGATCCACGGATAAGTGTAAAGTCAAGTTGCTCAAGAGTATCGGAAAGGATACGTCCATCTTCCGAAAGGCTTACGACGGCCACTAATTTTTTTTCAGGAAAAAGTGCCTGGGCAAGAAGCCATCCTGCGACCATTTTTCCATGCCAGAAGGTAAAGATGGCTCCTTTGTCAGCCACATGATTGTTCCATGATCGGGGTGTCACTGATATCCTGAGGCTTGCATAGAGAAGCTTCAGGGTAAAGGGTATGATAAGGCGGGAAATCAGTGGTGAGATGGCCATTTGGGTATATCATATTTGCCGGTAGAGGAACCTTGAAGTACAGGAATAAATTTTTTTATTGTTTATTTTAGTCCTCTTGATTTATATACATGCTGTCAGCCGCAAAGACGGAAGTAATTTAACAAACCATGCCGAAAAACCACAGAGCCAAACTGGCTGAAAGGTTATAATTCGGATAGCCCCTACAGAGAGAGCCATGAATGTTTTGATCATAGGAAGCGGTGCCAGAGAACATGCCCTTGCCTGGGCAGTTGCAAAAAGTGAAAGGGCAGATCTGGTTTTTGTTGCGCCGGGAAATGGGGGAACGGCTCTGATTGGCGGAAAGGTCCGTAATCTTCCATTGAAAGCCACTGCACTGGATGGTTTGCTTGAGTTTGCCATTGATAACCATGTTGATCTTACTGTTGTTGGTTCTGAGCATCCGCTTGAACTGGGTATTGTGGATCTTTTCCGGAGTGCCGGTAAGCAGGTTGTTGGACCAACCAAGGCTGCTGCCCGGCTCGAGTCGAGCAAGGTTTTTTCCAAGGAGTTCATGAGGCGTCAAGGTATTCCTACAGCCGGGTATCATGTCTTCGGTGATCTTAATGCCGCACGGAGCTATATCGAGTTCCCTGAGAGGGTCTATCCCCAGGTAATCAAGGCAAGTGGCTTATGTGCTGGAAAAGGAGTTTTTATAGCTCTCAATAGAGATGAGGCATTGAAAGCCATCAGTGAATTGTTTGAAGAACGTATTTTCGGCGATGCCGCAGATGAAGTGGTTATCGAAGATTTTCTTCAGGGTCAGGAGGCAAGTGTCTTTGCCTTGACTGACGGAACCCGCTACCGGCTTTTTCTCCCCGCACAGGATCATAAGCGGATAGGGAATGGCGATACCGGAAAAAATACAGGCGGTATGGGCGCCTATGCTCCGGCACCGCTGGTGACTCCAGAAGTTTTACAGAAGGTTGAGGAACAAATTATTCAGCCCACCCTGAAAGGAATGGTTGAAGAGGGATATCCCTATACCGGTTTTTTATATGTCGGATTGATGATACACAATGGAGTGCCTTCCGTCGTTGAGTATAACGCTCGTCTGGGCGATCCTGAAACGCAGGTGGTGCTTCCTCTTTTGAAAAGTGATTTTATTACGGCCCTTCAGGCAAGTGTTCAGGGTACGCTTGGGGAGGTTCCTTTTGAGATGCACCGTAAATCTGCGGCAACGGTTGTTATAGCATCAGGAGGCTACCCAGACCATTATGAAACCGGTAAGCCTATCCATATTGCAGACGCAGTTGGAGGTATGGAAGATTGCCTGGTGTTTCATGCAGGCACCTCCTCGGAAGGAGGCAGGTTGACGACAGCAGGTGGACGGGTATTTTCAGTTACAGCTCTTGGCGATACACTCCGCGAAAGTATTGATCGGGCCTATCTTGCTGTTGAAAAGATAGATTTTGATGGAGCGTATTACAGAACAGATATAGGGGCCAAGGCACTTTAAATTTTCAGTCAGTGGTTGTTCTATGAAACTATTCAGGCGTAAATTTGAGATTATTCAGGAGCAGGCTTTTCGGGAGTTGCCCTATGAATGCTGTGGGCTGCTTGTCGGAAAGAAAAATATGGATCACAGGGGAAATGTTGAAAACATAGTGCATGAGATTGCTCCCTGCAAGAATTGCCTTTATCATGGAAAGGAGCAGGGGTTTGAGATTTCCCACAATGAGTACCTTGATGTGGAGCGTGAAGCCAAAAGGCTCGGATACGAAATTATCGGCTCCTACCATTCTCATATCAACTCCCCGGCTATCCCCTCCCTTCATGATGTTGATTTTGCCCGGCCCGGCCATACGTTATTGATTATATCACTGATGAATGCCCAGCCTAAAGAGGTGACGGCATGGTTGAGGCGTGATTCAGGAGGCTTTCACCAGGAACAGATTCGGGTTGTCGAATAGTTTGCCCCCGTTAAGGGACACAAACTCTTTATTTATTTTGTACATTACTTTTTTTTAAGCTTACCAAGCATTAAACCCCGAAAATAACGTGCCAAAGCGGGAAGATATAAAGTCGATATTAGTGATCGGAGCAGGTCCTATTGTGATCGGTCAGGCCTGTGAGTTTGATTATTCCGGTACTCAGGCATGCCGGGCCCTTAAGGAAGATGGCTATCGTGTTGTGCTGGTAAACAGCAATCCGGCAACCATTATGACCGATATAGAGTTTGCGGACGCTACCTATATTGAGCCGATTACTCCGGAATATGTTCAGAAAATCATAGAGCGTGAAAAACCTGATGCACTTCTTCCGACAATGGGCGGTCAGACAGCTCTGAATATTGCGGTATCTCTTGCTGAATCCGGAATTCTTGAACGTAACGGAGTGGAACTGATCGGTGCCAAGCTTCGTGCGATCAGAAAAGCCGAAAATCGCGAGTTTTTCAGCACGGCTATGAAAAAAATCGGCCTTGAAATGGCCAAAGGTTTTTTTGTCCGCAACGAAAAAGAGGCCAAAGAGGCGCTTGAAGAGATCGGTCTTCCAATTGTGATCCGTCCTTCGTTTACCCTTGGAGGTACCGGCGGTGGATTTGCAGAGACAAAATCAGACTATTATGAAGCAGTACGCCGGGGACTTGCCGAAAGTCCAATCTCGGAAGTGCTCGTTGAGGAGTGTTTGATTGGATGGAAAGAGTATGAGCTTGAGGTTATTCGTGATCTGGCGGACAACGTCATTATTGTCTGCTCTATAGAAAATTTTGATCCCATGGGAGTGCATACCGGCGACAGCATAACGGTAGCACCTGCCCAGACACTCACTGATCGTCAGTATCAGGAGCTGAGGGATGCTTCAATTCGGATTATCAGGGAGATAGGTGTCGAGACCGGAGGCAGCAATATCCAGTTTGCCATTAATCCTGTGGACGGTCGTATCGTAGTCATTGAAATGAATCCCCGTGTATCAAGAAGTTCCGCTCTGGCCTCAAAGGCAACCGGTTTTCCTATTGCTAAAGTTGCCGCGAAACTTGCAGTAGGATACACTCTGGATGAGATTATCAATGATATAACAAAAACTACACCGGCCAGTTTTGAGCCTGTGATTGACTACTGTGTCGTAAAGATTCCCCGATGGGATTTTGAAAAGTTCAAGAATGTTGATGCACGGCTTGGAGTGCAGATGAAGTCGGTTGGAGAAGTCATGGCTTTCGGAAGAAATTTCAGGGAAGCTCTGCAAAAATCTCTCCGTGGCCTTGAAATCGGTCGGGCAGGACTTGGCTCAGACGGTAAGGATGTCATGAATGTTCTCGATATGACTCAGCAGCAGAAAAAGTTTGCAAAAGAGGATATCCTTGAAAAAATCAAGATTCCTAAAGCTGACCGTATATTTTATCTTCGTTACGCCTTCCAGGCCGGTGCAACCATCGACGAGGTGCATAAGTCTACAGGTATTGATCCTTGGTTTCTTGATAATATCTGCCAGATTGTTGAGCTTGAAAATGATCTCAGGGAATTGGCTGCAGTTGATTGAATGTTATGACCTATTTGACCCGGATATTAGAGGAAAAAAAGCGCGAAGTACAGGAACTTAAAAAAGAGAAACCCTCACAGCGTTACGTTGCTGAACAGGCTTCCTTTACGGCAACCCGTGATTTTACCGGCGCGCTCAGGGGCTGTGATGGAGAGCTGAAGCTTATTGCCGAGATCAAAAAAGCATCTCCTTCCCGCGGTCTTATTGTAAGTGATTTCGATCCTGTTGCCATTGCCCGGCGATATGGAGAGCTTGGTGCAGCTGCTTATTCTGTCCTTACCGATCGCAATTTCTTTCAGGGTTCCAACGACTATCTTCAGCTGGTCAGCCGTTCCTTTTCCCTGCCGCTCCTTCGCAAGGATTTCATTATCGATGAATCCCAGATTTTCGAGTCCCGACTGATTGGGGCTGATGCAATTCTGCTTATCGTAGCAGCGCTTGATCCTTGTCAGTTCAGCGATTATCTGCAGTTGGCTCTGAGCATCGGGTTGCATGTGCTTGTGGAAGTGCATGACCGCAAAGAGCTTGACAGGGCTATTGAAAAGGGCGCTTTGGTTATTGGAGTCAACAACCGTGACCTGAAGGACTTTACTCTCAAGCTTGAAACCTCCATAAATCTTCGTCCCTTCATTCCTTCTGAGGTTGTTGCTGTTGCTGAAAGCGGAATGAAAACTGCTGCAGATATTGATCTTATCAGACAGGCATCGTTCGATGCCGTGCTGATAGGAGAGGGGTTGCATACAAGCACTGAGCTTCGTGAGCTTACCTGGTCATAGCCTTTATTGAAGCTGCACTTTTTGCCGGATCGGCTGATTTAAAGAATGCGGTGCCGGCAATCAGAGAGTCAGCGCCGGCAGATACAACCGCCTGAGCATTTTCTTCCGTTATACCGCCATCAATAGCTATGACAAGGGCTGGATTCAGCCGTGAACGCATCTCGTGGAGCTGCTGGATTTTTCCTATCGATGAAGGTATGAACTTTTGTCCCCCGAACCCCGGATTAACCGACATCAAAAGAACAAGATCGAGATCCGGTAAAATAGACTCAAGCGATGAAACCGGTGTTCCCGGGTTTATAGAAACACCGGCTTTTACTCCAAGGCTTTTGATGAACTGAATAGTCCGGTGCAGATGCGGGCAGGCTTCCTGGTGAACGGTGATCTGGTGTGACCCTGCTTTTACAAAATCTTCAATGAAACGGTCTGGAGCCGCAATCATCAGATGGGTGTCGATAATGAGAGATGTGCAAGCTGCAATAGCTTGCACAATAAATGGGCCAAAGGTGATGTTAGGCACAAAGTTGCCGTCCATGACATCACAGTGTATCCAGTCTGCACCGGCTTTTTCGGCTATCTCTATTGAGTGCTTAAGGTTGGTGAAGTCAGCCGAAAGAATAGATGGAGCCAGAAGCGTTGATGTTGCATGCATGATGATACTTCCTTAATCGTGAAAAAAAGATTATTCCCGCCAAATAATTAAAATGCTTCACCAATTCCAAAATTGAAGGTAAAGTCGTTGAGTTTCCATGTTGAAATTCGCCATGCATCACTCTCAGTCGGGTCACGCAGTTTATAGGCAAAATCAAAGCGGAAAGGCCCGATAGGAGATCCTATCCGCAGCCCAATGCCTGCATCCCAGGCGTAGTTATTGATCATTGACCCGAGCGAAAATGCATATGGTCCGGTTCTGTCCCATATATTGCCCATATCAGAGAATACGGTAATGCCTGATGATTGACGAAACAGCTTAAAAAATTTAAGTCTGTACTCAAGATTCAGTTCAAGTTTTATGTCTGCGCCAAAATTCGCAGCAGCGTTGCTGGCGCTGTTGGCGGGTCCAAGGGTATTGAAAAGCCAGCCCCTCAAGCTGTTTGCGCCACCAGCATAAAACCGTCGTTCTTGCGGGGTCGATTCAGCTTTTCCCCATGGCGTCATCCATCCGATATCTGCTTTTGCGGCGATTTGGCTCTGAGGAGAAATGGTTTGAATACAGCTTACCCCAGGCTCAACTTTTATATACTGAGTGTAGGTTGTGCCGAATATCTGCGGGTCATTGCTGGAGGAACCGCTGTATGTTTTAGTATCAAGATATTTATCGATCAGCCAGGGAATCGTTCCACAATCTTCAAGCAGAAGGTCAAGATTCCATGTTGTTGTTGGAGGCAGAACATTCTGGCGGTTCGTGAAGTTGTAGCGAAGCCGGAAGGTCTGGTCAATATGCGTTTTTAGAAGACTGTCAAGTCCCGCATTGACAGCGGCTTCCTTCGATGGATCAATCCCTATATTTTTTGCAAGGTTAGTTTTGAAAAGCTGCTTGAATCCTCGAAGCGAATCGTTTTTAACAAGTTCGAACTCAAAAAAATCAAAATTCACTCTTGATTTCGGGCTCAATTTTGCGCTGTAGGTTCCCCTGAGCAGTCCGTTCTGGGTTGAAAGCAGCACAGGTTGTATGGTGCTTGCGTATTCTGCTGTAACTGAATATGTGTTGCCCGGTTTTTTAAGAACAGGCATAACCAGACTGCTTTTCAGATTGAATTCATAGGGAATCACTTTTGCGTATTGAGCAGGGTCCAGGTTCTCCAACACACTGCTGCGGTTTCCCGCCTGCGTGCCGAATTCTGATGAGGTATGGAATTGTTCAGCTCCCCCAAGGAGATTCTTGTTTTCATAGGCCAGTGAGGCAGCGAAAAAGAGGGAGCCGAAGCGGTTATCCACCAGTAATTTCGGTTCAATCTGGTGCTTGGGTGCTGTTTCAAGATGCACTGTGGTGTAAAGTTCACCGGAACGTACAGAGTCAGGACTAATGTAGATGGACGAAAAAATATTCGTTATGCCGAAATTCTGCAGGGTTCGTTGTTCGAGACTTTGTCGGGTAGCCATACCCGGGCGGTATTCAATGGCAGAGGTAATAAGATCGGGGGATACGTTCTGCTGTCCGATAATTCTGGCGCTGATGTTATTTCTCGTAAACGTTTTTTCTGCTGGCTTTTTGTCGCTTCTTATGGGGTTGTGAACGACCGCATAGACAGGTCCATAGGTAAGTTTTTCAGGAAGACCCAGTATGAATCGAACCCCGGCATGATTTCCCACCGTATCAACCTTGATGCGAAGGCTGTCTTCATGAAAAAAAGCAAAGCCCTCTTCTTTGAAAAAGGAAATGGTACGGTTTCTTTCATCAATCAGTCGTTCAACGGAAAAAATATCGTTGACTTTCAGGCGTTTTTGATCAAGATAATGGGCTTTCAGCTCCCTGGAAATTTTTTCGAGTCCATCGTATTTCAGGGAATCAATTTTAGAAGGATCATTTTCACGGATCATTATGTTCAGATCCACCATCTTCCCGTTGTCTTTTTTTACAACAGTGGAGTTCACGTCAGTAAAAAAGTACCCCTTATAGCTATAGAGTTTTTTTATGAGACTGAGGTCTTTTTCAAAATCCTCGGCATTGAACGGCTTAAACGCTCCGCCGAAGAGGCCGAGTCCCAGAAAGGATGAGTGCTCAGAGGTGGCAATAACCTGCTTGAGCTCCTCGCTGCTGGTCGCCTTGTTGCCTATGAAGTTTATTTTCCGGACAAATGGCAATGTCACCGATTGATCTGCGTCAGCGCTCACTGACTGGCTAAATGCCGGTAGGGCACAGAGCAAAAGAAGAGCAGGAAGACTCCATCTTTTTGCTCTGGAAAGGAAGGAAGTTGCTAAAAAAAAAACACGTAACTGAGTTCCGTTATCCTATGTTAATGGCTCTTCATCACTGTAGCCGAAATCTTCATCTGTAGGATAGTCAGGCCAAATTTCGTCCAGACTTTCATACATATCATCGCTTTCAGGAAGATCAATCAGGTTTTCGATCACCTGTTGAGGTGCTCCGGTTCTGTTAGCGTAATTAATCAGTTCATCTTTTGTGACGGGCCACGGTGCGTCTGCTATATAGCGGGCGAGATCTAAATTCCAATACATACTACGTCGATTGATTTATTCAGGTTAAGAGTTATTGCCTTCTTCTTCAGGTGAAGTCTGTTTGATTGTGATGAGCTTGTCGGGTTTTCCGTCAAAGAAATAAGCGGTCGGATTGACTATGACATTATTTTTGTGAACCTCGTAATGCATGTGTGGTCCGGTTGAAACACCGGTGTTTCCAGAAAGTGCAATGATGTTGCCACGACTGATTTTCTGTCCTTGGCGTACCAGCGATTTTGAAAGGTGGGCATAGACTGTTTTATAGCCGTACCCGTGATTTATAGTTACTTTTTGTCCGAACCCCTTGTCATAGCCTGAAAAAGCTACAATTCCATCACCAGTAGAGAGCACTTTTGTGCCCTCAGGTACAGCAAAATCAATTCCGGTATGAAAAAGAGGGAGATGATATATCGGGTGCATACGGACCCCAAAACTGCTGGTAATAAAGCCTTCTACAGGCTTGATATTGGGTATGCTTGAAAAAAACGAGGTGGGATTTGGGTTTTCAGTCAGTTCAGTGTTTTCAATCGTATTCTCTCTCTGGAGTTCAATCTGCCGGATCAGTTGCTCAATCATTTGTTCTGTAGATGCCAGGAGTCCTTCGGTTGTTTTTGGTGTCGCATTTTTCCGGGAGTTCTCAACAATCTGTTGTTCTTGAGCAAGTATTAGAGTAGGGGTCAATAAAAGAGAGGCAAAAAAAGCAAGGGAGAAAAAAAAACTGTGTACAGAGAGATGCATTAAAAGAACAGCTCGCACTTTTTTTCTGAATCCAGAGAGAGTTATAAACGGTGTTGTTGAAAACATGCAGTATCCGGATTGTGTGCCTGAAAAAGGGCCGTTCGTGAATGATCGACAAATATAAATAAACTTTTTTTTATAAGTCAATGATTAGTGGGCTTCGAGCCAGTTTTTTCCCATTCCGGTATCTACCTCAACCGGCACTGTTTTAAGTCCGCAAGTTATTGCAGCATCAATCATTGCTTTCTCAATAAGGAGTGAAAGCGCCTCTTTTTCATCATCAGTAGTTTCAAAAAGCAGTTCGTCATGTACCTGGAGAAGCATTGTTGATTTCAATTTTTCGTCACGCATGCGCTTACTGCAGAGGATCATGGCGCATTTGATGATGTCAGCAGCAGTGCCTTGGATCGGGGTATTCATGGCCGCCCTTTCAGCAGCTTTCTTCAGGTTTGTATTTCTGCTGTTGAGATCGGCAATATAACGGCGACGTCCGAGAAGGGTTGTAACATAGCCATTTGTTCTCCCGGTATCTATAATGTTTTGCAGCGCATCGAACAGCCCGGGATATTTGGAAATATATGTTTCGATAATTGCTTTCGCTTCCTTCTGGGTAATATTGAGCCTTTTTGAAAGTCCAAAAGGCATGATACCGTAAAGCACCCCGAAATTTACCTCTTTTGCTTTGCGCCGCATATCACTGTCAATCTCCGTGGTTCCGAAAATTACCCTTGCTGTCGCGGTGTGGATGTCTTCACGGTTTCTGAAAGCATCAAGGAGCTGAGGGTCACCGGAAATTTCAGCAGCAATCCGGAGCTCAATCTGTGAATAATCCGCAGAGAGAAGCCATTTATCGGGCGATGAGGGAATGAATGCCCTGCGAATCTCTTTTCCGAGTGGGGTACGTATCGGGATATTCTGCAGGTTCGGTTTAGAAGAGGAAAGTCTTCCTGTCGCAGTGATTTGCTGGTTAAACGAGGTGTGCAGTCTGCCGGTTCGAAGGTTTACAATTTTCGGTAAAGCATCTATATAGGTATTCTTCAGTTTCTGGAGACTGCGGTACTCCAGCAGGTCGCTTGCTACGGGATGAAGCGGAGCAAGCTCCTCAAGTACTTCAACATTTGTAGAGAAGCCGGTTTTGGTTGTTTTTTTTGTCGGCAGACAGAGCACATCGAACAGGATATGGGCAAGCTGTTTGGGTGAATCAATATTGAACTCTGAGCCTGTTGCTGCATAAATCTTTTCTGTCAAGAGTTTAAGCTCTATTGTGGCCGCTTCTGAGGCTTTTTCAAGACTTTCGGAGTCAATGCATATTCCTTCATATTCCATTGCAGCCAGTACCTCTACAAGAGGAAACTCTATGTTTTCGCAAATCGAGAGCAGCTCTTTTTCACCCTCCAGTTTTTTGCGGAACATATCTTCAAGCTGAAGGGCAAGATCAGCATCCTGGCAGCCATAGTCAGAGAGCTTTCCAGGGTCAACGTCATAAATACCAATTTTTGTTTTTCCTATTCCGACAAGTTCCTCAAAAGTTGTTGTCCTGTACCCGAGATGGCGGGCTGCCATGTCATCAAGATTGTGCTGTTCTTCAGGGTCAAGCACATAGCTCGCAAGCATAGTGTCAAATCCGACAGGCGAAAGTTCTATACCGTATTTTTTCAGAACGAGAATGTCGTATTTGAGGTTTTGCCCGCTTTTCAGTACTGATGGATTTTCTAAAACAGGCCTTAGTAGTTCAAGGGTGCTCTCTCTTTGAAGAGCGTTGTTGTTAAATGAAATAAAACTGGCTTTCCCCGGTTCAATTGAAAAAGAGATCCCTGCCAGTTCAGCTTCAAAGGTATCCAGACTTGTTGTTTCTGTATCCACAGCAACCCGTTTGGCATTTTTAAGTGAAAGCACCAGTTCATTCAGCTTTTCAGCAGTATCGACAAGTGTATACTCAGCGCCGGTTAGCGGTGAAAGAAGCTCAGGCTGTTTGTCCTCCGGCTCTTCAGATTGGTGCCTCTGCATTGAAGCCTCATCAGCTGGTGACTGCTCGTAATCGTTGAAGACAACAGGGAGTCTGGATATAATGGTTTTAAGTCCAAGCTTCTGCAGTAACGGCAATAGTTTAGAGCGGTCCGGCACTCCGCACTCAAGCTCTTTCAAGGTAACGTTTATATGCAGATCGGTACGGATAGTTACAAGCTTGGTTATCAGATCAAGTTGTGGCAGAAATTCTTCAAGGCTTTGGCGATTTTTCTGCGAAATATCGTTTAGATGCTTATAAATATTCTCAATAGAGCCGTATGTACCGAGCAGGCTTGATGCTGTTTTAGGTCCAATCCCTTTCGCTCCCGGAATATTGTCAGAGGTATCACCTGTCAGTGTAAGGAACTGGGTGAAGAGTTCAGGCGCCACCCCGAATTGCCCCGCAATCTCTTTCTTCCCGAACAGTTCCAGCTCGTTCTGGTTTTTGCCTGGCTTGAGAATTTTGACTCCATCGTGAACAAGCTGGGCAAGATCTTTGTCTGGAGTTACAATATAAACCTGGCAGGAATCTTCAAATTTTCGGGCAGCTGTCCCTATTAAGTCGTCAGCCTCATAACCGGGAACCTTGAGAAGTGGTATATCAAGAGCATCAAGCAGTTCAAACACGGCATCAAGCTGCACGATGAGATCTTCAGGGGGAGTCTGCCGATTCGCTTTATAAGCGGGATACATATCGTGGCGAAAGGTTTTTTCCTTACTGTCGAATACCGCTGCCAGATAGTGTGGCTTATAGGTTTCAAAGATTTTAAAGAGTGCTGATGCAAATCCGTAAATCGCACCTGTCGGCATTCCGTCACGGCTTGTCATGCCTGCACGTTGCAAGGCAAAAAAGGAGCGGTAGATAATTGCCATGCCATCGAGCAGAAAAAGGGCAGGCTTTTCTTGTGGCGCAGTGATTGCTTCGGCTTTTAATTCCGGGTCGGCAGAAAGAAAGAATTCAAGTTGATTACTGCTCATTCTGTAACGACCCCGTAACTTCCAAGCACCTTGACCATCGTTGCGAACTCCCTCAGATGATTAAGTGCGTTGTGAATATTAGGATCATGCTGATGCCCTATGAAATCGACATAAAAGAGATACTCAAACGCTTTTTTTCTGAATGGCCTCGATTCTATTTTCGCCAGATCAATATCACGTATGGCAAATGTTGCCAGAGCCTTAAATAACGAGCCCTGCACATTGGGAAGGGTAAACGCAATGGATGTTTTGTGCTGAGAGGTGTCCGGTTTTGTTTTAAACCGCAATGGATCGCTTGTTTCTGAATGTGAAATACAGAAAAATCGTGTAATGTTCCACTCTTCATCAGCAAGGTTTTCCTGCAGGATTTTCAGACCGTAAAGTTCTCCAGCCCTTTTTGAAGCGATTGCAAGTTGTGTCGGATCTTTTTCAGCGGCGATTATTTTTGCACTGCCTGCAGTATCATAGGCTACTTCCGGCTTAATGTTCTTGTGCGTTGAAAAAAAATTGCGGCATTGCGCAAGTGCCTGAGGGTGAGAAAGTGCTTTTTTGGCTTGTTCTATTGTTGCATTGTGGATACCCAGAAGGCAGTGTTCAACTTTGACAAAGGTCTCGGCAACAATAGTGACGGGATGCTGCAGCAGCAGGTCATAGTTTTGATGAATGCTTCCGCCGAGTGAATTTTCTATCGGGATGACTGCATACGAAACCTTATTGTTTTCAACGGCGGCAAAAACCTCTTCAAACGATTCAAATGGTTTTGGCTCTCCAATTCTGAGCGCAGCTATCTCGCTATAGGCTCCAGGTTCACCCTGATAGGCGGTCATCAAGTTTGTCATTGTTTTTTCTTGTTAGTAACTTGCACGAATGCCGTTGGATTTGATTTTATTTAAAGAAAATAAATCTATTATCATAGGCATGGTGCAACGGGAATACTAAATCAGCAGTTTTTTATTATGTCAGGACATAGCAAATGGGCAACCATTAAAAGAAAAAAGGCGGTAACTGATCAGAAAAGAGGCAGTTTGTTTACTAAACTGGTCAAAGAGATTACGATATCGGCAAGAATGGGTGGAGGCGATCCAACCGGTAACCCCCGTCTACGGCTCGCTGTCGATACCGCCAGAGATAATTCCATGCCGATGGACAATATTTCCCGTGCCATCAAAAAAGGTACTGGAGAGCTTGAGGGAGTGACCTACGACGAGATTACCTATGAAGGGTATGGTCCCGCAGGTATAGCCTTGATTATTGAGACGGCGACGGACAACCGCAACCGTACCGTTGCTGATATTCGTCACATTATGAGTCGCAACAATGGTTCACTCGGTGAAAGCGGCAGTGTCGGCTGGATGTTCCATCGCAAGGGAACTCTTGATGTTCCCGTGTCGGCCGCCGGAGAGGACCGATTGATGGAAGTACTCCTGGACGCCGGTCTTGAAGATCTCAATAGCGATGATGAGCACTATTTTACCGTTATAACCGATATCAAGGACCTCGAAAATGTTAAAAAGGCACTTGACGACTCTAAAATCAGTTATGAGAATGCAAAGATTGATCTTATTCCGGAAAACTATATAGAGCTCGAAGCTGAGGATGCCCGTAAAGTTATCAAGCTGATTGATGCGCTTGAAAGCAATGACGATGTGCAGGGTGTATACAGTAACATGGATATCAGCGAAAGTGCAATGAGCAGCTTAAACGAGTAAAGGATGGTTGTCCTCGGGGTTGATCCGGGAAGTCTGAATACCGGTTATGGTGTGATTAGCCAGAGTTCTGGAGTTCTTTCCATACTCGTTTGCGGCGTTATCCGTCTTAACCCCCGTCGGACCCATGCAGAGCGGATAGGTGAAATATATCGTGAGCTTGAAGCGGTTATTGATGAGTTCAAACCGCAGCGATTAGCTCTGGAAACAGCGTTCTTGAGCAGAAATGTGCAGTCGGCTCTTAAGCTCGGTCAGGTTCGCGGTGCGGTTATAGCCCTTGCAATGAACCAGCATCTTGAGTTGCACGAGTATGCTCCGCGTGAAGTGAAATCGGCGATAACCGGAAGAGGATCAGCAAGTAAGGAGCAGGTTGCTTTTATGGTCGCGAGAATGCTTGGTCTCAGCTTGCCGCCTAAACCTTTTGATGTTACCGATGCACTCGGCATAGCCCTGTGCGATTTGCTTAGAGGGGAGAGCCGTAAGGCTTTTCTTCCTGCTGAAAAAGCCCGGGGAGGTGGCCGCAGCTGGTCGCAGTTTGTCGCCGCATCACCCGATAAGGTTGTCCGTTAGATACCATGAAGAGTAAAGGAAATACCTTCGTTGTAAGAGTTGATATGACTCAATAATAAAATCAAAGCTGTGGAAGGTCGCATCTTTAATCTGCCGAATTCGCTTAGTTTTCTGAGAATAATACTGATACCCTGGTTTATCTATTATTTTCATACCGGCCATGTCAAAACGGCCATTGTTATTATGGTTGTGGCTCTTTTGACCGACTGGTTTGACGGTCAGGCAGCCCGATGGACCAATGATATTTCCGAGATGGGAAAAATTCTTGATCCGCTTGCCGACAAACTCTGTCTTGCAAGTGTAGCCATTTACTTTTTCTGGATCGGCCAGCTCCCTTTATGGTTTGTGCTTTTTGCAGTCCTGCGGGATGCTCTCATTTTTATAGGTGCCGCATATGTCAGAATTCACCACTCTGTAGTCACTACATCACTCTGGCCTGGAAAATGGGCGGTCGGCTTTGTCTCCATGATGTTTATTGCCATGGTTTGGCCTCATCCCTTTTTTCAGCGCTATCCAGTCAAGGAATTCTTTTTATACCTCTCGTCCATCATGCTTCTCTACTCCTTTTCGCTCTATTGCGTAAGGTTTTATAAAATCCATAAGGGCCTCAACTACACCCTCTGAGCGTTACTCTACCCCTTTTGCGGTATCCACATATATATAGGTAGGGTATTGATAACTTTTTGTGAAAAATATATATAGTGCCATTCTGACGAGCTAACCTTCAGCTTAATTATAAGTTACAGACGTTAACATCCTTTACTCCTGTGGGATAAAAAATGTTGACAACTTGTTGACAGTATGTGGGGATGTGTGTAGAAGCGCCTTGGCTCCAGTGTCTGGAGGCCAGGGCGTTCTATTTGAGGAAGGCGGTTTTTATTTGTTTTTTGACACAACAGTAGCCATAAGGGAAGCTTCGCATACGAGCTCTCCGCGCACAAAAGCTTTTGCGTCAAACTGGCAGACGCTTCTGCGCATGTTGGTCATGGTTGCTTCAATCACAAGGGTGTCGCCTGGAAGCACTGGTTTGCGGAAGCGAGCCTTGTCGATACCCATGAAATAAACAACACTCTCCTTGATTTTATCATTGCCGTTCAGCATCATGATACCGCCGGTCTGAGCCATGGCTTCAAGGATCAGCACACCGGGCATGATGGGATTGCCTGGAAAGTGACCTTGAAAAAACGGTTCATTCATGGTGACGTTTTTAATCGATACAATTTTTTCGTCAAGCTTGAACTCAACAATCTTGTCGATTAACAGGAATGGATAGCGGTGAGGAAGAATGTTCAGAATGGCATTGATGTCAAAAATAACGCCGGCTTTCTTATCGTGCTGATACTGTCTTGCAAGTTTGTTGCGATCCGCATATTTTTTGAGTTGCTTGACAAATTCCACATTCGAAGCATGACCGGGACGTGCAGCAAGGACTTGAGCCCTTAGCGGCATACCGAGGAGGGCTATGTCGCCAAGCAGGTCAAGCAGTTTATGGCGGGCAGGTTCGTTCTGAAAGCGTAGTTCCCGGTTATTGAGAATACCGTTTTCACCCAGCACGAGATGCTCGCTATCTATGCCCAGTTTTGTGCCAAGGGCGTCAAGTTCCTCTTTGTGCATGGTTTTGTCGATAATGACAATAGCATTATCAATATCGCCGCCCTTGATGATTCCCTGATTAGCAAGGGCTTCCACTTCGCTGAGAAAACAGAAGGTTCTTGAGGGAGAAAAATCCTTGACAAATTCAGTCTCCAGATTAAAAAGACCCGAGTGCTGAGAGCCGAGAGCCGGGTTTTTATAGTCAACCATCACGGTCATTCTGAAATCATCCAGTGGCAACGCTACAATATCGACACTGTTTTCAGCATCGTGGTATTCAATAGTCTCATCAATGACAAGGTAATTTTTCGGCTCATCCTGTTTCAGAAATCCCGCTTCAAGCAATGCCACTGCAAATGGGTGCGCACTCCCATCCATAACCGGAGGTTCTGGTCCGCTCAATTCAATCCGGCAGTTATCGATCTGCAGGCCATAAAGAGCACCGAGAACATGTTCGGTAGTGTGGACTTTAACGTCATTGAGCCCGATAGTTGTGCCCCTCAGGACATCAATGACGTTCTCAATCAGTGCCGGTATTTCAGGACTGTTTTCAATATCTGTCCGGATAAAACGGTAGCCGTAGTTAACTGGAGCAGGTTTAAAGGTAATCAAGCACTCTTTACCGGTGTGCAGTCCTCTACCAGAGAGGGAAACTTCTTTTAGAAGTGTGCGCTGATGAATGAGCATAGTGTAATCGTTGCTCCTGCCTTTGGTTGCTGCGCAGGAAATGAACTTGAATTGTAATGATGAAAAACTCTAAACTTCTAAGATAATAAAGATCAATTTCCTCGTCAAATCAGGCTTTTTTGGAGAACCTTAACAAACGTTTTACGACACGTTCAGAGTGGAAAAGTGATTCAGCACTTTTTCAAGGAGAAGCTTATGGGATGTGCCGTTACCGGCTACAATGCTGTTTCTTTTGAAAACATCATGCTCTCCTGTAAAGTCAGTGACAGTTCCTCCTGCTTCACGCACAAGAAGCACGCCAGCCGAATAATCCCATGGAAACAGCTTGTATTCCCAGAACCCGTCAAAACGTCCACAGGCAGTATAAGCAAGATCAATGGCAGCAGAACCTGCGCGCCTGATCCCTGCGCAGTCGTGAATAATCTCTTTCAGGACTCCGAAATAAGAATCAATATAGTGGTACTCCGTAAACGGAATTCCTGTTGCAATCAGAAAACTCTCTTTTTCAGAGCGATTTGAAATCGAGATTTTTGTCCCGTTCAGGTAAGCACCCCTGCCTTTTTCAGCAGTAAAAAGCTCCTGAAGAACCGGCTGAAAAACAACACCGGTCATCAGTTCATTATTACTGTCCTTCAACGCAATACTTATGGAAAAAACAGGAAACGAGTGAATAAAGTTAAGAGTGCCGTCAAGGGGATCCACAATCCAGGTTCTTCCTGAAGAGCCTTTAACGACGGTGCCTTCTTCACACAGCATGCTGTCATCAGGGAAGCTTTCGCTAATAATCAAGCTTATTGCGGCTTCGCAGGCTTTGTCAACCTCAGTAACAAAATCTTTAAAATCTTTTCCCTTGATGTCACTCTGAGAGAGTTCTCCGAATTTTTCAAGGGTGATAGCTCCTGCAGCCTCGGCAGCTTTTATGGCTGTCTGCAGTTCATTGCTTCGCGTTTCCATGTGTGTTTTTGTGTGAATCTGAACGAATGGGTTGTATAATCGCGATCAATATAACATTTCAGCCCATTCTTTTTTTTCGTGCGCCTATCTTCGGTAAAGCGCAACCTCAACGTTTCTCAGTAAAACAGTAGGGCAGGGAATTATACGTGCAATCTCTTTGTTGCTTATTTATAATGATCTAAATCATTTATAAACGAAAAGAACACCATAATGAAACTCAATTTTACAAAACTGGCTCTCTGTATCGGTCTGTGTTTTGTGTTTGCCTTTGCAGGCAGCATATTTACGCCTGTGCCCGGTTCGGAGTGGTACTATTCGATACTCAAAAAGCCTTCTTGGAACCCGCCTGACTGGCTCTTTCCTCCAGCCTGGACTCTTTTGTTCCTGCTTATGGGTACTTCTCTCTACCTTGTGGTTCAGGAGTGGTCTGCTAAAGCAAATGTCAAGGGAGCTGTTGCAATATTCGGTGTTCAGCTTCTGCTCAATCTCAGCTGGTCAGCAACATTTTTCGGTCTTCATTCCCCATCGAAGGCTCTTGGGGTTATCGTTCTGCTCTGGCTGGCGATTGTGCTGACAATCGTAAAGTTCAAAGCTATTTCCCCTACCGCGGCATATTTGCTGATACCCTACATCTTGTGGGTTAGCTTTGCCTCGTTTCTCAATTTTACGATCTGGCAGCTTAATGGAGGGTTGCTCTGAGTCGGCGCGGCTTTTGAGAATGTAACGTTATAAACCCAACTCGCTATGCGAACCGAGGCGCACCAGTTCCAGACTGGTGTCGTCGGTTTTGCGGTAGGTCAAAATAAGATCATTCTATGCTAGATTGTCCGCATTTAAATCCCGAAACATATTGTCTAAAGAGCCAATCTTTACGAGTTCTCCGCGCCTCGCCTCCATAATAGCTTCAATAGTTTCGGCGTTTGGGATGAGCGGCTCAAAAGGCAATGCTTTTTCAGCAGCAACCCGTCTCAACATAAGCCTTATGGCATCGGAAAGGGAAAGCCCTATGGAAGCCAGCACAGCAGAAGCCTCGGCTTTTGTTGCGGCATCAATCCTTGCTCTGACAACTGTATTTTCTATCATATATACTCTCCTTTTGTAGCTACAATGTAGCTCATTAAAGAGCGGAATGCAATTATTTTTGGGATGGAAGGGAGAAAGCACGCATTACATAAAGAGGGATTTATTTTATTCGAGAGCAGGTTTTGGAAAAAGGAAAAAGTATCCGATTCGATACAGACGCAAATTGCCAAAGATGCAGGGCTTGGCAGAGAAAGTCTCTACAAGGCGTTAAGCGCTGGCGCTCACCCACGCTTTGAAACGATCAATGCAGTCCTTCATGCCCTTGGCGTTAAATTTACGGTTGTGAATGCTCGCCCGTCTTAAAAAGGTGTATAATCTAATGGATGATCTGCAACGATATATCGAGCAACGAAAAGACCTTGATCTTGAATTTGCCAAGACCTTTGAAGAAGGCTATGAACAATTCAAGATCGGTGAATTTCTCCGCTACGCAAGAGAGCGTGCAGGGTTGACGCAAGAAGAACTTGCAGGAAAGTTGAACACCAAAAAATCAGCAATTTCGCGGATTGAAAACCATTCTGAGGACATACGGCTTTCTACGCTTTTTCATTATGCCGAAGCGCTTGGAAAGAAACTGCAGGTATCCATTCAATAGGTGATATTCGGCTATAACGAATGCGGATATTGAAGCGGCTTGTATACTTAAACGTCCGCATTTAAACCCTCAAACAACCCATCCAAAGATAAAGTTGTACTGAGTTCTCCACGACGGGTATTATTTATCATTATCCCACATGTCCTTGTAGAAATAGACATATTGACTTGTCGCGGCAGGATTGATTTTATAGTAATAGCGGCAGAGCTTTTTGAATAACTGCAGCATTTTCTCGTCAAAACAAAAATCAAGAATACCATCCAGGCAGTGTTCAATCCGCCTGGAATCACTTTCCTGATCTTGTATTATTGCATCAACCTCTTGGGCATACAGGATTGCCGCCTGCCGTCCGAGTTGTTGGGTGTGTTTTACGAGCGGTACAATATTTTCAACCAGCCCGTTAATCTCTGGAGTGTTGGAATGCTTCCTGTTCATCGTTTTTCCTTCATGCCGTGCAAGCTATCGCCTTTAAAAAAGCCCATCATCCATTGATTGAGCACCAGCTCCTCATGGAAACTGCGTTTTTTTTCTTTATTCATTGTCACTCCCATCCGCTTGATACGCTTCTGACTGCTCCAATAACATTGTGCGTTCCCGCTCCAGCTCTTTTCGCAGCTCTTCTTCGGATGGCAATACCAATTTATAGCGGCTGGCGAATAATTGTTCACTTCCATTCAAGACCGAATAGCGAACCACTGACTCATCCTTTTGGGAACACAAAATAATGCCGACAGTAGGGTTATCGCTCTCGCCCCGTTTCAGATCGTCATACATGCGCACATACATGTCCATCTGCCCGATGTCCTGATGCACAAGCTTTCCGCTCTTCAAATCAATCAGCACAAAGCACTTGAGCAGGTAGTTGTAAAAAACAAGATCGATATAAAAGTCCTGTGACTCGGTACTGATGCGCTGCTGACGGGCAACAAAAGCAAAACCTTTACCCAGTTCCAGCAAAAACGCCTGCAGCTTGTCCATCAGTGCCTGCTCCAGCTTTGACTCCAGCAGCTTGCCTGTGCCGGGTAGGCCAAGAAACTCCAGCATCACGGGATCGCGCACGAACTCCCGGGGGCTCTGGGGCAATGAGGCAATGTTAGCCTCAGCTTCAGCCTGCACGCTGGCCTTGTCACTGCTGAGCAGCAATCGCTCGAAATAGAGCGTGTCAATCTGCCGATCCAATACGCGAACATTCCAGTTTTGCAAAGCGGACTCGTTCATGTACCACTGCCTTGCTTCGGGGTTATCAATACGCAACATTGCCCGATAATGCGACCAGCTCAATTCGCGACGCACTGTGTCGTAAATTGGAAAAGCAAGATAAAACCGGCGCATGTGCCGCAAATTAGTGGGATCGAATCCTCTGCCAAACTCACCAGTCAATGATTCAGCCAGTTGCGACAGCAGTTTTTTGCCATAAGCAGCGCGTGCTTGCCCTCCTTGCTCAAACTCAACGATATGGCGGCCAACCTCCCAGCATGTACGCACCTGAATGACATCCACTGTCCGCTTAGCTTCTTTGCGGGCATCAGCAATCAGAGTGCGCAGGTGAGCAAGCAACACATCTATATTCACCGAGAGGCTCCGATCATTCTCATTCATAGCCATCTCCACGGTTGAATGTTGAAAAGTCCCACAGCCTGTGGGACAAAGTGCGGTTGCTGCATTATACCCCCTCCACACTGAACATGCGGCTCAGGAACTCTGGTTCTATCTGCCGGATGTTCAGTTTTTTGGTAATACCGCCTTCTTCTTCAGTAGAGGTAAATAATGCAGGGATGTTATGGTCGCCATTGATGTAGACAATATCGAATTCACTGTCAGCGGGGTTGATGGCAAGTTTCTCACAGAGTCGGTTCAAGGTGTCGTAATCAACCTGTTCCAGATTCCTCCATAACACAAGGTTTTTTTCGCCCGTCGGCAGCCAGTCGGTTACCAGCACAAAGCCTTGTTCGAGCTGCATATCGATATTCTTTACGCGCAAACCGATACTGCGAATCATCAACTCAACGGCATCAACCTTGAACTCTTTGCTGTACTGTCTGGGACTTTTGTTACTGTTCTCGGTCATTTTTCATATCTCCTTTTGTTTGAAGATATGACTTCTTACACTGTCCACGAAAATATAGCAAGTTCAACGCGCCCGCAGGGGGCGCGACTGCAGGCGCAGATTCAGCAGCTTAAAGGGACAACGCAACGTTTCAATCCATGCGCCCATGGGGGGCGCGACAAGTGAGCACACCGGAGAATAGTGTGCCAGGCATTTCTGTGAAAGTGTGCTCCCCCCACAGGCTGGATTCGTAACATCATAAACCGTACCTTCGGTGCAAAAACCGGAGGTATTATCATGGCAAACAAAGCCTTGACTATGTTACAAATTCGACGGATTCTCAAACTCATGTTGGAAGAGCGTTTCCAACGGGAAATCCATCGAAGTACAGTTATTCACCGCGTCACACTTAAGAACTATTCATATCGGTTCAAGAGTAGTGGCAAGCCTTTTGCAGAGCTGTTTGTATACTTGATGCAGAGAGGGGTTCCTGTTTATGGGTGACTCGAAACATACCTGATTTTATAAGTTTTAGATGTGTAGAAATATGAGATGGTTTATTAATACAGTTCAGGGTCAAATATGCAGTATTAGGAGATGTATTTGAAGTGTCTTATCAAACGACCGTTTGGTGAGATAATCGGCTCACTCAACCATGGCCTTCAATAAGGCGTCTTTGGCATCTGAATAGAATTGGATATCAATTTTAGTTGCCATGTCGTCGGAGAGGTCAAGTAATTGACGACGGCATGCTACCGGCATTAAGAGAGCTGTCGCCCCTTTTTCAACGGCAATTTCTGCAATCGTTACCGGGTTATAGATTGATTCAATAGACCCGCCAAGGTTGATTTCACCAACGATGATAAGGCCTCCCCGAACGCTTTTTCTTAGAAGCGCAGTGCATAATGCCACAAGGGCTCCCATACCAAGCTTTGATCCGGATTTTGAACTATCAAAAGCCCGAAGTTGTACGGAAAACTCATGGTGCCGTGGATCTTTATCACCAACCAATTGCATAGAGCGTGCATAAAGGTTCTGCTCTGCGAAGCCGAGGCTCTCTTTGAACGCAGGTGGAACCGGCTTGTTAAGTATTCTGACTCCTGATCCCGGTCCCTCGTTGACCTCAATACGATACAGGCCGGAATGTTCCTCGCCTGAACTTGGGGAAATACTCCAAACCTGGCCGGGCTCCAAAGGGTCAGAGCCAATACTGTTATCGCTTTGTAATTCCGGGGTAGAAACAAATTTTTCAATTCCGCTAGCTCCCATCACGTAACTGAAGTGTGTGTTACGGAATTCTGCAGCACCAATGCGTTTTTGCTGCTCCTTAACCCTTCGTCTCGATTCCATGGCGATCCGGACAGCCCATTCAATATCTTCATCAAGAACATTATCGTCGCCCGGATAAAGCAGTTTGAGAAGTCCACTGACAGTTTTGTTGACGGCGTTGGTATCGCGCCCGGAAAGGGCCCCGCCAAAGAAGACTCGATTTTGTAACGTACTTACTCGACTTTGATTTCGTAACTGGCTCCAGCACTCTGTCAAAAAGTCACTCACCAGTCCAAAGTGATTGGTGAAACAATCTTTGTTGAGTTTGGGCACATCCCAGCCAGGAAGAAATGCATGAATCCGATCCATAAATGCAGTTTCATTTCTCATAGTCTCAGGGAGAGAACCGAAAAGATGACCAACTCTCTGCTGGTGTTCTACATCAACGTCAAAATTCCCTAAAAAAACCAGGCTGCCATCTGCGCGAATACTGCCAGTTCCTCTGCTGAATTCTCCAGACTCCATATATGTCTGCAAAGTGCCTACGGTTTCCTTGTCAAAATTCAGTTTTGATACTTCATCGATGCATACCGTATCGTATTGACAAAGCATTCCCCGTTCCCCGGTAGCATTATTGACAAATAGCTTTGCCGGCGTCGGTGTTCCTGAAATAAGATGTGCATAGGGCGATATCTGCTGAAAAAGATGACTTTTTCCTGTTCCTTTAGGCCCAATTTCAACCAGGTTATAGTTACGTTCAACAAAGGGCACCATGCGAAGCATAAAAGCATTTTTCTGTCGATCAGTCATTCCGATCGCTTCAATGCCGATAGAGCGGAGCAGAAAAATTATCCACTCATCATTCGTGAATTTTTTTCTGGCTTCAGCAAGTGGCCCGAGCACATCCCTTTTTGAAAGCTGTATTTCCCGGAGAGACTGAATACCAAAAGGACGGCCCTTGTTTTCCTGTGCGATGGCTGCATCGTAATTGAGGGTGATCTCTGCATAAAATCCCCCAGTCAGCATCCGTTCATGCGCGTTGACCAATTCCGGACTGATACGAACATCAGTTAACCTTAAGCTTGGAAGTGTTGCGATATAGGAATCATTTTTAGCATCCAGACGAGCGGTAAGAAGATCAATGATTTTAACCTCACCAGTCTCTTTTGCCCTCACTTTGAACAACTCCTCTTCTCCGGCTTTTACCGTCCGGGAAGCCAGTTGGCGCTCGACAATATCCAGACCCTCTTCAATCTCCTCTTGATTGGTACTGGCACAATAACGGCCAAGCAGAAACTCGACAACGTATGTTGGAACCGGAAAGAGACGGCTGAATGTCCGCACAAGATCTTTGCGTACCAGGTAGCCCTCAAGGGCGGATGCTGCCTTTTTATCGATGTAATCCATCTCAATCATATATGTTATCCTCCTATGACGGTAGCGGCCTGCGCAACCAGTGACCCTTGGGCATCAAGCAGAACCACCATGGCACTGCAGCCCTCCATATCTTCATTTTCTACGACGACGGATGCGGTTCCATTATCTTTAAATGGTTTCACACTAACGACAAGACTTGTCGCTGCATCACCGGCATCGATACGTATATCAAGAGATAAAAACGGTACCTCACCATCTATCGCAACAGTACAACGAAGCCCTTTCCAGAGGAGATCCGTGATTTCAACAGCAAGTGATGTTTGAGACAACGAGGCATTGATAACCGTCAACTCAAGTGTCAGGCACTCTTGCAAGCTTAATCCTCCGTGGGCATACTCTTCACCACTTTTAAAGCAACTGATTCCATCCGCAAGGGCAAAGTATTGATTTGGATTCCAATACCAGGGGTAAAGGCGTTCATCAATTGTCGCTCCTGATTTCAGAGATGCGCAACGGCCCCATTTTTCAAGAATAAGGGCGCTCGATAGTTCAATTTTTGGAAGTCCTTGAGGAAGAAGCAGCCACCCATGGTCGGTTACAATGCGTATTTTGCTCCATCCAACTTTTTGCAGCGCAATAACATGATCGCGGATCTCCGAGAGCACGGATTCAAGATGCCGGGCAAGCTTCCATCCACGGCCGTGCCCCTCATGGTCGATATCGCCAAACTCGCACCAAAGCTTTGTAGCCTCAGACGGCGGGGGATAAACAGAGCACTTTTTATCATGGACGATATACCCGTTATCTCCAATAATTTTAAGAAGCTGGTAGGATGTGACCAATTCAAAATTTCCTCCATCCGGTTCTTCAGCAATCCTCTCCGACTTTATGTGGATTGGAGCTACTGCAGGCTTGCCTGTCCCGGTTACACTGGGCAGGGCTGCCCAGCAAGCATCCTCTTCAACCCTAACACCTTTCTCTTCAAGCATCAGCTTCAGCCGCTTCGCACAATCAAACCGCAATCCGTCAACAAAAACCACACAGTCCGTTTCTCCTGCATCGTTTTTTGCAGGAACCCATCGGTGTTTCGGCTCCCATACCTTCTGAAGGTGCCTTGCCGACTCCTCTGCCCAACTGAGATAGACAGCATGAATTGCCCTGGAAACCGCCTCAAAATCAACGGTTGTTTCAAGCTCAGCGAGAGCTCCAATAACCGCATCATCAGCTTTCCAGCCCTGAGTTTGGTATCCTGCAGCAAGATCATCAACAGTGCCTGCTGCCAAATTTGTTGTTGTCACTTCGGCAAGTACAGCGAGATGCTCTAATGCACGAGCTAAAGGGCACGCACCAAGTTCTGCCCAGACGAGAGAGCGTCGGCAGCCATGCTGTTTTTCCATTTCCAGCAACTTCACCCTTGCCTCGTGAGAAGGCATAGTACCAAGCACTTGCAGCTCCATGCGCAAAACTTGTTCCCGTTCTTCATTCCACTGCGGCCAACCGCCTGCACTTTTCTCATCCGAAAAGAGATCGAACAGCGGAGGTTGGCACTGCAGAATCCGCCCGGGAATATTAGCATACCGCTTCGGAGCTTCACAAAAACGATCCCAGACGCCCAACCATGAACCATCATGAGTCGCGAGCTTTGCTATGCCAGCAAGCAGCCCCTCCTTTTGGGGGTTAAACGCCAAATGCGATTTGCTTACCTCAACAAAAGCTTTCCATTCGTTTTCGCCACGGTTCAGCTTAAAATCATCACCCTGGTCGAGCCATTGCAGCACATCACGAACAGGATCTCCACCGGTAAGCAGGGTATTAAAATAATCCTTGTCAAGCCGTTTCCCTTTCAACAGCTCCACTTCTTCATCGAGCAACCGGTAAAGAGCCATCTGCATGGCATTTTTCGCATCATTATCCTGGGCAAGGTCCAGCCCAAGACCACCCTGATCCGATTTGAGATATGCAAATATTGTCCAATCCTTGGCATTGATCTGCGACCAGACAACCCCGCGGTATTGCAGCTCTGCCAAAGGCTTAAGATGATCCGGGCAGCTCTCTACCGCCCGTAAATCCTGACGGCTGACGCCAGGCAGATAGAGCACGGGAGTACTGCCCTTCGGAATGGATATATCACCTATTTGACCGCCAATAACACAGCGCAGCCATATCGCAGGACCGATCTTTTTATCGGGTAAATAGTCACCCAGCACAAACAGCTCCGGCAATTCCGTCTGTAACCGGGTGACAATAGCCTCCCACTGACGATCACGATCAGGCCAAAGGATGCACGCCGGAGCCACCTGAATTTCAGGGTTGTGAACTGCTGCGGTACGAAGAGATTTCAGGAGATAATCAACCAATCTCATATGTTCACCCTTCTTACAATTTAAAAAGGTCGATTACATCGTTTACAAGCTTTGTGGTCCGATCCTCGATCTGCTTTGCGCTCCAGGTTGTTGCATTAGCTAAATCTTCGTTGAGCTTAAGGCCATTCTTGTAACCAACAGCTCTTTTTTTCTCTGTATCCATACGATCCCGCTTTTCCTCAAAGCTTTTATTACCGAGCGTACTGTTGTAACCGGTAATAGTGAGATTTCCCAATTTATGCACATGTGACTGCTGCACATCCTTCGCCGTTGCTTCATCACCATCAGCAATCATATTGATCCATGACTGAGGGATGTTGCCTCCCTGAGGAAAAATATGCTCAATAGTCCATACGAACTGCTTGCTTTCTCTACGCCAAAGATCAACCCAATTCTCTCTTGTCATGGTGTTTTCAGCAAGTGCACAGAGGATGAACCTGGTAACACCAGAATTATCATCATAAATTGCACCTGACAATTTGATTTTGAACTCTTGATCAGAGGCAGAAACGTCAATGAGTTTCTGCTTTATCGACTGAGAAACAGCCTCTCCTTGTTTACTGCTAATCTCCTCAATTACGGTCATAAACAGGCGAGTCAGATCACGGGTCGGCGGAGTATCAGTAAGATTACGACGAACAAAAAACAGTACCAGAAATACCACAATCGAAGCCAATTGGTCATTGGTCAATTCCAGGTTGTCTTTATGGATAAGCAGATACAACATCAGCACATATGATGGTGCCCCCTGGATACGATCCAAATCCAAAAAAGGTTTCTCGAGGCTTTTCACCTTATCATCACCTTGGCTACGAGAAAGTATCAGTGAATACTGCTTTGCTGCTTTGCTGATTTTTTGCAGGCTTTCTTTAGCGTCATGATTAATAAGTTTCTCATAGATTTGCATCAAATTGGAGCGAGTAGCAATCGACACTTTATAAATTGCTTTCAATTCATCCACAAATGCATTGTAATACTGTCGAAAGAAACGCTCCTGTGTCGCGTAATCATTTCCGAGATAGCCAAGGAGTCGATCCCAACTCTTTGAATGTTGGTCAATTTTACCCGGATCAATTGATTCCAGTTTCTCCAAAAGTTTATTCTTGATCAGATCAATTGCCGTGAGTGGCATACCCCGATTGTTCAATGATTCAAAAAGGGTGTAAGCATCAGAATGAGATGCAACATCTATTTTCACTAAAACAGCTTGGTTAAGCCTATCAAGAAAATTCATAACGGCATCCAGCTGGTCATCCTGATCATTGCACATTTGCTTAATCCGATCCTGAAAATACCTGTATGCACGAAAAATTTTACGGTTTCCTGCATATGCCAGAATATCCACTTCACTGACAATCCCGATCTCCGCCAAAACAGCTCTATAATCTGAAGCATTATGATTCTGTACCTGAGGAATCAGGCGAATTTGATCCTCTCCTTTTTTCAACACAAGCTTTCTCTTCAAATTGTACAGTAAATTGGAAAGTTCAACGCGCTGATCTTCATCCTGGCTTGACTCATGACGTTTCAGCTCTTGATACACAGATGCAAAAAGCAATGAAAGAGTTGTCAAGCGTTGCTGACCATCAACCACTTCAAGCTTATGCACAGCAAGCGCATCTGTAAATTGGTTAATGCAGATAATTGATCCGAGGTAGTAGCCTGGATTATTCTCAAGCACATCATCAAACAAGCTTTCCCACTGACTTTTGCCCCATGTATATTCTCGCTGATAGCGCGGTATGGCATAGACAACAACAGAGTCGATGTCAAAGAGCTGTGAAACAGGGTATTTTGTTACTGTCTGGATCATAAGCTTGAGTATTATTTATTAAAGATTCAGCGCTGTATTTTTCTCTCTCAAGTTGTGGTTATTAATTCTATCACCGTCAAAGATAGGGAACCAGGGTGCGGATTCTACGTCTTTGCCTCGGTCTTTGTCCCATTTTATGTTGGGTTTGTCGCGGAGGACATCAGCGCGTTTGTCTGCGCCTTGGAATCGATACAACCTGAATGGGTTCATACGCTTTCAACCCCCAGTCTCCTGTTAATATTTCAACCTGGCAGTTAAGCTGCGCATAATATTCAGCAACATTCTTTATTGTTGCGTCTGCCAATGATATTCTTTGAGCCGCTAAATCCGGCCAATCTATTGCCAAACTTTCAAGTTTTTCTGGAGACCACAAAACAGATTGCTCTGAAAAAGCAGCCCAGGGCGTCTCTTCTTTAGCACTTTTTTTTATCAACTCAGCTAATGCATTTCCTCTCTCCAAACGACTATGAGCTGACTTGGCAATGTGATTTCCGGTTTCAATAATGCTTGCAAGAGGGAGAACAAAAGTAGTTCGATTCTGTTCTTCTTCTTGTATTTTTTCTTCAACTCGTTGTTTATCCCAACGATCAGTATCAGGCCCACAGCCTTCCATACCTGGCACTTCAAGCCATACACAGAGAATACTTGTATCCAAAATCAGGACTTTTCTCATTATTCCATCACTTGGTTGACAGCAGCCTCAATGCGTCCTTCTGTTGATAATTGGCCTAAAGTTCCTCCCGCCATAAGTTTTGGTAACTGGCCAATATCTTCAAGTTGCGTCAATAAACTATTGCCTGTGTGGCTATCCCGATGAACAACGATGATAAATGGAACCATTGATACGCCTGCAGCATCAAGGAGAGCAGGATTGTGTGTCGTAACTATTACATCTATACCTCGACTCTGACCCAATGATTTAAGCATCGCTATCAAAATATGAGCTCTTGATGGATGCAATCCGTTATCTACCTCTTCAATAACGAGAAGGCTGCCCGGTTGACGGGTAAGCAAAGCTGTTACAATGGCAAGAAATCGGAGGGTTCCATCAGACATTCCTCTTGCATCAACAATATGTGGATCATCCCTCTTAGAAGAGAAGAGATCGATTTGATCACCACCATACCAGTTTTCCTGACAGTATAACATTGCATCATTTTGAAACTTCCCGACTGGTTCAGTCCAAATTCGCTGAATATCACGTTCAGGAAGTTTTTGCAGATAATGGGTAAGAGTTTTTTCAACCTCCTCTTTTCGTAATGGGTCAAGCGCCGCAAGTACACCTGCAATATTTGATCCATCAGGCTGGAGCGTTTCAGAAAAAGGAACATAATCCCGCATATGACTCGGAACAGGATCAAAAACAAAGATCTTCTGCAACTGAGATAATACCTGTTTAATCCCTTCCTGTACCTCTTTTCTCAAAGAAAATGATTCGGACTGTACCAATACAATGTGTGATCGACTAACATCAATTCGTTTTCCATACCCTTTAGTGCCAGTCGAAAAATATGAAGGAATCCCGGGGGCTACGCTTTCCTGAGGCTGCGTATAATACAGGCGTATCTCTCTGGGCGTCTGACTGCGAGGACCATACTTAAGAAGCGTGAGTTCCTCACCAGAGACCTCGGCTTTTACACCGTTTACAAGAACACTCAATTCATATCGATACTCAATATCTTTATCTTCAGTGTTAAGAGTAATCACCATTGAAAACTCTCTTGTAGACTTGCAGCAAACCCACTCCACCCCTCCACGAATGGGCGGAAGGTTGACATCCCCATTAATTGACGGGTATATACCAACACCTGATGCCACCCGCTGTAAAAAAAGTAACGCGTCAAGAGTATTAGATTTGCCGCTGGCATTTGTACCAATTAAAATGGTAACAGGATCGATATACAGAGTTGCATCCCTGAAACTTTTCCAGTTTTTTAATTTTAGTGCCGTGATCATATCATTTATTCCTTTTTCTTTGCCGTAAGCTTATCTGCTCTACTCAAGTGGTGGTCATTAATTCGATCACCATTAAAGATATGATACCAGGGTGCGGATTCAACATCTTTTCCTCGATCTTTGTCCCATTTAATGTTTGGTTTGTCACGCAGAATACCGGCTCCTTTTTTCCCGATGTCGGGGAGTGAGAGGAACGGTCGAATGTTGAGTCGTACACCGTCGTTGAGGTCGGGCATCCAACCGATGGGCTGCTGTTCGATGGGTTTCCAGCGAACAAAGATGTCGTAAGGATTTTCGCCATTGAGGATCAGTTCAAGCTTTTTCTTGAGTCCTTCGGCGGCAGCAAGGCGTTCCTCGGCACCATCTACACCGGCGGTGATATCCTGTTTCTGGCGACTGATCCAGTCGCCCAGGTAGGTGTAGATCAGGGTTTCGAGGTTCTTGTAATCGAGCTTGTGATAATTGACGAGGGCCGCAAAGCCGTCGCGGAGGCCGTCCCAGATATGCCATATAAAGGGGCGATGCTGAAAGAGTTTGCAGTGCTGGGTAAAGAACTTTTCGCGCAGCCAGGTTTCGAGGGTTTTGCCAGCATGGTCGGCACTGTTGAGCAACTGTGCCTGAATGTCGGTTGACCAGGCATCACCATAGGATGCGGCAAGCAATTTCAGCAGGCGGTCGGCAGCGGAGGCTTCACCCCGAACTGGGGGGATGCAGACAATGCCGTCACCATCAGCAAAGGGGAACAATGCTTCGCAGCGGATTACCCACTCGCGCTGTTCGTCGGCCAGTTCCATCGCTGGATCAAGCTCAGCAGGCCAGCGGTAACCGAGCAATCGGGCTACAGCGATGTGCAGGACAGTACTGTCACTGCGGAACGAGCCGCTCTTTGTCCATTTGGATGCTTCATCCCATACCACCGAACCGCAAGGGTGACCGTGAAAGATCCACTGGGTTGGATCGTCAGAGTAAGGTTTGGGCAGACCGTTGGGATACTGTTCTTCAGCTACTTTAGACCAGCGCTCGAGATCGAAGGGAACCTTGACCAGCGTTGCGTTAGTGACATTCAGCTTCTGGTCAATTCGCCTTACGGCCTCGTTGTATTCCGGCGAAGAGCAAAAACACCAGATGGCGGAGAGATGGGATTGGTTTTTAGGGACAATAACTGCTGTATTGTTGTCAAAATGAAACCCATCATAAAAAGTGGAAGGTAGTTGTCGCATACTACTAATTGCAACACCTTTTTTCCCCCAGACGTCTTGTCCTCTTCTCCAATTCTGTACGGCATGGTTTGAGCCTTTCATCTCATCCGCTAACAGGTACAGAGCACCACGCCCTTTCTCCCACAAAATAACTTGATTTCTGCCATGATGAGATATAGTATCAGAGACTGTTGACTGTAAAAATGCCCAGTCATCGGTAATATTCAGTTCCCAGTATAATCTATAAAATCTCTCCCCATCACCGGTTAAGCACCCGGAGCAATCACTTCCGTATTGAGACAATAATTCAATGTCATCCGCATCCTCCAAAGCAATCCTTGCATCCGGATTCTCCAACTGCTTTGCCTGCTCCACACTCTTGACTTCAGCCGTGAGCAACCCGAGCGCTTTTTCAGCGGCAGTTCGTGGCTCTGAAACATCAATGCCTCGAAGCCGATGCAAAGCGACTGATCCAGATTGCTGCACTCCATTCCCTTTGCTCAGGGTATTGAGAACTGTAAATGCTCCGGCTGCAGCTTTTGAATCAAACCCACCTTCCCCCAAACGAGCAATCAGATTCCAGATGTCGTTCTTGAGCAGCTTTTCACGGAACTTCTTGTAGCTCCCAAGAAAGAGCCAGTTCTGCGGCAACACGATGCTGGTTGTGCCATCTTCCACACAAAACTCCAGACACCTGTCAAGAAAGACCGTGGCAAGGTCGTTTTTTGCTTCCGGATAGTGCTTCTCGCAAAAGAGGCGGAGAGAATCACTCTGTTTGCCTCTTGCAAGATAGGGTACATTGGTTATAACCCAGTGGTATTTGTCGCCCAGAAGCGTTGCCGCTTTTGCAAGGCCTTGAGCAACAACGCCCATCTCAATGCTTTCATCATCTTTTTCACCTTCAAGTGCCATTGCCAATACGGACCGAACATCTTCCCTCTTCTGTTCAAAGAGATCGTTTTTCCGCAGGCTTGACTCTGGATTGATTAGGCTGCCAAGCACCGGAGCATCACTGAAATGCGTGTAGAGTTCCCCCAGTGCCTGACTGAGAGTGGTATCTTTTCCGGCAAGCGCCAGCCACTCATCCCTTTTGACGCTGATGGACAACCCTGAACAGGCGACATGAAGTTCCGGTAAAACCCGATATCCTTCTGCCTCAGGGTATTTCCATGCCGTGAGCGCAAGAGCAAATGCAGCAAGTTCCACGCAGCGCTGATCGAGCTCTAAACCGTGGATGTTCTGGCGAAGCACAGCATCTACAGCTTCATGGGCTGTGAGCCCTTCAAGTTCCATACGCATAGGCACCAACATCAGCAGTGCAGCGACAAGAAAATGCCCTGATCCGCAGCAGGGATCGAGTGTTTTCAGTTCACTCAAATGTTCAGGCCAACTTTCGAATGTGCCGGCGGCGGGGGTCCAGTAGTTGGAAGTTGGCAGTTGGCAGTCGGCAATTGGGAGTGGGCAGTTGCTGGTTTTAACAAAACGCAGATATTCCAGTGGCAGACCGGGTCTACGGAAAAACTCTCGCAACTCATCTTCACTTGTAGCGGCTTCAAGCACATTACGGGCTTTTTCCGAAAACTGCCCACTGCCAACTGCCGACTGCAGACTCCGTTTCACCCACCAGGCGCCAAGGGAGTTATCGAGCAGAAACGATACCATGTATGGCTCCGTAAAGAGCTGCGTGACGGATGGCAGTTCACGTGCGCCGATCTTTACTTCGGATGCATTGACCTCCTCCTTCTTTTTGGCCTGCCAGAACTGGTAGACCCAGCCGAGAGAGTCGGAGGCGGTGAAGACTTCGAGAGGAAGGTCAGCCAACAGTCGCTCCAGGCGGTGCTGATGCTCAGGCGGCAGGGTGAGCTGAAAGACCGGAGAGTCGAGGCGAAAAATCTGGGGAAGCATACGGGCGGCATAGCGGGACGCAAGTTCCCAGCCATTGGCCGCGCCTTCGTCAACTGCAAGGTCTTCGCACTCTTCGAGTGTAACCGCTACCGGTGCCTCCGGGTCAGGGTACATGAGCAGATTGTTCTCGGCAAGAAAGCGGGCAAAGAGCATCCGGTGCCAATGCTCGTAAGCAACCTCTTCGATCAGGCGTCCCATGGTCTGGATTTTCCCTCCATTGAGGGAATCGCCCAGTTGACGCCCATGGATGCGGAGTTCACGACGCAATTGACGTTCATGACTGCTTAAATGCGCCAACGCATTCGGCTCACCCACTCCGAGCTGTTCCAGTGCCGCACGGGCCGCACTTTCGGCAATATCTCGTGCCTCCTTGATGGTTCGCTCAAGTTTAGCGCGGAGTGTTCTATCTAAAGCATTCGCCATACTGTGTTATCCTTTAAGCGAAAAACGATTGGGCCATAAATAGATTCTGGACCAAAAAATGAGCCATATCAAATTTTATTCCATTGCTTGAAGTCTTTCTTATATGCTCCTTAATGATGAACGCACATTAAATTCACATTAAAAGCGGTTCAATGTTACTAATAATGTGAGGGAACATTTTTCTTACATTGACTTGCCCTCAACAGGGCTCAGTGAATAAAGGGCATGCTTGCCCCGACCGGGAGGATTGATTAAACTGTTTTCACGGATCAGCTCCTTCATAAGGCGAACAACTTGATATCGGCTATAGTGAGTAATCTGACGGATTTCATGATTGCTCAACCCAGAATCACCCCTCCTCCCCCTCTCCATGAGAATACTCAATACACGAGTCTTTGCCGCTTCCCAGTCAATGCGGCGATCGCGTTCAGGATGGCCATCTTCAGCCAGACGTCGGTAGAGTTCCGGTCTCAAAACCCAATAAAAACCTCGACCGGAGCCACCATGCTCTATGTATCCTGCTTTTTCCATAGAGGCCAGTGACTCCCGCATCTGGACCTCATTGCGTTGGCAAAGTAAAGCCGCAGCATGAGTTTCTATTTCAGCATGCTTGAGCAGGTGTTGAAGGATAAGCAAGTGATCCACGTTAAGATCATGACCATGCTCGTTTTCTTCAGCCACAAACAATCGAAATGCACCAGCAAGCTCACGCTTCATGAAAGTAACGGTTACCGAATCACCGATTTCCTGAATAACTGGTGGCTCTTTGCCCTCCCGCAGCAAAGCTGAAAACATGCGACTAATACCAAGGTTGCTGCGATTGACCAGGCGGAGACGGGTCAATGCGTCCACCAGCAAAGGGTTGCGGGCAGCCGGCTGGTGATGGAGGATATTCGACGGGTTAATACCTCCAATAAAGCCACCGTTATTGCTGATTTCAAGACGATCAGCATAGTATTTGACGATGACAGGGCCCGCGATTTGGAAATCCACATGACAGAATGCATTCATCAGCGCTTCGCGGATGGCTATTTCCGGCCAGGTATGGTATTCAAAATGGAACATTCCGTGCTCCAGAGTCGTTATCGGATTGAATGGCAAGAGTAACTCCTCGATCCGTCTTACTGAGACAGGGAGAGCACTTACCCTATCTTCCCGAATACCATAACCAGTATCCGACGTCATCTGCAGGAAGGTCCAGTTATGGCCTGGAACGTGTTCCCTCAAGGCTTCTTCAGTTCCGGCAAGAAGAATTGCGGCCCTAGTCCATTGACGGTTTTTGACAAGACCAAGAGCAGCGAGCAAATCGTTATCACTCAATTTGAGCAGGTCTTCCGGGGCGCGTTCTGCTATTGCCTGTTTACGCAGGGCCTCCATTGCTGTCGGGGAGAGCAGTGGAGAAGAGAGTGAAGCAACCGTTACCGCGCTATAATCAGTCTCTCCGGTTTCGACAGATATCTTGCGGCGAAGAGTACCGGTCAATGGCTGGCAATCCTTGCCGATACGAATAGTACCGCTACCTGATGTATCCGTATAGGGAGGTAGACCTGGATGGATTTGCATGATGAGCAATCGCCCTGTTCCTTCAGGAATGCGCAGCTCTTCAAATACCGGCATAATTTTTGGATCAGTCTGGTCATAAATTGCTTTTTTGAGCAGATTGACATCTACCTCGAGAGGTACTCCATGAAGAGATGCCCCCCGTCCCAAAGAGTTGTCGGCCACTCCGAACACTACTGTTCCTCCTCCTCCGTTGGCCATACAGACCGCAGTGCGAACCAGCGTCTTTACAGATTTATCCATGCTTTTGTTATCCCATTGCTTAAAGTCCAGATCCTGGTCTTCAAGCTCATCGGCAATCCGACTATCCAGCTCCTTCAGAAGTTCAGTGATGTCCTGTAGAGTTCTCATACAATGATTGGTCCGACCTTAATTTTTTGTAGCAGAATAGCTCTTGCTTCAGTAAGCCAGGCATCGACATCAGCTTCTGTTTTCATTGTACGACACGGCAACGCGACATCCTGGACTTCGGGGTCCATCATCCTAGCCGCCCCGAAGGCGACTTTTTCAAAACGGCCTGCCATTGCAGCAATGCGATCACGAAACGCCTGAATACCAGTCATGTCGAGGGTCTGCAGGATAGCTGTGGTGTTTTCGAGAGCGATATAAGGGACTGCAGACGCAACTAATTGCTGTTTTACCCGAAGGTCATAGCGCTGTTCCGGTTCAAGCATTGTCCAGTTCTCATCGGCTTCGAGTCGGGATTCTCCGGCCTCCCACTGCTGATCCCACTCCTTTTTTAAGGTATTAAGTTCATCACGCAGAAGTTGGGTAAGGTTTCCGAGTAAGGGGGTAACAGGGTCGGGTTCGTCAAGGAGTTGGCGTTGCTGCTCAATGCTCTTCAATTGAACCAGGATAACCTCAGCATCCTCTATTTTCTGCGAATGCGCCATCAAGCGATCCAGAGTAGTCCAGTTAGGCCAGCAAGTGCTTATCAGCTTGGCCAGTTCTGTCCATCTATCGATGGAGCTGGAGAGATCTTCTCGTTGATTATAAAGCGAGATGAGCTGTTCATTTCCAGCAGCAAGTCGAATTTCATCTAGAAATGCGGTATTGGGTCGAGCTGGTTTTGGTGCATCTCCACCTGCCTCTTCGGCGAGGTCAAACATTTTTTTCAGGAACGACCTGGCATATGCCAGCTCATCTCCTTGCTTTATGTTTTGGAGACCGGCTTTTTGCAGGAGTTTACGGATTTGAATGCGTTGGGCAGTGGTGACCGTGGCTGATTCCACTTTAAACGTCACTTTGCCGATTGATTTGCGCTCCAGCTCCCTTGGATCTAATCTTTCTCCGCGTTCGTCCTGAGCTCTCGTAAGGCCTGTAACCAAAAGAACCAGCAGGCCGCCATCAACTGCGTCACGCGACCAGCCATAAGGTGCGGACTCGAAATGGGTACGAATATCAGCGCCCTTTTTACCACCGGCAATGACTCCGAGTATCGATTTGCAAACAGGATTATTTGCCGGTTCACCTTGATCTGCGACTGCTTTAAGTGCATCTGGAGCTCCTTTCTGGGCGTTTTCATAGACCTTTGACCAGCCCAAATGATCAGCGATATGAAACTGCGGATAGAGCCGTTGCGAAGCGTTTGCTGAGGCTTCCAATACCATTTCCTGAAGGTTATTGCCAAGGATCTCGTTGCCACCACCCTGAAAAACCCGTGCACCGGAAAAGGCTTCTTCAAGTAAGTCGGTAATTTTCGCTTCAGAGCTTTGCCTGGTGGTCTCCATTGCTGCGCGCGCTTCAATGCCTTCGGGTGTATTGGGTATGCCTCGATTAACCAACGTTGCCCGAGCTGATTTATTGTCTATCAGTTGGTGTCGGAGATCATCGGCGGATCGCTTGGGAATAAAGATGAAGACCGTCGATGACTGATTGCCGACCTGACGGGCATCAGCCCGTACTGAGTTTTCATCAATGTTCCATCCGTCGCGGACCCAAAGGGATATCTGATTGCCTGCATCTTTAGGCAGTTGTGCGTCAAACAAGGGATTGATAGTACGAGTTACTTTTGAACTCCCTTGGGTAAAAGAAAACTTGTTTACCATCTCGCCGAATTTTTTTCTAATGCGGTCATCGCGTTCGGCATCTATACGGTAAGCTTCATTTGCCAAACTTGAACGCTGGCTTAAAAACTCATCAATCCAGGCGGTGCTCTCTTCTGTCTGAATTCGATATTCATCGCCGACTTTCATCAAAAGCTCGCATTTTTCAAGAAGTCCCGTTAGCTTACTGCGCAGTGTGGAGGAGCCTTCTGATAGGTTTTCAACCAGCAGGTCAGCCAGTGTGTCAACGGTTGCTCGAATACCTATTTCCGTATTGCTTCCTGAAAGCCTGCTGATAAGAAAGACTATACCGCAGGCTCTGGCCATTAGGAGCTCTTCCTCAGAGCCTTTACGCCACTTCATGGTTTTTTCGTGGACTTTCCGCGGCAGTATGCGTGACTGGAGGAGTTTGTCGGCAGAGTCAAAGTAGAGGTAGTCGGCTGGCACGACATGACCGAGAGCTTCATTCAGGTTTGTCTGGATGACCTTGTGAATCATGCTGAGCTGGTTGCGAAGCTGACTATCGGTCCCGGTTTGATCAAGGACTCTGAGGGTGCTTTCCCAAAAACGACGGCGAACGGGAAGAATGGGGTAGTCCTGTGCAAAATTTACTATGTCACTCTGCTGGTGCCCGATGGTGGTTCCAGAAAGATGACGAGAAATTTCTCCAAGGTTGATTTGCATCATCTGCTCTATGGGAGCCTTCGCTTCGGCCTTTTTGGCGAGAATTACCTTTCTGATAACTGCGTCCACATCAGCGTCTGAAAGCTCCACGCGAATTGTGAATCGACCCTCAAGCTTCTTGAGATTGCTTGTTCCGGTAACCGCTGTCTGACCAGTAGCTATAAAAAGAAGTTTGCCTCCAATATTCTTACAGCATGATTCAACCACCTCCTGAACATCAAATGAACGCTGACTGTCCTCCCCGATATACTGCTGCACTTCGTCAAGAACGATAAGGGTCAGAGGCAATTTTCCCTCTTTGGTCAGTGCCATACGGATTGCTTTGAGCATCTCATCACTTGAGATATCCTGAACGTAGGGATAGAGGTTGTTCAGAGTTTCAACGCATGACTCCAAAGAGGGATAGAGTTTTGGCTTTACCTTCACCAGTGCACTGTGCAAGCCTTCGGCAACATAGAAATTATCGAGCTCCTCCAACCAGTCAAAACCGCTCTCTTCAACATGGGCTCGAACCTGTTCAGCAATACCTTCGTGCCTCAACCACATCACAAATCGAGCGACAGGGTATTGTTCTGGGAGGTCGACCGATTTAAAAATAATCCGCAAAAGCGCTAGCCGGACACTTCCCATAGCCCCGGCGCCAAGAGTGCCGGACGCTGCATGTAAAAAGCCATGTCGTTTTGACTGAATGCTAAGTTCCTTAAGGTTATCGCTAATATTTTGTGACAGTTTCGTGATGCCTCGAGCTGTGGCTCCATCATCGAAAACAGTGTCTACCCAAAGTGCCCGAAGCATTTTCACCAAGTGCGATTTACCAGACCCGTAAAACCCGCTTACCCAGACTGCAGGCTGTTGAGCTTGATCAATATTTTTGAGATAGGTATCGAGTATGTGTGCCAGGCCCGTTTCGTACTGGCCTTCACAGACAAATGTTTCCAACTCGTACCGAAGGACAGCTTGAGCTAGTAACGTCTTTTCATCGTTCACATTTGCTACGCCCTCGTTGACAAGCCTCTGGTGAGCTGGATCTTTTTGATAGATCTCACGATTTTTCATTATTGAACACATATTTCAATATTCCTTGTCTGCTGTGATAGGGACAGCGAGATAATTCCATCCGTCATAGCCGTCCAAAAGCCTGTAATTGTTGTTTTCATAGCTGCCGGGGAAAAAAACCAGTAACCTTCCTTTAACCATTGGAGCAAGATGGTCAACAACCTCTTTGACTTTCAAAAAACCGAAAAGAGAAGCGACACCTTTAATGGCGACAACAACATGCTGGTCAAGGTTGTTTGTTTTCAAAAACGCACTGAATTCTTCAGCGATAAATGCCTGATATTTTGGGAGAAGAGTAGAGAGTAAGTGCGGTTTCTGAAAATAACTCTCGGCATATCGCTGAGAGGCCAGCCACACTGCAAAGGTATTGGTCAGGTCAAAAATGGCCCAGTTATGACCGGCTTGACGGGTTGCAATTTCAAATTCATCAACTCTTGCAACTATTGAACGCTCTTCGGTTTCGTTATAGACACAAAAAATTACCCGCTGAGCTGCAGCAGCATCATCTCGCCAGGGCACTGAAATGTATGAGGTATATGATTGAATCAATCGTTTAGCTCTGCTCACGAATCCACTCCGCTTCTTGTTCATTGATCAGGTTCGGAAAATGAACCTCCATAACATCGCCAACTCGCTTCCAAACAATCCAGCCTTTCCGCGAGGCCTCTTCAGCTAATGTCAAAGCCAAAGAAACCGGGCAGTTCAGAATGCGAACATACTCGCTTGTCAACATTGCAGGGCCTCTAATCCCTGAAAGATAACCAAGAAACAGTGCGAAACAGAGAGCTCCTGCTGTTGGAGTAACACGAATCCGACGTTTCGAGGCTTTTCCTGTCAGATGGCCGGATTTAGTCCAGGTTGAATTGAGGTTCTGAGCTGTAGACTTTAGTGTTGCTGGACTGAATCGACCCGGGAACAGTCCTTCCAGATATAATTCAAGTGCTTCGCGTGCTATAATTTCCTCCTCCTTCCATGCCAACACAAACGGTGTTGCTGCTCGAAGCAATGGATCGCGAGTATACGCACAAAGAAGGGCAAGGAGTGGTTTTGCATCAACATCACGCCCCCAGAAAAAAAGGAGTGCCCGAAATAACGTTATATGAGGGTCAAGACCATAAAGCTCAACAAGATGCTGGAACGACAGTTTACGGGTATTCTCAGTTCTCTTGGAGAGACAGTTGTCATTGATAATCGCGTTCTGATAAACAGTTTTCACAGAAGAAGAATCCGCGACGCGCGAAAGCAAGGTTTCCAATTCCAGCAACATGATCGTTCTGGACGTATGTACACCACCGCCCATCTTCATATTAAATCCAAAGAGATCAAGCTTCTTCTGGCTTGTGACCATAACGGGGTGCTTTTTAAAAAAGGCAAAGAAACGAGCGTCATTACTTACCCATGAAGGTAACGTGATTTTTTCACGCAATAACCATCAGTTCAAGTATAATAAGCATATGAACTTGAGTGATCAAAGCATCAAATTATGTTACCAAATATTTACTGCTGACACAAAAAAATGATCATGAAAAATAAATAACAGCGCCGATACATTGATTTGTTTTCAATACCCAAAAACTTTTTAATAGAAATTTCAGGGCATAAGTAAATGACAATAGCCAACTCAGTCGTGAAAAACTTGAGGTTTTCCTCAACCAGTAGCACGATTTTGCAGTCTCAAAAAACCTTCGTTTAATAAGACAGCATTTTGCAGCTGAAGCGCAATGTCAAAGTAGCGATGATGAGTATCGAATATTTTCAAATCATTTTTACCTTATACCAATTCAGTCCGGCAGTAACAGGAGACAACCTTTAAAGTTATGGATGCATACAGAGTTGGTACACTTTTTCCCCATGAAGAGTACTGTACTGGTCGGGAAATGAATGTGGCGATACCGACAGAAGGTTTTTTCCATATCCTGATGTCACTCAAAAAGATTTCGCGCAAAGAGAGAAAACTGTTTACAAGAGGTACAATCACCGCGTCACTTTTTGAACAACGTGACATTCCTTTTCTGGTCGTGGATTTCGGAGAGAATTTCAGCATTGATATCTCGTTTGATATCTCAAAATTTGATGATGAAACCCGCAGAGTCTGGTTGGCATCAGAAACCAATGCGATTGCAATTTTTCTTGTGGAAGCAACAACAGGTATACTTGAAGGCATCCGCCTCATTGGCGTAGGGTTTGCTCCCGAGTTGCGTGCAATCTGTGCCAGGCAAAAAGGTCAGAAGGGAATAGAACAGCGTGTTCTCCTCATTCATTCAGCGTTTACCACCAAGGATATGGTCCGACATGCAATCGCAAAAACAGTCTTCAAACAGGATTCTTAGCTTTCCATTGCCAGCTGAGGAGTTTTCGGGATGAAGCTCGCCCTGAATGAAGAGCTTATCAAGCACCCTGAAGTCACATTCTACGCCAGGGTAAGAGGCCATTCAATGAAAGATGCCGGTATTCAGGATGGCGACCTTACATTGAAGCGCCTTGCCGTGGAGAAAGACGGCATTTATCTCATGCCTGCCAATGATGAATTCAAGCCGATCAAGATTACCGAGGAGAATGATTTTCTGGTGTGGGGCGTCGTTGCCTATGTGGTGCACAAGGTACGGTAATTCACTTTGAAGATTCTACAAGCATTGTTGATAATACTCCTTCTATGTGCGGTCGATTCGTCTTCTTTGAGCTAAATGATTTCATCAAGCAGCTCCACCAGTACGAACTCCCTTTTGTCGAGGAGCAGGAAATAGACTTTTCTGCAAACTACAACATTGCCCCCGATACTGATATTGTAGCTCTCCTGGGAGACCAGAGCAAGTATACGCTCACCCTGGCACACTGGGGAGTTATCCCGCACTGGGCCAAGGCAATGCCGAAAGTCCGGCCCATCAATGCACGCGCTGAAACCCTCGCCATAAAGCCATACTTTCGCCACATGCTGCACCGGACGCACTGCATTATTCCTGCAAGCGGCTTCTATGAATGGAAGCAAACCGCTCAGAGCAAAAAACAGCCATACTACATTCACAGGGCTGATGGCAAACCCATGGCTTTCGCAGGATTGTGGGATATCTGGAAGGCTGATGCCAGTGCTGCACCTCTTGTGTCGTGTACGATTATCACCACCAATGCCAACAGCGAAATGAAATTCGTTCATGATCGAATGCCGGTTATCCTTGAGCCGGAACACTGGAAAGAGTGGCTCGATGCCGGCAAGCCAGAAGCAGGGGAGCTGCTGCTGCCATCAAAAGACGGTGCACTTGCTCTCTATCCCGTATCAACGAAAGTCAACAACCCAAAAAACAGCCAGCACGACTGCATTTATCCTTTCAACGAAAGCAATGAGACGGGAGAGCTGTTCAGAAATACCTAAACTGAGCTATTCGAAAAACGGCACCCCGTCCAAGAACAGAAAATGGTCGAGTGAATAAACAGAAAGCGCAGCCGGGGCTGCGCTTTCTGTTTTGAATTGCTTCTTCAGTAAAATATTCAAGCGTTATGCCGTCTACCTTAAGCTCCTCATAATCAAGCGGGATTTATTTTACCTTGGCAAGGTTTTCCAGTGTTTTTTTGCCTGCGTTTTTGAGTGTTTCATCCTTGTCGATATTGGCGGAGGATATCAGGATGTAGTAGCCGTCTTTAAAGAGGTGAAGGCCACCTATAGCTGTGAATGCTTCATTACCGAACTCTTTGACATCTGTTTTTGAGTCGCCAATCAATTTTTTTGTTTCGCGGTAAATTGTTTCTGAGCCAACTCCTGTTGGAGGCATAAAGGAGTCCTGTGTAAGCGATATTTGAAGATATTTTTTTGAAGATGTATTCACCGGTTTGTAAAAGCAGATTTTTTGGCCGACAGCCTTAGTTTCTCTTTTTTCTCCCTTCTCTACCGCTTCTCCAAGGATCTCTGCAGCCTCATTTTGATTGATGAGAAGCTCAGGTTCGATGATTTTTCCTTTCGTTACACTTGCTTGTGCAGGAATTACGTTTTCTTTCGGTTTGTCATTAGCGTTGCAGGCTCCAACGGCAAGCGTAACGCTTAGTAACAGAATGAATCCTTTTCCGTTTTTCATGGTCTGAATCTGGTTAGTTTGTTTCGAGTTCGGATGTTGAAAAACAACAAAGCGCAGCCGAGGCTGCGCTTTGTAATTGAATTGCTTCTTCAGGATGTAAGCGGGGCTTAATCGTCTTCGTTTGAGCGAAGGTTTTCAAGAACTCCGAAATCCTCAAGTGTGGTGACGTCTCCCTTGATCTCATTGCTTGTGGCAAGTTCGCGAAGGAGGCGGCGCATGATTTTTCCGCTGCGTGTTTTCGGCAAGCCTTTTGCCCATCTGATTTCATCAGGTTTGGCAATAGGTCCGATCTCTTTTGCAACGTGGTTGCGCAGTTCTTCACGCATCTTCATGTCGCCTACATATTCATCCTTCAGCGTTACGAAGGCTACAAGAGCATTGCCCTTAAGCTCATCCGGACGGCTGACAACTGCTGCTTCCGCAACGGCTTCAAAGGATACAAGGGCGCTTTCAACTTCACTGGTACCAAGGCGGTGACCAGAAACGTTGACCACATCATCAACACGTCCCATAATCCAGATATAGCCGTCTTCATCCTTGCGTGCGCCGTCACCGGTAAAGTACATGCCGGGGAATTCAGCCCAGTAGGTTGATTCATAGCGCTTGTTGTCGCCGTAAATGGTGCGGAGCATAGAAGGCCATGGCTTTTTAATGACCAGGTATCCGCCTTCATTGGCCTTGCACGGGGTGCCGTCCTTGTGAACAACATCCACAGCGATTCCAGGCAGTGGTCGAGTTGCTGTGCCTGGTTTGGTCGGGGTTGCACCAGGAAGCGGAGAAACCATGATGCCGCCGGTTTCGGTCTGCCACCAGGTGTCAACGATAGGACATCTTTCCTGCCCTACAACCCTGTGGTACCACATCCATGCTTCTGGATTGATAGGTTCGCCTACTGTACCAAGCAGACGGAGCGAGCTGAGGTTGTGTTTGGTGACCCATTCGTCACCTGCGCGTATAAAAGCGCGGATAGCTGTTGGGGCGGTATAGAGGATGGTAACCTTGTGACGGTTGATGATATCCCAGAACCTGTCCCACTGAGGATAGTTTGGAGCACCTTCGTACATGAGAAGAGTTGCACCATTGAGCAGAGGGCCGTAAACCATGTAGCTGTGTCCGGTAATCCAGCCCACATCTGCTGTACACCAGTAGATGTCCTCGTCCTTGATATCGAATACGTATTTGAAAGAGCTTGCTGCATGCACCATATAGCCGGCAGTGGTATGCAGGATACCTTTCGGTTTTCCAGTTGAACCACTGGTATAGAGTACAAAAAGCGGATGTTCTGAATCTACCTCGACCGGATCACATTCATCAACGGCCAGACCCATCAGATCATGCCACCAATGGTCCATGCCGTTATGCATGTGGACATCTTCATCGGTAACTTTAAGGACAATGACGCTTCTGATTGACGGAGTATTGACAATCGCCTCATCAACAATACTTTTAAGATTGATGGAACCGCCGCGGCGTCTTGTGCCGTCTGCACAGATAACCATTTTTGCTCTTGAATCATTGACGCGCTCGGTGATGGCATGAGCTGAGAATCCGGCAAAAATAACATTGTGGACAGCACCTACGCGTGCGCAGGCGAGTACGGCGATGACAAGTTCAGGAACCATTCCCATATAAAGAGCAACGCGGTCTCCTGGCTTGATGCCGGCGATTTTCAGGACATTTGCAAATTTGCTGACCTGACGGTGAAGTTCGCCGTACGTCAGAACCCGCTCGTTGCCTTCTTCACCTTCCCAGATAATGGCAGCTTTGTTTTTTCTCCAGCCTTTTACATGGACATCAAGAGCATTGTAGCAGATATTTGTTTTGCCGCCATTAAACCACTTGGCATAAGGGGTATTCCATTCCAGCACTGTATCATACTTTTTAAACCAGTGGAACTCATCAGCAATCCCGCCCCAATAGGCTTCAGGATCAGCATCTGCTGCAGCATACAGCTTTTCATACTCTTCCATTGAAGAGATATGGGCAGCTTTAGCAAACTCTGCCGGTGGTGGAAATTTCCGTTTTTCAGACAGAACAGAGCTGAATGACTCGTTTGCTGGTGCAACTGGCTGAGTGCTGGATGTTGTTTCGTCTGTAGCCATTGATAACAGATTTTAATGTGTTGAATAAATAGAGACTACCCCCGTCACAGGTATTTGTGAACAAAAAAAATCAGCGGTCGAAGCGGAAAAAACGAGAAGCAAGACCAATATTTTACAAAACAATTAGGCAAAAAAAAAATCTCAATAGCTATTTGAAGTATGCATTAATCCTTCAGAGATTATTTTACTGCAAAGCTCACCAGCTTGTCGGGGATAACTATTTCTTTTACAATAGTTTGTCCTTCAAGAAACTTTATGACAGACTCCACTTTTTTTGCTTCTGCAAGCAGAGACTCTTTTGGGCTTTTTGCCTGAGCAACGAAGGTTCCTCTCAGTTTCCCATTTATCTGCACAGCAATAGTCAAAACCGTGTCTTCAACTAATTCAGGATCATATGCAGGAAAGTGTTCGGAGCTGATTGAAACGTTGTGTCCGATGGCTTCCCAGAGCTCTTCCGATATGTGCGGTGCATAGGGAGCAAGCAGGAGAAGCAGTGTTTCAACAGCATCTCTGTTTTTGCACCCAGACTTTTGGAGCTCGTTAACAAAAACCATCATTTCGGCAATGGCGGTATTGAATTTGAGATTTTCGGTGTCTTCGCTGACCTTCCTGATTGTTTTATGCATGCGTCTCTGCAGCTCATCAGGAATTGCCTCCATAGTAAGCGAAGCTGCCGGTCCTTCATGTTCAGGGTAAACCAGGCGCCACACTTTCGACAGAAAACGGCTTACACCTTCAATGCCATTCGTATTCCATGGTTTCACCTGTTCCAGAGGGCCGAGAAACATTTCATAGAGGCGGACAGCATCAGCGCCGTAACGTTCCAGAACGTGGTCGGCAGGGATCACATTGCCGCGTGATTTCGACATTTTTTCATTGTCTTCACCAAGGATCATTCCCTGATTAAAGAGCCTCTTAAACGGTTCTTTTGAACTGACGACGCCGATATCAAAAAGAACCTTGTGCCAGAACCTTGCGTAGAGCAGGTGAAGAACGGCGTGTTCTGCACCGCCGATATAGAGGTCAACATTCATCCAGTAGCGTTCCTTTTCAGGATCAATCAGCTGCTCTCTATTGTCTGGGTCGATAAAGCGGAGATAGTACCAGCAGCTTCCTGCCCATTGAGGCATGGTGTTTGTCTCTCTTCTGAAAGAACCATGCTCATCGGCACCGTATAGCCAGTCATGAATATTGGCCAACGGTGATTCGCCGGTTGAAGATGGTTGATAAGCCTCAACCTCAGGTAGAACAAGCGGAAGGTTTGTTTCCGTCCGCAGTATTCCGTCCTCGTAATGCTTGATAGGGATCGGCTCTCCCCAATAGCGCTGCCGACTGAATATCCAGTCGCGAAGTTTATAGTTAACCTTTCTTTCACCAACTTTTTTTCGTTCAAGCCAGGACGCCATGCGCTCAAAAGATTCGCTGAAGCTGAGCCCGTCGAGAGTTATTTCGCTGTTGGATGAGTTGACACAGGTACTGTCCTTGTCTTCAAACACTTTTTCCTGAACATCATGGGGGCTTTTAATAACCTCAATGATCGGTATGTTGTATTGTTTGGCAAACTCCCAGTCTCTCGAGTCATGTGCAGGAACCGACATGATTGCTCCTGTGCCGTAGCTTGTCAGCACAAAGTCCGAGATCCAGACAGGTAGAGGTTTGCCTGTTGCCGGGTTGATGGCATAGGAGCCGGTAAAAACCCCGGTTTTATCTTTTTGAAGTCCGGTGCGCTCCAGCTCGGTTTTCAGTTTTGCCTGACCGATATAACTTTTTACCTCCACAAGCTGCTGTGCGGTTGCAAGCTTTTCGGCAAGCGGATGTTCAGGTGAAATAACAAGGTATGTAGCACCGAAAAGAGTGTCGGGTCTGGTTGTATAGACTCTCAGTTTCTCTTTGTGGCAGGGGAGTTCAAAATCGATGTTTACGCCTTCAGAACGTCCAATCCAGTTGCGCTGCATCTGTTTGACATTTTCAGGCCATTCCAGCTCTTCAAGATCCTCAATCAGTCGATCGGCATAAGCGGTTATTTTCAGTACCCACTGACGCAGGGGACGGCGGATAACGGTGTAGCCGTCTGCAATTTTTTCTTCAACCTCTTCATTTGCAAGAACAGTCTTCAGCTCTTCACACCAGTTGACGTCCACCTCTGACATATAGGCAAGTCCGCGCTCATAGAGCTGGAGAAAAATCCACTGTGTCCACTTGAAATATCCGGGGTCGGTGGTATTGATCTCTCTTTGCCAGTCGTAAGAAAAACCCATTGCCTGCAGGGTTTCCTTGAAGCTTCTGATATTATTTTCAGTAGTTGTTTTCGGGTGGGTACCTGTTTTAATGGCAAACTGTTCAGCCGGAAGGCCGAAAGCATCCCATCCCATCGGGTGCAGTACATTATATCCGCAGCTTCTTTTGTAACGTGCTGTGATATCTGAAGCAGTATAGCCTTCAAGATGTCCGACATGGAGACCTGTACCGCTTGGATACGGAAACATGTCGAGCACATAGTATTTCGGTTTATCAGCATCTTTGCCTGTTGCAAAGGTATTATGCTTCTGCCAGTTGGCCTGCCATTTCTTCTCTATGTTTGAAAATTCGTACTTCATGGTGTTTTGATGAATTGCACTGTTTCCCCGAAACAATTATCTGCCGAGGCAACACTATCATGCCTTACTGAACGAGAATCCGGTAAAAATAAAAAAAGCAGTGCAGGGTTAGCTGCACTGCCTTTTTTTATTGTCGAGTTTAATTGTTTTCTGTGACAGGTTCCTGATCAACAGCTTTTATTGAAAGAGCAAAACGCATTTTTCCGGTACGTGGATCTTTGCGGACTTCAACAAGTTTAACCCTGACCTTATCGCCGACTTTCAGGTGATCACTGGCTTTATTGACTCTTTCCTTTGAAATTTCAGAGATGTGCACCAAGCCGTCTGTTTTTGGAAGGAACTCTACAAAAGCACCAAGTTCGTCACGAACGTCTTTAACCTTTCCGTTGTAAATCATGCCGACTTCAGGTTTTGCTGTAAGGCCTTTTATAATGGCAAGAGCAGCGTTAGTCCCTTCTGTGGTTGAGCATGCAATGGTTACGGTGCCATCGTCTTCAATGTTGATTTCAGCACCTGTCTCTTCCGTAATACTGCGGATGGTCTCTCCACCCTTGCCGATAATCATGCCGATGCAATCAACCGGAACCTTGATGGATGTCAGTTTCGGTGCAAAGTTTGCCAGATCCTGGCGGGATTCAGGGATTGCTTCTTCCATTTTGTCGAGAATGTGAAGTCGTCCTCTGCGGGCCTGCTCAAGCGCTGTTTCGAGGATGTGATAATCAAGACCATCGATCTTGATGTCCATCTGGCAGGCTGTGATGCCATCCCTGGTGCCGGAAACTTTAAAATCCATATCGCCCAGATGATCTTCATTGCCGAGAATATCAGAAAGTACAGCGTATGCCTCTCCTTCCTTGATCAGTCCCATGGCGATGCCTGATACCGGCTTTCTGATTGGAACACCTCCATCCATCAAGGCAAGCGTTCCACCGCAAACCGAAGCCATTGATGAAGAGCCGTTCGACTCAAGAATGTCCGAAACAATACGGATGGTGTATGGGAACTCAGCGTCGGTAGGAGCAACCATTTTAATGGAACGCTCAGCAAGATTGCCGTGACCGATTTCTCTGCGCCCGATGCTGCCGAGTCTTCCAACTTCACCAACCGAAAATGGAGGGAAGTTGTAATGAAGGAAGAATTTCTTGTCGGCATTGTTGGTCAGGTTATCGACTGACTGTGCATCTTTACTGGTTCCGAGGGTAACTGTTACAAGAGCCTGGGTTTCACCTCTGGTAAAGAGTGCCGAGCCGTGTGCTCTCGGGATAACTCCAAGTTCAATGCTGATTGGCCGTACCTGGTCAAGAGCTCTGCCGTCAAGACGTTTTGAGTCATCCAGAATCATGTGGCGCATAACCTTCTTTTCGACAGAATGAATCTGTTCTTCAATAATATGCGGGTTCAGAAAGAGAGCTTTTGAAGAATCGGCAGCTATATCCTCAGCGCTGATAGTGGCTTTGAAATGCTCAACGATTGATGCTACGGATTCTTTATAGATGAGGGCCGTCTGGTCAGCACGTTCTTCTTTCTGGAGTGGTGTATAGGCAAGTTCTTTGAGGCGGGCTTCACAACATCCACGAATGAATTCCGTCAGTTCTGCAGGAATTACTGTCGGCGCAAATGGTCTGCCTGGTTTTCCGACTTCTGCAGCTATCTCGTTCTGGAGTGCTGAGAGTTTGCGGATGGCATCGTGTCCAAACTTGATTGCATCAAGCATCTCGGCTTCTGAGATTTCTTTCATCTCACCCTCGAGCATACAGATGGTATCAATGGTGCCACCGATACAGATATCAATATCACTTTCAAGGAGCTCGTTGACATCAGGATTGATGACAAACAGGCCGTTGATTCTGCCGACGCGGACTTCAGACATCGGGTTATGAAAAGGAATGTCGGAGACCATTATTGCCGTTGATGCAGCAAGGCCGCCGAGCACATCGGCATCATTGATCTGGTCTGAAGAGATAACCGTTACAATGATCTGTGTTTCATAAAGGTAGCCGTCAGGAAAAAGGGGCCTGAGTGCCCTGTCAATAAGTCTTGCTGAAAGGATCTCTTTTTCGGAAGGGCGGCTTTCGCGTTTGAAAAATCCGCCGGGAAATTTGCCTGCAGCGGAATATTTTTCGCGGTATTCAACCTGAAGCGGAAAGTAGTCCTGATTTGGCGGAGGAGTTTTTTTGCTTGACACAACAGTTGCAAGTACCATAGTGTCGCCCAGACGAACTACTACAGCACCATCGGCCTGTTTTGCCATTTTGCCGGTTTCGATAGAAATTATCTTTCCCTGGCCGAGATCAATCTTCTTGTTAATAATCATGGATATCCTTAATAGTGTGATGAAAATGCTGTCCGGTATTTTTGTGCATGCGTCTCCTTTTCCCGGCCATACTCAGTGCAGACTTCACTGTTCTGCTCTATGTAATAAAACAATGAATGCGTCCTTAAATATAATACAAAAAAGTCTCTTCCGGTAACCTTGATCTCTCCTCTGGTATTCTCATGCAATGATCTTGGCGTTGTCAATCAGACGGATCGTTCCCGAGTACATTGCAAGAAGCAGACGGTACTCTTTTCCTGTTTCAGCAGTTTTTACAGGTTCAAACGTGGTTTCATCAACAAAACCGGTATAATCTGAGCGGCACCCCGTTGTTGCGTTAATCATAAGGGTAATCTCTTCGGCAATTGCCGCCAGGTTATGGTCATGTTCAGCAAGCCTCTTTTCGGCATGGCCGATTGAGTTGTAAAGAATGGTCGCAGCATCGCGCTCCTCGGTTGAGAGGTATATATTTCTTGAACTTACCGCCAAACCGTTTTGTTCTCTGACAATTGGAGCACCGATAATCTTTATATCCAGATTGAGATCTTCGACAACCCTGCGGATAACAGCGAGCTGCTGAGCATCCTTTTCACCGAAGACGGCTATATGAGGTTTTGTAATATTGAACAGTTTTGTAACTATGGTGGCCACCCCTTTAAAATGCCCCGGTCTTTTCTCTCCTTCGAACACTTTTGTTACTTCAGAGCATTCAACAGTTGTCTGATAGTGTTTGGTATAGATGGCATCTGCTTCCGGCGCAAAAAGATAATCTACTCCTGCCGCTTTCGCGAGGGCAACATCTTTGTCGAAAGGTCGGGGATATTTATGAAGGTCTTCGTTCAGTCCAAACTGGGTCGGGTTTACAAATATGGTGAGAATAAGCGTGCCTGCTGTCTGCTGGGCAAGTTTTACCAGGCTCAGGTGCCCTTCGTGCAGTGCGCCCATAGTCATGACGACGCCAATACACTGCCGGTTAAGCCGAAGTTTTTCGGCAATGGCCTGCATCTGTGAGGGTTCAGTGATGATCTGCATAGTCAGGCTTCTGATTTGATAGTTTTTTTCGGGGCAGGGTGGACAACAACAACAAACTCTCCTCTCGCTTTTCCGTCTGCAAGTCGTTGGCGGATCTCTTCAATCGTTCCGGTAATATACTCCTCATAAATTTTGGTCATCTCCCGCCCGATGAAAATCTGTGCTTCAGGCAGGACTCTGTCAAGTTCATCGAGCAGCCTCATAATCCTGAATGGCGACTCATAGACGACAAAAGTTGTCTGCAGTGCAGCCAGGAATTCAAGTCGGGTTTTACGCCCTTTTTTATGGGGAAGAAACCCCGCAAAGAAAAAATTGTTGACCGGCAGCGGGCAGGCAGAGAGGGCCGCGGTAAGGGCACATGGTCCGGGAATCGGAATAACCCGCAGGCCTCTTTCATGCAGGGCGTGCAAGAGAGCATATCCGGGATCGCTGATAACCGGGGTTCCGGCATCAGTAATGAGGGAGACATCAATACCATCTTCAAGCAGGGCGACAATTTGCCCTATAGCTCTTGGCTCATTGTAGTTATGGTAACTGATGAGTTTTTTACCGGTAATGTCAAGATGTTTGAGCAGAATTGACGCGCGGCGCGTATCTTCACAGGCGATTGCACCGGACTCGGCAAGAGTTTTTATGGCTCGCAGGGTAATGTCTTCCAGATTTCCGAGCGGTGTGGCAACAACGTAAAGTGTTCCGCTATGTGTATGTGGAGTATGCAAGAGTTAAAAGACGGACTTGAACGAAGGGTTTGTTATGGTAAATTCATAATGGTATTTAGTATAATAATAAAAATACGATAAACAGCGTCCAGTCAAAGATGAAGGATCAAAGGCGAATACTGTCGGTTAGTGACTTACGGGTACATTTTTCTGAGAGAAAGAATGGAGGCTTTGGAAAACCCCTTTCGATAAACGTCGTCAATGGGGTTTCGTTCGACGTTCTTCATGGAGAGACACTTGGCCTGGTCGGGGAATCAGGCTGCGGAAAAACTACTCTTGGACGGGCATTGATACGTCTTGGTCATGCCAATGTGACGGGGCATATTGAGTTTGAAGGCAGTGATATTACCGGTATCAGTAACCGTGAATTCCGCGCTCTTCGCAAACAGATACAGATGATATTTCAGGATCCATTCGGATCATTGAATCCCCGCCTGACTGTTGGCCAGATGCTTGAGGAGGTATTGCTTGTTCATGGTATTGCCCGCGGCAATGCGGCACGCAAAAGGATCGAAGAACTGCTTGATCTTGTTGGATTGAATCGGGAGTATTTCAACCGTTACCCTCATGAGTTTTCAGGAGGACAGCGGCAGCGGATCGGTATTGCAAGGGCTCTTGCCGTTAACCCGAAATTCATTATTTGCGATGAGCCTGTATCCGCCCTTGATGTTTCGATTCAGTCGCAAATCATCAATCTGCTCAAGGATCTGCAAAGGGATCTTGGACTGACCTATCTGTTTATTGCGCATGATCTTTCAGTAGTTGAACATATTTCTGACAGGGTTGCGGTCATGTATCTTGGCAGGATTGTTGAAATTGCTGATTCTTCTGAACTTTATGCAAATCCGAAGCATCCTTATACGAAAGCCCTCCTCTCGGCAATTCCCAATCCTGAACCTGGAGCCAGGAAGGAACGGATTCTTTTGAAAGGGGATCTGCCGGGGCCTATGAATATTCCGGATGGGTGCGGATTTCATCCACGCTGCCCGGTTGCGATGGATGAGTGCCGGCTCGTGGAACCGCAGCTCAAAATCCTCGATAATAATAATGGACATCAGGTAAGCTGTCTTCTTTATAAATAAAACGACTATGCCAAAAACGAAGAGAGGTTGTTTCCGCAACAGTTGCCTTGCTCTCATTATCATTTTTGTATTGCTTGGCGGAGCAGCGTTTTGGGCTATCCGCTCTTCACATGCATTGCCTGAGCGCTTTGTGCTTTCCATACCGCTTGGTGGAACTATCAGTGAGATCCGTCGTGACAGCTCCTCGCTTCCATTTCTCACTTCACGAGAGTCACTCTCCCTGCAGGATCTGTTGTTTATTTTTGATAATGCGGCTACCGACGACAGGGTAAAAGAAGTGCTTCTTGATATCGGCGGCCTGCAGGCAACTCCGGCAAAAATAGTTGAACTTCGCCAGGCAATTGAAAAAGTTCGCCGGGGCGGTAAAAAAGTTACTGCATTTCTTCACTCATCCGAAGATAAAGATTATCTCCTTGCTACGGCATGTGACTCAATTATTCTTGAACGCGGTGGATTTCTTTTGTTGGATGGACTGAAAGCTGAAACGCTGTTTTATACCGCTCCGCTCAAAAAATTAGGCATTGCCTTTCAGGCTGCCCAATGGAAAAAATACAAGAGTGGTATTGAGCCGTTTCTTCTGACCGGCTCAAGTAAGGAGTCTCTTGAAGAGATTAATGCGATGCTTGACGAGGTCTTTGATGATTATCTTGCTTACGTTTCAAAAAGGCGGGGGATCAGTCGAGACGCCTTCACTGCGGTGATTAACAATGAACCGCTTATGTCGGCAAAGAGAGCTCAAGCGCTCAAACTTATTGACGGCATAGCTTCTTCATGGGAACTCCAGCGATCCTTGACGAAAAAAATATCCGGAAATGAGCTGACAAGCGATAATGATATTTTTGTCCGTGCCGGTCAGTACCGTTCCTCAATGCAATGGCCTCGTAAGGCTGACAGTGATGACCGGATTGCTGTGATTACGCTGTCCGGTATGATTGTTCGCTCTTCAGGGGGAAGTGCTGCTGAAATGAGTGAAGGCGTCGATGTTGAGACGTTGAAGAACTCCCTTGATGCTGCACTTGAGAATAAAAAGGTTAAGGCCCTTGTTCTGCGCATTGACAGTCCTGGCGGTGATGCGCTTGCATCAGCCGACATGCTGCAGATGCTGGATGCTGCTGCGGTCAAAAAGCCTCTTGTTGTTTCCATGTCAGGAGTGGCCGCTTCAGGTGGCTATATGGCTGCTCTTGCAGGAAAAACCATCTATGCCCAGCCGCTCACCATTACCGGATCCATAGGAGTCTATGCCCTGAAACCAAACATTCAGGGGCTTGCTGAAAAAGCAGGATTGGGTCGCACGGTCGTGACAAGAGGCCGGTATGCAGATGCCAACACACTTTTTAAACCGCTTGAAGGCGACGCATACGACAAATTTGTTGCGGCCTCGGGAGAGGTCTATTACGATTTTATAGGGAAAGTTGCTGCTTCACGAAAGATAAATATAGATCGTGTTGACTCCGTTGCAGGCGGACGGGTGTGGACAGGAAGTCGCGCGCTGAAAGCCGGCCTTGTTGATCGGACAGGAGGACTTTTTGATGCCATTCATGCAGCACAGCTTCTCGCAAAGATCGATCCGGGAAAAAATCCTGGACTGTTGCTCTACCCGGCTCAGAGAGCCTGGTGGGAATTCCTGTTACAGGGAAGTGATACAGGGTTGGCTGAAAGGATCAGTGTAGCCATCCGAAAACAGTTGATGCATGAGCTCATTCCACAGCAGCAGTTCAGTGCGATGGAGGCTTATTATGAGATGCTGATGGTATCTGGCCAGCTTCACATGCTTGCCGTTATGCCTTGTGAGATTGTTATCCGCTGAATCGACTGGCTTCCCCCTCATGAAGCATTGTGTAATGTTCAAGGAGGGAGGAGGCTTGCCGCGATTCTATTAAAACTTATAGGTCAAAGAACTTTGAGCCCTGAATGCATTACTGGCAGGGTCATTCTTATACTCGGTTTTCCACTCTGAGAGCTGTATTCCAATAATCAGGTTCGGCGTTATCTTGTTGATTATGTTGGCAAATACCGTTTGATTCAGGGAGCGTGCGCTGGAAGCCAGGTCGTTGTCATTCGGGTCATCAACACCCGCTCCAAAGCTTATAGCGGTTACCGGGTTCACGTTGTATTTAAGTCCCGCCCATCCACCATGAGAACGGATATCTCTGGGGTCGGTCGTTACAGCACTGTTTACACCCTGACCAATTCCACCCAGAAAATCATCAAGGTTTGATCCGGTAAAGTATTCACCGGCCAGGAGAATCTTTTCGCTGAGGGGCATGGTCACTTCAAGATTGCATGACCACGAATCAAGTGTTTTGAAATTTCCAGCAGCACTTGTGTCCCACTCTTCCTGACCGTAATGTCCTGAAACAGCAATAGTTGCAGGCTGGCTTTTTACAATCATCGGCTCGGAAAACGCAATACGTCCCTGGATTGTGGGCATGACGGCGTCTTTACCGGTATCAGCTTGAAAAGCGCTTTTTTCGCCAATAGTTCTTGATGCAGCTACTGCCAGTTCAAGACGTCCATCGTTCCCTGTTGCAAATCCCTTGGTGACACGAAGCTGCGGGTGGCGTGAGCCGATATTGCCGGCATCCCACAAAAGAGCAACATCGTCAACAAAAGGAATCTGTGAAGAAACAATATCCCATGTCTGGCCTGCAAGAATGCTGAAATCAGACGCTGGCCAGTATGCTTTCAGAAAGCCGTGACGCAGTCTGGGACTCGTATTGTTTTCAGTGCCGATTGCAGTCAGAAAATCCATTTCTATGTTGCCGGAAAGCTTCATGGATTCGGTGTCCGGACCGCTGAGATTGACGCCGATTCTTGTTGCACCCGCAGTGAGATTCCATTCGCCGTCCGAATTTCTATTGGGATGAGGCAGAGCCCAGAGAGCGTAATTGCCTGAAGAGATAGGATTGGTATCATAGGATGCATCAAAGCGGACAAATCCATAGAGTTGGACTTTTGCTCCAGCTCCTGATGATATCGGAGGTTCAGCAGTGGGTGCTTTTACAGCCAGAGCAGTGGTGCTGGCCGTTGTCGCAGTTGGAGGTGTGGCTTTTACCAGCGCTTTCAGCTCCGCAAGTTCCTGTTCAAGGCGGCTGATGCGTGCATCAACAGTTTCTGCGGTTTGGGCTGCATTGCAAGGCGCAGCACTAAAAAGGGTGCCGGCAAGCAGCAGAGCATAACTGAACTTTCCCCTTGCGTTCATAAAGGTACTCCATAGGATGGGGTTTATGAAATTGTAACTCGATTGTAAATATAGGTATACAAGCTTCAATTTCTTTGCTGTTTTTGGTATTGCCGGTATAGGCTGTTCAATCAAAAACTCCAGAAATCACGATCAAGGTTTCGGTATTGAATGCCCTGGATGAGATGTTTCATTGCTATGTGTTCAGAACTGTCGAGGTCGGCTATGGTTCTGCTTACCTTAAGGATGCGGTCGTGCGCCCTTGCGGAAAGGTTCATGTGGTTCATGGCATCCATCAGTTTTTGTGAACTCTCTTTGTCAAGCTTACAGAACATTTTGATCAGTTTGGTATTCATCTGGGCATTGGTATAGATTTTGGGTGATACAAGTTCACCAAACCGGTCTTGCTGGATTTTTCTTGCTATTATGACCCGCTTGCGGATTGTACTCGAGCTTTCGGATGTTATTGCAGAAAAGAGGTCGATATTTTCAACTTTCGGGACATCGATGTGGATATCAATACGGTCAAGCATCGGTCCTGAAATTTTAGAAAGATAACGCTGGATCTGTTGCGGTGGGGCAGTCAGGTTCCCTTCAGCATCTTTCAATGCGCCAGCAGGACTCGGATTCATTGCGGCTATGAGCATAAAACCGGCAGGATATCTTGCGGTGACAGAGATTCTGGACACGGTAACTTCACGGTCTTCAAGAGGTTGGCGCAATACCTCAAGAGCAGTTCTGGTAAATTCGGGCAGCTCATCAAGAAACAGAATGCCGTTGTGCGCAAGGCTTACCTCTCCGGGCTTTGCTGTTGCTCCTCCCCCTATCAGGGCGACATTACTTGTTGTATGATGGGGATTGCGGAATGGGCGGGTAACCATAAGTGGCCGGTCTTTTTCAAGCAGGTTCGCAACCGAATAGATTTTTGTGGTTTCAAGTGACTCTTCAAAAGAGAGAGGAGGCAGAATACCCGGCAACCCTTTTGCCAGCATCGTTTTTCCGCTACCGGGCGGCCCGATCATAATTACATTATGACCGCCGGCTGCAGCGATTTCGAGGGCTTTTTTGGCTGCACCCTGCCCCTTGATATCAGAAAAATCAACAGGATATTCCTCTTCTGTGTTAAACAACTCTGTGATATTGACAGTTACTGGAGAGTGCTTTGTATTTCCCGTCAGTAAAGCAATTGTCTCGTTCAGGCTTGCTACACCGAAAACTTCAATATCTGAGTGTGCTGCAGAGACTGCTACGGCAGCTTCAGCCGCATTTGAGAGTGGTACTATGAGGCGTTTAATGTGTTCTCTTCCTGCCATAATTGCCACAGGTAGTGCACCATTAATTTTTCTTACCGAGCCGTCAAGGGCAAGTTCCCCCATGATCAGTAACTCTTCGAACTGGATAGTGATAAGCTGCAGCGATCCAAGCAGTCCTATGGCAATAGGAAGATCGAATGCTGTTCCTTCTTTTTTAATATCCGCAGGTGCCAGGTTGACGGTGATTTTTTTTGGAGGGATAGTAAATCCTGAATTCCGGATTGCCGTGAGTATTCTTTCCCTGCTTTCCCGAATGGCATTGTCAGGAAGGCCGACAACCGTAAATGAAGGAATACCCCCGGATACGTTGGTTTCTACCGTAACCATAATAGCGTCAATACCGATCAGTGCAGAAGCGTTCAGAGTAGAGAGCATGACGGAATAGTTGAATAATTTCGGTATTTATACACTGCTTATAATAGCATATAATACGCCAATATCCCGTCTATTTTTTTGGAATTGTTCGAAATCAGAAAGTTTAGTGGAGCAGCCGCACAATTATAGTCTTTAAATGGCGGAAGTGGAATAGCGCAAGATGACCTTGAATATAGAGCGATGTTTAGCCGTGGTTCAAAACGGGGAGCTGTATGAGGGGGCAAAAAAATTGAGGCTTTATTACAAGCCTCAATAGAATCAAAATCAGTGTGATGGAAATTACAAAAGTATTTATTCCTGTACTCTGTATTGTTCAATACTTTCGCCTCTTTTTTCAACATCCTTGACCCAGCCTGGTTTCGGGCCTCTGCCTACCCAATATTCATTTTCGCTTTTTTTGAACTTAATAACCGCAGGGCTTTTTATACCGGATTTTGCGGTTTTTCCTTTCCGCTGAAGTTCTTCAACAGTAATATTGTAGGCGTCGAGTTTATCCTTAATCTCTTTAATTATGGCAATTCGCTCGTTCTTGATAATATCATCGGCTTCTTTTTGAAGCTGAGCAATTTTGGATTTAAGTTCTGAAAGCTTTGTTGATGACATAGGTCGTTGATTTATAATTATTTAAAAATATTCTTCCTTATGGGGGGAATTAACAGTAAATGTAATAAAAAAATATTTAACTGAAAGTGGATTATTTTAAGGCAGAAAATCTGTTGTCTCAATTATGCAGAATTATCTGTTGATTCAATTTCCGAAGGATAAAGTTAATGTATTGATCCATTTCAGTATTTCCTCTTTTGCATTATCAGGTGCACTGAGATGCGTTACATTCAAAACCAGATATGTATTAAGCGGATTGGATGGCCATTTTTCAAAGACATAATTTTTCCCGGAGTTATATAGAACATCTTCCGGGCCGGCAAGTATCCAGAAAAGAGGAACTCGCTGCGTAACATTTGTGGCTGAAATCGGCATCGAAGCCATTCCGTCAGGGTTATTATAACTGCTATACACTGCAGCAGTCATGTTGATGTTTACTGACCTGCCTCCACTGTTGAGATCGATAAATGACTCACTCTCTCCTCCTTGACCGGATTTGATCATTTCAGTGGCCTTATTGAGACTTGACTCAATGTTTATATGATACTTGTACAGATCAGGAGTATGGCCGGGGGCTATGGCAATGACAGCATCAATTTTTTCGTGTCCATAAGCGGCATAGGCGATAGAAGCATTGGCACCCATACTGTGTCCTGCGAGCACTATCACTGTTGCGCCTTTTTTTCTTAATTCCCTAATATTATTTTCAACAATTCCCAATGCTGCAGGATAATCAATATCATATCCTCTTGATTTACTCCAGGGCATTAATGGTGTAGTAACAATATAACCCTTCTCATTTAAAGATGTTGCCAGAGTATTGATATGCTGGGATGGATTACCCCATTTCCCATGAAGCAATACAACTCCGACCTTTTTTTCGGTTGCGGCATGTACATCACCGGCAAAAAATGCAAACAGTATAAGAACTGTTACTGCGATGGGCTGTATCAAAAGCAATAACCAGTGAGAGTGTTTTTATTGAAAATGCTGTAAAAAAATTACTGATAAAAGTTAAAGCATTATCCTTTCATAATTAATCATTTCAAGCCATACAACTTACGTTCAATAAATTTGACATCAGAAAATCAAAAAGGCCCTCTATTTAATAAAGGGCTTTTTTTTAGGGAGAACCGTCTGTTATAATATCTATAAGCTCTAATTTTTTATCCTGTTGTGCGCAATCCTCCTGATATGGCATTGACCGTCAGGAAGAGCTCTGATAGCAGGGTATCTGACTCTTCCTGTTTATCAGCATTCTGCAGTTCTCTCCATTGCCTCAGAAGTTTTATCTGCTGGTGGTGAAGCATGCCAAGTCCTTCTTTACGCAGATCAATAAATTTATTGACATTAAGCCGTTGAGTCTCAAGAGGCCCGGCAAAAAGTATTTCGATATACTTTTTCGTTCGATGGTATTCTGCTTCTATCATACCGAGAATGTGCTCTCTGATTCTTATGTCAGTCACAAGCTTTGCATACTGGTGCATGATGTTTAGATCAGCAGATGCTATGCTGGTGTCTGCATTGCTTATAATGTAACGAAGGGGGGGCCAGACATGACTGCGGTGCCGGATTTCTTCAAATATATCCGGAGCGCTGTTCTCCAGATGTTCAAGCGCCGAACCCACTCCAAACCAGCCCGAAAGTGAAAAACGCGCCTGGTTCCAGCTGAACACCCAGGGAATGGCGCGAAGGTCTTCAAGGCTTGTTTTTCCGCTTCTTCGTGATGGTCGGGAACCTATTCTTGTTGATTCAATAATGTCTATAGGCGTGGCTTCGCGGAAAAATGTGAGAAACCCTTCTTCACCGATCAGCTTCCGGTAAGCCTGATTGCTTTTATCCGAGAGCATATCCATTATCAGTTCAAGGGGATGCTCTCTTTTGGGCTCCAGTTTTTGCCTGATAAGAACTTCAGCTGCTCCAGCCATGAAAAGTTCAAGATTATAGACAGCACTTATGCGATTGGCATACTTTTGGGCAATGGTTTCGCCTTGTTCGGTAAAACACATGCCGGCATTAAAAGAACCCCAGGGTTGCGCCCTGATAAAGCGATGTGTTGGGCCGGCCCCTCGGCTGATACTGCCACCCCTGCCATGAAAAAACAGTATATCAGTATCAGAAATTTCACCGGCCTGAAGCAGGGATTCCTGAGCGCGATAGAGTGTCCATGTGCTTGAAAAAATCCCCCCATCCTTGTTGCTGTCGCTGTACCCGATCATAACCTCCTGGAGCTTTCGTTTTTTCCCGGATGTTATTTTTCGGTAATCAAGACTTCGTTGTGTAACCGGGTGGCGGAGAAATTCCTGAAGGATGGCCGGGCTTTTTTTCAGATCTTCTATTGTTTCAAAGAGCGGTACAACAGGGAGCAGACAAGCGTCTCCGTTTGCAGTTGTAGTCATCAATCCCACTTCCCTTGCAAAAATGTAGACGATAAGCAGGTCAGAGACGTTTCTCGTCATGCTGACAATAAGTGAGCCCAGAGCGTCGGTCCCGTACTGTTTGGTATGCTCTACTAAAACCCTGTAGCAGGCAAGCACAGTATCGGCTTCAGCACCTGCCGTCATATCGGGATGGGTAAACGGTCGTGGTGAAAGCAGTTCCTGATCAAGAAATGCTCTTCTTTCCGGTTCATCCCAATCCAGAAACTCATTGCCATTCATACCGGCGGCAGTCATCAACTGGGAAAGGGCAAGTTCATGCACACGGCTGTTTTGACGGATATCAAGGGTGCCGAGATGAAAGCCGAACGTCTGCACAATTCTGTATACAGGCGTAACTTCCATGTCAGCAATATGTTGAGCCCCTACAGCAACAAGTGACTCCCGTAATAGCGAGAGATCCTCCAGAAGCTCGTCTGAAGCGATGTAGCGGCTTTGGTTGCCCGATATCTCAATGCTCTCCGGCGTATCAGTGTCAAAAGGAAGCGATGCTATCATAAGGTTCAAAAACTGGCGCCATGGTTCATGCCTGTTTCTATTGAGTGCATCATATCCAGGCTCTCCAAGCGTATTGCTGAGGCTTTCGATGCGAAGTATCAGCTTGTTCCCTGGCGACTGAAGTCTTTCAGAAAGGCTTAATTTTGATGCCAGTTCTTTGAGATGACGACGGACAAGGGTGAGTGCCTTCTGGCGCGTTTCAGCAAGAGTCTCTTCAGTGACGGAGGCTGTTACAAGTGGATGGCCGTCACGGTCTCCCCCAACCCAGCTGCCAAAGGTAATGCGAGGCAGATGTTTTGGATCGGAAAGTCTGCTGCTGTCAAATCCGGCCTCATGCCATGCGTGCAGAAGTCGTTTGTCAAGCATTGGCAAGACTTCCGAAAAAATATTATAAAGATAGTGGATGACATTTCTCCGTTCAGCCGATACCTGAGGCTTTTCGAAGAGTATTTCTCCAGTTCTCCAGAGTCGCTCCAGAACTACTTTAATCTCATTGCGGATTTCAAGCTGTTCAAGCGGGGTCCACATCTGGTTTTCACGTTTTACCAGAAGCAGATAAAGTTGCCGATGCTGCTCAAGAACGGTTTTCCTTTTTGCTTCAGTCGGATGCGCCGTCAGCACTGCCTGGATTGAAACATCCGGAAGGAGTGAGGCGATGGTTGTTTCTGGAATTCCAAGTTTCTGGAAACGTGACAATGTTTTGCCCCAGAGGCCGGTCAGATGTGATAATCCGTGTTCAGCTTCCAGCGACCGTCGATTCTGGGCGGCGGAGTTTTCTTCCGCCATATTGAGCAGTTGAAAAAAAATCGAAAACGCCTGAAGGGCACGCTCTGAATTAGGATACTTTTCAAGGGGAATGCCCGCATTCTGCCATGGGAGGTGGTCTGCAAGTTCATTATCTCCAAGGTCCCGGAGAACTTCCTGAAAGCATTGAAGAAGAAACAGAAAATCGCGCTCTGCTTTTTCGAAATCAATAATATTGCTGGTTGTTGTTATCATAAGGCAACGCAATTCTCTGGTTGAAAGTGAACTTTTTGCAGTATTCTAAAAAAAAAGATGAGTTACAAGTTATCTTGTTTATAAGTAAAGAGATTGGCTCAAATGGCGGGTATGCTCATCAGCTTTAACTTGATAGTGTTATATAAACACAACCTTTTTAAGCTTTCTGTTTGCCGTCTTTACTATTTATGCTTATCTTACTTCATAATTTTTTGGGTAAGCCACTAACACCTAATTCATTACCACTCATGGACAACAAATCAAATGGTAAGCTTATTGCCGTTGCATTAGGCGGGGCTCTCTTGATGGGGTCTCTGTTTTTCGGGTTGTCATTTTTAACCGGGTACAAGGTGCCGGCTGAAAACATCTCAGCAGTATTAACCCCTCTGAGCTCCTTTGCTGGATGGATATCGTTAATTACCGGAGCCTCTCTTATTATTATGGGGCTTGGCAAAATGTCGGCAAGAATCAGTGATAAGTGGTTTTTAAGTTTCCCTCTCAGTATTATTGCAATTGTAGCCGTCATGTTTGCTCTCCTGTGGCTGAGGCCTTCAGGAATTTTATTGTCAACCACTGGTCGTACTACGACTGAAGATGGTAAGTATATTCGTTCAGTCAAAGAACTCACTGCATTCCTGGAAAAACCTGCCGCCGGTGCCAAAAATCATCCAGTTCCTGCCGGTTTTGATTTTGCAGCAAGCAAAACTCTTACTGATGGACGGTGCAACAAATGTCATACGCTTTCATCTGTTCAGGATGCTTTCAGAACCAAGTACAAAAAAACAGGCAAAGTCGAAGTCGTTGTTAATCGCATGCAGACCAATGCCGGTTCAGGTATAACTCCTGATGAAGCCAAAGAAATTGTTATCTATCTGGAGAATAAGTTCTGATTGTCCAGAGGGCTTTGCAAAGGTATTTCAACAGTCATAAAAAAAGCCTCAGAGCGATCCTCTGAGGCTTTTTTTATCTTTTTTTTAATTGGAACTACTGCTATAGTTGACGGTGACGGTTTCGGTTATTCCACCTCTTGCTTTCCATTCAGTTATAACGCTTAGTGACCTTGGCTGAAGAACCTCGACGAGGTCATCAAGGATCTTGTTCGTTATGTTTTCGTAAAATATGCCTGCATTACGGAACTCGAAAAAATAATATTTCAGCGATTTCAACTCGATACAGGTTTTGTCAGGAACATAGCGGACTGTTATGGTTCCAAAATCCGGAAGACCTGTTATAGGACAGACAGATGTAAACTCAGGGTTGACAATCTCGATCGTGTAGTCACGATCTGGATAGGTGTTGTTGAAGAGTTCAAGGATTTCTTTTTTCATCGGATGACAGATGTGAATTTACTTTTCATTAAAGTTTTTTAAAGAACGTCAACTTCTTTTCGATGCAAAATAAAAATCCATGGCGATTTATCGGTAAATTCAGTTGTTTTTTTTGTTCGTTAAAAACTGAAATCGCACTCTGTTCTGCGGGATAGCGTCGTTGTGTCAGAAAAAAATGGGAAGCTGGTTATGCATGAAACCATTGACGTAGAAGGCCAGGAGTCATCTCTTCTTTATAAGGCGTTGGCAGCTGAATATGATCTTACAGAAACATCGTATACCTTCGGTGGGCGCTCTTTCACCTTTCTGAGTGTTCTTGACAGTTATGCTCTTCTTGACCGGATATCGCCTGAAGAGTTTGTCAAAGATGAACAGATGCCTTACTGGGCTGAAATATGGCCTTCTGCAATAACCCTTTCGTCATTTATTGCCGATGAACTTCCGCTTAAGGGTATGCGGGTCATTGAAATAGGCGCTGGTGTTGGTATGGCCTCGACTGTCGCTGCATGGAAAGGAGCCAGTGTTCTCGCTACAGACTACTCTCTTGAAGCTCTTCGATTTGTGCAGTATAACGCATTGAATAACAAGCTCTCTTTTGAGATAGAACGACTTGACTGGAGGATGGTGAAGTGCAGTGAAAAGTTTGACATGCTGTTTGCTGCCGATGTTCTCTATGAAAGGGTAAACCTGCTTCCGATAGTTACAGCGATTGATAAACTTCTGAAACCCGACGGCGCGGCATACCTTGCAGATCCAAGAAGGAGAATGGCTGAACAGTTTCTTGAACTTGCAGCAGAAAACAATTTTTCCATCACTCCTTTTCCCCGCAAGTACGCAGGAGGCTCCAAAGATATTGCTGTGAATATCTACAAAATGACAAGGGAAAAAAACACGCGATGAAGAGCCCCAACAAGCAGCTTTCTCTTCGCTGGCGTTATCATGCCGGTCCTGGTGCGCTTATCTGGCAGCTCATGTTTACTGAAACCGGTGATCTTATCGGCCAGAAACGCTTTGCGGCTGACCGACGGGCGCTTTTTTTCTCTATTGATATTACTAATGGCAAGGTTGTTTGCGATGATTACCTGCTGATGGATCACCATCAATCGCTTCCCGCTGGTGACGGATGGTTCACAGGGCTTGAAACAACCATCGGCAGTCTGGTCTATTGCTATGCCTATCAGTCCGAAAGCCCGGAACATAAGGGGATATGGGCGCTTGATCTGCGTGATAAGAGGGTGGTCTGGTCACGACCTGATATCATTTTTGCCGCAAATCTTGACCATGAGTTGCTTGTCTATCAGCTTTCGGCTTTTGGCGGATTTCCTGAGCGTCATTTTCAGCTCATCGATCCCTTTACCGGAGAGCTCATCCGTTCCCTTGGACTCGATAGTCCTGCAGTGAATGAAATAAGGCAGGAGGTTGTTAATGAAGAAGATCGGCAGCAGGTTGTGCTTTCCGAATTTGTGACAGGGGAAATGACTGAAGAGCGCCTGGCCTTAAACCGGGTCGGTATCACTGATAGAGCCCGCTGTGAATGTATTCTTACGGATATATTCACAGTTGCCGCTGTGCATGAACAGTCAGAGTCGACAGGCTTGTGGCAATCTTTGCTTAAAGTTTTTGCTTCTGACTCTCTGGTCTATGCTGACTCAATGCAAGAGAGTGTCGAAAAGCCATGCCTCAACAATTTTCTCATAAGGAGAGAAAATTTGTATTACCTTAAAAATAAAGAGGAATTGGTTTGTGTCGCACTCAAATGAAAAATTTACCCTCCTTCCCTTCACCTGAATTATTGCCTGAAGGTTCACTTCAGATAAATGACTTTCTTGATAAACTCAGGAGCCGGAAAAATCTTTCTCCGAATACTGTTATTGCCTACAGAACCGATCTTGTACAGTTTTTCTCCTTTCTTTTCAGCCACTTTCAGCTCAAAGATTTAAACGGTTTTAACCATGAGCAGCTGACAGCTATTGATGTCCGCCTATTTTTTGTTTCATTGATCGAACGGGGTATTCAGCAGCGATCCATTGCCAGAAAACTGGCAGCAGTCAAAAGCTATTACCGGTTTCTGCAAGAGAGTGGAGTGATTAAAAGCTCAGTCTTCTCCAATATTACCACGCCAAAGTTTCCTCGGCGGGTCCCTGGCTTTTTAACAGAGCAGCAGACTGAAAAGCTTTTTAATGAAGTGCTGCCCAATGGCGGGACCGATTCCTGCAATCCTGACAACATTGGCCTTGAAGCATCTTATGTAAGGGAACGCGATCGGAGCATACTTGAGCTGCTTTATGGCAGCGGTCTTCGCATTTCAGAGCTTACCGGTCTGACAATGGAAAACCTTGATCTTAAGAGTGGATATGTCAAGCTTACAGGAAAAGGAAGAAAGCAGAGGATTGTTCCGGTTGGCAAGGCGTGCGCTGCAGCGCTGAAAAAATATTTTGAAGTACGAAGAAACTTCTTTAGAATAAATACAAAGGGAGAAGCTGGGGCCTTACCGTATGTTTTTTTAACCAATAAGGGCAAAAAGCTTTATCCCATGCTTGTCCAAAGATTGACCAGGAAATACCTCGTTTCTGTCACTGAACAAAAACAGAAAAATCCACATATCCTGCGTCACAGTTTTGCCACACACCTGCTGAACAGTGGAGCAGATCTTAACAGTGTCAGTGAAATGCTTGGACACAGTAATCTGTCAACTACCGAAATATATACTCACGTTACTTTTGAGCGCTTAAAGGAGGTTTACCGGAAAGCGCATCCAAACGCATAGGTCTACAGTGCGGCTCCCCTATACCATATTGACCCCGGGAGCCTTGTTCTTTCTTTACGTTCAACTTATTATAACGGAGGTTATTATGCCGAAAGCTGTTGTTAGTGATGTTGTCAATGTTAAGGTTACCTTGCGCCACTCCAATAATCATACAGAAATAGAAGAGTATGCCCGCAACGCAGTAATTCCAATGTTAAAAATTTTCCCGGGTATTACCAGCTGCCACATTATTCTGGATCACCAGAAAAATGACTTTGAAAAAAACAAGCTTGCCGAGATAACGGTGCATGTTCCACAGAGCGTTCTGGTGGCAAAGGAATCAGGTGCAGTTTATGAACAGACCATCGACAGCTGTGTTGAGGCATTGAGCCGCCAGCTCAAAAAGCACAAGGAAAAGCTACAATAAAAGTATGCCGGTTTAAAGTCTGCAGGGCGTATCTCTGACGTCCTGCAGCTTTTCGGAAGGGTTTTATCACTTCGAATGCAGATACCATGAAATTTGATCAAAAAGGATTAAAAAAGCGATCCATAACGGTCGCCTATTTTTTTAATACTATCGGCACGAAGCATGATATCAAATTGCGGCGTCTGAACAATGTTGACGAACAGAAACGAAGAATTTTTGAGCGTGATCTTCACCGCCCAGGACTTGCCCTTGCCGGCTTTACCAATCTCTTTACCTACAAGCGGGTACAGATTCTTGGAAATACCGAAACAAGGTTTTTAAATCATCTTGCTGAAGAGGAACGAAACAGGGTGTTTGAAAATCTTGTTCGATTTAAAATACCTTGCATTATCTTCACCAGCAATAACAAACTCCCGGAGTCGCTGCTTGAAATGGCTACCAAAGCGGGTATTCCTGTCTATATTACTCGCCTCTCTTCAACTAAAACCATCTATTTCGTCACTGGTTTTCTTGATGACCAGTTTTCGCTTTACCAGCAGTATCATGGCTCAATGGTTGATGTGTATGGTGTCGGCGTGATGATTATAGGCAAAAGCGGTCTCGGAAAATCTGAAATCGCACTCGATCTTGTTGAAAGGGGGCACGGTCTGGTAGCTGATGATGTCGTTGTTATTCAGCGGAAAGGAGAGTCAATGATGCTTAATGCCAAAAGAAACAATATCATTGACCATTTTATGGAAATCCGTGGTCTTGGAGTCGTTGATGTGCGCGCAACCTTCGGCATCCGTGCAATTCGTGATGTCAAGGAGGTACAGGTTGTTGTGGAACTTCTTGAATGGGATAAAGAGATGGTGTATGAACGGCTTGGCCTTGATACCAAATTCATAAAGATTCTTGGCGTAGACGTTCCACTGGTGCAATTACCTATATTCCCTGGTAAAAATATTACCGTTATCATCGAAGTGGTTGCCCTTAATTTCCTTTTGAAACGATACTCAAATTATGTGGCAGCCGAGGCGCTGACCGAAAGGATAAAAAACGTGATCAACAGTGAAAAAACAGAGGATGATAGTGATGTGTGAAAAAAGTGCCGGCAGGGTTTCTTCTGTATTCCGTCTGACAGGTTATCTGTTGATCATAGCTACCATGCTTACCCTCTCTTCCTGCAATAGAGATAATAACAGTAAAGGAAATGCCAGCAAGAACAGGGCAGCCATGGACTCCACTCTTGTTATCTCAATGCTTGGTGATGCTGATTATCTTAATCCCGTTATCGGTGCAACCGTTACCTCAAGTAATATTTTTGGCCTTATCTATCCCTCTCTGCTGCAAAGTGAGTTTGATACCACGACCGGCCTGATGAATTACATGGCTCTTGAAAAAAAACTGAGGTCAGTAACACCGGGTCAGGGCAAAAAAGCGCCAAAAGGCGCTATCGCCAGAAGCTGGCGTCTATCGGATGATCATAAATCGCTCACCTACATTCTTAGAAGTGATGCCTTTTGGGATGACGGAAAGCCAATTGTCTCTGCTGATTTCAAGTTTTCCTATCAGCTCTATGGCAATCCGGTAATTGCCAGCGCCCGACAACAGTATCTGGCAGAGCTGGTCGGCGCCGACAAGGGAAAAGTTGATTTTGATAAAGCCATAGAAACCCCAAATGATACAACGCTGATTTTCAGGTTTTTCAAGCCGGTTCCAGAGCAGCTGGCACTTTTTCATACATCCCTTACCCCTCTTCCAGCTCACCGTTGGAAAAATGTTAAGCCCGATGAGTTTCGTCACTCTCCGCTCAATCTTACTCCCCTTGGAGCAGGCCCCTATAAGCTGAAAAGCTGGCAGCAGCAGCAGGAAATTTCTCTTGTATCAAGCAGGAAGTCCAATCTGCCAAAGCCAGGGAACATTCCCGCCATTTCTTTCAAGGTTGTGCCTGATTACACCGTAAGGCTCACTGAGCTGCAGACCGGTGCGGTGGATGTTGTGGAAAATATCAAACCGGAAGATTTTACGGCTCTTTTGAAAGCAAATCGTAAGATTGATATCAAAACTGTCGGTCTTCGAGTGTATGACTATGTCGGCTGGTCAAATATTGATCAGGCAGAGTATCGCAAAAATGGTATCGTCAAACCGCATGCTTTGTTCGGTTCTGCAACAGTTCGAGTTGCCCTTACAAATGCTATAGACCGCCAGGCAATCATTGATGGATATCTGAAGCAGTACGGTGTGATCTGCAATAACGATATTTCGCCCTCTCTGAAATGGGCATACAATAACAAGATTACTCCGCATCCATATGATCCTGCAAAAGCATCAGCGTTGCTCAAGTCTGAAGGGTGGTTGCCTGGTTCTGACGGTATTCTTCAAAAAAACGGCAAAAAGTTCAGTTTTGTTCTCTATACCAATGCAGGTAATGCCAGAAGAAACTATGCGAGTGTTATTATTCAGCAAAATCTTCGTGCAATAGGTATCGACTGCAAGCTTGACGTTCAGGAATCCAATGTCTTTTTTGAGAACCTTCAGTCCGGAAAACTTGATGCATGGATGGCTGGCTGGTCTATCGGTCTTGAAATAGATCCCCTTGATTCATGGGGTTCAGATCTCAAAAAGAGCCGGTTTAATTTCCCTGGTTACCGCAATCCGAGGATTGACGAACTGAGCGAGCTGGCCAAGCAGAAAATGGACCCGGTACAAGCACGACCCTACTGGCTTGAGTATCAGGAAATCCTTCATCGTGATCAACCAATCACCTTTCTTTACTGGATCAGGGAGACACAGGGATTCAATAAGCGGATTGAAGGAGCCGAACTCAATATTTCCGGAACTTTTTACAATGTTGACGACTGGAGGCTCAGGCCTTCGGCGAATATTGCACAATAGGGTGTTATGCTGATTTATATTCTAAAACGGCTTCTCATAGCCGTTCCGTTGATTTTTGGGGTATTGACCCTTACGTTTTTCATTATCAGACTTGCTCCTGGTGATCCTGCAGCTTTTTTTATCCAGCCGGGTATAAGCCCGAATGTTGCCGAGCAGATCAGAGCGCAGTATGGGCTCAACGATCCTTTGCCCGTGCAGTATTTCAAATGGCTTGCAAGTGTCCTCCAGGGTGATTTCGGGCGCAGTTTCAGTCGCTCCCAGCAACCGGTTTTCGATGTTATTGCCGAAGCGCTGCCTATAACATTGACCATAGCCCTGCTCACCCTTATTGCAAATTTTACCTTCGGCATTCTCATAGGTATTATTTCTGCTGTCCGTCAGAACACCTTTCTCGACAGGTTCATGACGGTCACAGCTTTGTTTTTTTATTCGATGCCCGAGTTCTGGTTTGCCCTGATGATGATTATTCTTTTAGCTCTTAAATTTCCTTTTTTTCCCGTGTCAGGCCTGAACGAGATTGGCGCTGAAAGTTACGGGCCTCTGGGTTTTCTGCTTGACCGGGCCTGGCATCTCGCGCTGCCGGTAACGGTACTGAGCATTAATGGTGCTGCCGGTATTGCCCGTTACGTCAGGGGGAGCATGCTTGAAGTGATCCGCCAGGACTATATCCGCACAGCAAGAGCCAAAGGACTGCCCGAGCATGTAGTTATATTCAAACACGCACTTCGAAACGCTCTTCTGCCGGTAATAACTCTGATGGGGAGTTCCTTACCTTTTATTTTCAGCGGAGCTTTGTTTATTGAAGTGATTTTTGCTTTTCCCGGTATGGGAAGGGTGACCGTAGAAGCTATTTTTGCAAGGGATTACCCGCTGATTATCGCCAATACCTTTATTTCCGGCTCTCTTATCGTGCTTGGCAATCTATTTGCCGATGTCCTTTATGCTGTTGCGGATCCGAGGATAAAGCTCTGACTGTTATGCTTTTAAACCTGTAATGTATTCTGTTTGAGAATAGAACTGCTCAATACACCACCCGACGCCATTGAAACCAGGATCGAAGAACAGATTCGACCCATCTCCATGGATGATTTTGCCGGTCAACAGCGGCTGACCGATAATCTGAAAGTTTTTATTTCAGCAGCAAAAATGCGCGGTGATGCTCTGGACCATGTCCTCCTGTCCGGTCCTCCAGGCCTCGGAAAGACGACGCTCGCCTATATTATTGCATCCGAAATGGGAAGCAGCATCAAGTCAACTTCCGGCCCTTTGCTCGACAAGGCTGGTAATCTCGCAGGACTTCTGACCGGTCTTCAAAAGGGAGATGTGCTTTTTATTGACGAAATTCACCGTATGCCTCCAGCTGTTGAGGAGTATCTCTATTCAGCCATGGAGGATTTCCGTATTGATATCATGCTTGACAGCGGTCCTTCGGCAAGGGCTGTGCAGCTGCGTATCGAACCTTTTACCCTTGTTGGCGCAACGACTCGTTCCGGTCTTCTGACCTCACCTCTCAGGGCAAGGTTCGGCATCAACAGCCGCTTTGATTACTATGCGCCGGACATTCTCGAAGGAATCATCATAAGGGCTTCAGGTATTCTGGGCATAGGAATTGACGGAAAGGCTGCATCTGAAATTGCCGGGCGTTCCAGAGGGACCCCCCGTATCGCAAACAGACTGCTCCGGCGTGCCAGAGATTTTGCGCAGGTTGACGGTGTAGAGCTGATAAACCACTCTATTGCCATGAAGACCCTTGAGTGTCTTGAAATTGATGAGGAAGGTCTGGATGATATGGATAAAAAAATCATGGAGACCATTGTCAATAAATTCAGTGGCGGACCAGTCGGGATAGCCTCCCTTGCCGTCTCTGTAGGTGAAGAGCGCGATACCATTGAAGAGGTTTACGAGCCCTACCTTATTCAGGCAGGGTACCTCACAAGGACAACAAGGGGACGGGTTGCAACGCGTCAGGCATTTTTACGGTTTTCAACCGCAAGTGGCAGCAATGAATACCCTTTGTTTGATGAACAGCAGGATCGGTAAATCGCCAGCAAACCGCTTTGATCGGTTAAGGCTTTTTTCGATTGTGCTTGGCAGCGCACTGCTGACAATTTTTTTCCTTTCATCATGCTCTTCCCGGCCTGTTCTTTCCGGGAAGCCCCCTTCAGACACTCTCTTAGAAGCCTCAAAAAGAGAGTTTGTCGCAGCATCGCTATTGAGCGCCAAAGAAGAGTATCGGAGTGCCGCTGACGCTTACCTGAAGCTTCTGACGCTTGAGCCTTCAAACGCAGCGATTCATTATGCACTCTCAAAAGCCTACGCTGGTCTTGGCCTTATTGACTCTGCCCGCCAGCATAGTGAAAAAAGTGTTGTGCTTGATTCCAGCAATAAATATTATCTGAGGTATCTCGCCGGCCTGGCTCATCAGATGCACGATTACAGCCGGGCCTCCGATCTCTACCGCCAGCTTGTAGCTCTTGAACCCGGCACACCGGAACCGCTCACCTATCTTGCTCTGGCTTATCTTGCTGCTGAACAGCCCGAAAAAGCCCTTGCTGTTTTTCAGGAAATTCTTGCGCTTGACCCAAAGGATAAAACAGCCCAGGCTCAGGTATTGCTGATGCAGATAAAACTCCTTCATTATAATGATGCCATAACTACAGTCATGGATCTTATTGAGCAGGGGAATGGCAAAGAGAAGCTAAGCCTCACTCTTGGAGAACTCTACATGCAGACCGAGCAGCATGATCTTGCTTCCAGAACATTCAGGGCCGTGCTGAACGAAAATCCAAGATTTATTCCAGCATGGCTTGCCCTGTTCGAGGTTTCAGTAAAAACAAAAAACCGTCCTGTCTTTCTTGAAGATCTTAACCGCTTTTATAATTCCAATCAGGTAACTCTCCAGCAGCAAATAGATCTCGCCCGACTTTTTGTTGTGCGGTCATCCAAAGACAGCACTTTTGTAGATCCATCGTTTGCCATGATCGACGAAATAAGCAAGCGTCATCCCAACAACGGTAAGGTCTATGCGCTGAGAGCTAATGTAAAACTGTTACATAACCAGGAAGCCGCATCCATAGAAGATTTTAAAAAGGCGCTGTTACTCGAATCCGGCAATATTTCAATCTGGGAGGATCTTGTTGCGGCATATCTCACACTGAAGGATAACCGGCAGGCTGAAAAAACGGTTGCCATCATAAAAAAGCGCTTTCCAATCCGCCCGCTCAGGTTTCAGGCTTTGGAAGGTGAAGTCTGTTTTCGGAGAGGTAACGTTAAAATGGCGGCACTCTTGCTGGAAAAAGTGGTGCAGCCCGGCGTAGCTAATAAGGATAAACAGCTCTATCTCCAGGCTGGAAGCACTCTTGCTGTATGCTATGATAAACTCGGCTTGTCCGATAAAAGCATCCGCCTCTACGAGTCAATTCTTGACCTTGATGCCGGTAATTTCTATATGATGAACAATCTTGCCTATGTTCTTGCTGACCGAGGCAGAGAGCTCTCAAGAGCCAAAGAACTGGCGCTGAAGGCCGTTGCAGCAGAACCCGAAAATGCCAGCTATCTCGATACTCTTGGCTGGGTGCTCTTCAAGCTGGCCGACTATGATAAATCCCGGGAACACCTTGAAAAAGCAGCATCGCTCGATACCCGTGAGCCTGAAATACTTGATCATCTTTCCCAGGTATACCAGAAGCTCGGAAACCCCGAGAAGGCCCAGGAGACGGTGGCAAAGATGAAAAAGCTGCAGAAGAAGTAATCTGCATAACTATGGTTCACTGTTATAGAAGGCTATAAAGATCCTCATCTGTCATCCCGAACTCCTGTGAGGGATCCATCTCCACCATATAAAGCACCCATTAGTTTCACTCCATCTATCAACAGCTATTACAAAACCTGACTTGAACCTTCAAGAGGTTTTTCATTCCATGACACGAGTTTAAGAGCCCGGTAAAAAAGAATGATAAAGCTGAAAAATAAATGCACCTATGACGGCTTATGTCCTATATCCCTCCTTATCCTTGTATATGATCCAAGCTGATGCTTTCCGCAAGCACGGCACTCTGTGCCCAAGATTTTGAATATGGTTTTGTTGTGGCGCTGAAGTTCCCCTAATTCGCATCCATTTGCAGCTTTCTGGCTCCAAGTCCGCAATTGCCTGAAATAAAGTGCCGAAAATTCCAGCGTCGGCACGCTACTTGAAAGGCTGCTCAATAAAAAGGTTTTTATCAAAAAAAAAGGTGACGTTGGACGGTTTTTGTCCTACTAGTAGTGATATACTGATTGTAAGAACTGGTGCTAGTAAAAAAATAAGGTTATCAATTTTAGACATGCTGCTTAGATCAGACATTCCAGACAGTACGGTGGAGGTCAGCTCCCTGCAGCTCCAGGTGCCCTCTCGCGGTGGTGGTATTGCAGGCCAGCTACTGCTTCTGATCGTAGCCATACTGATGTGCATCGGGATTGTAGTCGTTTACAGCAGCGGCGCTGGTTGGGCTCGGTCGATGTACTCCAGCACAGAGTACTTCCTTTGGCGGCATCTTATTTTTATACTGCTAAGCCTCGCAGTAATCGCCCTCTTCGGTCGGTTAGACTATCATTTCTTCTGGAAGACAAGCAGGCTCATTTTCTTAGCCAGTATAGCCCTGCTCTCCATGTTGCTGATCATGAAGGGACTGCACATCATTTCGGGAGCTGCCCGATGGATAGGCTTCGGCTCCTTCAAATTTCAGGTTTCCGACTTGGCCAAATACGCGCTTATCTTCCACTTCTCAAGGCTTATCACCGAAAAGCAGAGTTATATAATGGACCTTTATGACTCCTATATTCCACTGCTCACAAACCTGATGGTCATCGTCATCCTTGTGGCTTTAGAGCCTAACTTCAGTACGGCCTCCCTCATCGCTCTGATAGGTTTCATGCTCATGTTTATCGGCGGCGTAAATATCCGTTATATGTTTATCACGGCGTTGCCACTTCTTTCCATAGCAGTTGTTTATGTTTGGGCAGCGCCATATCGGTGGGCCCGTCTTATCTCCTTTTTCAGCGATGATGAAAAATTTATGAGTTACCAGGTTGCGCAGGCTTTGATCGGTCTGGGCAACGGCGGTTTACATGGCCTGGGCATCGGGCAAAGCATGCAGCGGGAGCTCTATCTTCCGCTATCCTATAACGATTTTGTCTTTGTCGTCGTCGGAGAGGAGTACGGTTTTCTGGGTGCACTCGCCGTCATTATCCTTTTTGCAGGGTTTATGCTCTGCGGTCTTGTCATAGCCAAGCATGCTGCCGACAGCTTTGGCCGATACGTGGCAACAGGCATCACCCTTGCAATCTCCCTTTTTGCCTTCATCAATATCGCCGTTGCATGCCACCTGCTCCCAACTACCGGCGTCGCCCTGCCGTTTATCAGCTATGGTGGTACTGCACTGCTCTTCAACTCTCTCGGTGCCGGAATTCTTGTCAGCATATCGGGTTACAGTAAGCGTCAGGCCGGAATCTCTCTTCTGGCAACCGAAGGTAAGGGGGGGTCATAATTATTCACCTTTAAGACGATGCAAGGCAGATGGCTTTTTCGATGATGATGTATTCAGCAGCATTGAGTAACAGCAGCTCCGCCTTAGCCAGCGGCAGGTGCCTTACAGCTTCTTTATCCTTGTTATCGATCCTCATCAGTTCCTTGGTCGAGGTCATCAGTTCAAGTGCTTCATGAATGGTTTGCTGCAACGTTGTTGAGGGGTAGGGGATACCGGAAATTGTTTCCCCGTATGATTGGAGGCAGGTTTGGTCGGCCTGCCGGACGATGCTGGCGAGGCGGTGTTCATTCATGCCGGGGTCGCCGGCACAGCGCTCGAGGATGATGAGCAGCATCGTTCTGAGCTTGTTTTCAGCAGAAGCGTGATAGAGTGAAGAGTCTGATTCATTAACCCTGAAGAATTCTTCGTCACTGCTTTCCCTTATAGGGCGCTTCTCTTCCACCAGGTAGCCGAGTGAAATATTCAGCGCATCGGCGAGTTTTTTAAGCTCCGCAAAGCGAACGTCCTGGCTCCCTGACTCGATTTTGGTGATAGCGGTCCTCGACAGGTCGACCCGTCTGGCGAGTTCTTCCTGCGACAACCCTTTTGCGCAACGGATCTGTTTGATCCTGTGTCCTATTTTTTCTTGTGTCATTTGCTTTATTATACAAAAAGTTCTACTATTGAACAATAGATGTTCTAATATAGAACTGACAAGTGCTAAATATTTCATTCCCATAGATATAACAAAGGAGAAATTATGATCGAGTTGAGCGCAAGCGGGGAGGATCTGGTATTCCGGTTTCCTGATGTACATCCCGAGGCCTCTCTGGACATTCAGTTCAAGCGCACGCTGCGAATACCCGATGACGGTAACGATTACCGCCTTCCACCGGGGTTTGACCACTTCCCGATGCGCCTTGTCGACGATTTTGCCACTGCCGCACCCAAAGAGTGGGTAGCGACTGGTGGAGTGATGCTGCCGATGTACCAGGCTGAAGCCATGTGGATATACTTCAATACAGCCGATGTTGATAACAGGGGGCGGTACCCCTTTGCCATAAAGATCGCCACAGGAAAAGTCAATGCCGTGTCCGGTCAACTGTTGCGCAAGGGGCTCAACAAGGAGCCGCAGGACTACGCTGTAGCCCCAAACCAACCTTGGATTGACGGTTATTGCGTCAAAAAAGGGGTTATCCGCCAGTTCGTAGCAATGCCGCTGGGTCAGGGCTACAGTGTCGAAGAGCAGGTAACAGGCAAAGGCGAGTTCGGTGGTCTGCAAATCCTCGTCTACCCCATGAAGCGCAAGGCATTCGAAAAGCGATTCCCTAAAAGGGTGCCCAAGCTTGTAATGCGAAGCAAGCGGGCATGGGATAATGTTTGCGATTCCGCTCCATGCTCCATCCCGGCTGGAGCTAAGCTTTGGGACGCTGGTCCACGTTATGTGCAGCATAGCATGGGCCTTTCTCCAGGGGGGAAAATGAGGCAGGAAATCTACGACGATCCCTATGATCCGGAAGATTGGGATTTGGAGAACTATTCGCACTGCTTCGTCCATATCGCCAACTCCGAAATGTGGACTGATATCACGGGCAAAAAGCCCCCTTATCCACCGCTTGCCGCTGCAGATTATTCACGGCGAGGGCTTCCATGGTTCGACTATTATGCCGAAGAGGGAGCAGTAGTGATTGAAGGTGCAGAAAAACTGGAAGGACTGAAGAGCGTAAAGGAGATTGGGGTACTAAAGAACGAAAATCCTCTCCCGGAAAACGAGTCGGTCGAAAAGATGCAGGTGCAAGCAATCGGCAAAGGCTCGAAGATTGTCAGGGAGGGTGATCTGAAGTCACCAAAGCCCGAGAGCGTTTTGGAAAAGAAGGTGAAAACAGGCTACACCCACATCACGGTCATCCTCGACCGCAGCGGCTCAATGGAGTCCATCTGCGACGACACCATCGGAGGCATGAACGCTTTTGTTAAACAGCAGAAGAGTGGTGCCGGTGAAGCTACGCTTACGCTCGTCCAGTTCGATTCCGGAGACCCTTACGAGGTTATCCATCATTTCTTGCCGATCGGGGAGGTTCCGCCACTTACTCAAGAGACCTATATCCCACAAGGGGGGACGCCACTTCTCGACGCACTCGGCAGGGGCATCAACGATATCGAAGGCAGTATCGCCCAGCTCCCGGAAGAAGGTCGGCCAGAGAAGGTCATTGTTGCCGTCATCACCGACGGAGAGGAAAACGACAGCAAGGAGTTCAGCAAAGTGCAAGTGGAAAAGATGATCAAGTCAAAAACCTCTGAAGCAGGTTGGGAGTTCATCTTCCTTAGCGCAGATCTTGGGGCTATCGAAGAAGCTCAGCATCTTGGTTTCCAGAGTCACTCAAGCATAGCGTTCGATAAAAGCTCGGAAGGTGTGGCCTATTGCATGGACAGCCTCTCGGAGAGGGTATCCGAAAGCCGCTCCGGGGTGGTAAGTGGTGGGTTGCTCAAGCTCAAAAAAAGGGATACCAAAGATTCTGAGCCATAACCTTTTGGTGGCTTAGCTCTATTGGGTGGCGCATTTTCGTTATAATGAGTTTTATGCAAATCATATCCTTCATACACATTATAAAGAGAGGTCTAAACGATGGCTTTCGTAATTGATCTTGATCAGTTTTACAGCGATCAACCCAGTGATATCACCATCAAAGTGGTTGGTATCGGCAGTTTTGGCTGTAGTGCCTTAAACCACACGATCGAGAAAAAGCTTGCCAAGGTAGATTACCTCGCGGTTCATAGCGATCCTCAGGCTCTCCAAGGTTCTAAAGCTGCTATCAAAGTTCGGGTTGGCGGTCAGTTTCAGAAGGAAAAAGAGTCAAAAAAGAGAGTAAGCAACGGCTCATGGAACAGATTCACCATCGGAGATGATGACCGGCAAAATATTGCCAAGCAGCTTCATGGTGCCGACATGGTTATCCTTGTTGCAGGAATGGGCAACGGGTCGAGCATGCTTCTAACGCCAGGCGTTGCCTTGGTCGCCAAAAATATGGGCATCCTCACCCTCGGCCTGGTAACCATGCCCTTCGCTTGCGAAGGGAGAGATAATCAAATCGCAGCAGGAGAGGGCCTGGCAGAACTGCGCAAGTATGTCGACACGATAATTGTCATTGATAGCGACCTTATTTTGTCAAGTGCCTCCCCAACCACCACCTCAGTCAGTGATGCCTTCAGCCTTCCTAATGAAGTCATCTATAGAGCCATCAAAGGCATGACCGATCTCTTGATGCATAAAGGCAATATCAAAGTCAATTTCGCTGATGTTGCCGAGTTGCTGTCAGGGGCAGGCGAAGCTGTATTTGCCGCCGTTTCAGCATTTGGTGATGATGGTGCACTTCAGGCCGTCACGGAAGCATTGAAAACTCTTGAAACTGGCAGGGAATCCATCAAGCAGACGCATGCGCTTTTGGTGAACATAACCGGTAAGGTCACCATGAAAGACCTCTCGGCAGCAATGGCCTATATCGAACAAGAGGTCGGCTGTGATACCCAGATTATCAATGGCTACATTGACGAACCCACCGATTCAGGAGAGATACGAGCCATACTCATAGCCACAGGGCTCAGAAGGAAACTCCCTGCGCAGCAGCCACACCCCAGAACCCCATTGACAGGGAGAGTTCTTTTGCCTGGAAACGCTATAGTGCAGAACCCACCCGGCAAAGAGAAAAAACCCGATTACAAAACACCAGCCTATGAACGAAGAGGTGTTTTCATAAAAGCTGTAGAAGAGTATAAGTCAGCTCTTTTTTATAAAGACAGGATTAATAAAGAAAGCCCTGAGCTACCTGCGTTTCTGAGATTGATTTCGGAAAACTGATAGCTGTTTCTCTGCAAGAGGTAAGCCCTGCCTCTTATCCGTAACTTTTATTTAAAATAATTTCACACCTCGGACGGCTTTTGTCCTAGTCCCAGCGATATACTCTTCTAAGGCCAGTGGTTTTGCACCTAAAAAAGGTCTCTGGTGAGTGCTTTTTGGTTCACGCATGTTTGTGTCATAAACGTTAGCGGGAGGAGTTCGATGTTTATTCCGATGTGGATACTTGTGTTGTTAGTGCTTTGTTTTTGCTTCTCATTGGCTGATTCGTAGTGGTCAACCGTTGTAAGCAATTCGGTCATGCTCCGTTATGCAATCTGAAGCCTGAGAGGGCGTTTCATGCTGGTTCGTTTGTTTTCCCGCTATGCGCTCGTTGCACAGGGTTGGTGGTTGGAGGTATTGGTTGTTCTATCAGTCAGGCCTTCGGGGTTTGTATCATTTTGCCAGTGATTGTATCGATAATCTTGGTATTGCTCTTACCTATAGACTGGATAGTTCAGAGACTCGGGATTCTGGAAAGCACAAATACCCGGCGCTCTGTAACCGGTTTTCTTTTTGGGTTTGTGTTAGCGTCGCAGGGCGTTTATTTCAGATATCAGTAGACACAACTTTTTTACCTGAATTCGACCATCAATGAAACCGGAGAATGCAGTTAGGTTTTTGATATTGGTTTTCTCTGTTGAAAAAAAATATTGACATAATAAATCTTTAATCATCGCAATAAAGCCATGATTCCCATCGCTAAGTTACAATCTAAAGCAGGCACAACTACCTCTATCGGATTTGATCCCGGAGGGCTGGAACCGCTTGCCCGAGAAGGCTTAGTCGATGCTTACATAGTCGCAACCGAGGAAGGGTTCTCACCTCTGGGGCAAGCAACAAGATTTATTGCAAGTGATCTTGGTATTTCATCTCGCGAGATTAAAAACCTTGCCGATTGGAATAGGTTTAAGAATCCGCGGGTGACCTTGGTTGCGATTCCTGCTCAACGCGAGCATGCCCAATTCCGTGGAGTCATTTTGGTTCCATCAGAAACATCGAAGTGTTATAAGCGATTTGCCAGCCCGTTATATGGGTTGCCGCATCGCGATTTCTACTACAACGTCACCTATGAAGCTATTGCTTATGCATCCCAGGTGTGGTCTACTCGTAGGCTTGCAATCTCGCATCTCTCTGGATGTAATCGGTTTCATGAGAGCATCGCCACTTGCAATGCTGAAGCTCTGGCGCATTACACCGATGCATATCGAAATACTATAGAATCCTTTACATTTCTTGGCTGCTGCATGTCGGAACATCATTTTGCCGGCATTGCAAAGCTCAACGCAGAAGGGCAAACGGGCAAACATCGCCCCATAATAATCGAAGAGAAGAATCATGAGAGCCATACACTGGTGCATCTCAGTTGGTAGAGCAATGCCTGATATACTGCTGATTCAATCTCCAAAAGCTCGGGTATAAGTTTTTTTAAAATGCTGATACTCCTATAATGAAAACGAAACACTTTGATTATTGCAGTAATTGCAGCCAGGAGATTCTTGGTGGATGGCAGGGATGGCCTCATAAAGACTCAATACCTTTGCTGCCGAGAATGATTGGCGGCAGTTGTGAAAAATGCGGTGCTACAGAATTCATTGTGCCAACAGCAATATCATGGCTAAACTATCATAGTAGCTACAGTACCGGCCTTCCAGACTATTGGTTTCTTAAAATACTAAACCATCTAAATAATTGGGGTCAACCCTACTTTGGTGAAATAAGTTGTCCGAACTGCAATAGCAGGGCAACGCTAAGTCAAAAGAATTATCCGAGTGGGACTGTTGAGATGTGCCTTAACTGCGACAACTGTGGTGTTATAAAGACTCCTTTCCCTGTTCTGTTTACATAGATTCCGGCAGAGCTAGCCCATGACCCATGGTTCAAGGTCGTTGAATTTTTGCAACAGAACTGGGCGGTTGGTATCGGCGTTTTCGATGAAATACCATTTCAAACCTATTACGAAGCTTCCATTGCCTTGAAGCGGAACGGTTTCAGCAAGTTCAAGGAAGATAAAAATGCGCAGGAGTTCATTGGACTGCCAGAAGGGGAGTTTATGGAGAGTCGCCATCCAAATGCACGAATCTACTCCAGTGAGCGATTCTGGTGGTAAGCGAATCGGCAATGCTTAGTTTTTGATGTATTATGTTTATAATAGGAGAAATGTGATGCTGTATTTGTTCCTGATATTAGCGGCGCATAACCCTCATCATCTCCCATGATGACCTTTTATCATGCACTGTTACGCGGTTTTATTTAGCCTTTATACGATTGAGGTTCTTGTTATTCTTATAGTGCCATCGTTTTTTATTCTGTGGCATTTTCTAAACCGTTTATGGTAGTAATTTCTTCCTTGGAACTCCGAGATATTGTAGAGAAGAAAATCGAGTGTTCCATGAAATTTCCCCACGAACTCAATAAAAGCATGGACTCAGAGAATATCACATATGATGTTGTTTCCGATTTCGAGAAGCTAATGCGTTTTGTTAGAGGGTCCAGATTATGAGTGAAGTAAAAAAAAAGGTTCGCCAGCTCTATCAATTTCTGAAGGAAGCCAATCAACTTCGTTTTCGCCCTGTTCGTGTTTTGGCTGAACATCCAAAAGTTGTGCGACTTGCTGATATTCCGGACCACCCAACCATTCAATTATTTCGGCCAATACTTACCGAGCAAACGAATGAGGTACCAGAAAAGTTTTTAAGCGTTAAAAGGCCTCAGTTGACTCGCTGTCCGAAACCACCCTCATCAATTGAATCTTGGTTATTATTCAATTGGGATGATCCAACAAAACAAGCTGCCTTTGCTGAAAGCCAAAACTTCAGTGACGCTGAAGGTCAGACATTAACCGTGCGTTTCGGTGATGATGAACAACGACTAATCGATTTTACTGTATGGGGTGAACAACGCCAGGCATGGGCAGAACCAGAGATTGCTACTCGCAGAGCGATGTCGTTTTTTGAATCACTCTATGATATTTATTCATCTATCGAAAAGGATGGCGAGCAATATGAGTTGTTAATTGCTGATGGTCATCTTTTCTGGGAGGCAACCTCAGATCTTGATGGGAAAGTAATGATACATCATCCCATCCTCTTGAAGCGCGTTGAACTTCGATTTGATCCTGAAGTTCCTGAGTTCGCAGTTTATGAGACGGACAGGGAACCAGAAATCTACAATAACCTTTTTGTAGACCTGCAAGGCATAGTTCCCGAATCAATTAGTATTAGACAGAGGGAACTTGAAAATGCAGGATACCACCCTTTGGGTTGGGAGGATACCGAGGGATTTCTGAACGCCTTTATCAAGACATTATCCCCTCTCTTGGGAGAGTATGCAGAAGATCGTCCCTGTGAGGCGCCAACTGCAATACCACGACTCTATAGAGATCCCGTTTTAGTTCTCAGAAAACGTACTTCCGGCATTGCCAATTCGGTGGATGCCATTATAGATGATATCGAACGTCAAGAGGTCTTTCCTCCTGCACTCTTTCATATCACTGGAACAAGCAGTGAATGGGTGAGTGCTGGATTAGGAGATTCTTCTGGGAATGGTAATCAAGAGCAGCAGTCCAAAGAGTTTAGTTTCAGCGATGATGATATCCTTCTTGCACATGAAGCTAACGAAGAGCAAAAGCAGATTATCCGCAAGCTAGAGCATAGTGGTTCTGTTATCGTCCAAGGACCTCCAGGTACCGGAAAAACTCATACTATCGGAAACCTGATCGGGCATCTACTTGCACAGGGGAAATCCATCTTGGTTACAGCCCAAACCACCAAGGCCTTGCGTGTTCTGCGAGACAATGTGCCTATTATGCTGCAACCGCTGGCGGTTGCAGTGCTCGGAAGCGATAGTGACGCACGTGAGCAGCTAAAAGACTCGATTAGTTCTATTGAACAACGGCGTACCAGTGATAGTGCAGATGAATTACTGGAAAAAGCAAAGGGATACGAAGATGAACGCAGAAGTATACTGTCCCAGCAAAAGCAATTATCTCACAAATTACGCGAAGCGCTGGAAAACGAGTATAAAGAAATAGCCGTTGGTCAACGATCGTTTAAACCAGCAGACGCTGCACGTTTTGTCTCGTCAAATCTTGACGATCATGGGTGGATACCCGGCATTGTAAAGCTTGGGGCTGAAATAAACCTGACCGATCAGGAAATTATGAGGTTGTATGCTCTTGGCTCCACCTTTACTGCGGGAGAAGAGCAAGATGCCAGATATCCGTTGCCGGATTTGGCACAACTCCCAACTGAACGGCAATTCCAAGTCATGGTCACAGAATATCATCACCTAACTACATCTGATCTGAGTTATGGGGTTGACCGTTGGAGAACGACCGGTCAGAACAGCGAAACGTTAGATTCGTTGTTGAATGAAATCAATGCAGAGTTTTCTGATGATATTCGCAGCCGTTGCTGGCGACCTTACGCAATTGTGGCAGGCTTACATCATGCAACCGAAAGAGAAGTTTGGAAACGCTTGGTCACCACGATTCAAGAGGCTGTAGAAGCAAATTCGAGACATTCCTTGCATTATCATCATGAGCCGCAATTATCAAAGGTTTTACCGCTCAACCAGCAACGCCAGATCTGCAGTCAGATCTGCGATTACCTTGACAATGGAGGAAAGTTGGGTTTCTTGCTGCTGGCAACCCGTTCCGAATGGCGACAGTTTATCAAGACGACGTCCGTAAAGGCTGGGCGCCCTGTTATTCGCGAACATTTTGATGCACTTCTACGTATAGCAGAACTTGAGGTTTTGCGTTCTGCATTGGTTTTGCCGTGGGATATGATGATTGGGAAATATATTCAGCAACCTTTTAACACCTTGGGATCGGCACCTGAACTTGCATGCCGATCGTTGATACCTGATATTCATCGCTCGCTTGAATGGCATGCTTCAGTTTGGCTTCCTTTGGCTAATAGGCTCAGTGCAGAGGGGCTGCTACTGGACGAACTGATGGTGACGATTCCCCGAGAAGCCAGTCAGATATCGGAGTATCTCGTTATCGAGCGATTGGCTACAGTTATTCTGCCGTCACTGTTGGCGGCAGAAATAGGGCGACGGAAGTTGCGAGAATGTGAGGTAGGCTTTGAATGCCTTAATAACCTCACAATACAGATGGATTCGACTTCACCTGATCGAGGTTGCATAAGCAGGATTGTTGAATCTGTCAGGTCTCGGGTTCCTGAGTCTTACTCAACAGCTATTGATTACGCTCGCCGATTATATACCATAAAACCTTTGATTGATGAGCGGGATGTATTAGCAAAAAAGTTAGGTTTAATCGCGCCAGTCTGGTCAGAAGACATTATAAACCGAGTGTCACCGCATCAGCAAGGAACTGTTCCAGGTGATGTGGCGAAGGCTTGGACATTGCGGCAGTTGCATGACTCACTTGTCGAACGAGATAAATTGGATGCTTATGTATTGCAGCATGAACTATACCGGTCGGGCGAAGTACTCAAACATATAACCCATTCGTTGATCGATTGTAAAGCTTGGGGTACTCAGTTGAAGCGACTTGAAGAAAATCCCGACATTCGTCAAGCCTTGGTGGGCTGGCTTCATACGGAGGACCGTCTGAGATCTACCAGGGATGTAAATCAGAGGAACATGTATCTTACAGCAGCACAAAAGCTGATGAGAAAGTGTGCAGAAGCTGTGCCAGTATGGGTGATGCCGATCTCGATAGTAGCAGAGAGCTTCGATCCGCATACAACAAGGTTTGATGTTGTTATAATTGATGAGGCAAGTCAAGCCGATCTCAATGCATTGATCCCGATCTACCTCGGCAAACAGGTAATTATAGTCGGTGACCATGAGCAAGTGACTCCATTGGGTACAGGGAAATCAACTGCCACGTTACAGAACTTGATCAGGGCAAACTTGCAGGGGATTCCAAACGCGCACCTTTTTAATAATTTGACGTCGATCTATGACATCGGTCGGCAATCATTTGGGGTTGGGACTCTTTTAGTCGAACATTTTCGTTGCGTACCTGAAATTATTGCGTTCAGCAACCAGCTTTCATATAATGGTAAGATAAAGCCGTTGCGCGAATCCAACTCAACAGACATAAAACCAGCATGTGTTGGACGTATGGTTGATGGGATTCGAGAAGGCGGTATCAATCGGGCTGAGGCTCGGCAGATAATCGATACCATCAAGGCGATGATTCTACATCCAAAATACGCTAACAAGACTATTGGTATTATTTCAATGCTGAGTAATGCACAGCAAGCTTTATTGATCCAGACGATGCTTCATAAAGAGATCCCAAGCACAGAAATAAAAAAACGTCGTATCCAAGCAGGAAATCCTGGTGAGTTTCAAGGGGATCAAAGACACATTATTTTTCTTTCAATGGTCGATAGTCCAACGGGGGAGGGACCACTTCGCTTAAAAGGTTACGGTGCTTTTGAACTAACTAAAAAGCGATTCAATGTTGCCGCCAGCCGTGCACAAGACCAGATGTGGGTAATGCATTCTTTTGACCCAAGCATGCATCTGAAGACCGGTGATATCAGGCTCCAATTGATGAACCACGTCAGAGATCCTTTGGCTACCATACGTGCTTTTGATCAAGAGGTCACCAAAACCGAATCACCGTTTGAACGAGATGTTCTCAAACGCCTTACAGCTAAAGGATACCGCGTCAAGACGCAATGGCCTGTTGGATACCTTCGTATTGATATGGTAGTTGAAGGCGCTGGCAAGCGTTTGGCAATAGAATGTGATGGGGATTGGTATCACACGATGGAAAATCTGGCGAAAGACATGGAGCGACAAACAATACTTGAAAGGGTGGGAAAGTGGCAGTTTGTCCGAATCCGTGGTAGCGCGTTCTATCGAAATGAAGAGCTTGCTATGAAACCTGTTTTTGATCGTCTTAATGAACTGGGTATTCCGCCAGAGGGTGATTATGAAGAGCCAAACATTACTGACATGACCTTGATTCATGAGTTAGATAAGCTTATGCAATCTGGTGTTGAGTCTGATGAGGGTTCGATGTTAGTAGATGCGGTTGACTTGGGAACAAACCTCGTTAATACAGATATCCAGAATTCTCTGGTAATAGTTAAGGATTCGATTGAAACTCGGCGAGGTGGATTTACAGAATCGGAAGTCGTAGATAAATCTCTGGCGGACATTAATACAGAAGTCCAGATTAGTGAGGCAACAGGCAATAAACCGATCGTACGACCTATAGGTGGATACAATCTCACAATAGTTAAGGAATCGATAGAAACTCAGCGAGGTGGATTTACAGAATCGGAGATTGTAGATAAATCCTAGAGGCTATTAATACAGAAGTCCAGAGTAGTGAGTCAACAGGCAATAACCCGATTGTACGACCTTTAGGTGGATACACAGAAGATGAGGCCGCGGAGATTCTCGGAGTGACAAAGCAGACTCTACGCAACTGGAGGGTTGGATATACGAACGCCGCCGGATATTACCCGCCGAGGCTAATAGAAGGGAAGCACTGGCACAAATTACGTCAATCAAAGCGATCTCCTGTTCTCTTCGCCCCCGAATGGATAGAGAGTGTGCGTGCTGCCAAAGAAGCACGAAAGGGACTTCGTCTATAAGTGCCATGAATTCGTCTCCGTTACTCTCTCCACGTAATGATTGTAAGAGGATAGGGAAATATCAAATCAAGTAAAACTGAGACCAAAGCTCCCAGTGACTTAAACGAACGAGCTATAGAGTTAATGCAAAGTTGAGCCTTAACCCAAAAGAAAAAGGATATTTAGATTTGGCGCTGCATAGTTATGATGCTTCACCTAATGGGATAGGTGACGTTATTCATAACGTACACTTTCTCTAAACAACCCTTTTTTGGACTTGCAATAATAAAATGGACACCCCGCTATGGTACTACAAGTTTGTTTATCGGATACCTGGCCGTTTACACTGTTTCTGAACTTTTCTCCGAAATCTACAGTCAATGAGCGACACTACCCCGGCATAAATTGAAATTGGCCCCAGTTCAAATGAAAGTCCTCAACACCTAAGCTCTCCTTAATGACATTTCGCCTCCGGACCTTTGTCGGACTTCTTCTCGTCACCAGCTTGTTAGCAGTTTTTGGAACGGCTTTTCTTGTTGAGCCTGGACGCATTGAGGTGACTCACCACGATATGCGTCATCAATGTGATGAGCCAGGGTTACGACTTGTTCAACTTTCTGATCTCCACCTCCAAGCCATCGGAAAACATGAAAAGATTCTGGTGAACCAGGTGAAGGAATTGCATCCTGATCTTGTGGTCTTAACTGGTGACATGATCGATCGCGCTGACGCGTTGCCTTTGCTGCATGCTTTTATCGAGGAACTTGGACCAATTCCTCTGTTTGCAGTGCCCGGCAACTGGGAGCATTGGAGTGGATTGGACTTCGTGAGCCTGCGCGCTGCCATTGAGGGTCACGGAGGGAATCAACTTCTTCTCAACGAACTGTCTTCATTCACGAAGGGAAAACGCACAATTCAGCTGATAGGTCTTGATGACTTCACTGCCGGGAATCCTGACCTTGGTCTATTAGAGAGAATTGGGTACATGCACAATCATTGCGTAACAACTGTCCTCCTGCAACACTCGCCTGGATTCTTCGACATATCCGAAGTTCGCAGACTCATGAGCTTAGGTCGAGGTACCCTATGCCTGTCTGGACATACCCATGGAGGACAAATTACGATCGCAGGATGGGCACCATTTACCCCTAAAGGAAGCGGCCACTTTGTGTCGGGTTTTTACGATATATCAGGATGCCGCCTCTATGTGTCCAGAGGGGTAGGAATGTCAATCATCTCTGCGCGCTTGGGTTCACGCCCTGAAATTGCCGTTTTCGATCTCTAATAGATCAAGCCAAATCATATTGGCCGATTGCTCTCTTGCAGCAAGACTAAATCCGCATGCTACCGGCATACTGCTCAGCACACAGCGCTGCACTGCGCCTTGAAGGGCTCCGTTTGCGCAGCATTGCCTTTGCTCAGCCAACACAACAGCCCGCATTCTCAGCCGCTTGCATTTGGTTCAGCAAGCTGCATTTGGCGCTTTCAGCGGTACGATGCCCCCTGGTTGTGTGTTCCCCCTCCGCTGCATACCGGCTCGTTTATTTTCCTTTGAAGAGCAAGGATGGCATAGCCGCATGGAAAGAATCCTCTGTTGAGTGATGAAAGGAATAAAAAACCGCGTTATCACGCTCAGGATTTGGAAGTAGACATAAAAAAAACGGCGGGATAAAACCGCCGTTTTTTTGTGATTGTAACGTCACGTGTGACTACTGCTCAGTTCAGAAATTGGTGCGAGCAGCGAGGTATTCGTAATGAGCCCACCGAGCATCAACCTCTTTCTGGATCGCTGCGTAATACTCTGCGGCAAGAGATGGATGGCTCTTTTTGAGCATTCTGAAGCGGTTTTCCATATCGACGAAATTGGCAACCGGTATTTTAGGCTTTTTCGAATCGAGAATAAGCGGATTCTTTCCTTCCAGCAAGCGTGCAGGATTGTAGCGGTAGAGGATCCAGTGGCCGGAATCGACCGCAGCTTTCTGATTCTCGAGTGCCGTTGACATATTGATGCCATGTGCAATACAGTGCGAATAGGCAAGGATGATGGACGGTCCGTTATAAGCTTCGGCTTCGAGGAATGCTTTCAGGGTCTGTTCATCACGGGCTCCAAGGGCAACAGAGGCGACATAGGCACTTCCGTAGGACATCGATATCATACCGAGATCCTTTTTGGTCGCTGTACGTCCGGCTGCTGCAAATTTAGCCACTGCAGCTTTCGGTGTTGCTTTTGATGCCTGTCCTCCGGTATTGGAATATACTTCGGTATCAAGCACGAGCAGGTTGATATTCTTGTCTCCCGCTGTGATATGGTCAACGCCACCGTAGCCGATGTCGTAAGCCCAGCCGTCACCACCGACGCCCCATACGCTCCTCTTTACAAGCATATCAGCTACGGAGAGCAGATTTCTTGCATCAGCAGAGTCGATTGCATGAAGCTTCTCTTTCAGGATGGCAACCCTTTTCCTCTGTTCAAATATCTCCGGTTCGTTCAGCTCAGTAGCCTGAAGGATCTCTGTTGTAAGCGGATCACCGATTTCAGCTGATACTCTTTGTAGCAGTTCGCATGCGTACTCTCGCTGTTTATCGATGGAGATTCTAAAGCCAAGCGCAAATTCAGCTGTATCTTCAAAGAGAGAGTTCGACCACGTTGGCCCGCGACCTTCAGCATTGGTCGTATAAGGGGTAGTAGGAAGGTTACCGCCGTAGATCGATGAACAACCGGTAGCATTGCCCACAACAAGACGGTCGCCGAAGAGCTGTGTCATGAGTTTGACATACGGTGTTTCGCCGCAGCCGGAGCAGGCTCCTGAAAACTCAAACAAAGGTAGCTGAAGCTGCTGTTCCTTGATCAGCTTTGTATTGATTTTATTGCGGTCAAATTCCGGAATGTTGAGATAATAGTTCCAGTTGTCAACCTCCGTATCACGAAGCGGCTGTTGCGGCTTCATATTCAGAGCTTTTCTGTCGTGGTTGGTTTTATCCCTTCCCGGACAGACATGAGCACAGAGTTCGCATCCTGTACAGTCCTCTGGAGCGACCTGAATAGTGTACTTCATACCTTCCCAGCTTGTGCCTTTTGCTTCTGCTGATTTGAAAGTCCGTGGAGCGTTTGAAAGGTAATTTGCATCATAGACCTTGGCCCTGATAACGGCATGAGGGCATACCATGGAGCATTTCGCACACTGTATGCATAGATCAGGTTCCCATACTGGAATTTCTTCGGCAAGGTTACGTTTTTCAAATTTGGAGGTTCCGGTCGGATAGGTTCCGTCGGCGGGCATATCGCTTACCGGGATGTCGTCGCCATCACCGGAAATTATTTTTGCCAGGACGTTACAGACAAAGTCGGATGCCTCTCCGCTAATAGGCTGACGGAGTACTTTTTTGCTGTCAGCAATGGAGCCTATGGTGACCTGATGCAAGTTGGAGAGCGTATTGTCTACAGCCTGAATATTCTGTTTGACTACCTCATCTCCCTTTTTGCCATAGGTATACCGAATGGAGCTTTTGATTTGTTCAATTGCCTCTTCTCGTGGCAGAACCCCTGATATGGCAAAAAAGCAAGCCTGCATAATTGTATTGATGCGCTGGCCCATCCCGCTGTTATGAGCGACGGGATAAGCATCAATGGTATAGAGCTTAGCCTCTTTCAGAATCAGATGCTCCTGAACGGTTTTTGGCAGTTTATCCCATACTTCATCGGGTGCATAAGGAGAGTTGAGAAGCAGCGTTCCTCCTTTCTTGAGATTTTTCACAAGATCGATCATCTCAAGGAAAATCCAGTGGTGGCAGCCGATAAACTGTGCCTGTGTGATCAGATAGGTTGAGCGAATCTCACTCGGTCCGAAACGCAGGTGAGACATTGTTATTGAACCGGCTTTTTTAGAGTCGTAGACGAAATAGCCCTGGGCGTAGTTCTCTGTGTTTTCACCGATAATCTTGATGCTGTTCTTATTGGCGCCGACCGTACCGTCTGAACCGAGGCCGTAAAAGAGCGCTCTGAACATTTCATCAGGTTCAATAGAGAAGGTATGGTCAAAGTTGAGGCTTGTATGGGTAACATCGTCGTTGATGCCGATCGTAAAATGATTTTTCGGTTTCGCGAGTGCCATGTTGTCATAAACCGCCTTGATCATCGCAGGAGTAAATTCCTTTGAAGAGAGGCCGTATCTGCCGCCTGTAATGGCTGGCATGGATTTCAGCAGTCCATCTTGTACACCTTCAAGCAAAGCATTGACTATATCAAGATAGAGCGGTTCTCCAGCACTTCCTGGTTCCTTGACACGGTCAAGAACGGAAATTGATTTGACTGTTGCAGGTAACGAGGCGATAAAGCGGTCGATGGCAAACGGGCGGAACATGCGCGCATGGATGACGCCGACTTTTTCGCCCTGGTTGTTGAGATATTCAGCCGTTTCACGGGCAGCCTCAACACCGGATCCCATCAGCACAATAACGCGGTCAGCATCCTCTGCGCCATAGTACTGGTATAGTTTATAGTGCCGTCCGGTGAGTTCACCGAATTTATCCATCAATCGTTGTGTGATTTCAGGACAGGCATTGTAAAAGTTGTTGACGGTTTCCCTTCCCTGAAAATAGACATCGGGATTCTGCGACGTTCCTCGGATGACGGGAGCGTCAGGGCTCATGCGGCGGTTACGGTGAGCTATTACGAGCTCATCGGTTACCAGTGTTTTAATGATGTCATCAGAAACCACCTCGATTTTAGCAATCTCATGTGAGGTTCTGAATCCGTCGAAGAAATGAAGAAACGGTACTCTTGATTCAAGTGTCGCAGCGGCGGAAATGAGCCCCATATCCATAACTTCCTGTACAGAACTGGATGCAAGCAGGGCAAAGCCTGTTCCGCGAACCGACATGACATCGCCATGGTCACCGAATATCGAGAGGGCCTGTCCCGCAAGTGCGCGGGCTGAAACGTGTATGACGCAAGGAGTCAGCTCGCCAGCAATTTTATACATATTCGGAATCATCAGTAACAGACCCTGCGATGCGGTAAACGTGGTTGTCAATGCACCGGTCTGCAAAGCACCGTGAACTGCAGCTGCAGCTCCGGCCTCGCTCTGTAATTCATCAATTTTGGGAACTGTTCCCCAAATGTTTTTTTTCCCTTCAGCTGCCCATGCATCGGAATATTCACCCATCGGCGAAGCTGGTGTAATCGGGTAGATACAGATAACTTCACTTGTACGATAAGAGACATGAGCTAACGCTTCATTTCCCTCCATTGTTTTAAAGATCCGGGTCATACTGGCAGTCCCACTTGATTTGTATTGATGAATAAACTCATGCAGAGCAATGATGGAAAACCACGACCAAAAAAACAATCGTAGCATGCGTAATCAAATCTAGGCGACTGGAAAGATATTAAAAAAAATGATTTTTGATAAATTTAATTAGCTTTCGGCAATGCTATAAAGAGTCAATAAACACAGCATATTTCGAGCCTTCCCGGCAACTTGATTCTTTGCTTAACTTTAACGTTCAATTCAGAAAGGAAAAGAGGTTTTATGGACGCGGAACATTCTGAAAACATAGTGTATGGCCGAAATGCTGTTCTTGAACTTCTCCAGCAGAAACCGGATACCATTGAGAAGATTTATTTTCAGTTTAATACCTCTCACCCGAAGCTCAAGGAAATTATCATCAGCGCAAGACGCCTGAAGCTTGTAACCGGCAAAGCACGTCTTGAAAAGCTTTCAGTGATTGCAGGAACAACAAAGCATCAGGGTGTTTGTGCTTTGATCAGCTCCGTTACCTATTACTCGCTTGAGGAGGTGCTCCAAAGCCCTCGCAATACATTTCCCCTTTTCGTTGTGCTGCAGGGTCTGGATGATCCTCATAATATCGGGGCAATTATCAGAACAGCTGAAGCTGTTGCCGCCGATGCCGTCGTCCTTGTCGAAGGAAAGGGTTCACCCGTTAACGCAGTTGTAAATAAGGCATCTGCCGGTGCGCTCTCACACATGAGAGTATGCAAGGTTAAAAGTCTTGTGCGCGCCCTGGAATTTCTGCATCTGCAGAACGTTCAGATCTTAGCTGCCGATATGGATGCAGAGCTTAATTATACCGATGCTGATATGATAAAATCCACGGCAATTGTGCTCGGTATGGAGGGTAGCGGGATTGCTCCTGAAGCGTTGGAGTACTGCGATCATGTTGTCCGTATTCCGATGGCAGGCTGTGTGGAATCCCTGAATGTCAGCGTGACGGCAGGGGTGCTGCTCTATGAAGCCATGAGGCAGCGACTTGCATAACACCCTTTTGCATCAACGAGTTGAAAGGGTTTTTATTCTCTCTTTTTTCAGCTCTTTGAAAAAAAATATTACCTTGTTTCTCACTGTTCACTTACTGATATCGGAACTCAAATAACACACCATCTTTCTCGCCATGACTATTCTTGAAAATCTTCGTTATACCAAAGACCACGAATGGATCAAACTGCTTGAAGATGGCAGTTCAGCACTGGTCGGCATTACTGACTTTGCTCAGTCAGAGCTTGGCGATATTGTTTTTGTAGAGCTGAAATCTGCGGGCACAAAGCTCAAAGAGCATGAGGTGTTCGGCACCGTTGAGGCCGTAAAAACAGTGGCCGATCTTTTTGCTCCTGTCGCCGGCGAAATACTTGAACTGAATACTTCCCTCGACAATGCTGAAATTGTCAATCAGGAACCCTACAATAATGGCTGGCTGGTCAAAATAAAGCTTGACAATCCTGCAGCGGTCGACGCACTCCTTGATGCTGCGGCATACCGTCAGTTGATAGGGGAGTAATTATGCCATTCATTGTCAATACCGCAAGTGAACGCGAAGAGATGCTTCGGGCAATTGGTGCAGACTCCTTTAATGATCTTATTGCCGACATTCCGGAAGAGATCCGTCTGAAAAAAGCTCTTGAGGTCTTTCCTGCTTCAGATGAACTCCAGGTTCGAAAACTGCTTGAAGGTCTTGCCTCCGCAAACCGGAGTACTTCCGATTATGTAAGCTTTCTCGGCGGAGGGGCCTACGACCATTTTATTCCTGTCGCCATCAAGACCATTGCATCCCGCAGTGAGTTCTACACGGCGTATACTCCTTACCAGGCGGAGGTATCCCAGGGAACCCTGCAGGCGATTTATGAGTATCAGACTCTTATATGCCGTCTTTACGAGATGGATGTAACCAACGCCTCAATGTATGACGGGGCGACAGCTCTCGCCGAAGCGGTATTGATGGCCATGAACGTCACCGGTCGTGGTCAGGTTGTGGTAGCAGGCAAGCTTCATCCCTATAACAGCTCTGTTCTGAAAACCTATCTTGAGGCTTCAGGCCATACGGCTGTCATTCAGAATACCCTTGAAGATGGTGTCGGGAGTATCTCTTCCCTTAAAGGAATTGTTAACGACAGCATTGCTGCAATCGTCGTTCAGCAGCCGAATTTTTACGGTTGTCTTGAAGATGTCGAGGCTATACGCGATATAGCTCATGCAAACGGAGCGCTGTTTATTGTTTCCTCCGATCCGATCTCTCTTGGTGTACTGGCTGCTCCGGGAAGTTACGGCGCAGATATTGCTGTTGGTGAAGGTCAGCCGCTGGGTAATCCGCAGAGTTTTGGCGGGCCATATCTTGGAATATTTACGGTGAAACAGCAGCTTGTACGCAAAATTCCCGGCCGTCTTGTCGGAATGACCAAAGACAGGGATGGCGAGGATGGCTTTATTCTTACTCTGCAGACCCGCGAGCAGCATATCCGCCGCGAAAAAGCTACATCTAACATCTGCAGTAACCAGGCCCTTAACGCTCTTCAGGCAGCGGTCTATCTTTCGCTGCTTGGCAAAGAGGGGATCAGGGAGGTTGCTGCTCAATCAGCGCGTAAGGCGCACTACCTGGCGGGAAAAATAGCTGCAATCCCCGGATTTTCCCTGAAGTACACGTCCCCTTATTTCCGTGAATTTGTGGTGAATACCCCAATTCCAGCAGCAGCAGTTATTGCTGCGATGCTGGAAAAGAAGGTTTTTGCAGGTTACGATCTTGCGGCACACGATGAAACCGGGTTGCTTATAGCCGTCACGGAAAAACGGACACGAGAAGAGCTCGACAGTTTTGCTGAAAATCTTGGGGCTCTTATATAAGCCCCAGGGAGTTCAGTTCCTCGTCAATAATCGCTTTGCTTTCTGACGACAGGGGTACAAGAGGCAACCTGTAGTTCTCCTCAATCATCCCCATCCGTGCAAGAATATATTTTACCGGCACCGGATTGCTTTCTATAAAGTTCAGTCTGAACAGGTTGCGATAGGTGCTGTTTATTGCTCTTGCCGCTGCAAGATCGCCACGCTTGACAGCCTCGACCAGTCCCTTCACCTGAGAAGGTACCTCATTTGCAGCCACGGAAATAACTCCATCACCACCCATAGCTATAAACGGCAGAATCAGCGAGTCCTCACCGGTCAGAACTGAAAAGTTGTCAGGACGCTCTTCAAGAAGTTCAGCAATCTGGATGAAGTTGTCCGATGCTTCCTTTACAGCCGCAATGTTGTCAAAATCCCTTGCCAGTCTCAGAATTGTCGATGCAGCTACATTGCACCCGGTTCTTCCCGGAACATTGTAAATAATAATCGGTACCGACACAGCTTCAGCTATATGCTTGTAGTGCTGGTATATACCCTCCTGCGAAGGCTTGTTGTAATACGGTGCTACGGAAAGAATAGCTGAAGCGCCGGCTTTTTCAGCGTTCTTTGCCAGCTCAACAGCATGCAGCGTGGCATTTGTTCCTGCACCTGCCGCAATTTTGATTTTGCCGCCAGCCTCTTCCTTGACTGTGCGGATAATTTCAAACTGGTCATCTCCGGAAAGAGTTGGGGACTCGCCGGTCGTGCCGCAGGGGATGATCATATCTGTTCCAGCTTCAATATGGAACTGTACCAGTCTCCTTAAAGCATCCGTATCGATCGATCTATCCTGTCTGAAAGGTGTTACCAGTGCGACAGCTGATCCTGAAATGTATCGTGTAGACATACGTTTTATCAATGATTAAAGGTATTCGTTATCGTGAAGATACTGAAAGGGAAAAGAAAAACAGGGTAAGGAAAACTGAAAATTAAATTTTTTCAATTCAACGGCTTTTTTTGCGTCTCTCTTCTGTGGACTTTTTTGGTTTAGGAAAGGGCAACTCTCCGGCAGAAATTCTTATAAGCTCTGCCAACCACTCCCTGTCGTCCCATTTCTCGCCGGAAATCAGAAAGTACGGCTTTGCCCCCTCAATACGGGAGCGCCTCAACGACTGCTCCAATAAACGCTTTCCCCGCAGCAGTTGGTTTTACAAAAAGCTGGTCGTCGCAAATCAGCGCAACAACTTTCGTGTCGCAATAAAGAGCATACTCTCCAAACATTTTTTTGCCGCTGACGTTACCCGCATGTGCGATTTGTTCAAGGATATAATCAACCGTGCTTTGATGAGACGCCATTAGAACTATTTAAGCTGATTTTTCGATGCCGGTTTGTTTTGTTCTAAACGGATTCAGCTGCTGCAACCAGTTCAGCAGCAAGATTAATGGACGAGGGTGAAATATCTTTTCCGCTGATCAGTCCTGCAATGGCCTGCAGGCGGCTTTCATGGTCAAGCGTGGTCACTTCAGTTACGCTTCTCTCTTCCTGCAGGGATTTTTGAACCTGGAGGTGCAGTTCGGCCATAGCAGCAATTTGAGGCAGGTGGGTAATAGCTATTATCTGATGCAGTCGAGAAAGTTTTTTCAGACTTTTACCCACGGCTTCAGCAATCCGACCGCTGATGCCTGTATCGATTTCATCAAAAATAAGGATCGGCAGCTTTGTTGATTTGGCCAGCGCACTTTTCATGGCGAGCATAATCCTTGAAATTTCTCCACCGGATGCAACTTTGATGAGCGGTCTTGGTTTTTCACCGGGATTGGTGGAAATGAGAAATTCAATACGGTCGTACCCGCTGCTGAATGCTGAGAACTGTTTTCCCTCAATGGCGATTTCACCATCACCATTCTCCTCATTGGTAATGCTGACTATGAAGGTAGCGTTTGCTATACCGAGTTCTGCAAGCTGCTCTTGAATGTCTCGTTCAAGCTGTTTTGAAGCATCCTGTCGCTTCAGGGAAAGCTTGCCGGCCAGTATTGAAAGCTCTTCTCTCTGCACGTTGATTTGCTGCTGGAGATGGGTCACCTCTTCTTCAAGGTTGCCTTCAAGGGCTATCTTCGTGTCCAACTCGTTCTGCAGTTCGATCAGTCCGGAAATCGTAAGTCCATACTTTTTGCAGATACGCTGAAGTTTGAGCTGGCGTTCCCGCAGAGTCTCGAGCCTGTCCGGATTGAAATCAATATCTGACGTGTAGCTTCGTGTAAAACGGGCGAGTTCATCGATAATACTTTTTGCTGTGCGTGTTTCCTCGATATGGATGTCGAAGCGTTTGTCGATTCCGGCAAGCTTTTCTACTATATGGAGTGCTGCAGCTACCGATGAATAAACGGAGTGTTCTCCGTCGTAAAGGAGTTCGTTCAGGGAAGAGCTCAGGGTGAAAAGGGTTTCAGCATTTTCCAGCAGCGTTATCTCGGTTTCAATACCCTCATCTTCGCCGCTTTTCAGGTCAAGTGCATTCAGCTCGTTCAACTGAAAATCCAGTATCTCTTTTTTGTCATGAATTTCAGTCGCTTCTTTTTTTAGCGCGACCAGTTGCTTATGCAGTTCCCGAAGAACTGAACGGGCAGCTTTGTATGAGCTGACTTCCGATGCTGTTTGAGCAAAATCGTCAAGCATGGTTTCGTGTGTGTCGGCATGCAGCAACAGTTGGTGTTCATGCTGCCCGTGCAGATCGATAAGTATCTCTCCAACCTGTTTCAGGAGAGCTGCCGTACAAGGAGTGTCGTTGATGAAACAGCGGGATTGACCGCTTGATGAGAGTTCCCTGCGGAGAATAAGTTCTGCTGTTGTTTCTATTTCAGCCACTGTCAGGAGGTTATCGAGCTTTTCAGAATGAACCTCTTTCAGTACGGCTTCAATGACAGCCTTGGTTGCGCCGGATCTTACAAGATCACTGCTTGCCCTCTCACCAAGAACCAGATTGAGTGCTCCGATAAGAATGGATTTTCCGGCACCGGTTTCACCGGTGATAATGGTCAATCCCGGAGTGAACTCAATAGAGAGCTCCTGAATCAGTGCGTAATTTTTGATATAAAGGCTGAAAAGCATGGCCTGGTATCTTGGTGTGCACTTTCAGTAAAAAATATAACGCTGATTTATATAAGCAATATGCTTACCTAAACCAACTCTTCAGCACGAACAACCCTGTTGACTCTCTCCTCTATTAATACCGGGCAAGAATGGTTTCTCCTGCACAGGTCAGCTGCCCTGGTTGAACTTGCACTGAGGCTGAAGAAGGCAGGATCACATCGACTCTTGACCCGAACTTGATCATGCCGAACCTTTCGCCCATTGTGACTGTTTCGTCGGTATGTAGAGAACAGACGATTCTTCTCGCTAAAAAGCCTGATACCTGGTTGAAGAATACCTCTATATCTCCATTCTCAATACCGATTTCCATTTTTTCATTGCTTTCCATGCTCCTGGGGTCGAACGCCATCAGGAATTTGCCGGGAGAGTATCGAAGATGTGTTACTTTTCCACTGAGCGGTATACGGTTGACATGAACGTTGAATGGCGACATAAAGATACTCACCAGAGTGGAGGATTTGCCGGTAACCTTGTTAACATGAGGCTGAACAAGAAGGACTTTCCCATCGGCCGGAGAAAGAACAGTCCTGTTATCCTTCGGAATATTTCGGTGTGGATCGCGAAAAAAATAGAGGGTAAACAGGATAGCGATGCCTGCAATAAGCATGATGGCTATCCGTGCCCAAAAGGGTAAAAACAGGGCGGCAGCGCTTGTGAGAAAGCACATTGAAAAAACCTTTATCATGGTGCTGTTGCCGTAGGAAGTGAACATCTTTTGTGGTCTATGATCGGTTTTGTTATGTTAAACTCACCCATGATAATTATTTATCTTGTTTCGTAGAAGAAAGCGTAACTATTTTTCATTTTTTTATTTTTTCGATTGGAGTTATCTCTTTGAAACTCTATTTCCTGTATAAAAGGAGAGTGGTGATCAAGTGAATGCATTTGAAAAAAAGTTTCTTGAGCAGATCAGGACAAGGCGACTTGTCGAAGAGGGTGACAGGGTGCTTGTTGCCGTTTCCGGAGGGCCGGATTCAATGGCTATGCTTTCGCTGTTCGGCGCCGTAAAGGCTGTTCTGCATTGTGATCTTGCCGTTGCTCACTGCAACTTTCAGCTTCGGGGTTCAGAAAGTAATATGGATGAATGCTTTGTTAAAGATCGATGTTTAGCGCTTGGCCTCGAGTGTTTTATAGAACAGTTCGGTACTTTGCGATTTGCTGCAGAGTGCAAAAAGTCCGTTGAAGAGACAGCCAGGATTCTGAGGTACAGTTTTTTTGAAAAGGTGATAACTGAGAAAGGCTACACAAAAATAGCAACAGGTCATCATGTCAATGATAATGCAGAGACGATACTTTTCAATTTATTCAGAGGCGTTTCTCTTCCAGGGTTAAAGGGCATCAGGGCTCGCAATGGTAAAATCATCAGACCGATGCTTCTGTTCCATAAATCGGATATTATAAAATATTTGAAGGAAAAAGGTATTGCCAGCAGAACGGATACCAGCAACCTTGTCAACGACTATGACAGAAATTTTATCCGGAACCGTATTATTCCTGTCATAGAAGAGCGCTTTCCCTATAAACTAATGCCCTCCCTTCAAAGGCTGTCAGAACAGGCGGGGGAGCTGGAAGAGTTTCTTGAGCTCTATTTTGAGAATCTTGCTCAGCGTGAACCTGGTCTATATCTGACTGATGGAAAGCTTGACGTCCAGGCGCTGCAAGGGCTTTTGATTTTCGAGCAGAAAGAGGTTTTCAAGCGTGCTTTGCAGGATATGGATGCCCCTGTCGACGCTCAAACGCTTCAGAAACTTGTCGATCTTCTCCGAACCCAGTCGGGAAAAATGGTCATGACCGGCGGGCAATTGCGGGTGCTTTGGAAAGGATCGTCGCTCTGTTTTGTTCGTGATACTCACTAAATCGCAGGCAGTTACTCTTTTTGTTTGGCATGTTGAAAGAGCTCAATCGGCAGCCTGGTATGAATGATCACTGACTGTAGGTTCTGCTGTATCTCTATTTTGTTAAGCAGTTGTTTTGTCTGTCCGCCTGTTCTCGTTCCTGAAAGTTCCGAAAGTTTAAGTGCACCCCACAGGAATGTTGACGCAAAATAAGCACCTTTTGGACTTGCATACACCCATTCACTCTCCCCTTCAAGTCCATTGTTGAATTTTAGAGAAAGGGCCAGATTCTGGATGCTGTGCAGGTTTCCAAGAGTTTGTATATCTCCGTTTGCTGAGGTGAGGCTTTGAAGAGCCCCTGAGGTCCAGGCTGCTGAAGGCAGAGCAAACCAGAGATGTGATTTGTATACAGCCTTATTGATAAGGGTGGTTGAAAGAGAGTCCCTCTTGAAAAAGCTTCCGGTTGGGATAAGAAACTCTTTCAGCATTTTCCTGTTGCTGGCCAGTGCTATTTTTCTCGAACTGAGAGGGCAGAGCCAGAGGGTGCTGTCCATTGAGTAGCATTGGCGGCCACCGATTATTTCAGAAGTTGTGCTGTTTTTTCTGAGAAACGATTCAGGGAGTTTTTTCAAAAAGTCGCCCCATGCGACTCCAAGAAACTCCTGTTCTTTATAGCCATGGCGCTTGAAACTGATCAGCAGGGTGTCAACGTCCAGAGATGGATTGATATTCGCTGTTCTCAAGAGTGTGTTTAGCTGGCCTTTTGGCTGGAAGAGCGGTGCCTTTTTAAGTGAATCAGGAATGATCTTCTGCCACAGGGCGCTTTGGCGGATATCTTTAAGTCCGACGTATATAAGGGCATCGCTTTTCCCCGGAATGTGCTCTATAATGGTTTTAAGCTCAGGAGTTAAGGGCTCAGGCTGAAGCCGTGGTTTCGGATAGTTGATCCAGAGAACAACGGCAAGAAAGCAGAGAAAGCCGATAACGCTTATTGACATGAGAAGTCCCGGTCCTTTTTTAAGGGAGCGCTTTTCGGGTGTTGCTTCAGGTGCGACATTCCTTGGCATACTTCAAAAGAGATTAGGAATTGGTTTTGATAGCTTGACGGGCAAGTTCATCACAGCGGTTGTTGTACGGGTTGTCGCTGTGGCCCTTTACTTTATGGAAGGTAACGTCCTGCAGTCTAATTAACGTCAATATTTTTTGCCAAAGATCAACGTTTTCAACATTCTTTTTTGCAGCAGTTTTCCAGTTATTCGCTATCCATCGTTTAAGCCACCCTTCATTGATAGCGTTGACGAGATAGCTGGAGTCGCTGTAAAGGTGAACCTCGCAAGGCTCCTTGAGTGCCTGGAGCGCTTCTATGGCTGCGCTCAGCTCCATGCGGTTATTGGTTGTAGCGGGTGAGAACCCTGAGATTTCACGGATTGAAGAGCCGTACATCAGCAGCGCTCCCCAACCGCCTTTTCCCGGATTGCCGCTGCAGGCGCCGTCGGTGTATATGATTATTTTTTTTTTCATCGACAAAAAAAGGCTCAACCTTGAATGGTTGAGCCTTTATAAGATAGTGAAAAATCTTGTATGACCGGTTGTCGCTAAGGCGGTTACTTGAGAAGTTTAGCGAGCTCAGCTGTTCCGGTTTTAGCAATAATTTTCATGGCTTTTGCAGAAAGCTTAACCTTTACAAAGCGCTTTTCCTCTTCGATCCAGATTCTTTTTGTATGGAGGTTCGGCTCAAAACGTGTACGGACGTGGTTGTTCGCGTGGGAAACCGTATTGCCGTAGATAGGTCTTTTACCGGTCAGTAAACAAACTTTGGACATGGTGCTATCAATTGGTGTTAAAAAAACGTCAGGGAATATAACAATAGTTTTATAAACCCCGAAATCTATTGTTTCAAGGCCGGATACCGACAGCGCAAACCATCATTGATATGACATAGAGCAGCGTGCCGAAGGCGTTGTACCAGACAGCTTTTTCTCTTGGATTTCCAATCAGGATTTTCTGCATCGGCAGCTGAGCGACCAGAAGAATCAGTGCAATCACCGTTGTCGTCATGGAACCTTTCATGACGAGAATCGATATGGCTGCAAGTTGGGCAACATCCATAACAACAGCGGCAAGTATCGCAGCATTCTTTTCTCCGAGCTGAACGGGAATTGAGGCAACCTTGCGGATATTGTCGCCGACAACTGATTTAAAGTCGTTCAGCGTCATGATACCGTGTGCTCCGAGTGAAAAAATAATGGCCAGGGCAATGGTTTCCTGTGAAGGGATGCCTTGTGTAATGGAAAAACTTCCGGTCAGCCATGAGACGCCTTCATAGGCAAGGCCGACAATAAGGTTGCCGAACCATCCGTTCCTTTTAGCCCGTATAGGTGGGCCTGAATAGGCGTGCGACATGAGTACACCGACAAACGCAATAACGACAACGTAGGGGTGAATGGAGAGCGCAACAAGAAAGCCTGTGATAATAAGGCCGAAGGTAATAAGCCAGCTGGCCGATTTTGATATTTTACCTGCTGGAATTGGACGGTCAGGTTCATTGATGGCGTCAACTTCACGGTCAAAGTAGTCGTTCATGGTCTGCGACATAGCGCACATGAGCGGCCCGGCAAGAAGGATGCCCCTGAGAAGAATAGACCAGTTGGCAGTAATGTCTTCGCCAGTTGAAACGACCCCGCATGCGAATGCCCACATTGGCGGGAACCAGGTGACCGGTTTCATGAGAGGAAGGATAGCGGATGGCTCAATGCGGAATCCGGGCTTGTTGACGTTATCCAGAGCCTTCTGGATAGCCTTTTGCCTGGCATCGCTAACTCCTGACAGGCGTAGCTTGTCGGTGATGCTCTGATGCATTTCAGGTTTTAGCGTGTCGCGTCCGTTCATGGGCAATAATAGTTCTCACTTCGGCTCAAAAACAAGGCAGTTAGTATACAAGTTTTTTGATAAAAAGATAAGAATTTAGTTCATGCCCACAGTGTATCTTCGCGAGAGTTCAGCGTTTATTTTCAGAATCTCGATAAACTTTTTTTCGGTTTGACCACTTTCAAGAGCCTCTTTTGCTAAAATATAGCCATCATTGATGCAGGGTGCTTTTCCCGACACATAACAGGCCATTGCAGTGGTATAAAGCGATGCATCCATGTGAGCGGCAGGTGCGCTTCCGTCAAGGATACGGCGGATAATGAGTGCGTTTTCATCCCGGTTTCCACCCTGGATTTCCGATAATGCATGCCGGGTCAATCCGAAATCTTCAGGATGAACGGTATGCCGGGTGACAGAGCCGTTCTGGATTTCAATAATATAGGTCGGGCCGTTAAGACTTGGTTCATCAAGCGCTATACCTTCTTCAGTCATGGAATGCACAACCATTGCATGGCGGGTTCCTGTCTGTAACAGCACTTCAGTATAGAGCTCCATGAGTTCAGGTTTGAAAACACCCACAAGCTGTCGCTTTGCCCGAGCTGGATTAATGAGAGGACCGAGAATGTTGAAAATAGTTCTTATGCCAAGTTCGCGGCGTATATGGGCCACCTTTTTCATAGAAGGGTGGTAGAGAGGAGCAAACAGGAACGCAAATTTAGTACGTTCAAACAGCTCTTTTGTTGCTTCCGGCGGCAGATCGATAGCGAAGCCGAGTGCTTCAAGAACATCAGCGCTGCCGCAACTGCTGGTTACAGAACGGTTGCCATGTTTAGCAATGCTGACACCGGCGCTGTTGGCAATAATTGAAGCGGTCGTTGAAATATTAAAGGTGCCTGCATGATCACCGCCTGTGCCGCAGGTATCGACAGCTTCATCATCAAGCACAATCGTCTCTGCTTTCTCGATAAGGCTGTAGTATGCCCCTGCAACTTCCTGAGGAGTCACCCCTTTTTGCTGAAGAAGGGCGAGCAGAGCCGCTATGACAATTTCGGAAAACTGACCATCCATAATGCTGTTCATGCAGAATGTCATCTCTTCCTGCGAAAAATTTTCGCTTGCAAGAAGCTTTTCCAGTAATTTTTTTAGAGGCATGAAGCAGATTGGTTGGCAAATCAGTGCGAATATTCGTAAATGTAAATAATAAGAAGAATTGATTGTATTGTAAAAGACTCATTACGGGTATGCCGTAATATCTAAGAATATTTTTGCAACTTATGGATATGAAAGAGATAACGCCATACCGCAAAAAAGCTCTCGAGGCGGTTCTTACGAAAATGATGAGTCGGGCACTTGATTGCTGTATTGTAACTGATCTTTCTGTTATCCGCTGGCTTACCGGTTTCAGCGGCTCAAGTGCCAGGCTGGTTTTGACTCGCGAAAAATGCTGGTTATTTACCGATTTCCGATATAAAGAACAGGCTAATCGTGAGGTGGAAATTGCCGAAGTTGTTATTGCCGGTGATGGCTTTCCGGCAGAGCTTAGTTCAGGTAGATATTCCTTTGGAGAAGCGGTCGGGCTCCAGTCCGATGACATTTCATGGCACGAAGCCTCTCGACTTATCGACCAGCTTCGAGGAAAACAACGGGTAATACCCGTCGATTCTTTTTTCGATGAATTCAGGATGATCAAGCATGAGATTGAGCTTGTAAAGATGCGTCGAGCTGCTGAAATCAGCGAACTGGTTTTGGCAGAAGTGATTACAATGATTTCACCCTCTGTTACGGAGGTTGATATTGCTGCTGAAATCACTTTTCAGCATAGAAAGCTTGGAGCAGATAAAGACTCATTTGACCCTATAGTAGCTGGTGGCCCACGATCTGCTATGCCTCATGCTCAGCCCTCAAGGCAGTTATTCAAGTCAGGAGAGCTGATTGTCATCGATATGGGATGTATCTATGAAGGGTATGCGTCCGACATGACAAGGACTGTTGCACTTGGTAGCGTATCAAGCGAAGCGCGAGAAGTCTATCGGATTGTAAAGGAGGCTCAGGCTCTCGGCATAGCTTCAGCAAAGTCCGGCATGAAAGCCAGTGAGCTTGATGAAGAGGTGCGGCGGTTTATTAAGGCTCATGGGTACGGTGATGAGTTCGGCCACGGCCTTGGTCATGGCGTAGGGTTTGATGTCCATGAAGAGCCCCGGATCAGCCCGAAAGGGGAGCACGTACTGCAGGATAATATGGTATTTACCATTGAACCCGGAATTTATCTGCCTGGAAAATTCGGCGTGCGCATCGAGGATACAGTAGTGATGGGCCCGCAAGGCGCTACTCCGTTGCAGGGATTCAGTAAAGATCTTATAGTATTGTGAAAGGTTTAATATTCTTCGGAGAGCATGGAGAGTCGTTATTGCATTGTGATTACCACTGCACCTGACCGCCGGGAAGCAGAAAGCCTTGCGGACGGGATTCTGAACAATCGTCTTGCGGCCTGTGTGCAGATGAGTGATATCAGAAGCTTTTTTCTCTGGCAAGGAGCAACGCAGAAAGAGAGTGAAGTGGCTCTCTATATCAAAACAACCGAAGCGCGTTACAGCGATCTTGAAGCATATATTCTTGAGCACCACCCCTACGATGTGCCAGAAATTATAAAACTGCCGGTAACCGGCGGATTGCCCGGTTATCTGAACTGGCTCGACTCAACTACCGCTCCACCAAAAGCCTGAACATTCAGGATTATCATCACCAAAAAATATTTCAGACTGTCAGCTTCGCTGAAGTAATCCTCTTATGTCAGCGGTGAAGGATGCCATGACAAGCAGGGGATTGGCGTTGCGTTCGATGGCTCTTATGGCGTCTTCGGTGATGGTTGATATCTGGAAGAAATCAGGATTGGGAAAATTATGGGCAAAGCGGTCAATTGCATCGCTGATGTCAGGGTTGTTCAGCTCCTGAAAGTCCGGTTTGATCCGGCGGTGGTTTACATCCTGAAAGAAGAGCAGGAGAGCGGCAAGAAAGAGGGAGAGTTCGTTCCGCGAAAGGTTTTTTGCGCTTTGTTCGCAAGCCGTTATTGCTTCATGGAAGCGGCTTGGGGTGAGCACCAGACGAAGGTAGTCGAGCGCCCGGTTGCGGAGCATAATGGTTGCCGTTTCCGACTCTGTGCTTTCGCGGCTGTTGATAAGCTCCCATGCCAGGCGTAGGTTGCCTCTGGAAAAGCTGACGATAAAGCTCAGCTCCGGATCTTTGATCTCAGGACGGTTTTCCTGCAGCCAGAGCTTAAGTTCTCCAGCGGTAACCCGTGAAAATTGGATGGCCTGGCATCGTGAGCGGATTGTGGGCAGCAGGGCTTCAGGCCTCGATGAAACAAGAATAAACAGAACGTGGGGAGGCGGTTCTTCAAGAAGTTTCAAAATCTTGTTTGCAGCCGAAGGGTGCAACCGCTCTGCCTGCGAGATGATAAAAATCTTTTTACTTCCCTCTCTTGGCATAAACGAGGCCTTATGCTGAAGGGTAATAATCTGTTCTGTAAGAATTCCCATGGAGCGCTCCATGGCAGGGGAAAAATAGGGATTCTGCTTTTTTTGTTCGATCAGTGCATCATACCGCTCTTTTGCTTCCGTAAAGCGCTTATTCTCTTTTTTTGCGGAGTCGCCCGGATCGAGCAGAGCCGATTCTACAGGAAAAATATACTCTACATTCGGATGCATGAACGACTGGATTTGCATACAGTCAGGGCATGTTCCACAAGCTCCTTCAATTTCGGAATCTTCAGATGATCGGCAGTTGAAGAGAGAGGCTATTTCAAAAGCTGCAGACTCTTTGCCCGACCCCTCCGGGCCGGTGAAAAGATAGGCATGAGCGAAACGCCCGGTATCAAGTGCTTTCCGAAGTGTTCGGATCTGCTGTTTCTGACCAATAATGTTGTTCCAGCTCATGCCTCTCTTGCCGGCCTCAAATAAAGGTCAACCAGTTGTATGGGTCTTCGCCGGTCTGAACAATTTTCAGGTATGCATGCTGCAGCGCTTCAGTAATGGGTCCGCGCTTTTCATTACCAATCGGGTACTTGTCGATACTTCTGACCGGAGTTATCTCTGCTGCCGTACCGGTGAGAAAAACTTCATCTGCAATATAGAGCGCTTCACGGGGAATAAGCGTTTCGCGAACTTCATAGCCGAGCTCTTTTGCTATATGCATGACAGCGTAACGGGTAAACCCTGGCAAAATCGATTGGCCTGACATTGGTGTATAAATAATGCCATCACGCACTATAAAAATATTTTCGCCACTTCCTTCGGACACATAGCCATTGACATCGAGAGCGAGTCCTTCGGCATAGTCGTCCATGACGGCTTCCATTTTTATCAGCTGCGAATTCAGATAGTTTCCACCAGCTTTAGCCCACGCAGGCAGCGTGTTTGGAGCGGGTCTGGTCCACGATGATACACGAACATCAACACCATTTTCCAGCACATCATCTCCAAGATATGCGCCCCATTCCCATGTTGCGATGGCGACTTCGATCGATGCACGGTGCGGATTTACTCCGACAGCCCCTTGACCACGGTATACCAGAGGACGGATATAGCACGCCTTGTGACTATTGGCGTGAATTATGTTGATGACAGCGTCTTTAAGTTCTTGTTCAGAGTATGGGATTTCGATCCGGTATATTTTCGAAGAATCTCTCAGACGTTTGATGTGTTCGTCCAGAAAAAGCACTGCAGAACCCTTAAGGGTGTCATAGCAGCGTATACCTTCAAATGTCGATGAACCGTAGTGGACAACATGAGACAGAATGTGGATTTTAGCATCAACCCAGTCAATCAGCTCTCCATTCATCCAGATTTTAGCGGTCTTGTTCATAGTGCAGGCGTTGGGTGTTAAAACTTTTCCAGTATTACCTCTCAAAGATAGCTTGTTTTGAGTTTTTTAAAAGGCAATACAGACTTTTTTCTTCAGTTTCAGGGCGATTGGAGCTCTTTTGAGCCAATGAAAAGAGAAATATAAAAAAGCCCCTGCAGGTTGCGGGCAGGGGCTTTGAGGCGTCAGATGTAACGCTCAGTAAATTCTGTCGTAAACCCCTTCAACCTCACGGAGAATCGGATCGTAGGCTACAGGCTTGCGTCCGAAACAGATACCGAGAGACTCGTACATTGCAACGTGTTCAAGATCGACATGACGCTGTACGATAGCCTTGCTTGATTCGATGAACTCGACCTTACGCCCCTTGACTTTGGAGATCGTAACACCGGATTTTCCATCAAGCAGCAGAAGTATGGCTGCAGCACCAGCTTCAAAACCGAAGTTGATATCGTAAGCCGAAGAGTTTCCTGAACGGACAAGGTGACCGGGATGGACTTCGCGAACTTCCGGAATTTCGTATATCCCTTCGACAAACATACCTGTCTCTTTCATGAAAATCGGCATGGCCGGATCAGCTTTCATCCTGTTCTGAATCTGCTGGCAGGTGAATTTTCCAGCTCCTGCAAGTTTTTTGTGACCGAACGCGTCAATGCCTGCTGATTCATCGACAATATCGCTTCCATCAGCATTTTTCAGGCCTTCAGCAACCACAATGGTGTAGGTTCCGCTATGGACATCACTCTCTCTGATACGTCTGGTAAAGCGCTCGGCGAGGTGTTCGTAAACAACATCCCAGTCAGCAGGAATTTCAGGTATAAGAATACAATCGGCTTCTGCTGCTATACCGCTGCGAAAAGCAGTATGCCCGGCATAACGGCCGAAAACTTCTGTGACCAGCACACGGTTGTGTGTTTTGCCTGTTGTTTTCAAGTCGTGCACAAACTGTGCTATACGGTTGATGGTGGAATCACCGCCGACAGAGTAGGTCTGGAGGTCAAGATCCATGGTTTTCGGTGCGTGGATACACTGAATCCCTTTCTGGTTGAGATCAACCATGACACTGCCTGAATCGTCCCCGCCGCTGATAATAAGTGCATCAAGGTCGAATTTCTTCATACCTGCCTTGATACGATTGTACTTGTCAGGGTTGCTAATCGCTTTGATTTTAACCCTTGAATGTCCCGCTTCAGAACCGGCAAAACTGGCGTCAAAACGATCGAGACGCTCCTGATCAAGCCTGACAATTTTTTCCTGATCGATAAGGTTGTATAATCCGGCGTAGCCGTTAGGGATAATATAAAGCTCAAGATCTTTTGACAGAGCCATCATAGCGGCACCTTTCAGTACAGCATTGAGTCCTCCGCAATCCCCTCCACTTGTAAGAATGCCAATTTTTTTCACAGGTATGCTCTCCTCTTAAAAGCTAATGTTAGTATTTAATGACCAAATTTATTTATTTGTCGGAAAATAATTCCTCTCAGTTTCTGGCAGTTAAAATAGATTATTTTTACTTGATATTTCAACACTAAGCGTCAGAATTATAGAACAGCCGATTTTCGGGGAAAAACCAGAAGTACATATTTTATAATGAATTATCTGGATCAGGCAAGGATTGCCTTTATTCATCTGAGAGAAAGAAAGAGGCAGACTATTCTTACTGCTCTTGGTGTTGCTGTAGGCTCTGCAATGCTTGTGACGACCATTTCTGTTTCCCGGGGTTCATCATCGAATGTGATTACTAAAGTGATTGATACTACCCCGCATGTGCTGATAAGCGCTGAAAGGGTAGTTCCGCTTATCCCGGAAAATCTTCTCAGGCATGAAGGTGCCAAGGTTGCAATGGTGACCAAAAATATTACACTGAATCAACAGGAGGTTATAAAAAATTACACCGGAGTTGTCGAAAGCATTCGACCGGTCGAAGAACTTCGAAGCATTTCACCTTTTGTACTCAGCAAGCTGTTGGCTCGCAATAAAACCCGTTTTACTCCCTGTGTTGCTCGGGGAGTTGTTCCCCGTCTTGAAGCAGACATTGCCGGACTGCAAAAAAATCTGATTGAAAAAAATTCCCTTGAAGAGCTTGCCTATACCCCGAATGGCATACTTGTCGGCGATCTTCTGGCCAAAAAACTCAATGCAGGTTACCGTGACAGGATAGTGCTTGTGACAAAAAACAGCGAAGAGTTTCCTGTAACGATAGTGGGGCGTTTCAGCAGCGGTTTTAACGCAAAGGATGAACGGGAGGCCTATGTTAATCTCTCTCTTGCTCAGAGAATGGAGGGCATTGCCTCAAATTCGGTGACTGGTATAGGGTTAAGAACTGCGCAGGTTGATCGTGCTGCCGCAACCGCTGCGAAAGTGCAGGAGTTGAGCGGATACAAAAGCGAGAGCTGGGATGAGACCAACCGCAACGTCATTGAATTTTACAATCGTAATGCTGTCATTACACTGGTACTGGTGGGCTTTGTTTTTGTAGTAGCTGGCCTCGGTGTATCATCGGTCATGACCACGGTGATTCTGCAGAAGGTTAAGGATATCGCCATCTTGCGCTCAATGGGCATGCAGGCCGGGAGCATTACCCGTATTTTTATGCTTGAAGGTTTTATGATCGGCATTCTCGGTGTTCTTATCGGTAGTCCGATGGGGCATGTGATTTGTCATTTTGTCTCCTTAATCCGATTTGAGGCAAGTACTGCAGGAGTCTTGAAAAGTGACAAGATTAATATTATTGAACAACCTGAAGCACACCTGATTGTTATTGTATTTGGTATTCTGATTGCCGTAATCTCATCCTGGAGCCCGGCAAGAAAGGCTACGCGCTATTTGCCGGTCAGGATTCTCAGGGGTGAAGTCGGGGCTTAGATGGAGCGGATAATACATACCGCATGAGCTGCAGCGCCCTCTTCCCGTCCTATATAGCCGAGTTTTTCGTTAGTGGTGGCTTTTACCGAGACCGTTCCAATTTCAACACCGAGACAGCGTGCAATGTTTTTACGCATTTCAGTAATGTATGGGGCGATTTTCGGTGCTTCAAGAAGCAGCATCGCATCGATGTTCATCGTCTGATAACCGTTCTTTTCAAGAAGCTTTCCAACATGTTTCAAGAGAATCATGCTGTCGATATCTTTGAATTCCTGGCTTGTGTTGGGAAAGTGAAGTCCAATGTCGCCCAGAGCAGCCGCGCCAAGCAGAGCATCGCTTACAGCATGAAGCAGCACATCAGCATCACTGTGCCCGTCAAGTCCTTTGCTTCCGGGGATATGAACGCCACCGATTACAAGTTTTCGGCCTTCCGCAAAAGGGTGTACATCAATACCAATTCCAATGCGCATGGTTATTCAAGGTTTTAAGGATTATAGAATTAATCAGTTATAAGACTTCCTCTATATTCGTTGATGGGTGTCGCACCGGGAGTTGAGAAGTATCGTTCAATCGCAGTGGCGACCTGTTCGGCGATATCTGGGTAGACAAAGTTCATGGTGCCGATCTGCACAGCCTTCGATCCGGCGAGGATAAACTCCATGGCATCCTCAAATCCTGCAATGCCGCCCATGCCCACAATCGGGATGGAGACAGCCTTGAAGACCTCCCAAACTTTTGCAAGAGCAATCGGTTTTATTGCCGGACCAGACAGTCCGCCGGTAATGTTTTTCAAGAGTGGCCGGCGGGTTTTATAATCAATAGCCATCCCGACAACCGTATTGATAAGCGAAACCGAATCTGCACCGGCTTCCTGGGCAGCAAGGGCAATGGTGCTGATTGAGGTTACATTCGGTGTCAGCTTTATCATCAAATGGCGGGCGGTAATTTTGCGCAGTTCCGACACAATTTCAAACGTTGCATCACGGCTCACACCCATAATCATGCATTCGCCTTTCACGTTAGGACACGAGAGATTAATCTCATAGCCGCTGAGACCTTCGACCGCGTCAAGCCTTGATACGACTTCCAGATACTCATCAATAGAGCGTCCTGCTATATTGACAATGACGGCAGTATCAAGTGTGCGAAGAAAAGGGACTTTATCGGTAATGAACCGTTCAAGCCCGACATTGGCCAGTCCGATGGCATTGATCATTCCTGACGGAGTTTCAGCAATACGACGGGGGAGATTGCCCGTTCTCGGTTCAAGGGAAATAGCCTTGGTGACAATACCGCCGATTTTCGAAAGATCACAGAGCTTACTGATCTCTTCGCCGTAAGAAACCGTTCCCGATGCAAGGAGAACAGGTGATTTCAACTCAAGTCCCCGGCCGAGCGATACTGCCGCACAGGTTGAATATCTGTCTGTCCCTTGTTGGCTCATCGTGTTCGGTTGTTGAGGAAAGTGGCTGTAAAACGCAGATGCGGTATTATTTTATCCCTGAGCGGTATTATTCCAGTCAGGGATAAAAAGAGCTGCGGTTTTTTCTTGCGTTGCGTTCGCTTACCTGTTCAGATAATACTTGGTAGCGTAGTCCCTGACCATCCTGTGCGTGTTGTATTCAGGAGCAATGGTTGCTATTGCGCTACGGATTTTACTGATCCATTTAAGAGGAATGTTCTTCTCGTTGCGTTCGTAATAAGCAGGAATAATCTGGTTTTCAAGAACCGAGTACAACTGTTCCGCATCAAAACTATCCTGTTCCTCATTGTTTTCAAACGATTCACCGTTGCCGATAGCAAAGCCGTTATGCCCATTATAAGCCTCAGGCCACCATCCGTCGAGCACGCTGAAATTCAGGCCGCCATGCAGAACAGTTTTTTCGCCTGACGTACCGCTTGCCTCCATTGGTCTGACAGGAGTGTTCAGCCAGACGTCAACGCCCGATACCATCCGCTTTGCAACGCCGAGATTGTAGTTTTCAAGAAAAACAACCTTACCGCTGAACTCTGGTCGGCGTGAGTAGTGCACAATCTGGCGGATGTAGTCTTTTCCTGCATCATCATGCGGATGTGCTTTTCCGGCAAAGACTATCTGCAGCGGCCTTGTAGAGTGATTGATGATTTTGTTAAGACGTTCAAGATCTCTGAACACCAGCGGAGCACGCTTGTAGGTAGCAAAACGTCTTGCAAATCCAATAGTCAGAACATCAGGAGAGAATGTGTTTGTTTTCGAACGCAAGGCATCGTACTCGCTGTAGATTGAATTATGATGCTGGTGAAAAAGCTGGTTGCTCAGATACTTGTCCATGAAGTCGATCAGATTACGCTTCAGGCTGTACCGTAAAGACCAAAGCTCTTCATCGGTGACTTTTGCCAGCACCGCTTCAGCGGCCTCGCATGAAAGACTCATATCATCAACGCTGCCTGTGAATTTCTTCCAGAAACTGTCAGTAAATCCACTTGTCCAGCTGCTCGCGTGTACACCATTGGTGATATGGCCGATAGGAACCTCATCAACCGTTTTGCCGGGAAAGAGGTGCTGCCACATAACGCGGGAAACTTCTCCGTGAAGTTTCGAAACACCGTTTGCCGATCGTGACAGATTCAGAGCCAGTACTGTCATGGTGAAAAGACCGTAAATATTATTTTTGTCCTCTGCTCCGAGTCCCATCAGATCATCGAATTTCAACCCGATTGAGGTCAGATACTTGTCGAAGGTGTAATGCATCATGTCGCATGAAAAGCGGTCATGTCCTGCAGGTACTGGAGTGTGTGTTGTGAAAACGCAGAGTGAACGGACTTTTTCTATTGCAGCTTCTTGTGTGGCACCTGCTTTCAGCTCTTTGGCGAGCAGTTCAAGCGTAAGAAATGCCGAGTGGCCTTCGTTCATATGATAGACTATCGGTTGTGCACCGATCTGCTCAAGAAGCTTCACTCCGCCGATACCGAGAATAATCTCCTGATTGATTCGCATGTTCTGGTCACCGCCATACACTCTGCAGCAGATATCGCGATAGTGTGATTCATTTGCTGCAATATTGGTATCAAGCAGATAGAGTGTTGCTCTGCCGACCTGCAGCTTCCACGCCTGGGCATAGACTTCACTCTGCGCTATATTGACTGTTATGATGAGGTCTGAACCGTCCGGATTCGTTACTTTTTCAATAGGAAGGTTCTCAGGGTGCTGGAGCGGATAATCTTCTTTCTGCCATCCGTCCTGATTGAGATTCTGACGAAAATATCCTTCTTTGTAAAACAGGGTGATGCCAATAAAGTTTATGCCCAGGTCGCTGGCCGATTTCACGTGGTCACCAGAAAGGACACCGAGTCCACCAGAATAAATTCTTACGCTTTCGTGAATGCCGAACTCCGCACTGAAATAAGCAACAGGTTTTTCAGTAATTTCCTTGGCATTGTTTGCTGCCCAGGTATTCTTGTCGTTGATGTAAGCTGTAAAGCGTGCATAGACGCGTTCTATTTTATCGCCGAATTCACCGGTACATCGGGCTACGAGTTCATCATTGGATATATGACGCAGCAGTTCAACCGGATTATGATTATTTCTTTCCCAGAGAAGTGGAGAGAGTTCTTCAAAAATTTGTTTTGCTTCTGTATCCCATGACCACCAAAGATTTCTTGTCAGTGCCTTAAGGGAAGTTATTTTACTTTGCATAATTGAACGTGGTAATGATTGCTTTACTGCAACAGGTTGAAAAAAGGTTTTATCTTGGTTAATTGTGGCATCTTCTTCTTCAATAAAAGGCGAATTCGGGGCAGAATGAATAAAAGTATTGGCCAATTTACAGTTTTAGAATTGAAAACCGCAAGTCAGAAAAAAATTGGCAACAACTGATGTGAAAATAGCGCATATATCGGATCTTCATATTTCCGGCAAGCAGGATAGGCGTCAGCTCGACCACCTTGATCGTCTGTTCGATCATTTTAATACCATCGGGTATGATCATCTTGTAATCTCAGGCGATCTCAGCGATAGCGCCAATAAGGTTGATTGGGAAATCATTCGCCAAAAACTGGAGGACCACGGACTTTATCACTGGGAAAAAACCACCATTATTCCGGGAAATCATGATCTGATTCAGCTCGAAGAGGAACTGCGTTTTTATAATGCACTGAATCCTCTTCCGCAAGTAAGAAAAAAGGCTTTTGATCGCCGTGTATTGGAGTTTTGCATCTTTTTTCAGGAGCTGATTACCGGTGAAGAGGGGGGGGATAAAGCATTTCCATTTCTCAAAATCATAAACTTTTCATCGGTTAAGATCGCCCTTGCAGCTCTCAATTCGGTTTATCCTTGGTACCCTGCCGATAATCCACTTGGAGCAAGAGGGTATATAAGCCCTAGTCAGCTTAAAGCCCTCAGCGATGACAGTGTTATGAAATCTTTAAAAGATTGTATTGTTATTGGGCTTTGCCATCATGCTTACAAAGTCTACGGCACCGACTCTCCTATTGACCAGGCTTTTGACTGGACCATGGAGTTGAAAAACCGTGATGAGTTTCTTGGAGTCATGAAGGTTATCCATGCAAAACTGGTGCTGCATGGTCATTTTCATAGGTTTCAGTCCTACGAAGTCAAGGATATCACATTTATCAATGGAGGAAGTTTTCGGTACAATCCTCTCTGCTACAGTGAACTGGTAATAGACGGGGAGGGGAGCAGCACTCAGAGGTTTGTGACGCTTTCACCCTGACTCAAAAGAACACTGACAAGTCAGCTCTTAATAAAGGAAGCCAAATTGTCAGTGTTTTCCCCTTTTGATTGTTTTATTTCAGTTCTGGCCTCTGCGAGCGAGCTGACGATCCATCATAATCAGGGCATGTCCCTTCTCTCCGGCCATTTTCAGGGTTTCAAGGATTGCTGATGCCGAGGCCTCTTCTTCTACCTGCTCAGCAATAAACTCATGTAACAGCACTTGAGCGGGATAGTCTTTCTCTTTCAGTGCCGATTCATAGAGCTTGTTGATGAGTGCTGTGATTTTTCGTTCATGTTTGAGGACTTCTTCGAAGAGGGCTGTTGGTGACTTGAATTCAAAAGGAGGCTGTTCAATTTTTTGAAGCTCAACACGGCCGCCTCTTTCGTTGACAAATTTGTAGAGTTTCATCGCATGGCATGATTCCTCTTTGGTCTGGATTTTCAGCCAGTTTGCAAAACCCGGAAGATTCTGCGACTCAGCGAACGCAGCCATGGAAAGATAGAGATATGAAGAGGTCAGCTCATGATTGATCTGATCGTTGAATGCTTTCTGAAGTGTTTTGCTTAGCATGGAAATGTCTCCTTACGATTGAATTTGTATTGACTTCAGTCCATTAGCAAATCAACGAAGGGAAAGCTGTATTAGTTTCTCGTATGCTATCTGTTCTCTTTCATGTAACTGCGGATTCTTTCTGCATGATCGCAGTCTTCCTGATTGAGCTGTTTAAAAATTGTTGAGGACAAGGAGTTCGTCGGGCTGTCAAGAAACTGCTGAAAATGTGATTCACCTGCAGCCAGTTCCAGATCGAGTGCAATTTGCAATGCATCTTTTTTTGATGGCGGTGTATCCGAATAGGTATTGATCAGACCGGCAATTTTTATGTTGGTATCGATAAGGGATTGCAAGTCTGTTGATAAGAGGTTGTCAGGAAAAAATTCCATTGGCTGAGGCTGCTTTTTCTCCTGCTGAAGCAGTGATGCGTGTCCTTGTTCCTCCATTGCCAGTTCCCACCAGAAATCTTCATCCTCAAAAAAAGAGTCGTGAAAAAGGGTATAGAGTTTAGCAAGGTTCAGTTCCAGCTTTATTGACTCGTCAAGATGTTTTTGCAGTGTGGCTGGCATGGGCAATAAATTTAATTAAAGCATTACTTGTTGCGGTAGGAAGCGTATTCCTGCAGACTTTTAACACCGAACTCCTGATGGCGGATACAATCAATTGCCTGAACTGACGCCTCAGCAGCCTCGATTGTAGTTACAAACGGCACATTGCTCAATACTGATGCCGCGCCTATCGCCTCTTCGTCATGCAGGGCTTTTTCACCTCTTGGAGTGTTAATGACAAAGTTGATCTTGCCGTGCTTGATAATGTCGAAAATGTTCGGTCGTCCTTCCTCACCCACCTTGTAGACTTTTTTGCACTCGATGCCGTTTTCTATAAGAAACTGGTGCGTGCCTGCTGTCGCAATCAAATCAAAGTCCATGCGGTAAAGGGCTTTAGCAATGGCGAGTATCCGTTGGTTTTTATCCTGATCGTTGACACTGATGAAAACCGATCCGGAAAGAGGGAGCTGCATGCTTGCTGCCTGATAAGCTTTGGCAAAAGCTTCAGGGAACTCATCGGCAAGACTCATTGCTTCACCGGTTGAGCGCATTTCAGGGCCAAGGTAGACACCTGATTTTACAAACTTGGAGAATGGGAAAACCGGTTCCTTGATGGCCATGTGCTTCATGCCGAGTTCGTCACAATCTTTCAGATCGTACTCTTTACGCAGGTCGCTGAGTTTTTCACCAAGCATAACCCGTGTTGCAATCTTTACAACCGGTATAGCGGTTGCCTTGCCGACAAAAGGCACTGTCCGGCTGGCTCTCGGATTGACTTCAATAACATAGACACTCTCGTTCTGCACGGCATACTGAATGTTCATCAGTCCCACTACCTTAAGGTTAGTCGCCAATATGCGGGTATAAGCCTTCATTGTGGCAATGACTTTCGGGCTGATGTTATGATAGGGCAGAATGGAGGTGGAGTCGCCACTATGGATGCCTGCGGCCTCCACATGCTGCATGATGCCGCTGATAACGCAGTCAGTGGTATCAGCGATGGCATCAATGTCAAATTCAACGGCTGTTTCCAGAAAACGGTCAATCAGCAGAGGATATTTTTCGGTAATGAAGAGAGCCTGATCGACATACTCTTTGAGCGAATCGTCATTGTAGACGATTTTCATTGCGCGTCCTCCAAGAACATAGCTTGGACGGACGAGAGCAGGGTAGCCGATTCGTTTCGTGATAACTTTGGCTTCTTCAAAGCTGATTGCCGTTCCGTATTCAGGATGGGGAATATTCAGCTCCTCAAGAAGTGCCCCGAATTTTTTACGGTCCTCCGCCATATCGATGCCTTTCGAAGAGGTACCGAGAATGGTTACACCGGCCTCATGAAGTTTTGCAGAGAGCTTCAGCGGTGTCTGGCCACCAAAGCTTACAATAACACCAAGAGGTTTTTCGTGTTCTATGATGCGAATGGTATCCTCAAACGTGAGCGGCTCGAAATAGAGCTTATCGGCAATATCGTAGTCAGTTGAAACAGTTTCAGGGTTACAGTTGACCATGATGGTTTCATACCCGGCCTCTTTCAGTGCGAATACGGCCTGGACACAACAATAGTCGAACTCGATGCCCTGACCGATCCTGTTTGGGCCTCCGCCGAGAATAATGACTTTTTTCAGGTTGGAGGAAACAGATTCATTTTCCTCTTCGTATGTGGAGTAATGGTAGGGCGTTTTCGCATCAAATTCTGCAGCACAGGTATCAACGGTTTTAAAGACTGACTCTATACCGTAATGTTTTCTGAGCGCTCTGATGGATGGTTCTGCAGTATTGAAAATATTGGCAAGCTGAAAATCGGAAAAACCGTTTTGTTTGGCTTGCAACAGCCTCTCTTTCGGGAATTTACGGGAAAGATCAATAATCTCCTGTGTCAGGTCGGAAGCTTGGATGGTCATGCAGTCTCGATAGTTTTAAGAAGCTTCAGGATATAGCTGTAGTAAGGTAACAAATCACCTCTTTATTAAAAACCGGTGCATTATACAAAAATGCCCCTGCTTCTCAAAGTTGCTGTTTCCCACTCCTTATTGTTCTTTTTTTGGGCTCTGAAAATGGAACAGGAATTTTTTTACATTACACTGTCTTTCTGATACTGTCTGTTTAGAAAAAAGGGATAATAAGGGGTATGGATAAAAAGCATTTCGATACGATTGAAGCTGCCGTTGAAGATATCCGGCAAGGTAAACTTGTTATTGTCATTGACGATGAAGACCGCGAAGATGAGGGCGATTTTATAGGCGCTGCAGACCTTGTCACAACCGAGATGGTGAACTTTATAACCAAAGAGGCTCGAGGGCTTCTTTGCGTTGCTGTTACAATGGATCGGGCAAAAGAACTTCAGCTTGATCCGATGGTCCAGAGAAATACCTCACAGCATGAGACAAATTTTACCGTTTCAGTTGATGCAATTGCTGAGGGTGTCACTACCGGCATTTCAGTCTATGACAGAGCAATGACCATCAAGATGCTTGGCGATCCAGCTTCCAAGGCGGACGACTTTTCTCGTCCCGGCCATATATTTCCTCTCCGGGCAATGGATGGCGGGGTGCTCAGGCGTGTCGGGCATACAGAAGCAGCGGTTGATCTTGCTCGGCTTGCCGGATGCAGTCCGGTCGGCCTGCTCTGTGAAATTCTGCATGACGACGGCAGTATGGCCAGGCTTCCCGACCTTATCAAGCTGAAGGCTAAATTCGGCTTGAAGCTCATTACCATCAAGGAACTTGTTGCCTATCAGATGAAACGCAACAAGCTTGTTCACCGTGCTGTCGAATCGAGACTTCCGACCATTTATGGTGAATTCAGATTGATTGCCTATGAAACATTCGCCGAACAGCAGAACCATATGGCTTTTGTGAAGGGGGACGTTACTACTGATGAGCCTGTTCTTGTCAGGGTTCATTCACAGTGTGCCACAGGCGATACGTTTGCATCTCTGCGATGCGATTGCGGCAACCAGCTCGCTTCCGCACTGAGGATGATAGAAAAAGAAGGACGTGGAGTATTGATTTATCTTATGCAGGAAGGTCGAGGTATTGGCTTGATCAACAAATTGAGAGCCTATAACCTGCAGGACGAAGGATTGGATACTGTCGAAGCCAACGAAAAGCTTGGATTTAAAGCCGATCTCCGTGATTATGGTATCGGTGCACAAATTCTTAAGGACCTTGGTATCCGTAAAATGAAGCTCATGACAAACAACCCCAAAAAAGTTGTCGGACTGGAAGGGTATGGTTTGGAGATTGTTGAGCGCATTTCGCTTGAGATTGCTCCCAATCCCATGAACCAGAGTTATCTCGATACCAAACGCGACAAGATGGGTCATATGATCGGGTGCTCATGTGGTACTGGTCATCGTCATCACGAACAAAAGAAATAATAATTAGTAAAACACACTCACACCAAAAACCGTAAACTTCCGTCAGGAAAAGGACTGAGATACCGATGGATACTGACATCCTTCAAAGGCAGGACCAGGAGGTCTTTGAGGCTATTGCCAACGAGACAACCAGACAGAATGAAACACTTGAGCTGATTGCTTCGGAAAATTTTACAAGTCGTGCGGTTATGCAGGCCTGCGGGTCGGTAATGACCAATAAATATGCCGAAGGCTATCCCGGCAAGCGCTATTATGGCGGTTGCGAATACGTTGATGTAGCCGAAAATCTTGCCCGCGACCGCGCAAAAAAGCTTTTCAGATGTGAGTATGTCAATGTGCAGCCTCATTCCGGTTCAAGCGCCAACATGGCGGTTCTCTTTTCGGTCTTGAAACCCGGCGATCGAATTATGGGGCTTGATTTGTCGCATGGCGGACATTTAACCCATGGCAGTTCAGTTAATTTTTCCGGTCAGATGTTCGAAGCCCACTCTTATGGCGTAGATCGTGAAACCGGCATCATCGATATGAACAAGGTTGAGGAACTTGCCCTTCAGGTTCGCCCGAAACTTATTATCTGCGGAGCCAGTGCGTATTCCCAGGGCTTTGATGTCAAGGCATTCAGAGCGATTGCCGACAAGGTCGGGGCGTTGCTGATGGCCGACATTGCACATCCAGCAGGGCTTATTGCCGCTGGTTTTCTGGGTGACCCAATGCCGCATTGTCATTTCGTAACCACTACGACGCACAAAACTCTTCGCGGACCGAGGGGTGGCATGATCATGATGGGCACCGACTTTGAAAACCCGATGGGTATTACCATCAAGACCAAAACCGGTTCCAGGGTGAAAATGATGTCGGAGGTTATGGATGCCGAAGTTATGCCGGGTATTCAGGGTGGTCCGCTCATGCATGTTATTGCCGGTAAGGCAGTTGCTTTCGGTGAAGCGCTCCAGCCTGAGTTCAGGGAATATGCTGCTCAGGTGATAAAGAATGCCGCCGCCATGGCTGAAAAGTTTGTCGGTCTTGGTTACAATATTGTAAGCGGTGGCACCAAAAACCATCTCATGCTGCTTGACCTGCGCAACAAAAATATTACAGGAAAAGTCGCTGAAAACTTGCTCCACCCGGCCGGCATTACCGTCAACAAGAACATGGTTCCTTTTGACGATAAATCACCCTTTGTCACCAGCGGTATCCGCATCGGCACTCCAGCAATGACCACACGCGGTATGAACGAAGCCGACAGCAAGCTCATTGCCGAGCTTATCGATAAAGTTATTTCATCAGCCGAAAAGTCTGATTCAGCAGATGTATGCCAGGCAGTCAGAACAGAAATCAGAGAGCTTTGCCTCCGTCATCCCCTTGAAGGATACGGTGCATTATAGTTGTTTGTTACTGCTTGTTTGTTTGATTTGACGTTAAAGCCCAGCTGCATTCCATGAGCAATGCAGCTGGGCTTTATTGTTGAGATGGTTTTAAGGAAAAAACCCAGGGAAGTAAACAAGAGCTGATCAATAGGCTGATTTCAGCTTTTTTCCAGGATGCTTGTAATCATCTTACCAAGATCTTGAGAAGTCTTTCGGATTTTTTTATCCAGCACAATTTTTTCCTTCAGAAGCTCAATCTCCTTCTCGGTATTGTTTTCAATCCGTATACGTTCTGTCAGCACTATTTTCTGATGGATCAACGGTTCGAGAATCAGGTTTTTGAACGCATCAAGGAACATCGTCAGACACCGTTTTGCATTATCAGCGTGAACATCAGATTTTTCAAGCCACTTATTGCTCACTGGTGGGTCAAGCAGTAAGCCGGATGCAAGATCCCTTGACGCCGGATTGCTGAAAAGACTTATTTCGGTTGTAATGTCGATATGCTCATTTGGACTGCCGGCAATGTCATTATTATAGCGTCGAATCATGTGGGTGAAAATCTGCTGGGCATCCTTGTGAGGCAACTCCAGCATTGCCTCATGCGAAGCCGCAAATTCCAGGACAACATTTCCATAAGCAGTGCTTTCAAGCAGAGCTTTTAAAAAGGTTTTTTCAAGAACGGATAAGTTTACCGGCTGTTGACGTGGTGATTGAACAGGGGAATGGATTTCTCTTGAATATGATTTCTTTGCCAGCAAAGCGCTCTCTTTTCCAAGCAGCTCCTCAAGGGCTTGCTGGCTTATCACAAGTTTCTCAGAGAGTTGCTGGAGGTAAAGTTCCTGCTGGATACGGTCTGGAATCAGCGAAATGGTGTGCGCCATCTCCCTGATCGCTTTTGACTTAATTTCAGGGTTTGAAAAATTCTCCGATTCCATAAAAAAACGGATTTGAAAGTCCTGAAACAGCAGTCTATTCTCTTCAACAAACTGCAGAAACCCTTCCCTCCCTTCGCGGCGAACAAAACTGTCCGGGTCATCACCCGTAGGAAGCATAACAATGAAGGGGGTTATGCCCTCTGTAAGCAGCGTATCAAGACCGGTCATCATTGACTTTTTGCCGGCAGAATCCGCATCATACATGAACAGTACACTTTTGGTGTGACGTTGCAGAATTTTTGCCTGATACCTTGTCAGAGAAGTGCCGCACGAAGCTACAGCATTTGTTATTCCTGCCTGGTGAAGGGCAAGGACATCCATATAACCTTCAACAAGAATTGCGGTTTCCATTCGCCGTATTTCATGCTTAGCCGAGTGGAGCCCGTAAAGAAGTTTTGACTTTTCAAACAAACTGCTTTCAGGCGAATTCAGGTATTTTGGAGTTTGAGGGTCGTCAAGGAGGGTTCTCCCTCCAAAGCCGACAACCTGCCCTCCAACGGAGAAAACAGGAAATATCACCCTGCTGCGGAAGGTGTCATACCATGAGTTCCTCTGTTTATTATGGGTTACAAGTCCCAGATCAGTAAGATGTTCCTGCGGTATGCCTGCCCGCTTTGCTTCGTTGAAGAGGCTGTCCCAGGCATCAGGGGCATATCCAAGACCAAAGGCTTTAATTGTTCTTTCCGAAAGCGCGCGCTTTGTAAGCAGATAGTCATGGCCAATTTTTCCAGAATTGCTTTCCAGTGTTCTTTGGAAAAACTTAGCTGCCCAGCGTATGGTTTCGGTACGGCTGTCTTCAAGAGCAGGGTTGTGTTCTTTTTTTTCCGTAAACCTGCTGATATCTATTCCCGTTCGTTTGGCAACCAGTTCAATTGCTTCGGGAAAGGAGACTTTTTCCATCTCCATGACAAAAGAAAAAACGTTGCCCCCCTTGCCGGTAGAAAAACATTTGTAAATTTGTTTTTCGGGAGAAACGACAAATGAAGGAGTTTTCTCCTGTGTGAAGGGAGAGAGTGCTTTATAGTTGCGCCCTGAGGGTTGAAGCGTCAGGTAATCAGAGATAATATCAACAATATCTGCCGCCTGACGGATATCATCAACAGTCGAATGAGGGATCATGTGCCTGGTCTTAATTCTTTATATGATTTCAGGAACACTTTTTATTTTCTTTCTATGACCGATTACTGTTGAAGAATCACAAGCTTATTTACTAAATTTAACACTGTTATTTTAAAGTTGTTTTTTGCAGTCCGATGCAATCAATGAACATAACCTTCTACGAGTGGTGATTGCCAACGTTTTACATAAGAACTACACTATTTCAAATTCACACTCCGGTTTAACAATACCCCTTTTATTTTCTTGTCAGTCAAAACAAATAAGAGTTCTATGAAACATGGTTTTTTTACCGGGTTGCTCATTGCAATAACCTATGCGGTCTCTCTGGGGTTTTATTTCTGGATGGGCAGCACGCCACCGGGTTCAATGTTCCATGCGGTTTTCAATGGAGGACTGGTTGTCTCGGTACTCATGGCATTGATTTTGATGGTGATTGCCTATACCGTAGAACGTATCATTGCTCTGAATAAAGCTTCCGGAAAGGGAAATATTCCAGAGTTTGTCCATGGCCTCAAGCAGGATATTGACAACGGCTATATTGATCAGGCCATTGCAAAATGTGATGATCACCAGAGTTCGCTTGCAGCAGTGCTTCGCGCAGTTCTTGACCGCTATAAAAAGCTCTCTCAATATAATGTTACCGATCGGGAGAAAAAGATCAGCGAAATGGAAAAGGCTGTTGAAGAAGCAACAATTATGGAAATGCCTCTTCTGGAAAAAAATCTTGTATCAATTTCCACCATTGCCTCAATTTCAACAATGGTCGGGCTTCTTGGAACAACACTCGGTATGATCCGGGCTTTTGCCGCTATGGCTACCAGCGGAGCTCCCGACGCCGTGCAGCTTTCACTTGGCATATCCGAAGCTCTCTTTAATACGGCGCTTGGAATTCTTGGTGGTATTATGGGTATTGTTGCCTACAACGTTTTTACCAGCCGGGTTGACCGGTTCAGCTACACCATTGACGAAGCGGCGTTCTATATCATACACACTCTTGGAACCGGTAAAACTGAATAACTGCTGATGTCGAGGATCAAGGCAAAAAGGATTGGATTTCGCATTGATATGACACCGATGGTGGACGTAGCATTTCTGCTGTTGACGTTTTTCATGCTGACAACCAAGTTTAGGCCCCCTGAAGTGGTACAGATCAACCTGCCATCATCCCATTCGGTACAAAAGCTGCCCGAATCAAATGTTCTCACGGTAACGGTGAGCTCCAAAAACGCATTTTTCATGGGAGTTTCTTCCCAGCAGTCAAGGGAAAAAATCTTCAACTCAGTTGTCAAACCCAAGCTGACCGGAGCAGGAATGTCCGCAGGCGCAGTTGCTGATTCACTGAAAAAGTTTAGACTGGCCGAAAACTTTAATGTCGATCGTGATGAGCTCGACAAATTTGTTGTCATGGCGCGTTTTGCCGATCCCAAGCTTCGTCCGGTAGTCAGAGCCGATGCAGATGCCGGTTTTGAAGCAGTTAACTATGTCATCAAGGTTTATAAAAAAGCCAATCTGCTGACCTTCAACCTCATTACAGTCCTTAAAAAGGAGGTTCGCTGAGCTTATGGGTATTGTTGATTCTCCAAACGGACGTAGCCGCAAAAAAAAAGGGAGAAGGCGCTCTAAACGGATCGGGTTTCATCTTGATATGACTCCGATGGTAGATGTGGCATTTCTTCTTTTGACATTTTTTATGTTGACGACAACCTTTTCAAAATCCAATACCATGGAGATCAACACTCCTCCGGAAAAATTGGAAGTAAAGGTTGCAGAGAACAACGTCATGACAATGAGGATTGCTGGAGATGGAATGGCGTACTGTTCTATCGGTAATGACGCGCCCAAAAGAATTCCCCTCTATGACCCTAATGATACCCGTCAGCTTTCGATGAGCACGCAGTTGCGCACTCTTTTGAAGCAGCAGACTGCGGCCAACCAGAAACTGGTTATTGTGGTTAAGCTCAGCGACAAAGCAAAATATAAACAGCTTGTCGACATTATTGACGAGCTGAATCTTATGAAAATTGACCGATTCAGTCTTGACGATTATACTGAGCAGGACGCACTGGAAGTAAACAGAGCGGTTTAAGCATACCAATAAGTAAAGGAGTTCCTTCACGTGGCTTCAAAAATTGAAAAAACCCATAAGGATATTCTTCCTAAACGAGCTATTTCATGGTCGTTAAGTGAAGAGTTTCTTGACACGGACAGGTTAAGATGTTTGGATTACGGTAATCTCATCCTTCGCCGGCAGGCTCATCTTTTTCTAAGCCATGGAGTTGTTGCGGCAATTGCTCTACTGTTGTTTTTCTGGGTTATAACAGCCAACTGGCAGCATATCGGCTCATTAATTGGATTATTTGACAAAGATACCCACCCGATGGTAGAGTGTTATGAAGTTGTCACCAGTGTGACACAGCTTCCACCTCCACCTCCAATTACAGCTCCCGAGCCGACTCCTGTTACTCCTTCGTCCACTGTAGCGCCTCCGAATGTCGGAAAAATTAAAAAAGTCAACGAGGAGGACGCTCCTCGCGAACAGACTGTTGCCACACAGAAAGAGTTAAAGTCAGCTCTTCAGACGCAGGGTTCAGGAAGCGGAAGCGCATCAGGTGATGAAGTGCCGATGTTTGTTCCCTGTGAAAAAATGCCTGGATTTCTTGACCAGAGAAAACCCGTTTATCCAGAGATGGCAAGAATTGCGGGAATTACAGGGAAGGTTTTTGTCAGCGTCCTTATCGGCGAAGATGGTCGAGCCATCAGAGCAAAGGTTATGAAACGCATCCCCGCTGACTGTGACGTTTTCGATGCTGTTGCAATAAAGTCCGTCATGGAATCCCGTTACTATCCCGGCATTCAGAACGGCAGCCCGATCAAGGTCTGGTTTACCGTACCCATCAGGTTTCAGCTTGATTAATCAGCTTTTCTCTTTCCTTGATGGTCGGTAAAGTACCGCGAAGATAATCCATCCATAGGCAGCTACAAGGCTTATGGGACTGACAAAAAGGGCGAAAAAGCCGTCAACATCCTTTTCGAGAAACATTATCCCATAGCTCCCGCCAATAACGAGTACCCCAAGAGCTATCAAAATATAGTTGACAGCTCTCAGGGGCATATCTGCAGCGTGATCAGCGGTACTACCCTGCTGTTTCTTCCGTAAAGATTTCATCAAGGACGATTATACATTGTTGAGCCTCTTCCCTAGTGATGTTCAGCGGTGGGAGAAGCCTGATAACGTTCTGGCTTGTAGCGTTGATGATAACGAACTTTCGAAGCGCTTTTTCGACATAATATTTAGCCTCTTTGTCAACCGTTATGCCAATCATCAGGCCATACTGACGGATATCGAGGATTTGCGGATGACGTGCTGCCAGTTTCTGCAACTCATCATGCATATAGTTTCCGATCTTCTCTGCATGTTTCATGAGCTGATCTTCCTCAATAGCCTTTATCATGGCAATGCCGGCTGCGCATGCTACCGGATTCCCGCCGAAGGTTGTGCCGTGGTTGCCGTAGGTGAGAACATCAGCGACCTTTTCGCTGCCGATGACAGCCGACAATGGCAGGCCACCGCCAAGCGGTTTGGCAAGGCATACAAGATCGGGATCTGCATCAACATGCATATAACTGAAAAACCTGCCGGTTCTGCCGCAGCCAGCCTGAATTTCATCAGCAACAATCAAAAAATTGAATTGACTCCGCAGTTCCTTCAACCGGTCAATAAACTGCTGAGACACCTGGTGAATGCCACCCTCTCCCTGAACAACCTCAATGAAAACAGCCGCTGTTTTAAGAGAAACTTTCTTTTCAAGGTCTGCAATATCGTTGAAGGCAATCATACCTGTTCCTGAGAGCAGAGGGTCAAATCCATCGACATATTTTGCTTTTGCCGTCAGTGACATGGCCCCGTATGTCCTGCCGTGGAAGCAGTTGCTCAGCGACAGCACCTCTTTTTTCTGATCGTCACCTGAGCGGCCAGCCCATTTCCTTGCCATTTTAATGGCAGCCTCAATTGCTTCTGTTCCACTGTTGGCAAAAAATACCTTGGAGAGCCCTGAAAGAGCAAGCAGTTTTTCAGCGAGCTCAAACTGGGGCTGCATCATGAAAAGGTTAGATGCATGGATCAGTTTAGCTGCCTGCGTACTAATTGCCTGCACAAGGCGTTGATCTCCATACCCAAGCGCATTGACACCGATTCCCGCAATCATATCGAGATATCGGGTTCCATTATCGCTGACCAGCCATAAGCCTTCGCCATGGGTGACCGCAATAGGAAAACGGGCATAATTATGAAAAAAAAGCTGCTGTTCGCTTTCCTGGTTTATAGGTAGAGGTGCCATTCTTGGTTTTGTTCATCTAAAGATTGTACTATCTGAAAATCAGAGCAACAAATGCTAGATAATAATTATGAAAGATGATGCTTTCAAACATTATTTTCAGCTTCTTTTCTGGCCAGAAAGACGCGAATAAACCTCCATATGCCATAAGCACCTGTCAAGAGTGCGTAACGCCTTAAATCATCTTGTGATACCTGAGGCAATCTATCGGTAAAAAACAGGACATACAAAGCAATCCCAATAAAGGTTATTGAGAGAAGTATGCCCGTGATCATCGATACAGTACCGCTTTTTATCATTCTGGCTTCTCTCTTTTTCCATGGTTTACACAGGGGTCAGGGTCAGCATAGAACCTCCACTCCTTGTTGACTATCAGGCGAGCGCCATAGCTGAACGTGAAATAAGACCATCCCCACTGCAACAGCACAAAGACACGGTGACGGAAGCTGGTCAGAAAATAGATATGCACCAGCAGCCAGGTGAACCAGGCCAAAATGCCGTCAAACCTGATATTTCCAAATTCAACAATGGCCTTGTTTTTTCCGATTGTCGCCATCTGTCCTTTATCGCGATACCGGAAAAGCTTTCTTGCTTTTGTTTTCAGGTCGAGTAGAATGTTTCTTCCGATGGTTCGTCCCTGTTGCAACGCAACTGGAGCGAGCCCGGGGAGGGTTTTACCGTTCTCCTGCGCAAAATTCGCAAGGTCGCCCCCTACAAATATTTCAGGATGACCTGGAATGCTGAGGTCTTCTCCCACAATAATACGACCGATCCGATCGGTTTCCACTCCGATGGTTCTGCCTATTTCTATGGCGGTAACACCGGCAGCCCAAAGCACTGTTGCAGCTTCGATCCTTTCCTTGCCGATTTGCACTCCGTTCTCATCAACGTTGCTCACCATGCTGCTTGTCCAGACCTGAACGCCAAGTTTCTCCAGTGATCTGGTTGCCTTGCTTGCAAGTTCAGGGTGAAAAGAACCAAGAATACGCGGAGCAGCTTCAACAATAAAAATTCGCGTAAGTTTAGGATCAATATTCCTGTAAAATTTTGAGAGGGTATAGCGGCTCATTTCACCGATTGAGCCGGCCAGTTCAACTCCGGTAGGCCCGCCGCCGACAATGACAAATGTCAGCAGTTTTTTGCGCTCCACAGGGTCTTTTGTTCTCTCAGCCCGCTCATAGGCCTCCATTACCCTTCGGCGGATCTCTTTTGCCTGAGCCAGGGTTTTCAGTCCCGGGGCATACTCCTCCCACTGATTGTTGCCGAAATAGTGATGCTGCACACCGCAGGCAAGAATCAGGTAGTCGTAAGAAATATTGGCGAAATCAGTAATGACGATTTTATTCTCAATATCGACATTGGTGACAACGCCCTTGAACACGGTAATGTTCTGGTAATTAGCCAGCATATTTCTCAGCGGAGCGGCAATATCACCCTCTCCCAGTGCAGCCATTGCCACCTGGTAAAGAAGAGGCTGAAAAAGATGATAGTTTTTCCTGTCAATGAGGGTAACCTCAATATCTGCTTTATTTCCCAGTATCCTTGCCGCATTGAATCCTGCAAAACCGCCTCCAACAATCACAACCTGCTTTTTCATATATACTTCCCAACGTAACATTTCATTAAATACATCGATGCTCCCTCATTTATTCTGCAAAATAGTAGTAATACCGAAAGAAAGTGGATTAAAGTATAAAAAAGAAAGAAATTTCAGTGAGTTATCGGCAATCAGCCCCGGAACCCATGGTTTCAGGTGAGGCGTTCGATGATCTCATGATGATTTGGGAATTTTTTCCCCAGAGTTATCCTGTCGGCAAACGTAAAGTCTCTGAATTCAAATCCAGGGGCGACGACGCAGCTTACTAAAGAATAACGTTCACGTTCAGGATTTTCCAGACAGGCTCCAAACCAGCATTCAGCCGGCACTGCGGCCTGCAGTACCTCACTTTTTTCTGCTGAAAGTCCAAGCGTAAAGCTTGAAGGCTCCGCGTTTTTTGGAAACATGTAAACCTTCAGGGGATCGCCCGCATGAAAGAACCATAGTTCATCCGAATGAATTCTATGCAGTTTTGAGTGATCGCCGCCTTTCAGCAGATAGTAGATGGCCGTCGAATAGGAGCGGGAGCCATTGAATGGGATGGTATTATTGAATGCATATGACCCGCTGCTCCGGTAGGTTTCCCGGTAGTAACCTCCTTCAGGATGAGGAAGAAGCTGCAGGCGATCTATCCAGAACTCAGCTTTTTGCATTCAGTTTTTCCCGGATTTTCGCGGTTTTCTGCCGTGATGCATCAGCAAGTTTTTTGCGGAACTCAACCAGAGCGGTCATCAGCTTCTCGTCAGAAAGTGCAAGAATCTGAATGGCCAGCAGTGCTGCATTTCGCGCATTGTCAATACCGACGGTAGCGACCGGAATGCCGGCAGGCATTTGCACAATGGAATAAAGAGAGTCCTGTCCATTAAGTTTACTGCTGAAAATCGGAACACCTACAACCGGAAGTACGGTAAAAGCCGCTGTAACACCGGGAAGGTGCGCAGCACCGCCAGCTCCTGCTATGATAACTTTCAGACCTCGTTCCAGAGCCGAAGATGCATACTTTTCGAGGTCATGAGGAGTCCTGTGTGCGGAAATGACAGAAATCTCAGACGTAATGCCGAATTCGTCAAGCACAATCGCAGCTTCCTTCATAATCTCGAAATCGGAGTCTGAACCCATAAGGATGCCGACAACCGGTGTGTTTTTTTCTGAAATGTTATTTGTCATAAAAAAGGATAGTTGACTGCCTGCTTTATAGCCTCTCAGAAGGCTAATGATTTATGAAATTGCCGAGTTTTATGTATTTTCACGAGACATGAATTTAAAAAAATAATACTTGTAGAGGAAGATTAACAATGGCAACTAATCTTGCAGTAAAGTACAGTAATCCCGGACCTCGTTACACAAGCTATCCAACCATTCCTTCATGGAGCACCGATGGTGTGACCCAGGAGCAGTGGAAAGGGGCAATGGTCAAAGGTTTTAATGACAGCAACGAAACAACCGGAATCAGCCTGTATATTCACATTCCCTACTGTGAGAATCACTGTTACTTCTGTGGCTGCAACGCTCACCGTACTCAGGACCACTCCTATGAGACGCCCTATCTTGAGGCACTTCTTAAGGAATGGCAGATGTATATCGATGTTTTTCCCGGCACCCTTAATGTCAAGGAACTGCACATCGGCGGTGGTACACCTACTTTTTTCAGCCCTGAAAATCTGACCCGGCTTATTGATGGCATCTGCAAGGACGTCAATAAAATGGACAACTACATGTTCAGTTTCGAAACCAATCCCCGATCCACATCCAGGGAACATCTTGAAGCGCTTTACAAGGTCGGTTTCCGACGCATGAGTTTCGGAATCCAGGATTTCGACCCTGTTGTCCAGCAGGAAATCAACCGTCTCCAGTCATTCGAACTGGTTAAAGAAAAGGTTGATCTTGCCCGTGAGATCGGGTTCACATCGGTTAATTTTGACCTTGTTTACGGTCTGCCCAAGCAGACACTCGCCACAATTACCGACACCATCCAGAAGGTTATGCTGCTCAAGCCCGATCGTCTGGCCTTTTATGCCTACGGCCATAATCCTCATATGTATGAAGGACAGCGGAAGTTCAATGAGGCCGATCTTCCAGTTGGCGATGTCAAGCAGGAACTTTACGATAAAGGCAGTGCAATGCTTGAGTCGATCGGTTATCATGAAATCGGCATGGACCATTTTGCCTTGGAAGGCGACGCATTGTATATAGCAGCAAAAAACGGGACACTCCACCGTAATTTCATGGGGTATACTGAAAATACAACACAGATGATGCTGGCTATCGGATCATCATCCATCAGCGATACCTGGTACGCGTTTGCTCAGAATGAGCGCGAAGATGAGACCTATATTAAAGCCGTCAGTGAAGGCCGTTTCCCTCTTCATCGTGGTCATCTCCTTACCGATGAGGATCTTGTGCTTCGTCGTCATATTCTGAACCTGATGTGCAAACAGGAAACATCATGGCAGGATCCTAAACTTTACTGTGACGAGCTTGATATTGCTCTCTATCGTCTTGAGGATATGGAGAATGACGGTCTGGTAGTTCTCAGTGACAAAGGCGTTCGTGTGACAGAAGTCGGCATACCATTTCTCAGAAATATATGCATGGCATTCGACGCACGGCTCTGGAGTTCAGACAGCCTTTCAAAGGCATATAATGTTTCGCGCGATATTCAGAAGACCTATATTGAGAAAGCCCGGCTTGCAAAAGCTCAACAGGTTGGTTGATCAAAAGATTGAATCCAATGAAAAGGGTGATTTCGGTCACCCTTTTTTTATGTCCGTTTTATGAAAAAAACAGTAAAAATAGGGTTCATTGGTAGTGGATGGGCTAAAATAGCTCAAGCTCCGGCATTCTCATTGATGGATAATGTAGAGCTTTCGGCAGTGGCAAGCCCAACCGAACTGAACCGTCAGAAGTTCATGTCTATGTTTGGTATAGCCCAGGGTTTTTCCGATTGGCGCGACATGCTTAAGTGCGACCTTGACTTTGTCTGCGTCACGACCCCGCCCTCCCTTCATGCCGACATGGTAACGGGAGTGCTTCAAAGTGGCAAAAGCGTCCTGTGCGAAAAGCCTTTTGCCCTCGGTCTTCTCGATGCAACAGCAATGGTTGATGTAGCATCTAAATCTCCCGGGCTGGCCCTTCTCGACCACCAGCTCCGCTTTCATCCCGCCGTTCGTGGCATGAAACAAATGATTGATGGTGGTGAAATTGGCAAAGTCTATGAGGTTCGCGCCGTCGTCAATCTTGCCAGTCGTAACCGGCCTGACATGCCTTGGTCATGGTGGTGCGATGCTTCAAGAGGCGGTGGCGCTCTCAGTGCGATAGGCTCTCATCTTATCGACTTGAATCGCTATCTCATTGGAGAGATTGCTGAAGTATCATGCGATCTCTCCACCAGTATTCCCTTGCGCCCGGATAATAGTGGCAAGCCCTGTGCAGTGACCTCCGATGACAACTTTGCAATGATGATGAAGTTCGGACCCTCCTCCGTTGCCCTTGGCTGCTCCTCTCTCATGCACGTCACCACGGTTGGGGCATACACATGGTTCTCTTTTGAGGTTGTAGGAAGCCTCAAGACTGTAAGGCTTGACGGTGCAGGCAGGCTCTGGGAAGTGACAAACGATAATGCAAGACGGGGTCGTAGCCTTATCGACGCCCCAAGGTGGAAACTCATTGAACCGATGCTTTCTTGGGACGAGCTGGTCCTTCAGGAAAAGATCAGACAGTCCTCACTCGCTGTGCACGGTATTTTTGCTGTCGGTTTTGCCTTTCTTGCCCACCGGATTGTCAAGGCACTCCGTAACAAAGAAAAAACCCTGCACGATGCGGCAGGGTTTATTGATGGCCTGAAGATTCAGAAGGTACTTCAGGCCGGTTATCGCTCCAACAGGCTTCGCAACTGGGTCAAGGTCTGACCCTTTACGAATACCGTTCCCACTCGGCAAAAACTGCACTCAGTTCACTGCAGAGCTTATGGTACTCATCAAGAACCTTGGCATTCTCATTCTGGCTCTTCTTGTAAAAATCCTCTGTCGCCATCATTGTCTCAACTGACTCTTTTTTCTTCTCAAGCTGATTGATCTTCAACTCAAGCTCATCGATTTTCTTCTTATCCTTCTTTGCGCTGGCGCTCTTCTCAGCCTGTACTTTCTCTTTCTCGGTCACCTTTACCGGAGCGCTCTGCCCCTTCTGCCGGCTCGCTGCTTCCAGTTTGCGCTCATCTTCAATTACCTTTTCAGCCTTCTCCAGATACTCCGCATAGGTCCCTAAATAGAGCTGAAGAGTGCCGTTTTTTATCTCTACAACTTTATTGACCAGACTGTCCAGAAAATACCTGTCATGGCTCACGATCAACAACGTCCCGTCATAGTACTCCAAAGAGTCAATCAGCATCTCTTTAGAACGCATATCAAGGTGATTGGTCGGTTCATCCATGATCAGAAGGTTCGATGCCTGAAGCAGGATTTTTGCCAGAGCAACCCTCGATTTTTCCCCGCCCGACAAAACCCTGATCTTTTTATTGACGGCATCTCCGCTGAAAAGAAAGCATCCGAGAATATCACGCACTTTTTTCTGAGCCTCAGAAGTTGGAGCAGAATCGACCATTTCCGTATAAACGCTTTTTTCTTGTGACAGGTTTTCCGTCTGATGCTGCGCAAAGTAATTCAGGGAAACATTGTGCCCCATGGTAAGTTTGCCTTCAAAGTCAATGTGACCGGCAAGAATTTTGCAGAACGTTGTTTTCCCCGCTCCGTTTGAACCGACAATAGCAATCCTGTCACCTCGCATCACTTCCAGATCTATCCCTGTCAGTACCTGTTTTTTTGATCCGTCCGGAAGGATATAGGCTTTTTTGACGCCATCAAGCCGCATCACTTCACGTCCGGATGGATTTGCTTTTGGAAAACGGAAAGAGATTCTTGAAAGATCTTCCTCCGGCGACTGCATATTCTTTTCCATTTTTTCCATCTGACGCAGCCGGCTCTGCGCCTGCCTGGCTTTAGTCGCCTTGTAGCGGAATCGATCGACAAAAGCCTTCAATTCAGCCACTTTTTTGACATCATTTTCATATTTACCCATCATCAGTTCATACCGCTCAGCCTTCTCCTTTTCGTAATAGGAGTAGTTGCCCTTGTATTCATTTATCTGCGTGAATGCAATTTCCAGGGTTTTGGTGGTAAGCTTGTCAAGGAAAAAACGGTCATGCGAAACTATGATGTAGCTGTGCTCGTAGTTGAGCAGATAATTTTCAAGCCAGCGCAGAGAGTCGATATCAAGGTGGTTTGTCGGTTCATCAAGCAGCAGCAGCGTCGGGTTCTGCAACAGCAGTTTTGTCAGATGCAGGCGCATCTGCCACCCGCCTGAAAAATCCTTGACTTTTTTATGAAAATCTATTTCACTGAACCCGAGTCCACCGAGAACCTTCTCTGCATTAGACTGCATAGTGTATCCTCCAAGATGGTCAAACTCATGCATCGCATCCGAAAAACGCTCGATAAGCAGGTGGTAAGCTTCTCCTTCATAATCCTGATCAGGCAGAGCAAGCTCGTGTTCCATGCGGGTTATTTTATCCGATAGCTCGAAAAGCCTTACGTTTGCCTGAAGAGAATATTGCAAGGCAGTTTTTTCAAGATCGGCATCAAACGAGATTTCCTGTGGAAGATACCCTATCGTGGTTTCAGCAGATTTAAGAAATTGCCCGCTGATAATGAGTGCTGAGTCTGTATTCGGACCGCTTATTAGACGGAGGAGAGTTGTTTTTCCTGTACCGTTAAGACCGACAAGACTTACATGGTCTTTGTCTCCTACGCGGAATGATGAATCGTTCAGGAGTTCTTTGGTGCCGACACTGAGAGAGAGGTTTCTTGCTTCAAGCATGATAGAGAGGACTTATGGAAAAGATCAACATCGTTGAAAAAATTTTATTCATGGGTGAAAAGATACAATATTTCACCAAAGCTTCACGATTCTTCATCGTATTCTGAGCGGTTCGGTCTTTTTATGAAAGAAAAGTGGATTGAATGAGGACGAACAGCAGCAAAGAGAAGCGGCTCAATGCATCATTTGCGCGGAATAGCTGTAAATATTTGTTGTTATTACCCGTATGCTTTCCCCCGTGAGAGGAGGATATGCTAAATTATTATCGTTATATAGAGCAAGGTATTAGCGAAAAGGTCGTCAAAACTAAAGTATACTATGAGGACTATGATCATCTCAGCGAGAGAGGGCCGCTAAATTATGAAGGCAACAATCAATATGTTCCTGGCGGTGCTTTTCTTTGCATCAGCCTCACCGCTTCAAGCCGACGATTCCCTGACATGGGAACAGTGCGCGAGTGAAGCAAAGCGTGCGCATCCCGATCTCTATACGGCTCTTGCACTCCTGCAGCAGGCAGAAGCCGACAGGCAGGTAACAGGAGGTTCCCGCCTTCCCCAACTCAGTCTCAGTGTGAGTGCTATCGAGAACGGAACGTCCGGGCTCGGCTCTTCCGCTCTCTCTTCTTATGCCTTGTCGGCACAGCAGTTGCTCTATGATGGCGGTAAAGCGGCAAACCAGATTGCCAGTAACACCGAAGCAATCAATGCAGCCCAGTATAACTATGACGCTGTGTTGGCCAATGTCCGCTTTGCCCTCCGATCAGCATTCACCCAATTGCTCAAAGCACAGGATCTTGTCGGGCTTGCCAGTGAAATTGCCGAACGGCGACAGAATAATGTCCGCCTGATCAGTCTCCGCTATCAGGGCGGTCGTGAACACATCGGCTCGCTTCGTCAGGCTGAGGCCGACCTGGCGCAGGCGCAGTTTGAAGTCTCCCAGGCCAAACGCGGCCTTGTGCTTGCCCAGACAACCCTCGCTTCAGCACTCGGCCGCGATACACACCAGCCGCTCAGGGTTCAGGGTGCGTTTAAAACCAACGACCTGACGGAAAGAAAACCCGATCTTGCCCAGCTCGCAAAAAACCATCCCCTTTTTCAGCAGCTCGACACCAGAAGCAAAGCTGCGCGTTTCGATCTCGATGCTTCCAAAAGTGCCTTTTCACCCCAGCTTTACCTGACCTCTTCGGTTGGTCGAGGTACCTATGACCGCCTGCCGACCGATGCGACGAACTGGAGTGCAGGGGTTACGGTTTCCGTACCCATTTATCAAGGCGGCAGCGGCCGGGCACGGGTAGCCAAAGCAAGTGCCGTTTTGAGTCAGCAGAATGCCCTTGAAAAGAGCGGCTTTCTGTTGCTCTACAACGCGCTCGAACAGAGCTGGAAAAGTTTTCAGGATGCCCGTCAGGCAGTGCTTGTTCAAAACAAACAGCTACTGGCCGCAACCGATCGCTCTAAAATAGCCAACGCCCAATACTCGAATGGTCTGGTGACCTTCAACGACTGGGTGATTATTGAAAACAATCTGGTAAACGCAAAAAAGAATTATCTCAATGCCGAGGCTGATATGCTGCTTGCCGAGGCTCAATGGATCCAGTCAAAAGGAGGAGCGCTTGAAGGTCAGTAGGAATACGCTGGTATGGGGCATTGCAATTGCAATAGCAGTTCTGGGAGTTGGAGGATTCTTTTTCTTTAAGGGAACCCGCCAACCAGAAAAACGTTTTGATCAAATTCATCCTTCACGAGGAAGCATCAGCCAGGTAATCTCAACAACCGGAGCGGTTGAACCTCAGAACCGCGTGAAAATCCAGTCATCGGTTGGTGGCAGAATTGAGGAAATTCTTGTTGAGGAAGGCCGTCTTGTAAAGAAAGGAGCTGTGCTTGCCATGCTCAGTTCGACCGAACGTGCAGCTCTGCTTGATGCAGCCAAACTCCAAGGCAAAAGTGAAGAGAGCTACTGGAACAATGTCTATAAAAAGACGGCAGTCATCGCTCCTATGGATGGTCAGGTTATTGTGCGCAGTGTCGACCCCGGCCAGACCGTAACGGCGAGTGATTCACTCTTTGTACTGTCGGATCATCTTATCGTCAAGGCGTTTGTCGATGAAACCGATATCGGACGCGTGAAAATCGGGCAGAAAGCGCTTGTCGGCCTTGACGCCTATCCTGACATACGGGTAACCGGTACTGTTGAGCATATCTACTATGAGTCACATCTGCAGAACAACGTCAACATCTACAATGTCGATATTATTCCCGACCGCATTCCCGATGTATTCCGTTCAGGTATGAGCGCCAATATCAAGATCATCGTGCAGGAAAAGAAAGGAGCACTCTTGTTACCCTTCACAGCTGTTCAGAATAGAAACGGCAAAACCTTTGTGCGCCAGAAAAGTGACGATACCGAAAAAGGAAGGCGATACACCAGGGTGGAGACAGGATTGCAGGATGGCAGCAACATCGAGATCCTTGACGGGTTAACAGAGAGCTCTCTGGTACTGATACCCGATACCACCTTTGTGATACCAAAAAACAAAGCAGGTGGAAATCCCTTTTCGCCCCAACAGCCCCGTCGATCAAAACCATGAGCAGCATGCTTGAGCTTGTCGATGTTCACCGGACATACCTGATCGGCGAAAGCACCGTTAATGCACTGCGCGGTGTTTCTCTGACTATAGAACAGGGGGAGTTTGTGGCCATCATGGGAGCATCGGGGTCAGGCAAATCCTCACTGCTGCAGATTCTCGGTCTTCTGGACAACCCCGACAAGGGTGAGTACCGGATTTTTGGCAACAATGTCAACACCATGACGGAGGATGAGCAGGCCGGAGTGCGCAACAATGTTGCCGGGTTTGTGTTTCAGCAGTTTCATCTGCTCAAGCGGATGGACATTGTCGATAATGTCCGGCTCCCCTATATCTACAGCGGGCTTAAAGGAAACTTTCGCAAAGAGGCGATTGACCGGCTCAAGATGGTTGGTCTTGAGCATAGGATTGATCATACGCCCAACCAGCTTTCAGGAGGCGAACAGCAGCGTGTTGCCATAGCAAGGGCGCTGGTTCGAGATCCGTTGATCATTTTTGCCGATGAACCGACGGGCAATCTCGATACGAAGAATTCAGCCGAAATCATGAAAATCCTGCAAGGCCTTCATGCAGAGGGTAAAACCATCATCATGGTCACGCATGAAAATGAGATTGCTGAATATGCCGGTCGGGTCATTACCATGCGGGATGGTGTCATTGTCAGTGATGAGCGCAAACAGGGAAAAGAACCCTTTCTTGCAGTTGCTGCGAAGAGCAGCTTTGACATCCATGGCGCCACAAAGGGATCGCTCTTGCAGGATGGCCGGGTTATGGGATTTATAGCTCAGGCTTTTCAGTCAATTCTGGCCAACAAGATGCGCTCTTTTCTTTCCGTGCTCGGAATTCTGGTTGGAGTTGCCTCAGTCATTGCCATGATGGCCCTTGGCGAAGGAGCCAAGGCTTCAATGCAGGAACAGCTGAAATCGATGGGTTCCAACATGCTCTCGATCAGGGCCGGATCGGCGAAAATCAGGGGAGCCGCTCAGGGGGCCGGTGCTGTTGCCCGCTTTACGTTTCCCGATGTGGACGAGATCGCCTCGCTTCATACGCTGGTAAAAAATGCCAGCGGTGTCGTCAACGGAGTTGGACGACTGGTGTATAGCAACAAAAACTGGAGTTCAAGCTTGACAGGCGTAGGATATGATTACGGTACGATGCGTGCGGCGATTCCTTCGATAGGGCGATGGTTTACCCGCGAAGAGATTCAGACCCGTGAAAAGGTGGTCATTATCGGAGTGACGGTTGTCAAAGAACTTTTCGGCTCGACCAATCCGCTTGGCAAGACCATCAAGATTAACCGTATTAATTTTACGGTTATCGGTATTGCTCCGGCGAAAGGATTTTCCGGATCGCAGGACGAGGATGACGTCGTGATTATTCCGGTAAACACAGCGATGTACCGTGTGCTTGGCAAAAACTATCTCAGTGGTATTTTTGTCGAGGCAGCTTCGCCAAACTTGATTGAACAGACGAAAAGTGCGATCAGCGCCCTTATCATCAAGCGGCACCGGTTAAAACAGGGTGACGACTCCTTCAATATCAGGGATATGACCGAAATTCAAAAGATGCTCAGCAGCACCACGCAAACCATGAGTCTGCTGCTTGGCTCTATTGCCGCCATCTCGCTGGTTGTCGGAGGCATAGGCATAATGAATATCATGCTGGTATCGGTGACCGAACGGACTAGGGAGATAGGGCTCCGAAAAGCTATTGGAGCAAGAAAAAACGATATCATGCTGCAGTTTCTTGTCGAGTCGGTTGGCATGACGGTCAGCGGAGGGTTTATCGGCGTCATTCTCGGGATCGCAATCTCCCTCATCCTCTCTTTTTTTGCAGGCTGGACCGTCATAACTTCACCGATATCGGTTGTTCTCGCAACGGCATTTTCAGCACTTACCGGAATATTTTTTGGTCTCTGGCCAGCCAGAAAAGCAGCCGCACTTAAACCTGTCGAAGCGCTCCGATACGAATAGAAAAAGAAGTTTTAAAAAAACTCTCTATAGTACCGCAAGATTCTGAAAGAAATCGCGTCACACTTAATGAATGGATGTAAAACTGATGGATGACGCATGATTATGTTCCTGTAAAAGATGGCAGCAACGGGTCGGGTTTGGTTGTGTGTGTTGACTGGTGATGATTCAGGGTAGAAAAAATGACTGATGATTGATAAGTTAAAACCAGGCAGGTTGTTGTTTTTGATAGCGAAGAAGTTTTTTTACTTCTTCGCTATTTTTTTTATTGGGATTTAATCTGAGAGGGAGGAATGCTTGTCAATCCGCGGGATGTTTCCGGGACAGAGTGTGTCCTTTTGAGGCATTCGTAAACGGGTAAATCCATGTTCTATAACAGTAGATTAAAAAATAACTGATTAATTTATGAGCGGTTAGGGTTTATTTTTTGATACAGACTAATATTGCGGCCTGGAAATTGCAGTAATATTTCGGTTTATATCATTTCTGAAAAGTTATAGATGCAGGTGCTTTTCAGGGGTTATGGTTAGCCCATAACTGAATGTTATCCTTAGCTTCGCCGTGCTGAAAGAAACTTTTATCTTTATTTTTTGTTCTTCGCTGTTTTTCGGGACACTTAGGGCAGAAACCCCTCAAATAATTTCAGATATACAGATTGCTGCTGAAGATGGTCATGCTGATGCCCAGTATACTCTTGGCGGTATGTATTATAGTGGGGATGGTGTCCAGCAGAATTATGTCGATGCTGCCAAATGGGTTCGCCTTGCAGCTGACCAGGGGTTTGCAAAGGCACAGTACAATCTTGGTGAACTTTACTATAAAGGTCAGGGTACTCTTCAAAACTATACTGAAGCAGCGAAGTGGTTTCGTCTTGCAGCGTTACAGGGTATACCCGATGCACAGTACAATCTCGGAGTGTCCTATGCTACGGGCAAAGGAGTTGTTCAGGATTATTCTGAAGCTGCAAAATGGTATCGGCTGGCAGCTTTACAGGGTGATGTAAAGGCACAGTACAATCTCGGAGTCTCCTATGCTACAGGCAAAGGAGTTGTTCAGGATTATTCTGAATCAATTAAGTGGTATATGTCCGCAGCTGATCGGGGGCATAGTATGGCTCAGAACAATCTCGGCGTGATGTATGCAAAAGGTAACGGTGTCAATCAAAATTATACAGAAGCAGCAAAATGGTTTCGTCTTGCAGCGATGCAGGGAAATGCAAAAGCACAGATTGCTCTCGGGTTAATGCATGAAAAGGGTTATGGAGTTACGCAGAACGTATCTGAAGCGCTTAATTGGTATAGGCTTGCAGCAGATCAGGGTAATTTAGTAGCGCAGAAAAAACTATTGAAAATGGAGCAGGGAAATGCGATCAACGACTCGAAAACAGCTCAAGAGAATAAGCTTGCCATAGTTCGCTTTTGATACAACGCCATCTCCTCTTCATCCTCCTGAACTATAAAAGATCCCCGTTTTTTGCCCGTACCCTCGATATAATTGTATTGTAAATCGTCTCTCCATAACCCCCTGAAAAGCAATAAATATATCGTTGCTTATCACATGGCCATCAACACTGGTGCTAAATACCCGAATTGGCGACTTTAAATTTAAAAAATTCTTGTACCGGGATGGTTTCAGGAAGGATATAAACAAAGGCGTTTTGTCGGGAAAACAAAGGAGTGATGATTTTAATGTAAAAATCTTTCGAAACATTTACACACCCGAGAGTGATGCGCTTGTCTTTATATGAGGGGGATATCAGTCGTTGCTGTTGACGTTTGCCGGGATTGCTGGACGGGATCGCGTGAATAGCTATGGCAGTATCAAAGTCAATCCATATAACTTCTGTTCCATCCGAATTAAGGCCCCGTCTGCCAAGAAATCTGCCAGCTGGAGTGGTGCGCTCATAAGGATTAATGTCGCAGAGCTTTTTGTCGCCTACACCGGGAGCTGAATAGTCGCCGATAGTCTCACCAATAAGTGCTGGTGCAGCAGCACTTATTACCCCCTCTTCTCTAAAAACATAAATCTTGCCCTGTTTTTTATCAACAATTACAAATGGCATACTCTTATTATCTCCGGAATTGACTATCCAGTCAGCAACTTCATGCACGGCTGAGTCAGCTTCCTCTAAAGCAAAAAAAGCATTGTCTGGGATTTCCTCTGCAACAGCATACCCGCCTGAAAAAAACACAAAGAAGAGTAGCAGAATAAGGGTATTTCTGGAAATTCGTACGTTGCTTTGGATGTGATGTAGTCGGAAATTAAAAATGAGCCAATTTCGGAAATTAGCAATCACCCAGGCAGCGTCTTTAGACTACGTCATTTTGTAATGATTTCCTACCACGTTTTGAAGCGGTAGTTGTTTTTTTCTACGGTTGGCCCCTCCT
>CAITSZ010000012.1 GCA_903895195.1 uncultured Chlorobiaceae bacterium
AAGTAATGCTTTTCAATGCCAAGCAAGTTGTCGGCCTCTTGCTGAGTTAAAATAAAACTCATCCTGATTATCCTGATAATTTATCGAATACAAGGAAAGGTAAACTCCAAAGCAACACAAATCAAAGGGCGCCTTATTGTAAAGGTTAAAGAAACTGTGAACAGTTTAAAATACGCCATATAAAAAACTTCTCACATACTCATCTTGATGAATTTAAAACGTATTTTCCTCAAAACCAACAGAATGATTTTTTATTCGGTAGTAGTTGCTGAAAGGAAAACTTGCGTCGAAATTTCTTTACCATTATTCCTCCGACGACCAAATCAAACCATTAGCTGGAGGGAATAGGGCCAATAGGACTTATAAATGATTGGGTTGGTGGGGGGAGATCCCTCACAGGAGTTCGGGATGAGTGGAGGCGGGATTCGGAATCAGAAGCTTACAGAAACGTCAGTCTGGAATTTGTTGATAGCTCCCAGGCGCCAAATGCTATTGGTCTTCATTTAAAAATAAGTCCAGACTAACCGGTTTCTTTGCTGGAATCGGTGAGTAAGAATTATTAAATACTGCCTGAAACGCATCAGGAGATTGAGGTTCAGGCCATGGTAATGCTCCTTTTGAACGCAAGGCATCGAGACCACTTGAAGAAACTCCCGTTGATCGCACATAGACAGGAACCAGCCTGAGCTTGTCAAGTTGTTCGGTTGCACCGGCCCAAGTACCGCCCTTATTGATATCAGAACTTACAACCAACGAGGCATCGGCCAAGGCATAGATCAACTTATTTCGCTGCATGGCCTGCAATCAAGGGCGCTGTCAGCAGGAGAATGGCTTTTGTATTCAAGGAGAGTTTCTGCATCGTTATTCAGCTGTATTAAGCCTAACCAAAGCAGGCCCAAAATGAACCGAAAAAACAAAGACTATCGGGAAAATGATTAAGGATAGTCCGGTACCTATTCGCTTTGTAAAACTCAAGAGGTTACTTGCCTGCATAATGTCCCCATCGGGCCGTTATGGCGCCTAAATAATTAGACAGAAGGCAGTACTCTAATGTTACCCAGCATATTATTCTGTAATCAGGTAAAATTCCTCAGAGAAATCTGGACTACCGGGGCAAACTCCCAGATCCGATTCGCAGTAAACAACAAAGCGGCGAGCGGTTTGGTAAAGGTTACGCGTCAGGGTATTCAAGGTATTAAAATGCTCAGCAACATCGTCATAGTTGATTTCATAGTCATGAGCCGCAAGATTTCTTGCTGTTCGGGCGACTTGCCAGTCTTCGATCGAACTGATTACCTGGTTTTTTTCAAAGATAGCCAGCACTTTAAGGAAACCGTCCGCTTGCTCACCCGAAAGCAACAAACTGTGGCGCATGGCTGAACCCAAAGTGTCTTGGAGCTTGGCAAAACGTTCGTTGATTGCGGCCAAAGCTTCAAAGAGATCGGTATCTTTTTTTTGCGCCGTCAACACCAAGCCAGTCAGCGGCCATTCGATAGCAGCGTGAGATGCGTTGAGAAAATAAACGCATCGTTGGATCGCCTCAAGCAGATTGGCAAGATGCTGTTTTTCTCTCGATAACAAGTTGTGCGGCATCATTGGATTTATGATGTGATTTCCAATAGTTTGGCTTGTGCAAGTACCATGGAAACAAATGGATTGTCTTGAGAAAACGGATTTTTGACCAGAATATCAACAGGAAGGTTTAGTTGCTGTTCCAAAAGAATTTTAATACGTGCACGGTCCAGCAAACTGACAGCCGGTGCTGGTTCGAGCAGCAGATCAATATCGCCGCCATGTCGCGTGTCGTCAAGCCGTGAACCATATAGCCAAACGAGCGTATCCTCTCCAGCAACACTACGACTGGTATTAACAATAGTGTTGATTTGTTCTGTTGTCAAACGCATTTTTTTCTTCCTCTATAGCGACTATACCCGTCCGATCAGGATCGATTGCCTAATGATATTTTATAAGTATAACCAAAAAATTGATTTTATCAGTCCAAACCCTTCGTCCTGGTGATGAGAAAAATTGAGTTCAGCGAGGGGTTGTTTGGAGAAAGTGTACGATATGAATGTCGTCCCCTACTTTCGGCGATGGCCGGCAGACTCAATATCGTCTACGAATTCGAGCAGGGGTCGAAGCCGGAAATGTTCTGGAAAATACGGAAGGATCGTGATGTCAAACATAAATTTTCATTCGTTGGCTGTCAGCGAAAGTCTCAATACTCTCTGATCAGGACTTCTGCTGGGATGTTGAGCGTTTTTTGCAGTGTTCGGATTTGACGGATTGATAGAGGTCTTTTGCGGTTCATTATTTCACTTGCCCGGCTTTTGGAGCCGATTATTTTTGCCAAATCGCGTTGATTAAGATTCATCTGATCCATTCGAAACATAATTGCTTCTATCGGATCAGGGAGATCAAAGGGAAAATGGGCCTCTTCATACTGCTCGACCAAAATACCGAGGATTTCGAGTTCATCACCCTCCGTGGTACCAAGCTTGGCTGAAAAAATTGCCTCCATACGATGAAGAGCATCCTTGTAATCCAGTTCGGTCTTTATTGGTTTAATTTCCATATCACACTCAGTTCTAAATTGTCGTTGCATCTATGGTATCGTATTCAGCATGAGTACCGACAAAACGGATGAACACCTGCCCATAGTCAAAATTAATCATTGTTATCAGGCGATACTTGTTGCCTTTGATGTTAAACACTACCCGATTGTGGTTTAGAATACTCGCCGAAGGGTAACGGCGCTTAAGAATATCAGGCGACTGCCAGCATGCTTTTTCGGCTTCTTTAAACCAGGCTTTCAATGGCTGTTCAGCATCTTTATGCCTCATCCAGAAATCTACGAGTGTTTTCCGTGAAATGACTCTCAACTCTTCATGTGGATATCGTTTGCCTACAATATACAAAGTTCCCGAATCGGGAACAACGGCATTCAAGGGAAATATTCAAATGCGGCAGGGAATTGTAAAGCTGAGGGTTGCAGTACAGAGAAATATTGAGTTCGGCGAAGGGTTGAGACTATAGGGAATGGGACTTATAAAAGATTGGGTTGGTGGGGGGAGATCCCTCACGGGAGTTCGGGTTGACGAAGGGGCAAATTTGAAGCAGTATGAGGATTATTCTCCTTTGTGTGAAGAATATTCTCCATAACTTACCCTCACAGAATTCGTTAGCTCAGCAATACCGGCATGAACGGTGAATGGCACGCTTTATGTTACAATAGATGGTGATCGACAACTTATCGTTTTGAAGTCCTATGAAAAAGCGTCTGGCAGTTGCCTTACTTATCCAGTTATCTTTTATACCTGCACTGGCATGGTCGGCAGAGGTGAACGGCCCGGTGGAAGAGATTGCGGCTCTTGTCAGCACGGCACTCTCCAGCAACCCTGAATTGAAGGCTTCGGAAGCACGGTGGAAGATGTTTGCCAGTAAGGCGAAGCAGGCTAAGGCGCTGGATGACCCGATGGTGATGTTCAGGCTGCAGAATATGCTTACCCGTGAACCGGGGGTGTTTAACCTGGATCCCACGTCCGCTAAGGTTGTCGGCATTTCGCAGCAAATCCCCTTCTGGGGGAAACGCTCTTTGCGGGAGAAAGTTGCTCTGAGCGAAGCTGAGTCTTACAAGTGGGCATTTGAAGAGCGGAAGCTTGAGCTAAAAAAAATGGTGAAGGAGAGCTATTACCAGCTTTGGGCTGTGAAAAAGATGCTTGGGATTATTGACAAGAACCTGAAAATCCTCTCTAATTTTCTGACCATTAATGAGTTGAAGTACTCGGTCGGTCAGGGTGTGCAGCAGGATATCTACAAGGCGGGGCTTGAAAAGTCGAAGATGCTTGACTTGCAGATTTCGCTACAGCAGCAACGCAAAAGTCTGGAAGCCAACCTTAATTATCTTCTCTATCGACAGGGCAATACACCGATCGGGACTTTTGCGGATTTCACACTCCCCCGCGTCTCCCTTTCGCGAGAACAGTTGATCGAGATTGCTCTCAATAATCGCCCTCAGTTGAAAAGTCTGGCGAGTCTCGTCAACAAGGCTGAAGCGTCGCGCAGTCTGGCAAAAAAAGAGTCCTACCCTGATTTCAATCTCTCGGCGGAGTATATGTTCCGCGAACCGATAACAACCGGCATGGCTACTGACCCGGGGTACAACATGTTCAGTGTCGGTCTCTCCTTCAATCTGCCCATCCAGCTGCAAAAGCGGCGGGCAATGGTGGCGGAATCAACCTTTGAGAGAAGCATGGCCACTGAGGAGCTGAATGCCTTGAAGAACAGCATCAGCTATACCATCAACGACATCCTTGCTCAGCTTGACCGTCGAGGTCAGCAGGTGGAACTCTACAAAGGGGGAATTATCCCACAATCAGAACAATCGCTGGAATCGGCTCTTATCAGTTACAGGGTCAACAAGGTGGATTTTCTGACGCTGCTCGACAGCAGAATGAACCTCTTCAACTATGAGCGGGAACTGAATGAGTCGAAGGCTGAATATATGATGAAGCTGGCGCAGCTTGAGGCTGTGGTGGGCAGTGAGGTGACAATCATACCTGCAGCAGCGGCATCTGAACCTCCGAATAATTAACAATACCAACCTGAGAGTCATGGCACTGAACAAGAAATTCGCAATTCCTCTGCTGATTATTCTGCTTGCAATTGCTGCAGGCGGAGGCTGGTTTTTGTGGCAGAATAAAGAGGGCGGCAAGGCGGCTGATACAAAACATATCCACCAGCTCTATACATGCTCCATGCATCCTTTTATCATAAAGGAGAAACCCGGTCTTTGCCCTGTATGCGGCATGGAGCTTATCAAGAAAATAGAGAGCGCTGTAAAAGGAGTCGTTCAGCCAGCTGGAGAGCCAAAGAGGGCTGACCTGCACGAGCAGGTTTCGCTCTCTGAGAAGCAGCGGGTCATGGCTAATGTCGCGACGACAGGGGTGAAAAATGAAACCCTGAACAAGGAGATCAACGCTGTCGGCATTGTGCAGTATAATCAGTCGCGGCAGGCAAAAGTGACCGCATGGATTGCCGGCCGTCTGGAGAAACTTAATGTCAACAGTATCGGAGCCTTTGTCAGCAAAGAGAAAGCTGTGGCTGAGATATACTCCCCTGATCTTGTTGCTTCGCAGCAGGAGTACCTGCTTGCTCTTAAAAGCCGTGAACAGCTGAAGAATTCACCGATCGCTTCCATTGCTCAGAATGGCGACGGTCTTGTTGCATCGGCCAGACAACGACTGCTGCTCTTCGGGGTCAAGGAGGGGCAGATTGCTGAACTTGAGAAGAGTGGGAAACCAAATATCAGAATCCCGATTTATTCGCCTTTTTCGGGCGTGGTGATTGAAAAAATGGTTCAGCAGGGACAGTATATCGCCATGGGTGAGGCTCTCTTCAATATTGCTGACCTTTCAAGCGTATGGGTTGAAATGGAGATTTATGAGAATGAAGTTTCTAACATTCACCTTGGTCAGCAGGTGGAAATACGGTCGCAGGCTTTCCCCGACAAGCCTTCAACCGGCAGGATAGCATTTGTCTATCCTTTTCTCGATCCAAAGACCAGAACGGTCAAGGCCAGGGTTGAACTGGCTAATCCCGGCATGAAACTGAAGCCTGAGATGTTCGTTAATGCGATCATCAGGGTGCCGCTCTCCCCTTCTCTTGTTGTTCCGGTTACGGCTCTCATGAATACCGGCAAGCGTCAGGTTGTCTGGGTGGAGAGCTCACCGGGGATGTTTGAATCGCGGACGGTTCAGGTCGGGCAGCAGTCGGGAGAAAAAGTTCAAATTTTATCGGGCCTGCAATCCGGCGACAAGGTGGCTGTATCGGGCGGATACCTTATTGACTCTGAATCACAACTGAAATGATAGAAAAGATCATAGAGTATTCCGCCAGGAACCGGGTTGTTGTGCTGATGTTTTTTGCCCTTGTGATTGCCTGGGGCGGATGGTCGGTCTATAACACGCCGGTTGATGCAATTCCTGATTTGTCCGATAATCAGGTGATTGTTTTTACCGATTACCCGGGCCGGTCACCGCAGGTGGTGGAAGACCAGGTGACCTACCCTCTTGCGGTAAACCTGCAGGGGCTGCCGCAGGTTCGTGCCGTTCGGGCATCGAGCGCCTTCGGCTTCTCGATGATTTATGTGATTTTCGAGGACAAGGCTGACATTTACTGGGCGAGAACAAGGGTGCTTGAGCGGCTGAACTACGCCGCGTCGCTTCTTCCTACGGGAGTGGTGCCAACGCTTGGGCCTGACGGTACGGGTGTCGGGCATGTGTTCTGGTACACCATTGAGGGGAAGGGGTATGACCTGGAGCAGCTCAGAACCCTGCAGGACTGGTTTGTGCGCTACCAGCTCAACACGGTGCAGGGAGTTGCGGAGGTGGCATCAATCGGCGGATTCGTGCGGGAGTATCAGATTGATCTTGATCCGCACAAGCTCTTTGCCTACGGCATCAAGGTGGGTAAAGTGATGGAGGCGGTTAAGGGTTCCAACAAGGATGTGGGAGGACGGCTTATAGAACAGGCTGATGCCGAGTACCTGATACGGGGAAGCGGATACGTGAAATCGAAAGCTGATCTGGAGAACATTGTGGTCGGGGCTGACATGCGCGGGACACCTGTCTATCTGAAAAATCTTGGCACCGTCCAGATTGGCGGAGCGATACGGCGCGGTCTTTTGGAGATGAACGGTGAGGGGGAGAAGGTTGGCGGTATTGTAGTGATGCGGTATGGTGAAAATGCCAAAGAGGTTATTGACCGGGTGAAAACAAAAATAACGGAGCTGGAGAAGGGGCTGCCTCCGGGCGTCAGGATAAAGGTCGCCTATGACCGTTCCGACCTGATATCGAGGGCGGTGGATACCCTGAAGGAGAACCTGCTGGAGGAGTCAATTGTTGTCTCCCTGGTCATTCTGGTTTTCCTGCTCCACTTTCCAAGTGCGCTGGTGATTGTGCTCACCCTGCCGATTTCGGTGCTGATTGCGTTTATCACGATGAAGCTCATGGGGGTGACATCGAACATCATGTCGCTTGGCGGTATTGCCATCGCAATCGGCGTGCTGGTTGACGCCGGGGTTATTATGGTGGAGAACTGCTATCGCCACCTCTCGGAAATGCCGCCGGAGGTGAGAGCCATAAAGCGGCTGGAGGTGATCATTACGAGTGCCAAGCAGGTCGGGCGGGCGATATTTTTCTCTCTGGCGATTATTGTGCTCTCGTTTGTACCGGTCTTCATGCTGGAGGGACAGGAGGGCAAACTGTTCCATCCACTGGCTTTTACCAAGACATTTTCGATGATGGGGTCGGCCATTATTGCCATAACGCTGGTACCGGTGCTGATGTTCTTCTTTATGCGGGGTAAGATGCCTCCGGAAAGTTCGAATCCCGTTTCAACCTTTTTTATCAAACTCTATTCGCCGGTTATCCGCTGGGTGCTGAAATGGAAGAAAACCACCATTGGCCTTAATCTGCTGGCTCTCGCCATTGCAGTGCCCCTGTTCATGAATCTCGGTTCGGAGTTTATGCCGCCTCTTGATGAAGGTTCGCTGCTCTATATGCCGGTGACCCTGCCCAACGTTTCAATAACGGAGGCTAAGCGGATTATCCAGGTGCAGGATACCATCATTAAAAGCGTGCCGGAGGTTGAGCATGTGCTCGGTAAAGTTGGCAGAGCAGAGACTTCCACTGATCCGGCTCCGGTATCGATGTTTGAGAGCATCATCATCCTGAAGCCGAAAGCGGAGTGGCGCAAAGGAGTGACGAAGGCGGACATTGTTGCGGAACTGGACTCAAAGCTGCAGCAGACAGGGGTGCGCAACGGGTGGACGCAGCCGATCATCAACCGCATCAACATGCTCTCTACCGGTGTGCGTACTGACCTTGGGGTGAAGATATTCGGCAATGACCTGAATGTGCTCAAGGATCTTGCAATTCAAGCTGAAACAATCTTGAAACCGATCAACGGGGCGGCTGACGTGGTGGCTGAACGGGTTACCGGAGGCAACTATCTGGACATTGATATTGATCGTCAGGCAGCAGCCAGGTACGGGGTGAGTGTGGGTGATATTCAGGATGTCATAGAGACTGCTCTCGGCGGTGAGATGCTCTCCACCACGGTTGAGGGGCGCAACCGCTTTCCGATCCGCATCCGATACCTGCGGGACTACCGTGATAACATTGACTCAATCCGGCGCATTCTGGTGGGCGGTATGGAGGGAAGCCAGATTCCCCTGTCGCTGGTGACGAAGCTGAAACTGTCGACCGGTGCACCTGAGATCAACAGTGAGGGGGGGCTGCTGCGTTCGCTGGTCTATCTTAACGTTCGTGGTCGCGATATGGGCGGCTTTGTAACAGAGGCGAAACAGGTTCTGGAACAAAAGCTTAAGCTTCCAGCGGGTTATTATGTGACATGGTCGGGACAGTGGGAGAACCAGATTCGTGCAAAGGCACGGCTGCAGGTACTGATTCCGCTGGGCATGGTGATTATCTTTATACTGCTCTATTTTACCTTCCATTCGGCCATTGAAGCTTCCATGGTGATGCTTTCGGTGCCTTTTGCTCTTGTGGGCGGGGTTTACTTGGTATCGGCTCTGGGATATAACCTATCGGTTGCGGTCTGGGTCGGGTTTATCGCCCTTTATGGAATAGCTGTGGAGACCGGGGTTGTGATGGTGATTTACCTGCACGAGGCGCTGGACAAGAAACTTGTCAACGGGCCCTGCACTGAACAGGATATTTACGATGCTGCATTTGAGGGGGCGGTGCTTCGCCTGCGGCCGAAACTTATGACGGTGGCTGTGGCTCTTCTGGGACTGATTCCGATCATGTGGTCAGTTGGTACAGGTGCCGATGTGATGAAGCCTATTGCTGCGCCGATGATAGGAGGGATGATTTCATCTGCTGTGCATGTTCTGATTATGACACCGGTGATTTTTGTGCTGATGAAAATACGGGATCTGAAAAAGGGGCGGCTGCACCATTCGGGCATGAAACACTGAACAAAAAAAAAGCCCGGCGGTTACCGGGCTTGCTGGAGAGTCGCTGAAAAGGGAGTTACTTCACCGTCGGCTTATTTTCCTGAACGGATGGAGGAGGCTGTACACACGGCATATAAGCCATGCTCTCCATCTGAACAATCTTTTTATCGATCTCTTTCAGCAGTGCTTTTTTCTCTGAAGGGTTCACGCCCTTTATGATCTTCTGCTGCATTTTTATAATATCAACCATGGGGAGCATCGTATCGAAAATGGGGTTTTTCATGGGCATCGGCTTATCACCATTCATCGGACAGATGTTAGCCATAGTACAGTTCGGATCCATCTTCATGGTTTTATCGAGGGGTTGAGACCGCTTCACAGCATCTACGGGCTCGGCATTTGCAGAAGCGCTGAACAGAATCACTACCGCCAAAACAGTTAAAAACCTTTTCATGTATCTCTCCTTTAAAACATTTGTATTGATTTTTTCGAACTCATAAAAAAAACAATTGAAATAAAACTTTTCCAACAGTTTTACATAAAGCAAATATCGCCTAATTAGTTTTGTAAACTTTCATTTATAGAATATGCTTCAGCAGTGTTGAATATTCGACATATCGCAGCAATCAGCAGGCATAAAAGGAACGCCATGACAGGCTGTGGTGTTCTGGCACGGAAAATGATATTGATTGTTGAGTGTTAACATAATGAAAATCAATAACGACGCAGTACCATGAAAACAAGCAGAGTGATAACTATAGCACTTCTTACCTGCTCAGCATCGACCGTATCTCTTGCGGCTGACCAGAAGGCAACGGCAAATGCTGCAACAAGCGCAGCGGTTCAAAACAGCGGTGTGAAGACATTTACCATACTCTATTCAAATGCCAAAAATATGGCGCCAAATACCTTTACGGTAAAAACGGGCGAGAGAGTGAGGCTTGAAGTCAATCCACTGGATACTGCCAGCGGGTGCATGAATACCATTATGGTGCCGGGATTGTGGGACAAACCTGAGCCGATTATCAAGGGGAAAAAAATTGTTATGGAATTTACGCCTAAACGGTCGGGTTCTTATAAGATAACCTGTGCCATGGGGGTGAATCGCGGGGTGATTTTGGTGAAGTGAAAGATAGTGGGCAGTTGGCAAGGGGAGGGAGTGCTGAGTGCTGAGTGCTGGGTGCGGAGGGAAAACAGTTGGCAGTGGGCAGTGGGCTGTCGGCTGTGGGCAGTGGGCTGTGGGCAGTTGGCTGTTGGCTGTTGGCTGTTGGCTGTTGGCTGTTGGCTGTTTGAGAGAAGAATAGGTCATATAGGACTTATAGCAGCTTTGGGACTTAAAGGGTAAGACTTATAATTGCATATGACGACGAGGACTTATAGCGTTAAGGGGATGCATTGTGCGAGTTGTGCGGCAATTATTACCAAGAAGCTTTTGAAGGTTGAGGGGATCGCGGAGGTTAGTGTCAATCTTGCCAGTGAGAGGGCTAAGCTTGAGTTTGAGGGCGGTGCACTTTCGGCGGAGGAGGTTAATGAGCTGATCGGCAAGTATGGCTATACCTTTAGTGCTGAACAGATGGAAGAGAGGGGTAATGCTCTCCTTTTAAAAGAGGAGAAACAGAAAGAGCTTCAGGCTCAACTGGGCCGGGTGAGGTTTGCTTTGCCGGTGGCTTTGCTGGTGTTTATCCTTATGATGTGGGATACCGGCTCGATGTTTTTCTCTTTTATTCCGCACATGCCGATTTCGATGGAGTTGTTCAATCTTGTCTCCATGGTTGTTGCCACGTATATGGTATTCCGGATCGGGGCTCCATTCCTGCATGGAATATCGATGTACGTTAAAACCGGAGCGGCGAGCATGGATACGCTGATCGGCATCGGGACACTTGCAGCTTATATGTACAGTGCTGTTGTGACGCTGATTCCTTCTGTAAGAGAGCTGCTGCATATACCCGACCACACCTACTTCGATGTTACCATTGTGGTTATCGGCTTTGTGGTGCTGGGAAAATATCTTGAGGCGCGGTCGAAGATGAAGACCGGCGAAGCTATAGAAAAGCTGATTGGCCTGCAGGCTAAATCGGCCCTTGTCATCAGAGAGGGGAAGGAGATTGAAATTGCGGTGGAAGAGGTGAAGAGAGGCGATGCTGTTATTGTCAAACCGGGGGGGAAAGTGCCTGTTGACGGCATTATTACCCAGGGGTATTCGTCTCTGGATGAATCAATGGTGACGGGAGAGTCTCTACCGGTGGATAAAGCGATTGGGGATCAGGTTATCGGAGGCACAATCAACAAACAGGGATCGTTTACCTTCACCGCTTCGAAGGTCGGTGCTGACACGCTGCTTGCACGCATTATCAGGATGGTTGAAGATGCACAGGGGTCGAAAGCACCTATACAGAACATCGCTGATAAAATTGCAGGGATTTTTGTTCCGGTTGTGCTGATGCTGGCTTTCGCAACGTTTATCATCTGGCTGAGTGTGGGCTCGTATATTCTCGGATTTTCTGCTGCACTCCCCTTTGCCATCTCCGGCCTTATCGGCATTCTGGTGATTGCCTGTCCCTGCGCGCTTGGTCTGGCAACACCGACGGCGATCATTGTCGGGATTGGTAAAGGGGCTGAGTACGGCATCCTTATCAGAAATGCTGAAAGCCTTGAAAAGCTCAGTTCGGTTGATACCGTGGTGTTTGATAAAACAGGTACGCTTACGACAGGCAAGCCGAAGGTTTCCGATATCATCCCGCTTGACAGTGTCAGCAGCCCTGCTTCCCTTTTGCAGCTGGCAGCGAGTGTTGAAAGACGGTCGGAACACCCTCTGGGTCAGGCAATTGTTGAGGAGGCTGAACTACAGCAGATCACCTTAAGCGATATCGAAGCATTTGAAGCGTTTGAGGGCGTCGGCGTTTCGGCTGTGATCGGGGGCATTGCCGTCAGAGTTCGCAAGCCGGTGGAGGGTGAAAAAACCTTATCTGAATTAAAGAGAGTGCAGGATGAGGGAAAGAGTGTGGTCATCATTGAAAAAGATGGAATATGCGCGGGGTTGATTGCGTTGAGCGACATCGTCAAAGAGGATGCAAAGAGTGCTGTTGACGCGCTGCACAGGAAAGGGGTCAGGGTTATCATGCTGACGGGCGACAACCGTTCAGCGGCAGAGTTCATTGCGGGACAAGTAGGCATTGACGAGGTGATTTCTGAGGTTCTGCCGCAGGAAAAGGCGTTAAAAGTGAAAGAACTGCAGGCAAAAGGAAAAAGGGTTGCTATGGTTGGAGATGGCATCAACGATGCACCTGCTCTGGCTCAGGCTGATGTGGGGATTGCCATGGCTACAGGAACTGATGTTGCCATAGAGTCAGCCGGAATTACCCTGCTGAAGGGGGATATCAGGAAGATTGCAGGGGCAATCACCCTTTCGCGCGCGACAATGAGAGTGATACGCCAGAACCTTTTCTGGGCGTTTATCTATAATATTATTGGGATTCCTCTTGCTGCCGGGGCTTTTTATCCATTGTGGGGCATTTTTCTTAATCCGGTCTTTTCGGGGCTTGCCATGGCGGGAAGCAGCGTTTCGGTGGTGAGCAATTCGCTTAGACTGAAGAGGATGAGGCTGGAAGAATAGGAGCTATGGGACCTATAGCAGTTACTGGAGAGGAAATGAAGTTCAATGAGATTGGATTTGATGTTTATGGTACAATTTATATTTCAGGAATTATTAAAATATATTTAAACTGCTTTTTAAACGCCACGACATCAATCCTTTTTTGAAATTGATGAACATAGATGGCTTGCCGGGTAACGACCTATAGTAACCGTTAGATAATCCACGGAATCCATGATCACAAAAATTTCCGCCATGATGCTTGCCGTGGTGTGGTCAGTTCCCGCTTTTGCCACTCACCCGTTGATGACTGATGATACATGCGTTCAGGGAAAAGGTAAATTTCAGTTTGAGCTTAATAGCGAATACACGACAGATCATGAAGTTGAAGGCTCTATTTTTGAAAAGGAGACAGGAGGAAATGTTGCGGCGGCTCTGACCTATGGAATAGCTGACAACCTCGATCTTTCTGTGGAATCCTATTTTCAATGGAGTTCTCTCATGCAGAACGGTATTATTTTTTCGGATGAAAAAGGAATTGGCGATACAACAGTTAAAATCAAATGGAAGTTTTTTGAATCTACCCGAGATCAGTTCAGCCTTGCCCTCAAACCGAAACTCTCATTTCCCACAGGTGATGCGCTTAAAGGATTAGGCTATGGCAATATATCTGGAGGTGTGATGCTGATTGCAACCAAGGAGTGGGAGCACAGGGCAGTGCACTGTAATTTCGGATACGCCCGCAATTCATACTCATTAGCTCAGGATCGTGCCCTCTATAAAGAAGATATCTGGAATGCTTCAGTTGCTGCAGAGGTTCATATGACTAATAAACTCCGCTCTGTAGCTGACATCAGCATTGACAGCAATAGTGAGAATGTAGAGTTTCCCAATCGTGTTTTTGTTGTCGGTGGATTGATTTACAGCGTAACTGATGCCGTTGACCTTGATCTGGGTGTGAAAGCCGGATTGAACCATGCAGAGACAGACACAAGTATTCTTGCCGGTTTTACTGCGAAATTTTGAAAGAGTGATCGCCTGACTATTTAATATTCCCCCCCCCTGGATAAAGAAGAGTCCAGGGGGGGGAATATTAAAGCCCGGTTACCTTACGCGGTTATAAGCTAACTTATTTGAGCGGTAACGCCCTGGCTTTGAGCCATGCTTTAGCATCGGGATCATTGAGTTTTGCTGATTTTTTATAATCAGCTATAGCTCCCTCTTTATCTCCGAGCAGACCTTTTGCAGTTGCCCGATTATTGATGGCTAACGTTGATTTGGGGTTCAGCTCAAGAGCCTTCGTGTAATCTTCTATTGCGCCCTTAAAATCCCAAGCCTTCGTTTTTGCATTTCCTCGATTAATGTATGCTAACGCATATTTAGGGTTCAGCTCAATAGCCTTTGTGTAATCTACTAATGCGTCCTTAAAATTCCCGTTTTGTTCCTTTTGAACTCCACGATTAGAATATCCCTGAGCATTTTTCGGATCAATCTCAATAACTTTTGTAAAGTCAGTCATGGCTCCAAGAGTGTCGCCAATAGTCCCCTTTATAATTCCTCTTCGAAGATATGCATATGTATCAGTAGGGTCCAGTTCGATTGCCTTTGTGTAATCGGCTATAGCTCCTTTTGTGTCCTGCGATTTCAGTTTAGCGGCAGCACTTGAGTAAAGAGGTTTTGCGTTTGGAGCTGCATCAGCAGAAGGAGATGCAAGCATTATAGCCATAAACGCAACAACAAATCCTTGTCCAATAGTTTTCATATATACTTCCTTATTAAAAAACTGTTAACCCTTTCTATTAGTTTTAAGAGTATATAATATATAACTGCAACTAATAAGCCAAGACGCAAAAAAGGAAGAACGAAAAGTCAGCTATTAAGGTAAGTGATTAATATATTGAGATTTAGCCACTACCATCATTATTTCAGAAGTAGATCTGAATGTCTTGCAAATATACGCTATCGTCTCATCATGAGACAGTATAACAACTCACTCTGCTCCCTTTACCAGTAGAATTAACTTATACATTCCTTATATATATATCAAGATAAAGCAGCTTTTCAGAGTACAGATAAAGGTTACCTGAAAAAAAAAGGAACCGCATCTCTGCGGCTCCTTTTTTTTTAATCATTTACCTTGTACCAGTTAGTGTTCGTCGACCTTGATTCTCATAGAGAAGAAGGAGCGATGAACGAAAACAAGCGAAAGGGCAAAGAAGATTGCTGCCAGAGAGAGGGCAAGCTGAGGTGGAAGTTCAATTGCGAGCTCGATAGCAAGAAGACCAAACAATGTAGTGAACTTGATGATCGGGTTCAGAGCAACCGAAGAGGTATCCTTGAAAGGATCGCCGACCGTATCACCGACAATTGAGGCATCATGAAGCGGTGTGCCCTTGGCATTGAGTTCGGTTTCAACAATCTTTTTGGCGTTATCCCATGCACCACCGGCATTGGCCATAAAGATGGCCTGATAGAGACCGAAAAGCGCAATAGAGATCAAATAACCAATAAAGAAGAATGAATCGAGACAGGCAAATGCAAGCGTGGTAAAGAATACGGTAAGAAAGAGGTTGATCATACCTTTCTGTGCGAACTTGGTACAGATTTCAACAACCTTCTTGCTGTCTTCGATGGAGGCTTTTTCAACGGAACTGTCAAGGTTGATGTTGTTCTTGATGAATTCAACCGCGTAGTATGCTCCCGTTGTGACCGCGTTCATAGAGGCGCCTGTGAACCAGTAGATGATTGCACCGCCCATCATGAGACCGAGGAGGAAAGGAGGCGAAAGGATTGAGAGCTTTGCAATGGCTGCTGTGTCGGCAAGTCCATTGGTCAGGATCATGATAATCGAGAAGATCATCGTGGTGGACCCGACCACAGCAGTACCGATCAGCACCGGTTTTGCTGTTGCCTTGAAGGTGTTGCCTGCGCCGTCGTTGGCTTCCAGGTACCTCTTTGCATTTGTAAAGTCAGGCTGGAAACCAAACTCGCTCTGAATCTCACTCTTGATATTCGGAATTGTTTCGATGAGCGAGAGCTCGTAAACAGACTGAGCGTTGTCGGTTACCGGGCCATACGAGTCAACTGCAATGGTAACCGGACCCATGCTGAGGAAGCCGAAAGCAACAAGACCAAAAGCAAAGACAGAAGGTGCAAGCATGATGACCTTGGTAAGACCGACAGTAAGGATCCCTTGCGAAGCGATCAGCTCAGGAGTAAGCCCGAGAGTGGCGATACCAAGAGTACTGAGACCGTAGGCAGCTCCCATCAAACTGACAATAGCAAGACCCATCCAGTAGGCACTGAAATTACCGGCAACAAGACCTGCAAGAATGTTCAGGGCTGCGCCTCCCTCTTTGGAGCACTGTACAACGTTGCGAACATGGGCGCACTCTGTGGAGGTAAAGCGGTTGACCAGTTCGGGAATAAGCGCACCGGCAATCGTTCCGCAGGTAATGATAGAAGCAAGCTTCCACCACATGGTGCCGTCGCCAAGTGTGCTGATAAGGTAGTAGGATGCGATGTAGGTAAGAATGATTGAAACTATCGATGTAAGCCAGACAAGAGAGATCAGAGGCTTCTCGAAGTTCATCTCATCGGCATTGCTGTACTTCATCCTGGCAAAGGCTGCATTGGCCCAGTAGGAACCCGCACTGGCGAAGATCATGACAAGTCGCATGGCAAAGATCCAGACAAGCAGCATAATCTGCACTTCAGGGGCCTTGATGGCAAGAAGGATAAAGGAGATCAGGGCTACGCCTGTAACGCCGTAGGTTTCAAAACCGTCAGCCGTTGGACCTACTGAGTCACCGGCATTGTCGCCGGCACAGTCGGCAATAACGCCTGGGTTACGGGCGTCGTCTTCCTTGATTTTGAACACGATCTTCATAAGATCGGAACCAATGTCGGCTATCTTTGTAAAGATACCGCCGGCAATACGGAGTACTGAAGCACCGAGAGATTCACCGATGGCAAAGCCGATAAAGCATGGGCCGGCAAAGTCGCGAGGTACGAAGAGAAGGATGCAGAGCATAACGAAGAGCTCTATGCTGATGAGGAGCATTCCGATACTCATACCTGCTCTGAGAGGAATTTCGTAGGTCGGGAACGGCTTTCCGCCGAGGCTTGCGAATGCTGTCCTTGAGTTTGCGAAGGTGTTGATCCTCATGCCGAACCAGGCAACGATATAACTTCCGAGAATACCGATAAGACTGGCGATAAGAATGGAAATAACCTTAATCGCTTCAAGGTGTCGAAGCCAACCGAAATAGGCGACAATAATGGCTCCGATAAGAACCCAGAGAACAAGAATAAACTTGCCCTGAGTTATCAGGTAGGTTTTGCAGGTTGCATAGATCAGTTCGCTGATCTCGCGCATGGCGCTGTGAACAGGAAGCTTGCGGATTCCGATGTACTGAATGATACCGAAAACCATACCGAACAGACAGACTGCAAGACCCCACATCAGGAGAGTGCTTCCGGGTATTCCGCCGAGGAATGACACGGAATGTAAATCAGGCAACAACAAATCAGCCTCGCTTGCCAACGCATTTTGCGCATGGAGCATAATGCCAAGGCCTCCCAGAATCGAAACGGTTCTGGCCAACCATGTTACTTTTAACGATTTTTTCATTGCTTTTTTTTTCACTGTTTTTCTTTACTCAAGAAAAAAATGTTGTCAGCTAAATCATAAGAAGGAACAACCCTGTTAAAAACAGGAAGATGTAATTTGCAACTTTTTTCAGGATTCTCAATACCTTTTTGTAGAACTTCTTGCAAGGAGCACTTGGGTTCATTGTCAAGCGCTGCAATATATTTTTGTGGATCTTGCTGTTTGTTTTTTTACTGATTTTGCTTTGCTCCTACTATATTCTTGGCGACTGTTGTTCTCTCTTGTGAATATAAACCGGTAGAATTCCCCGGATTCAGTGCTTGTGTTATGAAACTTATTATAGGTCTTGGAAATCCAGAGTCCCAGTACAACGGTACACGGCACAATATCGGTTTTGATGTTGTTGACTCAATTGCGGCCTCTTTCGGGGCAGCATTCAGCCGTGGGAAAGGAAAATACCTCAGTGCGAAACTGATTCATAGACGGCAGTCGGTCATCCTTGTAAAACCTATGACCTATATGAACCTGTCAGGTCATGCGGTGGTGGCTGCCATGAATTTCTATAAAATAGAGCGCATGGATATTCTTGTCATCTGTGATGATCTCAACCTGCCTTCGGGCTCAATACGCATTCGCGCTAAAGGATCAGCGGGTGGACAAAACGGCCTGAAACACATTATTGAGTCTCTTGGAAGCGAAGAGTTTGCGAGAATGAGGATAGGCATAAGGCTTGAAGAACAGCCTTTGAGCTCTTTTTCATCGTTTGTACTTGGAAAGTTCAGCGAGGATGAAAGGACGGTGATGAGTAAGGTAGTGCCTGTTTCGAAAGATGCCGCGCTTGATTTTGCAATCAATGGGATCGAGCATGCCATGAACAACTACAACAAGCCGACACTTTAGATGGCTGCAAGCTTGAGAGGTAATTTGGCTTGCAAATCGGCAGCGGACATCTTTTTCAAAAAAGAGATGGCGCGGGCATTGAATTCCCTGGGTTGATCGACATTGCAGACATGGCCGGAATTTGTAATAACCTCGAGCCATGAGTTGGTGTGGCGCGTAATAATATAGCGGACTGCGGGAAGAAACATATGGTCTTCTTCACCCATAAGGTAGAGCGTAGGAATGGCCGTATCTTTTTCTTCGAAGTATTTTAAAAGCGGGGTTATCTCATAGGTGAGACGGAACCAGCGCATGAACTCTTTCTGTGCGACTTTTTTGGCTTCGTTGACAAAGAGAAGTCTTGATTTTTTATGTCGTTCACTTGGCATGATAATCCAGGCAAAGAAGCTGTAAAGCCACATGTAGGGAACAAACCTCTTGAACATGTTGCCAAGGGTAACAAGTACCTTAGCCCTGATGTTGAGCCTGATGATGGCTCCACCCATAACCATTGAGCTGACCCTTTCCGGAGCAATTTCGCTCAGGTTGCGGATAAGAATGGTTCCAAGTGAGATGCCGATAAAATGTGCTTTCTGAATATTGAGGGTGTCAAGCACTTCGATGATATCACGGGTGATATCCTCAAACTCATAATGTCGGTCGTCCTTGAGTGCCGCCAGACCTTTTGACTTTCCATGGCCTCTCAAATCAACAAGCAGGACATTGAAATGCCTGATGAACTCCTTTATCTGTAAAAACCAGATTGAGGAACTACCGCCGGCGCCGTGAACAAAAACGACCCAAGGGGCAGCGGAGTCATCCAACTCGTATGTCTTGTAATGAAGCATGAAAAACCGCAGTTATAAACATTAAGTTACTTAAGTAAACAAAACCCCATTAATAAACAAAAAGTTACACCCCTTTATGCAAAACTCTGATCATCTCAAAGAGGGCGATTCCTGCTGCGACAGCAACATTGAGTGAATGTTTGGTGCCGAACTGCGGGATTTCGAGCACCTCATCACAGAGTGCGAGCACTTCCGGCTCAAGACCGTCTACTTCGTTACCTACGACAAGACAGAGAGGGAAAGCGCCGGAATCCAAGGTTGTATAAGGGCGACTGCCTTCAGTGATTTCAAGTCCGAATATCCGGATGCCTGCTTTTTTCATTTCTGAAAGTGCTTCAAGGGGGTCGGCGTGATACTCCCACACAACGGTTTCCTGGGCTCCAAGTGCGGTTTTATCTATTTCTTTTCTCGGAGGAGTAGCGGTATATCCTGAAAGAATAATTTTTTGAATTCCTGCAGCATCCGCCGTGCGGAACATTGATCCGACATTCCACATGCTCCGGATATTATGCAGCATGAGAACCACCGGGTGCTTCGGTATTTCTCCATATTGCTCTGCAGTCAGCCGGCTCATTTCTGACCCGTGCAGCTTTCTGAACTCCGGCATACTAAAGAGTCCGGAGTTTTTCAATGAGGCGGCGGTTTTCATCCACGAGACCGACATTGAAGCGGAGACAGTTGTCCATAAGATTGTAGCCGGAAACGTTTCTCACCAGAATACCCTCTCTCTGAAGGCTTTGGAATACGGCGGCGGCATTATTTACCCTGATAATCAGAAAATTGGTATCACTCTGGAAGGGCTCGATACCTTCAATTGAAAGCAGTTCACGATAAAGTAGATCACGCTCATGCAGGATAAATGAGACCGCATCGGTTACAAGGGAGTAATTAGCCAGAACTCTGGTCAGTGTTATTTCGGCCAGCCTGCTGGAAGCAAAGGGAATTTTTGGTTTGGCGAGCTCGGCCATGAGTCGTGGATTGGCAATTGCGAACCCGATACGGATACCGGCAAGGGCAAGAGCTTTGGACATGGTGCGAAGCACGACAAGATTCGGGAGTCCATCGATAAGCTCAAGAACAGAGCGCTGGCGTGAAAACTCAATGTAGGCTTCGTCAACAAGCACGAGAGCATCGCTGGACCCGGCAATCAGACGAATTTCATCAAACGAGAGTGATTTGCCGGTGGGATTGTTCGGTGTAGACAGCACAATAAAATCAACCTGCTCGTCACGGGCGGCTTTAAGAATTGCATCCGTATCGAAATCAAGACCGGGAAGCATGGGAACAGTGACAATACGGGACTGCAGCAGAAGGGCTATTTTTTCGTAGAGCGAAAAGGATGGATCGGGAATCAGAATTTTGCGGCCGGGACCAAGGCAGGCAAGAAATATGGTATAGAGCATCTCATTTGATCCGTTGCTCATCATCACGGAATCAGCGGATATTCCAAGAAAATCGGCGTAGGCCTTCATGCCTCTGTATGGCAGAATATCGGGATAGCGGTTCCAGGACTCTTTGATAAACTCAGTCGTGATTTCTTCCTTGAGCCACATCGGAACATCAAAGGGGCTTTCGTTCTGATTGAGTTTTATTTCGGCCTGCTGTCCGCCTTCGACCTTGTAGGTCGCAATATTCTGCAGTGCCGGGTTAAGAAGACTCTTGATATCTCGTTGCATGATAAAGCTCTGATGGGTTAGCTGAAAATCGTTTATCCCGGTAAGAGACGCCGGCAATGGCACTGAACATGTTTAAAAAAACATCTTTTTCATACAATCCATGAAAAAAAACTGGACAATCTGCTTTTTTTTTATAAATTAAATCAAGACAAAATTAATCCCATATAAAGGAGTCGTTATGGCACATATTAAGAAAACACCTGTTGATCTTCTGGACGATATATACAGCCTTGCGTACTGGATGACCGGCAATGAGAGTGTATCACATGAACTGGTCAGTAAAACCTATCTCTATGCAAACACCAAGACGCAGGAGAGTGAGCTGCTTAAAACATTCAGGAAGTGCTATGTTGACCAGTTTGGTCAGTACACTGACTTCTGTACAGGCGGCAAGCCGTGTAAAAATCACTTTCAGCTGATTGATTCATTGAGGCAGTGGGCTGCAGATATTAAGCTGTCAGTTCTTTTAAGTGAAATATCGGGACTTAAACATCGCCAGATATCCGCCATTGTAGGCAAACCGGTTGAGACTGTAAGGTTGTGGCTCTATTGGGGAAGAAAGCTTCTGGCCAACGACGGGCTGCTTCAAGCCTCTGCATGACCACTATATTTGAAAGGCCGCTTTATTTACAAGCGGCCTTTTGTTTTTATACCTGCCTCTGTATATTCGATGTACCTGCATTAAACTATACTTTTTTCCATACATGATCATTATCACCGGCGGCGCGGGATTTATCGGCAGTGCCATGCTTCTGGAACTCAACGGTAAGGGTGAAGAGAATATTATTATTGTCGACGATCTCGGGTCGACTACGACTGAAAAATGGCGGAATCTTTCGGGACTTGATTTTACTGACTTTATTCCGAAGGATCTTTTTCCTGATCTGCTCGAGAGGAATGCTTTGAAGGGTATTTCCGCCATCATCCACATGGGTGCAAACAGTTCGACAACGGAAACTGATGCTGATCATCTGCTCACCAATAATTTCGGCTATTCGCAGAAAATCGCAGCGTTCTCTTTGGCTCATGATGTAAGACTTATTTATGCATCGAGCGCTGCAACCTATGGTGACGGGTCCAACGGGTACAGCGATGATATTAAAGGTCTGAATGCGCTCCGTCCCCTTAACATGTATGGGTACTCCAAGCAGCTTTTTGACCGCTGGGCACTGAAGAATCATATTCTGGACAACGCGGCCGGGCTGAAATTCTTTAATGTCTACGGCCCAAACGAGTATCACAAGGGGGATATGAGCAGTGTGGTCTATAAGGCGTACCATCAGATACTTGAAAAAGGATCGCTGAGCCTCTTTAAGTCGCACAGAGCGGACTACCTTGACGGTGAGCAGTTGAGGGATTTTATCTACGTCAAAGACTGTACAAGGATAATGGCTTGGCTGCTTGAAAATCCTTCCGTAGCAGGAATTTTCAATGTCGGGACAGGCACAGCTCGAAGCTTTAAAGACCTTGCTATGGCAACATTTTCGGCGTTAGGCCGAGAACCTGCTCTCAACTATATCCCCATGCCGGAAACCTTGCGTGACAAATATCAGTATTACACCTGCGCTGATATGAAAAAGCTTCGTTCGGCAGGTTTCAGCGATGCGTTCACCTCGATTGAAGCCGGCGTGAAAGAGTATGTGCAGCACTACCTTTCAGACTCCAACCCGTATCTTGATACTCTGCGGGCTTCCCATAATGCCTAACGACCTCTATTTTGACCATAGAAAAAATAATTGATATCCAGGGCATTGAGCCAGTCATTCTTTTTGGACCTTACGACTCGCTCCTTAAAAAAATTAAAAATGAGTTCTCCGAAATCCAGATAACTGCACGGGGAACCCAGGTCACATTGCGGGGAAGTCGTGATGGGGTCACACTGCTGGAGCAGATTTTCAGTGAGTTGATCATGCTTGCCAACAAACATGGGGAAGTGCTTGACAATGATCTGAATACGCTTATCAACCTTGCCCTCTCCCCTTCCCCGAGGCCGTTAGCGACACCTATGGGTGACGAGGACATTATTGTCACCTCACCGGATTATACTGTCAGAGCCAAAACAAACGGTCAGCGGAGAATGGTGGCTGAAGCGAAAACAAACGACATTGTCTTTGCCATCGGGCCGGCCGGAACAGGAAAGACGTATACAGCTGTTGCAATAGCGGTCGCTGCCTGGAAAGCAAAAAGAGTCAAGCGGATTGTTCTTGCAAGACCGGCAGTGGAAGCTGGTGAAAACCTTGGGTTTCTGCCGGGAGATCTGGCTCAGAAAATTGACCCTTATCTTCGTCCATTGTATGACGCATTGCAGGATATGCTGACTTCTGAAAAGCTGAAGCTCCTTACGGAGCAGCGCGTTATCGAGATTGTGCCTCTTGCCTATATGCGGGGAAGAACGATGAACAATGCTTTTATTATTCTCGATGAAGCCCAGAACGCCTCTAACAAGCAGATGAAAATGTGCCTGACAAGATTGGGGGTTAATTCAAAAGCGATCATTACCGGGGATGTCACGCAGATTGATCTTCCAAAGGATCTTGATTCAGGTCTGACTAATTCTCCGAAAATACTGAAAGATATTAAGGGAATCAGCTTTGTCTATCTTGATAAAACCGATGTTGTCCGCCACAAGCTTGTCCGTGATATCATCAACGCCTATGAAATTCACGAACAGGAATAAAAATACCGGGACATTCATTACATTTCTTCTGCTGGAAAAGCTGTAAGATAATTTGAGGTATGGAGCGATAATAGAGGGGTACAACGATCATCCATTATTATCTTAATTGAAGGAAAAGGAGAATTTATGGCACATCGAATTCTTGATACCTGTACGTATTGCGGGGCTTGCGAACCTGAATGTCCGGTTAGCGCAATTACACCCGGCGAAGATTATTATGTTATAGACGAAACGATCTGTGTTGACTGCAAGGGGTTTCATGATGAAGCTGCTTGCGTTGCGGTCTGCCCGGTTGACTGCATCATCAAAATCTGATAATTCCGGCAGGGGTTTTGCGCTAAGGCCCAGGCACCATTTTGCAGACTGATTATATTACCTGCCGCTTTTTAAACATGCTATTTGGCTTAAAATAAAGCTTAAGAGCATACGACGTTTTTTTTTGAGCTAAAAAAAAATCTTATATTAGTCGAAATTCACCCGAATCGTTCTTTCCTTTTTTTTTACAACTATTAAGCGAGGAAGTTAATATGGCACTCTACATTACTGAAGAATGTACTTACTGCGGAGCCTGCGAACCAGATTGTCCAGTCAATGCGATTTCTGCCGGAGATGATGTTTATGTCATCGATGCTGCAACCTGCACCGAGTGCGTAGGATACTCTGACGCGCCAGCCTGCTCAGCAGTCTGCCCTGCAGAGTGCATTGTTCAGGGATAAGCAAAAACCTGAATAAAACGATAATAAAAAAGCGGATGGCTGATAACCATCCGCTTTTTTATTTCTATGTAGATCCAGCCATCCAGTTCAAGCATCGTAATCAACAACCCTGCGTTCTCTGGTCGCTTCACCGATAAACGGAATAAGTGCCTGGTGGTCAGGATGTGCCTGATAGGAGTTAAGAGCTTCCCTGTCAACAAATTCACTGTACAACACCAGATTTGCGGAACTAAGGGTATTGCTGAAATCAATTCCCACCTCGATAGCTATCAGTCCGGGCATTCTACCCCGAAGAGCTTCAAGCTTATCCTTGATAAGATATGCATTGGTTTGCAGGTCGTTTCCATGTGCATTGTCTTTAAGATGCCACATTACAATATGCTTGACCATTACCCTTGAATTTGATTTATAAAAAGTAAAAACAGGATAGGAACAGAATGTCCGCTAAGCAGCAAGAGAGATTGTGCTGGCTGCAGGGATAGCAAATGGCTTATATGAAAGATTTACCTTTTTTTTGTTTTTTCTGACTTGCCTCGAAGCAATAAGGTCATGCTTCCGGGACTTCCTGCCTGATTTGGCAATAGCTGGTGCGCCTCTTTTTGCTTTATGACTCTGCTTTGCCAGAGCAACTGCATTGTGCTTCGGCTTCCTGCCTGACTTTGACAGCGCTATGGAATTTTTCTTTGACCTCAGAGCTGCCTTCGACAAATGATAGACTTTTTTGCCTGACCTTACCCGCTCTTTGACAACAGAAATTCCTGCGCGACCTGAATCGCCCCTGGATGGCGGAAATATTGATGCGACATCAGGATTGGCGCCTACAAAAGCCATATCAAACATGCTTGCAGCCGCATGCCACCGGTCTGTTCTTGCGTTAAGCATCACAAGAAGAACATCCTTGTTATTTTTGATGGCCCTGGCGATAAGACATCCACCTGCTTTAGTGGTAAACCCGGTTTTAATGCCGACAGCATAAGGGTATTTATCCAGAAGTTTGTTGTGAGTTTTAAGAGAGTATACTTTCTGGGTTGTCTGCTCTGTAAAAACAGCTTTTTCAAGACGGGCTATATCGTTGAAGACAGGGTTTTTCACAGCGTATTCGGTAAGGCGCAAGAGGTCTCCGGCTGTGGAAAGATTACCGGCATAGATACCTTTATCATAACCCGCAGGATTGGTAAACCTGGAGTTTTTCATTCCTATCATTTTCGCCTTGGCGTTCATGGCTGTAACGAAGGCATCAACGTTGCCTGAGAGATATATGGCGATGGCAAATGCGGCATCGTTGCTTGAATTGACCATGGCTGCCTTGACCAGATCAATAAGCTTGATTTTTTCACCCTGTTTGAATCCGGCTATTGAGGGCTCCACCATCGTTGCTTCTTTGGTAATCAGCACATCATGGTCAAGCCGGCCACTTTCTATAGCCATGGTGCAAGTCAGTATTTTGGTCAGGCTTGCAGGGGAAACCGGCCGGTCGATATCCTTTTCCATCAGAACTGTCGACGAATGTATGTCCTTGAGAATATAGGAGTTGATCGGAACCTGGGCTTGCAATGAATCTTCTGCGCTCAGGGCATTCATCGGCAGAAGCAGCAAAAGGGCCGACGCAAAGAGAAGAGCTGTAATACTTTGAAAAATCGACGGAGAACCTGGAATGAGTTTCCTGTGGTTCCGGGCAGCCTGTTTCCCTGATCGGGAGATCGCAAATGTCAGGATTTTGTTTGGCATTGGTCGTGGCGGCTATTCTTTATGTTCATTTGAGAAGAAAACTAAACTTTTCTGACACTCATCAAAGTAACCTGAAGGTAAAAGTGATTAATTCATCTTTTTTTTATACAAAAACATTGCCGTTTACTTTTTGAGTGCAGAAGCCGGCCTGCTTTTAAGTTGAGAGGCGGCCAGAGTTGTAAACGACTCGATATTAGAGACCATCGACTGATAATGACTTACATCAAGCAATACCACTGTGCTTTTTCCGTGCTGTGTGAGCACGAGAGGTCGTCCGGTTTTTTTGACATGCTTGACTAACGAGGCTGTATTGGCCCGAAATTCAGACAACGGCCTTATATCTTCTTCCAGATTGATACTGTCCATAAAATACAAAAATATTGTACTGTTTTACGTACAGTTTATTGTACTGATTTTTGTGATTATAAACAAGCCTGAAACATGGCGGGGGGAGATACTTTAACTCACCCTATTCGGAAAGACTTTCAGCCTCAGTTATTTCAGGTTTCGGGGCTTGAAGTTGAGAAGCATCCATTTGCTTTATTTGCTGGACCAGCTTGACCGTATTGGTGACCAGATCAACGACTGAACGCTTAACATAGCGGCTCTTAAAAAATCGGGGATAATTGTTTTCCATATCTTCAGCAAGCCAGCCTCTGCTCCAGCCGAGATAGTTGAAGGGTGGAAACGTGAAACCAAGATCAGCAAAAAATGAGTTGAGCTGTCCTGCGACACCCTGAACATTGTCCTGACCACCGGTTATAATAAACGATACCGCTTTGTGTTTTATAAGCACCTTATCGTGAATGGTGATCTGATTCTGGATGGTATTGAGACGTTCTGCCATCTTGTAATAAAGCGACGATGCATTTCCCCATCTGATGGGGGTTGCAAGGATAACTGCGTCTGCCCACAACACCATGGAACGGTATATTTCATTCATACCATCATTTGCATCCATATCCGAAATGGAACACGGCCATGTGCAAGCTTCCTCATGACGGCTGTAGTAGCCTTCACAATGACGAAAGTTCAACTCACGGAGCTTGATCATTTTCGTTTGAGCGCCAAATTGTGAAGCCGCTATATCAAGAGCGCTTTGCAATGCACTCTCTGAGGTTGAAGGTCTCGGAAGATCGCGATTCATATTTGTAGTGGAAATTCCAAGGACATTGAGTGAGGTGGCTGTGGTTTGATACTCGAGATTCCTTAAGTCCGCCATTGGATCAGATTCGTGTTCAGCCCTGAACGCATCTGAAAGAGGTTTATCAGACACGCAAATCATGCCATCCTGCACCATGACATCATAGAGTGCCTGTCGATCCTTGAAGTCATGAGGAGCCTGTCCGGTTTTCAGGTTGTACTGCCATCCATGCCAGGGACAGGCAACATAACGCTCCCCTGCATCAAGTATCTGAATGAAGCCCTCCCCGAGATCTCCCCCTTTATGGATACAGGCATGGTCAAGCGCAGATATAATGCCTTCGTAATGAAAGAGCGCAATCTTTCTGGTGCCGTGTTTTACTGATTTATGGGTGTTTTCCGGAAGGTCCGAAAGGGGAATAAGAGGAGTGTATTGCATTGATTTATACCTTTTTTTAGCGTTCTGATAGTGCAAGTTTCACAGCAAGGCCTATAAACACCGCAGAAGCTGTTCTGTTAACGATTTTCTGAGCCAAAGGAGAGTTGCTGAACTTCTCCCCCACTCCTCCGGCAATGAAGCTTATGACACTGAAAACAAGAATGGTCGCCATGATGAAAACGGCTCCCAGCTGAAAAAACTGAAGCATCATGGAACCATGACGCGGATCGGCAAACTGCGGAAGGAAAGCCATAAAAAAAAGAGAGACCTTGGGGTTGGTGAGATTCATGATAATGCCCCGCCGGTAGAGACTCCCTCTGGAAAAAACCTCAACATCTCCTTTATTCGCGGTTGCAGCACCTGCCCTGAATGCCTGCCAGGCAAGATAAAGAAGATAGGCTGCACCGATAAATTTCAGGATGGTGAATGCAAGTGACGAAGCACGAAGGATGGCGGCAAGACCGAATGCGACAGCAACCGTATGACCGATGAGTCCTGTAGCAAGGCCGAGTGTTACAAACAGACCTGACTTGCGGCCTGTGCGGGCCGACTGAGCCATGACGAAAAGGTTATCGGGACCGGGAGAGAGCGCAAGAATGAGTGATGTCGTAAAAAATGCCAGAAGCACGTTGTTGTCGATCATGGAAGCATGTTGTTTCTGTTAAGATGACAACCGGAAAGTACAAAGAGTTTGCAGCTTCAAATAGTTAAAATGAGAGTAAACTATCTCTTTTTGGACAAAAAAAAAGAGGCGGACCATCATGCAGGGAAACAGAATCTCCCTGCATTGAAAGCACGCCTCTCCACACAACACACAAAGAACAGAAAAACAAAAAACGTTAAAAGCCCAACTGCGCAAAGAACGTTATGGAGTTTGTAGCAGAGGTCATTGGTACGCCAGTTGCATCAAAACCATCTGCTATGTCATTCGTTTTAGCTGAGACATATTCAAGACCGATCTTTGCATTTGGCCTGAGCAATGCGCCGATCGCAGGAATAATCTTGCTGACTTTACCGTTTAAATTATCCTGTATACGCTCGTAACGAAGGACACCATAGAGCCAGGGATATACCCAGTAAGTCCCTTCAACTGACAAAGCATCTCTTTGGCCATAATCTACGCCGCCCTCAAGGACCTCATTGAATTTAGCATACTGGGCGACCGCACGGAAATGACCGTAGTTAGCTGTGATATCACCAGAGTATGCACTCTTGGCACGACCGACGACTACATTTTCTCTAAAATCAGACGATGCTGCTTCGCCGCCTTTTTCAGAATTAAAATAATTGACACCTAACGTGACAGAATTATCCAATCCTATTTCATTAATGCCAAGTGTTCCTCCAACACCGCTCAGCAAGCCATTACCGCCGATTTTCAGGGTTCCTCTTGCATATTTGGTATCTGTCAAAGTACCGGTACGTTCAACTCCTGCAGCGTCTTTACCTGGAGGGGACTGCCTTCCGACTCCGGCAAGAAGCGAGTATCCCCCGCTTGTACCAGTATTTCCTACATAACGGAGTTCAACACCCCGATTAGGGTTTGGCAACGATGTACTGTAACTATCTCTCCCTCCGCTCGGTCTTGAGGAAACTGTAGTAAAGATTTCAGGGAAACCAACATCACCGAGAGCAAAATTCAAGCCAGGTTGAAATGCCCACAACATGATAAGCCTTCCCAATGAAGCTGCATCACTATTTAAGGCAAAGTCTCCAAAGTAGCTGATCTGGTGAGTTATGGTTCCAGCGAAGAAAACGCCGATTTCCTCATCAATAACCACATCCTGGAATTTACCGGTTCTTCTGTCTTTTGCCTGTGAAATAGTGGTCGAACCAAGAAAACCTAATGAGGGCATATTCGGGAGATCGGACGGCCATATTGCATTAGGAAATATTTCTTTATAGGCATCCTGACCAAGCTTGATAGGCTCTTCCTTTACCATTTCATCATCGGTCTCATTTGGGAAACGATAACCGTTATTACGGAATGCTTCACCGAATCCGTTTCGGGCAGGAAATGCGATGTGGCAGGTTGAGCACGCCGTATGATATTTTCTGGCAAATGCAGGAACTGCATAACTTTCCTGACTCATTAATACAACAAGCGAGAAAATGCTAAAAACGAGAAATATAAACCTCCCCCGGTTCTTCCTGCTGAGGACCGAACACGGTCCGGCTTTCTTTGTCATACTCTCTCCGTTTATGTAATTGAACAATAATTGCATACTTCAAAGCTATGCACCGCAAAAAAAAATAATGCAGGGTATGGGCTAAAAAACAGGCAACGATGGGAAACCCGCTTAAAAAAGCCGAAACAGACTATTACAACCCGATAATCGCCCTCTGAATATTGATATCAGGAATAAAAAATAAACAAGAAAATAAGCTTATGCCTTATGACTGCGTATCACAACAAGGAAGCAGTTCATAGATAGAACGAATCGCCCTTTGAGGCGAACCGCTCGACAATTACGCACCGAAAACTGATAGACGTAATGAATGAATGAAAGGAATTATGGAAAAATCCAAATCGCTGTATGCGTGCAAAAAGAACAGTACTCGTAATAGAGGGGCAGAGATTTACGTATAACTCTCTTCTATTAAGAAGAATTTAACAATTGTAATGATATGCAGCAAATTATTTTTAACTTTTTTTTAAGAATACCGAAAGAGAATAGGTACTATATGTCTCATAGGACTTATAGGGCCTATTACAATAACACAGCCTTCCTTAAGGTTTTTGTTGGGGCTTTTGCTGGGGTTTCGGCAGGGAGGAAAGTTTGCCGCCATAATGGCCCAGGAGTGTGACAACAGGAAGCATAGAAAAAAGAATCGCGATATAAAGCCAATGCTCGAGACCAACACGATTCATCACATCGGGAATGCTCAGCCTGATGCCGACAGCAGAAATACATAACACAAAGAGGATACCTGAAAGTCTCAGTTTATTAATAAATATAGGGGCTTTTGCTCCTCGATATTTTGTTTTCCAGTCGTAGACACCTGAAAAAAATGAGACTGGAATGGCCATCAGGACAATGACAATAAGATGCTCGACCGTATGTTCGAAATAGGCGCTGCCTGTTGAAAGGGTCAAGAGAAGGTAGAGCACTGCGACAGGAATCAGACCGTTACTGAAATGAGCAGCAATAGCGTGAAACAGAAAGGTCTTTTTCATATCCTTGAACAACCCTGGACCGGCCATAAAACATATCTCCTTATTTATGATTGTCTGAAAGAAAATAGACAGTGAAGAACAGCATTACTCGAGCCAATTCGAGTTCTTTTTTCAGTTTAAAAAAAATCCTCAGGATATTTCAGGATATTAAACATAAACTTGTCTGTTTTACGATACTCCGGTTCATTTCTGTAGTTTAACATGTTATTTTCGTACCGGCAATATTTCTCCAACATAAGTCAGTAAGGGTGAGTGATTTCCATTCCATTAAAGATTCTGAGCACCTGAAAGAGCGGGATAACGGGGAGTTCAAAACGCCATTAAGTGTCAGGAAGCTGGTGGATGCCAGGGAGATGCCGGCCGAGAACATTTCCAAGCTTGCTCTCATTATAAGGTTTCTAAAGCCGGTTACCTGGATTCCAGTCATGTGGAGTTTTCTTTGTGGTGCGGTTGCAAGCGGCGGGTTTGGATGGGACAAGATTATCGGCATAAAATTCATACTCGGAATGCTGCTGACCGGACCTCTGGCAAGCGGTACCTGCCAGATGCTCAACGATTATTTTGACCGTGATCTCGATGAGATAAACGAGCCTAACCGCCCGATACCCGGCGGAGCAATGTCTTTGAAAAATGCCACCATACTTATTTCCATCTGGTCTGTGCTTTCAGTTATCACGGGATATCTGATTCATCCTCTGATCGGGTTATATGTCGTCATAGGCATTATTAATGCACACCTTTACAGCGCGAACCCTATAAAGCTGAAAAAAAGGCTCTGGGCCGGCAATATCATTGTTGCAATTTCATACCTGATCATACCCTGGATAGCCGGAGAAATAGCTTACAGCCAAACCTTTACGCTGTCATCGCTGCTGCCGTCACTTATCGTTGCGGCTCTTTTTACCCTTTCGAGTACAGGCACCATGACCATCAATGATTTTAAATCAATTGAAGGCGACCGGCAAAACGGTATAAGAACACTCCCTGTGGTTTTCGGGGATACGAGGGCGGCAGTTATTGCAGCGGTACTGATCAATAGCGGGCAACTTCTGGCATCTCTCTATATGTTATTCATCGGTCAGACCATCTATGGTGTCATTGTGGGCTTGCTGATCATTCCCCAGTTTATTCTGCAGTTCTCACTTGTCCGCTCTCCAGGCACAATGGATGTACGCTATAACGCCATAGCTCAGAACTTTCTGGTAGCCGGTATGCTGCTATGTGCTTTTGCCATTAAAGCTGCAAGGCCATGAGGTTCAGTTACAGTCCGGAAATTTCGGTGATTATGCCCACTTTTAACCGGGGCAGATATCTTGAAAATGCAGTGGAAAGCGTTATTGCGCAATCAGTTGAGAGCTGGGAGCTTATTATTGTCGATGACGGCAGCACAGACCATACCTTTGAAATACTTAGCCCTTATATCGAGCGATTTGCAAATATCCGCTACCTGAAACATCAGAACCGCAAACCGGCACTCTCGCGCAATGCGGGTATTCAGGCCTCTTTGGGCCGATATATCACTTTTCTTGACAGTGATGACCATTATCTGGGAAATCATCTGGAAAGCAGAGTGGCAATTCTGAATGAATACAGTGAGGTTGCACTGCTTTCGGGGGGATTCATCTGCGATGAAGAGATCCGGGTCAAAGACTGCTATAATACTGACAAGCTCATTCACATCAGAGAGTGTATCCTGTGTGGGACTCTTTTTGGAAAACGTGAGCTCTTTTTTGCTCTTGACGGGTTTCGTGATATGGATTACGCCGAGGATACTGACTTGTGGGAAAGAGCTGCGGCGCTCTTTGCAGTGAAAAAGATTGAAGATCCGAAAACATACGTCTACCAGCGGGCCGAGGACAGCATCACCCTTAATTATTAGCTTTCGATGATTTCATCTGTAACCGTTTACTGCAGTTCAAGCGATCTGGCGCCCCGTGAGTATTTTACCGCTGCTGAAGATCTTGGACGTGCATTGGCAAAACGAAACATAGGTCTGGTATTCGGTGGTGGCAGTGTTGGCCTGATGGGGTGCATTGCCGATGCAGTTATGAAAGAGGGTGGAACAGTTAAAGGCATCATACCGAGGTTTCTTGAAGAACGGGAGGTTGCCCATTACGGACTGAGTGAACTGCATGTGGTTGAAACGATGCATGAGCGAAAGATGAAACTGGCGGAGTGGGGAGATGCCTATCTTGTTCTGCCTGGAGGGTTCGGGACACTTGATGAACTGATTGAAGTTATAACATGGAAACATCTTGGCCACCATCATAAACCGATCATCCTGTTGAATCTGAAAGGATTCTGGAATCCCCTGCTTCTGTTTTTCAACCGTATTGCCGGGGAACATATGGTAACAGAACAATACGGCAGCTACTACTCGATCTGCAATAGCGTTGAGGAAGTGCTTGAAATATTAGAGAACAGTTCTGATTTCTGAGTGCTGAGTGCTGAGTGCTGAGCGAAATCGAAGAAGGAGTGGGCAGTGGGCAGTTGGCAGTTGGCAGTGGGCAGTTGGCGGTTGGCAGTTGGCAGTGGGCAGTTGGCAGTTGGCGCTTGGGAGTTGGCAGTGGGCAGTTTCTGAGGGTTGAGAAAATCGGTGCGGAGGGCTGCGTCATGCAGACTTTACTATTCTCTCGGGACAACTTTTGTTTTGTTGGGGTTCAGGAATCACCCCAACCTACAGTGCTGAGCGAAGATGAAGGAGTGGGCAGCGGGAAAGATTAATGGGTTAAAACTCTGGGATCTTTTATGAAACTTATTTTTGTTTACAACGCTGACAGCGGCCTTATCAGCGGGCTTTTTGATATCGGCCATAAAATCATCAGCCCGGGCACCTATTCATGCGGGCTGTGCCAGCTAACTTTCGATACATTTGCTGAAAAGCAGGCATGGAGAGCTTTCAGGGAGAGTGCCGGGACGGAAATGGAGTTTCTGCACCGTGATGAGTTTGAGAAAAAATACGGCTTGAAATTCGAGTATCCTGTGATTCTTCGCCAGGAAGCGGAAATAGAGATTCTTCTTTCAAAAAAGGAGATTGACGGATTTGCACAGCTTGATGATCTTATTGAGAAAATCAGGGAGTGTTTGAAATAGAAACAGAAGAATAGGTCCTATAGGACTTATGGTACCTATAGGACTTATAACGCTTGATCCGGATAGTCAGAATCGCTTTTGATAGATGTGGCAGTAGGGCTGGTGGCCGTTTTTCTGGTAGTAGTCCTGATGGTAATCTTCAGCCGGCCAGAAAGTTCCGGCTTTTTCGACGCTGGTGACGACATTGAACCCTCTGGTTTTTAAGAGAGCAATGAGTTTTTCGGCGACCGTCTTCTGCTCTTCAGTGGTATAAAACAAAGCTGAACGGTACTGGGTTCCGATATCGGGGCCTTGCCGATTCAACTGGGTGGGATCGTGAATTTCAAAAAAGAGCTTAGCAAGAGTTTCATAGCTGACCTGAGCAGGATCAAACTCCACCTCTATCGCTTCTGCATGTCCGGTGTTGCCGGTACAGACCTGGCGGTAGGTGGGGTTATCAGTCAAACCGCCGGTATACCCTGATTTGGCTGAGAGCACGCCTTTTATTTTACCGAAATGATACTCCACTCCCCAGAAGCATCCACCGGCAAATATTGCCTTTTCCGTTTTTGCAGCCGGAACTGCTTCGGGCAGAAAAGCGAGGGATAGAGAGTTGACACAATGACGAACGTTTTTTTCTGTGAATCCCTCACTGAAAAAAACGTGCCCGAGATGTGCTCCGCAATGTGCACAGAGTATTTCAGTACGCCGACCATCAGCATCAGAAATCTGCTTTACAGCGCCTTCGATTGCATCGTCAAAGCTTGGCCAACCTGTGCCTGAGTCGAACTTGGCGGATGAGCGAAAAAGAGGAGCATCACAACGTCTGCAGAGGTAGCTTCCCTTCTCCTTATTCAAATAATATTTACCACTGAAGGGTGGCTCAGTTCCTTTATTGACAATTACGCGTTCTTCGTCAGCTGACAACTTGTTGTAACTCATGCTGGTATTCTCCTGTTGAACAGTCAAGCGAGGCGAACCAGAAATATAGGGTATCTGATTACGCGTACATGCGCAAAGAATAACAAGGTGAGTAAGCAGTATGCCTACTTTGATTAAACCCTCAATCTTTACGAAGCTCTTGTTTACCCCTGAACGCATCACTTGCCGCTGTTAATTATTATGGTTGTTGTTCAACCAGTATAACCAGAAGTGAATGCAGAAGGTTGCAGCTTACGTCTACCAATTTCGAGTAATACCGATACCATAGTAATCGTTACTTACTACAGGTCGGGCGTTCCACGAGTTGTTATGTGTGGTAAACAGCCAGCTGCTTCCGATTCCAATGAGTGCGCCAGCTATGACATCGCGCGTGTAGTGCGCTTTTGATTCTACCCGGCTGTACCCGACGAACGATGCTGCGATATAAGCGGGAATGCCATAGTTCAATCCGTAACGTTCGCGGATAAACTCTGATGAAGCGAAAGAAATAGAGCTGTGACCTGAAGGAAAGGAGTGGTCTGCACCATTAGGCCTGGTCGCGGATACTGAATATTTCAATCCGTAAGTGACTGCAAGCGTCAGTGCACCAGATTCCGCAAGTTGGATGAAGCCTTCCTGATCATGATGGGAAAGAGTAAGTCCGCCGGCGACGGCAGGCAAAACAAGCTGAATGATATCTCCCGCAGTTTCAACGCCATCAGAGGCTCTTGCTGGAACAGCAAAAATAAGGCAAAGCAGGAGTGTCATGAACGATATATTCGTTCGATAGATAAAATTACGCATAAATGGCTATGATTTTGATGGTTCGGGCTTGCAGTAAACGTCTGAAAAGACAAGAATTATAAACGAGAGTAACATAGCTCTCAGAAATGAGGACTTACTCTGATAGAAAAGTTTTGTAATGCAGCTGTCAGCTTAATGGTGAATCGTCAACACTTTTTCTTGGTACCGGGCTGCCTGTAAATGCTCTTACCGTTTTGGTAACAATGGAGCCTGCAGCAAAAATACCGAGCCCTATAACCGCTATTCCTGCAAGACCATGAAGAACCGGCACAGCAACAGGAGCAAGAAGAGTTGCGGGAACAGCTACTTTGACTGGAGTTGGAATCATATTTTCCGTATTTTTGTGGAATGACTAACTTAACGTTAATTTGAAAATAGGTATATTTTTAGGAAAATACCATAGTCGGATGAGTGCAGACAGATCAATTATGAGCTTTCTTTTCAACATGATTGGAGGCGTGCATCACACATGGATAAGACGTAACTATTGAAAATGTCAAATAGACTATTCCTGTGTATACCGAACACTCCATCAACCAATCCTCTATCCCCGTAATGCAGAAAACTAAACGCCACATTTGTTCATGGCTTCTTATCGTTATTGCCTTTATCAGCAGCTTTGCATTTTCACCTCTTTCATGTTATGCAGCAGAGGAAGAACGAAAAGCTTTTTTTGGGACAGAAGAGGCCTCTGATGATGTTCGAATAGTTGCCGACTGGTCACTCAGTTCAGGGAATAACCTGAAAATGCCTTTTATCATCCTTGATAAAAAAGAGGCAAAATTATTTCTCTTCAATGCTGGCGGAGAGCTTCTTGGCGCAGCTCCGGCGCTTCTTGGGGCTGCTGTCGGCGATAAAGACTTCGAGGGTGTCGGAAATAAAACCCTATCAAATATTCCACCGGAACAACGAATAACCCCTGCAGGACGATATGTAGGCTGGGGTGGCAAATATTTAGGGAAAGGGAAATATTTCTGGATTAATTACAAGGCAGGCCTCGCCATTCATGCCGTCGTTAATCCCCCGGGACAACGACGTCTGGAGAGAATAGTGTCGCCGGATCCACGTGAGCACAGGATTTCATGGGGTTGCATCAATGTGCCGACGAAATTTTTCAACGCAAAGATGCGGCGGATATTTGCGGCTTCAAATGGTATCGTTTATATCCTTCCAGAGAACATGCCAGCATCAGAATTTTTCGGCATTACTGCAGTCAACTGAATCCCCTCCAGTATTGGCAAGCTTAGTAAATTAAAACAGATCCGCTCCCTGAGCGCCTGAAACTCAAGGAATTCCATTCTGCTGCTGTGCACCTCTCTGGATTGAGGTTAGTTCACTTTTGAACGAAAAACTCTGAATAAGCATTGTCATTTATTTTAGACTTCATGATAATGACTGGACGGAGAGTTAACGATGACTACGCTGAAAGAGATGATAATGCGTGTGGAATCCAATAGTGACCTTTCAGGTTTATGCTGGTCGGACTGGAACGATGCGCTGGACATAATTGCCGCTTATGCTCCCAATGGAATTGAGTATGAAAATGAGTCGCTGACTGAGATGTTTGTAACCTCAATCCTTAACAGAGGGATCAAATCCAACGGAAGAACCTTGCCGGGTGATTGCGGTTTATACGAGCACTTGATATGGGGACCTATGGTGTCGTTCACCGGTGGGGGCTTCTGGATTGAGTCACTTGATGAAAAGTATGGTGCCCGTGATAAAGACACCTTTTCGGATGACTATTGAGCGGTAGCGAAGAGAGGGGATTGCAGGGATTTTCCCTGGTATCCCCTCTCTTTGCTGGATCAGAACTCCTCGACATACATTTCACCAGGATCGTCTGGATGGTGCCTGCTGTAGCCGAAATCATGCAGCCAGTCAGATACATGGCCAACCATTTCAGGCTTTCCACTCACAAAAAAGCGTGTCCGTTCCGGGTCAGGCGTTATGTTAAACTGGTTCTGCAGAATATCCTTTTTCAGCAAAGCCTCAATTGGTAATTGATACCCGTCCCAGTGGTGATCAGGTTCGGTAAGTGTCGGCACGTAAAAAAAATTCGCATAGCTCTCAGCCAGAAATGTCAGCTCACTATAGTAACCAAGATCCCAACGGTGGGCAGCGCCCTGTATAACAATCATTTTGCTTTCTGGACGCTGGACGATACTGGAACGCAAAAAACTGATATAGGGCGCGATTCCGGTTCCGGTAGCAACCATAATGATATCGGTTCCGTCAGGCGTTTCATCAAGGCGGAAATGTCCGGTAATCTTTGTGCCGACATATATCCTGTCGCCGATATTGAGATTGAACAACCTCGGGGTCAGCTGACCTGATTTAACCTGTGAAATGTAAAACTCAAGATGCTGCGTTTCACTCGTTGAAGACGCAATGGAGTATGGCCTCTTGATCAGCTGGTCAGGCTGAGCCGGATCAGATTCAATTGCTGAATTGGAAGAGCGCTTTTCAAATCCATAGAGACCAAGCAAGGTATTCTGACCGGCTTCAAACTCATTTTTTGGCTCATCGGTTTTAATCTGAACAATCATGATATCCGGATTGACCATGATTTTACTTATTACCTCTGCGTTATAGATTGACGAATCCATAAGCCCTGACTCCTTTATCCTGATAATTTATTTAATGCATTAAAGCGTTATATAGATGAACATACAGGTCGTGATAACCGTTCAGCAATGGTAAACCTTTGAACACAATGCTTACTGAAAACAAGGTTTTCGAGAAAGTTTCCTTTAGTGAACATATCCTTTTAAAAGGCGTCTACGAAGAGTGTACGTTCAAAAACTGCAACTTTAACGGTGTTGATCTTTCGGGAATTACATTCAGAACATGCTCATTCAATAGCTGTGATTTCAGTCTGACTATACTTAACAACACCATTCTGCAGGATGTACGGTTTCTGAACAGCAAACTTCTCGGCGTACAGTTTCATCAGTGCAATAAATTTCTGCTTCGGCTGAATTTTGAAAACTGCGTGTTAAAACTCTCGGTATTTTACAAGCTGAAGCTCAAAAACACAGTGTTTAAAAACTGCAATCTGCAAGAAGCTGATTTTTCGGAAGCCGACCTTACCGGAGCTGTTTTTGATAATTGCGATCTGCTTCTTGCGACATTTATGCATACCAATCTCGAAAAAGCGGATTTCCGTTCGGCATCAAATTACTCAATCAATCCGGAAATAAACCGTATCAGAAAAGCCCGGTTCTCAATACCGGGGGTTACCGGGTTATTGACGACCTACGATATCGAGATCGAATGGTGAATCCTTTTTTTACCTCCACCCCCCGCCTAATGAGCGGTAAAGCTCGGCCTTTACGGAATGATGCTGCCGACGGATATCGGCAAGGCTGAGTTCTGCCTGCAAAGCATTGGTCTGGGCGACAATGACTTCAAGATAGTTGGCCATGCCACTCTGGAAGAGCATTGATGAATTGGCCACAGCATGATGAAGGGTTGCAACCCGTTCTTCGGCAATAACTTCCTGTGCTTTTATCTTTTCGAGCTGCACAAGGGCATTGGAGACCTCTTCTACCGCTTTCAGCAGCGACTGCTTGAACTCAAGTTCAGACTGCTCACGTTTTATTTTGGACTGTTCAAACTTGGCCTTCAACTGTCCTCGCTGAAAAACCGGTTGAAGCACCCCGCCCTGCAGATAACTGAAGAGTGAACCCGGGGTCGAAAACCAGTCAGTGGATTTAAGCGCGTCAAGCCCCCCTGTAGCCATAACGGTAAAGGCAGGATAGAGATTTGCTTTGGCTTCTCCCATATCGGCATGAGCGACTCTGACAGCAAGCTCCGCCGCCCGAACGTCTGGACGGTTCTGAAGCAGAGTGGAAGGAATGCCAAGAGGAAGATCATCAGTAACTTTAGCACTGAAAAAAGATTTATCACGATTGACGGTGCCGGGCATTCTACCGCATAGAGTACTGAGTGCATTTTCCTGCACTGCCATTTTTTGCTCAATCAGCGGTATCGATAAGGCTATGGACTGGCGGGAAGCCTCCTGCTGCTGAACGGCAAGTGAAGTAACCTGACCGGCCGTGTACTGAAATCCGATCATCTTCAGCGTGGTATCGGCGAGCGCCAGATTTTTTCTTGAAATATCAAGCTGCGAGTCGAGCATCAGAAGATTGTAATATCCGGAAGCAACATCGGCAACAAGTCTGGTTCGAACTGCTTTTGCGGCTTCTCCGGTCTTGAGGTATGAGGCTAAGGCTGATTTTTTCCGACTTCTGATTTTCCCCCAGATATCGGCTTCCCATGAAGCGGATGCAGATGCGACATAGTCTTGACGGGTTGTCTGAACACCGTTATCAGACGGAGTGGTACGTGTGTTCTGAACTCCAATGCTGAGCGCGGGAAGAAGTCCTAACTGTGCGGAATTAAGAGTCTGTCGAGCAATATCAATATTTTTCAGCCCAACCTGAAGGTCAATATTGTTCGCCACAGCAGTGTCGATAAGCGCCCGCAGTGTGGCGTCAGCAAAAAAACTCCGATATGGCAATAGCGCTATGACCGAATCTGCAGAAACCGCTGCATCAGGAAAAGTGCCACGATAAGAGCCTGGCAATGCAACATCAGGTTTCTTGTACTCATGGGTGACTCCACATGCACCGAGAGAGATGAACATTAAAAGCCGGAAACAGGCAAATATATAACCGTTCGGGTTTTTTCTCATAGAAAGACCTTTAATAGAATATTTCACTTCATCATGCCTTTACGGAGTGATCTTTTTCATGTTGTAAAACTTCTTCAAGAAGATCTCCTGCTTCCACTATGGGAGCTGCCATACCAGTAAGGCGCTCTTGGAGATGCTGGAATGCAATAAAGAGAACCGGCACAATAAAAAGACCAAGCACCATACCCATAAACATTCCGCCAATAGCTGCGGCTCCGATAGAGTGGTTGCCCTGAGCGCTCGGCCCCGAAACAAAGAGAAGCGGAATAAGCCCTGCGATAAAGGCAAGCGAGGTCATGATAATAGGCCTTAGCCTCGCCTTTGCACCGGAAATTGCTGATGCTGAGAGGGAAAAACCTTCAATTCTACGTTGAAGGGCAAACTCAACGATAAGGATCGCGTTTTTGGCCAGTAACCCGATAAGCATGATAACGGCTACCTGAACATAGATGTTGTTGGCGATGCCGGCAAACTTTAGGCCGCAATAGACTCCCAGCAGACCTGTCGGGATGGAAAGCATGACAGCGAGAGGAAGCAGATAGCTTTCAAACAGAGCAGAGAGCAGAAAATAGACAAAGATCACCGAGAGCGCGAAGATAAAAATCAGCCCGCCGCTTCCATCAAGTTCTTCTCGGCTCTGACCTTTCCAGTCGAAGCTGTAGCCTGTGGGAAGGTTCGTTTTGGCCACCGCTTCAAAGGCCTTGATGGCCTGGCCGGTACTGAAACCAGGTTTAACGACAGCATTAACAGAAACAGCATTGAAGATGTTGAAATGGTCAACCGATTCTGTACCGAAGACCCTTTTCAGGCTGATGACTGAGCTGACGGGCACCATATCACCTTGAGAGTTTTTAACAAAAATCCCCTTCAAGGATGAGGCGTCAGTGCGGTCAAGGGGTTCCGACTGCATGACAACGCGATAGTATTTTCCGAATCGATTAAAATCCGATGCCTGCTGGCTTCCGTTGAATGCTTGAAGAACCATTAATACATCGCTGACGCTAAGGCCGAGCTGCGCGGCTTTGATATTGTCGACCTCAAGTTCGTATTGGGGAAATGTCGGTTTGAAGGTCGTAAAGGCAAACCCTATTTCGGGACGCTTGGTCACTTCGCTGATAAAGCTTTCTGAAATGCTGCCTAATTTAGCAAGAGAGCCTCCGGTTCTGTCCTGCAGGACAAATTCAAGCCCTCCCACTGCGCTGAAGCCCGGAACTGTAGGCTGTGCAAGAGCAAAAAAGGCGCCTTCCCTATTGCTCAGTTTTTTGGTTATGGTCGCAAGAACCGTCTTGATATTACCGTCAGGGCCTCGTTTATCTTTATCTTTAAGCTGAATCAACAGAACGCCTGAAGATGGCGAGTAGCTTCGTGAGAGAATATTAACACCGGAAACTGCCATTACCTTTTCAAGAGCCGGCATGGTGCTGCGCAGAGTTACTGCTGCATTGTCCATGGCTGTCTGGGTACGAGCAAAGGATGCACCGGGTGGAAGAGTGACTGAGACAATCACAAAGCCGTTGTCTTCGTCGGGAATAAATCCTGTCGGCAACGTTTTAAATAACCAGAATGAAAGCCCGATTATCAGGGCAAGGAGAGTATAGGAAAATCGTTTGTTGCGAATCAAAAAGACCAGGCTTCCGATATATTTTTTTTTCAACGCTTCAAATCCTGTATTGAACGCCACAAAAAAACGATGCCCTAATGCTCCGAATTTTTTCAGCTTCTCGTGTTTACCTGCACTGCTTTCCTGATGAAGATCTTTGAGAAACAGGGCACAAAGAGCAGGGCTGAGCGTCAAAGCGTTCAGTGCTGAAATTAGAATGGCGATAGCGAGAGTGAAGGCAAACTGCCTATAAAAGACACCGGTTGAGCCTTGAAGAAAGCCAACAGGTAAAAAAACCGATGACATTACAAGAGTAATGGTAATAATGGCTTTGGTAATCTCCCTCATAGCTGCAACTGTCGCAACTTTGGCCGGGTATTGCTTTTGCTCCATTTTTGCATGCACGGCCTCGACAACAACAATGGCATCATCAACGACAATACCGATAGCCAGCACCAACCCGAAAAGCGTGAGAACGTTAATGGAAAATCCGAACAGGTTCATGAAATAGAAGGTTCCGATAATGGCGACCGGAACAGCAATTGCAGGAATAAGGGTTGAACGAAAATCCTGCAGAAAGAGGAATACCACAAGAAATACGAGCAGAAATGCTTCGAGAAGGGTGTGCTGAACCTGTTCAATCGATTGGTCAACAACCTTTTTGGCGCTGTACGGAATGGAGTATTTGATCCCTGTAGGGAATGATACCGATGCTTTTTCCATAACCTTGCGCAGGCCGGTTTCAACCTCGTTGGCATTAGATCCCGGAGATTGAAAAATTGAAAGCACGACGGCATTCTGAGCGTTTGCCTTGGTATCGATCGCGTAGCGGTAGGCTCCGAACTCAACTCTGGCGATATCGCCAAGCTTGAGGATGGAACCGTCAGGATTGGAGCGGATGACCATCTGCTCATAATCACCGGGGTAGGGATTCTTTCCTTTATATTTGACGACATACTGCATCGCTTCAGAGCTGTTTTCGCCGAACGATCCGGGAGCAGCCTCAAGGTTCTGGCTCCGAATGGCAGACAGTACCTCCTGAGGTGTAACCTTAGAGGCTGCCATCTGCTGTGGCCTGAGCCAGATACGCATGGAGTAATCAAGATTGCCATAGACGACAACCTGACCTACTCCAGGAACCCTTGACAAGTCGTCAACAATATTGATTTTGGCATAGTTTTGCAGAAAAATCTGATCGAGGTTTTTATCATCGCTCGCTATACTGATGAGCATGATCTGACTGTTCTGACGCTTGACTGTCGTAATACCTATCTGGTTCACCTCGGCCGGGAGATGGCTTGTGGCTTGCGCAACGCGGTTCTGAACATTGACAGCTGCCTGATCGGCGTTTGTTCCCTGTTTGAAATAGACTGTTAGAGACAGAGAGCCATCATTGGAGGAGGTTGAGGTCATGTAGGTCATGTTTTCAACTCCGTTGATCGCTTCTTCGATCGGAGGGGCTACTGATCGACCAACAGTTTCAGCACTGGCACCGGGATAACTTGCTGATACGACTACACTGGGAGGGGCAATATCCGGAAATCGTGTAATCGGCAACTGGTATATGCCTACCATACCAAGAATGACAAGAATAACCGATATGACTGTTGCGAGAACAGGTCTTGATATAAATTTTTCAAACATAGATTGGGGGGTTGGACTCAGCAAAATCGTTATACAAAAAAAGCTTATTTCACATAACCTTAACCGCCTTGGAATCTGCCTGTTCCGGACCACTTTTCAGCGGGTTGATAACCATGCCGTCTTTCAATTTTTCTATGCCCGCTGTTACAATAATGTCGCCTTGTTTCAGGCCGGAACTGACGATGTAATTATTACCGCTCTTTCCTGAAACCTTTACGACCCGTTCCCTCACCTTATTGTCTTTTTCGAGAAAGAATACAAAGATTTTATCCTGCAACTCAACCGTCGCAGCCTGAGGAACAAGAAGTGCATTATGAACCGGCAATTCAAAAACCACCTTCCCTGTATTGCCTGAACGGAGAATACCCTGAGGATTGGAGAAGACCGCCCTTATGCGAAGCGAAGCTGTTGTTTGATCAAACTGCCCGCTAATGGAACCTATAACTCCTTTTTCGGGATATCGGGCGCCATCCGACATAACTAGTGAGACAGGGTGAATCTGCTGCAGCTTTTCCTGTATGGTTCTACCGGGATACTGCTGGCGAAAAATCGTAAAGTCGTTTTCACTCATGCTGAAATAGGCGTAGACTTGACTTACATCGCAGAGAAGTGTGAGCCATTGGCTCTGGTTTTTACTGACCAGACTTCCAAGCCGGAAGGGTATTTTTCCTATATAACCATTTACTGTCGCTTTGACGACGGTATATTCGAGATCAATCTGTGCGGAACGGCTGGCGGCTTTTGCCTGTTCGACTGCAGATTGAGCGGCATGGGTGTTGGCTGTGGCGGTTTTTAGCTGAATATCAGAGATAACCTTGTTCTGCACCAGCGGAACAAGTTTTTCCTCGTCAAGTTTTGCAACAACAAGTCTGGCTTCGGCGGCATGTTGAGAGGCAAGTGAACTGTTGTAATGCTCCCGGTATACCCGATCGTCTATTTTAAACAGGGGTTGGCCTGCCTTGACATATGAGCCTTCGTCGACATAGATAGTCTCCAACATGCCGTCAACCTGGGGACGGACTTCAACATTGACTTTTCCTTCGAGAAGTGCGGAATAAACGGTGGTAACAATTGCATCTGAAAAATTAACCGTCATAACCGGCAAAGAGGGTTTTGGCTTAATTGCTGCATCATTGCCAGGACCGCAGCCAGAAAAGAGGATCGGCAAGGACATTCCGAGAACTGACGAGAACCTCACAAACCAGTTTTTCAGTTTATTCTTCATTTATCATTTTTTTTTATCCGCTGAAAACATGTTCAACGCGTCTTTTGATGATACCTGAAAGACTCGAATGTCCAAGTTCATAAAGAGGCCGATCTTTTAACATCAAGAATCGGCTTTTTTTTGAACTTGCCAGAAACAATCAATTACTCTTTCAGCACAATAACTTTGTTGTCGAAACTAACCTATAACTGGCAATAACACAGGAATTTCATAAATATTTTGACATCATAACGGTTATTCACCTATAAATATTACCTGTCACTAAATGTAACAATAAACTGCATAAAGAAAGTGCTGAGGGCTGGGTTAAGAAAGAAAGTTGGCAGTGGGCAGTTGGCGGAACTGGGGAATGGGACTGATAGTAACTATATGGCGGATATAGGAGTTACAGATCACGGAGATTTGTAACAGGACGTTCGAAATGACAGTTGGAAAAAGTCAACTGAGAGATCCGTCATCGCATTCGGGATGACTGAAATGAAAGTGTCGTAGAGCAGGTATGGCACAGTTAGCATCCCTATTAACATGTAGAGCCAGCATAACGTACGCCAGGCAAAAACGTGCACTAAGAAGGGGGTTAACCGACGGGGTGTCCTCTTTCAACAGTTTCTTTTAAAAATAGAATGATTTAAAAAAAACAAACCCCCTGCGGCCTCATCAAGCTCCTCGTCGCTTAGCTCTCCTACGACCTCTTTAATCTCCTCCTCGCTACAATCAAACCCTTCGCTTTTGATGAGATTAAAGCGCTCCGCAACATCCTCGATAGCCAAAACACGCTCTTTAAAAGCAACGTCCGACTTCATCTTCACGATGAACGCTCTTGCCTGATCTAATGACATGAGATCCTCCTTTGGGGTTAAGTAATGACCTTATCACTTGAAGCTACGCGTTACCGACAGCAATTGCAAAAGCAGTAATGTCCCCGCCGCACACCGGTGCCTCGCTGCCTGCAAAGCGCTGCACTGCGCATTGAACGGGCTCCGTTTGCGCAGCACAGCTTTTGCTCAGGCGCTTGCTGCGGCTCGATGCCCCCAGGTTGTTCAGCCTCCCTCCGCTGCATTCCGCTGAAGCGGCATTGACGCTATGGGTGGCAGCACAACTCACCACGTTGTGAAACTTGTAAAAAGTTGGGAATTTAAGTATTGTTTTTTGTACGAGACATTGTTTTAACCCCCACCCTCCCCGCCAATGAAATGCCATTGCATGGCTTTTTTGAAGCCTTTGGTTACAGGATTTGCATTCTCAATAATTGCTTGCAATTCATTTGCTACCGATTCATCTAATTATTTGCGAACAGATCCACCATCCGGCGATCAACTTTGGGGTCTGCGCATGATTGGTCTTAATAGCGCAGTTAAGGCAGGTTTTACGGGTAAAGGTATAATCGTTGGAGTCCCTGATGATATCATTTTTGTGAATCATCCAGAATTTGCCGGTAAAGTAGTTGGCACCTACAATATCTACCCTGATTCTCCGTATGAACCTAACACAGGAGAATCCCACGGTACTCATATTGCCGGAACTATTCTGGGAACCAACGTCGGAATAGCAACAGGGAGCAAACTGGTGGGTATCAATTTCACAAGTGGAGGATGGACTATTCCGGATTTCAATGAACATATTATTGCCGGTTATGATTTTGGCATCCGTAATGGTGTTAAGGTATACAACAACTCTTGGGGAGTAGGTAATTTTGCCGACTATACCTTTGCAAAGATCGAAAGTGAGTTGCCGAATGTGGTGCAGGCTTTTCGTAATACTACGGCAGCTGGTTCTATACAGGTATTTGCAGCAGCTAATGAAGGTCGGCCCACTCCTGCCATACAAGCGGCCCTTCCTTATTATTATCCTGAATTTAAGCCTTACTGGATTGCAGTTGTTGCTGTAGGGCCTGACGGCAATCTTTCATCGTATTCCAATGCTGCCAATATCGCGGCCGAATGGACTATTGCCGCGCCTGGTGGCGCTAGAATCCCCAATTCGCCAGATCAAGATATCTGGTCAACTTGGCTGAGTGATTCTTATGCCGCTGGATCCGGCACATCCATGGCTGCCCCTCATGTTACCGGTACCGTGGCAGTGGCAATGGAAATCTTCCCCCATGCCACCGGCCCGGAGCTGGTGCAAATGGTACTGCAAACAGCAACCGATATCGGCGCACCCGGGGTTGACGCGACCTATGGCTGGGGGCTGCTGAACCTTGGCAATATCGTCCAAACCATTGAACCGCGCACAGCCGGACTATTTGCCAATGCGGCATGGTCGCGTTTCGTTACCATGGATCATATGGGCACGGCCCTGCGCCAGCGTATATTCACTTCTTCGCTCGGCTCCGGCGTTGGGTCGCAGCAAGAGGTACTCTCATTTTCAACTGGTGACGGGAAAGGCAGTGCAACCCTGAAGACGCATAGCTTATGGGTGCTCCCAATCTATGGCATTGCGAACCTTGATTCGGGCGCTGATTCGCAGTCGCTACACACCACCACTACGGGTACCTGGATTGGCACTGACCTGATCGATTTGGAGACGACCCGCCTAGGCGTTGCCGCAGGTGTATCGAGAACGGATATGGAAACAATCACTTCGCTTGACAAGGGACGCACTGATGCGTTGCATTTTGGCCTCTTTGCTTCCAAAAACTTGGTCGATTGGGTGCTTGAAGGCAGCGGCCAATTTGCCTTGATGAACCAGTCCCTCACGCGATATGATATTTCTGGTGCTGCTGGTACGGCTCGCCCTCCAGTCGGGAAAAGCAGTTTCCGTTCCGATGCTCTTGAGGCTGCAGTGAGCCTTGCCCGCAAGTTCCAGCACAATAGCGGATGGAGCCTCGCCCCCTATGCTTCACTGAACTGGCGCTGGCAGCAATCAGATGCCTTCAGTGAAACTGATGCCAGAATCTTTAACCTCAAGGCTCCGCAAAACACCTTGTACCAGCTTGAACCCGGCGCTGGTCTGCGCTGGTCATCGGCTCCGACCATGAGTCGAGCAGGAAGCTTGCGCTTTTCTGCTGATGTGGGCTATTCACAACTGACCGGTGATCTTGACAATAAAATTCAGGTCACCCTGCTCGGCCGGCCGATAGGGGCGCATACTGCGACCCTTGGAATGGATATCCTCAACTTCGGAGCACAGTTGAACTTTGCCACCCTCAGCCGTAACGCTTCAGGTATCCTCGGCTACCGAGGACGGCTCCAGCAGAATGCCAATGAACATACCTTCATGGCAGGGGTGAATGTGAAGTTTTAAGCTGATTAAAATAAGCTTGCGAGGCCTTCGCGAGTGTGGGCGCGCAAAGACTGTCATTGGCAAATACCGCCTCAAGCTTAGATGGGCGGCATTGCCCTGCAAGGGGAGTACTTCAAACTGCGTCCGCATTGCTCCGCTGGCTCCATGTCGGTTTATGACCACTCCGGCAGGGCAAAGGTAACCTGGCAAAAAACTATCCCCACGAACGGGGTTGACCGAAGGTGTGAACTCTATCTACACGTATTAAATAAAACAAATCAACAGTAGCGTATATGCCAATGCAAAACAGTACCACCCGCGGCGGAATCCAATTCTGCATCACTCAACTCTCCTGCCACCTCTTTAATTTCTGCCTCGCTGCAATCAAACCCTTCGCTCTGGATGCAGGCCAGCCGACCGGCAACATCCTCTATGGCCATAACACGCTTGGCAAACGCTTCGTCTGACTTCATCCTCTCGATGAACAATCTTGCCTGGTCTAATGACATGAGATCCTCCTTTGGGGTTAAGTAATGATCTTATCACTTGAAGCTACGCGTTACCGGCAGCAATTGCAAAAGCAGTAATGTCCCCATGCGCCGAAGAGCCTTCAAAGCACCCGATTATGCTGCTGTGGCGGCTTTTACGTTAAACCTTATGCTTTGGCCGGAAATATCTATATTTAATTCTGTTTTCAATGGAGTTCACAGCCCTGTTGATATGGTTATGATAGAGACTGATCTTGATATTGTTGTATGACGATATTTGTAAAAGTGTTGCGGCAAAAAAACCGGTCTTGATTGAGAGGGAAAACATAACGGAGGATCAGAACATGCAGAACGAGACGACTAAAGCGGTGATTCAGGATGTAGTTGATTCTTCTCACAAGGGAGTCGAGAGCTTGACCCGCCGTTCTTTTATTGGCATCAGTTCATTAGCCATTGCGGGTGCTTATCTGTTCCGTCCTGCGCGTATGTGGGCTGCTGCGCGACATATGAAAGTTGACAGTAAAGCATTTCTGACTGATTTTAAGCCCTCTGTCGGATTTGTTGAGTTTCGCAATTCAGAAACCATTGTCGGAGGCTATCGGGTCGAATGGTGGGAGAAGAATTTCGGATTACCACTGACCATCAACTATGCGCCAGCCATCCACAACTCCATCCGATCGTTTAAAAAAGTATTTGAGGAGCACTATCCGCAAGGGGAAATTCGGTATGCGGTTAAAGCGAATACACATCCGGAGATACTGGCGATTGCCCGTTCCGAAGGAATTGGCGCAGATGTGGCATCTGAGAATGAAATGCGTTGTGCGTTGGAGGCAAAACTTCCGGCGGAACATATTGATGTCAATGGAAACAGTAAAACTCCAGCACTGATTGAAAAGGCCCTGAAAGGCAACATGCTCCTTGTCGTGGATAGTATTGAGGAGTTTGAGGTTATTTCCGGAATGGCGAAAAAGATGGGAGTCCGGGCGCGGTGCCTTATGCGCCTTAGTGGATTTGATCTTGGAAAGGTTACCGACCTGGGTTCGTTCACTGCCGGTTCATGGTGCAAGTTCGGTATGAATATTCAGAAAATGCCCGTTTTTCTTGATATCATTCTGCCTAAACATCCCCATATGGATTTCATGGGGTTTCATATACACATTGGTACACAGGTTTTTTCTGACGTTTCTTATCGTACAGTGCTTGGCAAGTTGATCGAGTTTTCACACCGGCTTAATGAAAAAGGGGGCCGATGCCGGATTCTCAACCTGGGTGGCGGGTTCCCGGTCAGCTACCTGACCCGGATTGAATGGGAAACTGAATTGAATCGCATTCGGGAAGGTTATCTTGCGGCTAAAAAAGGGGATTTTTCAAAAGTATGGGTGTGGGGCAACTCTCCCGCCATGTTCATGGATCCTGAAACTGGCGTCATCAATCTTGACGAGTGGTCTGGCGAGAAATCCTATTCCGCCTATCCAGAAGCGAAGATGCTGGAAACGATTCTTGTTGGTGATGTCACCGTTGACGGGAAAACGATGTCGGTGAAAGAGGCTCTGCATGGAATCGGCAATCCGACGTTAATCGTAGAGCCTGGGCGTGCAATAACCGAGACCAGTGGCGTAAGTCTTGCCAGAATAAAGGGGATTCGCACCATAGACTACGATCATAATATGATTACTCTGGATGCCGGAGCTGTCAATTACGATTCGGCGGTAGAGCGGGATTATCTGATGCGCAATTGGTCTCTGGCAACCCAGGGAAACAGGAAAAGCACCCAGCCGTTCACGGCATTCCTTGCCGGGCGCTTATGCTATAATGGCGATATCATCTACCGCCAGAAAATTATGCTTCCCACGCGGCCATCCATCGGTGATATTCTGATATGCCATGATACTGGCGCATATTCTTCGCACTTCTATCTGTCGTGCGTAAATTCTTTCGCACGGCCGGCAAGACTAATGGCTTTTGGTGATGGCTCTATCAAATATCTTAAATCCAAGGATACCTATGAGGAAATATTTTCCCTGTAGCCATTTGAGGGGCACTCTTTGCAAAGCGGCATAGTCGCAATTCGATGTGCAAAAGCTGCATTGGAATCTCGTTGTACTTACGTTGAGATTTATAAAAGCGCTGCCCTCAGCCGCATTTCGCTCAGCCATGCAACAGCCCGCATTCTCAGCCGCTTGCATTTGGTGCAGCAAGCTGCATTTGGCGCTTTCAGCGGTTGGGCTGCATTCGCTGCTATTCGGTCTATGTCCGCTCCGGCATCGAAAAGGTAACCTGGCAAAAATCAGCCCCACTCATGGGGTTTACCGGAGGCGCGTGTCTTCTCCACACGTTATGATAAGTATAACCAATTCATTGAATAATTGCCAACGCGCCCCGCCCCTGCTGCTTGATCTAAATCATCATCCCTCAACTCGCCATGCACCTCTTTGACCTCCTCTTTGGTAAACGCAAATCCTGCTTCGCTTGCCGCAACAAGCCTTGCATCGACATCTTCAATTGCAACGATGCGATTGCGGAATGCCTCGTCTGACTTCATCTTCTCGATGAACGCTCTTGCTTGATCTAATGACATGATATTCTCCACGGGTTGGGGTTGGGGTTGGGGTAATGAATTAGTCCCTCTCAAGTTATGTAGCAGTTACTGAAATTGCAAAAGCAAAGCGCTGCACTCCGCCCTGCCGGGCTCAATTTGCGCAGCCTGCTTGCGTTAGCCAGAGCATCATAACCGGCATCGGTAATTCAGTACTGCAATCTGGCGTCTGGGCAGGCGGCATGGCAAATGCAAAAGCAACTCAGCAGTAAGCCTGCATCGCATGTCGGAACATGCTCGCCAGCTTTATGAGCAAGGGGCCTCTCGTCAGAGACTCCGGCAGTACGTCATCCGATGGCACCGCTGGCTCCATGGCGGTTTGGAGGGTATGGTATCAACTAAAGGTTGCGTCACTAAATACTGGGTCTATGTCCTGTAGTATATGCAAATCACCGGGGCCATGGTACTCACCTAATGTCGGGTCGGTTTTTGACCAATTCCGCCCAGGTAATAACAGAACCCTCAATACCCTTATGACCATAATGGCCTATATCTGGCCTTCCCCCCGCGGCCTCATCCAGCTCCTCGTCGCTTAGCACACCAGCTACCTCTTTAATCTCCGCCTCGCTGCAATCAAACCCAGCGCTTTTGATGAGATTAAAGCGCTCTGCAACATCCTCAATAGCCATAACACGCTCATTAAAGGCAACGTCCGATTTCATCTTGTCGATGAACGCTCTTGCTTGATCTACGGACATGAGGTACTCCTTGGGTTGGGGTTGGGGTAATGGATTTCTCCCTCTCAAGTTATGTAGCAGTTACTGAAATTGCAAAAGCACAGCGCTGCACTCCGCCTTGAAGGGCTCCGTTTGCGCAGCATTGCCTTCGCTCAGCCATGCAACAGCCCGCATTCTCAGCCGCTTGCATTTGGTGCAGCAAGCTGCATTTGGCGCTTTCAGCGGTTCGATGCCCCCAGCTTGTACAGCCGCCCTCCGCTGCATTCCGCTGCAGTCCGACTCGGTCAGGCAACGCACAGCAAAGTGCAAGGCGTTCTGCGCGCTGTCGTTTGCCCAATGCCGAAAGAGAAGAAAGACCCGTAGCTCCCAAATGAAGAGCTGATTTAATTGTGGCATCGAAATTCATTCCGATTACAATGAGTCGTTTCATTTCCTTTCTTTTTTTTGGAACTTCCATGAATGAAACTGAAAATGTTAAAGGCTTGAGGAGGTGTGAAGATGAGTTATCGGATATTTCTGATGTTGTTTTTCTTCGGTTATCCTGCGTTTACTGGTGCCGAACAGATTGATAAAAAGCTTTTTGGTGCATACGATATTTCCCTCGTGATCTTTAATCGCTCCTCCGGGGTCATGAGCAAGGTGAACCCTGTGCAGAGTGCCCGGCGGTTTCCCCCCTGTTCAACATTCAAAATCTATAATACCCTGATTGGCTTGCAGCTAGGTCTGATAAAAAACGCTGATGACCCATGGTATATCTGGGACGGCGTTCATCGCGATATCGAAGCATGGAATCGCGACTTGACTCTCCGTGACGCGTTCAGGGCATCGGCAGTGCCTGCCTTTCAAAGGCTGGCAAGAGAGATTGGACCTGCAAGGATGAAAACTTATATCAATCGGATTGGCTATGGAAACGGGGATATCTCTGTAGGGATCGATAACTTCTGGCTTCCCGGGCAGGGAAACGAAGGAATTCTGATCAGCGCAGATGAACAGGTTGCACTTTTGAATAAATTGCTGGACGGCAATCTGCCATTTTCCGGAAAGCAGTTGAAGATACTTCGTGATGTGATGCTAAATCAAGAAACAGCAAAAGGTCGGCTTTATGGCAAGACAGGATCAGGCAGTAGTTCTGAAGGGCAAGAGGCGCTTGGATGGTTTGTCGGTTTTCTCGAAAGCAGTGGAGCCGTCTACGTGTTCGCCTGTAACATTAACGGAGGAGAGCATCCCTCTGGAAAAACCGCCCGAATTATCATGGAAAATGTTTTCAGGTCTCAGAATCTTTTGTAGCTGCAGGAAAACCGTTTGTCATGCCGCTTGCCAAGCTTAAAAGCTCAAGCACCCCGCCAAACTGGATGAACATTGCAAAAGCTGCATCCGCATTCGCTGCCGGTTGCTCTTGTGCAGCAAGCCCGCATTCGCTGCCAGTTGCTTTCATGCAGCAAGCCTGCGTCCGCACAAACCGGTGCATTATTGAACTTTCAGCTTCGCTTTGGAGTGGCTGAACTGGCGCTTGGGCTGGTAAGAGCTTTGGCGGGTGGCGGTGCATAGAAGTCGCGGCGGGGGGGGGAATGCAAACATTGCGATGTTGGCAATGCCGATTTTGTAAAAATCCTTTTTGCCTTAATTCGATATCATTATACCTGCCAGAACTCCAATGCACCTTTGGGCAGCTTTGACAGTACCTGTTCGAAAGCTTCTTCGTCGATGCACTGCCGAAGAGCAAGAGAAACATCTCGAATGGCAGTCCTGGTTGAAAAGTTGTGTCTGGATCGAAGAGCCAAGACTTCCTGCGTCATGACGGCACGATCCTCAAACGGACGAATAGGTTCGTTGGTATCCCAATCGGCCACAAATACAGCTCGAACTACTGGTGGCAAAACAGCCGCAAATAAGATGGCATCCTTGAGCTCAAGACGACGTCGAAAAGTCTGCAAAACCCCTTGCATCATTGTATAAGCCTGATGAGTGCTCCCAAAACCGGAAAGGTCACGCACTTTTATCAGAAACTTGTAGAAGTCGTCTGTTGCCCGTTGATACTCAGAGGGTACCGGCATGGAGTGCTCCTGTTTGCGGTGCTGATGCTGTTTGAATACTTCAGATTAAAAATATAAAAAAAAGAACAGAGTACTGTTAATGTCCGAGAATGCAATCGCAAAAACGTCTGAACTGGCGCTTGGTGTTGCTTTTCCGGACTCTGGCGGGGGCACCTGCTTTATGGCGAATACACCTTCAACTCAGCGGTTAAGCCTGCGGCATGAAGAATGATGCTGGAGTGTCGGCGGGCATTGGCGGGCGTGTCAGCAGTGCTTGGCGGTGCCTAGGCGGCAGAGGTTTGGCTTGAGAGCTTGGCATTGGCGGCGGCAAGACGCGCAGCAAGAGGGCGCGGGGAGAGGGCAAAGCGTCAGGCCTGGCAGAGAGTGTGTGGCGTATATCTAGCCCTAACAGCAGGTCGGTTTATGACCACTCCTGCATCGTAAAGCTAGTTTGGCAACAAAGGGAGCCTTGATACAGTGGTACAAGTTATGAATTTCCAGTCCCTCGACGGTCGCCCATCCACTACAGGCACCTGAATTATTACTTGAAACCATGTCGGGATGGTTCCCAGTTGCTCTTTAATTTTTGTTTTTAATCTTTCTATCTGTGTGTCTTCCGAGATAATTCTGGATGCCGCTTCCGTTCCCTGGGAATTGACTCCGGCACAAATAATGACAACTTTCGATAAGTCAAAGGGGCTTGGTGTTCTTGTTATGATTGCATAATCCTCCTTAATGTCGAACGGTGTGCGCCCGGCCCCCCACTTAGGCTCGTATTTTTTTACTCCGTTTTTGTAAATAGCGCCATCATAGGAACGATACGGGATATTCCAACAGAGCATATAAGCTGCTATCTTATCAATAAATTTTTGAGAATAACAGTGAGATATCCATCCGCCCAAAAGGATAAGATTTTCGTCTGGATAACCGGAGTTTGACTGGGCTACTTTGATTGAGTTTATTCTGTGTTTAATAAAAAACTCTTTTATTGATAGAAGGCCTAATGCCTCTCCTATCCCTGTATACTCATCCAGCGATTCAATAACGTGTCTGAAAGTGGTATCTCCCACATTTATTTCGTGGCCGATATCCAATAGGTGTAAGTCCATCAACGACTGTTGCGGTATATCGGAAATCGATTGCTTGTGAAAATGGGTTACTAAAGCATTCTGTTCTTCCTTATTGAGATATTTGTAAACGGGTGGGTTGCTGAGGATGATGGTGCCACCACTCTTGAAAAATTCTGAGTACAGGAAACCATTGTCCGCAAAATTTTCTCTTTCTAACTTTATCTCTAATACTGAAGGGCTTGGCATCCAGTCATTCAGTTTTAAGCCGAGACCAAATACAAGTAAAAGGACAGAGAAAACAATTCCACTAAGCTTATATAACTGAGAAACTGGTAGGCTTAAAATGTCTTTTATTGTCCATTGTTCTGGTGGCTTGGTTGCCTTAGCCTCTTCGTTCTTCTTAGAATTCACATTCATTTTCATCGTTTCTTAAAGTCTAACGCCGCAAATAACCGGCCAACAATAATTAGATGGATTCACCTATATCGCAGAATTTTAAATTCTAACTGATATAAGCCGTAAATTCAAAATCATATAAAACGCCGTTAACTTTCTTATTCTTTGCTACTTATATGGAAAGGCCTAAGACTGTTGCGTACAACCCGTAGTTCCATAAGTTGCTGAATGGTTAGAGCGTTGGAAAATTTACGTCATATTCAGCAAACTTCCATCGATATCTTCAATGGCTATGATGCGCTCCCTGAATGCCTCGTCCGATTATATCTTTTCGATGAACGCTCTTGCATGATCTGCTGACATAAAATTCTCCATGGGTTGGTGATAATCTAGCGAGCTTTTACTCTGAAGCTACGCGTTTGCGGCAGCAATTGCAAAAGCAGCCTGCAGCCTGCTCCCCCCGCCCCCCGTCGCCCCCCGTCGCTTCACTTCGTTCCACTCCTCGCTGCCAGCATGCCGCGCACCTATGCTACTCTGCTGTTGAAGAGCTTTGCCGGAGTGTCACCTTACCTTTGAGGCTGTTATCCTGTTTCTTCATTAGACGTGGCAAAGGGCCCATAGCGCCATACTTGCCGCTCACTGATGTTCGCCGCAAGCACAGCACTCTAACCCTTGCCTTGCCCTTCATAGTTTACTTTAAGATCAAAAAAGCGGGATTTTATACAGTAAGCAGTGCAGATTGAACTGAATCTATCAGCGCGATTAGTTCTGTCGGGTTTAGAACAACTTGGGTACCAACATAACCCGCTCGAACTACTGGGTTTACTCCATTTTTTGAAATCACTCCATCAAGATGTTTCAGGTAGTTAGAAACAATAACTGCTGTTGCCTGATTGACCCCGAGGGCTATCTGGTCAGCTTTACTCATTGTTGTTGAGACTGGCATAGCAAACGTGACTTGTTCCATAATCTCTCCTGTTAATTGTTGTTGAAGTGGACGAGTTACACCGTTGATAGAAATGTCCTGGAGCCCTACTAATCGATCGGGCTTGCAAAATGGGTACGCAAGAAAAAGTCACGACACGCAGACAGACTGAAACCGTAAAAAGCTACAGACCTGAATGTTTTTCTGAGCTTATTCAGTTGTATATTTTTGACGGATAATTAGAGTACCTCAGAAATAGAGCTGTAAATAGCTAAAAGCAACAAACTGCAGAGAGTATATCATCTTATGAAACAAAGTATTAGCTATGGTTCAATGTGTTAAGGTCAAGGAATAGACAGTCTTGTAACTGATATATTTCAAATCAAGACAATTCGGAGGTATCGAAAGGACTACCATGTAATGCAGTCTTGTATGAGAACAACGCATTAATGATAAATTAGTGAGGACTGAATTTAAGAATAATTTAATAAACCCGAATGGAAGATACAAGACGTGAAGTATAATATTCATGTTTCCGTAATCTGAAATCTATTTGTCCTGCGGAGATTACAACATGCAAGAGAAATCATTTGCTCGCGATGTTGATTACTAAGCCCCGTTTCGCGTCAGTTGCATTGTAAACATTTTCGAATGCCCTTCGCTTCGCTCAGCGCTATGCTGCTCTACAGTTGAAGAGCTTTGGCGGAGTGTCACCTTACCTTTGTATCTGTTATCCTGATGCTTCAATAGTCGTGGCGAGTGGCACAGAGCGCCGTTAGTGCATGTTTTGATTATGGCTTGGCGGTGCCGGGCAGAATAGATTTAGCGTGAGAGGTTGGCATTGGCAGCGAAGGCACGCAGCGAGAGGGCGCGGGGAGAAAAGAGGGCGCCTTTTAGAAACACCAGCAAGAATTTCTCTAATCTACCCTTGATGGGGACGTTACGGTCATTTGTTTCTTAAATTAAAAAACTTAATGCCGTATTTTATAGTGTTTTGATGTGTAAATTAAAATGCAATTTCAGACCATTCTGGAAAACGGGTATGGTGAAGATAATTATGTTTTTTTTAGCAAGAAGTTGTTACGAAAAATGGAGATAATTAATGACAATACCTCGATATGCAGTTGAAAAAGAATATGAAATTCTGCGCGCTGAGTTGGTTGATGGAAAGAAATATGTATTTGAAAGGCCATTTCTGATAATTACCGGTGCTCTCGCATCTATTCAACTAGTAGCAAACGAATATGCAATTTTATTTGCACCCATAGTCGTTTGTCTCCTATCATTCAATTTCTGGTTTACTGTAAATAGGATGGGGAGCATGGCCAGAATAATAGCGTATATTGTACTGATCCTTGATGACCAAGATTCGCCATGGTTTGGCTGGGAGACATCGCTCAGAAAGTATCGGAAATGGTTAAAGATAGATAAATTAGGTATTAGGAAAATACCTGTATCTGAGGATGCTGCGTCTGATAGTTTACGTTTTTACCCGGTGATTTTTTACATACATGTGATCGCTAATTGGCTCATAGTAGCACTATCCGTTGCTTATACAGTCTTAATGCCTTGTTCGATAACTTTTCTAATTGTCATTATTACTTTAATTAGTGTATGCGTATTTACTTATTATGCTAACAATAATAGTCCAGGTATTCTTCGGCTGGAAATTGAACAAAATAGGATAGTGTGGAAAAAGGTGTTCAAAAATTGGAATACTCTATGACCTAGTAAGCTTTCCAAGCCTCTGCCGCTCATCGCTGCCAAAGCGCCGCACTCCCCTCCGGGCTGCATTCGCTGCTATTCGGTCTATGTCCGCTCCGGCATCGAAAAGGTAACCTGGCAAAAATCAGCCCCACTCATGGGGTTTACCGGAGGCCCATTGCTGCAATTCAAGTTCTTTATCCGTTAACCTCTTTATCATGATCCCTGTCGTAATGACCTCATCAATACGATGTCTCGGATCATTCGCTCCGCTACTATGTGCTTGATCTAAATCATCATCCCTCAACTCGCCATGCACCTCTTTGACCTCCTCTTTGGTAAACGCAAATCCTGCTTCGCTTGCCGCAACAAGCCTTGCATCGACATCTTCAATTGCAACGATGCCATTGCGGAATGCTTCGTCCGATTTCATCTTTTCGAGGAACGCTCTTGCCTGATCTAATGACATGATATTCTCCACGGGTTGGGGGGTGAGCAAAGAATCTAACATTTGCATATTACGCTTTTGCTAAGGCAATTGCTAAAGTCGCCCCACAAATCCAAAACCCCCGCCACTCCGCTTCGCTCCACTCCACGCTGCTTGCTCGCCTTGCTGCCTGCTTGGAGTGGTAACTCACACTCACTACTTACTGATAAAACCCCATTTACCTGTCTTGTCATCTCCTATCATTACTGGTACCAGTCCTTCTTTTATTATCAATCCTACTGCTGAAAACTGTGGATTGACAACCATTTTTCCTGTCTTATCAATGAACCCCCATTTCCCTGTTGCTTCATTTCCAATCCTTACTGGTGCCAGTCCTTCAGAAAAACCCAACATAGTACGATCAAACCGGAGATTTATCACCATCTTACCTGACTTGTCAATAAACCCCCATTTCCCTGTTGCTTCATCCCCAATCCTGACGGCTGCCAGTCCGTCCGAAAATTCAAAACCAATAACAAACTGAGGTTTGATCACAACCCTGCCGATCTTGTCAATAAAACCGCTTTTTCCAGAGGGACAATTATAATCCGGATCAATATGCTCTATTCTATCATCAACAGAAAAACCGACAAGTCCTTCAGAAAATGCGCTGAGCGCATCAAACTGAGGATTTATAACCATCTTACCAGTCTTGTCTATGACACCCCATTTATCTCCAACTTCAACGGATGCAAGTCCTTCTGAAAAACAAAAAACACCACCGACTTGATTAAACTGAGGATTGATCACCATCTTACCTCTCTTGTCTATGAACCCGTATCTACCCTTTTCCAAATTTCCAATCCTGACTGATGCAAGTCCTTCTGAAAATTTATGAGCGTCATCAAACTGAACAGGTATCACCATCTTGCCTCTCTTGTCTATAAACCCGTATTTTCCCTTTTCTATACTGCCAATCCTAACTGGTGCCAATCCCTCTGAAAATTCTCCAACCTCATCAAACTGAGGACTAATAACCATCTTCCCTTCCTTGTCTATAAATCCCCATTTACCTCCAACCCTAACATTGGTAAGTCCATCAGAAAATCGACTAGAACAGTCAAACTGAGGAGTGATGACCATCCGACCTGTCTTGTCTATGAAACCCCATTTGTCTCCAACTTCAACGGATGCAAGTCCTTCTGAAAAACCATTCAATTCAACATCATCAAACTGAGGTTTGATGACCATTTCACCAGTCTTATAAACTGTGCTCGACTCACCGATGCCTTTAATCTTGTCGCACCCTAACAGGAGGCAGAATAATGAAATGAGAACGATAGAATAAATGTGCCTATGATGATTATAAGAGTATGTGAGCATCTTTATAGGATTTGTGCTAACTGCTTAAAAATGAAAACTTTACTATTACCACTTCATAGTTTAACGAAAATCCACCTGATATTTGCCGCAGCAGCACAAGCCAGCACCCAGGCACGAGCACTGCCTGCCGCCAGAGGTGAACGCTGGCTCCAAAACAGCAACGCCAAGCCAAGACGCCAAATGCAAGCTCTTCCGCAAAAGCTCAGCCAGCATACGCCAACGCCCGCCCTGCCGCCAGCAAGCGCAGCGCGCAGAAAGCTGTATAGAGACAAGTGACCACTGCACATTATCTCTCAGCAATATACCGGCGTCCCACCAGCTGCCTTATCCAGGTCATCATCACTCAATTCGCTCTGAACCTCTTTGACCTCCTCATCGGTAAACACAAATCCTGCTTTGCTGGCCGCTGCATGCCTTGCATCAACATCTTCAATTGCAGTAATGACATCACTGAATGCTTTATCCGATTTCATCTTCTCAATGAACGCTCTTGCCTGATCTAATGACATGAAATTTCCTTGGGTTGGGGGTTGAGAACTAATCTTATCATTGGAAAGGTATGTGAATGCGACAGCTATTGCAAAATACCGGAAGCCAGAAGCTCCTGCCTGGCAGTCGCAACAGCACAGCGATGCACTCCGCCCTGCCAGGCTCCGTTTGCGCAGCATTGCCGTCGCTATCTCTGCCTTCGCACCCGGATGCTCTCCTTATGTGTGCATTGAAATCCTTCGCTCTTGATAAATGCCAAGCGCGCGGCAGCGGCTTCAATTGCCGTGAAACGTTCTTTGAACGCAGCGCATGCAAGCTACGCAAGGGCGGATTCAAGCCGTCTTTGAACAAAGTTACATTATTACATTTATGCTCTTTGCCTCACGATAGGGGTTAACCGGGGGAACGGCTACTGTCAACAACTATAGGACATACCCCAAAATAAAGATTTTGATTTACCCCCCGCCGCCGCATCAAGATCCTGATCACTCAACTCACCTGACACCTCTTTAATCTCTGCCTCGCTGCAATCAAACCCTTCGCTCTGGATGCAGACCAGCCGCGCGGCAACATCCTCTATGGCCATAACACGCTTGGCAAACGCTTCGTCTGACTTCATCCTCGCGATGAACAATCTTGCCTGGTCTAATGACATGACATCCTCCTTGGGTTGGGGTTAAGTAATGATTTTAACACTTGAAGCTACGCTTTAAAGGCAGGAATTGCAAAAGCAGTAATGTCCGCTCCGTGCCTCGCAACGTTAAAAGGGCGAAAGCACCATCAGCTCAGCGGGCAAGCCTGCGGCTTGAAGAGCATTCTGCGCGGCTGCGCTTGGTTGGCGACAGGACGGGCATTGGCGAAGCAAGCCAAGAGAGTGCTGTCATGGAAAAACGTTTTCAGACCTTTCTCATTTTTAACAGGATATACCTGGAAATAAAAAGTATTTAATCAGAAAAAATGTTACTATTGATACGTCTGAGTTATCAGCAACACCCATCATTGTTTTGTGGAGTGTTTCATTCGTCTACCAATAAACCCCAAAAAGTCATGAAAAAAATTCTTCTAGCAACGGTCGTTGCAATTTCATTTGCTATGCCAAATGCTTTTGCAGAGAATGCTAACAATTCAAGTGCATATGTCGGTGTGGACACTGGTGCCGCATTTATTAAGGATGATAGTCAGGCATCAGCTCAGTCACTTGTAAATACTAATGGCGGTTCGGCAATAGTTGTACAAGATCTTCGTAGTTTGGTTGGTCGGATATATGCTGGCTACCATATTAACAAGACTTTTGCAGTTGAGTTAGGTTACTTGGCATCGGGAGATTATAAAGAAACTGCGACAGGTATCTCTAGTGGTGTCGTGTACGGTCGTGATACTAAAATTTCCTTTAGTGGCCTAGATTACTCATTACTGATAAGACCAAGTGAATCGTTGAATGGCCTTTTTGTTAAAGTAGGTGGACATTCGATAGGAACATCTGTTGATTATACCTCGGTAAATATGATTTCTTCTTCAGGTAGTTCAAAAATTAATGGTACTGGATATTTAGTAGGTGTTGGATATCAAGAACAACTCTCAAGCGCTATTGATGCTCGTGTTGCTTATACATATTATAATAAAGTTTCTGGAGTCAGTGAGAGTAATATAAATGCGTTAACTATCGGAGTGTTAGTCAAATTCTAGTTGACGGAACCATAAGCGACATCCTTCAAATCAAAAAAAAGTCCTGAAATCAATCAGGACTTTTTTTTGATCAATCTTAGTTCGCACATCGGTGTGGCTCTTCGTGCAGGCAAGCCTGCAGCCTTTGGCTGTTAAGCACAAGCGGCCAGGTTATCGATCAGCATTGAGCGAGAATGAATGCATTTTGGTCGATTAGGCTAATCCCGACAGACTGCCAGGGGATAACTCGTTTACGCCTCTTTGCAGAGGTTATTTTTCCACGTAACGCCTGTAGGATGCCGGAGTGGTCATAAACCGCTCTGGCATCAGGTACGTACCATGGCCCCGGTGATGTGAAGATGTTTCAGGACATAGACCCAGTATTTAGCGAAGCCGCATGCTGGTTGATACCATACCATCCAAACCGCCATGCTGTTCAATGAATTTTATACTAAGCAATTTGACGGCTGGCCAGCTCCTTGAAAAATCCATCCTGAGCCATTAATTCATCATAAGTGCCGGACTGCACAATACGCCCTTTGTCAAGGCAGTATATGCGGTCAGCATGACGGATGGTGCTTAGCCTGTGGGCAATCACAATGCGGGTTGCCTTAAGCTGCTCAAGACTCTTGCTGACTAACTCCTGCGTTCGGTTGTCAAGGGCACTGGTGGCTTCGTCAAAAAAGATGATGCCTGGTTTACGGACAAGGGAACCGGCAATAATCAACCGCTGCTTCTGCCCGCCGGAGAGTGTTCCGCCGCCCTCACTGATAACAGTATGCATGCCCATTGGCATCTGACGAATATCTTCATCAAATCCAGCCATTTTCGCCGCTTCCCAGGCATCGTCCACGGTAAGGGTGGATGAGCCTATGATGTTCTGCAAAATAAATCCTGGTTGCAACTGGCCGTTCTGCATTACTACTCCAATCTGGCGGCGGACAGCCTGTACATTCAAGGATGCCAGATCCTCTCCATCATAATAAACAGTACCGGAATCGGGTTGTTCAAACCCAAGAAAAAGCCTCAGGAGGGTTGACTTCCCCGAGCCGGACCCGCCAACAAGCGCAATAAACTCGCCCGGTGCTGCTGAAAAATTGATATCATAAAGTATCTGAGGGCTGTCACTGCTGTAGCTGAAGTTCAAGTTATGGAGCGTAAGAGCCCCTGAAAGCTTGCCGGGATATTTTTTTGTTTCATCCGACTCCGGCATCATCTCAAGAACCGGTTTCAACCGTTCATAGAGCGGCACTACATTAAGACTCGCAATAACGGTCATCACCATATGCAAAAGAGTGGTCTGAAAACCAGTATAGGCGGAGGTAAAGGCAATAAAATCGCCGGCATTGAGTCTCTCCTGCTGCATAAAGCTACCGGCAGAAAAAATAATAAGCGATAGTGCCGCCACAGGAAAAGAGGTCGTCACTACGGTAAGCGTGTTCTGAAGTTTTCCTGCCTCAAAGTGTAAGCTCCGTTCACGAATAAAAAGATCAGCCCATCTTGAAAAAGCTGCCTTTTCAGTGCCGGTCACTCTGATCTTTGTAATACCGCCAAGCAGGTTACCAAGGAGGCCGAAAATCTTCCCCTGCACCCGAAGCGCTTCACGATTGAGCGAGAGCTGACGAAGAGAGATAAAAACCGTCACGATAATTATAATAACCGTCAGCACCAACGCAACAAGCGCCAGCTTCCAGCTATAGTAAAAAAGCAGTCCGAGCGTTAAGACGCTAAACATCATACCCAGGAGGACGCTAACAACTGAACTGCTCAAAATCTCGCGGATCTGCGTCGCACCCATCACCCGTGCAGCCAGATCACCTGAAGAGTATGTGCGAAAAAAAGTGCTCGGGAGATTCAAAAGCCGGTCTATAAGACCGGGCTGTATCAGCATATCAATACGGGTCTGCATCCTCATAGCGGCAATCTGCTTGGCCAGATCAAATCCCGTCACCGAAATAACGCTTGCCACCAAAATCAATGTCAGCTGCAAAAGCTGGCTGCGATCAGACTGCGGTATTATGGAACCAAAAAGCATACCGGTCAATACAGGAGTCAAAAGACCAAGGAGTGCTCCAGCGACCCCAAGCAAAAGCATCCGTATCAGATCACCCCGACACCCAAGCATGCCAAACGTAAGGAGCTCTTTGCCAAACATCGGTTTTTCCGGGAACGGACGATAAAACATCCACGCCTGTTCGGCAATACCCTCAGCAACAACTTGGGTAAGCTCAACTGCTTCATTGGTAAAAGTGTCAACAAGCCGGTACCCTTGAGGGGCACCAGGCAAAAGGGCAAGGGGTTTTTTATCATCGACGCTATAACAAAGCATGGGACCGTTATCAAGGGTCCACCACCGTTCAGCTTTTCGGAGCGTCACCCTGCGTGCCCGCACACCTGAAAAACGACAAAGCAACTGCAGAGGATCCTCATGGGACTCGCTCGACTCACCATATGGCTTGCGGAATGTTATAGCGGCCGCTTGCCCAACCATGAAGCAGGCTGCAAACAAGGGGTCTGATTCAAACGCGCTTTCTTTTACACCCTTATTACCATGCATCATCGATGCAATTCGGCCCAGGACTGTGCGATACTCCTTCTGCCGGGTGCTTGCTTTGAGGGCCGCTTTTTCTGCGAACGTCCGATCAGCCACTTTCTCTTTTATGCCTTTATCCATACTATGAGGTTTTGATGAGTCCGGCATAGACGCCATCGGTGGCCATCAGTGAACTGTGCGTTCCTCGTTCCTTAACAACGCCGTATTCCAAAACAATAATCTCGTCACAATCACGGATAGTGCTCAGACGATGTGCTACAATAAGGGAGGTACAACCCCTACGGCGGATGTTACCATCAATCACCATCTCAGTTGCCGGATCAAGCGCACTCGTCGCCTCGTCAAGAATAAGAATAGAGGGATCAGTCGCAAGAGCACGGGCTATCTCCATTCTCTGGCGCTGACCGCCGCTGAAGTTATTACCCCCTTCACTAAGCACCCCCTGATAACCTCCGGTACGAGCGGCAATAACGTCATGTATGGCTGCATCCTCTGCAGCTCGAGCAATCTCCTGCTGCGGAAGAGTAGTATCCCACATGGCAATATTTTCAGAAATGGTCCCCTCAAAAAGAGTAATATCCTGATCAACCATACCGACCGAATTAACAAGCACCCTGCGCGGGGTCTCACTCCGCGGCTTACCGTCAAAGAGAACCTCTCCGCTCCACGGCTCAAAAAGACCAGCCACAATTTTTGCAATAGTCGACTTGCCTGACCCCGACCCGCCAACAATTGCCACCCTTGCGCCTGGAGCAAGCTTAAGCGAAAAATCAGTGATAAGAGGGGGCTCAAGGGGATTGTAGCCGAAGGTTACATTTTTTAACTCAACAAAGCCGGAAAGTTTTTCATGCTTAGCACTTCCTATGATTGCTGCATGATTGATCTCATCATCGTCATCTACCAAGGTCGCCTCATTATTGACCACATCATCAAGCCTTTGTATGTCACCTGACGCCTCCTGCAGTTTCTGGCCAAGCGTCACCATCTGGTTGACCGGCGCAAGAAAGGAGAGCAAGAGACTTTGGAAGGCAACCAGCATTCCCATCGTCAGCTCCCCATCCATAACACGCAACCCACCGGCAGACAAAATTGCAATATTACCTGCCGTCTGCAGAAATGGTGGAATGGCCAGCAAAAAAACAGTTGACACTTCAAGCGTCTGGCGGCCTGCCACCATGTTAGCAAACAGTCCAGACCAGCGCGAAAAAAAGTCTTGTTCACTCCCTGTTGCCTTAATGCTCTCAATCGTTTTTATGCCATAAAAAGTGGTTCCAAGCAGCTTGCCGTTATCCTGCTGGAACTTCTGGTTTAGGACAATACGTCGACCGGAGACAAAAGAGAGAGCAAAGCCGTTCAATGCAGCGATTAAAATGGCAACAATAGTCAGCACCACATCGTAGCGGAACATCATAAGGGCATAAAAAATAATCAATAGAACATTAAGACCATTCGACGACAAGTCCCCGGCCACAATGGTTGCCACCTTATCGTTCAGCTGCACACGATTTGAAATTTCACCAGCTTGACGCATGGTGAAAAACCTGATCGGGAGAGCAAAAACATGGTTAAAGAACTTTGTTGACGAGGTCAATGCAAGCTTTGTTTCAGCTCTCAGCAGGTAGTGCTGCTGCAACCAGGCAAGAGCCGCCTGCAAAAGGGCCGTAACCAGCATACCCACCAGCAAAGGCTGCATCCAGCCACTCATTCCCTTTACGAGGACATAGTCAATATAAATCCGCAAAAAAGAGGGTACAACAAGACCGGGTATGACCAGCAAAAGACTAACAAGAACAATGTAGACCAGCGCTGTTTCGAGGCCCGGCAACCGCTTTTTGAGCCCATCAACGAGACTAAAGGGTTTACCTCCCTTTTTAAAATCAGCGGTCGGCGCAAAAGTCAAGATCACTCCTGAAAAAGAGTCACTAAACTCCTCCGCACCAACCTTACGAGGGCCTGAACCGGGATCGTTGATATAATAGACACCGTTTTTATATCCCTCCAGCACAACAAAGTGATAGAGGTTCCAAAAAACAATCACCGGAAGTCGCTTTTCAAAAATCTCGTTCGGCTCCAGACGAAAGCCCTTGGCTTCTAAACCGTAAGTACGTGCTGCCTTCAAAAGATTACTGGCTTTGCTTCCATCTCTCGATACACCACAAGCATCACGGAGTTTCTCAAGCGGCTCAAACCGCCCGTAATAGGCCAAAATCATCGCCAGCGATGCCGCACCACACTCCACAGCCTCCATCTGCAACACGGTCGGGGTTTTTACCCTGAGCTCTTTCCAAGGCAGTTGTCCTTGCTGCAGTTTCATAGTGTGCTTTTGGTGTTTTCGAGTACCGGAATGGTAACAAGGTCATGCTCGTCAACACTGTAACGTCCATCCTGTTCATGCATAAGGGCTGCAATTTGATAACGAAAAGTCAGCAGCGCAGAAGCGTATCCTCTTTCGGCACCAAGAAGCTGTTTTTCCGCATTGGCCAGATCTGTACTAACATTCTGTACCTTGAAAAGGTCTGAGATACCCGCTCTGAACTTCTTGAGCTCTACAGCGTAGAGAATACGGTATGTCTCTGCACTTTTCATACTAAGTCGCCATACAGCAGCGGTATTTTTAACTGATTCAGCAGCGACTCCCACCCCTTCTACAATAGTCCGCTCAAGTGCATCTCTGTTGATTACCGCAGTTTCATACACCGCACTGCTGCGGATAAAAGCTGACTCGTTGCTGTGGTTCCCGGCAGCGACGGTATAGGAGAGCGTTGCTGACACATTGGGACCTGGAACCTGGCTGGTCAACGAGGTTATATAATCATTAACCGTTGAGCCTTTATGCTCGCCGTTGTATCCTGCGAACAGAATAAGATCAATTTTGGGCTTCATCAGATCCCGGCTCCCTGTCAACAGATCATTTGTCGCATCGCTCTGCAGTCTCAATGCGTGGAGATCAGCGCGGTTTGAGAGAGCTTTGGTTCTCAGTCTGGAGAGTTCACCAAGGTGCGCTACATCACCATCAGGAATTGGGAATGCGTCGATAGGCTCTTCAGGTTCTTCACGTCCCTTAGTGGGACGACCAACAGCAATGAACAAGTCACTCCATGCCTGACGAAGCGACTGAGCATCCCTAAGCTCGGTAGCTTCCAATTGCTGCTTGTAAGCCTCAGCCTGAGATGCCCTGACAACGGCAACCTCTCCTGCTCCAGCCAGTGCCGTTGTAGCCCGCAAACTCTCTTCAGCATAGTTACTAAGCTGATGGTCGAGCTTTAAGGTCCGGTATGCATAAACGTAATTCCAGTATGCCCCGGCGGCTGAATAGATAGTCGTCGTAGCGGTATGCTGCAACATATAGCTTTCGGCCTCATAACTTTTCCGGGATGCCCTTAATGCCATCCGGTATGAGTTGTTCCCGAGCCCCCGCATAAGAGGCAACGTAAATGAAACGCCAGCTGTAGCCACGTTGCTTGTTTGAAGCCCGGGTAGGGTAGATCCCTTAACAGATACGGACGGGGCAATAATCAAGCCAAAAGGAAGGAGTATGCTTGATGATAATGTCGATGAAACTGTTTTAAGTTCAGGAGCTAAAGCTGTTGATTCCACATGGCTATAACCGGAAGAGAGTGATAGTTGTGGATCAAATGGTGAGCGTGTAGCAAGGACGCTACCCTCTGAAGTACGCATATTCTGTTTTTCCAGCAGAATTCCTGGTGAATGGTCAAGCGCTGTTGTGACCATTTCAAGAAGAGAAACAGATGCTGATGCGGGTACAGGCATTAAAAACATGAGGGAGATAGCAAACACAATCAGCACGTTGACTCTCCTGAATAGAGGAGGGAGACTCAATGGCCGAGCATGACTATAGCTGTTCGTCATGTTATTTACCCTCGCCCAATATGTATTTTTTAAACACAGGAATAACCATGTCTATTGGGCGATGTTCCTCGACAGTAATTCGTCCTGTACTGATGGTTCCTGAAGTAACCTTTACTCGAGGTCCTTTACCCGAAGTCCAACGATAGCCACTATAGGTCGATGCATCACGGCGTAATTTGACCACAACCTTATAGACCGGGCCACCTGCAGTGAATTTATGAGCAAGAGACTCATTACTATCGTTTTCAATTGAAGCAGTGGTCTCGGGGTAATCGCTCACAGTAATAACATCACCAATGATATGTCCATACTCTTCAGGCGCAACTGTAGAAGGCGAGACAAAAACCGTCATCCCTTTTTTTGCCTGCTTTGCTTTAGTGGCAGAAACGTACATATAGAGCAAAAGACCCGAAGGTGAATTGCCTTTTGCATCCGTCTCCTCAAGCATCAGAAGATATCTGCCTGCACTGACAAAATCACCATTATTATACTGAACCTCTGTCACCTTACCCCTGTATGGGGCAACCAAAACCGTCTGCCACTTATAGTTGTATCGTGCAGCATCAAAACGGCGGTCAGAAGCCGCACTTTTTTCTTCAATACCGTAAAGCTCATTTTTGGCGGTCATCAAATCCTGACCTGCGCTTGTCACCAAGGTCTTTTCGACAAGCCCCTCCTTAAAGAGAGCGGTAAGCCTATCAACCCTATCTGAAAGTGAAGCAATCGTTTTTTGAAGAAAAGCCTGACGTTCTTTCTTGTGCTGGCTTAAAAACTCTGTTTCAGATCGAGCCGTTTCAACAGCCTCACGCAGTTCCGGCTGCTCGACAACACCAATAACCTGGCCTTTTTGAACCACGTCTCCACCCTTCACCTTAAACTCCCTCAGTACCCCGTTCGTCCGAAGATAAATAGAATCAATAGTGCCCGTTACCATCGTTATTCCTTCACCTGGAACCGTTACAGGAATTTTGCCCATAAACCCCCATACAATAATCGACAACAGCAAAATCCCTCCTGCAAGCAAAGCAATCCAGCCGCGAGGGTCAGTAACCGGCATCAACCGATCAAGGTCATCAGGAGAACTCAGCTTTTTAAGCGCCTCTTTTCTAAATTCCAGAGCCATAAAAAAGACTCCTCAAGAGTTTGGGGGTTGGGGGGCAGTGCAAAACCGTTCGTTGACAAGTATAGACAAAAAAAATAAATAACTCAGGCGCCAAACCATATTTAAAGCTCTTGCGAGACAGCAGTTATTTTGGGTCGAAGTTTTTCTATTTCTCTCTTTCTTTCAGGAGTGATATCACGAAACTCTGGCTTATTGTCTGACTGAATTCCCTGATTCAGCACAGCAGCACAGATCTCTTTGCTCCGGAATGCATCGATATAGGCTTCCAGATAGGTGGTGAGGTTGTCCTTGTATGACGAGCAGAATTCAATACCCCCCTCACCGAATTGCTTTGCCCGAAGCCGCTTGTTGGCGCATCCGCCTCCGCAAATTGGCAGGACGTTGCACTCGCGGCACTCGGCGTCATTATAAGCGTCCGTACCGATCGAGTATCGGGCCTGCAAGTCGGGGTTGGTAATCGGCTCATCTTCATGGATGTTACCGATAACCATGTCGGGCTTGCCTACATCTTCCCAGCACTGGTAGAGCTCCCCTTCAGGGCCCATGACAAAGCCTTGATGAGATGTGGCCACGCAGATGCTATCTAAGTTGCCGGAGGGATAGAAATCTGCAGATGGCGCCTTGCTCTTGCAGCGATGCTGCTCGAAGGTAAAGTCTGTCCATTCCTGGAGGTCAAGACCACAGGAGTGCTCGTACCCATGGTCGATGCTCGTGTTGACATGGCCTGCATAGACCATGAGTTTCTTCCTCTTGAAGCGCTCAAGCAGAGCATCTCGCAAGCCGACAAACTTGTCCCGGTTGGTTTTGTCGACATTGACGCGGATAGCACAAGCGCCTTTGTAGTCCGAGTTCATCAAGTTATCAACGTTTGAAAGAATTCGTTGAAAAGTTGAACCTCCTCCGGCCAGCACCCGCCGGGTATCGTGTACATGCTCGGGGCCGTCGAGGGTAATCTGGATGGAATTGATTTTGAGATCGTTGAGGCGGGCGATTTTGTCAGCATCGAGCAGGTAACCGTTGGTGACCATGCCAAAATCCTCGATGTTTAGGCCAAGGGACTTGACCCGTTCAGTAATGTTGCAAATAACATCAAACGCGAGCAGGGGTTCTCCTCCGTACCATGCAATCGAAAGATGGCGGATATCCTTATAGCTCTTAATGAAATGAATCAACCGGGCCACGGTCTCAGAAGTCATCATGGATGAGTCTGACTGGCTGTTCTCAAAGCAATAGGGGCAACGAAAATTGCACAGCAAGGTTGGGCATATGGTGAGCCCGAGCCGTGAGGTGTCGAAACAAATGGCATGTCTCTTGTACTGTCGTGCGAGCAGCAGCCGGGCTTCTTCCCCCTCGGCAACTATAACCTTATTTTTTCGCAGCAACGCAAGTAGGCTGCTGTCTTTAATCGATCCTGTATCACTTCTCGCATCCCGTATCGCCGCCAAATCCATGAAGTGCTGGGTATCCAGTTCGACAAGCGTATTGGTGATGGCGTTATAAACGAAACTGCCGGTATGCTCCGCCTGAAAAAGCGTATTGTATCGTGACCAGTTCATGGGGTGTTCCGGTGTGGTGATGATGGGGGGGCTCAAAGTTTATGACAACGTAACATAAGAAGTTCTATTCTTTATCAAATTATGCAATGAGCCGGGCCTAGATATTTTCAATTGACAAAATGCGATCCCTGAAAACTTCGTCTGATTTCATCTTTTCAATGAAACGCTCTTGCTTGATCTAATGACTATGGATAACTCCGGTTGGATTCTTGTCAGTTAATAACAGCTTCTGCAGAGCAGCAGCACAATAGCAAGAAAGGAAGAATCAAAGTGTGATTACCAAAGGTATGGTAAGCATCAGCAAATTCCTGGTCTGTGCATCTATAGTTTTCGCTACTTACCTCGGTATTGGTGTTCCCCCATCTGCCGCATCAAGATCCTTATCGCTTAGCTCTGCGGCTACCTCTTTAATCTCGGTGCCTTGCCATCCCTATCCTGGCATCAATAATTGCAAAATCAGAAAAGCAATAAAAGGGGAAGAGCGGCTTTTTCTTTCAGCGTAAAAGTATTGGCTTGATTCTTAGGATGGGTTTTTTACAATGTAAAGAAGATGCAAAGGCTCAGAAGAGAAAAGATCGTTTTGTAGCTAAACAGGTCAAATAAATATATAAAATCTTGTAGTTGATTTGAATGTAATTGAATAAATATTTTCCAGATAACTCTATCATTCATTTATATTTGCATCAGCAAAGCAGCTAAAGAAATTACGAAGAAAAGGATTTGCACTACAAAACTTATTTTTTCGATTTTAATTATCTTTAAAGTATTTGAAGGTGAGTCCATGTCATAATTTCTATCTATAATGATTATCTGAAGCAATGTCAATGCAACATTGAAAATAGCAAGAAGATATATTTTATCCATCAGTACCAATGATGCGCATTCGAGAATTGCATCCACCGAGGTTCGCTCCAATAAAACAATTGTCAACAGGGATGTCGAAGACATAGCTACTCTAACGGCAATAAAAGAGGGGTTTACAAACAAAGCCAACCAGCACGGTATCAAAATAATTAGTAAAGGGATGAGTAATTTCCATATGAAAAAGTTTTTCTCTCTTTCAAGATTAAATGAAAATTTTACCCCGGAATATTTTAATCCTGCCGGAGTACCGGTTTTGCCGAAAATCGTACCATAATCATGAAGATAACTCTGCAACTGAAGTCCTTTATTTTCCCAGCCAGGTAAATCTAATCCTTTGTCGTAGCTTGTTGATACCACATCGGGAACATAAAAAACCTTATCAAAAGTATCAATTGAATTTTCGATATACAATGACAATTGTTGCTTATCAAGAGGATAATTACTCACGTCAAAAGGCTGATGAAATAACCCATCAATACGAAGAATCTGGTACTTTTCACCATTACTTAATACTTTAGGGGAAGCCATAAGCGCCTTTTTTGTGAATTTCGTATCTTTAACAAGATTTATAATATCCAAAGTCTCGATCGGATCAAAATCACCTTTCCATCTAAGCCACATATACGCTGACATGGAGTAAGTGCTGGCTTTCAAATCCAGATTATAGATATTAATGCCGTATATGCCGACGGTTACAATTTTAGCCCCGAGCAAAGGTGCATTGACATTCTCAAACGTTCCCTGAGGACTCTTGATGAATGATGACAGCTTGCTCAGCGGTGGATTATTCTCTGCAACAGCTTTCGTTTGCACAGAAAAAAGTATAACCAATACAATCAGAAATGATTTTACAATCGAAATCGGCAAACCGCTCATTAGTTTTTTTTGATAACAGGGTAACATTATATATTTCTCTTCGCACAAGTTAGCCGCATAAGGAAATAAAAGAGAGTAAACTGTATTATTTAAATCTAAAAAAGCAAAAACTAACCGCCCCCAGCTATTATCATGAGTTCCTGCCTCTTTACCCTGCTTGGTATCTGAACATCACCAGAGCTACGGCAGGTACCCGCAGGAAGCCTTGCAGCAACATCTCCATTTGCATTGATGCGATTGGGGGAATGCTTCGTCCGATTTCGTCTTCTCGATGAACGCTCTTGCTTAGTCTAATGAAATGATATTCTCCTGGGGTTGGGAGTTGAGAAATGAATTTACCGTCTGAAAGTACGAGTTAGCTACTGATATTACAAATGCTTCCTGCACGGTAATCTCCCGATGATATAGCCCACAAAAGCACGGGGTTCACCCTGACACCTAAAAGAGACCGCCTGTGGCTGTCAAAACGTAGGTTTTACCATTATCAGTAGCTGTAATATATTTACTTATATGACGTTAGTTATTAAAGATCAATATATTTTAACCGGACAATACTGTAATGATCTACATCTTTTGCCGTAAAATAATTCTGATAACAAAATAGTTCTGTATTTACATTGTCGAGGTAGATCAGTTTCATTAATGTAAGGCATTAGCCACCATCACTATACTACTAAGGAGCCTCTTATGACCCCCACCAAGTTGCGCAGAACCTTATTGATAGCATTGCTTTCCGCCGCCTCTACAATGTCACCAATACAATCCTCGTCTGCATGCAGTCGCGCTGTTTACTTTGGCAAAGAGGGCCAGACCGTCACAGGCAGGAGCATGGACTGGCTCGAAGATATGCATACCAACCTCTGGATTTTTCCTCAAGGGATGAAGCGTGACGGCGGAATGGGCGAGAATGGCTACAAATGGACAAGCAAATACGGAAGTGTTATAGCTTCAGTCTACGAAGCTGGCACTGCCGATGGCATTAACGAGCAGGGATTCGTCGCCAACTTACTTTTCCTTACCGAAACTAAATACCCAGAGAAAAAGGGCGACAAGCGTCCTCAGATATCCATCTCGGCCTGGACGCAGTATATGCTCGACAATTTTGCAACTGTAAGTCAGGCTGTCGCTGAAATACGCAAAGAGGCTTTTCGGCCGGTTATGGTCAAATCCGAAAATCTCCGTGATGCCACAGTACACATCTCGATCTCGGATGCCACTGGTGATTCGGCCATTTTTGAGTATATCGACGGCAAGCTTGTGATCCACCATGGCCGTCAGTACCAGGTAATGACCAACTCCCCAACCTACGACAAGCAAATCTCCATAAATGAATACTGGAAGCAGATCGGCGGCACAGTGATGCTGCCGGGAACCAATCGTGCTGCCGACCGGTTCACTCGTGCCAGCTTCTACATCAATGCCACCCAACAGTCTGCTAATCCGCGCGAGGCCATCGCAGCCGTCTTCAGCGTGATGCGTAACGTCAGTGTTCCGCGCGGCATCAGCACACCCAGCCAACCTAACATCTCCTCAACCATCTGGCGAACGGTAGCAGACCAGAAAAACAAGGTCTACTTTTTTGAGGATACCTTTAGCCCAAGCCTTGTATGGGTCAGGCTCAGCCAGATAGACTTCAAGGCTGGTTCGGGTGTTCGCAAGCTCACCCTTGACGGCAATCCAAATCTTGGTGGTGACCAGACCGCAAACTTTATGGAGGCTAAACCATTGTCGTTCATGGCGCCAAATTGAACCTATGCAGGCCAGTGGGGAGAAAAAAAGTGCTGAGTGCTGAGTGCTGAGTGAAGAAAGAAAGTTGGCAGTTGGCAGTGGGCAGTTGGCGGTTGGCGGTTGGCAGTGGGGAGAAAGAAAGTGCTGAGTGCTGAGTGCTGGGTGCTGGGTGCTGGGTGCTGAGTGAAGAAAGAAAGTGGGCGGTTGGCGGTTAAGGTAGAAGATAGACCCCTCACGGGAGTTCGGGGTGACAAAGTTGGCGAGGGGGATTATGCTAAAGCCTACTGCTGACTGCCTACTGCCTACTCTTTAGCGGTTGCTGTGTTCTAGATCGAGGAGGTGTTGTTTTAAGGCGAGGCCTCCTCGATAGCCGGTAAGAGTGCCGTTACTGCCTATCACTCTGTGACAGGGAATGAATATTGGTATGGTGTTCCTGTGGTTCGCCATTCCTACTGCACGGAAGGCTTGAGGGTTTCCGACAGCAGTGGCGATATCCTTATAGGTCGCGGTCGTTCCATAGGGAATCGTACAAAGGGCTTTCCAGACCTGCTGCATGAAGGGTGTCCCTGATGGGGCAAGCGGCAGAGAGAATTGCTTAAGTTTTCCGGCCAGATAGCTGTTCAGCTGCCTAAACGCCTCTGCAATAAGTTTTGTTTCAAGGAGTTCGGCCTCCGGCAGCGGAACAGCTGATTCAAAATGAAGGTTGGCTATAGAACCTCCCCGCTCCACTATACCAATACTGCCTATATCGGTCTGTTGATAACAGAGAAAAAGGTTATTGTTCATTTTAAGGCATTACGAGTATGTTAGGAAAGAAAGTGCTGAGTGCTGAGTGCTGAGTGCTGAGTGAAGAAAGATAGTGGGCAGTTGGCGGTTGGCGGTTGGTGGTTGGCGGTTGGTGGTTGGTGGTTGGCGGTTGGCGGTTGGTGGTTGGCATTTGGCAGTTGGCATTTGGCAGTTAAGAGAGAAAAATGGTGAGGAGAAGGAGTGCTTGATAGAAGAGTAATCAAAAAAATACAACGGAGAAAAGAGAATGAAAAAAATGGCTTTTGTTGTGCTTATGTTTGCTTTTTTTGGTGTCAGCAACGCACATGGAGAAGAGTTCACCTTGAAAAGTGATGATTTAAAGGGGCAGCTGACGGAGGAACAGGTATTTTCGGGATTTGGCTGCACAGGGAAAAATATTTCTCCTTCACTGAAATGGATCAATGCTCCTCAGAGCACTAAAAGTTTTGCGGTAACGGTATATGACCCTGATGCGCCGACAGGAAGCGGATGGTGGCACTGGATTATTGTCAACATTCCATCAAACACCAGTGAACTTAAAAAAGATGCCGGGAATCCACAAAAAGGTGTGGCACCAAAAGGTAGTATACAAAGCCTAACTGACTATGGAAAGGCTGGCTTTGGCGGGGCATGTCCTCCTGTCGGCGACAAAGCGCATCGGTATATTTTTACTGTCTATGCTCTTAACGCAGAAAAGCTGGATGTTGATGAAAAAACGCCACCCGCCATGGTCGGATTCATGCTGAATCAGCATGCGATAGCAAAGGCATCTCTTATTTCATACTTCAAGCGATAATCTGGACGGAAGTCTTACATCACATTTTTTCATTTGTGTGGTTCTGTGGTTATCTTCTTTTCTCAAAAGTAACAATAAGACAAGGAGTTAGTAATGGGCGAGGAATTTGAGGTGAAAGGACCACACGAAGAGGTATTGGAAGGCGGAGAAGGTGGTAATAAATTCAATAATCGCATTGCTGTCATAACTGCGATCATGGCCACCTTGGGAGCATTGCTCTCTTACCAGGCAAGTTTTACGCTTAGTGAAGCTATAATGATGAAAAATGAAGCTGCGATAAGAAAGACAGAAGCGGCTAATCAATGGAATTTTTTTCAGGCAAAGAGCAACAAGCAAAATATAGCGGAGCTTGCAGCAAAAGTTACAACAAGCAAAGAGCAGGAAGAGAAAAAAAGGGATGTTGCCCGTTACATCGCTGAAAAAGCGGAGATTAAAAAGAAAGCTGAAGCCACCGAAAAGCTCTCTCTTGAGGCTGATGAACATTCAGAAAAGTTCATGCATTCTCACCATCGCTGGGCTACGGGAGTAACAATGCTTCAGATTGCAATTTCACTTGCAGCTATAACAATCCTGACTCGCAAAAACTGGCTTGAATACGTGAGCTTGACATGCGCCGGAATAGGCATGGTTTTCGGCGTGCTTGCCTGGTCTGGAATTTAGGACGTTACTACCGCCAGAAAAGTTGAGAACGGAATATTGGTTAGTCAGTCGGAATAATCCTCTTTGAAGGAGGCTTCGGCTGAAAACCAATCTTCTCTATCCTCCCCTGCTTTTTCTCCCTTTGCTTTCCAGAGATAATATGCTGGAAGCTGGATATCTTCCTCACTGGGCCCGGATGTCATTGCAAGATTTTCTTTCGGGCTCTCTTTCGGTTTCTTCAATGATTTTTTCGGCACGGCTTCTGTCAATTTGTTCATGGGTCAAAAGATATTTTGATTAAAAAAACACCCGGGTTTTGCAAGCCCTTATCCGAGTGTAACATCAGAATATTTCCTGAATAATTTTACTATTCCGCATTATTATTACACAAATAATATATACATTTTCTTTGTGGAATTTTTTCACAGGTGTGCTATACCTATAGCTTTATTCTCTTCAACCTATGGCACAATAGTCACCAAGTTTCACTCCGGTAGTCCTTTCGATACCCTCGCTGTTCATCAGTAGCTACTTATCAGTACCTCTTGTTTACGTGAAATAGCTGGCGAAGCTCCGTCATTGCAAAGATTGATTTTGAACCCTGTCGCCAAGAAGCGCGGCGAAAGGTAAATAGTCAGATTTTGTGCGCTTCATTAAACTTAAATAAGGAGTCAACTCTTATGGGTACAAAGCTTGCGTTCAGAACACCTCCCGGATCGGTCAGCATTCCTGCCGGACAATCGAAGCAATTAGGCGTGGTAGATGTTAGTCCTTTTTCGTCAATCAGGGTTGTTGCCGATGAGCGTGTGGGTTCAGGCACTGGCGTTAACATCCGCCTGACGATCACGGAAGGAAATGAATTAGTGGCTCAGCTGGATGTGCTGACATTGACACCGCACACTCAAGTAACCAAGGTCTACGAAGTCCCTGGAGCAAAGCTGACTATCTTTGCTGATGCACTCGGTGGCAGCGGTTCAGATGGTGTGGATGTTCTTATCTACGGGGCTTGAGAAGTTGCGATTGTCATCCCGCTTCTGCCGCCTCCCTTCCCTTACACTTCAGGAGGCGGCGAAGCCTTAGACCTCATTTTAATCAAAGAGATAGCTGTTTACAATCAGCACAGTAACTTCCGCAAAGAGCCAAATTAAAGCGATGAGAAATAATAGATATCCTCATATAATATTATTTGCAGCATTAATATATTGCTGTTTATTCCAAAGCGAAAATGCACGCTGTGAGCCAATTCCATCATGGAATAATACTCCGATCAAGAAATCCATTTTGGATTTTGTCAGCCTGGCAGCAAAGAAAATCCCTGTTGAAGATCGTATTGCGGTTTTCGATATGGATGGCACGATTGCCTGCGAAGCTCCACTGTGGTTTGAGATGTATGCTGCAATTGACGGCTTAAACGGGAAATCGGCAAAGAATCCAGCACTATTAAAATATCCCGAATATCAGTATGCGAAAAAACTTGCAGTAGACCCTGCTGATACATCGGTTACAAACAACTGGACAAACTTCACTAAAGCTCCTTACTATAACTACATCGACTCGATGGTCTGGAAAGCTTATGAAGGAGTTGACCATGAAACCTACGTGGATTCTGCCCGTTCGTATTTATCAAAAACGAAAGACAAAAAATATAACATCATTCTTGCAAATATGTTTTATCAACCAATGCTTGAGTTGATACGGTATTTGAAGCAGAATAAATTCACAATCTACATTGTATCCGGCTCGATGCAGGGCGTTATCTGGAGCGTTTGTCCTCAAATAATCAATCTGGACAGGGCGCATCTTATCGGGACCCGTCAAATTTTAAACCCTGTTTATAAACCGGGCGATTATAAAACATTATTCATCATCAATAAAGGCATTTTTCCGGCAAAGGATGATAAAGAGGGGAAAAGCATAAATATTTATTCACAAATAGGTAAAAAGCCTGTATTCGCTTTTGGAAATACCAATGGCGACTTTGGAATGTTTCATTTAACAGCAACAAACAAATACCCCAATATTGAATTGTTACTCAATCATGATGATGCAATTCGCGAGTATGCATACGAGCCATATCATGGGAGTTCAGTTCCTGCCTGGAGAGATTCTCTGGCAGTAAACAGGTGGAAGCTTGTTAATATGGCTCAGGAATTTAAAACTGTCTGGAAAACTAAATAGGTTTTTTCTCAACAATTAAATTCACTTATCATGGAACCGATCATCATTAATGACTACTGCTTCAAAAGGGTCTACTTCTGGATGCAGTATACTCCGGAAGATCTGAATTTTACGGAAATAGCCATTGATGTCTATTATCCAAAAGACCGGCAAGCCAATGGCCTTGTCATGTTCAATCATGGATTCATGATCGGCCCTGATCTGTTCTATCTTCCACAACGACTTCTTGCAGGCTTTTTCAACAAGGAACAGGCTCCGCTGTTTGGAAACTACCCATCCTACTACTACAACTATACCTCTGCAATTGTAGAAAAGAACTGGGCAATGGCTTTTGCCACTTCGACGCACAAGCAGAACGAATTCACTCCAACAACTGATTTTGGCGGTAATCCCAGAGTCGGCCAGGAAGCGTTTATGGCAGCCTCCTATCTTACCTGTTTCGGCGCGACCAGCACATTTTATAATGCAAGCCGCTCAAAGCAGTTTCAGTTCATGAAGTCCAACAATGTCATTTTTGCCGGTCACTCAGTAGGTGGTGCTCATGCACAGGTAGCTGCAACCGGATTTGATAACCTGCAGGAGATCGGAAAAAATACAGGGAAAAGGTTTGACCCTGTTGTGTACGACAGAATTGTCCTTCCAAGGGTTACCGAAAAGCTCTCAACATGGGGGGAAGATAGCCGGGCCAATCCCGTCGGCCTTGTTCAGCTCTCCCCTGTTGATATGAAAAACCCGCTTTTCGGCGGTATGGAACCTTACCGCACAGAACTGGCAAAGATACCGGTTCCAAACCTTATGATTGTCGGGGAGTGCGATTGTGCATGCCTTGATTCATCTCAGCCGCCTGCATGGTCGAGCGATTCAGCCGTGACGACTGAGTACAGCCAGATGGCTCCCGCAGGGAGTGAAGCGTGGGCGGTTGTAGCCAATGTTGAAAACGGCAGCCACTGTGGATACCTGACTGAGCCAAATGCGTTCTGCTCTACGGCAGACAACGATTCCAACTGCACGCGCTGCAAGGATAAGAAAAAATACAAACCGGTCGGTAAGGAGAGTGACTTTACAGCAAAACTTTTCAAAGAATTTATCGGCATATATCCAGCCAATTCGGGATTTACAGGGACTCGCAAGGATTGGCTTGACAGCAGCTGCCTGAAGTGGCTTAACAAGCAAAACCCGATTGGCACCTCCATCAATCTTGTTAAGTTCAGCGGAGGAGAGTATGTTTATCATGTTTAGCGCGTGAGGGAAACCCGTTTGACCATCAGGATTTAAACTCACAGAAGCCCGCTACAAGCGGGCTTCTGATGTGGCAGAGGCAGTGTCTGCATATCAGACAACTACCTTGTTCCATGTATTCTGCTATTGGGCTATATGTGATGATAATTCTCATAGAGCTGTAAGGCATTACGCATACACATGGCAACGGTCATAGTGCCGACTCGAGGAATGAAGAGGCTTGCTGCCTCTTTTGCATCCTGTTCAAAATTCTGCACAAAAGAAAAATTGAGGCAAATCGCTCCCGGTTTCAATTCATCTGCACTGATCTTTTCGAAGTTTTTTGATGGCACTCCTGTTATAACAATATCAGAATTTTTTAGCGCCTCGGCCCGAGTCACAGCGATTTCTTCCTTTTGATTGGCCGAAATATCAACTACCACACCACCATTGACGTCGAAGGAAAATACTCTGGCACCATCATTGGAAAGCATATAGGCAAGCGGCCTGCCTACAACTTCTGAACGGTTAAAAATAGTTATAGTCTGCCCTTTGAAGGGTAGTCCATAAGGCATGTAGGCATCTGATTCCTGCAGCAGTTTAGTAATGGCCAGCGGCGTGCAGGGAAGTATAGCCTTGTTTCGTTTTTCTGTGTCATCAAAACGATCATTCGCATAAAGCTTGCTTATCCAATAGGAGGTGAGCCCTTCAACATCCTTATGCGGAGAGACCATGTTTCGAATTTCCGCATCCCGATAATCGTTCCAGATCGGGTAATAGATAAATATTCCGTGAACTGCTTCATCATTATTGGCTTCTGACAGGATCCGCCTTATCGAATCAGGGTTCACCGTGATCAAGTTAAAGGCAATGCCGACATCTTCGCATCCATTACGTGCGTAATTGGAATAAGTTATGGATGCGGGGTCTTCGGAAGCAAGAAGGCCGACAATATTTATTTTAAATCCTTCTTTGCTGATTTCTCTTTTAACGATATCTCTAAAACTTGCAGCAGTATTGTTAGGTTCGAGAACATTCATAATTTTTACCCTATAGATGTTTTTTCATGCTTCAGTGCACGGTAACCTGAAGTTTATAACTGGTATTGCCCCTTGTTCCGCCAACAACAATTTTATACTCACCTGTTTTAGAGAGAGTTCCCTGCCATTGAGAGATATCCGATCCCCCTGTGATATCTTTTGCTTCTCTGGAGCCCCTTGCCTCTGGTTCAAGAACGTCAAAAGCCGCATTATTTTCAAGCGATGAAAGTTTAACGGACATAACCTGACCGGCATGAACCCTTATGAGGTAAACATCCCTGTCGCCCCGGACCACATCACCGCTGACCATCGCAAAATTTTTACCTCTGGCAAAATGAAGAGGCTTCTTAAACTCAGCTGCATGCAGCTCCGGCTGCAAAAAAAGTACCGTTATTACTGAAGCAATTGAGAGTGTGAGGGTTTTCAAATATTTTACAGCAGAACTATGTTTGGTTCTGAACCACATGATTGGCAATTTTGATTGTGAATGTTATGCAGAGCGCATAGCATATAAGAGAGCAAGAAGACTTTGCAACTTACTCTATTTTCATTGATAAGGTAAGAAGTCATATCATCGATAAAAAGGGGATTCGATCAGGAAATCAAACATTCCTATACAACAAGTGATGTAACATACATTTTCATAACTCGATAAGCTGTTCAGACGTCAAATGTTCAGCTATTTGCCCCCAATATGGCCAGATGGCAAGATGACACCATTTTCTGGCGATTTTCCTGAACCACCCCTCAACAGGTTCAGTGTTTCTCCTCATTCGTAACATCCTTCTGTCCGGATAATAATCGGGGAAAATAAATTGCATAAAAGAACGATCGTATTTAAATTGAAGCGAACAATTTAAGGGGCAAGTATCATGGCCAGACCCAAGAAAATCACCACTCACGAAATTCTGGATGCAATTGAGCGCGTTGTGGTCAAGTTCGGAGTATCACGCTTATCTATTGACGCTGTGGCCAGGGAGGCAGGGATCAGCAAATCACGTATCGTGTATGGCTACAAATCCAAGACAGCCCTCTTTGAGGCACTTATCGACCGCCAGTTTCTACGCAATAAAGAGCGTATCGACTTGCTTGTTCTGGAATGTGCCGAAACTCCCCATCCTGAACTTTTTGCCCGTATCAAGCTGGCGGAGCAAACTCCGGATGACATTGAACGAGCTGTTGCATTGGCAGTATCCTCCTCAATGTCAAGTGAAGTCTCTCTCCAGCGGAAGATGCAGGAATGGACCCTTCATGACCTGAAAGCCATGGAAACCGGAGCGAATCCGGAAGCCGCCCGCATAGTTTATTTCGCCCTTATCGGATTTAATAGCCATGAATGGTTTGGCTTGGTCAACTGGACCAGCAAGGAGCGTTTTTCGTTTCTTGAGGGTATCCGGGCGATGTATGCAAGTCATCCCGAGAGTCAAGCTCCAACCTCACACAAATCACATAAAGGATAATCTACATCATGAAAAGGTCTTATATCATTGCAGGCTTACTCGTTGTCGCGATTGCCGCCTGGTACATCTGGCAGAAAAGTTCGCCGGGCGACCGTATGGGTTCAGACTTGAAACCGGAGGTCAGTGTTATAACCATGAAGACCGAGCCTGTTGCATTGACCAAAGACCTGCCTGGCCGAACCTCGGCCATAAGGGTAGCGGAGATACGCCCTCAGGTCAGCGGTATTGTAAAGAAGCAATTTTTCGTGGAAGGCAGTATGGTCAAGCAAAGTCAGCAACTCTATCAGATTGATCCCGCTCCGTATCAGGCCACATATAACAGCGCCAGGGCCAACCTTGGCAAAGCCGATGCAAACCTGAAGTCGGTCCAGGCTAAGGCATCTCGATATGCCGACCTTGTGACAATAGGGGGGGTCAGCAAACAGGAAAATGATGACGCAAAGGCAAGCCTTGCTCAGGCCCAGGCCGATGTCGCCATCGCCAGGTCAGAGGTTTCAACGGCCAAAATCAACCTTGACTATACCAAGGTCATGTCTCCGATTTCCGGACGTATCGGGCAATCGAAGGTGACGGAAGGAGCTCTGGTCAATGCCAATCAGTCTGTGGCTTTGGCTGTTGTACAGCAGCTTGACCAAATCTATGTGGACGTTTACCAGTCGAGTGAGGAACTGATGATATTGCGTAAATATCATCAGGCCTTGAAGGTCGGGGATTCTGGCAATATAACTGCTCCCGTCCGCCTTCTGGCAGATGGAAAACCAGTTGGCCAGAGCGGTAAGCTTAAGTTTTCGGATGTCACCATCAATCCGAGCACCGGCACAGTTCTGCTACGGATACTGTTTCCCAATCCCAACCACGAGCTTCTCCCAGGCATGTTTGTCCATGCGCGTCTGGAGCAATGGAAAGACGATCAGGTCATTGTCGTACCTCAGAAATCGGTGAGCCGAAATGTTGACGGCACAGTTTCGGTATGGGTCGTCGGGAAAGACGGAACGGTGAGCGTACGTCCGATCGGAGTTTCGGAAATCATCGGAGACAAATGGATTGTCACGAGTGGTCTCAAGGTCGGTGAGAAGGTCGTTTATGAAGGTATCATGAAAATTCAACCAGGCATGAAGGTGAAAACAGTAGAGGCTGGACAACAGGCCGTTCCTGCCAGATAATTTCATTTAATCAAGTAATCACTCTAATGTCCAGATTTTTCATTGACCGACCCGTCTTTGCGTGGGTGATATCCATCTGTATTATGCTCGGGGGGATCATTGCCATACAGACCCTTCCGGTTGAACAATATCCACGCATTGCTGCTCCCACCATCAACATTAATGCTTCCTATCCGGGAGCTTCTGCAGGAGCGGTTGAAAACAGCGTGACGCAGGTTATTGAACAGGCGCTGACCGGCCTTGACCACCTCCGTTATTTTGGTGCCAGCAGCGATTCCAATGGTAATGTCACCATTACGTTGACATTTGAGCCGGAAGTAAACCCTGATATTGCCCAGGTTCAGGTACAGAACAAGTTGCAATCCATCATGTCAAACCTGCCGCAGCAAGTCCAGCAGCAGGGAATAAAAGTTACCAAGGGCGATACCGGGTTCCTGATGGTTGTCGGCGTCTACTCGGCCGATGGTCGCGTCGATGAATTCAGCATGAACGACTTTCTGAACTCCAAAATACTCGATCCGCTGAGCCGTGTTCCCGGTGTAGGAAACATCCAGGTGTTCGGGCAACCTTATTCCATGCGAATCTGGCTTGATCCCTACAAGCTGACAAGTTACAATCTCACAACCACCGAGGTACAGGCGGCGATAAGCGCCCAGAATGCTGACGTTTCTGCCGGTCAGCTGGGAGGAACGCCATCGGTACCGGGACAACAGCTGAATGCCACGATTACAGCCCAATCCCGCCTGAAAAGCGTTGAAGATTTTGAAATAATCATGCTGAAGGTCAATACAGACGGATCCCAGGTTCGCCTTAAGGATGTCGCCCGTATCGAGCTTGGGGTGCAAAACTATGACATGACAACACGCTTCAATGGCAAACCCGCAGCCGGCATGGCCATCACACTGGCGACCGGGGCCAATGCCCTGAATACCGCCAGCCTGGTGAAAGCCAAAATGGAAGAACTGAAGCCGTTGTTGCCACCCGGCGTTCAAGTCGTTTTCCCGTTCGATACGGCACCCTTTGTCAAGACCTCGATCGAAGGAGTCGTTCATACCTTGTTCGAGGCCATTATTCTTGTGTTCTTTGTTATGTACCTGTTTCTGCAAAATTTCCGAGCGACTCTGATTCCAACAATCGCGGTGCCTGTCGTGCTGTTGGGGACCTTTGGAGTCATGTCGGTTTTCGGGTTCTCTATCAACACCCTCAGCATGTTCGCCATGGTGCTTGCCATCGGTTTGCTGGTGGATGACGCCATTGTCGTAGTAGAAAACGTCGAGCGCATTATGGAAGAGGAGCAACTCTCCCCTCTGGAGGCTACCAGAAAATCCATGGAGCAGATATCCAGTGCGCTGATTGGAATAGCCCTCGTGCTTTCTGCGGTATTTGTGCCAATGGCTTTCTTTAAAGGCTCTACCGGTACGATTTTCCGTCAGTTCTCCATTACTATCGTTTCAGCCATGCTCCTCTCGGTTCTGGTTGCCCTGATCTTGACGCCGGCCCTTTGCGCAAGCCTCCTCAAACCGAAAAAGAGCGGGCATATTCCAGGTAAAGGTATCACAGGACGTTTCTTCGCCTGGTTCAATAAGTTGTTCGACCTCAATCGCGAACGTTATATCAACGGGGCGAGTGCCATGACCGTAAATGTCAAACGATCGCTGGCGGCATTCATGCTGGTTGTGATTGTGCTGGGCATCGTATTATCGCGTATCCCGACATCGTTTCTGCCCGAAGAAGACCAGGGATTCATGTTTGTTCAGCTTTCCACCCCATCCGGCGCAACAAAGGAACGGACACTCGAAAGCGTGAAAGTCATGGAAAATTACCTGCTCAACAAGGAAAACAGTGTCGTTGAAAGCGTTTTCAGCGTGACTGGCTTCAGTTTTGCCGGTCAGGGCCAAAACTCGGCCATGGGGTTCGTACAACTGAAAGACTGGAGTGAGCGCAAAAAAAAGGGACAAGATGTCGCCTCCATTGCCGGTCGAACAATGGGAGCCATGTCGAGCGTCAAGGACGCAATGATCTTTGCATTTTACCCCCCGGCTGTTATGGAGCTGGGCAATGCTTCGGGTTTTGATTTCCAGCTTCTTGATCGTAAAGGCAAAGGTCACGGAGCGTTGATGAATGCCCGTAATCAGTTACTGGGAATGGCGTCAAAAAATTCTGCACTGAGCGGTGTGCGACCAAACGGGCTTGAAGATGTGCCGCAATACAAGATTGATATCGATAATGAAAAGGCCAGCGCCTTTGGCCTTTCCATTGCCGACATCAATACCACCCTGCAAACTGCCTGGGGATCCTCTTATGTCAATGATTTTATTCATGACGGTCGCATAAAGAGAGTGTTCATGCAGGGCGATGCCCCATTCCGTATGAACCCTGCAGATGTCAACAGCTGGCACATCCGGAACACCAATGGAGATATGGTGCCCTTTTCTGCATTTGCCACTGGCAGCTGGAGCTTCGGTTCGCCGAAGCTGGAGCGCTTCAATGGCATATCGTCGGTAAATATTCAGGGTGCTTCTGCTCCTGGTGTAAGTTCTGGTGATGCGATGGCTGTATTGACGCAATTGGCACTGAAGCTTCCTGAAGGCTTTGGTATCGAATGGACAGGTCTTTCCTACGAAGAGCGGGCAGCAGGTCAGCAAACGCTTTTGCTCTATGCGTTCTCATTGCTATTTGTTTTCCTTTGTCTTGCAGCTCTTTATGAAAGCTGGACCGTTCCACTGGCTGTCATGCTTGTCGTGCCGCTTGGTGTTCTTGGTACGGTTCTGGCAACTTCTCTGGCAGGTCTTTCCAATGATGTCTATTTCAAAGTAGGCTTGCTGACCACCGTTGGACTGACAGCAAAAAATGCCATCCTCATCGTGGAGTTCGCCAAATCTCTCAACGAACAGGGTATGAACCTGAAGGAAGCTGCCCTGACTGCCGCCAGACAACGTTTGCGTCCGATTGTCATGACTTCCATGGCCTTCATTCTTGGCGTAACACCTCTGGCATTTTCCTCAGGAGCAGGCTCGGCAAGCCAGCATGCCATCGGTATCGGCGTAATAGGAGGGATGTTGTCGGGAACGGTGCTGGCAATCTTCTTCGTGCCGTTATTTTACATTCTGGTACAATCCCTTTTTACCAGGAAGCCATTAACCGAATTAACCGTAACCCAAAAAGATAAGGGATCAAACCATGACAATTAAGCTGCTGATCCCTTTATGCCTGGCTGCCGCCACACTGACATCCTGCTCACTGGCTCCACGCTACCAGCGCCCTATGGCACCCGTCGCCACTCAATGGCCGGCCTCTGCAGGGATACCATTGTTGGTCTTGGATGCAGAAGGACAATCGCATGTTGCTGATATCGGATGGCGAAGCATGTTCAAATCGCCAAAGCTCCTGAGCCTGATTGAAGCCGCGCTTGCCAATAACCGCGATCTCCGTATAGCGACGCTTAACATAGAGGCTGCCCGCAACACCTATCGCATACAGCGGTCAGATCTTCTGCCTTCGGTTAACGCGTCGGGCAGCGCCAATAGACAACGGATATCGGAAAGCAGCAGCACTTCCGGAAATCCGGAAACTCTCTCCTCATATACCACCGGCATAGGTATCACGGCATATGAATTGGATCTGTTCGGGCGTGTCCGCAGCCTCAGCAACCGCGCCTTAAACCAGTATTTTGGAACGGAAGAAGGTCGTAAGGCTGCTCAAACGAGCCTGATTGCCGAGGTGGCCAATGCCTATCTCACCTATCTTGCCGATAGAGAACTGCTGCAGCTGACCGAAAACACGCTCAAGACCCAGTATGACAGCTTTGATCTCATCAAGCGCAGTTTCGATTTGGGAGCGAAGTCTCAGCTGGAGGTGTCACAAGCCACTACCATGGTTGAAACCGCCCGGGCCAACCGCGCCCAATATCAACGTCAGGTGGAAAAGGACAAAAACGCCCTTACCCTTTTGGTCGGAAAGGAAATCGAACCAGAACTCCTCCAGCCTGAAACCCTCAGCTCTGTTCAGATAATGGAAGTACTCCCCGAGGGAATTCCATCCACTGTTTTGCTGGACCGTCCGGATGTCCGCAAGGCTGAATATGCTCTTAAAGCTGAAAATGCCAATATTGGTGCAGCACGGGGAGCCTTTTTCCCAAGCATCAGCCTTACTGGTTCAGCGGGCTTTGCGAGCAGCAGCCTTACCAATCTGTTTGTTGGCGGATCGAGCAGTGTATGGAGCTTTTCCCCCCAGATCAACTTGCCGATTTTCCAGGGAGAGCGCCTGAGCTCCAACCTCAAATTGGCAAAAACAAACAGGGATATTGCCATCGCTCAATACGAAAAAACCATTCAGGTCGCTTTTCGGGAAGTTGCAGATGCGTTGGTTTCAACTGCAACCTACACAGAGCAGTTGCACGCCCAGCAGGCTCTTGTCAAGGCCAGCGAACAGGCCTATACGATCTTGAAGGCCCGTTATGCCCATGGTATCGATAGTTACTTTGCCCTTCTGGATTCACAACGATCTTTCTACTTGGCACAGCAGAATGAGATTCTGGTTCGTCAGCAGAATCTGACCAACCGGATTGACCTTTATAAGACTTTGGGAGGTGGGTGGAAATAGAACGTACAGGCAAATAAAGCGTTGGTTGACCTGCTTGGCAGGATTGAGGAAAGGAATAAATCCACAGCAACTCCCCTGCTCTTTGGATTGAATAGCCACTGATAGCTGCTCCAAAAAAAGCAGCTATCGGGACTTACGGAAAAAGTGTTCGAGCGGAAGTATTGATTAAGCAGGCGGAGAAAAATTCTTACTTGCTATGCTCGACGATATAGGCTACAGAGTTGGCGATCTGTGCATCCGTGAACTCAAGATTACCACCTTTTGCAGGCATCAGCCCTGTTTTACCCTGAAAACCTTTGATGGATTTGCTGATCAACAGATCCATACCCTGCGTAAGACGAGGAGCCCATGCTGCTTTGTCGCCGAGTTTCGGTGTTCCACCCATGCCGGTTTTGTGGCATACTACACAGGCTTTATCGTAAACTGCTTTGCCGTTATTGAGATCATAGGCGGCCAAGGCATCGCTGAAACTCAATGTAAAGACAAATAAAGAGCAAAATACTGCTAAAAAGAATCGTGACATAAGATGTATCCTTTAATTGATTTAATGGTTTGGGGCACTTCAAAATTGTCTTCTAATTTAGAAATCTACACGAGTGTTCCTAATAATTTTTCAAAGATTTCTTAGATATTTCTTAATATTCGTATATATTAGACGCGCTTCGTTTGAGCTGGTGAATATTTACCGGTCCAGCGACTATAAACAACACCCTTGATATTTCACGAAACGATCTCCTATAAAGTTTCGTGAGCACATAATTGGAAAAACATTTGAATCTCTGATTTTTTTTAGAGTCACTCGTTTTATCGGGAAGCTTTTTTTTGCTCAAACGTTAACATTCAAACCACGGAGAGATTTTTTATGAGGAAAATGACATTTACATCTATTGTTTCGCTATGTATGCTGCCGATTCTGTTCTGGAGCTCAGAGAGCCAGGCTATACCATCATGGGGAAGAAAATACCAGACCTCGTGCCTGATGTGTCACTCAGGTATGCCGCAGCGAAATGCTGTCGGTGAAGCCTTCAAAAACAATGGCTATCGCATGCCATCCGGTGTTGAAGAGGCGTTTACCCGTCAGCAGCAGGTAAAAATGGGTAATGACGAATGGAAAAAAACCCTTGGAGCACCTGTCGAAAGTTCTTTCCCCTCATTCGATCCTTTAAGCCTTGCTTTCACCGGCAACCTGATCAGCTACAAAGCAGCGACGCATACCTCTACCGGAGCAGTATCCGCTAAAAAAGAGCTTACATACAACGCACCCAATGTGGCTTCGCTATTTTTTGGAGGCTCAGTAGGCGAGCATCTGACAATATTCGGCGAAATAAACGGATTTGGAGGTGCTGCTGTTGAAACCGATAAGGATGCTACAATTACCTCTACTGTTGATACTCCTATTTCATCCAATGTTAGGGCTGTCTGGCAGTTTTCTCCAGGCCTCAACCTTGCTCTCGGCAACAGTTTCAGTAATGTTTCATGGAACGGTGTAGGTGTCGGCGGCGTAGTAAACGTCTCTGGTGTACTCCCTGCTCCGGCGACCTACGCAGAAGTCAACTTCACAAGAGGAGAGACTGCAGGATACTCCCTTACTGCCGGTACCAGTATGGCTGCTAAATCGACAACTCCGATTGTTGCAACCGAAAATAACATTGACGATATCCTTTATCTTCGTGGAAAATTCAAGCTCTTCGGTGCAGGCCTGCTCAGCGGTGCCAACGGAGAACTCGGCAATCCCTATACCGGCCTTGACAACCAGATCGTCATTGGAGGCGGACTCTCTTACGCCAAGAACAGCATTACCGGCGTAGCTGATCCAGTCACCAAAATCGTTCCGACAATCGGGTTTACAGGAAATTATACCGGAGAATCCTTAGTCTACGGTGGTGATATCCAGGGTATCTATAAAGACTTTCAGGTCGGTATTGCTGCAAGCCATGACCGTGATCTGGAACTAAATAACTTAAAAGTTGAGGCTGGATACTTCATGTACTCCTGGCTTTTTGCTAAAATCGCATACTCGGACATAGCATATGCCTCTAAAAAAGGAACATATGACGAGCATCAGCCAACAATTGCGCCTGCAATTTCGGCATATTTGTCGCCCGCAGTTTCACTTACTGGAACCTACATCTATTACACCAAAGAGAGGGTAGCAAGCGGCGTAACCAATCAGAACACTTTTGCTCTGGCTGTAAGGGCAAGCTTCTAAGATTATTGGATCACCCTTTTTTCCAAAAGGGGTTACCGTTTCATAAAGGCATGATCGTTATTTACGGTCATGCCTTTTTTATTTACAGGTATCGAAATTGCCTCATTTTTCTTTTCAGAGGAGTTCTGCCCTACACGCTACTCCGGCTTTGAGATTTGGGAGTGAAACTATCTTTTATCGCTTTTCCACCACCTCCCTGAAGAGGGGAAAAACAATTAATTATTCCCCTCCTGATTTATTATATTCCGCAATAATTTTAGCGCCATGATTTTCCCCGGATTTTGAGGGGGCTCAATAGTAGTAAACATCTAACATCATCAAGGGGATTTACCATAAATCGAATCATTGATATTACCGAACTTGCTCTTCGGGACGCACACCAGAGCCTGATTGCAACCAGACTGGGAATTGAAGATATGACCGGGGCCTGCGCCGATCTGGACGATGCCGGCTACTGGTCACTGGAGTGCTGGGGTGGAGCCACCTATGACTCATGTATCCGTTTTCTGAACGAGGACCCGTGGGAGCGCCTGCGCACCTTCAAGAAGCTCATGCCTAAAACCCCGCTGCAGATGCTGCTGCGAGGCCAGAATCTTCTGGGATATCGGCACTATCAGGACGAGGTGGTGGAGCGGTTCTGCAACAAGTCGGCAGAAAACGGTATGGACGTTTTTCGCATTTTCGACGCACTCAATGACCTGAGAAATATAGAGACCTCGGTTCGTGCGGTCAAAAAGGCCGGCAAACACGCTCAGGGGACGATCTGCTACACCGTCAGCCCCATTCACACGACACAACTTTTTGTTGATCAGGCACGCAGGCTGCAGGATATGGGAGTCGATTCGCTCTGCATCAAGGATATGGCAGCTCTCATAAAACCCCAGGCGGCATTTGACCTGGTAAAGGGAATTAAAGAGGCATGCGGAGATGATCTTCGTGTGCATCTGCATGTTCATGCCACCACAGGCGTTACGATGGTGAGCCTGATGAAGGCTGTTGAGGCGGGAGTGGATTGTGTGGATACTGCAATCAGCTCCATGAGTCTCGGACCGGGGCACAACCCTACGGAAAGCTTTATTGAGATGCTTGAAGGCACCGGGTACACCACCCGAGTCAACAATGAGAAAATACTGAAGGTAAAGACTCATTTTATGACTGTGCTTGGGCGCTACAGTGAGTTTCTTTCGAAGGTTACCGGCGTTGAGACTGAGATATTCAAGAGCCAGATCCCAGGCGGCATGCTTTCGAATATGGAGAATCAGCTCAAGCAGCAGGGTGCAGGAGACAGGATGAAAGAGGTTCTCGAGGAGATTCCGCGTGTCCGCAAGGATACCGGCTATGTCCCCCTCGTGACTCCCAGCAGCCAGATAGTAGGCACTCAGGCTGTGCTTAATGTTCTGATGGGAAGATATAAGGTGCTGACCGGTGAATTTGCTGACCTGATGCTCGGCTATTACGGCGCAGTTTCCGGCGAAAAAAATCCGGACGTCGTGCAGATGGCGCAGAACCATGCCCATAAAAAGCCGATCCACTGCCGGCCTGCAAATCTTCTGAAACCGGAGTGGGACAAGCTTCGTTCGGCAGCTCTTGCCATTCCTGGATGCAACGGGAAGACTGAAGATGTTCTGACCTATGCCATGTTCCCACAGGTTGCTCCAAAATTTTTTCCAGAACGGCACGAGGGTCCACGAAATCTTGGACGGAATCCTGCGACCGGCGAATCGGAAACACAACCTCTTGAAGGGCATCAGGGGGCGATCACCGGCCCCATCACCTACTCCGTAACGTTGAGCGGGCGACAGCATAAGGTGACTGTAACGCCTTACCAGTAATTAAATTATGAAAATCATTGCATAGTCGGGATACCATGAATATTGAAGCGATACTACAGGATCTGAATCAGAGGAAGGAAGCGTTGCAATTGGGCGGCGGGCAGGACAAGATTGACCGACAGCACGAGGCAGGAAGTCTCAGCGCACGTGAACGCATCGGCGCACTCCTCGATCAGGACAGTTTTCAGGAATCGGGACTTTTTGCCAAACACCGCTGTACAAACTTCGGCATGACGGACAAGGAGATGGCGGCGGATGGTGTTGTAACCGGGGCCGGCAGCATCAATGGAAGACTGGTGCATCTTGCCAGTCAGGATTTCACTGTTGTCGGAGGTTCGGCCGGTGAAGCCCATTGTAACAAGATAGTGCAGATGATGCAGTCTTCTCTCAAGACCGGTTCGCCTTTTGTTATGATCAACGATTCAGGAGGCGCGCGCATTCAGGAGGGTATCGACAGCCTCTCGGGATACGGTAAAGTATTTTACAACAACGTCATGCTTTCGGGCGTTGTACCCCAGGTTTCAATTATCTGCGGCCCCTGTGCAGGCGGCGCGGCCTACAGCCCTGCCCTGACAGATTTTATCATCCAGACCCGTGCGGCCCGGATGTTTATTACCGGCCCATCGGTCATCAAGGCGGTCACTGGTGAAGTTGTAACGGCAGAAGAGCTTGGCGGACCGATAGCCCAGATGAATAACTCGGGGGTGGTTCACTTCATCGCCGAAGATGATCTGGATGCCATTGCCATCTGCAAGCGCCTGCTCTCATTTCTCCCTTCCAATAATCTTGAGGACTCTCCCAAGCTGGAAGCTGATGATATTATTATTCCGGACAAACGTCTTAACACCGTTATTCCTCTTGATCCGAAACAGCGGTATGATGTCAGGGATGTCATCGGTCATATCGTGGACAAAGCTGACTTCATGGAAGTGCAGTCATCATTTGCCGCCAATATCGTCATTGGGTTTGCCCGCCTTCAGGGACGCGCGGTGGGGATCGTTGCAAACCAGCCAAACGTTATGGCCGGCGTGCTGGATATCAACGCCTCGGACAAGGCCGCCCGATTCATACGGTTCTGCAATGCCTTCAACATACCGCTTATCACCTTTGTCGATGTGCCAGGTTTTCTGCCCGGTGTTGAGCAGGAGTATGGCGGGATTATCCGGCATGGCGCCAAGATGCTTTTTGCCTATGCAGCTGCTACCGTACCGAAAATAACGGTAGTTCTCCGCAAAGCCTATGGAGGAGCCTATCTTGCCATGTGCAGCAAGGACCTTGATGCTGACAGAGTTGTATCGTGGCCTTCGGCTGAGATCGCCGTCATGGGCGCCGATGGTGCCGTTGACGTTATTTTTCGCAATGAGATCAAGAAAGCGGATGATCCTGCAGTGCGTCGCCTGGAGCTGGTCAAGGAGTATCGGGAAACCTTTGCAACTCCTTATGCCGCTGCCGCACACTTTCAGGTGGATGACATCATCGAGCCGGCGGAAACGCGCAGATATCTGGCCATGTCTCTGGATTTTCTCCATTCCAAACGTGAATTCAGGCCTCAGAAGAAACACGGCCTGATTCCACTTTAACTCTCTATTCCAATGGAAGAAACACTATCTGAGCCCATACAAAGCGAGCCTAAAATAACTCAGGAGCTGCTGGTAATCATGTCGGCGTCTATCGCCGCCTATCTGGGAAAAAACGTCAGGATCCGCCGTGCACGCTTTATAAGCAACCAGGGACCAAGTTCATGGTCGCAACTGGGGCGCGTATCCATTCAGTCATCCCATACCTTCAGTACCACTAAATAAGGAATTATACCGTGCAGTTGATCTTGACCATAGACGGAAATAAATATGTCGTTGACGTGGATGTCCTCGAAGGAGAGGAGATCCGGACGCCGGAATCCTTTCAGGAGATGACCTCAACGATTCAGTCGAAACAGATTGTCGCTCCATCTCCCCTTCCTCAGGCATTGCAGCCGGTTTCGGACGGCCTGCCCGATGACAAGGTGTGCCGCAGTCCTATTGCAGGGATTGTGCAACGGGTTAATGTCCAGGTCGGGCAGACGCTTCAGGTTGACGACCTCTTGCTTGTGCTGGAAGCCATGAAAATGGAGACAAATATTACAGCCCATACGGAAGGAACAGTCAAAAAGATTATGGCCTCACCGGGAGAAGCGGTAAAAAGCGGGCAGGCTCTTATCGAATTCGAGTAAAACTCTTATCTTCTTCGCCTCTCCAGCCGCACCGGGTTGATCAGGTAGTCCCGGGGCTCTACTCGGGATTGTTGATTTTCCTTGAGACTGGAAAGATTTCAAGCTTCCCTGGCCGTTGTGGATTGCTGAAAAGTGACGATCTGACAGGAACACTATACAATATTGTATATTGGAGGATAATCCCCTTTTTCCCTTTTGGAACTGTTACCCCCACCTCTATTCGTAACAGAAACTTCCATTCAATGTATACGAATCATGAAAAAAAACTTTTCCCTGAAATGTATGCCGTTACTTTTCTTCACGGCTATCATGATCAACTGGATGATGGTCACGCCGCTTACAGCTGCGGAAAAAATCACTAATCCCAATCCATCAGCCGAGAGATCCTCAAGCATCCCCCAAATGCAAACAATCGGCATAATAGGCGGGGTCAGCTGGGTATCATCACTGGAGTATTACCGCCTTATGAATCAGATGGTCCGGAATAAACTGGGAGGGCTGAACTCAGCTCAAATTCTCATGTATTCCATAGAGTTTGGTGAATTTGCCAGGCAGGAACGTCTTGCCGACAAGGGTGACTGGAAACCGTTGAGAAAAATAATGATTGATGCTGCTCAAAGGCTGAAAAACGGAGGGGCTGATTTTATTGTCATAGCCTCGAACACGATGAACTCTAGCGCAGAGGATATTGAGAAAACGGTAAACATCCCGGTTCTGCACATCGCTGATGCAACAGGAAAAAAGATTAAGGAACAAGGCCTTTCATCCGTCATACTCCTCGGCACGAAATACACGATGGAAAGTAAGTTCTACCGTGACCGGCTCGAGAATAAATATGGACTCAAAGTCATCCTGCCCAATCAGGCTGAGAGAGAGTACATCAACACCGTTATCTTTGATGAATTATGCGCCGAAAAGATCAATAAGGAGTCCAAACAGCACTTCATACAAATCATCAATCGACTTGTTAAAGAGAACCATGCTGAGGGAGTTATACTTGGGTGTACAGAAATTCCTTTATTGATAAAACAGGAAGATGTGAGTATACCTGTGTTTGACACAACAGCCATTCATGCTGAGGCCGCGGTAACGTATTCATTGAGCAAATAACATATACATGTCAGGTGCGATCCGTAACCCTGCAGCGTCCTCTTCCCCTCAAAATGAAAGCCCCTTCGAAAGTCGGGGCTTTCCCTTTTATAGCAGCGCTTCTGAAGAGAATAACTCAGAAAACCTTCTGATGCTCAATGGGAACAAGGCCTATTACAAAAGCGATGGTTGAAATACTGTTTCATTATTGAAAATTTATAGTTTTTAGCTATACATTTATACCGAAAATCATTACTTTTTTCTGAACACTCCTCAATATCGCCTTATCAGTATATAGAGACAGTCACGGAACATCCATGGTAGTTCGCAGACATGAACCCTCTTTAGCCTGTTTTTCTATCTATCCGAATTTCAATAAGTCCAGCGTTCCCCGGTAGTCCTTTCGATACCCTCGCAGTAAAGCAGTACAGAATTATCATTGCCATATTTGCGCCGGTAAATTTACGCATAGCGCTCTTAAGGCAATGTCGTTTCGATTTACTCATACATCATTTTCAGATATGCTCTCAAAGTGCCGACAAAACCAATAACAAAACATACCTGACATGAAACATTACCCTCACCATCGGACCTCATGGGTATTGGCGATCTTCATGCTCTTTATCGCCTCTACCACTCAAACACTATTCGCTGCAACAACTGCGTGCCCCAAGCAATATCTGAGCGGAGTTGCTCCTGATATTGAAAAAAGCTCTCTGGTCTGCTGAACATATTCCGAATCCGTTTGCAGGCTGAAGGAATAATCAACTTAAATGGAGCAGTGTGAAATGAAAAAGAAAGGTTTTTATCTGCCTTATCTGCTTAGTGTTATGGTCATGATAACACTCGCCGGACCTCAAAGGGCACAAACCAAAGAATTCAATAGTGACAGTATTAAGGTCGGGTCAAAAGCCATTTACTGGAAATCAGAAAGAAACTACATTGGAATGTTAGCCGCGTATTCCGTTGTGTACAAAGGCTGGCAATCGAATAATGCCCGCGGCTACAATATCGGATCCGTTCTCTTAAGGAATGATTCCCTGGAAAATGGCCGATTGGTATTCTGGGCGAGGAATTGCAATACAATAACTCATAATGAAACTCAGCACGGCGAGGTCCGGCTAATGCTCGGGTATCTTGCAAAACTAAACGCCGACAGAAAACATGGCAAGAGAGTTCCTGATATCAAAAATCTTGATGGTTATACGGTATTCACGACACTCGAACCATGTGCTCAATGCTCAGGAATGATGACACTTCAAAAGGTTCATCGGACAGTTTACGGACAGAGTGATCCCGGATTCGGCAAAGCTCTTGAGCGGTTGCAAATAGATTCAACACCCCTCACAAGTGGTGGATATCCGCCATATCCTCGAAAAGTGGTTTCTGAACGGTCTAACATCGCCTACTGTGATTTACTTGAACAAGCATATAAGAATGCCGGTCCGGATGTTCATATTACCGACTTCCTTAAATCTGACGAAGCAAAAAAGATTTTTGAGCAGGCATATACTGAGTTTAGAAATTATAAAGCACAAGTCCCTTCAATAAATGGCCAGTTTTTAGAAGAAGCCAAACGGATGGTTGAATCTGTGCCAAAAAATTTCAAACCACTCATTCCTGATATTTAGTAACAATACTCTCGGTTGAAAGGGGAAAAATCATTTTCCATAACATAAAACCAAAGGAGGATAGTGATGGCACTGACACCAATCGATACGTATCAGGTTATGTATTCTGCAAATTCATTCTTTCCGAGGATTTGGCTTCAGGGAGGTGGCAAAAGCCTTGGGCAGCTCATTTTCCATCCCAACGGGGCCGCACTACCGCCGGATACATCGACCAGCGGACAAGCCCAGGTGCATTACCATCTGGATGACTTTCAAAACATTATCGGTCTCCTGAAAACCAATAAACCGGTATCCCTCCTCTACTCAGGCTCAGGCGGCGGGTTTGAAAACGGCATTGAGACCGGAGCTCGCCCTGTCGGCACCTGAACCGTTACTGCCTGAAATTATTGAACAAAAAAAAGCCCCGACTTGCGAAGGGGCTTTTTCTGTATTGACCTCAAGTGGTCACGGAGGAAGGAGATACCTTTCTATCGCCTTTACCGAGAGCAGGGTATCTCGATGCTTTCAGCCGTCCTCCGCAGTGACACGGCGGTTAAAATCAGTATCAAAATCATCAACGTCTTCGTCGAAATGCGGCGTTTCATCCAGAACAACGCGCAAGTATTTGCCTGACTGGATTCGATTGAACAACGTCAGCTCGCTTTGGATATGGAAACGTATAACCAACAATACCCCCCTGTAGTCATTGAATCTTTTAAAGAGGCTCATGACCGATTTTTGATTATTGACGAAGCAGAGATATACCATATTGGAGCATCGCTCTAAGACTTAGGGAAAAAATATGAATAAACTTAAAATGCACTCCTCAAACCTGACAAATGAGACTGTTCGAATTGCCTGCTTCGATACAGCCTTGGCTCTATTGGCTCAAAGAAGGCAAAGACTTTTTCTGAACAGAGGATAACGTGTATATTGGATCATTCAAAGCGAAGCCACTATGAAGTGGGGCACTCTATACGTTGGCTTCTTTGTCCGGAAAATGCCAGATGAAAACAATTAACATCAAAGAAAACATGACGAAACTCAAGGAAATCAAAGCTCAAATAGCTGAACTTCAAAAAGAGGCTGACGCAACATTTCATCGCGACAAACAAGCTGCCATTGCGGATATCACATCGAAAATGTTTGCCTACAACATCAGCATCCCGGAGCTTCTGAATAAGGGAAAAGCAGCAAGATCTTCATCCAAAACTTCGGCACCCGTTAAATACAGGAAAAGTGAACATGAATTCTGGGTAGGCAGAGGCCCGAAACCGAAATGGGTAAAAGAGGCTGAAGAGAAGGGTGAAAACCTCGAAGTATACAGGATTCAGGAACAAATAACTCAATAGGTTTTTTCAAAATGACCACAATGCTTGATTTCAAAATTGACAAAAATAGCTGTACCCTTTGCGGCGAGTGTGTTACTGATTGTCCGGCAAGGATCATAGCAATGCCGGAGGATGGCTATCCATATATTCCCATTGAAAAAGAGGGTATTTGTTACAAATGCCAGCACTGCCTGACAATCTGCCCGACAGGATCAGTATCAATACTTGGCCTGGATCCGGCTGACAGCAGAACTCTTGCCGGCCGATACCCTGACCCTGACAAGCTTGAGACGCTCATTAAAGGGAGACGGTCAGTGCGCCGCTACAAGGACGAAAATCTTGATCCTGCACTCTTTCAAAAACTCCTCGATGTTGCCTGGCACGCTCCAACAGGCGTCAACTCACGTCAGGTTCGTTTTACCGTATTAGACAGCAAGGAAAAGGTTGCACAACTGCGTGATGCAGTAATGGCAGGACTGGAAAAACTGATTGAAGAAAATGCTCTTCCGGATGGGTTGTATTCTTTCGCTAACTTCGTTCAGATATGGAAGGCCCACAAAATCGATATCATTTTTCGCGGCGCCCCGCATCTGCTTATCGCTTCGGCACCCAAGACAGTTCCATCACCCGAGCCGGACTGCCTGATAGCTCTCTCATATTTCGAGCTCTTTGCCCAAGCCAATGGAGTTGGCACCGTCTGGAACGGCCTGGCAAAGTGGGCCATCAACGACCTTTTACCGGAAACCCGCCAACTACTTGGCATCCCTGATGACCACGTGATCGGCTACGCCATGGCCTTCGGCTACCCCGATGTCCACTTCGCTCGAACGGTACAGCATCATCCAGCGCTGATTCATCGGGCATTGTAGAGAGTGTGAAGAAGATGTGCCTCAGTGTATATAAATACGAAAAGCCCCGACTTGCGAAGGGGCTTTTTGCGTAGTGATCTCGACTATAATAAAGCCTTATTTGCCGGCTTCAGGTGCAGCTGCTTTGCCTTGCTTAACTGCTCTGAATCTATGAGAAGACATGAATCTCTTCTTAGCAGCTCTTCTCCTGAATGCCCTCTTCTTAACAGCCTTCTTTGGAGCTTTCTTCTCAGCCTTGGCATCTGCTTTTGCTTCAGTCTTTACAGCCGGCTTCGCATCAACAGCCTTGTCAGCTGCGAAAGAAACACCACCAAAAACTCCGGTCATTGCAAGTGAAACAATCATCATACCGGCGATCAGATTCTTTTTCATTTGAATGTATGTTTAAGTGAGTTAATTCTTTAGAACCAGGATTATCCTGCATCCTCCTTCTATTACGTAGGACCATTGAAATTTCTTTCAAAAAATCCGGTCAGGCCATATAAACATGCCACCCGCCTCGTCCTATAGGTGAGAAAAATTCTGTGTAAAAAGGATTGTTGAGAGAAAGTGTACTTTATGAATAACGTCACCTATCCCCTTTCACATATTAGTGACACTCTCTTCAGAAAAGAACTTTGTATTTTTTAAGGATGAAAGATGGAGCAGAACTAAAATACCCTTCAATTCAAATGAGATAGAGATGAAAAAATTAACAGCGAAAGGGTTGAAATGGCTGAAGGGGTTTCACCTCATTGCCGCAGCCTGCTGGATCGGAGGCGCCGTTTCCCTGCTGGCGCTCTACTTCCTGAAAGATGGAGTTACTGAGGGGAACGTCCTGTACGGAATAAACCGGAGCATCCATCATATCGATATGTCGATTGTGGTCGTACCTGGGGCAATAGGAAGCCTCCTGACCGGGTTACTCTATTCCATTTTCAGCAACTGGGGATTCTTCAGGCACAACTGGCTTACCTTCAAATGGATCGTGACCTTATCCGCGATTATATTCGGGACCTTTTTCCTCGGCCCGTGGGAAACATCAATGATGGATATCTCCGGCAGAATCGGCATAGCATCACTACAGAATCCCGCTTACCTCTACAACCAGCAGATGAACCTGATTTTCGGCACCTTACAGGTAATGGTGCTCCTGATCACTGTATTTGTTTCCATCCTAAAGCCCTGGAAATCAAAAAAGAAACCATAAGAATCCCACATTGCCCTCATCAGGTCTTGATCCATTAGAGATCGAAAACCGCAATTTCAGGGCGTGAACCCAGGCGCGCAGAGATAATTGACATCCCTACCCCTCTGAATTAAACCTGGTTTGATTTTACTACAATCTTCACTCCGAGAGCTTTAAGAACGGCCATTGATATTTCATAAGTATAACCCAAAATATGATTTTATCAGCCTACCCCTTCGCCCTGGAGAGGAGAACGATTTTTTTCGGAGAAAGTGTACGTTATGAATAACGTCACCTTTCCCCTCCGGTGAGTTCAAATTCCATAGAAACACCCCCACGTGCATGGGGAAGACCGCGCACTGAAATGGCCGATGGGCGCATCGTGAGAAACACCCCCACGTGCATGGGGAAGACCACAACAGCGACCCCGTAAAGACTCACGCCCTGGAAACACCCCCACGTGCATGGGGAAGACTAATGCCGAAACCCTTAATGAAAAGCTGGATAAGAAACACCCCCACGTGCATGGGGAAGACCGCAACGCTTACCGGCAAAAACGCGCGCATTGAGAAACACCCCCACGTGCATGGGGAAGACGAAACTTCAAAATTCTTTAGCTTTTCCATGTCAGAAACACCCCCACGTGCATGGGGAAGACAAAACCACGTTTTACATACTTCAAATTCAGTAAGAAACACCCCCACGTGCATGGGGAAGACTTTAAAAGTGCTACCCTCAGCCTCCCCATTACAGAAACACCCCCACGTGCATGGGGAAGACAATAGACTATGAAAGTCATGAATTGCCTGATGAGAAACACCCCCACGTGCATGGGGAAGACAACGGGTAACATACACAAAGCAGATGCTCAGATTGAGTATTCCGGGGAAAGTGTGCCAGGTATTCCAGGCGAAAGTGTACCACCTATTCCGTGGCAAAGTGTGCCACTTTTTTCAGGCCAGATTTGTTGTTAGAACTTAAACAATTATTTCCAGTTTCTTCCTTCTTAATGAGT
>CAITSZ010000013.1 GCA_903895195.1 uncultured Chlorobiaceae bacterium
AACCCGTCCCGCCACCTTGAAAGGGTGGTGACCTAACCGCTAGTCGATGGGGCCAAAAAACATGGGTGAATGAGGGGACTCGAACCCCCGGCCTCCAGGGCCACAACCTGGCGCTCTAACCAACTGAGCTACAATCACCATGGAAAAAAAACACGGAGTTCCATTTGTGCGCCCGACTGGACTCGAACCAGTAACCCTCAGCTTAGAAGGCTGATGCTCTATCCATTGAGCTACGGGCACAGCATCAATCATCAGAACTTCTCCACTTACTGTCGGGGTGCCGAGACTCGAACTCGGGGCCTCCTGGTCCCAAACCAGGCACGCTACCAACTGCGCCACACCCCGTAATGCAATAACATTAGAAGGCTCACAATATACCACAAGAACAATAACTACCAAAAAATATTTTCAGAAAACACTCCCTCTTCAATCAGGCCTTAACCGCTTTCATAAAAAAGGGATAGAAGGCAGAATCCCGGCGATATGAATCATTCAATACTATGAAATTAACATGAAAACTATTACCGGCAAAAGAGAATCAGCGATGGTTCAAAAAAAAGTCGCCGATGATCTGCCTAAGCTCAGCATGACAGACCATCTCGATGGCCTCAGCCGGGGTAACAAGCTTTCGGCGACGATCATGCATTTCATCCCATTCATCAAGCATGGTTTCAATGAACAGCGGATACACTTGAACTGAAAAGGATTTGCCGAACTTGCGGTACCGGTACTTGCCGGCTTCTTTATGGTGGACAACACCAATCAAACCAGCTTCTTCATAGGCTTCTTTGGCTGCTGAATCTGCAGGCGACAATCCTTTTTCGACATATCCCTTGGGAATGATCCAGCGTTCTCTTTTTCTGGAGGTAATAAGCACCAGCCTGTTGTCAAGAACAGGAATAACACCTGATTGCTTAAACACTCCTTTGAACCTTCCTGCCATAAGGGATCAATTTATTTTACTTCTAAAATTATATTTCGATCAGGAACCTGTATCTCTTATTATTTCGGACTTTCAGTTGTCGAATATGCATGCCATGAAGATAAAATACAACTGATTTCTGTATTTAAATTACTCTATGGCGGTAATTCGCGCCTTTAGTTTCATAACTCTTTTTTGTAACATAAGAAGAGAAACTAAAAGGGCTGATGTCACAACAAAATCCATCGGAAAAACATGAAAGCAATTATTCCTGTTGCCGGGGTAGGCAGTCGTTTGCGCCCGCATACTCTTTCGCATCCTAAAGTATTGATTAACGTGGCCGGCAAGCCCATTATCGGCCATATTATGGATAAGCTGATTGCTTCAGGAATTGATGAAGCAATTGTAATCGTCGGCTATATGGGTGATATGATTGAAAAGTGGCTTCTGCAGCACTATTCAATCAAATTCACCTTTGTCACTCAAAAGGAGCAGCTGGGACTGGCTCATGCAATCTGGATGTGCAAGCCTTACGTCACTGAAGAGGAGCCCTTGTTTATTATTCTCGGTGACACAATTTTTGATGTTGATCTTGAAGCTGTACTGAAAAGCCCTGTTTCGACCCTGGGAGTAAAAGAGGTTGAGGATCCAAGAAGGTTTGGAGTTGCTGTAACCAGTGATGAAAAAATTCTTAAGCTGGTTGAAAAACCTGATACTCCCGTCAGCAACCTTGCCATTGTGGGGCTTTATTTTTTAAAAAAGGCCGGATCGCTTTTTAAAAGTATCGATTACCTCATTGATAAGGAGATAAAGACAAAAGGGGAATACCAGCTCACTGATGCTTTGCAGCTGCTGATTGAAGGGGGCGAAACATTTACAACTTTCGCTGTTAATGGCTGGTACGACTGCGGTAAATCGGAAAGTCTGCTTTCCACCAATGAAATTCTTCTTAAAGAGCACAGTTCAGCCAAAATATATCCCGGGTGTATTATCAATAATCCTGTTTTTATTGCTGACAGTGCCGTTCTTGACCACGCGATTATCGGCCCGAATACCACGATTGGTGAACATGCCGTGATTATAAATTCCATTATAAAGGATTCAATTATCGGCAATGGCTCGCATGTTGAGCTGATCATTCTCGAACAATCTATCGTAGGGAACAATGCCTCTATTACCGGGACTCCCCGTAAAATAAATATTGGAGATTACTCGGAAATTCGATTAGGTTAAGAGATTTTTTTGCATAGAAGAAGACGATTGCTTACATTTTAGCTGTATTTTTTTGGCATCCCCATTACCTATGGACACGGTGCCGCAAGCTTTAAGAAGGGTTACGCCCTGAGCTTGTCGGAAGTTTTTCCGTGTCCGGTAGATTCCCCGTGAAATCCTCTCAGCGGAAAAGCTCTCGATTAATACAGATATTTTCTGTTGTAGTTCCTGTATTCGTTAAATCAAAAACTTATTGAAATATGTCACAGAAAAGGTATTTCTTTACCTCAGAATCCGTATCAGAAGGTCATCCAGACAAGGTTGCCGATCAGATTTCCGATGCTGTCCTTGATGATTTGCTTCGTCAGGACCCGAGTTCACGCGTCGCTTGTGAAACGTTTGTTACAACCGGCCAGGTCATTGTGGGCGGTGAAGTTACGACCAAAGGTGTTGCTGATATCCAGACAATAGCCCGTAAGGTGGTCACTGAAATAGGCTACACGAAAGGTGAATATATGTTTGAAGCCAATTCATGCGGCGTTCTTTCAGCTCTCCACAGCCAGTCTCCCGATATTAACCGTGGTGTTGACCGCAAGGAAGAGATTGCTGATGAGTTTGACCGCGTGGGTGCCGGCGATCAGGGTATGATGTTCGGCTATGCCTGCACGGAGACTCCCGAACTGATGCCAGCCGCTATTCAGCTTGCACAGCAGCTCGTCAAAAAACTTGCTGAGGTGCGCAAAGAGGGAAAGGCGATAACCTACCTGCGTCCTGATGCGAAAAGCCAGGTAACCCTTGAATATGAAGATGACAAAGTCGTCCGTGTTGATGCGGTTGTTGTGTCGACCCAGCATGATCCGGAACCGGAAGGTGTGAGCGAAGCGGCATGGCAGGCGGTTATTAAGGCTGATATTATTAAACATGTCATCAACGCGGTTATTCCAGCGAACCTGATTGATGAAAAAACAAAACTTCACATCAATCCTACCGGTCGCTTTGTTATCGGCGGACCACACGGTGATACCGGTCTGACCGGCCGCAAGATCATTGTTGACACTTATGGCGGTGCAGCTCCTCATGGCGGCGGCGCATTCAGCGGCAAAGATCCTTCCAAGGTTGACCGCAGTGCGGCTTATGCAGCCCGTCACGTTGCAAAGAATATTGTCGCTGCCGGACTTGCTGACAAGTGCACTGTTCAGGTATCCTATGCTATCGGTGTTGCACGCCCGGTATCGATTTATATCAATACTCACGATACAGCCAAGCATGGATTGAATGATGCCCAGATTCAGGAAAAAGCGGAAGTGATTTTTGATCTCCGTCCTGCAGCTATCATAAAGCGGTTCAGCCTGGATAAACCACAGGGTTGGAAGTATCAGGATACAGCTGCCTATGGTCATTTCGGCCGTGATATCTTCCCATGGGAAAAAACTGAAAAGGTCGCAGAGCTTAAAAAAGCCCTCAACCTGGCATGAACAATTTCAACCCATTAAATTACTAATAACGATATGACAGTTGCCGAGGTGCTTGATTATAAAGTAGCGGATATCTCTCTTGCTGAATTTGGACGCAAGGAAATTGATATCGCTGAAAAAGAGATGCCGGGCCTTATGGCTACGAGACGGAAATATGCGGGCAAGTTCCCTTTGAAGGGCGCCCGTATTTCCGGGTCACTCCACATGACAATCCAGACTGCAGTACTCATTGAGACTTTGGTGGATCTTGGTGCTGAAGTCAGGTGGGCAAGCTGTAACATCTTTTCAACACAGGATCATGCTGCTGCTGCAATCGCAAAATCGGGTGTTCCGGTTTTTGCCTGGAAGGGTGAAACTCTGGAGGAGTACTGGTGGTGTACACGCCAGATCCTTGAATTTGAAGGTGGAAAAGGACCAAACCTTATTGTCGATGATGGCGGAGATGCAACCCTCCTAATCATACTGGGTTACAAAATTGAAAACAATCCGGAACTGCTTGAAAAGACTCCCGGCAATGCTGAAGAGAAAGCTCTCTACCAGCAGCTCAGGGAGGTCTTTGAAGAAGACAAGCAGCGCTGGCATAAGGTTGCTCGGGAAATGAAGGGTGTTTCGGAGGAGACAACTACCGGTGTTCACCGCCTCTACCAGATGCTGGAAAAGGGTGAACTGCTTTTCCCTGCCATCAACGTTAACGACTCTGTTACAAAATCCAAGTTTGACAATCTCTACGGATGCCGCGAATCACTTGCTGACGGCATCAAGCGTGCAACTGACGTCATGGTTGCTGGCAAGGTTGTTGTTGTGCTTGGGTATGGCGATGTCGGCAAGGGCTCTGCCAGGTCGATGCGCGCTTACGGTGCACGGGTGATCGTTACGGAAATTGATCCGATCTGTGCTTTACAGGCAGCCATGGAAGGCTATGAAGTCTCCACCATGGATGAGGCTGTCAAGGAAGGAAATATTTTTGTTACCACAACCGGCAACAAAGATGTCATTACCCTTGAGTACATGAAGCAGATGAAGGACGAAGCGATTGTCTGCAACATCGGCCACTTTGACAATGAGATTCAGGTTGAGCAGCTTTACGCATATGCTGGAGCAAAACGACTGAACATCAAACCTCAGGTGGATAAATACACGTTTGAAACCGGCAATTCGATCTATCTCTTGGCAGAGGGACGCCTTGTCAACCTTGGATGCGCCACCGGCCACCCTTCGTTTGTCATGAGCAACTCCTTTACCAACCAGACTCTTGCCCAGATCGAGCTATGGACCAAGAAGTATGAAATCGGCGTGTACCGGCTTCCGAAAGAGCTTGATGAAGAGGTTGCAAGACTTCACCTTGAGCAGCTCGGTGTAAAACTGACAAGGCTGACCAAAGAGCAGTCGGAGTACATCGGTATTCCTTTCGATGGACCATACAAGCCGGATCATTACCGCTATTGATTGCGTAAGTTTACAGCTAACAAAAAAGGCAACCTCTGAAAGGTTGCCTTTTTTGTTTCTTCTCGCTGGGGCGGCAGGATTCGAACCTGCGGATGTCGGCTCCAAAGGCCGATGCCTTACCACTTGGCGACGCCCCATTACAATCAGTAACTCCGGGGGGCAGGATTGAGTATTGCCGGTGCCGAATATACGCACAATATGATAAAATCACAACCGGTTACAAACAGGACTTACCGGCTGCATAAGTATACGGGTAGAGAAAAGCTGGGACTTTGCATTGCACAATGCCTGATGTCACGCCAAAGCTCTTCATGCTGTAAGTTAATCATCGTCTCTCCCTTCCTCTCCTTCCTTACTGCCAGAGCGATGACATTTCATGCAGTTCTGATAATTGGATATTCCCTCTTTGAGATGCTTGTAGGCAATACGGGACTGGGAATGTTCATGACAGGTGTAGCATGTATATGATTTATAATTATCCGGTTTGGTATGGCAGGTAACGCAGCCGGCCCGGTGATCACCGTCAAGTTTAAAAAACCTGTCATGGTCATAGGTTGAGGGTTTCCATGCAGTGATGTTGTGGCAGGTTGTGCAGTTTGCCCGGGCCGAGCGGTGCAGATTGTCATTTGGCTGGTTAACCTTGTGGCACGTTATGCACTGCTGGGCGGATGTAGCAGTCAGCTTTTTGTGATCAAATGTTGCCGGTTTCCATTGGGTTGTTCTGTGGCATTCAGAACAACTATCCTTTGCATAACGATGGAGGTCGTCTTTGGGCTTGTTATTTTTGTGGCATGTTATGCACTCTTTTTGCTTTACAAGCAAAAGAGAGCTATGGATAAAGGGTTTAGGCGCTTTTGCTGCACTTGTGCCCCTGTGTTCGGTATGACAGTCGATGCATGAGTTGAGAGCAACTTCGGTGTGAAACTGAGCCTTGCCGGCATCTTTTGGAAGCACTCTTCCCGCCACAGTCCTGATGCTGATATCACTCTGTTTGTGACAGCTGACACATTGTATTGAGGTAGCTCCTGCAAATGGTTTGTGGCACCTCAGACACTCTTTTTTCAATGACTGATGGCCTTTCATCAGAGGACCCGGGTTGAGAAGAAGTTCGGGGAACGCTGCTCCGAGGGCTGCCAGAATTATGGCTGATGCTATAAAAACAAACAATAGTACTCTCAAGGGGTTATTTCCAGTTTAAAAAGAATGTTATGCTGAGAATATGAATGAGGGTCAATGCCATTAATGTAGAAACCATAGGCATATGTATGGCTCGCCATTTCTCCAGGGTTTTGAGGGTCAGTGTATCCCAGTATTGCTGACGGTCAAGGTCATCATCACTCTTTTCAACACCAAGCTGCTTCATTTTCATCTTTACCTCGTCCCTGACTTTTTTAAGCAGGTATTGCCCGACGTGTCCGCTGCCGGTGACTACCAGCATAAGGGCAGTAGCTGCCCAGGGAAGAAGGGCATTGAAATGGATTCCTGAATGAATGAGAATCATCAAGGTTCCTATCCATCCTGCCTTGCAGTGAAGAGAGAGAAAAAACTTCAGCGTTCCGTTACTAACAAGCTTTTTTTTGCGGGCGGAGTAGGAAAATGAACTCACAAGCAATGCGGTGCCCGCAAAGCCCATATACCGTCCTACCCAGGCAAGATGTGCAACGTGCAAAAGGTAGTCAAGCGATATAGCCGAAAAAATAAGCAGCAGATAGGATGCCGTGAGCGGTAAGGTTTTTTGTATCAGGACAGATTTCCACATAGTTCAGTTTCATTAATATTTCATAGTAATCTGGTATAAGATATGTGGTGTTAACTATAGCGAGCTTAACCCAAACCTAAAAATCGATTAAGGTTAATATTTATATGCCCATGCTGATTAGAGTGAAATCAACTTGCATGCGTGGTGCTCGACCAGATAACAATAAAAAGCTTCGTTGTGCCGTCAACGAAGCCAATAAATAGTTGCAGGAAATGTTTTAAGGAGATTATTGAGGCGACAACCTGTTTGTACATTATTATTTATACCCATTATCTTTTAACCATGTCTTGGCATTGGCATCTCCATGGGCGGCAGCCCTTTTATAGTCTGACAATGCTCCATTATTATCACCAAGAGCTGATTTCGCAAGACCCCTCTGATAGTAAGCGGCAGCATCTTTAGGGGTTGGGTCAACCTCTATGGATGATTTAAAGTCAGCTTTGGCTCCTTCAATATCTCCTGCGGAGCGTTTTGCAAGCCCTCGATTGAGATACACTTCTGCATTTTTTGGATTTAGTTCCAAGGCTTGTGTGAAGTCCGTAATTGCTCCAGTGTAATCCTTTGCTTTTAGCTTAGCCTCACCACTTGACAAGAGGCTTTTGGTATCGGTTGCTGCAAATGCTGCATTATTTGCAAGCATCAAAGCAATTATTGCATTAAAAAGAAAGCGTAAAGAGTTTTTCATTAGTCACCTCGTTTTTATGATTGTTGATGAACAGGTAAAGCTGCTCTTGAAACGTAAAAGGGAAATCATGAGCCACGATTAATACAATACACAAGCATACCTTAAAGGTCCATTAAGATGGCCTTAAATGTTGGTTAAAAACATGCTGGAGGCGGCATGATCGCCCGAGGGCTTCTGGATTGGCGGGGCCGATGTTCTTGTATTGTTTTATGAATCCGGGCTTAATCAGATGCGTCTCCTGCGGTTTGCTATATTCCGGAGGGCTACTATCAAGGGAGGAAGCTTGCTACAGCTTGCTGATAGGCTGTGTAACACGTATCTTCCTCTCAACCCTCATGGAACGCTCAGAGTGACTGAGCTGCATCGTTAGAGAGAGATTCGGTAAACGGACACCATTGGTTTATGACTAAAATTAAAATCTGCGGAATAACCAGACTTCAGGATGCTCTTGAAGCGAGTCGGGCTGGCGCTGACGCTCTTGGTTTTAATTTCAGCAGCATCAGCCCCCGGATGATTGACCCTGAAGCGGCAAAGGAGATAATCAGAAAGCTGCCGCCATTTATAGAGTCAGCAGGCATTTTTGTCGATCAGACACCCGCAGAAATCAATGCGATATGCCGGTTCTGTAATCTCGATATAGCACAACTGCACGACGAACACTACAGCGCTAAAGATGCCCGATCCATTACCAATGCAAAAGTAATTAAGGTTTATCGTCCTCTTGATGACTTTGCAGTTGGAGAGGTGCTTGACTTTGCAAAAGAGAGCGGCATCAATACCTTTCTGTTCGACGCCTACCAGGCAGGAGTGCCTGGCGGGACGGGACAGAGTATCAGAGCCGGTCTTGCAGCGCGAATCTTCAATGAACTGGAGAGCTCATGCTTCGCAATTTTGGCTGGAGGGCTGAACGAATTAAACGTCAGCGATGCCATTATAAGTACACATCCATATGCTGTCGATACAGCAAGCGGAGTTGAAAGCTCTCCGGGATTAAAAGACCCTAATAAAATCCGCGCATTTATCCGAGCAATACGCCAGTGTAGGGATTAAACTTAACTACAGGCTGCTACCTGTCTGACGATTAACTCAGAGGCTGTTTCAGGCAATTCAACCGTGATCAGGTGCCCGCACTCCGGGACACAGACATAGATGCCTTTCCGGGCATACTCCTTCAGGATTTTGGTATTTTCGCTGGTCATGATCGAATCACCCTCACCGGCAACAAACTGAATAGGGATATCTACTGCTGCAACCATAGCGGGCACTGATTCGGTAATTTCGAAGGAGGTTATCTGACGGGTTGTCTGATCGATAGCTTCGGGAGCACAGAGACCGAGGCTTTTAAAGCCTATAAGAATATCGTGAAGCATTACCGTGTTTTTGGCCAGAACAAGCCGGGCAAAGATATAGGCTGGGAGCCACCACGTGAGCTTACGCAAAAGATTATTGAACATAAACGTAATGGTGCCGGTAGCAAAGTTTTTGATGAACTCGCTATTGTGCAGGTATCCGAAATTAAAGAAGGTCATCGAACGGATCAGTTCGGGATGAACACGAGCGTAGTCAAGCGCTACAAACGGGCCGAAAGAGAATGCCGCGATATGAAATTGTCCAAGACCAAGCTTAATGACAAGTTCATGGAGATCATGTGCAAAAAAATCAATATGGTAGTGGTTTTTTGGATCAGGATCAGACCATCCATGCCCTCGCATATCATAGGCTATCGTTCGAATCCCCCGGTCATTGAGATACTTGATCACATGATGCCACCACATCCACCAGCAATCCCAGCCATGAATCAGCAGCACGGTCTGTGCCGCGTCTTTCGGTCCTGAATCATGATAATGATGGACAATACCATTAAGCTCGATAAAGCAGCTCTTTTCCATTAACTCAAGCTCATAGGTTGCACGCTTTACAGCTGCGTTGTCCGTTGAGGACTGGAGCTCGAGGAGTTCCTTGCGATAGTTGGTAAATTTCTGTGTGGGGGGTGACTGATGGTGTGTCATAACGCATATCGAGTGTAGGTGAAGAGAGATATGGTCTTATTTTCAATAAATATACAAAAATATTGGCCATGATATGGAAATGTGAAAAGAACGATGATCTGAGGCAAAAAAAGAAAGGCACAATGCTTATTTGAGCGTCACGGGAGTTGTGGAAAATATTTTTTCACATTCTCGTCTTATGATCTCCTGCTGCTCGAGAATAAGTTCTGGTTCGACGGTAAAATGGTTAAGCAGGAGCGAAAATATCTGGATGGACGTTTCAAATTTTTCAGTTACGACAACATCAGCTCCTGCTTTGTAAAGTGCTGCTACATCATCAAGAGTTCTTGCTCTTACAATAATGAAGGCTTTTTTGTTGATCTGGCGGATCACCGCTATACTTTGGTCGATTGCGTTTGCATCTGAAATTCCAAGGACAACCGCACGGGCATGATCTATCCCGGCACGGAGAAGGGCTTTTTTATCAGTACAGTCTCCGTAAAATATCGGTTCTCCCTTTTTTCTCATGATCTTTACCATAACCCTGTCAATTTCCAGCACAGAGTATGAGATGTTTGTTGCATGAAGCACTGCTGCAACGTTCTGGCCGTTGATGCCAAACCCTATAATAGCGGCATGAATCTCTCCGGCACAAATAATGGTGCTGTCGGGGGGGCGAACAGGAAGAGCGGTGGAATCCTTTGAGACTAAAGGAATAAAGCCGAGAGCCGGGACCATCTGATCGGCAAATTTCGGAGCAATGGCAATCATTGCGGGAGTAACAATCATGGTGACTACACTGATAGCCAGCATTGCCTGAAAAACCTCATGATTTATAAGGTTGTTCTTTAAACCGGTCTCTGCCAGTACGAAAGAGAACTCGCCGATCTGGGCAAGCGCCATGCCGGCCATCATGCTGACCCTCGGCGAGTTGCCGAGAGAAAGAGATACCCCGGCAACTATCAATCCTTTAACGAGGAGAACAACAAGAGCTATTGAAACAAAAAACGGCAGATTAATCATCTTGATGTCGAGCAGAAGCCCTACGGATATAAAAAAGATACTGCTGAAGGCTTCACGAAAGGGATCGATGGTCACACTTATCTGATGACTTTCGTCGGTACTGGCTATAATCATACCGGCAACGAATGAACCAAGAGCCAGCGAGAGCCCTACAAGAGAGGTCAGATAGGCTGCACCGAAGCAAATGACAAGAGCCCCTATCACCAGAACTTCACGGGCATGAAGGGAGGCAATAAGACGAACCATTTTCGGCATGAGAAGCCTGAAACTGATAAATATGGCGGCTGCAAACAGAAGGATGATGCCTATTTTTTGAGCAAGCAAAGCGAAAGAGAGCGTCGCCTGGGGATTAAGCAAATTAATCCCGATCAGGAGGGGAACAATCGCTATATCCTGAAAAATCAGTATTCCCAATGCAATCCGGCCATAGGGTAAGGTAAGCTCGTCCCGGTCGGCAAGAATTTTCAGACAGATCGCCGTACTGCTGACTGAAAAGGTAAATCCAAGAAAGAGTGCAGCGGAAAACGTAATGTCCCGTCCTATGGCAAACATGAACCAGTAGGAAAGAGCACTGATAGATATACCGGTAAAAAGCATCTGAACGACACCGCCAACAAGAACAATGTTTTTCAGTTTTTTAAGATCATCGAGCGAAAACTCCAGGCCGATGGTGAAGAGGAGAAGAATGACGCCAAGCTCTGCAAGTGTTGCAATGAGCTTCTGGTCATAGACTGCACCAATACCTGACGGGCCTATAAGAATGCCCGTAAAAATCAACCCGATAACCGAGGGGATTTTCAGCTTCTGGAAAACCAGAATAATGGCTACAGCAAGAGCACCTATAAGTACCAGTTCACCAAGAAAATCGAATTCGTGCATGGAAAGAGAGTATTGAGTGCCGAGTGCTGAGTGCTGAGTGAAAAGTTGTGGCTTAGATGTGACGCAACTTGATTTCGTTTGGGTATCTTTATTTATAAGGAAATAAAAAGATACAGAAAAGTATTTTGTAAGGATAGAGGCTGAATTATATAATAAAAGAGGTTATAGGGGCAGGACAATAGCGTACATTAATCAAGCCTGGCACTATACTGTTTTTTTATTACCAGAATCATCTCTGGATTCCTTATAACATTTACGATGGAGCTGTTATGCCCGTTCAAGCAGTCTATATTACTGTCATTCTTCTTTTTGTCGCCATATTTCCGCTCCCTCTGGAGTTTTATTCATTTCTGAGAGTTGTTGCCGGGGGAACTTTTGCCTGGGGTGCTTACAGAAATTTCGGGAAAAAACTGTTCTTACTGCCACTGCTCTATTCGCTTTTCGCTATTGTATTCAATCCGATTATGGAAATTAATCTGGCCAGGGAGTTCTGGATACCGATTGACCTTGTTGCTGCAGTAATCCTGCTTTTAACAAAGGATCATATCGCAGAATAGAAGAACAACTGCGGGGATTAAATAAAGGCGGCTCAATGAACCGCCTTCCTAATGACAATTGCGAATCTGTTACACCTGAACAAACTGCGAAGCCGTTGCTCCGCAAATCGGACAAATTGCCGGTGGCTTGGCGAGCTCAATGTGACCGCAGAAGGGACACAGCCAAACCTCAGTTGCAGCAATATCCTTACCGTTACGAACTGCTTCCAGTGCCTGCTTATAGAGTTCAGCGTGCTGACGTTCTGCTTTGAGCGCAAACGCAAACATCTTTTTTGCAGGATGATTATCAGTTTCAGCCTGCTTGAGCATAGGCGGATACATTTCTGTATGCTCAAAGGTTTCGCCACCAATGGCAGCCTGCAGATTGTCGGCTGTTGAGCCTATTCCGCCAAGAGCCAACAGATGACCTGCGGCATGGATCGATTCTGCCTGGGCTGTTGTACGGAACAACCTGGCGATATTACCAAACCCCGCTTTTTCTGCTTCATTTGCAAACGCAAGGTACTTCTGGTTGGCCTGACTCTCACCGGCAAAAGCTTCTTTCAGATTATCATTCGTTGTAGACATAAGTGTTGGTTCTCCTTTTATTTTGTTGTTTCTAATTGGACAATCGATTGAACTGAAGGACAGTACGCATAATTCCCGGGATAATCCAACAGCATAACTGAGTTAATCGTTTTATTAAAACTTACAGGAATATCGGGTGTGTCGCCAGAGATGTAGTATGTTCCACACGGTGCAGATTACAGTTTATTGTTCTTCCAGTAGTAATAGATCTTGACGACAAAATCGGGCAGCAGAGTAACCATGTCGGAAATTTCTTCTTTCTTCAAAGCTTTATAATCATCGGTGACTTTACTGAGTATCAACATCGGCATGCCCAGCATTCCGGTTTCTTCATTAGCAAAAAGCGGCTTCCATGATTCATGTTTCAACTCTATCCCTATCGTGAATCCCAGAGCCCAATCTTCAATGGCTTTTTCCTTTTCCTGCTTGGTAGAGTATTTGACCCGCTCAAACATCGGTTTAAATCCATCAGGATCAGCATGAAACTGCTTTTCCGTGGTGTGCATATAACGAACAAGCAACTCCCCTATCACTTTTTCTTCTTCCGGCGATGAAAAACAGGGCCCCTCGCTCTTTTCCTGATTCCAGATATAGGAAATCCAGATATCAGGTTTTATAACCTCAGGGCCAACAGTCAGTGCTGTCATATAGCCATCAACCATTTCAATCGAAGAGAAGGACTCTTCAGGCCTCAAGTCTGATAAAAGAAAGCTTTTCAGCTGGGCAAACTCCTCAACAGAGAGGGGGGAAAGCAGGGGAAGGGAAGGGTTCATGCTATGCAAGTATGTATGTTTTATTATGCCTATTGTCTTTGAATATCTTCAATTTGATCCTGCTTTTCGCAAAATACGCAATGACAAGGCAGTTTTTACAAGGTATATGAAAATAATACTCTACAGGAATTCCGGCAACGTTGGTATACAGGGAGAAAATATATATATAGAACCCCATGCCAGCCTATGGCTACATTGTTCATTTTTTTTCGGAAGCATATCATGTTTAAACCAAAGTTATTTTCAATTTTACCGGAGCTCACCCCTGACCGGATATTGAAGGATGTTGTATCGGGCGTAATGGTGGGCATTGTTGCTTTACCGCTGGCGATAGCTTTTGCAATTGCATCGGGTGTCTCACCTGAAAAGGGCCTTATAAGTGCTGTTGTCGGAGGATTTCTTGTCTCTTTTCTTGGCGGAAGCAGAGTCCAGATAGGCGGACCTACAGGTGCCTTTATTGTGATTCTTTATGGAATTGTGCAGCAATACGGCATAAACGGCTTGATGCTTGCGACAATCATGTCGGGCATTATTCTTATGATTATGGGCTTCGCGCAGTTCGGCTCTCTGATCAAGTTTATTCCTTATCCTGTTATTGTTGGGTTTACAAGCGGTATTGCCGTCATTATCTTTTCCAGTCAAGTCAAAGATTTTTTTGGTCTGAACATCGCCACAGTACCCTCAGATTTTATCGGGAAGTGGACAGCCTATGGTCATAATATCGGGTCACTCGATCTTTCCAGTTTATTGATCGGTATGCTTGCCCTGCTGATTATTATTTTCTGGCCGAAAATTTCCAGAAAAGTTCCCGGCTCACTTATTGCCATCATTGTTACAACGCTAAGTGTGCAATACTTTCACCTTCATGTGGCTACTATTGAGTCTCGTTTCGGTGAAATACCTTCCATGATTCCTCCGCCCTCTCTCCCCTTCTTTGATTTTGCCACTGTCCGGCAGCTCATCATGCCGGCAACCACAATTGCCTTGCTTGGCGCCATTGAAGCACTGCTTTCTGCCGTTGTAGCTGATGGTATGATAGGAAGCCGCCATAAATCAAATATGGAGTTGATCGCCCAGGGTGCTGCAAATATTATAACCCCGCTTTTCGGCGGCTTACCCGTTACCGGAGCTATAGCCCGCACTGCTACCAATGTCAAAAATGGTGGAAGGACACCTATCGCCGGAATGGTTCATGCTATAACCCTTCTTTTGATTATGCTTTTGTTTGGCACATGGGCGAAGCTCATCCCTATGCCTGCTCTGGCGGCAATCCTTATCATTGTAGCATGGAACATGAGCGAAGTCAAGGTTTTCCGTGAGCTTCTGAAAAGCCCGAGAAGTGATGTTATTGTGTTAGTAACTACATTTGGCCTCACTGTTGTGTTTGACTTGACACTTGCCATAGAGATCGGCATGCTGCTCTCGGTGGTTCTGTTCATGCAGAGAATGGCGCAGCTCTCCAATGTCGGGGTAATTACAAAGGATCTGAAGGACAGCGATGAAGAGGAGGATCCCAACACTATCGTGACAAGGAAAGTACCTGATGGTGTAGAGGTTTTTGAGTTTAACGGTCCCTTTTTCTTTGGGGCGGCAAGCAAATTCAGAGAAGCGATGCATATCGTCGAAAAGTCGCCTAAAATCCGGATCATCAGAATGCGGAATGTGCTTTCGATTGATGCAACGGGCCTGAATATGATGAAGGAACTTCTCAAAGAGTGCAACAAAGCAGAGACCAGACTGATCTTATCGGGCGTTCATGCTCAACCGCTCTTTGCTCTTCAGCAGTATGGACTGTATGATGACATCGGTGAAGAAAATATATTCGGGAATATTGATGATGCGCTCGATCATGCAAGAGAGATTCTAGGAATACCAAAACTTGGTCGTCAACTCGACTTTGTGCCTACGGTTGAAAGGGAAAAGTTATGACCTCCCTTTAACGGAAGCCTGATGTTATGACTTGGGAGAGAGCAGGATCTTCATTTCGACCTCTCTCAAAAAAAAATAGGAACTATAGAGATTACTGTTCTTTACTGCTGTAGGTGCGAATGCTCGAAATTGCTTTTATATCATAATAGCTGTTGACGCTGGCACCTTCTTTTGAGTCCTCAGTCACCCTCAAAAAAAGATCACTGATAAAGAGGACTGCATCTTCATAGATTTTACCTTCGTTGAGCTGCAACTTTACTCCTTTTCGAATTTTTCTTGACATCGTTCCGTGCAAGGGAACTGAAGAATACTCAAGCACTTTTTCCCACGCCTGCAGGTTATTTTCAGCCATAGTCTTAATAAATTATTTGTTGAGATAATGTTAATTAACCTTATTTTATTCCACATACTTAACGATTAGTCTTATTTATTTAGAATAATAAGATTTTATTCCTTAAAATAAAACAACAGCGATATCTTAAAACCTCGAGTATAACCATCATGGGAACGATACTTTTTTACGAAAAACCCGGGTGCCAGAACAATATCAGGCAAAAGGGTATCCTTGAGCTCTCGGGGCATTTGGTTGAATCAGTAAATCTGCTCCGGCACCCATGGACAAAAGAGGAGCTTAGCTGCTACCTGGGAGTTAAACCTGTTGCCGAGTGCTTCAATATGGCGGCACCAGCTGTTAAATCCGGTGCAGTAAACCCAGTTGATTTTTCGAAAGAGGAGGCTCTGGATATGATGATCAAGGATCCTTTGCTGATCAGGCGGCCGCTAATGAAGATTGGCAATCATTGTATTCAAGGTTTTGATAGAGCTGCGCTGCAGAATCTGATCAATCTTAAACCAGCTGAGGATGGAGATACCATAGAGGAAACTTCCGGGATGAAGGATATGAATTCATGCCACAATTTCAACAACGCATCATGCATAAATCAGGGGTAACGAAACTATGACTACGGAAACAACAGTACGACCACTTGGAACAGTTATGCAGCTTCTTGAAGAGCTTGGTCATGAAGTGAGCTATGCTTATGATGACCTGGTTTTTGTCAATCATAACGGTTTTCTTCTGCAGTTTGAAAATACAGGCTCTGTATTGAACCTTTTTTTCAACCAGAACTGTCCGAAAAAAGAAGCTGATAACGTTGAGCAGAGCATCATACCCGCAGGTGACAAGAAAGGGCTTTCGATCATCAAAAAAGGCCGTTTCAACATCACTGAGCAACCTGATGAAAAGCTTGAGATAGAGTTTTTCGACAACTGAATATCCGCTGTTTGACTGCAGTTCCCTGCATTAATTTGCTTTAATAATTGCCGGGAGCTCGTTGATATCTTGAATAAAATTGACTTTCATTGCAATGATGAAAATCAATTTTGTTCAAGATCATTACTTTTCCTGTCTCCCTCGATTAAATATCCCGCTAAATCTCAGCATTAATCTAACGCGATGCTTTCCTGAAGCAACCAATATCGAAAATCCGATACACCGCCGGAATTTTGACAAGACGCTTATAGTACGTCATACACGGACAGGGAAATTGAGTCACTTAGATACAAAACGTGCTTTATTGAGACTATAATTACAAAGTCAAAAACTCAGCATTGTAAACAAGAACTTGACCCGCAATAATCCCTGGGGCAGAACAAAAATGTTAATCGCTTAAATATATGATAGTTAGCGCCGGGATAAAGGCTACAACACCCGCCTCCTGATTTATATATATCCATGTATGGCATGATAGTTGGAGGAATTGCTTATCAATTGTTTTGTAAAAACATAATTCCCCCAGTATCCCACAGCTGGAAACAGACTATGATATCCAGTTTCATTGCAGCATCATATACTCGGAGAATTCCTTCAGTCATCAATGTTGGCAAGAGATGGCTATGCTTTCAGTCGTTAAGTTCTTCCAGTTGATTTGACAATGCTTTGAAAATCAGCAACTACACTTATGCGTTATTTCAGGCTGACAATAATAACAGTCCTATTCATAGCGTTATCGCTTATATCGTCAATAGCTTCCGCAGAGGATAAACTGCTTTTTTCAGGCTTTGCCTTCTCCGGCAACTTTGAAAACAGAAAGGAACTCTATCCTTACTCGTCTCAAATAGAACTTCTGAAAAGTGAGAACGGGCAGGCATTGCTCAACAAGGTTTTTTATGACAAAATAAAAAACCGACCAAATGAGGATGCACGATTAACGACTGAACTTGGCAGGATTGGCCAGGGAAATCAAATCACTGTCGCATTTGCGCTTACCTATGAGACTGTTGAATATATGGAGCTCGACGGGCATCTGCTTTTGTTTCTCGGGATAAACGCCAATGTTCTGGCTTTTGACAGGGCTACAAAACAGTTGATTGCTGCGTATCCTCTTCGGATACGATATCATGACAGCGTCAATCACAGGCTGAACAATGAAGAGATTGTGGCCTTGTTTAAAAGGCTCTATTTAACAAACGACTTAGGAATCAATCCTTTTGACGAGTGGCTGAACAGGTTTGCCCAAATAAGTTTTAAAGGTCGTTATACAAAGTATCTGCAGGTTAAAAACATTGCTATTGAACCTGAGGCCTTGACCTTTATAAGTGCCAATAAGCAAAGCTCTAAAGCTTTAAAGAATCTTATTGCCAATGAGCTGGAATCGTCAATAGCTACAACAAACAACATTCCGATAATACCCTGGAGCCCTGGTGAAGTTGTCGGGAGAGTGATGGCTTTGCGGTTTTGTGACGGCAATACGTTTATGCTGAATTTGCCAACCCCTGATTTTGAGGTTGATTTTGGTCTTCGTGCTTTTCGTGGAGCTGAAGTTGAGGGATCATACTCAAAACAAAAGGTCTATCGGGTTTTAGGAACAATCAAAATTTTACAGAGCGACGTCAGGAAGTATCATTTGAATGAGAATATATACAACACGCAAATTGTAACCCTTGCACGAGCCTATGATGCAAAAGTTGAAGACTGGGAGCAGTACAAGAAGACTTTAAACGAGCTCCTTTATGAAACTTCGAAACAGTTTTCCAGTGTAAACTCAGACTGGATTAAAGAACATGCTTCCAGGGGTTCTGAAGCCAATGACGCATTTCGTGATGCATCACACATTATAGATCAACTTAAATAACCTGTATAACACCATGAAATTCAAATCATTAGTCGTTTTGGTCGGATTATCGCTTTTAATCACTGAACCGTCGATGGCTGAACATATGAGGTCAAAAGATTCTCTGTTCACCTTTTTATTCATGGCTCGAAAAGCGACCTCAATCACTCAATTTGATGAGAAGAGAACTGATGTCCGTGTTCGGGTTAATACAACGCCCGGCAGCGTGGGTTTTGTGTCGGGAACTCAGATGGAGCAGACCGGCGGCAGCACCCAACGGAAGGCAGATGCGGTAACCTATGAGGTAACAAGCTCGCAGGATATTGATTCTGCAATGGGAGAGGTGTTGACAACGGCAGGTATTGAGTATGCCGCTTATGATGATGTGATGATTAATGGTCATGGTCCTGATCCTGCTGTGATCAAGCCTGAATTTGTCCATAAGGATGATGTAAGTGCTCAGACAAGAGCTAAAATAATCAATGCGGCACGTAAATGCGACGTGCGTTATTTAGCGACAGGAACTATCGATATAGGGGTTAACGATGTGGATCCGGTATCCGGCAACAGACGTGTTTACGTTTCGGTAAGGGCTAATCTGTGGGATATCAGTACAACTCTTCCAAGAAAGGTCGGTTCGGTCGGCCCTGTTCAATTTTCGGGGCTGGGACCTGATCAGAGCGTAGCGAGCCGTAATGCACTTATCATTGCTGCAAAAGAGACCGCACTCAGTCTGGTTGATCAATTGAATGCCAAAGGTGTCCGTTAACTCTTTTTTTACAAGAAAACTGGAACTCATTATGAAGTTTAGAGCATTCGTTCTTGTTGGGGCATCGCTACTGGTCGCAACGTCGTCAGCGGCTGCATTCGGACTGTCAGATATACTTGGTGGGGGAAGCTCTTCAAATGGCGGAAAGACAAATGTCAGAGAGGTTGTTCATAACTGCAAAAGAGCTTTGCATAAATATCTTGATTCACAATATCTCCTTATTGATGCTTTGGACTTGAAAGAGGAATTAGCCGCCAGAAAGGCCACTCTTAAATTTGCAGAGAAAGGCAGTGCTGAACAATCGGATGAGGATTTGATAGCAGAATCCGATGCATGCAGTGACGTGATCAGGCCGCGCATTGAATCAAATAAAAGTATGGACGCTGAGCATAAAAAACTGGCAGCAGTTGCCGCGTTAAAATATGTTCAAGCTGCCATTGAGACAAAAAAAATGGTTGGAGGTTTAACAAGTCTTGATACTGCATCGCTTGGCTTTGCCGATATCGGTCCTGTGCTGTATCTGATTAACCATGTGCCGCCGGTGGTATCTAATGCAGTCTCTACGACAGGCAAGCTTTTGAAATATCTGTCTGCGAATAAGGTCGATGTAACGGAGGCAAATAAAGCCGCTTCCGATCTTGGGGTATAATTAATTGAACAGTGAGCTATGAAAAAAAGATTTGCGATAGCCGCAGTAACCTTTTTAGGGATTATGGCATCAGGTGCAAACGTGTCATATGCTGATGCCGCTTTCTGGAAAGAGAAAGATCGCGAAGAGGCGGTGACACAAGAAAAGCTTCATGATCAGAAGCTTGAAATCATGGATGCAAAAGCGGAGGCTCGGCTTCGGCTGGAAGAGGAAAAGACAGAGCAGGAGCGATTACGGTTAGATCGGGAGGATATAAGGCTCAGGGAGCGGGAGCTTAGAAATGAACGACAGCGCCCTCAGAATAACTATATCATTGTCGAACCATGAAATTTGCGTTTTTGGCAGTTATAGTGAGTCTCGGTATTGCCGGATGCTCCTCAATGGACTCGATAAGGACAGAAAACAGGCATAGAATGGCAGGCCTTTATACTGGAATGTCAAGACATGAGGCGTTGGCTGTCATGGGAACAAACACAATAAGAAGTTCTGAGGGCCGATTGATCAGCAACCCTTACCGTACTAAACTATACCGTGTGCCTCGCCATGAGTTTGAGCTTTTACTCTATTACACGGATGAAAACCACTATCATGACGCCATTACTGACGAGGAGTTGACTCCCCTGGTTATAATGGACGGAAAGCTTGATGGCTGGGGCTGGTCACACTGGAAGGCTCTCTGGCAGAAGTATGACCTTTCTCTCTGGCAAAGAGGGCAACATCATTGAGTAAACTGCACGACTATGAAGGGTATGGGCTAATTATTACATGTTTTTTATAACCTCTTACAGTACAGGAGACTACCTATGAAAAAGACAATCTGGATGTTTGTCGCAATTGCCGGGATAGCAGGAATGCTTCTTGGTGTTCCACAAGAAAGCGCTCAGGCAGAGCCTCGATTTGTTATTCATGCCCGCCCTGACTTTGTCTATTTGCCAGAGCAAAGGTTTTCTATAGCAGTCAGGGGACCCTATGATATGATATTAGTCGAGGACGTGTATTATATCCACCGTCATGGAGAGTGGTTTCGTGCGCCACACTTCCGTGGACCATGGAGTTTAATATCACAACGTGATCTGCCGCACAGAGTCAGCAGATACAGCTGGAGTGAAATAAGAGACTTGCGTGATGCGGAGTTTCGCCGTCATGATCGCGGCTACTGGGAAGACCGGCACCGTCATGAGCGTGATCACGGGGATCGCTAACCCTTGAAAAAAAGCTGGAGGAGGCGCAGTCTGAACTGCCGCGGCTTCCTCCAGTTTTTAAGGCAAAGCGACATCTCTTAAAGCCCCTTCTCTTTCAATTCACGATATTTATCGCAGCCTTCCTGAATTCCATTGTCGCAGGATTTTCCGTACCACTCTTTTGCAACACTTTTATCCTGCCTGACTCCTTTACCTGCAGCATACAATGACCCAAGGATATACTGAGCCGCTGCATAGCCCTGATCGGCTGCACGCGTATACCATTTCACTGCTTCTGCATAGTCCTGTCTTACGCCTTTACCCTTTTCATACAACTTGCCAAGATTGGACTGAGCGGCTGCATCTCCTTTATCGGCAGCAAGGCGAAAGCATTTGGCCGCTTCAACATAATTCTGCGGTAGACCTTTGCCCTCCGCGTGCAACATCCCGAGATTGTAAAGAGCTGAAACATTGCCCTTATCAGCAGCAAGATGATACCATTTAATGGCTTCAGCGTAGTCCTGCCGGACACTTTGTCCCTTTTCATAAAGCGTGCCGAGAGTTGACTGAGCTGCAGCATCTCCCCTGTCAGCAGCAAGACGGTATGCTTGAACCTCGGCAGGAGTGAGAGCTTTTGCTGTACTGAACAAAAGTATCGAGCAAAAAACGGATGTCAGTATTTTTTTGAGCATAGCTATCTCTTGTTCCGTTAGATAATGAGAAAAAGGGGTTGAGTGCATAAGTATAAGCATAATAAAACAACAGCTCCAAAAAGTGCTGCCATAGCTTGACGAATTCATCCACCGATGATTACCGCCTGATGCCTCTGACATCCGATTGAAAAGTGAACCTATCAGCCGAGATATGCCGCCATCACTGCCGGGTTTTCGGCAAGACCGGCGCTGGCGCCCTCAAGAACAACGCTACCGCGTTCTATGATATAGGCCCTGTCTGAAACGGCGAGGGCAATTTTGGCAAATTGCTCGGAAAGGAGGATGGTCATTCCTGAAGAATGGAGAGCACGGATGGCTTCGAACACCTCTTTGACCACCAAAGGGGCTAGCCCCATTGAAGGCTCATCCAGCACCATAAAGCGGGGCCTGGCCATAAGAGCACGGCCGATTGCCAGCATCTGCTGCTCTCCGCCCGAGAGACTGCCTGCCTGCTGTGCTCTGCGCTCATCAAGCCGAGGGAACATACGGTATATCTGCTGCAGGTCGCCGGAAGCGGCACGGCGGAAGGGGCCGAAAGATGGCAGGCGCGGATAGGCTCCAAGAAGCAGGTTCTCCTCAACCGTGAGTGGCCCGAATACCCGCCTTCCCTCGGGACAGAGGGAAAGTCCCCTTCGTGCAACTTCGCTTGCGGGCAGACCGGTTATCTCTTTGCCGTCAAAGAAGACTCTGCCGGCCCGAGGAGTGAGAAGACCACAGAGGGCTTTTGCCAAAGTGCTCTTCCCTGCACCGTTGGCTCCGACCAATGCGACACATGATCCTTCGGTGACCTCCATGGAAATCCCCCGCACAGCATCATCACCGCTATATCCTGCACGCAGGTTCTCAACCTTCAGCATATTTGAGCCTCCCTTTCAGTACTGCCATCTGTTTCTTCATCGTCTGCTCCAAGATATGCCTCAATAACTTTCGGATCGCGACGAATCTCGGCGGAAGTGCCGAGCGCAATCACACGACCTCCATCCATAACGGCAACACGGTCGCACAGTTCGGCAACAACATCCTGGTGGTGTTCAATGAGCAGAATCGGTATTCCTGCTCGCTTAATGGAAGCTATCAGATCTACAAGACGGACGATATCCTGTTTGGACATGCCGGCGGCAGGCTCATCGAGCATCAACACCCGCGGCCCGGTGGCAAGAGCCCTTGCAATTTCAAGAAAGCGAAGGTCGCCGTATGACATATCCGAACAGCGATCGCGAGCATTTGCTTCCAGACCGACTGCACGAAGCCAACCCATGGCCTCTCTTTTTCCTCCGGTACGCTGACACACAAGAATTGATTCCAAGGCAGTCAAACCGGAAAAAGGCTGCAGATTTTGAAACGTTCGGGCAGCTCCAGCTGAGAATGCCGACATTAGCTTGCCGGGTAAAGGCCGGTTGCCGGCAATTTCCACTGAGCCGCCATCGGGAGCATAGAGCCCGGATACAAGGTTTACAAAGGTTGTTTTGCCCGACCCGTTCGGACCTATTAATCCGAGAGTTTCACCTTGACCGATTTCAAGAGAGACGTTATCTACTGCCCTGACTCCTCCGAACGATTTGCTGAGCTGAACGGTGCGCAACGGTAGCGCCCGTGAAATTGCCTCTGACATTGTGATCCCTCCCGCAGCCTGCGGCAAAGGATCGGGTGTAAAACGAAGCAGGCGATGCAGGGCTGCTGCAACGGCCCCCGCAAGTCCGTCCGGAAGGCCGACGACTGCGGCAAAAAGAAAGAGTGCAAATATGCCTTTACGCCAATCTTCAACATTGTGCGCTAACAGTGCCAGAGCCAGTGCCAGTGACATAGCGCCTGCCGGAGCAGCGTCACGGAAGGATGGAAGCCTTCGTGAAATCAGTGCCCGGATAGCAGGAAGAAGCGTAAGAATGAATCCACAAGTGACAAGACTCAAAAAGAGTGTCCGGTTTGAGAGCAGATTAGGCAACATGGCTACAACCGCTGCTCCCGCGAATGCACCCCACTGGCTTCTTCGACCACCGAAAACAACTCCGAGCAGCAACATGACCATCAGATCGTACCCGAAAGCTGCGGGCTGCAGGTAACCGAAATTCAGAGCATGTAACGCCCCGGCCAGACCGGCAAGTGCGCTGCCCCATGCGAAGGCCAACGCCTTGTGGCGCAAGGTACCTATGCCAAGAGCATCGGTGGCTGTAGGAGAATCGCGCAACGCCTCGATGGAGAGGCCAAAGCGCGATTTAAGCAGAATTTCCGAAGCCCACCATGCAAGAAACAAAACCACGAGACAGAGCCAGTAGAAACCTCTCGCGTCAAGTGTAACGGTAAAGAGAGAGGGCCTGATGATCGAAATACCCAGAGCGCCATGGGTAATTGATTCGGACTCATTGAGAAAGATGACTGACAAGGTCGCAAAAGAGAGCGTGGAGAGGGCAAATTGCGGGCCTTCCAAGCGCAATGCCGGCAATGCCAGTGCTGCGCCAGGAAGAAGAGCTGCAACTATGCCCGCCAGCATCGCTATAGGAAAGGATGCGCCTGCCTGAACGGCAAGAGCAGTCCCATAGGCACCAAGACCAAAGAGCGCGGCCTGGGCAAGGTTAACCTGCCCGAGGTATCCGACTGTGGCGTCAAGTCCGATGAGAAGAACTCCGTAAACCGCCATCAGGGTGAGCAGGCCAAGCGCATATTGCCCCTGCCAGAGTGCCGGAAGAATAGCGAGCCCCAAGAACAGGGCGAGACGCACAAGGCGTTCGGCGGTATTTTCTCTCAGGGCAATAGTAACTCCGGCAGACATGGCTTTCCCCTTAAACTTTACGGATAATTTTTTTACCGAATACCCCCTGCGGGCGGAGCGACAATGCAAGAATAAGCAGAATCAGACCGGGTGCTTCGCGCCATCCGCTCCCGAGCACATAGCCGGAAAGATTCTCCGCTACCCCTAACGCAATGCCAGCGAGAACAAGACCGAAGCCACTGTCGAGGCCCGCGACCACCGCAACGGAAAAAGCCTTCAGTGTCAAGGCTGCTGCCATTGTTGGGCCGACAGTTGTTACAGGGCCAATAACCGTTCCGGCAAATGCTGCCGCGACCCCTGAGACCATCCATGAGAGAGAGATCGCCGAGCGTGAGCGAATACCGCATAACTCGGCTGCATCAGGATCTGCACTGACAGCCTGAACGGCGATACCAACCATTGTGTAGCGCTTGGCAAGCTCAACCAGGGTCATGATGCCCAATGCCCCTGCTGCAATTGCAAGCTCAGGCCAGGTTACAGAAATTCCGAAAAAGTCGAGTGCTTCGGCTGGCCATGGCGTTGGGTAAGGGCGGTCATCCCTCCCCCAGATATTCTCCACCAGGGAGAGGGAAAACAACCCGACAATAATCGTGAGCAAAATCCAACCCTCATTACGCTGCTGCAGGGCGAGCCGGACGGCAACACGCTCGATACACCAGCCAAGGGCGGCCCCCGCAACCATCGCTCCCAACACAGTGGCCCAGTATGGAAGACCGATACCGGAAAGTGAAATACCTGCAAACGCTCCCAGCATTACAAGTTCACCCTGACCGAAATTCACTGCCTTTCCTGCGGCATAGGTCAGTTGAAACCCATACGCTACAAGAGCATAGGCCATGCCCATCAGTCCTCCGCCAACGGCCATCTGAGCCAGAGCAAGATATTTTGCGTCCATTACCAGCCAGTTCAGAGTGAAATGAATAGATTCAGAATTAATTGGTAGTTGCTCCTTCAAGGACAAATTTTTCGGATGGATTAGCCAATATTACGTGACCGTTCTGAACCTTACCCATCACGGTTGTTGCGCGACGGAATGCCTCATGTGTTTCGACATTCAACGGATTCCACTTTGTCCATGGCTTTTTCCAGTCGGAGATAGCGCCCTTAACGGTCACTTTGAGGTTCTCCAGTGACACCTTGATTTTAGCCGGAGATGTTGAGCCTGCCTCATGAATTGCTTCGGCTAACAACAGCGCCGCGTCATAACCCTGAGCAGCAGAGACCGGCGAGGGTATTCTCGAAACATTGTATGCTTTATGGTAAGCCTGAATGAAAGGTTTAGCGCGGGCTATTGACTCATCTTCGATGAAGGTCTGCGGCATAAGCGCGCCATTGCCTGAAGCTCCAGCTGTATCGATGAAATTACTCATGGAGAGTGTCCATCCGCCTATCATTGGAACCTTGAACCCAAGCTTATCCTTACCAGATGCTACTGCTGCCAGTTCAGGCCCGATGCCCCATATGAGAATCGCCTGTGCTCCTGCAGCCTTGGCTTTGATAAGCTGACCCGTCATGTCTTTATCGCCAATGGCAAACTTTTCAACAGCCACAGCTTTAAGCTTGTTGCCCTGTTTGTTGATCTGAGCAATAAGGTCATCACGTCCTGAAACACCATAGTTTGTAGCATCGTGCAATATGGCAACCTTTGTAAACCCAAGGCGTAAGGCTTTTTCAACAACCATCTGAGCCTGGATGCCGTCATGTGAGGCAAAACGGAAAATAGGGAGATCTTTGACTCCCGCTTTGCTCCACTGCGTCATTGAAGCACTGCCGGCCGCAGGGGTGATGATTTTGACTATGCCCTTCTCTACATAATATTTATCGCCCATCACAGCTACGCCGGTGTTAACCGTGCCAATGACGGCGGAAATATCACCCATTGAGGATATTTCCTGGGCAATAAGCGCACCCCGGTCGTTCTTGCCTTCGTCGTCGCGTTCGACCAGCTCAACTTTCATCTTTTTACCACCGACGACAATACCGCCGCGCTGGTTAATCTGGAAAACGGCAAGCTTTACACCGTCTCTCATGGAGACACCCATAGGGGCGGAGCCGCCTGAGAATGGCCCGGTGATGGCAATTTTAACAACATCTGCAGCCAGGGCGACGGATGAGAAGGAGGTCGCAAGCAGAACCGCAAGAATGGAACGTGATGCTTTCATGTTTCTTTCTCCTATTTTTTCGGTGGGTTTAATGTAATCCTCTGGAGGTAAATTTTCTGAAGCGCTGTCTGGGAAAAAGGATCTATGAATTGAATCTGTTGGATGTGGTCATCTTATAGCGTTGAAACAATATACAGGGGATGCTCATGTTATGCAAATATCACAAGCTGCCTGTTGATGTTAAAGAGGAATGGTAATAAAGATACAAATTAACCCCAATCCTGGCCTGTGCGAAAGGGTTGGGCATAGAATTATGAACGTGAGATATGCTGACGGCATTTCCAGGTGGAGCTACTTGCCTGATGGCTTAGAAATGTTTTCCGTTGATATGACTACGGTCCAGCTTGTCTCCCCAAGACTTACTTTTACCCTGATGGGAAGCGCCCCCTGTGGAACATCTTTGGCGGTAAAAACCTTTTTGAATGAGTCGTAATAGAGCCATTCCGGAAGCGGTGCGCCATTGGTACGTGTAATTCTTTCTGCTGATGCAGATGCCTCCAGCACTGAGCGAACCTCTGCCGGAAGTGAAAAACTGAATAATGTTCCCGAACGGACAATCTCAGCAGGCACGGAAACCTCAATTACTCCAGATGTCCCTCCTGTCGGCACTCTGATCAATTTAACAATAAGGCCGTCCACCTTGGAAAAAGATCCGCCTGCAACTCCGGCATCATTACCTGTTGCTACCGTAACGTTTGTTACAGGGGAAATCGACGTTTGATTTACTCCGGAAACAGAGGTCAATGCTTGCGTAATATTCTGCGATAAAGATGGTACGACATTATTACTTACTATTATAAAAGAGTTGACCGTAAGCGTGCTGCCGGTATATGCTATGCTGTAATTCGGATTATGACCATTATCGACTGAACCCTGATGAATGGCATAGATACCTGCGGAGGTACCGGCATCACGAGCAAGTGTGCCGGCGAGAGTTTCGCCGGTCACCAGGCCACGACCTGCTGACATCTGTTCACTCTTCCAGGTTAACAACGGATCGGGCTCATTGGATTTTATTGTAAAGCCGTCAGCAATTACCGTAATCGGTCGGGGGGTAATGGGTGCCTGCGTTGTACTTTGGGCTGTAATGGTATAGTTGCCTGCGTCTGCACCGCTGTAACTGCTCGTGAGCGAAACCGTCTTTCCTGCGCCGACATTTTTCGTATCGAACAGTCCGCTTGCTGAGACTGACACCGCATCGCCGGTCATCAAGCCGGCATAAACTGCTGCGGCGGTGCTTACCGTCGCCAAGGCAGTGCCGTCGTAGACCTTGCCGGCAGCGGTGATGCCGCTGAGGGTGAGGGCTTTCGGTGTGATATCGGCCGTCGTTGTCTTTTGATCGATTATTGAGTAATTATAGAAATCCGCACCACTGTAGCTGCTGGTAAGTGTGACGATTTTTGCGACTCCAACATTTTTTGTATCGAACCAACCGCTTGCCGTGACCTTTACATCATCATTCTTGACCAGCCCTGAAAGGTTTGCTCCTTCAGTGCTCACCGTCGCCAGGGTGCTGCCGTCGTAGACCTTATTGCTGGCTGTGATGCCGTTTACGGTCAACAGTCCTGTAATGATCAATTCCTTCGGTCTTATATTGGATGTGGTCCTGTTTTGGCCTGTAATGGTGTAGTTACCGACATCAGCTCCACTGTAACTACTTGTCAGCATTACCGTTTTACCTGTTCCAACATTTTTTGTATCGAACAGACCAGTGGCTGATACGCTCAACGCATCCCCGCTGACTATACCGCCATATATTGTTCCTGCGGTGCTTACCGTCGCCAAGACGGTACCGTCATAGATCTTCTCGGCAGCGGTGATACCGCTTATGGTGAGGGCTTTGGGGGTGATACTCGCTGTCGTTGCTGCCTGGTCGGTAATCGTATAGTTGCCTACATCTCCTCCGCTGTAACTGCTGCTCAGAGTTACCGTTTTACCGTTGCCTACATTTTTGTTGTTAAACAGCCCAGTAGATGCTACGCTCAACACATCGCCAGTCACCAAGCCGGCATAAACTGCTGCGGCGGTGCTTACCGTCGCCACGGCACTGCCATCGTAGACCTTGCCGGCTGCTGTGATGCCGCTTATGCTCAACGCCTTTGGGGTGATGTGCGCTATCACCGTCTCGCCTGCAGGCAGGCTGTAGTTGCTGGCCAGGCCGGTGCCGTCGGACAAGGTCACCGAGTCTACCGTCACAAGGTTTGCTGTAGTCACGTCCTTGGTGTTGAATTTCGCCGTCACGGTGGTGCCGAGCGTTTCAGAGCCAACGAGGTCGCCGACTTTGATAGTCATCGTCGGAGCAGCAGTGGTGTTGCCGTCATAAACCTTGTCTGGTGCAGAAACCGTGGCCGTCAACGTTTTTTTTGTGATGGAACCTGCTGCTGTGCCACCCGTCAGGGTATAGTTTCCGTTGGAGAGTACAAGCCCGCTTGTTGGCGTATAGGTGCCCACGTTGGCGCTCTCTGATGCGGCGCTGCCGCTGACCGTGAGCGCATCGCCATTAACGAGGTTAGTGGCTGAATAGATTGAGCCTGTCAGGGCTTTGGTGCCGTCGTATGCCCGGCTGCCGATGAGTGTCACCGGTTTAGGGTTAACCGTGAACGTACCATTGACGTAGCTCACACCAAACCCGGTTTGTGCCACGGCACCGCCAGGGGTGATGACATACCCGCCCTGAACGCCAGCTGTAGCGGCAGCAGCATCTGAAGTTGCTGTTGGCAGGGTACTCAGTGCGTCTGCCGTGCTGCTGTTTTGGTACACATTGCCATAGGTGGCTGCGCTGACCATCGGCAGTCCAGTGTAGGTGATATCACTCGCCACGAAGGTGTAACTGCTGCCATAGGTCTTCGCCACATTGTTGGCAGTGATTACCACCGTTGCCGGTGCGCTGAACACGTAGCGGTTGCCTACGTAAGCGGCCTTCAGTGCTGTAGCACTGAGAGTACCGGGGCTCTTGCCCCAGATAGCCTGCTGACCGCTGGTGAGAGAGCCGAATGTGTTGGATGCCGGGGTGGTGCTGTAGACCATCCAGCTGCCGTCAGTGCCCGTGGCTTGCAGCGCAGTCGAACCGGAATTGTTGATAAAGTTGCCTCCAGCCTCCAGCGCCAGGTAGGTATTGGCTTTGTTGCTGGTGATGCTGCTTGCGCTGTTAAGTGTAATATTGCCGCCAGTAATGAGTTCGAGCGGAGAATTGTTGAAGGTATTGGACCCACTGACTGCAATCGCTCCAGCCGAGCTGTTGCCGATGGCAAAACGAGACCAATTGGCGCTGGTGAAATAGCCTAGAATAGTGCCGGTAAGGCCAAGCGTGCCAGTGCCGCCATTGATGCCGATAGTGGTGCCTGAAGTATAGGGCTGGATAATCAGCGCGCCGGTGCCGGTGGAACCGGCCGATGCACTAAGCGAGTTCGCTGTCAGGGTCAAATCGCCGCTGCCTGTGCTGATGGCATTGAGAGCCAGCGATGTTCCGGTGGTCAGGCTTACAGCGGCGTTGTTTGTTGAAATGCCGCTGTAGTTGACAGCATTGAGCGTGAGAGCGCCAACCGTCAGCGCTGAAGCGTCGGTCAAGCTGAGAGAACCGATGCCGCTACCCGATGCAATGGTGCCGATGGCGTTGGAGCTGTTGCTGAGCGTCCTGGCGCCGGCACCGACAAAAACCAGACCATTACCATTGCTGTTGCCGGTAGTCACCTGACCTGTTATGGCCAAGCTGCCTGCACCACCGATGGAACTCATGGCACCGAGTGCTACCGTACCGCTGGCAGTCGCGCCCGTCGAGCTATTGCTATTGATCAGCGCGCCGCCGTTGCTCACACCGCTGCCGCTGATGGTGAGATTGTTGGATAGTGTGTTACCGTTGAGATCCAGCGCACCGCCGCTGCTGACTGTCGTTGCACCGGTGCCCAGCGAAGCAGAGCTGCCCGCCTGGAGCGTACCCTCGCTGATGGTGACGCCACCGCTGTAGGTGTTGGCACCAGAGAGCGTCAGCGTGCCTGTGCCATCCTTTGTCAGTGTGCCTGTTGTGGAACCAATAATACCACTTGATGCGATGTTGCCAACTCCTCCGAAGGTAACATTTTGAGTACCACCGATAGTACCACTCAACATCAGAGTGTTGCTCTCAGAATTGATGCGCGTTGCGGCACCCAGGGTAATTGCACCGCCATAGGTATTATCACCACTAATGTTGCGTAGTGCACCGCCGTTACTTATACCCGTGCCTGAAAGGGTCAAAGCCTCGGCACCAATCGTTATACCACCGGAGAGCTCTAAAGCAGCACCGGAAGTGACTGTCACTCCTCCATCCGTAGTTCCAAGCGCTGTATTGTTCGATGCCCTGAGCACACCTGCACTGATTGTTGTTGAGCCGGTATAGGTGTTGGGACCGGAGAGCGTCAGTGTGCCGCTGCCTGTTTTCATAAGACTACCCAAACCGGACATTCCCCCTGAATATTCGGTTGAACTATTGTTTGCGCCAACGGCGAGAGAAACAGCAAGTGGCGTGGTTGCTAGATTGGAGAGACTGAAAGTACCACTACCAGCCAAGCCTTGTGCTGTTATGGCCGTTACACCTGACGCAACATTAACAGCACTGTTATCCGTCAAGGTACCACTGCCAAGCGCAGTTGTATTGCCAAGTGTCAGCATGCCTGCTGAAACTGTTGTGCCGCCGCTGAAGGTGTTGGCGCCGGAGATCGTCAGCGTGCCGTCGCCATCCTTTGTCAGTGTGCCTGTTGTGGTACCAATACTGCCGCTTGATGCGATATTGCCTGCCCCTCCGAAAGTAACATTTTGAGTACCACCGATAGTACCGCTCAACGTCAGAGTGTTGCTCTCAGAATTGATGCGCGTTGCGGCACCCAGGGTAATTGCACCGCCATAGGTATTATCACCACTAATGTTGCGTAGTGCACCGCCGTTACTTATACCCGTACCTGAAAGGGTCAAAGCCTCGGCACCAATCGTTATACCACCGGAGAGCTCTAAAGCAGCACCGGAAGTGACTGTCACTCCTCCATCCGTAGTTCCAAGCGCTGTATTGTTCGATGCCCTGAGCACACCTGCACTGACTGTCGTCAATCCGGTATAAGTGTTGGCGGCAGAAAGAATGACTGTTCCCGTGCCTGACCCTTTTGTCAATTGACGGGCACCGCCGGTTTCGCCAATGATGCCTGAAAGTGTTAATTGTGCATTAGCCCCCGCATCAACCGTACTATTATCACCAAGTGTGATTGCTCCTGCAAAGGCGGATGTACCTGTACTCGCCTTGACGGTACCGCCATTGAGTGTCAGTGCCTCAAGTGCCGTGTAGTCAACACCTTGTAGATCCAGCGTCGCTCCGCTTGCAACTGATGTACCTGCCGCAGTTGTTCCCAATGCGATATTCTGTGTGACTGCAAGGGTACCATAACTTACCGTAGTCAGACCGCCGTAGCTGTTGTTTCCCGAAAGCGTCAGTGTGCCGGAGCCCAGTTTGGTGAGTGCACCTGAGGTGGACGCGCTCGACCCGGAGAGAGTAAGGTTGGTGGCAGCATTGGAGACGTCAATGCTTGATGTCTTAGCATTGGCGAGCGTGAAGGCTCGGTTTGTCGTTGCCGTAGTCCCTGTGTATTGCAGCGTACCGCCGTCGAGCACCAGATTGGCCGCATCGCTGGATGCCTGACCGAGATTGCCAGCCACGCCACCGTCGCCGATGGTGGCCACACTGAGCGTGCCGGCACTGATTGTCGTTAAACCGGTGTAGGTGTTGGTGCCTGAGAGCGTCAGTGTGCCGGGGCCTGTTTTTATAAGACTACCCAAACCGGACATTACTCCTGAGTATTCGGTTGAACTATCGTTTGCGCCAACGGTGAGAGAAACAGCAAGTGGCGTGGTTGCTAGATTGGAGAGACTGAAAGTACCACTACCAGCCAAGCC
>CAITSZ010000014.1 GCA_903895195.1 uncultured Chlorobiaceae bacterium
ACTCATTAAGAAGGAAGAAACTGGAAATAATTGTTTAAGTTCTAACAACAAATCTGGCCTGAAAAAAGTGGCACACTTTGCCACGGAATAGGTGGTACACTTTCGCCTGGAATACCTGGCACACTTTCCCCGGAATACTCAGTTCGGGGGCAGGTAGACTGGATAGTTACTTCAGGAGATAATCAAAAACTGCCATTTTTGATTATTGATAAAAAGCGAGCCCTTATTTTTGCTTATAACAAGGATGGAGCAATTCTTGGTTCTGCGCCAGTGCTTCTTGGTTCAGCAATTGGCGACTTGTCCATTCCGGGTACTGGCAGCAAGGAACTTTCCCAAATTCTTCCTGAAGAACGTATCACCCCGTCTGGTAGATTCTTTGCTCATCCGGGTAAAAACTCTAATGGCAGTGATGTGTTGTGGATAGACTTCAGCATGGCTTTAGCCATTCATCCTGTTCTTGATGGCAAATCCAAAGAAAAGAGATTATTGAGCCTCTTTTCTGAATCGACTGAAAAACACAGGGTTTCATTAGGCTGTGTTAATGTTCCTAAGGAATTTTATACCAGCTTGATAAGGCCATTATTTTCAAAGGAGTCCGGCTTGGTCTATGTTCTTCCGGAGACGCCCCAATGTGATCTCATTTTTAGTGTTGCGAGTAAATAAAGCGTATTGCTTTGGCGTATATTTTTTTAAATAGGGTTAATAATTTTATATTATACATGTATAGGAAGCAGGTAATTCCGATAAATACCTATTATTCTTTATAGGTTATTCTTTCATCAGCTAATACGTTTCTCCACAAACTTTTTTCACCGCAAATCATCTGCATCCTATAGGGATATGCTGTGCAGCAAACGCCCTTTTATCAGTTCCAAGGATTAACAAGTTTCAATACCAGCGTTCGCTGATAATTTTTTGGATAAAATTACTTCAAAAGGGCGATCTTATACAAAAGCCGGTTTTTTGGATTATAGATTATTGTTCTGTTAGAACTCCAAACCTGGGTATTCTTCTGTTTCATTGTGATATAAAATGAGCAATAATAATCGTGTTTGCCCTGCATGGTTTTTCAACGGGCTCTTCATATTTGCTCTCTTAGCGATTTTTCCCCGCTATGCGCATGCCGTCGAGCAAAACATGGCTACCGTTCCTCTATCGCCGCCTCAGGCATCAGGCGAAGTGCAGCAAATATTTCAGGATATATTAAGTTGTGGGGATAATAAAAATATGCCTTTTATCATTCTTGATAAGAAGCAGGCAAAAATTTATTCTTTTCAAAAGGACGGTCAACTTCTTGGTGAAGCACCGGCACTGCTTGGTATAGCTATTGGCGACTATTACTACCCTGGCACCGGACAAAAACAAATGTCAGAGATTAAAGTTGAAGAACGAACAACTCCGGCCGGCCGATTCCATGCACTCTTGGGTTATAATTCTCACGGCGAAGAGGTTTTGTGGGTAGATTTTGATATGGCTATTGCCATTCATATTGTCGTTAAGGGTACTGTCAAAGATCGTCGGCTTGAACGCCTGCAATCTCCTAACCCCAAAGACCATCGTATTTCTTTTGGCTGCGTTAATGTTCCCGCTCCTTTTTACAACAATACCATCAGTCCGTATTTTATCGGTAAGGGAGGAATGGTTTATGTTCTTCCGGATACGAAAAAATTAAGTGAGGTTTTTGGTGATTCCTTATGCAAAAACAGCCGTTGATTTCCTCTTTATTCAATCAGTCATATAAACAGAGTACTATAGGCACCTATCCATAGCGATCAGGTATCTTAATGCCTATGCATCCTCTGCTCCCATTTTTGACGGTCTTACAATCACTACCTCTTCGCGCTCAACAATTACCTGACCTGTAGGAAGATTTTTTCCGCGCCTGACATATTTTTTCAGCGTATACATTACTGGTACCAGTTCAGAATGTTTTGCGGCAGAATACCATGCTGCAACTTCAGCAGCTTTTTTGATTTCTTTCAGATGTTGTAATGTTGCGCCTTTCAATACACAGTGAGAACCCGCTGAACCACGTGCATGGAGCCATATATCATTTGGCCTGGCATGGCTAAAGGTCAGCAGCTCATTGTTTGCAGCATTTTTGCCGACGAGTACGGTAGCGGTCTGTGATAGTTGTATAATTCTGAACGGTAAAAGTAAACGCTTATTGTTGGACGCAAGAGCTCCGCTTTTACCCAACAGCCCTGAATGCTGTTCAATAAATCTGCGAGCCTCTTTTACAGTTACAATATTTTCTGTTGCAGCCAGAAGTTCTTCCAGTGTTTTTTTATCCCGCTCAAGTCCAGAAAGCCTTTCCACCATTGTTTTGAGTTTCCCTCTGGTTTTCGAGGCTTTCGAAAAATACTCTTCAGCATTTTTCTGAAGCGTCAACGCTTCTTTCAGGCGAATGGTTGTATCAGGCTCACCTTGGAGAAAAATATTTTTTACAGTAATGCTTTGCCATTCAGTTCTTGGCTGGTAAAGCGAAGCCATAAGCAGGTGAGCAGAGGTTTCATAGTTTTTGGCTAACTCATTGAGCATTTCAGGGTTAAACCCATCCAATCTCTTTTGTTTATTCAGAAGTTCCCGCTTCAGTTTTTTGCGAAATGCTTTCAGTTCCTCTTGTGTTTCGAGGCTCTGACACATTTTTATACTGTAATAAGAAAGTCCTTCAAGAATCCGGTCAAAATAACGGGTTTGCTTGCCTGCGAAGTGCAGAAGTGAAAATACCGGTTCGCCACTCTCTTTTTCCGAGACGCCTCCCTTCGGGTCAATCAGTTCATAAAAAACAGACTTGAACGCAATAAAAAGAGCTTCAGGGCTCTCCCTGTCAGTCGCCAGGTCAAGCATCACCATTACTGTCAATCGATCAAAACCCGGAAGCATGGGCCTCAGTTTTTCAGCGATACTCTCTTCATCCCTGCTGTTGAATTGTTCCAGAAAAAGCGATTGATTCATCGCCAGAATTTCAAGCTCTCTCAAAACTCCCGATGCATCACTCCTAAAATCATAGGGTTGACCAGCCAGTGAGTTTTTCTGCTTGAACGCATCGAAAATATGGTTTTCTTTAACAAGAAAAACGTTTGTCTTTGAACTGAACAACTGCATCACAATTGTCACATCATCAGCAAGGGCAATGCGTATCTCCCTGTCACACGGAGAGATATCAACACTTGCAACCTTTTTCCGATAGGCCTCTTTCATCAGAGAGGGAGAATCGCGACTTTTTTTGCTGACACCCTCTCGTATAAAAAAAGAGAGCAGGGGAGTATGCGTAACAACGACAATCTGCATATGTGCGCCTGTACCGTCAATGAAACTGAGTCTCAGTTCATTTTTATCCTGTGAATATATCTCGACTACATACCCCCCGCAAAGGCGTTCATGCAGCTCCATTGCCGCATGGTAGAGAGTGAAATAGTTACGTATCATAACTCCGTCAGTCCAGCTTGTTTGATCCCCCTTTTATTTCTGATCGGCATAGCGGAGAATGTTCTTTAATGTATGCTGCCGCAGAAATCCAGTAGCAATATACTTCTGCTTGAACGCTTATTTCTATCAGGATCTCCCCTCAATCCTCACCACCGTCATTTCGCCTGCCCAATAGGAAATCGCCTGCGTAATCCAAAGCCAATAATATATTAGTCCTATAAGCCCTATTTCCCTTTCTTCTTCATTTATGCAGAAAAAAAAGTTATTGCTATTAAAACGCGGTTTTTGGCTCATGATTTGATTGATAATTGTTTTAAAACATGGAAATCAATGGAGTGTATATGTCCAGAGATGGGGTAGGGAAATTTTTACAAAGAATGAAGATTGACGAAGCCTTCAGGGATGCGGTTATAAGGATTGGCGACAGGGACGCAAGAATAGCGTTCATAAATCGCAATGGGTTTGATTGTACGCTGGATGAAATCCTGCAGTTTCCTGAAGAGTTGGCTAAAGAGGAGAGCCCCGACACCAAGAAATCGATAGACAATCAGCACTCAAAAGATTCAATATAATCCTCTCAACCCGGCACCCCTCACCACTGGCAACAAGTAATGATCGACCACAAAACCGCACATTCGTGCGGTTTTGTGCGTAAGCAAATCATGCAACAAGCCAAAGCATACCCTTAACCGACACTCAGCTGGAAATAATAAATTTTATTAACCCTCTTGATTCCCTTTGGTTAGGCATCGGTAGTTTGATATCCATGAATAATCAGAGCATGCTGGCACAGGTTATGCATCTCTTATTTCGTGAGGTAAACCGTCACTCACCCTTATAAAGACGGTATTGATAGATCAAACACTGGAGACCATCATGGCAGTAGAAAAAACAATCGGCTCGTCAAGCCTCGTAGAGGTTATTGACCGTATCCTTGATAAGGGTGTCGTTGTTGACGCATGGGTAAGAGTATCATTAGTAGGAATCGAACTTCTTGCTATCGAAGCAAGGGTAGTAGTAGCCTCTGTTGAGACCTACCTGAAATATGCTGAAGCAATCGGCCTGACTGCAAAAGCAGCTTAAGTGACTGCAGAGAGAATCTGCATTATTAAAACCAAACACTGGAGACCATCATGGCAGTAGAAAAAACAATCGGCTCGTCAAGCCTCGTAGAGGTTATTGACCGTATCCTTGATAAGGGTGTCGTAGTTGACGCATGGGTAAGAGTATCATTAGTAGGAATCGAACTTCTTGCTATCGAAGCAAGGGTAGTAGTAGCCTCTGTTGAGACCTACCTGAAATATGCTGAAGCAATCGGCTTGACCGCAAAAGCAGCATAAGCTGACCAGTAGCTTTATGAATGTTCTTGCTAAAACATCCTCAGGAAAATGAAAGTCCATCGAGCATGATTTACCAAGAACACATATTTAGAAGAGACTCCGCTCTTCCCACCCACATAAAAAAAGCTGCAGACAACAGTGATTTAATTTTACATCAAGATGCTTACTAAAGAAACACCATACAGCGACGCTGGCATTTCAGAAGAATTTGGATACTCAGATTCGGTTCGCATACAAAAAATTCAAAATGCCTTTCAAAGTTCCGAAAATATTAAAGAGTCATGCCATTATTTAGTGGACAGTGTTAAAGACTCTTTGGACTATCTGAAAGAAAGACGGCTTGATCTAAGTTCAAAACTTTGTGAGGTCCTGGCAAAAAAAGAGTCAGTAAGGAAAAAGGATTATAACAGCATAATGGATGATATAAACATGATGCTTGACGAAAAAGAGAATACTGCTAAAAATCATTTCCTGAATTACATAGAAGATCAAAAGGAGTTTACCCAGTCTTTAAAAGATATAATCGTGAATATTAGCGATTACAGCAAAGAAGACCTAAATAACAAGAATGCATTATTAAAATCAGAGTTGTCGGAAATAGCAGAAATACAGGAAAAAAGAAAACAAACAGTTATAACGATATTGACGAATTTCCAGGAGACTCATAAAAAGGTTATGGAATATCTTGAGTCATTACTTGAAAAAGGGGAAGATATTACAATCAGAGATATCAAAAAAGCTAAATATATAATAAGCTGAATATTGATTTTGTACCACCTAACGTAAAATGGAGACAACAATGGGATTATCTAATGAAATGAAAAGCTTAAGTGAAGAAATGCTTTCTTCGTTTAAAAAACGCGTACAGGATAATGAAGAGTTGGTTGTAAATGTTGGAAAAAAACTGCAAGGGTATCGTAATGAACAGAAAAACACTGCGAAACAGTTGAATGCAAATGCAGCAGCACTTAAAAATGATCTGGCAGCTGGTGAAAAAGGGCGTTTGAGCACATATAATAAATTAATGTCCTCCATACAGAAAGACATTACAAGTATTGAGCAGGATGTTAAAAGTTCTAAGTCATCAGCAAATGCGTTGATCAAAGACTTTTCTAAAGCTCGTAAAGTTATGAGCCGCGATCTTGACAGATTCTTTTCAGAAGAGAATAAGTCTCGCGCTGAAACTGAACAATCAAGAATGGCAGATTATGAGGTATTTATCGGCAGAATAAGCGATGAAGTCTCAAGTATTTTCAATTATACAAATGAGATGCTCGAAAAGTTTGCAAGTGAACATAAAGAGATGTCCGCAGATTTGAGAAAAGAGCTGGATGATGCCACAAATGAAAGATTTAAATATACTCATTCATTACTTAAAAGCATTCAGGGCAGAATTGCCGAAATAAGTAATGAGAATCTCACAGCTGCACGCAAACTGAAATCAGATTTAAACCATGGCGAGGCAGAAAGGCTTAAAGAGTACAACGCTTTATTTGACAGGATCAGCAGTGAAGTAACTGAGTTAAGAAAATCAACATCCAGTTTGCTTGATAATTATTCAAAAGACAGGTCTCAGGGTAGAGAGCATTGGAACAAAATGCAGGAAGATATTGCAGCAATAAGGGGTGGAGATAAAAAAGCCGGCCAAAAAAAAGTTGAAAAAATAGTCGAAAAGATTGAGGTCAAGGTTCAACCTGTTGCAGTTGCCGTTCCAGAGTTACCGGTTGTTGTTGAAAAAGCGCCTGTTTTGGTTGTTCCGACTCCGAAAATCAGCGAAGAGAGCCGTTTAGAGGATAAAATCCTTCATTACATCAATAATCACCCTCAAGGTGTTAAAGTTTCAGATATGGAAGAACCATTGCATGAAACCAGAATGAAAATAGGTTTTGCAGCTAAATGTCTTTTGGATGCAGGAAAAGTCTCAAAAATTGAAAACCTGTACTATCCCATAAAGAAAACATTTTTCTAAGATTCCCCTGTAAAGCAAAACGGACTATTCCTTAAACATGAATTCTCCGTTTTGCTGTACTGTTTTTTGTTGTAAGGAGGCAAAAAGTCTTTATAAAATTTCAAAAGCTTGTTACTATGCGCGCTCAGGGATATGATAATGAGATGAATACTGTGCTTGAGCCAAAGCCCATGCCGAATTTCGTCGAAACCGACTACATCAGGGATATAACCAATCGAGGTCTTACCTATATAAAGGCAGGATTTCCTGTTCATTTCAGAGGTCCGTCCGGAACTGGAAAGACAACCGTAGCGTTGCATTTAGCCAGCAAAATCGGCCGACCGGTTGTTATTATACACGGTGATTCAGAATACAAAACCTCAGATCTCATAGGAAGCGAGCAAGGGTACAAATATAGACGTCTGGATGATAACTTCATTCACTCAGTCCACAAGTATGAAGAGGATATGACAAAGCAATGGGTCAACAATCGCCTGACCGTTGCAATTAAGAAAGGGTTTACCCTGGTCTATGACGAGTTTACCCGCTCGCGCCCCGAAGCAAATAATATTTTGCTCCCTATCCTTCAGGAAAAGATGTTAAGTACCTCTTCATCAAATGAAGAAGAGTACTATATGAAGGTTCATCCCGAGTTCAGGGCAATATTTACTTCAAATCCTGAAGAATATGCAGGTGTAAACCGTACTCAGGATGCCCTTCGCGATAGAATGGTTACCATGGATCTTGATTATTTTGATTACGAGACAGAATTGATGATTACCCATGCGAAATCCGGGATGTCACTTAAGGATGCTGAAAAAATTGTGAAAATTGTCAGAGGCTTGCGTGAATCCGGTAAAACTGAGTTCGATCCTACTATTCGTGGCTCTATTATGATTGCTAAAACCCTCCATGTGCTTCATGCAAAACCCGACAAGAAGAACGAGATGTTTAAAAAAGTCTGTCAGGATATTTTAACATCCGAAACCAGCCGGGTGGGCTCAAAAACTAATCAGGAAAAAGTAAGGGGTATTGTAACAGAGCTGATTGATATGCACGCTTAGAACCAATAAACGTAAACGATTTATATCATGCGGATAAGTAATCCAAAAAAGGGTGTCAGTCATATTAAAACCCTGCATACGGTCACTAAATCAGCAGCCAAGCAACATGACACTGCCGATTTTCTTGAGTTATATATGCTTGAAAAAGAAAAGCAACGCCTTATGAGCGAAGAAGCTAAAATATTGCACAGACTTGATTATGTACAGCATCGGTTAAGAAACATTCAGAGCATTTACGAACACAGTTCTCATTTACTTCATCAGAGCAGCGGGTATAATAACAACTTTGGCAATGTTAATTCAACTCCAGGATTTACTACTATACAAATAGAGTACTAAAATATTAAAGCACTATGGCTGAATTAAAACACTCTGTTAATGCAACAGGCCTTGCCGATATACTTGAAAGAGTTCTTGATAAAGGCATTGTAATAGCCGGAGATATAAAAATACAGATTGCAGATATTGATTTATTGACCATAAAAATCAGGCTTTTGGTCGCTTCTGTTGATAAAGCCATGGAGATGGGAATCAACTGGTGGCAGGAAGACCCTTATCTTTCAACAAAAGCAAAAGATAAAGAACAGCATTTATTACAGGAAGAGTTGCAGTTGCGTATAGAAAAGCTCGAAGCTATGAATAAGACAACATAAAATCATCCGCCATGAATAACGACAATGATAAAAAAAACCAGGGCGAATCTGAATTTGATTTTTTAGGTTTGGGAGGTCTGTTTAAAGGACTGGATAAACTGGTAGATCTTGCGGGTAAGCTTGAACAGACTGGGGCTTTAAATCGCGAAGGCGAAATAAATCTGGATCATTTGAAAAAAGGGATGAAGGGTGTTTATGGCTTTACGATTAAATCAGCTGTTGGCGGAGCTCCTAAAGTAGAAACGTTTGGTAATATTATAAAAACCCCTCAAGGCCCTAAAGTCAACGAAGAGCGAGAGCCTATTACTGATGTATTTGATGAGCAGGATGAAGTTGTAATTATAGCAGAAATGCCTGGTATTGAAGAGGCGGATATTGTTGTAGATATAAATGACGATATTCTTGAAATATCGACCAGAAACGCTAAAAAAAGCTATAGGAAGGAACTCCTCCTTCCATTCAAATCAGAAAAAAATATAGTTCAACAAAAATATATAAACGGTATTCTTGAAATAAGAATCAAAAAATAAACCAATGCCGCTGACAGGATTAGAGAGCAAAGAGCTTCGAATGATCATATTCGGCGGTAAAGGTGGTGTTGGAAAAACCAGTTGTTCTCTTGCTTGTGCTATCGGTTTAGCTGAAAAATTCAAAACATTAGTTATTTCAACTGACCCTGCACATTCCATTTCTGATAGTCTTTGTCAGGAGATAGGGTTCAGACTCCAGCCTGTGCATAAGGTTAAGAACCTTACCGCTATTGAGATATCTGCAGACAAGGCCTTTAAGCAGTTTAAAAAAGAGCACGAAAAAGAACTGATTAAGCTTTTTGATACCTCCACGAATTTCGATGATGAAGACATTCAGCAAATGATGAGTCTTTCAATACCAGGTATTGATGAAGTCATGAGTTTTAAGACCATTATTGACCTGATGGAGGAAAATAATTACGAAAAATATGTTGTTGATACGGCCCCGACCGGTCATGCACTTCGGCTCTTGTCATCTCCCGTACTCTTGGATGAGTGGATTAAGATGGCCGCGAAAATGAGATGGAAATATCGATATATGATTGAATCCTTCTCGGGCGAATACAAGGAAGACGAGGCTGATGTCATGCTTCTCCATCTAAAAAAAACTGTTAAACGTATTGCCGCAATCTTGAGCAACAGTCGTAAAAGCGAATTCATCCCTGTCTGCATTCCCGAAGACATGGCAATTATGGAAACAGAACGATTGCTCAAAGAGCTCCAGCATTTTAAGATTACATCACGTCAAATGATTCTGAATAATGTCATGCAGTCAGACGAGTCAGGATTTTGCAGGCAAAGAAAAGCTGCTCAATCAAAATATCTCGACAAGGTCTCCGAGCTCTTTAAACAAATGCGGGTGGTAATTGTCCCTGTTTTTCCTGAAGAAATTAAGGGTGTGCCGGCATTGGAAAAGTTAAAAGATGTGCTTTTCGCACGGTAGACAGATAACGAAGGATGCATTATGAGTAATGATGAATTAGTGTTGAAGGTAAAAGAAGCGATTGTCAAGGATGTCGGACGTGCAATAGCAAGAATTGATCCGCTTGACATGACTCGCTGTGGATTAGAGTCGGGCGATATCGTTCTGATTCAAGGCAAGCGCTCAACACCTGTTAAAATACTTCCAGCCTACCCCGATGACAGAAACAAAGGGATTATACAGATTGACGGTATAACCAGAGAAAATGCCTCTGTTGGTATTGACGAAAAGATTGTCATCAATAAAACCACCTGTAAGCAGGCCGCCAAAATAAAGCTGAAACCGGTAACCAGATCGAGTTCTCTTATAAAGGCTGACGATGCAAAATACATAGGCTCGCTTATTAATGGGTTGCCAGTCACAAAAGGTGATAAAATAAAAGCCACTCTTTTTGGATCCGGCTCAATATACTATACAATTACAGCGACAACGCCAGATGGAGTTGTGCTCATACATCCTGATACCGCTGTTCAACTCGAACTTACAAAAGAGAATGAGGTCAAATCCAGCAAGATAACGTACGAAGATATAGGTGGGCTTGGTAATCAGGTTCAGCGAATACGCGAAATGATAGAACTACCCCTCAAATACCCTGAAATATTTGAGAGACTCGGTGTCGAACCCCCCAAAGGCGTTTTTCTGTATGGCCCTCCCGGTACCGGTAAAACCCTGATTGTCAGAGCGGTAGCTCAGGAAACGGATGCTTACTTTATCAATATTTCAGGGCCCGAAATAATGGGCAAGTATTACGGAGAGAGTGAAGCACGCGTACGTAATATCTTTGCTGAAGCACAGGCACACGCTCCATCAATCATATTTATAGATGAAATCGATGCCATCGCACCCAAACGTGAAGATATGGGAGGCGAAAAGCAGGTTGAAAAACGAGTTGTAGCGCAGCTGTTATCATTGATGGATGGATTGGAGTCGAGAGGTAAGGTCATTGTAATAGGTGCTACAAATATTCCCAATTCCATTGATCCTGCACTGCGCAGACCAGGCCGCTTTGACAGGGAGATATCAATTTCAATCCCCGACAAAACAGGCCGTCTTGAAATACTTCATATCCATACAAGAGGTATTCCTTTGTCAGAAGATGTAGATATGCTTAAGATCGCCGACATTACCCATGGTTTTGTCGGAGCAGATCTTGAAGCTCTTGCTCGTGAAGCTGCCATGACAGCACTACGTAAAATCCTGCCGCAGATAAATTATGAACTTTCAGAGATTCCTTATGAACTCTTGATGCAGCTTGAAGTCACCATGGATAACTTTCTGGATGCAATGAAGGAGGTTGAGCCTTCTGCAATAAGAGAGGTGTTTGTGGAGGTTCCCGATGTGAAATGGGAAGATGTAGGAGGACTTGAAGAGATTAAACAGGCACTGAAAGAGACAGTTCAATGGCCTTTGAAATATGCAGAACTCTTCAAAAAAACAGATACGAAGCCACCCAAAGGAATAATTCTATATGGAAAGCCGGGTACAGGCAAAACCTACCTGGCCAAAGCGCTCGCCAGTGAAAGCGGCGTGAATTTTATTTCTGTAAAAGGGCCTCAGATATTGAGTCGTTTCATAGGAGAATCTGAAAAAGGTGTCCGTGAACTTTTCAGGTTAGCAAAACAATCTGCTCCCACAATCCTTTTTCTCGATGAAATCGATAGCCTCACCCCCAAAAGAAGGAATGATGGAACAGAGTCAGGGGTCATAGAAAGGGTAATCAGTCAATTCCTGACTGAGATGGATGGTATTGAGGAGCTCAAGGGCGTTACTGTGCTGGCAGCAACTAACAGGATTGATATCATAGATCCGGCGCTCTTAAGGTCCGGCCGATTTGACCTCATGTTCGAGGTTCCCTTGCCAGATGTAAAAACACGGGAAAAGATATTTTCAATTCATACCCGAAATATGCCGCTTGGCAAAGATGTAAACCTGACTGAATTAGCTGCAGCAATCGATAATATGACAGGTGCAGATATACAGTTTATTTGTCAAAAGGCTAAAATGTGTGCCATACGCGAAATCATAGATAAAAAAGAAAATAAAGAACCCGAAGAAATAGCAGTCCTTAAAAAACACTTTGAGCAGGCAATACAAACAGTACAACTTCAAAACAGTAATATTCATAATGACTGAGATATGACTCATAAAGGCATATATATATACGGAATTGTGAAAAATGATTGTGTGACAGCTATTAAGAGTGCGTTGAGCGAGTCTGGGGTCTACACAATAGAGTACGAAGATATTGCAGCTGTCGTCTCAGATACGAAGCTTGAGAAAATTGAATATATGAATAGGGAGGAGCTTGCCCGCTTACTTATTGATCATCAGCAAAAAATAGAAAAACTGATGAGTTTAGGCTGTTCAAATATTATCCCGATGCAACTTGGTACTATAGTCAGTTCAGGCAATGATGTAATGAAAATTCTGGAAAATGGCAAAAAAATATTTTCAGATACTTTTAATAAAATAAACGGTGTTGAGGAAATTGATATTGCTGCTGTTTGGAGCAATTTCGGTGAGTTTATTAAGAAGGTGTCAGAAAATCCGCAGATAATAAAAATGAAAGCGGCTATTGCTGATAAAGGTAGTTGTAATGAAGCAGACAGTATCAGTATCGGTAAACTTATAAAAGAAAAAATTGATCAGAAAAACAGTAAAGTCAATCTTGATGTTCATAATTCATTAATGCCATTTTGTATCGCTTCAAAAAAGCATGAAACAATGAATGATGAAATGCCTGTTAATTATGCATTTCTTGTGAAAAAAGAAAACCATTATTTATTTATAAATACAATAGATGAACTCGATAGTATATATGTAAACAAACTGAATTTTAAAATTGTTGGCCCGCTTCCATGCTACAGTTTTTATACCGCAGAGTGTAAGGCAATAAGGAAAGCAGATATTGATAAAGCAAAGAGTGTGCTTGGTATTGATTTATCAAGTCAAGAGTATGATCTTAAAAAAGCATATCGATTGAAAGCATCACTTACGCATCCTGATAAACAAAGTAATAATGTTGATGATGAAGGCAGTAGTTTTACTGCTGCCAATAACGCATATAAGGTGCTGCTTGATTATGGGAGTATTATAAAACAAGCATCATCAATTGAATTGAAAGATCCCTTTTATCTTGTTAAAATAAAGAATTGATATGCAAAAGGACGGAAAATATGTTTACTGCATAATTGCAACAAGCTATGAGTGCAATTTTGGACCTATAGGTATAGGTGGAAGGGGCGACTTGGTCAGTTCTATCGGCTTTGAAGGGTTAAGTATGGTTGTCAGCGACCATCCGTTAAATCATTTTGTATTGAATCCTGAAAACATTCTCGCACATCAGAAAGTGATAGAGACTGTTATGGAGCAGTTTAACAGTGTTATTCCGGTTAGATTCGGCACCGTGGCTGCCACACCTGATGAAATTCGAAATTTGCTTGACAGGCGATATAGTGAGTTATCAGAACTTCTTCATCGATTTGAAAACAAGGTGGAATATAACGTCAAAGGTTCATGGCGTAATATGAGCGCAGTATACAAGGAGATAGATAATGAACATAAAGCACTGAAAGAACTTAGATGTACCATTGATACCATGGAGGATAAAGACAAAAAAAATATGCTCATCATGGAAGCCGGTCATCTCATAGAAGATGCTGTACAAAAAAAGAAGGAATTGGAGGCGGAAGATATAGTCTCAGCTTTTCGCAAGACAGTGGTTGCATATAAACACAATAAAACCACAGGTGAGTCGATGTTTATGAATACAGCGATTCTTATAAACAAAGGCAGAGAAGTTGAGTTTGATAATATTATGAACTCTGTTGGCGATAGATACAAAGAGAGAAGTGATTTTTTCTATTCAGGCCCTTTGCCGATATTTAATTTTATTGATCTTAGAATTCTTCCGGAAAAATGGGAACTATGATTACCCTATACCTAAAAAAAAATGAATGCTGATACAGTAAAAGAAGGAAAATATATCTATGGGATTATACGTAATTCCGATCCTGTCGATTTTGGACTGATTGGTATAGGAAATCGCCATGATAAAGTTTATGGTGTTGTGTACAAAGATATATGTGCAGTGGTAAGTTCTTCGCCCGTAATACAATATGAGGCCCGACGAATAAATATGATTTCTCATCAAAAAGTGCTCGAAGAAGTCATGATAAAATTTAATGTCTTGCCGGTAAGATTCTCTACAATATCACCACATGACAACGATGAAGCTATAATTCGTATTCTGACAGAGGATTATACAAGGCTCGACGATCTACTCAGTAAAATGAAGGGAAAAAAAGAACTTGGACTTAAGGTCGTTGCAGAAGAAAGTAAAATCTATGAAAATATCATCCAAAAATATGACAGCATAAGAACACTAAGAGATAAACTGATAAATCAGCCCTCTGATAAAATTCATTACCAAAGGGTAAAAATAGGTGAAATGGTAGCTGAGGCGCTTAAGAATGAAATAGAGTGCTATAAGAAACAGATACTCGACATACTGAACCCGATTGCTGAAGATGTCAAAATAACCGATAACTATGGGAATTTGATGATACTTAACGCGGCTTTTCTTATTAAGGAGATAAAAGAATCACTCTTTGATTCCGCTGTTAATGATCTTGATAAAAAATATGGTAATATTATGACATTTAAATATGTCGGCACGCTTCCACCATATAATTTTGTCAATCTTTCTATTAATACTAAAGGAGGCTGATATTTTTATTTTAGATGACATATTATTTGCTCCTATTAACGGTTTGATATTTGTAGCAAAAAAAATCAATGACGTTGTTGAGAAAGAAACGTCCGATGAAGGGACAGTAAAAGAGAGACTTATGGCTCTTCAACTAAGATTCGAATTAGATGAAATTAGTGAGGAAGAATATGATAAAGAAGAAGATGACCTTCTTAAGAAGCTTGAAAAAATCCGTTTAGATAAGCAGAATCGATAAATATTCTTAAGCAACCCTACAGGAGAGAAAGTCATGAGTAAAATAATTGATGTAAGAAATGCTGTTATAGGCTTTCTTAAAGAAAACATAAAAACAACTGAAGTTACTGTTATAAAAGTTGAAAAAGGACAGGAAACATGGAAAACCGTGGCTGAAGTATATGAAGATGATTCATTTTTGAAATCAATGAATCTACCTCCGAAAAAAATCAGATTATTCTATAATGTTGTGCTTGATTTAGATATGGATGTGATCTCATTCAACAGGCTGTCGACATACGATGACTCAGAAAACGAAAACAACTAACTGTTATAATACTGTGGATATAGATGACAAGCAGCTCATATATGTTTATTGCGTAACATATATCGATCCTAAAGAAATAAACTTATTTCTCAAAGAAAAGTTATATGTAATAGAAATTGATGGATTGTTTGTAATCGTTAAAAATGTATATGCAAATGAATATTCTAAAGAAAATATAAAAGTAAATATATCAGACGAATTATGGCTTGATACTCATGTTAGGGGCCATATGTCAGTTATTACGCAAATTATGGCAGTTAATGCAGTTGTTCCTTTTAATTTCGGAACAATATATACTACCAAAGTTAGTCTTATTGAGTTTATTCAAAAATATCACAATGAGATAATAAAGTCATTGCTCTATGTGGAAAATAAAGAAGAATGGTCAGTTAAAGTATACTGTGATAAAAAAGATATAGTCGCCAATATGAGCCGGTTAAGTGAAAAAGTAGCCGCTATCAATGAAGAGATAAACAGCACTACTCCAGGAAAGGCATATATTCTCGGTAAGAAAAAAATTGATATTATCGATAAAGAGATCATTGTAATATATAATTCTTATTCGAAATTGATTTTTAGCGCCTTTAATGAATTATCTGAAGAATTTAAGCTGAGCACGCTTTTAAGTTCCGAGGTATCAGGCAGAAGTGACGATATGATTCTTAATGCCACTTTTTTTATAAAAAAAGAAAATATAGATAACTTCTTTGTCGTGTCAGATATAATGCTTTCTGAATATGATAATATCGGGTTAGATATCGAACTCACCGGGCCTTGGCCGCCATATTCATTTATAAATATATCTAATTGATATGGAAAACGATCTTTATGATGTAAATAAAGAAATTACCATTCTTGATATACTTGATAGAGTCCTGACAAAAGGAGTTGTAATCACAGGTGATATTGTAATTTCAGTAGCTGATATAGATCTTATTTATGTTGGCCTTAGGGTGTTATTGAGCTCTGTTGAAACAATGGAGAAAATGAAAGCAATCGATTTATAGATTATATAATATTATAAAATGCCATTTGTTGTTTATTCTATTATCGATAATACGGTTTGTGTTGTTGATTTAGCTCATATTAGTAACGAACTTTCACATAAGTTTAATACGAATCTCGAATTCGCTGAATATAAGAACTTATCGGCACTTGTATCATTTGTTAAGAAAAAAGATACTGGAACAACCAGGGATGAAGTTTTATGTTATGCCTCAATTATTGATGCAATGGCTGCTATGTGTCCGGTATTGCCAATGCGTTTTGGTTCAGTTTTAGAATCATATAACGACGTCCTCGAGTATTTGTCGCGTAATGCAGATGCCTTCATCCGTTCATTGGCGCTTATATCAAATAAGGACGAATATTCTGTCAAGGTATTATTTTCACAATCTTATCATGAGGATCCTGTCGGGAACACCTCCTGTAATGATCCTCAACCACTGCCTGATATACTGAATAGTACCAACCTTGCAAGAGAGTATTTAAGTAATAAATACAAAGATTATTTATCTGACAAAAAAAAGCATCAATATACTGAGCAGGTTAAGTCTTATTTTATGTCTCAAGCCCTTGCAATAACTGATTATATTGATTTTAATAAGTCACTATCCCCAGCTTTTATTATAGACGCAGTACTTTTAATTGACAAGTCAAAAAAAAGCAAACTTTTGGATATTGTTGTAAACCTGCGAGCCATGTTTCCGATGCATAATGTCATGCTCACTGGTCCTTGGCCAGCCTATAACTTTACAAAAACCAAGATATAGAAAGCTATGATTGACGACAAGATACTGTTCCGTGCCGGTTCGGCTGATGAGATAATCGAAGAACTTGAAAAGATCAAGCCTGGCATTCAAGGAAGGATTATTGCTACTCCAGACAACGTGGATTCCGGTCTTGCAAAGCTCGTACTGACCCTTATCGAATTGATACGTAAGTTAATGGAAAAACAGGCTATGCGAAGAATAGAGGGGGGTTCGCTTACAGACGACCAAATCGAAAACCTTGGCGAAACGCTTATGAAGCTGGAAAACAAAATGGAAGAGCTCAAAAAAATATTCAATCTTACTGACAAAGACCTTAACCTCAATCTTGGCCCACTTGGCGATCTGCTATAATTTCTGCCGTCAATATTAAGGGATTACTTCCCTGAGCTTCCTGATGTTCGGAAGCGTAATTATAACATTTGTTCCCGCTCCAGGTTTGCTCGATATCTTAATATCTCCATTCATTTCGTTAATTATTCCATAGCTTATCGAAAGACCAAGCCCGGTTCCTTTTCCTGAATCTTTGGTTGTGAAAAATGGATGCATAATATATTCAATATCTTTTTCACTGATACCTATTCCATTGTCTTCTATTGTTATAGCAACGACATCTTCCTTATAAAAGGATCTGATTATTATTTTCATGTCAAATTCATTATTGCTCAGCAGTTTCTTCTCTTCAAGTGCGTCAATAGAGTTTTTAATGAGATTTGAAATAACCTGCTCAAATTTATAGATATTTCCTGTTACAGAAATTCTTTCCCGTTCTGGTTTGAAATCAAGTATTATAGATCTGTGTTTACATTGTTCCGAAAACATTAAAAGTGCGTTTCTTATTCCTTTATTGATATTTACGACTGATGATATATAATTGTTATCTGTACTTGAAAAAGACCTGATATTATCGATAATTGTCTGTACCCTTATTATGTTCTCAAAAATCTTTTCTGATTTATCTTTTATCTCCTTTTCACAACTCCATTTGTTTTTAGATGCCTCAAATAATATTTTGTCAACAGTTAGCCCGATATTATTAATTGGTTGGTAGATTTCATGAGCTATGCCAGATGCCATTTCTCCAAGACTGATTAGTCTCTTCGCATGAAATAGTTCACTTTCAATTATCTTGCGTTGTGAAATGTCCCTGATTATCATCATATATGATGAAGGTGCTCCATTATAATCCTGGATAAGTGCTGCACTGATTTCGGCTGAATAAAGCGTATTATTCTTCTTTTTCAGCAGTATTTCTTTGTTCTGAATTAAGCCTTCACGATAGGTTACATCAAAAATCTCATTAATTATTTTAATGTCATTTTGATAAACAATTGACGTAAATGGTTTACCTATAACATCCGCTTTATTACTCGCTCCAAATATCTCAAGTCCAATATCTGATACGCTGCTGATTATTCCGTCCAGATTTGTTGTTATAATACTGTCAGGTGATGCGGCAATAAGCGTTTGGTATTGTTTATCAAACTGCCTTCTGGCTTTTTCTGCCTCATTATTATCATTAGTTTTTGTTATGAATACCGCTAATGAGTCTATTTTTTCATATTCACCATAAACCGGATATGCAGATATTTGATAGACATTATCATTTCCAGCACTATTAATGCCTTGGTTTTCATTTCCTCTGTCTTTAAAATGCACTGGTTCCCCGGTTTCATAAAGATGCCTAAACTTATCTTTTCGCTCTTCAAACAGCTGCCGTGAAAAAATGTTATTAATATCCTCTCCCTTTAGATTGGCTGTTTTATCTTTTGAATACTCTTGATTGAAATTTTCATTAGCCTCAATTATAATTCCATCAGGGCCTATTGCACAGACAGCTTCTTCGCTTGAATTTAACAGATTATTGAGATTGGTTGTATTTATAAGATGATTTGTATTAATATTCTTATACTCAGATATATCAATTGAAATACCCATATATCGTTTTAAGCTTCCCGAATCATCTTTTACTGGAAATCCCTGTGTCATTAATCGTCGTCTTGCTCCATCAGAGTCACCCACATTGTAAACAACATTAAACGTTTTGCCCTTTTCTATAGCATCTTTAATTACTTTATCCGTGTGTTCCTTGTCACTTGGCATAATTGAATCTCGCCATAACTCATAAGAAGGAATGCCCAAATGAAGATCCTGCCCGTAAAGCATACGTATCTCGTCATCCCATATCATTCCTCCATTACTCAGATTCCACTCCCAGTTACCTGTTTTAAAGGTTATCATAGGAGAGAGTACCATAACAAAATATCCCTTCTGGTGACTATAAACCGTAATATCAAACCATTTGTTCAGAGTACTGAAATAAAATTCAAACTGTTCAGCAACACCGCTGAGGGCTATTTTTCCTACTCGTTCGATAAATTCAGTATTAGTTTGAAGAATATCCGGAATCACATCCGATATTTTTTGCCCTTCAATATATTCCCACCCTGTCAGTTTCTTGAAATTCCGATTTACAACTTCGTACACCAAATCAACAGCAATTTCATTTTCAAAAAGAACACGACAGTAAGCAAACCCGTTCTCCATATTATTGAACAGATTCCGGTAGTGTACCCTTTTCTCGAACTCCTCTTTTTCGGTTTGATTCAGTGTTGTAAAGTCAACCGAGAACATTAACAGTTTCGTTATTTCACCATCTTTATTCGGTATAGGGTATATAGTATGGCGTAATATCTGTTCTTCACGTTCTTCATCGTATGTAACTTTCTCGCCGGTAAATAATACCTCGTCTATCTTTCTTCTACTCTCTCTCACAAGTTCAGGAGAAAGATAAGTGTAGTAATTTGAACCGATTATGCTCTCTTTTTTTCCAATGCTCTCCTTGAAAGCTTCATTGCCAACCAGAATGGTCCCGGACCGATCAACAAGAAATGTTATTTCTGGAAACGCATCAAACAGGGGACGTAGCGATTGATCATCATCATCCTTGTCCAGAATTGCCATAAGCAGCTCTTCAACTGAATGGGCTTCAGCCATCTGGAGTATTCGAAGACGGAATGCAGTAAGTGACTCGTAGCGTTTTCGTTCTGTTATGTCATGTATAATCGCATAGAGTATCTCTTTTCCTTCAATAGTGATAGTATTGCTGAACACCTCTACATCGCGAAGAGAGCCGTCAATCTTTTTATGCCGAAATACAAACTGGTTTTGTTCCGAAGTCTTTGCCTTCAGCATATTAATCTTCACTTCCGCATTTGTAACAGTTGTGATCTGCTGAATGGACATTGTGCGCATCTCTTCTATAGACCATCCATAAAAGGTCGAAGCTGCTTGATTGGCGTCAATGATCTTTCCACTCTCAGGATCAATAAGAAGCATCATTGCTGAATGATTTTCGAACAATGCTCTGAACCTCTCTTCACTCTTTGTCAGCGCCTCTTCTGCATGCCTTTTGTCGGTAATATCAGTAATAATCGAATAGAAAACCTCTTTGGTATTTACAACAAAAGCATTGCTGACTACTTCTACATCACTTATGCTTCCATTTGCTTTCCGGTGGCGAAAGATAAATCGGTTCTGTTTCGACCTTCTGACTTTATCAATGTTTTCATGTTTTTCTTCTGCAGAATCCATGTTGATTTGATGAATATTCATCCGCCTGAGCTCATCAACAGACCACCCGTAAAATTCAGCAGCAGCTCTATTGGCATCTATGATATTCAATGTTTCGGGGTCTACCAGCAGCATGATTGAAGAGTGGCCTTCAAATAGCTTTCTTAGTCGCTCCTCGCTTTCCATCAGTGATGCTTCCGACTCTTTTTTAGCCTCACGGGTTCGTAACATTGTGATGCCATAGGTAAGGTTTTCAGCCAGTGCAGTGATGAGCTTTGTTTCCTCAGAATTAAAAGCGTAAGGCTCATCGGAATAGATGGTTAAAGCGCCGAATACCTCATTGTTTGATTTCAGCGGTAAACTTAGAATGGAAGCATACCCTCGCTTTACAGCCTCTTTTTGCCATGGATCCATAAGCGGATCATTGACGATATCATGTGAGGAGGTGGGCTGGCCTGTACGGATTGCCGTTCCTACTGGTCCTTGTCCAATCTCAATCTCAGCCCAGGAGATTCTGGACATACTGATGTATCCTTCCTCAAAACCTGCATGAGCCATTTGGCGTATACTCTTTGCCTCATCATGTTCAGCATAGCCTACCCAAGCCATACGGTAGCCACCGGTTTCAACCATGATGCTGCAAATCTTATGCAGCAACTCTATCTCATCAGAAGTTTGAATCAGAGCCTCATTGCAACGGCTTGTTGCTAACAGAGCGCGACTCATCCTTTTGATATCAGACTCCGCCAGCTTGCGCTCAGTGATGTCATCAAACATTGCCACTGAGTACCCGGGTTCTGGCCTGTAAATCGTTATATCAAACCATTTGTTCAATGCTACAAGAAAAACTTCAAACTGATCTGGAATCCCAGTTTCAACTACCCGTCTATGTTTATCGATAAAATCAGGATTTGTCTCAGCGAGTCCGGGCAGAACTTCGGTAATGCGGCGTCCGACGACGTCTTTCAGGCCGGTCAGTCTCTCATAGCCCTTGTTAACATCCTCATGAATAAAATCAACCCCGTTATCCTTTTCGATAATCATTCGGCAGCAGGCGTAACCGTTCCGCATATAATCAACGAGGTCGAAATGCCTTGTTGTATTCCCGATCATCGAAGTTGCAGGCTTCTGAAGTTCCATATGGCTCTTATCTTCTATCGAGTCTGAGTAGTCTATCGCCATTCCTGTTTGATTTTTTTTACGGCTCGATTCAAGGGGGTCTGTGCAAATTTCTTGAAATTCAGTCACTCTAAGGGTCCCAGGCCTACTCTTCACCCTCTTTTCTAACTATGGTTATCCCGAATTTTTTGATTTTTCTGATCAGCGCATGACGACTGATTCCAAGATACTCTGCGGCTAAAGATTGATTGTATCTGGCATTTTCCAGTGCTGTTCGAATACATTCCGCCTCGTGCTGTATCAGTTTTATGCCGGGTGTTTGTCTGGCGGGAATTTTGCTCTGCCGTGAAGGCAGGGTAAAATCATTAGGCATAAGTACACGGCCTGAACAGAGAATAATAGCCCGTTCAGTCATATTCCTCAGCTCACGTATATTTCCCGGAAAACTATATCCAACAAGCTTGTCAAAAACTTCATCTGCAATATTGTCGATAGGCTTGTTGATTTTTTTCGAAAACTCCTCAGCAAAATCAATAAGCAGCGGGGCAATATCTTCTGTTCGTTCTCGAAGAGGAGGAATGTGGATATGAAGGGTGTTGAGCCGGTGCAGAAGGTCAAGCCTGAATTTCTTCTCTTCAACCAGAGACTCAAGATCAACATTGGTTGCCGCGATTACCCGGAAATTGGTCTGTATCAACCTTGAATCACCTACCCGTGTAATCTCCTTTTCTTCAATTGCACGCAATATCTTTGATTGAAGCGTATACGGCATATCGGCTATTTCATCAAGAAAAAGTGTTCCGCCATTGCAGAGTTCAAATAATCCTTTTTTATCGGAGACTGCACCTGTAAAAGCGCCTTTCTTATGGCCGAAAAATTCGCTCTCCATAAGCGACTCTGTAATGGCGCTGCAATTTATGGCACCAAAATAGTTGTCACAATGTGGCCCCATATAGTGAATGACTCTTGCAATAATCTCTTTTCCTGTGCCGCTCTCGCCCGTTATGAGGACATTGACATCAATGTATTTTGAGGCGGTTTGTGCAAGTTCAAATATTTTAATGATTTGTGGACTTTTTCCAATAAAATGCCGTCCTATTGATGCCTGAATATCTTTAGTGATTAAAGAGTGTTTTTCTTCTATTTGCGCCAGCTTCTGCTGCATATACAGAAACTTCTGGGTCCGTTCAATAGCAATCTGCAAATCTATAAATCGTAAAGGCTTACGCATATAGTCGAACGCTCCGAGCCGTATGGATTCAATGACGGTATCCATATCTCCATGCGCCGAAACCATAATGACTTCAATGCTGGGGTACTCCGATTTCACTTTTTTTAATACCTCTAATCCGCTTGTTCCAGGCAGGCGAATATCAAGAATCAGCAGATCAATCTCCATTCGGCTCAATACCTCAAACCCCTCTTCAACTGTGTTGGCAGTAAAAGAGATAAACCCTGCATTTTCAAAATACTCTTTCAGCTCTTCAGTGAAATCAACCTCGTCATCAAGTATCAATACACTTATAATGCCGCTACTTTTCACGGAGACCGCTGTGTTCGGGAGTGTCATTATTACCGATTATCCAATGGTTTTACCAGACTCTATTCATCTTGAAACGTATATCCACATCTCCAGAGTAGGTCATAAAAGCATAAAATAGACTCTCAGTTGTGCCGTTCAACTTGTTCATCAGTTCAGCCCCAAGAGGCCGGTTTCTTCGCATCAGGAGCACTCTCTTGTTGCCGGCAGTAATGGAAGATCAGGTTCGCTTGCAACCCCACTTTTGAACATGTTCATCATGAAAGGCAGGCATGAAGGACTCTTTTAGTGATTTGTGGGTACAGTGATTGTTGCATTGGATAACCCTGAATAAAAATCCAATGTATAAAGAATATATGCGCACTGTGGTTATATATGTCAATGCAATCTGCTTGTAATATAATCAAAATATATATACAAGAGAGCGTCTCAGCAGATTGTTTGCTTGAGTATCTGGTCTGCTATTGCAAATTGACTGTGGCAGGGCATTAGAAAGGTTCCCAACAGAAAAATCAATCGCAGCGCCTTAATAGGCGCAAGGCGGTTTAAGGCTGGAGTGGATTTGTCCTTGACGGAAGGCCATGATTGCAAATTACACGCATCGTTACATCCGGTAAGCGAAGCGCGGATTATGATGATCTGGGGGTTAGGAGATAAAATAAACCAGCTTTTTTTCTGATCGACTGACTTCTCTGCACATGCATTGCATTGAACATGAAGAAAGTGAAAATAAAGAGATGGTATTCAGACTTTCAAGAGTTCCATCATCAGTTCAAGCAGTTCGCTTTTGTTGATGGGCTTGGTGATAAAACCGTCACATCCTGCCTCTGTGGCTTTTTCCCTCTCCTCTTTGGATGTGAATGCCGACTGGGCGATAATGGGGAGGTCCGGCCGTTTTTGTTTGATCAGTTTTGTGGCATCATAGCCATTCATCACCGGCATCTGAATATCCATCAGCACAAGGTTGATCTCCGGATGATGTCCCACAAGCTCTACCGCCTCCCAGCCGTTTTCAGCACAAAGAATGGTAATGTTGTCGCCTTTAAGGTTCTTTTTAAACAAGATGGTGCTTACTGAGTCATCTTCGGCTACGAGAATACAGAGAGAAGGAGGCGAGTCGATAGCATTTTTCACGACCGGTAATGAAGTGTCAGGGGCGCTGTCAGGTTGCTTGTAGGGTAGCGTAAAAGAAAAGGTACTGCCAGCACCCTCAACCGATTCCACCTTCATTGAGCCACCCAGCATTTCAACAAATGCTTTTGAAATGCTCAACCCGAGACCAGCCCCCTCATGAGCACGGGTTAAGGATGTATTGACCTGATGAAACCGTTCAAAAATCTTCGTTTTTTTGTCAACAGCAATACCCATTCCTGAATCAATACAAAAAAATTCAAGGGTACCCTCTTTTTTAGAATAACCGAAATCAATTCCACCTTTGGCGGTGAACTTAATGGCATTCTGGATAAGGTTTATCAGTATCTGAGAGAGTTTTGCGCTATCGGTCTCAATAATGCACTCCAGGTCCGACAGTCCCTTCATACTGCTTAATCGCAATCCTTTTTTCCTCGCTTCGAGCTTGAAAAAAGCCAGAAGATTATCTAAAACCTCGTTTACATTGGTTTCAGTAACCTGCACGGTTGCTTCATTTGAATCAATGCGCGAAATATCGATGAGATCGTTGATCAGATTCAGCATGCGCTCACCGCTTTGATGAATGAGATCGATATACTCGGTCTGTTCTTCTCCCGATAATTGGGGTTCCTTCAACAGTTGTGAAAATCCGAGAATGCCGTTCATCGGAGTACGTATTTCATGGCTGATATTTGCCAGAAATGCCGTTTTTAAACGGTCGCCCTCCTCGGCTTTTTCTTTGGCAGCCAAAAGCTCATTCAGAGTGCAGTGCAGTGCTTTTTCGGCCTCAGCTTGATTTTTCCGACTTCGTAACATGGTGATTCCATACCCCAGGTTCTCAGCCAGTGCGTTAAGAAGATTAGTCTCCATTGCATTAAAAGCATCAGGCAAGGCAGAATAAACTGTTATGGCACCAAACACCCGTCGGCCGTTATTTAAAGGGAAACTCTGCAGGGATGCATACCCTCTTTCTTTAGCTCTATACCGCCAAGGCTCAAACTCCGGGTCGTTAAGAATATCACGAATGCAGGAAGGCTTCCCACTGCGGATAACTTTGCCTATAGGTCCTTGCCCAAGTTTCACATCTGCCCAGGTCAAACCGGTTGTATCAATGTAGCCCTGCTCGAAACCTGCCTGAGCCGCTGCGTATATACTTTTTTCTTTGTCATTTCCCGCATACCCGATCCAGGCCATCCTGTAGCCGCCGGTTTCAACCATGATGCTGCAAATCTTTTGCAGTAATTCCTGTTCATTAGAGCAATGAATCAGAGCCTGATTGCAATGGTTTGTCGCAAGGAGTGCGCGGGTCAGCCGGTTAAGTTCGTTCTCCGTTTCTTGCTGCTCAGTAATATCCGACAGAATAAGCCGGTATTCGAGTCCATCACCGCTCAATACAGCATCAATGCGAACAGCTTGAACCACCGGGTCATCTTGTCCGCGGGAGTGGTGAACCCCATCATGCAAAAGCTTGACATCAACGCTTGCAGGCCCTTTCATGGAAACAACATCTTCAAGAACCGCCTTGAATACCGGGATATCTTCCGGATTTATAAAATTCTGAAAACAATTCCCCTGTAACAGTGAACGCTCAACACCAAGCATTTTTGCTGCCGTCAGGTTTACTTGAATTATTGTTCCATCACGTTCCAGAGTTAAATATCCAGTAGGTGCAAAGTCATAAAGCTCAGTGTACCGCTCTAAACTCTTTTTCAGATTTTCATGTGATACAATGAGTCCATCATTCGACCGCTTCACCTCTGCCTGAAGCGTTTCAAGCTCTATCTGATAACCGGATAGTTGCTGAATCATCCTGAACATTTCCTCAGGTGAAGAAGAAGAATCAAGTAGGGCCAAGGGGTTTCGCATCATGTGATCTTCACCAAGAGAGGGTAACTCTGATGATGAAGCAGGATTATTGCTTTGCTGCTTTTTCGGCATTTGCGGTATTTAGAAAGTTAGAACGCAAAACGTTCTCTCAACTATTGGATAACGATACGAACTCTCACAAGTTTTTTTCGACACCAACAGCATAAAGCGTGAGCGATGAGCAACTTTTTTTGTATGTGGCAAGTAGTTAGTCTTAACGTAAAGCAGTCGCAATGTATATAGTATATATGCGTATTGCGGTTAAGCCTGCATCTCCTAAAGAAAGATAAAAATAATCTTTGTATAAAATAAATGGTCGGATCTCTGAAGCTCTTTATAAGTCCCATAGTACCTATAAGACCTATATTACTCCAAAATCCTCTCCTACTCCGGTTTCAAATGCGGAAAGAATATCACATCCCTGATGGAGTCCTGTCCGGTAATAAGCATTACCAGTCGGTCGATCCCTATTCCAAGCCCGGCGCATGGCGGCATGCCGTACTCGATTGCCCGAAGGAAGTCTTCATCAACAACCATAGCCTCCTCGTCGCCCCGCTGCCTTAATCGGGCTTGGGACTCAAGTCTTTCACGCTGTATGACTGGATCGTTCAGTTCTGAAAAAGAGTTGCACACCTCTTTGCCTCCGACAATAAGCTCAAAGCGCTCAACGATTCCTGGCTGTGAAGCGTGTTCCTTAGCCAGGGGCGACATTTCAGTAGGGTAATCGGTTATAAATGTTGGCTGAATAAGCTTTGGCTCAACAAATTCCCCGAAAATTTCATCGATAATTTTGCCGCTGCTGATTTTTGGATCAAGTGACAACCCAAGATCTTTTGCGGTGTAGCGAAGCTCCTCTTCCGATTTTCCTCGAATATCCTTGCCGGTGTATTCCGCTATAGCATCAATAATGCTCAGGCGCCTGAACGGTGGCTTCAGATAGATCTCATTACCGAGAAACGTCGTAACATCGCTCTGATTGACTTCGAGAGCAGTCTGGTAAAACAGCTCCTCAACGAGCTCCATCATCCAGTTATAATCCTTGTAGGCTACATAAAGCTCAACCTGGGTGAATTCAGGGTTATGGAAACGGTCGATTCCCTCATTTCTGAAATCCTTTCCAAATTCAAATACCCCGTCAAATCCACCTACAATAAGTCGTTTGAGGTAAAGCTCATTGGCAATACGCAAATAGAGCTGCATGTCGAGCGCATTGTGATGCGTCGTGAATGGCCGAGCTGCTGCACCTCCATAAATCGGTTGCAGTATAGGGGTTTCAACTTCAAGCCACCCTTGTTTGGCAAAAAATTGCCTCATAAATGAAACAACGGCTGAGCGCTTTATAAAGGTCTCTTTTACCTCCGGATTAACAATCAGATCAACATACCGCTGGCGATAGCGAAGTTCCTTGTCGCTGAAAGCATCAAAAATCACTTTTTCCCCATCGACCTCTTTTTCCTTGGCCACTGGTATCGGTCTCAGTGATTTGGTAAGCAGCTCCAACTGTTCGGCATGTACTGATATTTCACCGGTTCTGGTTTTGAACGTATATCCTTTCACCCCGACGATATCGCCGATATCGAGCAATTTGAAGGTGTCATACGTAGCGTCACCCACCTCATCTTTTTTCATGTAAATCTGGATTCTGCCTCTGGAGTCCTGAAGATGGAAAAACGATGCTTTTCCCATCTTTCTAATAGTCATGATTCTGCCCGCAACCGACACCGGTTCATGAACATCATCCTGAAAATTTATGAGAATATCATGTGAAGACCGGCTGACATCAAATTTGCATGGGTAAGGATTTACCCCGGCATCAATGAGCTGTTGTCTTTCTTCAAGCCGGCGCACCATCTGGTCATTCAGGGAGGGCTGAGCCGGTTGCTCCTGGTTGTTCTGGTTCTGTTCGTTCTCTTTATGCATGATCTCCTGTACCTGTGAATTCTATAAGTGAAAAATTGTTGATCAGCCTTGGCTCTCCTCTTAATCAGCCACTCACCATGGTTTTATACAAGACGTACGGAATGGTGCTGATTTTCTGATAAAATGAGCGATAGGCTCTTTTTGAAAAAACATCATAATTGTTTTTTTCGATCGCGCTTAAAATATTGCCGTAATTTATGCTGCTGATGCATACACCAAACCTGCTTTGCCTCTCAAGCATAGGTATGCCTTTCTCCGAAGAGCGGTAATAGCTACGGGCCCTTTCAATCTGAAACTTCATCAGATTGGTGAAGTTATTATTTATTCTCTTTTGCATGAACTCTTCTTTCGAATAGTTGAAACGGCGGAGATCCTCCAGAGGGAGGTATATCCTTCCACGGTCAACATCTTCGCCTACATCACGCAAAATGTTGGTCAACTGCATAGCTATTCCCAGCTCAATGGCGTGCTCCAGAGCTTGTTTGTCCCTGTATCCGAAAATTTCTGATGTCATCAGCCCGACTACAGCAGCGACCTTGTAACAGTAGACGTAAAGCTCATCAAAGGTCTCAAAGGGCTTGAACTCGATATCCATAGCTACCCCATCCATAAGATCAAGCGGCAGCTCAATCGGGATTGCATAGCTTTTCAGGGTATCCTGCCAGGCCAGCATGATCGGGTCATTGTCGACGTTGCCAGCATAACAAGCTTTAAGCCGCGATTTCCAGCCCTCAAGCATCACGCTGATCTCATCGGTGGTAATCAGGCCATCTTGAAACTTATCCTCTGCCATGTCAACGACATCATCAACCGTTCTCAGCAGGGCATAAATCGCAAAAATCGGGTTCTGCTGCTTTTTAGGGAGAAACAGGCTTGCGAGGTAAAACGTTTTGGCGTGTTTTTTGGAAATATTCTTGCAGTAACTGTAAGCTTCTTCTAACGTTATCAGCTTATTATTTTCTTTTCCGGCAGTTTTTTCATTATAGCTGTAATTCATCTGACATACGCGCTTATATTAGCCTGTTCTGGTCACCACAGCTCAGTTATCCTCTTTAATGAATGCCGTGAAAGTAAAAATATGTAACTTTATAAGTCGTGACAACGTTAACAAAAAGAGTTTGTCAAGATAAAACAATGGTTGTAATATAGCAACAACACTTGTTACAGTTCATTATGCTACAAATGCTTGCCTAATCAATTATTGCCCTGTTGAATATTGTCGAATCTGAAAATAAAAGGGAAAAGGCCATTCTTATTGGCCTCTTTTCCCCCCCCGAAACACCCCGATCCCTTGTTGAGGAATATCTCGATGAGCTTGCTTTTCTCGCCGATACTGCAGGGGCTGATATTGTCGAAAAATTCATACAGGATAAAAAACTGCGCGATCCAGCCTATGGTATAGGAAAAGGCAAGCTTGAAGAGCTGGTTCTCTTTGTCAAAGAGCATGAAATTGATCTTGTAATTTTCGATGACGATCTTTCGCCTGCACAGGCAAGAAATCTCGAAAAGACTCTTCAGTGCAAAGTTATCGATCGCACAGCCTTGATTTTGCAGATCTTTGCCATAAGAGCGCAATCGGCTCAGGCAAAAATGCAGGTTGAACTTGCCCAGCTTGAATACATGCTCCCTCGCCTTTCTGGACAGTGGACTCACTTGTCAAAGCAGAAGGGAGGTATTGGTAACAAAGGTCCCGGTGAAACTCAGATTGAGACCGACCGCCGTCTGGTTCGCGACAGGATCTCCCTCTTGAAAAAGAAGCTTAAAGAGGTCTCTCTGCAGCATGATACCCAGACCCAGGGTCGCCAGACAGTCCCGAGAGTCTCTCTTGTCGGCTATACAAATGCCGGTAAGTCCACCCTGATGAACGCGCTCTGCCCGGAGGCTCAGGCTTTTGCCGAAAACAGGCTATTTGCCACCCTCGATACCAAAACCCGCCGTCTGGAACTGAACATCAACAAGCTTGTTCTTTTGTCCGATACGGTCGGTTTCATCCGCAAACTCCCGCACACGCTTGTCGAAAGTTTTAAGTCAACCCTTGACGAGGTGCTGCAGGCCGATTTTCTGCTTCATATCATCGATATAAGTCATCCCGGCTTTGAGGATCAGATGCAGGTTGTGCGCGACACGCTCAAGGATATCGGGGTTATGCATGATCATATCATCGATGTATTCAACAAGATCGATGCCCTTGAAGATCCTTCACTGCTTAGGGAGTTCACTGAAAAATATCCTGATGCGGTCTTTATATCCGCCGTTCGTGGTCTCAATATCTCACTCCTTAAAGAGATTATCAGCCAGCATGTAGCCCGCGACTACCAGGAGCGCCATATAAGCATTCATGTTTCCAATTATAAACTCATCAGCTATCTCTACGAGCACACTGAAGTTATTGATGAACGCTGTATCGACGAAGAGGTTGAGCTGACCTTCAGGGTGCACAAACACCAGCTCAAACACATCGATTCTCTCATCGCATCTTCACAAAAGCTCCCGACATGACCCTGCAGATTTACAACACCACAAAACGGGAACTCCCTGAACAACTCCTTGAAAAAGCAGTGCTTCTGGTGCTGAAAACTGAAGGATGCACCGTGGACTCCATTGTAGGAGTCTATTGCGGCAACAAAATGATGCAACGCATAAACCGTGAGTTTTTGCAGCATGATTACACAACCGATACCATTACATTCCGTTATAACAAGGGAAGTGATATCGATGGCGAGTTTTATATTTCCCTCGATGTCGTCAAAGAAAATGCTTCCAGATTCTCGGCTGATTTTCTTCAGGAACTTCTTCGCGTCACATTCCATTCCGCGCTTCATCTTATCGGTTATGACGATCACTCTCCTGAAGATCGACAGCTGATGCAGGACAAAGAAGCCTTTTATCTCAATCTCTTCCATCCCGAAAAAGCATAATTCTTTTGAATCTATGATGAGCAGCAATGATGTTCAGGAAGTTCCACGCCGTCAACCGTCATTCTGGAAGCGTTTCCTGTTGGCCATTAATCTCCTCGTTATTGTGTCGCTTGCTGGAGGAATATTCTGGATGCGATACCAGAGCGATGAAAAACAGCAACAGCTTACAGAGCAGGCCGAGATTCGCTACCTCTATCTTCAGCGCCAGGAAATGAAGCTATTCTCGCTTCCTCTCGCCTGGTCGGTGCGCAAAGAGCTGATGCGTTCCAATTATGACCAGATCGATGAGTATTTCACTGAATTGATCAAAAAGAAAGGGTTCGGCATCATCATGCTTATAGACCCCTCCGGAACCATCAAAGTCTCGACTGATCGCAAGTTGCAGGGGAGTTCTTTTTCCCGCCTCTTTCCCGGAATGAACCTTGGGACATCGGAGCTGATTTCCTATCCTCTCCAGCAGCGCAAAAACATGTTTCTCGTTCCGGTGATGGGTCTGAATGATAAAATCGGAACCATAGCTTTTATCTGCAATTATCAGGAGTTGTTGACGCCCTGAAGCATTGTTGTCTTATTTCTTTTTTGAAGTGTATCCAGTTAACTATAACGTTACTCATATGCGAAAAAGTGTTTCTCCGCTTCTTCTCGTTCTCACAAGTATGCTGATACTCGGAGCGTGCAGCAGCAAAAAAAATGAGACAACATCGCCAAAAGTCAGCGAAGTAACCCCAGGATCAATCCAGCCGGCTGTCCAGCCATTCGAAGGTGTTCTTACCTTGCAGACCACTATTCCTGATGCTGGATCCACAGAAACCAGGCTCTTTATTGCCAAAGAGGGGGTTCGTACAGAAAGCAGTTCACACATGAAAAACATGCCTTCTGATATAAAGATGGTTATTATTTCCCCTTCCGACACCCCTAATCTTGTCTATCTCGTCAATACAGCACAAAAATCCTGGTCGGTTATCAATACCGATACCATGAAAAAGGATGTGGCCGCAACTGAAAAGACAGACAGTTATACCAACGCAAAAATTGAAAATCTCGGCAGAGAGCAGGTTAATGGTTACAACTGTTCACATGTTCGCGTCACTCATGGCGAGTCAGTGATGGAGATGTGGGTATCAAAAGAGATTCTTGATTATTTTACCTATGCGCGGATGCAGAGTGCAAGTGACAAAAATATGCCTGTATTGGCTCGTCGAATGAAGGCCGCCGGTCTTGATGGTTTTCCCGTCAAAATATGGCACCGTCAGGCCAACATTATTACTGAACTGACCAAAGTGGAAAAGCACGGGCTTGATGCCTCTCTCTTCAAGGTTCCGGCCGGGTTTACAAAAAATGAATTTCCTGCAATGCACAGTGGTACAGCCTCCAGTAACAAGAAAGATCTTGAAGCCATGGTGAAGAAAATGCAGGAAGAGATGAAAAATCAGAAGAAATAAGATTTTGCCGATGCCCCTGTTTCAAAGGAGCATTTGCAATACAAACAAGGAGCTGAATGGACGAAAAAAAATATCAGGATGCAGAGAAAGTTGTGGTTACCGACATCCGCATGCCCTTCTGGTCCATGGTTATGTTTATGGTGAAGTTGGTTTTTGCCGGCATTCCCGCGCTGGTCATTTTTTCAACGATTATAAGCCTTATCATGGCAGTTATAACGATGCTGTTTGGGGCGATGTGGGGGTTTCATGGAATGTTTCATCAGGGTGGCCCCTCATTTTAAACAAAATCGTATTACTGTTGCGTTGTTGTTGAACAAAAAAGCAGACAAAGCTATGAACATTCTTGAAACCATCTCTGTGCAGTGCCCATCGTGCGGTGAAGTAATGGAACTGCAGGTTGATTGTGAGGAAGGAAATCAGGAGATAACGGAAGAGTGTCCGGTTTGTGACAGACCCCTTACCATTCTTATCTCTATCTCTGACAATGGCGTTTCATCATTTGATATTGTAGCTGATTAGTATTCCCGGATTTATCAGCTACATCTAAAATATCGCAGTCATACACCGGCGAGAAGGAGTCTCTTGCGCTAATTTTTGCTCAAATAAAGTTATCCCTTACCCCTTATCGAGCCGTTAAAACTGCCTCGACAAGCCAACCTGAATACTGCTTGCCTTAAATGGGGTTAGTCCTTTATCCCCACTCCCATACAAACTCCATTCAGCACGCTGCTCATACTGCTCATATTTGACATCGACCAGCCAATCCTTATTAATTTGTTTGCTCACCTTCAACCCAAGGGTTATAGCTCCGTAAGCCGACAAACGCTGGTCTTCGGAATAATAAACAGCATTAGCCGGAGGAGGTGTTGGTTGCGTCGGGTCTGCTTTTTCAGCTCTTCCGACAGAGACATAAATATCAGCCTCACTTTGTGTATAGAGCCTGAGAAGTGGCGTAACCGTCCAGCCTTTATATAATGGCTGAACATACTCAGCATCCAGCGTATTCGCCCTGATACCAAAAGTATCGGAATAATACCGGTATGACAGATGGACGGTCCCATCAGTACCATTATCATCAAAATGATGGTTCCAGCGAGCTAAGGCCGTTAAAGCGTTGCGTTCCCGTGGCCGGTTGTCATTGAGCTTATAAGGGTCCGAGTAATAACCGCTTCCCTTGGAATACCCGAAATTGAGCTGAACAATATCCTGTGGAGTTAACACCCTTGTAACCCCGATCAACCCGGTTGTCACCTTTTTTGTCTCATCAATAGCAGGGTTGTTAACTGGATTGATTGAATCATTGTTAAAGCTGCCGCCGAGAGTAAGCGTTGTGTTTTTGTCTTCAGTCGATAGACTCCCTTGAAGAGAAAATCCCCGGGAGATATAATCGGACTCTTTTGAATAGGATGTACCAATATTTACGCTTCCTTTTGAAAAATAACGTGTCAGCTGAACATCGACTGCTTGCCGGAAATCTTTCATCGTGGTCAAACCGGAGGAGTGATAAGCCGGAGATGCACCTGAAACGGAATCGGAGGTGTAGCTCGTTCCTATGGACCATTTCCCTGCAACAGGCACCAGAGCACTCACTGAGTAGGCATTAACACCGATCCTGTCCTGGAAACCACTGCCTGATGTTCCCGAAGCCGCAACGGAAGAAGCTCCGGATATCGTATTAATGACACTGGTGCTTCCTGTAGCAGCTATCTCCTGACTGTCTTGATAATGAAGATATTTGAAGCTGACAACTCCTCTTTCCGGTGGAGCTGCAGCATTGGCAAACTGAAGTGACGGCAACGCTAACGCTGCTGTTGCAAAAGCAGCACCAAAAACTTTTGATTTCGTTGTTGAAAACGATCCCATAAATAACCTGTTTTGAAGTTTATGTCAATTGCATCCGCAACCACCGCCGCCAACGCCCGACCCGCCGGAGGCACCCTCTTTGCTGCTGTAGATATGTTCAGTAAAAGCATTATCAAGTTTATCCCCCTCAAAGGTCATTTCAGGCCTCGCAAGAGTCGCTTTCTCCCAGGGCTGAACAGCAGTTCCCAGTGCACACCCCGACAAGCCAAGCATGCTCATCAACAGCAAAGCATACAATGATATTTTGATTATATCTCTGTTCATCGTTTTTTCTCCAATGGAGTATATTGTTCATTTGATTCCTTCCACCCAACCCCTTACAGCATAAACCCTTGTGAAGTTAATCACTCCAAATAAAATATTCCAATATGCAAAAACATTTCTTTTGCATACAGGCAATTTTTATTATTTCTTAAGATTCGGGTTCTAATTCCAGTCGCCATAACCTTCCATTAGTCCTATAAGACCTGTAAGTCCCATAAGCCCTATTCCCTAACAAAGCCCCCAACTGCAAATTTTTAAAAATAGATCAAAAAAACCACTGTACCGGAACGCTTATTCTGTAGGTTCCGGTACAGTGGTTTTTTTCAATAATAGGTCCAGCCTATGTAACCTGTTACTACTTTCTGAACAACGACCATGATGGCTGCATCTCTTCGCCGTCACCCTGCAATAAACGCCTCTGATTATCGCCGGTCGAATTCATGACAAATAATCTTTTCTTTCCCTGACGGCTGGAGGAAAATACAATCATTTCACCATCAGGCGACCATGATGGATGTTCGTTTTCTCCTGATTTTTTTGTCAACTGCTGTAGCCCCGTTCCATCAGCATTGATGACAAATAAATCAATTTCACCTTTGCTTTGCATTGTTGAGTATGCAATTTTATCACCGGCAGGTGACCATGATGGCTGCGTATTATACTTTCCATTAAAAGTAAGCCTCAGAACCTCTCCAGACTGGATATCCTGGACAAATATCTGAGGTGCGCCGTTTCGCGACGAAACAAATGCCATTTTACTGCCATCCGGAGAAAATGTTGGCGAAACATCTATCCCCCGGCTGTTGGTAACCCTTCGTGAAATAGAGCCGTTAGGCTTTACAAGATAGATGTTCTGATCACCTTCAAAAGATAGGGTTGTCGCCACTTCGTTGTTGTTTCTCCAGCCGGGGGCAATGCTTACGCCACTTTTACTCGCGGCAGCTGTTTTCTTCTCTGCAAGGTTTTTTATATAGAGCGTCGGCCGACCGGAAGTGAAATCAGTGTAGGCAAGATAACGGCCATCAGGGGAGAGCGATGGTGTCAGAGTGATCGAGCGGGAATTGGTCAGTTGCTCTAAACCCTGGCCATCAAACTCACATTCGTAAATCTCTTTATATCCGGTTTTATTTGAAACAAAGACAATCTTGCTGCCGAAAAGCGACTTTTTACCAGTAAGAAGCTCAACAAGATCCTCACAGAATGCATGGCCGATAGAACGAAGCTGCTCCTCTTTGCCACTATAGGTTTTTTTCAGCAGAGGCTTTGCGCTTGCAGTTTCGTAAACTTCTGCATCAAAATTGATGTTGCCTGATTTTTTTGATACACGACCCCCGGCATAAACTTCCCCGCCTACAGAATTAAGAGCTCCGAAATTAATACTCTCGCTCTTATTGTCGTTTACCACCTTTATGTTGAGTGGGGGAGAGATCAGCGTGAAAAGCTTTGTAAAATCCAGACCGTCACGTATAACCCTATCAAGATTCTGAGCCCACTCACTATCCCTTTTCCCCTCGGCATCGGGTTTGCCGAGTACCAGGGCAATTTTACCCGACCCTTCCTTGCGAATCGCTATATATTCACCTGCCTCAGCAGCACCAAGGTACAGGGGAGTAATAAAAAGAGAACATAAAACAATAATAATGCCGGAAACGGCATGCCTGGTAAATGTCATGGTGATAGTAACAATCTTGAATATGAAAAGGAGGTTTCTGGTGATCTTGGCAAATTTATTTCAAACACTGGCTAGCTCTCGAAAATGTACCTTTTTTTAGCCATATCGAAAAACTATCCCGGCGCACTTCCCTGATAACTGGTTCTCATAGTTTCAATTTCTTTCTTGCCCCGTGCATGTTTTTCAGTGTATTATCGTATAAAACGTTATTATAATTTTTTGGTAAACTATCTTTTTTACCCCGGCATGTTCCAGCCATTCCGGGTTGAAACCTCCAGAGAGTTAATTAGCCGCCAATCTCAATATCACGATGGAAAAACAAAGCAAAATTGATTTATGGTTTCTGGTTCCGATGCTGGGAATTATAGGTATCGGACTGATGGCGGTCTATAGTGCAACCCACGGATCTGGTGATCCAACCTTGTTTTACCGTCAGTTCTCCTGGAGCTTGATAGGAATTGTTGTTGTGTCGTTTGTCTACTCTCATGATGTTCGTGTTATCCGTGATAACGCTTATATCTTTTATGCGATAGGAATTATTCTTTTGATAGCGGTATTGGTCGTCGGTAAAAAAGTTGGAGGGAATACAAGCTGGATAAAAATTGGCTTTTTCAGTTTTCAGCCATCCGAAATTGCTAAAATGTCCACCATTCTTGCTCTTGCAAGATTCCTCTCAGATGACGAAACTGACATCCGGTCGTTACCCCATTTTTTTATCGCTCTCGGGCTTGCTTTTTTCCCGGCAATGCTGATCATTTTTCAGCTTGATATGGGTACAACGATTACATTTCTGTCATTTATTGCCCCTATGCTTATTGTTTCAGGATTTGATCTTTATGTCCTCATGTTGCTTGCCTTTCCCCTCATTCTGATGATCAGCGGTTTTTTCAATATTTATTTTATTATCGCATCTGCGCTCATTCTCTTTGCAACGCTTGTTATTTATCGTAAGAAATTTCAGCTTCATCAATTGATTGTTATATGCTCAGGTTTAGCTACCAGCCTTTTAACACAAAAGTATGCCACCAGCATTCTCAGGCCCCATCAGATCGATAGAATTCAGACATTTCTGGATCCGATGAACGATCCTCAGGGAGCCGGATATAATGTTATCCAAGCAAAAATAGCAATTAGTTCAGGAGGATTGTTGGGGAAAGGGTTTCTTCATGGAACACAGACTCAACTGCGATTTATTCCGGCACAGTGGACAGATTTTATTTTTTGTGTTATTGGTGAAGAGTTTGGTTTTATTGGAGCGGTGCTCTTGCTATCACTCTATCTGACGCTGATACTCAGGTTGATCTGGGCCATATTTTCCATTAAAAACCGCTTTGTTGAGCTCACGCTTACCGGATATGTATCGCTCTTATTTATTCATATTGTTATCAATACAGGTATGACCATTGGTCTTATTCCTGTCATTGGCGTTCCTCTGCCATTTGTCTCGTATGGAGGCTCTTCCTTGATTGGAAATATGATTATGGTAGGGCTTGCGCTGAACTTTTCCCGAAACAAGCGGAATCTGGGGTATTAGGGGAGCACTGAACGGCAGACACCAGTGTTGAGCTGGAGAAAAAAAAAGCTGAAACCGAAGCTATAAGCCGAATTCTGTGGATTACCAGGGCTTAACCTGATAAAACTGCAGCCATTTATCTAATGCGGCTTACCCGAAAACTCTCCTTGCGGATTTGAGCGGGCCACTCTTATCCCCCCGAGAGGAGAAAGTTTTCCTATTTAGCCTTGCTTCGGGGAGGTTTGCCAAGCACACTACATTACTGTAATGTCTGGTGGTCTCTTACACCGCCGTTTCACCCTTACTCCGGTTGCCCGGAGCGGTTTGTTTTCTGTTGCACTATCTGTGATAATCGGCTTGCGCCGTCATCCCCAGGCTTGAGTCCCCTGGACTCTCGACCGGCACCCTGCCCTGTGAAGTTCGGACTTTCCTCCGCCATAGCCTGTGCTATACGGCGACTGCACACTTCTGGTTTCAGCTTGTCAAAGAACCATACGTCCTGAATGCTTCTCAGCCTTCAGCCTCTTCAAAGAGTCTTTCATGAACCACAATTCTACCGCATGACTCGCAAAGATAGAACCCGCCTTGAACAATCATGGTATGACGATTGGTAGGAACCCTGGTATTGCATCCCGAACATGCATTCCGATTCAGTCTTACAACTGCATTCTGCAACGTTCCGCTTCTCAGGTGGTCATACTTGTCGAGCAATCTTACAGCTTCAGTCTGAATAATCTTTCTCTGTTCCTTGACCTTTTTTTTCAGGGAATCAACGTCTTCTGCAGTTTCAATAACAATACTGTCCAGTTCCTCTTTTTTGACAGAAAGCTGTTTGGTCAAGTCTTCAAGCTGTTGCAGCAGAACATCGTCAGGCATCATCTCTTCAGTAATCTCGTCATAACGGTTCTCAGTAATCAGCTGGCGCCCTTTTTTCTGGATTTCCAGAGCCCGCTGTTCAGCATGAACAATATCCTGAAGCTGAATCTCTCCCTGGGCTATCTCCTTTTCTTCATATTCTATCTGTTTGGAGAGAGCGTCATATTCCTTGTTATTACGGGCAAGAGTCTGTTTTTCCTTAAAGTTCAGGATCTTGTTTTTACACTCATGGATGCTGTCGTGCAGTTGCTGTCGCAGCTTCATGCGATCGTCAGCTGTTTTCTTTCGTGATTCGATCTGGCGACTGGTGAATCTAAGGTCTTCATCCAGAGCCGTAATTTCCTCCGGAAGCCCTTTCTGTAAGCTGACTATGCTTTCTATTTTGTTATCAAGGTGCTGAAGCTTGACAAGTAGGTTTATTTTGGTATGATCCACTACGGCTGATGTTTTGGATTATTAAAGCATAAAAAAAAGCACCTTCTCAGGAAAAGGTGCATGCCTGTGTGTTGTGTGTGTGTAAAAGTCAGACTGAACAAAATCGACTGTTGAGATATTGCTTAGCGTCCTTGCGTGCATATCGCGGGGAATATTGTTTGTGCCCGAAAGGAGACTCGAACTCCTACACCTTGCGGCGCGCGTCCCTGAAACGCGTGCGTCTACCAATTCCGCCATTCGGGCATTGTGGTATGCTCAGACCGGAACACTAAGCACCCTCTTTTTGCTGTACGAGCAAAGTTCAGCTTACTTAATCTCCTTATGCAAGGTGTGCTTCTTCATATTTGGATTGTACTTCTTCAAGATAAGACGTTCGGTGGTATTTTTCTTGTTTTTTGTGGTTGTATATCTTGAAACTGTCTGCCCTTCTTTTTTGGCTTCAGTGCATTCAAGTGTAATAACGATTCTGTTTTCTTTTCCTTTTGCCATGGTAACACCAATCAGGTATGAGTTGTATAAGAGTTGAGAATATAAGCCCTGTCAGCTGATTTTGCAAGTTATGGGTTTTTTCTTTCCGTGATAACAGGAGAAAAGCTATTTTTGACTTCTCTATAACACTTTAAACGGTAACGAACCCGTGCTTGACAGTAAAATATTTCAATATACCGCCAATACGCTATGCTGCGTTAACGTTAAACTTGATGGACTTGCCGGTACTTTCGGAACTCCTCTTTTTGTCACTTCCCGGCAAAGTCTTGTGGAAAGCTTCATGGCATTTGAGCGTGCTTTCGAAACGTTACCACATTTTACCTGTTATTCGGTAAAGGCAAACTTTAATCTCAGTGTTATCAAAACCTTTGCCGAACTTGGTTGTGGTTGCGATGTCAACTCCGGGGGCGAGCTCTATCGTGCACTCCAGGCCGGAGTTTCTCCTGACCGGATTATTTTTGCCGGTGTAGGTAAAAAACCCGAAGAGATTGCCTATGCACTCCAAAGCGGAGTCCTTATGCTCAAGGCTGAGTCATACTCGGAACTCAAGGCCATTAATCGTATTGCCGGCGAGCTTGGTAAAAAAGCCTCCGTAGCGATACGAATCAATCCGAACGTAACCGCTGAAACCCATCCCTATATTACCACTGGTGATAGTAAAGAAAAGTTCGGTATTGACGAAGCGGAGTTGCCCGAGGTATTCTCTTTTCTTACTCAATTGCAGAACGTAAAGCTTGTCGGGCTCGATATGCATATCGGTTCGCAGATTTTCGACCCGGAATATTATGTGGCGGCAACCACCAAGCTCCTCACTATTTTGAATGCAGCGAAAGCCAGTGGCTTTGCTATTGAGTTTCTGGATATTGGCGGAGGGTTCCCGGTAACCTACGATCCGCAGAAACCAGCCACACCGATTGAGCACTTTGCCGACAAGCTGATTCCAATGCTTCTCCCTACCGGCATAAAAGTCATTTTTGAACCCGGACGTTACCTCGTTGCCAACGCATCGGTGCTCTTGACCAGAATTCTCTATAAAAAGCGCAATCACACAGGCAAAGAGTTTTTTGTTGTTGATGCCGGAATGACTGAACTGATTCGTCCTGCGCTCTACCAGTCGCATCACGAAATTCAGTCGGTCACCCATCATGAGAACACCATTATCGCTGATGTTGTTGGTCCAGTCTGTGAGTCGAGTGATTTCTTTGCCAGACACAGGGCAATTCCGGATGCCCAGGAAGGGGAGCTGCTTGCAGTAATGTCCTCAGGGGCTTATGCCGCAGTGATGGGTAGCAACTACAATGGCCGGTTACGCCCTGCGGAAGTTATGGTGGATGGAAGCGAGGTGACGCTTGTTCGAAAACGTGAAACCTATGAACAGCTTGTTCAGAACGAACTTTTCTGAAGAGTTCAGCTTTCAGAGAGAAAACATCTTTGTCGGTTCAGCCTCTGCTGCTCGTTTAATGATGGATGTTATTAAAAATTCGAAGGGTGGCATCGGCCATGTTCAAGGTATAGAAATGAATACCCTTGATATTATGGTCGATCAGCTCCTGCACCTGACTGGTAGCCCACTCGATACCGATTGATGCGACCTCTGTATCGTTTGCGGCATTCATGACTTTTGATAACAGCGGAGCGGGGACTCTGGCACCGAGTGCCAGTTCCGACATTCTGATCATCCCTTTTTTCGTCGTGATCGGCATGATGCCGGGGATAATGGGAACGGTAATGCCGGCGATGGCACAACGTTCTACAAAGTCAAAATAGTCCCGGTTGTCAAAAAAGAGCTGGGTCACAATATAGTCGGCACCTGCATCAATTTTTTCTTTCAGATACTCAATCTCTTTCATTCTGTTAGGCGTCTCAGGGTGCCCTTCCGGAAACCCCGCAACCCCGACACCAATAGCAGGATAGCTGGTTTTAATAAACCCGACAAGATCTATGGCATGAGGGAAATCCTTGATGGCTTCTTCAATCGTAGCCACTCCCGCAGGTTTGTCACCTCTCAGGGCAAGGACGTTGACTATGCCGTTTTCCTGATAGTTTTCAAGAATCGTACCCGTCTCCTCTCTGTCGGAAGAAATGCAGGTCAGATGAGAAACAACGGTCAGCCCGGTCTCTTTCTGAATCCTTGTAACCAGATCATGGGTTCTTGAACGCGTTGAACCGCCAGCGCCATACGTAACGCTCACATACGAAGGATTAAGAGGGGATAGCGCAGCAATGGTTTCAAAGAGCTTTTCCCAATCCTCATCTTTCTTGGGTGGAAAAAACTCAAAGCTGAATACAGGTTTTACGGCAGCGTTTAGAATCTCTTTGACAAGCATCTCAGATAAAAAGGATTAAAGGCTCAATTAAAAAACAACAATATACGGTTCTTTAAGATATCGTTTTAATGCGTTTTGCAGGTTCGTCAATGGTTTGAGTACTTTTTTTTACCTTTTATTGCTCAGATATTCTCTCAGATAGTATATAGGTATTGGTTTCTGCCAATAGTCCGATGATCCGATTGAAGGAGTATAAAGTTTTCTGCCAAAGAGCAAAGGCACTGGAGTCCAGTGCCTTTGTTTATAAAGATATCCGTTATTATTCAAAGGCGTAATTATTATGCTGTTTTGATCAGGCGACGCTTGCCGAAAACTGCCAGGCCAAACAAGCCTGTGCCAAGCAGCACTATGGTGCTTGGTTCGGGAACATTGCTGGTAACCAGGCCTTGGTAGACAGTACCATCGTTAAGTACAGCCGGAGAGATCCAAGTCGCACGAGATGCATAGCCGGAAGTATTAGCTGTATTTGCATTTGCAAGGTAACTGTTGTACAAAGATACTATGGTGGAGCCGGATCCGTAGTGAGTCTGATCTAACTTATACTGTTTTTGTAGTCGGAAATTAAAAATGAGCCAATTTCGGAAATTAGCAATCACCCAGGCAGCGTCTTTAGACTACGTCATTTTGTAATGATTTCCTACCACGTTTTGAAGCGGTAGTTGTTTTTTTCTACGGTTGGCCCCTCCT
>CAITSZ010000015.1 GCA_903895195.1 uncultured Chlorobiaceae bacterium
CCCGCTGTAGCTAACACCATTGCCGCCACTGTACGCTATGCCATCGTATGTCTTCGTTGCATCGACAGCCGTGACCTGCAACGGGGCTTGGGTTATCGTACCAATCGAACCACTCACAGTGCTTGGCAGACTGTAGTTTTCCAGTTTTGTAGAGCCTTCAGCACTGTAGTCACTGCCTGTGAGGCTTACCGTAACGGTCTTACTGGTGCCCGCATTGGCGGTTTCATAGGTTCCGCTTGTCTTCGTAACACTGGCATTTTCTCCCGAGACAAAACCGTTCAAAAGATAGTTTCCGGAGGTAAGCGTCGCTCCATCGGTACCATCATAGACCTTGCTGATAGCCCCGGTCAGACTCCCGGTTATGACCGTCAACGGTGCTTTCGAAATAGTCAGCGTCCCATCAATGTAACTGATATCGTAGTTCCCGGAAGTGTATCCGCCCGGCGTAATAACATAGCTCGCAGCATTAATTGCGCTTTGCGATGTACCTGCATACGAGAGCGTACCACCCAGCACTCCACTGTTCTCACTATGCACAAACCCGCTGTAGCTAACACCATTCCCGCCACCGTACGCAATGCCATCGTATGTCTTCGTTGCATCGACAGCCGTGACCTGCAACGGTGCTTTGGTTATCGATAATGAGCCCAATGCATTGGCGGCTGAGCCTTCAAGTAAATATCCTGACTTACTTACATTAATTGAAATAGATGAATAGTTGCCGGCATTTATAAAACTGGAGAGTGTGCTACCTTTATAGGAGAAGCTATAGTCTGTGCCTGCTGTCCATGAACTGTAGGAATTGCCGAATATTGAGGATGCACTCCACAAATCACTTAAAGTATAGTCGCTTCCCTGATATGTTCTTATGAGATCAGACAGTGTATATTTTAGCTTTATGGTGCCCCCATCATTATACCCCACCAAACCACCAACATAGACGCTACCCGATACACTGCTTGTCGCATAACTATCGCTGCTAATGACGGCAATGCCTGATGTCTCTGTTCCCTTATTTTCGCCTACAAGAGCACCGACAGAATATATCCCGGATACACTTCCAGTGGCATAACTCTGACTGATAGTGGCGTTATAGGTGGTAAACTGGCCTGTCGGGTCGCCATTAGCACCTACCAGGCCACCGACATAATATCCGCCACTGACATTCCCATTTGAGACTGAACTACTCGTGATTGAGCCTATATTACCCCCAACTAAACCGCCGACACCAGCATTGCCGCTCACGCTTCCTCCGGAAACTGAACAGTCGCTGATGATGCCCAATTCATCGTTCCCCCCCACAAGACCGCCGACACCAGTGACCGCACCGCCGGAAACAGAAGTGTTACTGACAGAGCAGAGAGTGATGGAGCCGCTATTCAATCCCGCCAAACCCCCGAGATATTGTGATCCTTCCTGCTCCTTGACATAGCTTTCGCTAACTGAGCAGTTGCCGACAGTACCCCGGTTAATTCCCACCAGGCCACCAACCGAGTTGCCGCCGATCACTGAGGCATTGACAAGTTTAACATTACTGATGAGGCCGGACGAATCTCCAAACAAGCCGATATTTCTTTCTCCCGACTTGTTGATCGTCAGACTGCTGATGGTTTTTCCGAGGCCATCGAAGGTTCCTGTAAACGTTTCAATGGGTGCAAAACCGGCATTCTCGTTCCATGCTGAGGTACCAATGGCATCGATAGTGCCTGCCAGAGAAAAATACTTATTATGCATTTCACTGCTGCCGATGCCCTGCAATCCGTAAATATCGCTAATCAAATACGGGGTGCTTGAAGTTCCATCACCTCCTGTTGCGCGAATAAACGTTCCTCCAGTGATACGAAAGTCATTCGCTGCGAATGAAGGCAGAGTGCTGGTGACTTGATTCCAGGTTCCGCTTGTAAGATTGAAAATGCCGCCAATATTGACAGGTGCGGTCGCACTGATAGTTGCTGATGCGCCAGCAGTTAGAGTCAAGCTGCCAGTCCCTGTTGCGGTCAATGCAGAATTGATATTGATATTGTTAGTTGCTGACAACGTGAGCGTATTGGCTGACCACGAAACCACATCGTTAACATTGATATCGCCACTGCTGCTTAAGATTTCTTGATTACTATTATTAAGATTCCCAGAAAGCGTTGAGCCTGAGATATCAAAGTTGGCACCCCCGATATTGAAATCTGTCGGATCAATCAACCATTTTCCTGTCTTACCCTGAGGCGAAACCGTTGTTACCTTTGTACCATCACCAATCTTCACTTGTGCGCCGGAGGTCTCAACAAACCCGCCATCACCGCAATCAGGAGCGCTGGCATCGAGTGTGCCGCTGACAGTGGTTTTGCCGTTCTCCATGTCGGAGAGAAGAAGAATCCGGCCTGCTTTGTTCTGTAGTGTCCGGGCCTCAATGACTCCCGTGTTGGTCACTGTTGCCGTCAGCAAAGCGTCAACGGCCTTTGCTGTCATCACCACCACTCCGCCATCGGCCTTGATGAGCCCCTTGTTTTCGACGAGGGCTTCAATCGCACCCTGGTCAACAGTGTACGTTATGAGTCCGTCACCGGTAAAATCAACAGAAACCTGATTGCCTGCGGCAAGGAGAGCACTGCCGCTGTTGGCTGTTATGCTGCCAATATTAGTAACCTTGGGCGCTATAAAAGCAACTACCCCGCCATTCGATGCTTTGATAGCGCCCTGATTGATGATGGAACCGGCGTTACCAGCGTTGTTGAAATTGTATTTTCCGGCAAGGAAATCGCTGTCGAGCATGTTGAGCGATGAGGCAACAAGCCCGCCTACATTAACCTGTGCCGTTTTGCCAAAAATAATGCCTGAAGGGTTGAGCAGGAATACCTGGCCGTTCGAGTTGAGCGAACCCATTATTTGTGTTGGGTTCTGGTCGGTAATGCGGTTTAGCGCCGTTGCGGTGACGCCCGGCTGGTTGAAGGTGACGGATGCATCGGAGCCGATATTGAAGGCTTTCCAGTTGGCAATCAACTGCTGCGTTGACTGGTTCACCGTCATCTGGTTCCCACTCGAGGAAATCGTGCCGCTGCCAGTCGTTATTCTGCCTCCTGTGGGCAGAGAGCCCGGGTCAAGGGCATAGCCAGGCCCTCCGGCCGAAAGCATTGCAGCTATAACTGCAATCGTGCGAAGCTGCGAGAAAGGAACTTTTCCGTTGCCCTTTACATTTTCAGAGACAACAATCCATCGCTCTTTGGTTTTGGACCAGATGAGGTTGTATATGCTGTTCATAGAGCAAACGCTTTAATACAATAGGGAATGCCGGGCAATAGGCGCACCATTAAAAAGAAAATGTGCCCTGCAGCCAGAAGCGGTCAGTTGTGCTCTGGCCATCCGAGTTGTTGCCGGCTGAACTGCGTCCGGGGTTATCGCCGATAACACGGGCCCAGAGTGCGCGAAGAGAGTACCTCGAGTATGTGTAGTTGAGCCCTATGCCTGCACCTTGAAGCCAGTAGTCGTTGAGCCCTGTCACATTGGAAACATCGCCTGTAAAACGATTCCTGGTGAGGGTAATGTGGCCTGTATCGTAAAAACCGCTGAGCTGAAATGTGCCCCATTTCTGAGCTACAGGCAAGGTGTAGCGGCATTCAGCATTAATGAGCTGACCTTCGTCACCGGATGCTTCACCACCGGGGTATGCCCGAACGCCGTTTGGTCCGCCGAGCGAAAACTTTTCGCTGGAATCAAGGTTGCCGAGTGCCATCTGGCCGCTCCCTGAAATATTAAAGGTAAACCGGTCGCTCAGGCGCTGCATACGGCCGAGTGATCCGTTGAAATGAGTGTAGCCGCCTTCGGCACCTGTAAGGCTGATGTCGGCAATAGATTCATGAAGTTTTCCTGTTGTGACGCCGACACTACAGCTCGTATAGCCACCTCCAAGGAACTGATCGTATCGGTCCCCTGCAGCCTGGAAGGAAACGGTATTGATCTGTTTGTTGCGAATGTCGGTGTCAGACTGGGTGTCGATGAGCGACCTGAAACCGTAGGTTAACGATGCCGTGAGGTTTGCCCTACGGGTGCGGAGCAAAGGATAACTGAGCCCTGCATCGATGCTGTTGCTGCGACCTGCGTATTTCAGAGAGGCCAGTTCACTTCCGAGTTGGTAGTGCATGCCACTCCATGAAAGATTTCCTCGGATACCCTGAACAGGAAGAGGAAACGTGTAGCCGACCCTGCCCTGGGTAAGCCCTGAGGCATCAGTCAGAAACATGGATATCTGGTCGCCATAATGAAAAGGATCGTTACATGAGAGCATAGCATTCCCTCGCAATTCTCCGGAGTAGCGGTTGCCCTGATTGTCACCCCATAGCGAACCTGAAAAGAGGGGGCCTTCGGTAACGGTGACTTCAAGAGCACTCTTGCCTGTTTCGGTACCGGGTAACAGAGATGCTTTGCTTGAAACGCCGGGAATATCGTTTATAAGCAGGAGGGAACGCTCAAGGTCGTGCTCATTTACTGGCTGATCATTGCGGACTATCGACTTAAAAAAGCCACGAAGAACACTGTCTCTAATTCTGACTGATCTATCGCGTCTTAAAGAAAGAGTAGCGTCACTTTTGACCTGAATGACAGTAATATGGATGTTACCTGAAGTGATATCCTGTGCGGGGAGGTAAGCCCGTGCCTGATATACCCCCTTTTTCCTGAACGATTCAGTGATTTTGTCGGCCAGAGCATTCAACTCTGCAAACGAGAGGTTTTTTCCTGTTGAGACGGCAACAATTGCCTGAAGTTCCGCTTCCGTGGCAACACCTTCATATCCGCCGAAGGAGAATCCTTTGACGGCAACAGTTATAGCGAAATCATCTTTTGCCGTCTCTGTTTTTTTCTCTTCCGGAAGCGTCAATGTTTTTGGTTGCGGCAGGCTCTGCTTCTGGTCACGAAGGATACTGCCTGCATCAGGGATAGGCGCTGCCGAAACCTGAGCAACCGGGTGTGACAAAAGAAGCAGCAACAACAATCTTCTAATGGGAAATGCTTTATGATCAGGAAGGCTCTTCGCGGATTTTAATGGAACGAAAATTTCATTTTACTTCGCCGTTAGATTGTCATATCCAGTTTTCCACAGTAAAAGAGGATCCTTGTTCGATAGCTTTCGAAGCCTCGAAACCCTCGGGCACTCGCCTTTAATA
>CAITSZ010000016.1 GCA_903895195.1 uncultured Chlorobiaceae bacterium
CCTCTTCCTCTTCCTCTTCCTCTTCCTCTTCCTCTTCCTCTTCCTCTTCCTCTTCCTCTTCCTCTTCCTCTTCCTCTTCCTCTTCCTCTTCCTCTTCCTCTTCCTCAATATCGTTCATCCTTCGCAATGCACTCTGGGCGTAAACATCTCCCTGCTCTGCAGACAGCCGATACCATTTGACCGCTTCTTCGTCGTCTTTTTCAACACCTTGACCATTCTCATACTTTATTCCAAGATTTCGCTGCGCAGTTGCATCCCCCTGTTCAGCCGCAAGCCGATACCACTTAACTGCTTCAACGTAGTCTTGCTCGACACCTTGGCCAGTATCATATGCATACCCAAGATTAAACTGCGCATTGACATTCCCCTGTTCAGCCGCAAGCCTGTACCACTTAACCGCTTCTTCGTCGTCTTTTTCAACACCTTGGCCATTCTCATACTTTATTCCAAGATTTCGTTGCGCGGTTGCATCCCCTTGCTCTGCTGACAGCCGATACCATTTGACCGATTCGGCATAATCTTGTTCAACTCCTTGGCCTGTAGCATATGCATACCCAAGATCACGCTGAGCATTGACATTCCCCTGTTCAGCTGCAAGCCGGTACCACTTTACTGCCTCAGCATAGTCTTGCTCAACTCCTTGGCCAATATCATATGCATACCCAAGGTCATACTGAGCATCGGCACCCCCCTGTTCAGCTGCAAGCCGGTACCACTTAACCGCTTCGGCATAATCTTGTTCAATACCTTGGCCTGTAGCATATGTAAGTCCCAAAAGCCACTGAGCAGAGGCATCACCCTGTTCAGCTGCAAGCCGGTACCACTTTACTGCTTCAGCATAATCCTGCTCAACTCCTTGCCCATATTCATACGCAAACCCCATAGACCATTGTGCTGTTGCATCACCTTGTTCAGCAGATAACCGGTACCATTTCGCAGCTTCCTCATCATCCTGCGGAACACCTTTGCCATCTTTATATGCAAGACCCATATACCATTGCGCGTCTGCATCACCCTGATCTGCAGACAACCGGTACCATTTCACGGCTTCTACATCATCCTGCGGAACACCTTTGCCATCTTCATACATCAGACCAAGGTTGCGTTGAGCAAAGGCACTCCCTTGATCAGCCGATCGGATAAAACACTGTCTTGCTTCTTGGTAATCCTGAGCTACGCCATTACCATTTTGATACATAAAGCCAAGCCAGTCTTGCCCAGTCAAATCACCTTGTTCGGATGCTAGCCTGAAGTATTCAAAAGCTTCCGCATAATTCTGGTCAACTCCATTCCCTTCATAGTACAACTTCCCAAGACGGTATTGCGCTGTTGCATTACCCTGGTCTGCAGACAACCTGTACCATTTAACCGCTTCCTCATCATCCTGTTCAACTCCTTTGCCATCTTTATATGCAAGACCCATATACCATTGCGCGTCTGCATTACCTTGTTCAGCTGACAGACGGTACCATTTCACAGCTTCAGCATCATCCTGAAGAACACCATTGCCATCATTATACATAAGACCAAGCTCCCGCTGAGCAACCGCATGATACTGCTCTGCTGCACACTTAAACCAATCTGCTGCTTCAGAATAATCCTGGGAAGTACCCTCTCCACTCCAATACATCACACCAAGAGAGTATTGAGCCTCTGCGTGACCGCGATTTGCTGCAAGATGATAAAGCCTGAATGCTTCCAAATAATTCTGCTCTTTTTCCTCGCCAAAATAATAGCTCTCCGCAAGATCAAAAAGATCTTGTGCGCCAACAGGATCTTGGTTATTACCGGCTAAATCCTTAACCATAAGCGTTCCTAAAGGGTTTATTTTCAATAAAACGAAATCATGGATTAAAGATCTCTGAACTGAGGACAGCAAGATCAAGCTTGTACGAAAGTTGCATGACTTGGTCAGGGAATTTGCCGCCAACAAAGGAAGTCGCCGTAATTTTTGGAAAATTCCCATCAACTGTATACGACAGGATTACATCATCCATACGATATTCCACTTCTCTTGCCGTACATCCTTCTTCGAGACCGAGTTTAGCTAGTTTTTGTTCCAGCTCATGCTGATCAACAGGATGCTGCTTCAACCCTGCCACAACTGAATTTATTGAATACCCGCCTCCATCAACTTTCTCGAAACGACAGAAAAGCAATTTAAGAACCTTGTTCCCCTGTACTTCAAGCTGATGTTGCCCAGTAACGGTTATGGCGGTTTTCCTGGAGCTTGATGACTTCACCTCGTAATCAACAGACGATGTCTCAAGATCATGTGACTGGTTCGCAGGTCCGCCTTGCCATGATACCCCAACAGCATTACTATTTAGAAGCCGGAGATAGACAACCAGTTCTCCAAGCACATTAAGAGGAGTTTTATTCCTGACTGCATTTCCGAGCAAATCGGACATTCGCCGCCACCATTCAGAAGGAGAAGAAATAAGTTCATTCCGGTCTATTCCCCCTTCACCCGGCAGGCAAAACTTCTCGCAAATCCAGGCAAACTCATTGCGCAAGCTTTCTTCGGCATTCTGAAGCACAAGAAAATTTCGGGATACTCCGCCTATGTTTTCAGTTCTGGTATAAATTTTTGCTGAAGCAAACTTTTCCGAAAACTTCAGCTCAGCCGGCAGTTCAACAGCGACTCCGAAACCCTCTTGAATCCTATAGACCCATGCACTGTATTTGGCATCCAATTTGATTTCCATCCAGCGTCCGACCCCGATATTGGCAAACCCGTTCCTTATTTCACTGATGAGACTCATGGCTTTTATAAGAAAAATGTTTTGACATGTTCCGAAATCCTTTTGGCCAGCAACGGCGGTACCGCATTGCCGATCTGCTTGAACGCTTCGCTCATTGAACACTGGAAAAGAAAATCATCAGGAAAAGACTGCAGGCGAGCAGCTTCCCTGACTGAAATCCCCCTTGGTTCCCAAGGATGTATATGACTGTAGGTATCAGTTCCCAAATGGGCTGGCAGGGTATGCGCCGGCTTGTCGGGACTTAGGCGCTTCCATTTCTCGTGGAATTTCTCTCGGTCATAGGGCGGGACAATCTTGTCACGTTTCATTTGGCGTTGCGCCCCGTGTTTTGGTTTAACAAGTCCGCATGCGATACAATCCTCTTCAAGCATTTGTTCTGAAATCTCAGCAACATTCCTGAAGTCATCACCGGGCTTCATTCTGTGGAAAATAGGGAAGTCCCTGATTGTATTCCTGAAAGAGTTCCCGCTTACAACGCCGGAATCCTCGCCATACCACTGGCGCATTGCTCTCTGGAAATCATTGGCAGGAGAGGTTTTGTAAGGTTTTGTAATATTCGGCTGAAGCAACATGTATTTGGTTGTCGGCAAGGGAAACAGGACTGGCAAATCCGACAGGGCTTCCTGAACCGTTACCCAAGGCTTCAGCTCTCCTGGCTGTTCACGAGGTAGCTTGAAATGGGTGCAATCAATAAACTTTTTTCTGCGAGCACTCCACGAAGTGGGAAGATTCAAGATTGACCTATGGGTGGGAGGCGGGAATGAAATCTCCTCGCATATCTCTTTTTTCATGGCCATGAGTATCATTCTCTCCCTAACCTGCGGCACACCGTAATCAGCAGCATTCAGGACAGTCCAACCGGTTGCATACCCCTCTTTTTCAAACATTTCGCAAATAGTTTCGGGAATGTTCACTCCACCGTAATCCAGCGATTCAGGTACATTCTCCATAACCACGCCTTCCACGCCTATCTCAAGGCAGAGACGGACATAATCCTCATAAAGGGACCCTCTTGGATCATCCAGATGATGCCCCCCGAGAGAACGCAACTTCCCTCTCCCTGCACGGGAATATGCCTGACAAGGCGGACCGCCAATAACAATATAACCCGTGGTGCTTTTTTTAAGTGGTATGTCCGAAAGTGATATATCTGTAAGATCTGCCACATGCTGGCCATGACGTTCACCGTACCGCTCATGCAAGTTGTAGCCTGCTGTCTGGGAGGACGCTGCATCAAAGTCAATACCTGCCGCAATAGAAAAGCCCGCAGAATCAAATCCTGTTCCGAACCCGCCGCAACCACTGAAAAGATCTATAATGGCCGGCAGTGCTAATGTATCCGATTCAATATTGGCGAAAGCTTTATACATTACATCACTCATATGCATACATTGGTCTCAATTAATCTATACATTCATGTCCCCCTTCTGACTGGCAAGCCGGTACATTTTGTCAGCCGCTACTGTATTTCTCTGGATGCCCATTCCATTTTCCAACATCACCGCCGCTTGCCTTATGGCAGGGATATATCCCTTTTTGGCAGAATTGAGAAAAAAAACAAACGCCTTGTGGTAATCCTGTCCAATACCCCGGGCATAAAAATAATTTTCCCCTTGTGAAAACAGAGCCTTTGCATCATCCTCTTCCATCACAGCAGGCTTGGATGCAGGATCGGCCCCACTGTTGTCGTCAGGGTTGGGCTCAATTGACCCTGACTGCGAAGAAGCAAAAGACGATTTATAATTTGCATTATTGGACTCACTACTCTTCATCCTCTTGCTTTTAACAGAAGGCGGGATTGAATCAAATAGCCTCTTTACATACCCCTCTATACCTCCCTCTGAGAAAGCAGGTTCCATGGAAATGAGTGTTGCCGTATTCAGCTTCATGACAATCCTGAAAATATCCTGGCAACCATCATTGCCTCGTACGATTACACCATACTGCTTCATTATCTCCCTGTAGAGTTCAATGCGATAGCCTGATCCGGATCGCTCTACAAGCTGAACTATTTCATCTGTTGAGAAATTTTTAAGCACTGCCCTTGTAGATGGTTCATCACCCTGCCATGAAATGTGGACATACCACCACAACGTCTTCAGCCATATGCGGCGAGACATTGACCAAAAGTGGATGGGATTGTCGCCCCATCGTTTATGGACAAGATCAGGCAACACCCTGACTGAAAGGTATCTCCATACCCCATCATCTGAAGCTGTTCGGAGAGTAATATCTTTTGGCGGCAAAATACTGTAGAGTTTCAGTCCGACATCAAGATCAAGAGGGTATTTCTTCCTCTCATCATCTCCGACATCTGTAACAATCTTACAAAGTGCTTCAAAAAGCTTTTTTCTCAGATATGTGTCAGCTTGGTTGTCTTGGTAGTTAAAACTGTTTTGATGCAACTCTTCATAGGCTTTTTCAGCCTCATTGCGAGTAAAACTTTTTATGATCATGATACGCCTCCACCATCAAGCAATTTGCTGTCAACCAGATTACTGATTTTTATCGCCAAGTCTTCTGTATTCACGCTATCAAGACTGAATGTTTCTATAAGATATTTTGCGGCCTCAGCGATACTGCCGGGATCAGCGCTAATTTCTGAACCGCTTGTCAGCCCGTCAAAAATCTCTTTGTACTTTTCTTTCAGAATCAGCAGGAAAAGCGTCAGCCAGGTAGCAAATACCTGCCGGCGAAGGGAGGTATGCCCTTTTTGCTCTTTCTCCCCTTCAAATTGGGGATAATCGGGATGTCTGGTATTGATTTCCAGGCAAATATGTTCAATTGAAAATTTATTCACTCGAGGATTATCACTGTTGAACACCATTTTCCATAGAGGGTCGCCTTTCTCGCCGCAGAATTTAACAAGCGGAAAAATGCTTCCTTCCCCGTCAAAAACAAGCTTGCACTGATCTGGGAGATCTCCGAGAAAGAGCCCTTTTTGGCTTGCAAAATAACGTCCTAATACTGCCCGCGAACGAGGAGGATCGACCAAATAAAAGGAAAAAAAAAGATCAACTGTTCCCCTTATTTGAGAAGGGTCAAACACAAGGTTAAATGTTTCGTCAAATGCCTTTTCACCGGTAAACCTCGCCATTTTGCTGTAACCGCGCTGGCTTGATTCAGGGGACGTCCACTCCAGCAGAACGCCGAGCACAGCCCCCGGTGGGGCTATTCCATTTTCACCAAACAGGCTTGACGGGTCAAAGGCCAAGCAGATCTCCAAGGTCAAATCATGTTCCAAAGGTGTCCAGCTACCCTCATTACCAAAGGTAATCTTGTCAGTCCATGCATCATTGCTGGCATTAGGTGAGATACCGGGAGTACTGCACCCAAAAATGCACTTATGAATTGTGGGGTGGATATTGTTTATGCCACTGGCATCCAGCATCGGATACCTTGGGAGAGCGCCAGTAGTCATTGCCATATGTCACCCCCCTTGTCTTCCAATAATCCAAGATTGCTGATTACAGGACGCCAACCTTCTGGCCCCTTGTTAATCTTGACCGTCAGTGTCCCTTCCAGCACAGAGGAATCAATTTTACTTTTTGACATATTTATTATCTCAATTCCAGTTCCTTTTCTTCTTACCTGTATGTCGCCTGCGGCAACAGGCCCATTATTGCCAGCCGGCAGTTTAAGCTCAAGTATTATAGGAGCTTGGTTTGCCTTTTTGTTCATGACTACTGAGCTGATCGACAAGTCCCCGAAAGCGAACGGGAATTCAAGTGATTTAGAGTCCTTGACCCACTCTTCGGGTTTAATGGATCCTGATTCACTGGCAAGCCGCAAATTGAGAACATGCGACTTGAACCCTCTTCTCCCCCACTCCAGAGACCAGTTCATGGAAATTTCTCCGGGCATGTACCTGAGGCCATAAGGGGAAAATTTTCCGGTCGAGCCCTGAGGCGCGTTACCGTTGTTTCCGGGTCCGGGAGGATCGGCAAAATGTCTTGCATCCCGGCCGAATCGTTTGGGGAGGAAGACATCTGCAAGCTGGCGCGAAAGTCCTAAGTCAGAGCTGACCTCTCTTGCCTCCTCTCGCACCGGAAAGAATTTTGTATTGACAGCGTCCTGAACCCTCTCTCGAATTCTGCTTACAATAGTCAGCGGCTGGCGGTCTCCCCAACTTGAGTGGTCAGCCATTTCGATACTTCTGAGGTAGTGTTCGAGGGTGCAGCTTTCTTGCAGGGCAAGATCCGGATTTATACGTTCTGCTACTCCAGGCAAAAAAACAGCCGTTGAGTTTGGGACAAAAAGTGCGATAACATAGCTCTCCCCTTCACCTACCCGCAAATTGTTCTTCCATCTCTCATCGTTCCAGCGAACAATCATACCGGGGCTACGATGATAACCGACAACGGACCTGCCAGAAGAGTCATCAGGTAGGTTCAAAAGAAGTGTGAACGGTGATTTTTGATTATCAGGCGCTTCCATTCCCAGCTGTTTCCGGGTCAGCCGCACGGCTACAACCCAACCGGCACATGGCCCTTCGACAAATGTACGATTTAATATAATGCGTTCAACAAGAACATCTTGAGGCGGAGGTACAGGAATGACATCAAAAGGATCCGAGGAAAAATGATGCCTGTTGTAGAGCGTCCGGATTACCTTGTAAAGGGGCGGAGAAGGGGTGTTGATATCCAGACCGTTTACATAGGCATCAAGTCTTGATTTTCCGGAATAGCTCGGATAGAGGCTGTTGGCAATCCGTACAGCATACCACTTGAGCAACGAAAAGGCAATATACCCCTCAATCCCTCCGTACCATGCGTTACCTTGGGCCAGGGCCATTCCATCACATTCTTCTTCATCGCCTCCTATCGGATCCTGCGGCAAAAGGTCGGAACGAAGAAAAGGTATGATGACAGCTGTTCCGGTTTCATTGTCAGCAAAAGGTCTGGACCCGAGAGAGTCAATAACAGAACGGATTTCCTGAGCATCAGTAAAGGCTGATGGCCATGTGCCGATATTCTTGCCACCCCACCATGCAATACCAGTTTTTGAGGCTGACATCATTCTTTCCTGCAATGTTTCATTCTCTACCAGACAAACCGCAAGACGCTCTTCATACCCGTTGCCATCTTTGATGCGGGAATAGTAAAAAACAATCCCAGCTCCCATGCGATAGTATACAGTCTTTCCGAGCCCCCATGCACCGCCGGCATCATTTCGTTGCTGGGGTCTGCCAATATTGTAGACCAGATTGTTAAAGTGATTTGGTTGCCCATCCTGAACAGGCAAAGCTCCTGATATGGGCCCGGCAAGTCCCTGCGTCCCGGTATCACGGATCTCAAGTAGTTTTTGGTTTCCTTGATAATATTGTTTCAGTTTATTTCCGATATCAGGCAGAAGCTTGGCAATAGCATCTGCATTGTGATCCCTAACCGTAAAACAAACCTTGACCGGCTTCTGCTTGTCAAGACTGGCATCCAGACTGTTCTGTACGGATTCCCGGACAAGCAGGTCAAGGGGAACCATATCATTGTTCTGGATCAGGCGAAGCAACGCTCTGCCAGTCTCCTGCATGGGAGCGTTCTGCAGTGGGCAGAATTTCAATTCGGGCATAATTGGAATATCTATATTTCAGGGGTATCACTGTCATTGTCACGAGCTATATCGGGTATTCTAACTTGCAGTCGCTTTGCAAAATTGTTCGGATTGCCTTTCTCATCCCTAACCCCGGGAATCCACAGGCTTATACCTATGATATCGGCAGGTACATCAAGATCCGACCTCATGGTCTTTCCACGTTCTGCCTTGCTTTCCCTGGATATGCGATAGATCAGGAGCTGGGGAGTATATTCAAGGCCGGCCTCTTTTCTCAGCCTTTGGATGGTGTTGTTGTCAAGATCCTTGTCAGGCGTATTCTGAGGCGGGGCGTCCGCAAGCAGATCCCTGGGCGCGCGCAAGACACCTATCGCCACTGACCCGTCCTCAATTTCTCTGTTAAGCCTCGAGCGTTCGACCTTGTTCACGGGAAATCCCTTAACCATCCAAGGCTCGCCCTTTACAGTTTTAATCCCTGCGACAACTACATTCCATTTTTTATAACCCCCTTTACGTTCTATTTCCCTGTACCAAGCTAAAAAGGCATTGATGTCTCCAAAAAGCCTTGCCCTTGGTGAAAATTCAAACTGTTCAAGATATCCTGCAATTTGCTCAAAATCAGTATCCTTCCACACGAGAGCATTCCCGGAAGCTGACCGTTCGGGAACAGGGAGGCCCGCAAGAAATCCTTCAGTTACCGCAATATTTTTTTCAAGAATTTCCTTCCCGATGCAGAACATCGTTGTCTGGCTGTTCGCCCCTGAATAGTCAATATCAACAGGTTCATGGTTTTGCATTCTGTTCTTGGCCGTAGGGCGTAGCCAGCTCAAGGCCGGGGAGTTTTTTACTCTTGGACCAAACTCTTTGGGATCAGTGAAAGGTGGCTGCATATAGTTCTTGAGTTCTTCACGAAGCTCCATTTCGGTAATTGCCAGATAGCGGAATTTCTTAAGGCATCCTGCTGTCATCCAGATCCGCGGCAGCAACTCATAGCCTCTCCGGTACCCGAACCATCTTCCCATCTGCATCAGCGTATCCATCTGGTTTGAATCCCTGAGAAAATAGGTGCTCACCAGCCCCTCCAGGGTCAAACCGCGCGAAAGGGTACTGCCTCCTACAATAATGAATGCAGTCGCTGAACCATGGCCTGCCGGGGGATAAACCAGACGAACCATCTGGTTTTCTTCATTGATACCGTTGTTGACGCTATTGTCAATACAGAGATGAATGCCCTTGTGATACCTAGGATCACCTTGTTGATCAATATTGATGTGGGTTATCTCCTCAAGCAAATTTGCAATACCTTCCCGAATATCTTCAAATACAGGATAATCCAACAGTTCTTCACTCAGACCGTAATCAGAAAACTGGGTCCTGAAGTTCTCGAGAGAAAAAGCATCCGTCTCGCTTTTCCAAACATTTTCACAGCGTTTGAAAATATCCTCTCCAGGATTCCTGAGCCAGGTTTCAACCGCTCTCGCAATATTTTCATGACACGCAACACGCTGGCTGGTGTGGATCAGCATACTCGAAGGCGCTAATATTCTTCGGTATCTTTTAGTTGCTGCCGCACAAAGAAACCAGACCAACGCATCCCTAAAGGAATCAGGCAACTCGAGCTCTTCTTTCCTGTGTATATCACTGATTTTCTCAACATCTTCGGAGCCAATAGTTCTTATAATGTCCAGACCATCCTGGTCCCTGCCTTCCAACCCGAATATCTGGGCTGGGCCAAAATGCTCATTCGACTGGGGAATCGTCATTATAAAGTCTTTTGGGTAAAGAGACTCAGGATATGCTTCATTAAGAAAATTTGCATAGGGTGTTGCTGTGTAGGAAACATAGTTTACAGCTTTTGCCTTGACCTTTGTCAGTTGTACAATGAGGTTGTTTATACCTCTCCTCTCTTCATTTGCAACGGCATCAGCAAGATTGATGCCTGCCTGATCCGCTTCATCATCAATGATGACAATCCTCATTTGGGCAAGCTTGTTAGTATCATGCTTGAGCCATTCCAGCAAATTTTTGAGCCGCGTGGCATTTTTAAGAGAGACCGTCATAAAGCGGTCAGTGCAAGTATCGCCGAATGTTAGATTGCTTGCCCTTTCGGCAACCGGCGACCTCCGTGAAAGATGCTCGAGGCTTCGCCAGCTTAAATTATGGCGGACATCCGACGTTTGAAGATCACGCAAAAGCCTAGCCTGGTTTTGATGACGGAGATTATCTATTATTCCGGACAGGACTATAAACACATTATAGCCATTGTCAGCACCGATGGCCATAAGACCCGCCATATTGGCAGTTTTGCCCGATTGCACATGTCCGACAACAAGACCTTTTATGGCATCCTGATTTTGAGTCATCCGGCTCATGCGCTTCAGCGTCTTTTCTGAACTTCTCTCAATGGTCGCAATTGCCTCTATCTTCCATCCTGCGTTTATCAGACGATTCCTGTAGATTTGCCAACAGGATGCAAGTACCAAAGAAACCCTTATGTCTGCATCAATCTCACGGCCAAGAATATCATCCGTTGCTGCCAGTCTCGTATCTCCAGCAACCTTCGATGCCTCTTCAGCAGTTTTTTTGGCCTCTACAATCTCTTTCCATTGGTCTACAGTTAACAGAGGCCAGCGAGTTTCACGTTTTGTCTTTTGACCGTCAAGCCAGTCAGCCGTTCCTGTCTCAAAGATTTCCTCCCACGTCACTGAATCTGATCTAGCTGCGTCAATCCAGTACCTGCAACAGTCATAAAGAGGTGATATAATTATTTTATCCATAGGAGTTTTTTCAGATTGAAAGAAAGCCGAAAAATAGTCTTGCACAGTAAAGACTGCTGGCTGGACACTACCAGCAATGCCCTTGACAAGCAATTGCTTTCAGAGAGCTTAAAAGGAAAAAATACGGTATTTGCCTCATAAACACCTTAAGAACAAGTATATCCGGTGGAAAACATCCATTCAAGGCATAAAAATCTCCGAATCAACACCAGATAAATCGAGCCTATAGGTGACCTGTATGATACCCTTAGGAATTTTGCCTTCTTTAAAGGACTTTCCTGTTATTTTCGGGAAAGATTTATCAACCGCATATGCCCTGATTGCATCATGGAGAACAAAATGCCTTGCACGATCGGAACATCCCTTTTTGAAACCAGTTTTTGAGAGCTTCGATTCAAGGTCACCAAGGTCTATATCGTAACGGCTCAGCTCCCTGACAACCGTATTGATGGAATGCCCTCCGCTTTTTACTCCTTCGAACCTGCAGAACAAAAGTTTCAGGGTTTTGCCCTGTGAAGCTTCAAGCTGGTATTGCCCGGAAACGGTAATGGAGGTTTCATACCGAACTATGGTTGACTTGACCTCATAGTCAATTGAAGATGTTTCTATATCATGCGATTTCTGGTCAGGGCCTTGCCAGAATAAGCCAACAGCATCGTCCTCCAGCAGCTTAAGATAGACCAGCAACTCGCCAAGGACACTGTAAGGGGCTTTGTCCTGGACAGAATTTCCCATCAGCTTTTTCCACCTTTTCCACCAGCCAGCGGGATCCTTGCAAAGCTCATCCCGTAATGCACCGTCTTGACCTAGCCGGCAGAAGTCAGCACAAATTGTCGCGAATTCGTTTCGCAGGGGCTCCACGTTGTTTTCCAGAAAAAGCAAGTTATGGTTTACCCCGCCAATAAGATCTGTTCTGGTCTCCATCCTGGCGGTAGCAAAACTCTCGGTGATAACTCTGTCATCAGGCATCTCGACAGCTACGCCATAACAATCGTCCTTTCGATAGACCCAAGTTCCATGATTTTTCTGTTCCCTTAATATGGGGAGATAAGAAACACCCTGCTGAGGATTTTTACGCAAATTGGCAAATCCGAACTGGATGTCATAAAGCGGGTCCATATACCCGGTAATTTGTTCACCATGCTTGCCCATAAAACAATAATTATCGTTGCGACAGCGAGTTAAAGAGCCGCCTGACATAACCGACTGTGCCGCCTTCAGAAAATGAGGGCTCTGTGGCAATAAGCCGGGCTGTATTGAATTTCATTACAACCCTGAAAATGTCCCTATGCGTTGACTTGGACCGGTATGCCGGAAGCTGTTTCATGATCTCCCTGTTGAGGTCTACCCTGTATCCGGATCCGGCGCGCTCAACGAGTTGCACAATCTCGTCTGTTGTCAGATCCTGCAATATTTTTCTTGTTGATTCCTCGTCACCCTGCCATGAGAGGTGAATAAACCACCATACCGTTTTCAGCCAGATCCGCCGTTTCTCCTTCCAGAAACGGTTTTCTTTGTCACCCCAGCGGGCGTAGACAAGATCAGGGGCTATTTCAATTGACAGATATTTCCAGATTCCCTCATCAGATGCTGACCGGAGCCCAATTTTATCAGGCGAGAACAAACTGTAAAGGACGAGCCCCGCTTCAATGTCAGCTGTATATTCCTTATACTCCTTGCTTGTGAATTTTTTAACAATTTCATTAAGCGGGAGATAGAGCATAGCCCTCAATTCGGGATTTGCACCCTTATAGCTGAACCCGGTCTGCTGGAGCCTCTTGTATGCTTCCTCAGCCACTGAATTGACAATATGCGGTATAATCATAGCGTTCCTGCTCCATCGAGAAATTGACCTGCAACTACCTTGTTGAGTGTTGCAGAGAGATTCTGAAGATTTTCGCGATTTATCTGAAAAGTTGACAGCAAATAGTGGGCGAAATGAGCTATGCTCCCATCACTGAATTTGAGATAGGTATCATTTTTAAGGCATTCAAAAACGTCAGGATTCCTTTCCTTGAGAATAAGCAGGAACATGGTAAGCCAAGATGCTACAATCTGCCTCTCCATAGGAGTCCCTCCCTTCTGTCCGTCGACACCCTTGTATGCAGGATAGTCAGGATGACGGTTATTGATTTCCAGGCATACCATGTCGGCAACAAAAAGATCTTCGCAAGGATCGGATGACTCATACCGTATTCTCCAAAGGGCATCATCCGGCAGGCCAGCATACTCTACAAAAGGAAAAAGGGAGCCGTTGCCGTCAAAAAACAGCGAACAGGTTCCCCCGAGAGACCCAAGACAGAGGCCGCTCCTGTTTGCCAGATGGCGTTCGGCTGAGTCCGGAGCACTGTCTGGCTCGACAACATAAAAACTCGCAGAGAGCTGAACCTGCCCCCTGAACTGGTTTCGGTCAAACCGCAGGAAAAGCGTTGCCTTGACCTTGCCAGATTCACGCCTGAACGGGACAATGTTGCTGTGGCCCCGCTGGCTTGATTCAGGTGAAGTCCACTCCAGCACAATACCAAGAGCGGCATTGCTACAAGCAATTCCTTCAGCACCGAAGAATGTCGCCGGATTGAAACGCATTGTTATCTCAAGGAACAGGTCATGTTCGACCGGGTTCCAAATCCCCTGATGACCGAGCGTAACCGGACCTGGCCAGCTTGCACCGTTGGATTCCGGGTCTACGTCAGGTGTTGAACAACTGAATCTGAAACTCTCCGGCATCCATCCGATGCGGGCTGCGGCTTGTCTGTCCAGCATAGGATAGAGCGGAAGGTTTTGTGTCTTCATTATCACTGAACACCTCCCTGTCCGCTGTCAGCCTGAAGCAAGATGACCGGTACCAGATCCTCATCCTTCTTTTTTACCCTAATAGCCAATGTTCCCCCGAATGACCATGCATCCATTGAATTACCTGAAATATTAACCATATCTATTGCTGTCTCGCTTACCGTCACGTCAATGAGCTTTTCAGCATCCGCTCCCTTCTCTCCCGGCACCAAATGCAGGGCGATGACGGTTTTTTCCTTTCCGCGAGTGAGGAAACTTGCCGTCATGAAATCAAAAGCAAAGGGAAACTCCCCCAGCTCAGAATCCTTTCCCCAAATGTCTGCTGAAATCGGAAGATTTATGGTGGCAACATCAAGGCTGAGACGGTGAGCCTGACACTTCTTTTTTCCCCAGAACAACGTCCAGCTCATGATTATTTTTCCCGGCAGGTATGAAAAATCCTGCACACGAAAAACCGGATTTGTCCCGGGAAAGACAAAAGGGAAAGGAGGGTCGCCTCCCCGCCCACTTTCCGGCACGAACCGGCTGTCCCTCCCGAACCCTGCAGGCAAAAACGCTCTTGCCAACCTACGTGAGACATCAAGATTCGTCTTGACGTCTGCTGGCACATTCTCTACAGGGAAAAAATGGTCATTGATCTTGTTCTGCACATTCGTGCTGATTCTCCTGATGATACTCTGACCTGAACGGTCAGCCCAAACAGAATGGTCAGCCTTTTCAGTACTTCTCAGGTACTCTTCGAGAGTCTCGCAGCCTGTGCTGGCAGCCATTTGCTGTGTGAAGGCCTGTGAAGAGTAGGGAACAAAAAGCCCTATAACATATTCACCGGATTTGCCGCCCTTCAGGACTTTCTTCCACTTCTCATCATTCCAGCTCACAATCATTCCGGGGCTCCGCAAATAACCGATCACCGGAAGGCAGACTGTATCATCACCCCGATTCATGAGATAGGCAAAAGGAGAATGCTCGTTATCAGGAGAGCCCATCCCAAGTTGCTCCCGAGTCAGCCTGACTGCTGAAATCCACCCTGCACACTGGTCGCCGTCAAACGTATTGCCGCGAAGCATGACTGGTTTGCAGAAAATCTCTTCCGGCAAGGTTTGAGGGTCAGACTCCTCCTCATAAACTCTATTGAAAAGTGCTTGTAAGACCCTGAACAATGGCGGCATGATTTCACTCACATCCTCACCATCAACAACAGCTTCAAGCTTTGAGCCATAGGCAAAAAGGGGATAGCTCTCATTGGATATCCTAACCGCATACCACCTAAGGAGTGAATACTTCAGGTACCCTGCAAACCCGCCATACCATGGAGATGAGACAAGGGCATTTGCAGGCAAATCTGCCTCATCATCATCTTCTGTAAAGGCCTGCCTTGGCAAAAGATCATGCCGCAAAAAAGGAATGATGACTGATGTACCGGTTTCTTCATCGACATAGGGATCAGCTCCCAGACGCAAAAGGACAGAGCCTATCTCCGAAGGATCTGTAAGCGCGGATGCCCACAAAGCATCATCTGCATATATGTTCTCGCCACCCCACCAGGCAATGCCGGTTTTGGAGGAGGTCATCACCTTGTCAGGGGATTTCTCGTTTTCCACAAAACAGGCTGCAAGGCGTTCTTCAAAGCCATTCCCTTTCCTTATGCGCGAATAGTAAAAGACTATGCCTGCGCCCATCCGGTAGTAGACCGTCTTGCCGAGGCCCCATGAACCCCCTGCATTCTTCTTTTCCTGGGGCTGGGAAATTTCATACACGAGCTTGACAAGATTGCCATGAGCATCACCACCCAGCGATACTGGACCAGTAAGACCCTGAGTACCGGTATCGCGTATCTGGAGCATTAAACGAGTCCCGCTGTATTTCCTTTTCAGGCCTTCGGCAATTTCGGGCAACAGGGATGCGACAGCATCGGTAACATGGCTTATCAACCTGAAAGATACCCTCACGGGCTCCATAGTGTTTATGGATGCGTCAAGACTGTTCTGGACCGACTCTCTAACAAGAAGATCAAGAGGGACCATCTCGTCATTCTGGATAAGATGCAACAGCGAGCTTCCGCTCTGTTGCATTTGTGCCTTCTTTAGGGGAAAGTATATCATTATTTATGGCGTACTGATTTCATCATATCAAAAGGCAACAATTTCTGTTCTGTCATAACTGAGTATAATGCACATGGGGGGACAAAAGCTGTCCAGGGTAAAAAAAACTGCAAAATATCAACGCATGAGTATCTCGTAAGTTTATTGGGCCGCCTTGAGCAGAGAATCATCAATTACCCAAGGGTCCTGTTGCGAAAATATTTTTCCGATAATGCTAGTTCCGACAATCCGGTTTTCTTTGCGGACATTAACAAAATCACCGGATCCTAAATTTCTGTAATTGGGAACGAGGCTATCGTACCTGTACTCGAGGCCAGTCTTGTCACGGTAACCGCCAATCCATTGGGTTACGCTGGTATCGTGAGACTTTTCGAGAAACAACCAGTATGTCCGGCTGTTATCGTTCATGGAAGGATGTTTAGGCTTGCACTGGAGTATGCGGGTGTTCAAAATTGGGAGAATCTCTGGTTTGCAAAGAACAAGAGGCATTTTTTACAACACGTTAGCTCTAAAAGTATACAACAGAACAGTGTTGGAAACAAGAAAACTTCCCCTAATCTTTTGTCAAATAGTGAAATTTGGCAGACCTGATCTTAACCAAGGGAATGACTTCGCTACACGAAAAAATCAGGTTGCACTTTCTCCGGTTTTTGAGATTTCACAGCACTAATTTGTATGCCTTTCTCATAAAGATTTGCAGGCAAACTATCATAGTGTTTTCCTGCCATAGTTTTCAGAATCGCCTCAAATATATATTTCGCACCAACTGGGGGTACCGCCATCCCAATCTGCTTTCTTACAGATTCCTTGTTGCCGACAAACTCATGACTGTCATCAAATGTCTGGAGCCTTGCGCGCTCCCTGTTCGTTAAGGCACGCGGTTCTTTCCAATGATAGACATGTGTCCCTCCTCCACCGCTACCGGTAATTGTATAGGCTGGCTTTCCGGGATCAAGACGTCGATATATTTGGCTCATCCTGGCTGACACTACATTCAGGCGAACTTTACCTATTACAGCCCGTATTGCTTCAGCTGTTTTCGCTTCCGGAAAATGCTCTGCAAATGTGGAGAGACTTAACATAGAGCTGACCAGTTCTTCATCCGGCAAGTCAAGAACCTTGTCCAGATACCACGCATTTTCTCCCGGAGGCAAGCACATCAGTCTTGCAACAACATTACCAGACTGTGCAGTCAGATCATTATTGAATGCATCTTGCGGAATCGGGGGATTTTCTATGGCCTCTTTGCATGTAACAAGAATAACTGGCTTATCAGGTTCAGGTACCCTGAAAACTTTCTGCAAATCCTTTCTTATCCCCACAATGATAATTCTGTGACGGGACTGGGGAACACCGTACTCTTCAAACCTATAGAGATGTGCCGTCAAATTATAGCCGTTGGAACCGCTATGCTCCAGATCACGAAGTATGGTCTGAAACGCCATCCCTTCATTTGCATTCCGAAGACCCCCAACATTTTCAGCCAGAAACCACTCAGGATTTTTGGCTGAAATAGCCTTGACACCATAAGTGTAGAGCGGACCATATTTGCCGTCAAATCCCTTTGACTCGCCCACCATGCTGAAGTCATTGCAGGGGAAACCGAATGCCAACGCATCGAAATCAATTTCCCTGAATGAATCGACATGATCCCGAACATCACCGCATACAACCGAATCCGTGACATCTTCAAGATCGGCTTTCTTGATATTTCGAGCGTACGTCCTGCAGGTGTCGCAGTCAATATCGTTAGCCCAGACTGGCTCAATACCGTAGAGGCCATGATCGGTATCAAGTTTCGACTTCAAGACCGCCGAGGCTAGCCCCCCTGGACCACAGAAAAGCTCGAGCAATTTATACTTCTTTGGACTACCCATTAACATCATGCCTCGTTAAAAGAATTTGACAACAGCTCCTTGCCTGTCCTGAACCAGGATCTTACTTTCTCCTGCGGGAAATCATTTTTGCAAATGGTCAGAAAATTGGAGGCTGAAATTGCTGATACAGGTACACCTGTTTTTTCGCGAATATTTATCAGTTTTGAATCCATTCCTCCTTTGAACCCGCCTGCAATATATGCACAGAATTCAAGTTTCCGCTGCTTGCCGTCAGGACTCAGTTCGATAAAACCAGGAATGTAATCATTAGCCATCGCACGATAATCTGAAGCATTGAAATTGTAGGCCGCAGTCGATTTTGTATCGATAATTGCGCAGTGGCTATCATCAACAGCTATCAGAAACAGGTCTGCATATCCACCAACATGGCCAATACGCTTTTTTTGGCCTGTATGCTGTACTGAAAATTTCAGTTTTTCACTGAAAAGCCTCCCCGTTGCCTTTTCAAATTCAATAGCCTTGTTGCCTCCAGATTTTGCCAGGTCGAGATACGTAGACTCAAAATATGTCAGGGCCTTGGACAATAGGGGTTCAACTGCTTTTTCAACAACCGTTTGGCTGAAGCCGTAACCCGAAGTCATTTCCTGAACAAAAGCAACTGGATAGGCTGTAACCGGAGCTACACCTGCATGGCGGTAAAATTGTGCGGCAATAATGGCACTTGCCGGTGAAACATGCTCCCTGACTGAAAGATCACGAGTGTCCTTGCTTCTGTCCCAACACCCCAGCTTTCTCTGAAAGGATTCGCCCGAATCCCATCCTTTGATAAAGTTGTCCTTTTTATTTTTTATTGCATTCTGTACGCTTTCACTATAGTCCGCAGATATTTTAATCTGCGATTTCCCTTCAAAAGTTTCGACATCAATCAGGCATGCCGCCTGCAGGTAGTTCTTGCATGTATTGGCTATATCCCTCACATCAGCCAGAGCCTTTGCGAAACTTCTGCCTGTTGTTCTGGGAGTATAAATGTCTTCAAGTGAATTGACAACAGATTCAAGGGGTGCTCCGCATCTGAGCTTTTCGATTTTATTCATGCAGATTTCAAGGCATGAGGAATTGTGGCCGTAGAGCACTGGAACCACAAGTTCATCATATTTGAGGTAACCAAACCTGTCAATCAACTCCAGGACAAAAAGAAAAGGTTGCACTTTAATGAGCGGGTGTATTTTAACATTTTGGTTCTGGCTATACACTGATGGATACTGGTGCCGGAACAAAAGTTCCTGAAGAATTGGCAATGGTGGCATTCCATTCGCCATATCCTCACCTGCAACTGTAAGATGAGCTGACCCTATGCCTCTCCTGAAAAAAAGACCCAGACATTCAAGCTGAGCCAAATATGTTCTGGCTCCCCCGCTATGCGGGTCGTACTGGTCACCAGGCCTTTTAATCCCTGAAAGCTCAAGAGCTTTGGTAAACTGATCTTGTACAGCCTGATTGCCAGACCAAGAATCAAGGTATAGTTGCTCTGAGAGCAACGCTATAATCTGGGCTAATTTCCAGGGGGCAATGTGGCGGATATTCCTGGGAAACATCCAGATTCTCCTGTAACGTGGATCATGTTGCACAAGGGGCATGAACGTCTTCTATTTTTCTGGTGAAAAAAGGGTATTATCATTAAAGTATACATGTCATGGATTTTTCTCATCACAAAACCATACGGATTTGTTAGACCTAAGTTGAGCTATTCGTAATAATCAAGGTAGTTCCAAGCGCTATAAAATGCAATAATCTGATAGCGATAGCTGAAACGAACAGAAATCATTATTTGATACATGGAGAAATGCCGGCTTTCAGCATGAATTATCAGGCAAACCTGCTTTCGACCCTGCATTAACACCATATTTCCTCTTGCTGAGCGTACCTCTCCCATGATACATGAGGCTCTCTCCCGTCAAAACAGGTTTATTAACCGGTCATTACCGGCGCACTCTGACAGGCGCAACACCCCCGCCCCGCCTGATGAAGAACTTGGGGACGGTATTCTTATCGTACAGTTACGGATGGGAAGGGATGAGTTGGCGGTGGGTGGTGGTAAAGATGACGGTTTATGGACACGTCGTTGATCCCGCATATAGTCGGATGCTGATCAAAAAAACCGATC
>CAITSZ010000017.1 GCA_903895195.1 uncultured Chlorobiaceae bacterium
AACGGTTTTCTTTTTGGTTTCTTTAACATGAAATAGGTCCAAACAAAGGAGAGAATACAATGGCTGAACAAGTGAATCCGGCAGGAGTCAAGCCAAAGGGCACTGTCCCACCTCCCAAGGGGAACGCTCCTTCTCCGAAGGCGAACGGTGCTCCCGGTGCACCATCGGTTATCAAGGAGCAGGATGCAGCTAAAATGAGGAGATTTCTGTTTCAGCGAACAGAAACACGCTCTACAAAGTGGTATCAGATTTTCGATACAGAGAAGATTGATGACGAACAGGTCGTCGGAGGTCATCTCGCACTGCTTGGAGTACTGGGTTTTCTTATGGCAATCTACTACATCTCAGGCATTCAGGTTTTCCCCTGGGGTGCACCTGGATTCCATGACAACTGGTTCTATCTGACTATCAAACCTCGAATGGTTTCTCTTGGTATTGATACCTACAGTACGAAAACAGAGGATCTTGAATTTGCAGCCACCAAACTTATCGGCTGGGCTTTATTTCACTTGCTTTCCGGTTCAATCCTTCTTTTTGGCGGATGGCGTCACTGGACCCACAATCTTACGAATCCATTTACCGGACGTGCCGGTAACTTCCGTGATTTCAGGTTCCTTGGCAAGTTTGGTGATATAGTCTTCAGCGGAACCAGTGCAAAGACATACAAGGACGCACTTGGACCACATACTGTCTACATGTCGCTGCTTTTTCTTGGCTGGGGTTTGCTGATGTGGTTTATTCTCGGGTTTGAGCCGATTCCTGATTTCCAGACCATCAATTCAGAGACCTTCATGTCTTTTGTATTTGCTGTCATCTTTTTTGCTCTTGGTATCTACTGGTGGAACAATCCTCCGAATGCTGCGATCCACTTGAATGATGACATGAAAGCCGCTTTTTCTGTTCACCTGACAGCAATTGGCTACATCAATATCGCATTAGGTGTTATAGCTTTTGTCGCGTTTCAGCAGCCTTCATTTGCTGCTTATTACAAAGAACTTGACAACCTCGTTTTTTACCTTTATGGCGAGCCATTCAACAGGGTAAGCTATAATTTCGTACAGGAAGGCGGTAAAATTATTTCCGGCTCAAAAGAGTTTGCGGATTTTGCTCCTTTTGCAATTCTTCCCAAGAACGGTGCCTCTTTCGGTATGTCGAGGGTTGTTATTAACCTGATTACTTTCAACCATATTATCTGCGGCGTTCTCTATGTATTTGCGGGCGTCTATCATGGTGGTCAGTATCTTCTTAAAATTCAGCTGAACGGCATCTACAACCAGATCAAGTCCATCTGGATTACCAAAGGTCGTGATCAGGAAGTTCAGGTCAAGATTCTCGGTACTGTTATGGCGCTCTGTTTTGCCACAATGCTTTCGGTTTATGCCGTGATCGTGTGGAATACAATCTGCGAGCTGAATATTTTCGGCACGAATATCATGATGTCCTTCTACTGGCTTAAACCGCTTCCGATTTTCCAGTGGATGTTTACCGATCCAAGCATCAATGACTGGGTAATGGCTCATGTTATTACTGCCGGTTCGCTCTTCTCTCTTATTGCTCTTGTGCGTATTGCATTCTTTGCTCATACTTCACCATTGTGGGATGATCTTGGTCTCAAGAAAAACTCCTACTCTTTCCCATGTCTGGGACCGGTATATGGTGGAACCTGCGGTGTATCTATTCAGGATCAGCTCTGGTTTGCAATGCTATGGGGAGTCAAGGGTCTTTCTGCAGTCTGCTGGTACATCGATGGTGCCTGGATTGCTTCCATGATGTATGGTGTCCCTGCTGCCGATGCAAAGGCATGGGATTCGGTTGCTGGTCTTCACCATCATTATTCAGCCGGTATCTTCTACTATTTCTGGACTGAGACTGTGACTATTTTCTCGAGCTCTCACCTTTCGACCATTCTGATGCTTGGTCATTTGATCTGGTTTATCAGTTTTGCTGTTTGGTTTGAAGATCGCGGCTCACGTCTTGAAGGTGCTGACATCCAGACAAGAACCATTCGTTGGTTTGGCAAGAAGTTCCTTAACCGTGACGTTGAGTTCAGGTTCCCTGTATTGACCATATCCGATTCCAAGATGGCCGGTACGTTCCTGTACTTCGGCGGAACCTTTATGCTTGTATTTCTCTTTCTTGCTAACGGCTTCTATCAGACAGATGCTCCTCTTAAGCCAACTGTCAGTGATGCAGCAGTGTCTGGACAGGTAATGCTGACTCAGGTTGTTGATTATCTTATGAAGCTGATTGCTTAAATCACGATCAATACATGAAGGAGTATTGAAGCTCCTTCATGTATTGATGTTTGCTACTAAAGTTTACCTGTAATTAAAGAGGAGGGTTTTTATGGCCGATCCTGTACAACAGCCAGATATAGTGTCACCACCTGTCGCAAAGGCTCCCCCTGCTGCTCCAAAAGCGGTAGCTCCGGCAGCAAAGCTGGGACAGGCAAAACCGAAAGAGGCTTCCCCGAAATCCGCGGGAAAACCTAGGCTTGAACCACTGAATACAAATCTCGGAAGAAGCGGTGTTCGTCAGGAATCTGCTCTTCCTGTAAAAAAAGCGGCTCCAAAACCTGCCCCCGGCGCTAAACCAGCACCAGGTGCAAAACCGGTTCCGGGTGCGAAGCCTGCAGCACCAGCGGCAAAGGGAGCTCCGGTTGCTGCTGCAGCACCAGTACCTCCCGTTACACCTCAACCTGTTGCAAAAAAGGCTGCACCCAGAGCCAAATCTCACTATTTTATCATTGAGAACCTCTGTGTGGGATGCGGAATGTGTCTTGACAAGTGTCCGCCGAAAGTCAATGCAATTGGTTACAAGTTCTATGGAGATGTTCAGGAAGGCGGCTTCAGGTGTTATATTGATCAGGATGCATGTATTTCCTGTTCTGCCTGTTTCTCTGCAGATGAATGTCCTTCTGGATCATTAATTGAAGTGCTTCCTGATGGAGAAGTCCTTGACTTTACCTATACGCCACCCGAGAGACTTGATTTTGATCTCAGGTTCTTGCACAGATTTCACAGGGAAGCGCGTTAGGGCAGTCAGGTTTAGCTGTTTCGTTATTACTATTTTTTTAAAAGCATTGCTTCCCGGAAGCAATGCTTTTTTTTTGAAGATCATAATCTCACATGCTTGAGCAAAATAACACAACATTGAACAACCCGGATTCAAGGCACTGCCGGGAAATAAGGTCTGAATCTCAGGCGCTGATTATTATACCCACATTCAATGAAGCTGATAATATTGCCAGGTTATTGAACGACCTCTCAGAACGGTATCCGTCGACTGTTGATATTCTTGTCATTGACGATAACTCTCCTGATGGAACTCTGGAGATTGTACAATCAATGCAGCAAGGGATGAAAGGGTTGCAAGTTATAAAGCGCGAGAGAAAATTAGGACTTGGCACAGCATATATTACCGGATTCCACTATGCGTTGGATAAGGGTTACCGATATATCATAGAGATGGATGCTGATTATTCGCATGATCCTGCAGAAGTGAGCAACTTTCTTGATGCCATGAAGGTAGCTGATCTTGTTATCGGATCCAGATATATGAACAATACCGTTAATGTGGTCAACTGGCCGTTAGGGAGGCTAATCCTCTCAAAACTGGCCAGCATTTATACACAGTTAATTACCGGAATGCCTGTTGATGATCCGACAAGCGGGTTTAAGTGCTTTAATATTAATATTTTACGATCACTTGATCTCGACGCTATTAACTCTCAGGGATATTCATTTCAGATTGAGATGAATTTCAGGGTATGGAAGAAAGGTTTTACGATAAAAGAAATACCTATTGTCTTTGTAGATCGATCTGTTGGAAAATCCAAAATGACAAGAAAAAATATTCGAGAAGCTATCTGGATTGTGTGGTGGCTTAAAATAAAATCTCTTTTTGGATATTTGTAAAACAGTACATAGTGACAATAAGGGAGGAAAAAAAAAGCCCCGGTATTTACGGGGCTTTTTTTCTTGAAAAGAATATTAAGCTTCTTTTGAATCTTTTAAAGCGATGACCTGCTGCGCAATGTCGGGAGGCGCTTCTTCGTAATGGTTGAAACTGTATGAATATCTTGCCCTGCTTTGGGTGAGTCGAGTAAGGGCATGATGGAATGCAGTCAGTGCAGCTTGAGGAATCAGCGCACGGATAATCTGCAGTCTCACATCGGAATCCATACCAAGAATTTTTCCCCTCCTGCTTGAAATATCACCGACAATCTCCCCCGTAAACTGCTCTGGCGCATAGACCGTCAAGGAATATATCGGTTCAAGCAGCAGTGGTCTAGCCTTTTCAAAGGCATTTTTGAAGGCCATGCTGGCTGCAATTTTAAAGGCAAATTCAGAGCTGTCTACTGGATGGAAAGATCCGTCATAAGCAACTGCCTTGAGGTCAACCACAGGATATCCAGCCAGAATACCTTTTTCAATTGTGTCACGAAGTCCTTTTTCAACAGCCGGAAGATAGCGGGTCGGGACAACGCCACCGACAACTTCTGTTGCAAATACAAAGCCGGTATCTCGTGCTGTTGGTTCGATTCTTACCCATACATCCCCGTACTGACCTCGACCTCCTGATTGTTTTTTATATTTTCCCTGAGCCGATGAGGTTACACGAATCGTTTCGCGATAGGGAATTTTAATAGGTGCAATATCAACCCTTACATTGAACTTGGTCTGTAACCTGTTGATAATGATATCAAGGTGAGTCTCACCAAGAGTTTTCAGAATGGTCTGATTGAATTCAACATCATGATGGATGGTAAAGCTTGGGTCCTCTTCATGCAGATGGTGAAGACCAGCCGAAATTTTATCTTCATCACCCTGGGTAACAGGAATGATAGCAGTCGCCAGCATTGGTTCAGGGAAAATAATCGGGCTTATCTTGCAACTGGTTCCTTTGTCGGCAAGGGTATCATTGGTATGCGCATCTTTCAGCTTGACAACCATACCGATATCTCCGGCAAGAAGTTTGTCAACCGGAGTTTTTTTCTGCCCGATTATGGTGTAGACCTGACCAGGTTTTTCAAGCTGTCCGGTCTGAACATCAATGAGTTCATGTCCCGTTTCCAGATGACCTGAGTATACTCTTAGGTAGGAAATTTCACCTACACGGGGTTCGGACATTGTTTTAAAAATAAAAGCTACTGTCGGCCCATCCGGGTTTGGCTGAATCAGGTTTTTCGAACCATCAAGCGTCGAAATGGAGTGTTCCGGTCCGCGTTCAATAGGAGAAGGAGTTAGGTTGACGATGGCGTTCATCAGTCGTTCTGACCCTATGAGGTGGAGGGGTGAAGTGCAGAAAACAGGGAAAAAAGTTCTGCTGACCAGTGCCGATTTAATGCCATCCCTTAATTCATCTTCAGTAAGTGTTCCAACTTCGAAAAACTTGTTCATCAGCTCTTCATCAGTTTCAGCAATTGTTTCGACCAGCTGCTGATGCAGTTCCTCTGCCTGTTTCAAATAGAGGTCAGGAATATCAGAGATTGTCATACCTCCGGTTTTGTCGGGGCTGAAAGTAAGCTGCTTCATCAAAAGTACATCAATCAGTGTATGATGTCCTATACCCTCTTCAGCAGGAAACTGTATGGGCGTTACAAGATTACCAAAATGATCCCTGAGGGCCTGAACGGTAGCGTTGAAGTTGGTCCGGTCGGCATCAAGTTTGGTTAAAATAAACACGGTTGGTTTGTAGTACTCTTTGGTGTACTCCCAAATTGTATCGGTTCCTACTTCGACTCCGGATGCGGAATTGACGGTTATCAGAACAGTATCGGCAACCCGCATGGCTGATTTGACATCACCGTGAAAGTCAAGAAGACCTGGAGTATCTATGATATTTATTTTACAGTCATTCCAGAATCCGTGTATAAGACTGGTGTTGAGGCTGTGTTTTCTTTGAATTTCATCTGCAGAGTAATCAGAGAGGGTGTTACCTTCATCGATACTGCCAAGGCGGTTTATGACGCCCATTGTTAAGGCAAGTGATTCTGTGAGCATGGTCTTGCCACTGCCGGCATGACCAGTAATGACAATGTTTCGCAATTGATCCGGTAGGACGGCTTGCATAGCAGGACTCCTTTGTTGAATTAATAATGGTCTTGCAGGTCAGTGAGTACAGAGTACAAAAGTGTTGCATTTGTTGAAAGGCAACAGCTTGAAATGTAATTAACAAAAAAAAAGTCTTATTTGCTGTTGTCTCAACGATGAAAGGGATGGGAAAAAAAGATATATATTCAAGTTATCGCAAAGCTTAAAATGCTTACCGGTTTCTTTAGTCAAAAAAAGCATGTAACAACAATAAATTTAATGCGTTATGCCCATTATCACTAAGATTCTTGCCCGCCAGATACTTGATTCCAGGGGAAATCCAACTGTAGAAGTAGATGTATACTCTGAAAGCTCATTTGGTCGTGCTGCAGTGCCAAGCGGTGCTTCGACAGGTATTCATGAAGCCTCTGAACTCAGGGATGGTGATGCAAGTGTCTATCTTGGAAAAGGCGTTCTTAAGGCTGTTGAAAACGTCAATACAGTTATCAACGATGCTTTAAACGGGATGCTGGTGACCGAACAGCAGGAAATTGACGAAGCTTTGATTGCTCTGGACGGAACTCCTAACAAATCACGACTTGGCGCAAACGCTATTCTCGGTGTTTCGCTGGCTTGTGCAAAAGCTGGAGCAGAATATACCGGACTTTCTCTTTTTCGATATATCGGCGGAACCATGGCGAACACGCTTCCTGTCCCGATGATGAACGTTCTTAACGGTGGGGCACATGCCGACAATACCGTTGATTTTCAGGAATTTATGATCATGCCCGCAGGCTTCAGCTCCTATTCTGACGCACTGCGTTCCGGAGCGGAAATATTTCATGCACTCAAGGCTTTGCTGAAAAGCAAAGGGCTCAGCACATCAGTAGGTGATGAAGGTGGTTTTGCTCCTAACCTGCGATCTAACGAAGAAGCAATTGAGCTCGTTATTGAGGCAATCGGCAAAGCCGGCTATAAAGTTGGCTCCCCTACCGATAAAGGAGGCCTTGGTGATGCACAGGTTATGATTGCTCTTGATCCGGCGAGTTCTGAATTTTATGATACTGCAAAGAAAAAGTATGTCTTCAAGAAGTCATCAAAACAGGAACTTTCATCTTTGCAGATGGCTGAATACTGGGAAAAGTGGGCCAGTGACTACCCGATTATTTCCATTGAGGATGGCATGGCTGAAGATGACTGGGAAGGCTGGAAAATTTTGACAGACAAGATCGGCTCAAGGGTTCAGCTTGTGGGCGATGACCTGTTTGTTACCAACAGCAAAAGACTGGCTGATGGTATTGACCGAAAGGTAGCCAATTCCATTCTCATCAAGGTCAACCAGATTGGAACGTTGACTGAAACACTTCATGCAATTAATCTTGCAAAATCGAATGGATACACATCTGTCATCAGTCATCGAAGCGGTGAAACTGAGGACAGCACCATTGCCCAGATTGCGGTAGCAACTAATGCCGGTCAGATCAAGACAGGAAGTCTTTCGCGTTCGGACCGTATGGCAAAGTACAATGAACTTCTTCGTATTGAGCAGGAGCTTGGCGATCAGGCCCGATACCCCGGAAAAAACACATTCCGGGTATAATGAAATTCTACAGGGAACCCTTTTCACAAAGGGTTTCTCTCGTTGCGCAGCTTTTGCTGTATCAGCAGCAGCACATGGCAACCAAAAGCGATATTTTCCGTGAAAAAATTTATCGATAGAATCTGGGAGTATATTCGCGCGAACCCGAAAAAGTTTTTTTTTCGGGTTGCGTTTGCTCTGTTCATACTCTGGATATTTTTCGACGATTATGGTGTCATGAAAAGAATCCGCATGGAGGCAGAACATCGAGCACTTCTTGAGCAGCATAAAGTTGAGCAACAGAAGATTCTTGAAAATGAGCAGCGAATCCAGCATGCCCATGAGCCTGACAGTATTGAAAAGGCAGCAAGGGAAAAATATAACTATCGAAAATCGGGTGAAACCCTGTTTATAATTCGATCACATTAGTTTTTTATTCAACTGTTATTCAATTCAATGTATCAGTATCGCCGTCGTTTAACTCGTGAAGTTTCTTTTGGATCCATTCTGTTAGGAGGGTATCAGCCGATAAGGGTAGAGTCCATGACCAATACGCACACCATGGATACTGCAGCCAGTGTTGAGCAGTGCCGAAGGCTGTATGAAGCAGGATGTGAAATTATCCGTCTGACTGTTCCAACAGAGAAGGATGCTGAAAATCTCAGGAACATTAGAGACCAGCTTCGTCGTGATGGCATTGATACTCCGCTTGTTGCAGATATTCATTTTTCTGCGCGTGCGGCACTCAAGGCCGTTGAATTTGTTGAAAATATTCGCATCAACCCCGGCAACTATGCTGCCCGCCAGAAGTTTTCAACCAGTGAATATACCGAAGATGAATATCAGCAGGAGCTTGAGCATGTTCGACTGGAATTCTTACCGCTGGTTGAAAAAGCTCGCCTAAATGGTGTGTCCATGAGAATAGGCACCAATCATGGATCATTGTCGGACAGGACAGTAAGCCGATATGGCAACTCACCTGAAGGAATGGTTGAAGCAGCTCTGGAGTTTGCCCGCATATGCGAGGGGGTTGGATATTACGATATTCTTTTTTCAATGAAATCGTCTAATGTCAGGGTGATGATTCAGGCTTACAGGCTTCTTGTCGAGAAAGCTGATGCTGAACTTATTCACGCCTATCCTCTTCATCTCGGTGTAACCGAGGCCGGGGATGGCGACGAGGGTCGGGTTAAATCAGCAATGGGTACTGGAGCTCTCCTTGAAGACGGTCTTGGCGATACGATCAGAGTATCTTTGACAGAGGATCCTGTTAATGAGGTTCCGGTTGGATTTGCAATCGTAAAAAAATATAATGACTTTCATCTTGTAAAGGGTGATAAAGGGCATCTTCCTCTCAAGCATATTGTTGATAGCCGTAATCGGCAAAGCGCTCGCAGTCTTACGCCCCCGGATGCATTGCCTTTCAATCCTTTCAGTTATCAGCGAAGGGGCTCTTCTCAGCTTTCAATTGCCGGTCTTGTTATCGGGGGAGACAATGTCCCTAAAGTTGAAACTGAAGTACATACTCCACTCTCGGAAGCTGATGCTGCTTTACAAGAGATAGTGCAGAGGCTTGCACCACACAAGCCCCATGATGCCATTCGATCCGAGTTTGCCTCTGTCAGGGTTAACAGTCAGGCCGAGTTAGAAGGGCTTGACTGTCTCCTTCAGCAACTTGGAGATACCGGTCACTTTGTTGTTGCGTCAACAACTGACGTTTCACTTGCGATCACACTGCTTGATAAAGTGTCAAAAGTTAGGCTTGATATTGTTGAGGGGGAACAGCTTGGAAAGGATTTTTTGAAGCACCTTGGCAACAATCGTTTTGGTGCTTTGGAACTCTGTTTTCTGCATGAACATGCAGGGCAATCTGTTCCAGCTGAGGTTCTTGCCCATCTTGCCGAAAAACTCCGGAATCAGGGCGTTCAAAGGCTTTTGTTTTCGATTCTCACCGAAAATGCTGTTTTTGCCTATCGCAGGCTTGTCCAGGCATTCAACAGCCGATCTCTTGATTATCCTCTTGTTGTACGATTCAAGGGAGATACTTCAGACCGGCTTGAGAGTCTTATCAGCAGTTCTGTTCAGGCCGGTAGCCTTTTTTGTGACGGTATAGGTGATATGCTTGCGCTAAATACCAGACTTTCAGTTGCTGATGAGGTTAATCTCGCTTTCAATATTCTTCAGGGAGCAAGAATCAGAATGTCCAAAACTGAATTTATTTCCTGTCCTGGCTGTGGCAGAACCTATTTTGAGCTGGAAAAGGCAACAGCAGCCATAAAAGAGCGGACAGGTCACCTTAAAGGGTTGAAAATTGGAATCATGGGTTGTATTGTCAATGGTCCCGGAGAGATGGCTGACGCCGATTTCGGCTATGTCGGCGCAGGAAAAAACAGAATCAGTCTTTATGTCGGCAGGGAGTGTGTGGAAGAAAATATTTCAGAAAAGGATGCCGTAGAGCGCCTCATAGGACTTATAAAAGAGCGCGGGAGATGGGTCGATCAGGTTTAAACAATCGATGCGGTTTCATTACAGCCGTATAACTGTTTTTCTTTGAAATTGTTATGGTTTATACCTTGATAACCGGTGCTTCCATGGGGATTGGTGAGGCCTTAGCCAGAGAATTTGCAATAAGAGGTCACAACCTTGTGCTCATTGCCCGATCTCGTGGAAGATTGCTGACTTTGGCTGATGAGCTTCGGCAAAAGAGAGGAGTTGAGGTTGAGGTTTGTGTAGAAGACTTGAGCGACACTGAAAGTCCGGGAAGAATTTATGAGTTTTGCCGGTTAAAGAAAGCGGATATTGATATCCTTGTTAATTGTGCAGGAATTTCATTTGCGGGTGATTTTGCTGAAATGCCGCAAAAAAAGCTCGAAGAGATAGTAATGGTCAATGTGATGGGAACTGCAAGGATGACCCGCATGTTTATCTCCGATATGGTCGAAAGGAAACACGGAAGCATTATTAATATTGCCTCTTTAGGAGGGCTTCAAGGTGTTCCCGGTCTTGCCCTCTATTCAGCAACGAAGTCTTTCATGATAACGTTGAGCGAAGCGCTTCATGAAGAACTTAAGGGAGCAGGGGTAAAAGTTACCGCAGTTTGTCCCGGGTTTATCAATACCGGTTTTTTTAAACATTCCGGTCATAACGCAGCCAATCTCCGGTTACCGATTTCCGGAACAGATGTTGTGGTCAAAGCAGCGATAAAAGGATTGGAGCATAATCGTATAAGGATATACCCTACCTTGATCGACAATATACTCGCTTTTTCGCAAAGGCTTGTGACGAGAATGGTCGTAATACGGCTTTCAGGTTTTTTTGCGGCTGTAAAGGATTAATTAATATAATAATCCTTTTTTCTTTGTATTTTTGAAACCTGTCATTATATTACCAGCCCTGTTTTTTGAGTTTTGAGTCGCTGGTGTAGCTCAATTGGTAGAGCAGCTGATTTGTAATCAGCAGGTTGCGGGTTCGAGTCCCATCACCAGCTCTTGAGGTCAGGGGTAGGTAGCGAAGTGGTTAAACGCAACAGACTGTAAATCTGTCGACTATGTCTTCGGAGGTTCGAATCCTCCCCTACCCACTGTTTTTTGCGTGTCAGGCTGATATAGCTCAGTTGGTAGAGCACTTCCTTGGTAAGGAAGAGGTCATCGGTTCGAGTCCGATTATCAGCTCGGGTTTTGGAGGTATTGATATGATACGTCAGTAGCTTAATTGGTAGAGCAGCGGTCTCCAAAACCGCAGGTTGGGGGTTCGATTCCCTCCTGACGTGCATGCAAAATTGGTTTTTTACTGTATTTATTCGAGGTGTTTATTCATGATTAAATATATCGGCAAAGCAAATCAGTATTACCGCGATGTAATCGGTGAGATGCGAAAGGTTGTCTGGCCGAGCAGGGAAGAACTCAAGGATTTGACGATTGTTGTGTTGACGGTTTCAGGTATTCTTGCCTTGTTTACGTTTCTTGTCGACTGGGTCATAAATTTCGTTATGGGAAAGTTATTGTAAGAAACAGTGTTAAGGTGATTTGAATGAGCGCTAAGAAAAAAGAAGTTGAAGTTCAGGGTGTTCCGGTTGCGCGCTGGTATGCACTCAGGATTTATTCGGGTCATGAGCGCAAGGTTAAAGAGTCGATTGAGGCTGATGTTTTGCGTTGTGGTCTGGGTGACAAGATATTGCAGATCTATGTTCCTTATGAACGTTTTGTAGAGGTTAAAAACGGCAAAAAGAGAAGTTTAACCAAGAATGCATTTCCTGGTTATGTACTCATTGAAGCTGTGCTTGACAAGCAGACAAGGAATCTTATCCTTGATATTCCTTCTGTCATGGGTTTTCTTGGTGTCGATGATGTCCCTACCCCGTTGAGGCCTGATGAGGTTGAAAAGATTCTGGAGCCAGAAAGCTCGATAGAGCATCGCTCTGTAGTTGAGTCGCCGTTCAAGATCGGTGATTCGGTTAAGGTGATAGATGGACCTTTCAGTTCGTTGACAGGCGTTGTTCATGAGGTTTCCACTGAAAGAATGAAGGTTAAGGTTATGATAAGCTTTTTTGGTCGCAGTACGCCGACAGAGCTTGATTTTTCACAGGTTAAGTCAGTTTCCCAATAATTAGGGCTTAAGTAATTTTAAGCTTCTGAATAGAAATAGATTATGGCAAAAAAGGTAATCGGTTTTATCAAGCTTCAGATCCCAGCTGGTGCAGCAAACCCTGCTCCTCCTGTAGGTCCAGCTCTTGGTCAGAAAGGTGTGAATATCATGGAGTTTTGCAAGCAGTTCAATGCAAAAACCCAGTCTGAATCAGGAATGATTATTCCGGTAGTCATTACGGTATTCTCTGACAAGTCGTTCACGTTTATTACCAAAACTCCTCCTGCGGCAGTTCTTCTTCTTAAGGAGGCCAGCTTGAAGAAGGGTTCAGGTGAGCCTAACCGTAATAAGGTCGGTTCGGTCAGTCGCGAGCAGGTCCGCAGAATAGCTGAACTCAAAATGCCCGATCTCAATGCTGTTGATATCAACGGTGCAGAAGAGATGATAATGGGTACAGCAAGAAGCATGGGGATTTTAATTCAGGATTGATTGTCTGTTTTTAATGATTAAGGCTGTGGGAGGCCATTAAAGGCCGATTTTTTAACCACTTATACAAGAGTAAACAATGGCTGGGAAAAAATACAAAAATGCTGCGCTGAAGGTCGATCGTTTTCATGAATACGATCTGGTTGATGCAGTTGAGAAGGTAAAGGAAATTACTGAGGCTAAATTTGATGCAACGGTTGATATCGCCGTCAAGCTTGGGGTTGATCCCCGGCATGCTGATCAGGTTGTCCGTGGAACGGTCATGCTCCCGCATGGTACCGGTAAAACTGTTTCTGTTCTGGTAGTCTGCAAAGAGGCTAAGGCTGAAGAGGCCAGAGAGGCCGGTGCGGATCTTGTTGGCTTTGAGGAGTACATCGAAAAAATCCAGGAAGGATGGACAGGTGTCGACGTTATCATAGCAACTCCCGATGTCATGGGTCAGCTGGGTAAAGTTGCCAAGATTCTCGGACCACGCGGTTTGATGCCGAATCCTAAATCAGGAACGGTTACTATGGATGTGGCAAAAGCTGTAAAGGAAGTCAAAGCCGGTAAAATTGAGTTCAGGGTTGATAAAGCTGGAAATGTTCATGCTCCTGTCGGTAAGGTTTCGTTTCAGCCTGAACAGCTGGTTGCCAATATCGGAAGCTTTCTTAAAGAGGTTGTTCGTTTAAAGCCATCAGCAGCAAAAGGTCAGTATGTGCAGGGAATCGCGCTTTCAAGCACTATGTCCCCGAGCGTGAAGGTTAAAATGGAAAAATTTGTCGCCTAATAAAAACGGTTTATACGATGAAGCGAGATACAAAAGAGCAGATAGTTCAGGAAGTTGCTGAGCAGATCAATAAATCACAGGGTATATATCTTACCGAATTTCAGGGGTTGAATGTCGCTAAAATGGCAGAGCTTCGCCGGGAGTTCAGGAATGCAGGTGTAGAGTATCGTGTTGTAAAAAACACGCTCATAAAAAAAGCTCTGAAAGAACTTGGAGTTGCTGACAAGCTTGCTCCCGGCCTTACTGGCACCACTGCAGTGGCTTTCGGAGTTGATGATCCGATAGCTCCTGCCAAGGTTATCAAAAAGTTCAGCAAAACCAATGAAGCGCTTAAGTTTAAAATGGCGTCAATTGACGGTATTGTTTTTGGCGCTGATTCACTTTCGCTACTTTCCGAAATGCTCACCAAGACCGAAAATGTCGGGCGTGCAGCAGGATTGATCAACGGTGTTGTCAGTTCTGTTCCAATGGTGATTAATGCTGTTACGAGAAATCTTGTCTATGCTCTTGATCAGGTAGCGAGACAAAAAAAGTAAGCAATACAAATCTATTACGCACTCAACAAATTATTTTAATTGTAAATTATTAAACAAGAGAGGGGAATAATGTCTATCGAAACACTTGTAGAGCAGATTGGTAAGTTGACTCTTACAGAGGCTTCTGAATTAGTGAAGGCTCTTGAAGAGAAGTTTGGTGTCAGTGCTGCTCCTGTTGCAGTCGCTGGCGTTGCTGCAGCACCTGCTGGCGAAGTTGTAGTTCAGGAAGAGCAGACAGAGTTTGATGTTGTACTGACTGCAGCAGGCGAAAGTAAAATCAACGTAATCAAGGCTGTTCGTAGTATTACCGGTCTTGGTTTGAAAGAAGCCAAGGATCTTGTTGATGGAGCGCCTAAAACAGTTAAAGAAGCTGTGACCAAGGATGAGGCAGAAAAGATTGCCAAAGAGTTGAAAGATGCGGGCGCATCTGTTGAGTTGAAGTGATCTTTGAAAAGAGTCATTACTATAGCAAGCTCCGTTTCAATATGAGACGGAGCTTTGTCTGTTTGTGTAAGTGCAGTATTGATGATAGTTCCTGTGATGATACGATTAAGGTTCAGTAGGACCTTTTAGTTGTCCAGCAAGGTTTCTGAGGAGATTTGCAACGACTTAATCTGTAAGTAATTCATGCAATTGATAAAAGCGAGGTGCATGTGAAAGTGGCTGATGCAACAACACCGTGTATTGACTTTTCGAAAATCAAGAGTGTTATAGAAGCTCCCGACTTATTAAAAGTTCAGTTAGATTCATTTCATAATTTTATACAGGATAGCGTACCTCTTTCCAAGAGAAAGGACCAGGGTCTGGAACGGGTTCTACGCGGCGCATTCCCTATTACTGACACAAGGGGCCTGTATCTGCTTGAGTACATCACTTATAGCTTTGATAAACCGAAATATACCGTTGAAGACTGTATTGAGCGTGGACTGACCTATGATGTTTCCCTAAAAGTCAAGCTCAAGCTTTCATACAAGGATGAGGCGGATGAGACCGACTGGAAGGAGACCATACAGCAGGAGGTCTATTTAGGCCGGATTCCGTATATGACGGAGCGCGGTACTTTTATTGTCAACGGGGCTGAAAGGGTTGTGGTTGCCCAACTTCATCGCTCTCCCGGCGTTGTATTCAGTGAAGCCATACATCCGAATGGCAAAAAAATGTATTCGGCCAAGATCGTTCCGACCAGAGGATCATGGATTGAGTTTCAGACTGATATCAATAATCAGATTTTTGTCTATATCGATCAGAAAAAGAACTTTCTGGTCAGTGCTCTTCTTCGTGCGATAGGATTTGCAAGAGATGAGGATATTCTCGGTTTGTTTGATCTCGTTGAAGAGGTTTCGCTGAAATCAACCAAAAAGGATCAGCTTATCGGACAGTATCTTGCCTCAGATATTGTGGATATGCAGACCGGTGAGGTGGTCAGTGCAAGAACGGCTATTACTGAAGATATCTTTGAGCAGATTCTTGCCGCCGGCTATAAGAGTGTGAAGGTAATGAAGACATACTCCGGCAGCGACAAAGGGCCTGACAAATCTATCATCATCAATACTATTCTTAATGATAACTCAGCTACTGAAGAAGAAGCTCTTGAGATCGTCTATGAAGAGTTGAGAGCCAATGAAGCTCCAGATATAGATGCTGCCAGAAGTTTTCTTGAGAGAACATTTTTCAATCAGAAAAAATACGATCTCGGTGAAGTCGGCCGTTACAGAATTCAGAAGAAACTTGGTAAAGAGTTCGATGATCTGAAAGAATATCTTTCCGGAAAGCCCGAACTCAAACAGCTTTCTGATACCATATACGACAAAATTCTCCAGACAATACAGTCCTTTTCCGATGAGCCTGCCGGAGAGGATATTCTTGTTTTGACTCATTACGATATTATATCGGTCATTTATTATCTCATCAAGCTTGTTAACGGCCTCGCTGAGGTTGATGATGTCGATCACCTGGCTAACCGTCGAGTTCGTTCTGTAGGCGAACAGCTTGCCGCCCAGTTTGTTATAGGTCTGGCGAGGATGGGCAAAAATGTCCGTGAAAAGCTCAACTCCAGGGACTCTGATAAAATTGCACCAGCTGATCTTATCAATGCTCGTACTGTATCGAGTGTTGTATCGAGCTTCTTTGCTACGAGCCAGCTTTCGCAGTTTATGGATCAGACCAATCCACTTGCTGAAATGACCAACAAGAGAAGGGTCTCCGCTCTTGGACCTGGTGGTCTAACCAGGGAACGTGCAGGTTTTGAGGTTCGCGACGTTCACTATACTCACTATGGCAGGCTTTGCCCTATCGAAACTCCTGAGGGTCCAAACATAGGTCTGATTTCGTCCTTGTCTGTTTATGCTGAAATAAATGATAAAGGCTTTATCCAGACTCCTTACAGGGTCGTTGATAAAGGTCAGGTTACTGATACGGTTCTGATGCTTTCAGCTGAAGATGAAGAAAACAAGATTACCGTACCGGTCAGTGTTCCTCTTGATGAGAACAATAGAATTGCTGTTGAGACTGTACAGGCGAGGACCAAGGGTGACTACCCGGTTGTCGCAGCAGAGGACGTTAACTTTATGGACGTCTCTCCTGTTCAGATTGTCAGTGCAGCTGCAGCTTTGATTCCTTTCCTTGAGCATGATGATGGAAACCGTGCTCTTATGGGCGCCAACATGCAGCGACAGGCAGTACCTCTCCTGACCTCTGAAGCTCCAGTGGTTGGAACCGGTATGGAAGCCAAAGTTGCCAGGGATTCCCGCTCAGTCATTATTGCTGAAGGCCCGGGTGTTATTGAAGATGTAACCGCAGAATATATCCAGGTTCGGTATGATCTCGATCCTGATAATAATGTTCTGTCGATGCTTGATCCTGACGAAGGCCTTAAAACCTATAAGCTTATCAAGTTCAAGCGATCCAACCAGGATACCTGTATTTCACAGAAGCCACTGGTTCATATCGGTCAGCGAGTTGAAAAAGGATTAATTCTTTCCGATAGCTCATCGACCGATAACGGTGAACTTGCATTAGGAAAAAATGTTCTGGTAGCCTTCATGCCATGGCGAGGCTATAACTTTGAAGATGCTATCATTCTCAGCGAACGGCTTGTTTATGACGATGTTTTTACCTCGATTCATATCCATGAATTTGAGGCAAATGTTCGCGATACCAAGCGTGGCGAAGAGCAGTTTACCCGTGACATATATAATGTCAGTGATGAAGCTCTCAGAAACCTTGATGAAAACGGTATCGTACGGAACGGTGCGGAAGTCAAGGAGAGGGATATCCTGGTTGGTAAAATAACTCCGAAAGGTGAGAGCGATCCTACTCCTGAAGAAAAGCTGCTGAGAGCCATCTTCGGTGATAAATCAAGCGATGTCAAGGACGCATCAATGCATGTTCCTGCCGGAATGAAAGGTATTGTCATCAAGACAAAACTGTTTAGTCGCAAGAAAAAGGTCGGCATGGACTCCAAAGAGAAGCTTGAGGTTGTTGACAAAAAGTATGATTATAAAGAGTTTGATGTCAGAAAGCGTTTTTCCGAATGGATGAAACAGCTTCTGGATGGAAAAACATCGACTGGCGTTTATAGTGATAAAGGCAAACAGCTTGTAACAGAGGGCACATTGTATGACGCAGCTGTTCTTGCCAAATTCAGTGCAATGCCATTCCTTGAGTCCATTGATTTTTCAAAAGGCCTGACAGACTCTTCCAAGGTGAATGATAATGTCATCCGTCTCGTCAAGGAGTTCCGCTTCAAGCTTAAAGATCTTTCAGATGAGAGGGAAAACGAAAAGTACAAGATCAATGTGGGCGATGAACTTCCTCCTGGTATAGAGGAACTTGCCAAAGTCTATATTGCTCAGAAAAGGAAAATTCAGGTTGGCGATAAGATGGCGGGCCGTCACGGAAACAAGGGTGTGGTAGGCAAGATTCTTCCTGTTGAGGATATGCCGTTTATGGCAGATGGCACTTCGGTTGATATTGTTCTTAATCCGCTTGGCGTACCAAGCCGAATGAATATCGGTCAGCTTTATGAGACATCACTTGGCTGGGCAGCTAAAAAACTCGGAGTGAAGTTTAAAACTCCTATTTTTAATGGCGCCACCTACCAGGAAGTGCAGAAAGAACTTGAACGGGCCGGTCTTCCGACACACGGCAAGGTCAGTCTCTTTGACGGACGTACAGGTGAGCGTTTTGATGACGAAGTTACCATTGGCTATATCTATATGCTCAAGCTGGGCCATCTTGTCGATGACAAGATACATGCCCGTTCTACAGGACCTTACTCTCTCATCACGCAGCAGCCTCTTGGTGGCAAAGCCCAGTTTGGCGGTCAGAGATTTGGTGAAATGGAAGTATGGGCGCTCGAGGCTTATGGCGCAGCCAATATTCTTCGGGAAATGCTTACGGTTAAATCCGATGATGTTATAGGCCGGAATAAAACCTATGAGGCAATTGTTAAAGGCCAGAACCTGCCGGAGCCGGGTATACCAGAATCCTTCAATGTCCTTATAAGGGAGTTGCAGGGGCTTGGACTTGAGATTCGTATTGACGACAGGGTTCCTTAGTAATGTGTTAATTCGCGGGACATCATTAACGGACATTCAACAGAGTCGTTTAACAAGAGGAATTGACTATGATTTTTTCACAGGGAGCTTCGCCTTTGAAAGGCGATTTTTCAAGGATAAAGTTCAGTATTGCATCACCTGAGAGCATTCTTGCTCATTCGAGGGGAGAGGTACTGAAACCTGAAACAATAAATTACCGTACTTTCAAGCCTGAACGTGACGGCTTGATGTGCGAAAAGATATTCGGTCCAACAAAGGACTGGGAGTGTTACTGCGGCAAATATAAGCGCGTACGCTATAAAGGGATTATCTGCGATCGATGCGGTGTTGAGGTTACGACCAAAAGTGTAAGACGCGAGCGTATGGGGCATATATCCCTTGCAGTTCCTGTCGTGCATACATGGTTTTTCCGCTCAGTTCCCAGCAAGATCGGAGCATTACTTGACCTTTCCACCAAGGAGCTCGAAAGGATCATCTATTATGAAGTCTATGTTGTCATCAATCCCGGAGAACCTGGAGAGAAACAGGGTATCAAGAAGCTTGACCGTCTGACAGAAGAGCAGTATTTCCAGATTATTACCGAGTTTGAGGATAATCAGGATCTCGAAGATTCAGATCCGGACAAGTTTGTTGCTAAAATGGGTGGAGAGGCTATTCATATGCTTCTTAAGAACATCGATCTTGATTCATCAGCCATACATCTCCGTAAAGTTCTTAAGGAGAGTAATTCCGAACAGAAAAGAGCTGATGCACTTAAAAGACTCAAGGTTGTCGAAGCGTTCAGAAAAAGCTATGAACCACATAAAAAAACCCGCAAAAAGCCTCTAGGACTGTTTCCTGAGGATGAGCTCCCGGAGCCTTATGTTTATGAAGGCAATAAGCCGGAGTATATGGTGATGGAGGTTGTTCCGGTTATTCCTCCGGAGCTTCGTCCACTTGTTCCGCTTGAAGGCGGCAGGTTTGCCACATCAGATCTTAACGATCTCTATCGCAGAGTTATCATCCGTAACAACCGCCTGAAAAAACTCATCGATATCCGTGCCCCTGAGGTTATTCTCCGTAACGAAAAGAGAATGCTGCAGGAAGCTGTGGACGCTTTGTTCGACAATTCCCGCAAGGCCAACGCGGTTAAAACCGGCGAATCCAACAGGCCTTTGAAATCGCTTTCAGATTCACTCAAAGGTAAGCAGGGACGTTTTCGTCAGAACCTTCTTGGTAAGAGGGTTGACTATTCTGGTCGTTCCGTTATCGTTGTCGGACCGGAATTGAAGCTGCATGAGTGCGGTCTGCCAAAAAGCATGGCTATTGAGCTGTTTCAGCCATTTGTGATCCGCCGTCTCGTTGATCGTGGTATTGCCAAATCGGTAAAATCAGCAAAAAAACTTATTGACAAAAAAGATCCAATAGTCTGGGATGTGCTTGAGAAAGTCATAGATGGAAGACCGGTTATGCTCAACAGGGCTCCTACTCTTCACCGTCTGGGAATTCAGGCTTTCCAGCCGGTACTGATAGAGGGCAAGGCGATTCAGATTCATCCACTGGTTTGTACTGCGTTTAACGCCGACTTTGACGGTGACCAGATGGCTGTTCATATTCCTCTGTCGCAGGAGGCGCAGCTTGAAGCGTCATTGCTTATGCTTTCCTCTCATAATCTTATTCTGCCTCAGTCAGGTAAGCCAGTAACCGTTCCTTCACAGGACATGGTACTGGGTATGTATTTTCTGACCAAGTCACGTGTTGGTGATGTTGGTGAAGGTCTGATATTCTACAGCCCTGAAGATGTTCTCATCGCTTTCAATGAACAGCGTGTAGGGCTTCATGCGCAGATATTTGTCCAGTATTCCGGGCAGGTCGATCAGAAATTTGATCCGCTCCGGGTTCTTGATACAATTGTAGAGCCTAATTCTGAAAAGTCAATCTGGCTTAAAGCGCAGATACAAAAGAATAAAATAGTGCTTACAACGGTTGGCCGGGTCATTTTTAACCAGAATGTACCAGCCGAGATTGGTTTTATCAATCGTGTTATTGACAAGAAGGTTGCCAAGGAGCTTATCGGTCGACTCAGCAGTGATGTTGGAAATGTTGAAACCGCCAAATTCCTTGATAATATCAAGGAGGTCGGTTTCCACTATGCTATGAAAGGGGGACTTTCTGTCGGCCTTTCTGATGCGATTGTCCCTGAAACCAAGGTCAAGCATATTAAAAACGCCCAACGTGAGAGTACAAAAGTTGTTAAAGAGTACAATCGCGGGACGCTCACAGATAATGAGCGGTATAATCAGATTGTTGACGTCTGGCAGAAAACATCAAATATTGTTGCTGAAGAGTCATATCAGAAGTTGAAAAAAGACCGTGACGGCTTTAATCCTCTTTATATGATGCTTGATTCCGGAGCCCGTGGTTCCAGAGAGCAGGTTCGTCAGCTTACAGGTATGCGAGGTCTTATTGCCCGTCCTCAGAAGTCCATGTCGGGACAGCCGGGTGAAATTATTGAAAACCCGATTATATCGAATCTTAAAGAGGGACTAACCGTTCTTGAGTATTTTATTTCAACACACGGTGCTCGTAAAGGTCTGTCCGATACATCACTGAAAACAGCTGATGCGGGTTACTTGACAAGACGACTCCACGACGTTGCTCAGGATGTCATTGTGACCATTGATGACTGCGGAACAACTCGTGGTCTTTATGTTCATCGCAACATTGAGGAAGAGACAAGCGGTCAAATCAAGTTCCGTGAGAAAATCAAGGGACGTGTTGCTGCCCGCGACATTTATGATACCCTGAATAACAAGGTGATTGTAAGCTCCGGTGAAATCATTACAGAAGAACTTGCAGAACTCATTCAGGAGACTCCAGGTGTTGAAGAGGCTGAGATCCGCTCTGTTTTGACCTGCGAATCGAAAATCGGTATTTGTTCAAAATGTTATGGAACAAATCTCTCGGTACACGAACTCGTGGAAATCGGTGAAGCTGTTGGTGTTATTGCTGCACAGTCGATTGGTGAGCCTGGAACGCAGCTTACGCTTCGTACATTCCACCAGGGTGGTACCGCTCAGGGCGGTATTACTGAAACCGAGACCAAGGCATTCTATGATGGCCAGATCCAGTTCGAGGATATCAAAACCGTTGACCATACCGCTATAAACGAGGATGGGGTCGAAGAATTCCGGGTTATTGTTATCCAGAAAAATGGAAAAATCAATATTGCTGATCCCGATTCCGGTAAGATTCTTAAGCGTTATATTGTTCCGCACGGTGCGCACCTTAACTGCAAACATGGTGATCTTATCAAAAAAGATCAGATGATGTTCAGCAGTGAACCGAACAGCACACAGATTATAGCAGAACTGCCAGGTTTCATCAAGTTTGCTGACATCGAAAAAGGCGTTACATACAAGGAAGAGGTTGATCCTCAGACAGGGTTCTCCCAGCATACCATTATCAATTGGCGCTCAAAGCTTAGAGCTACCGAAACAAGAGAGCCAAGGCTGATCCTTATTGATGGAAATGGTGAAGTTAAAAAAACCTATCCAGTCCCGATCAAGACCAATCTCTATGTTGAAGATGGTCAGAAGGTAACTCCTGGCGATATCATTGCCAAGGTGCCGAGAAATCTTGACCGTGTCGGCGGCGATATTACCGCCGGTCTTCCAAAGGTTACCGAGCTCTTTGAAGCCCGAATTCCTTCAGATCCAGCAATTGTTACTGAAATTGATGGTTATGTCAGTTTTGGTTCACAGCGCAGAAGCAGCAAAGAGATCAAGGTTAAAAATGATTTTGGCGAAGAAAAGGTTTATTACGTTCAGGTTGGAAAGCATGTCCTTGCCAATGAGGGTGATGAAGTTAAGGCTGGAGATGCTTTGACTGATGGTGCCATATCGCCTCAAGATATCCTGCGTATTCAGGGTCCGAATGCTGTGCAGCAGTATCTCGTCAATGAAATCCAGAAAGTTTACCAGATCAATGCCGGTGTCGAGATCAACGACAAGCATCTTGAGGTCATAGTTCGCCAGATGCTTCAGAAAGTCCGTATCGAAGAATCAGGCGACACCAACCTCCTGCCAGGTGATCTTATCGATCGGAGTGCATTTGTTGAGGCTAACAATGGTATTTCTGAAAAGGTGCGTATTACAGAGAAGGGGGATGCTCCTGCAAGAATTCAGGACAGTCAGCTTCACAAATTGCGCGATATTACCAAGCTGAATCGTGAGCTTCGCAAGAACACCAAAAATATGATTGCTTTCGAGCCAGCCCTGCAGGCAACCTCTCATCCTGTGCTCCTTGGCATTACAAGTGCTGCTCTTCAGACAGAGAGTGTTATATCTGCTGCATCCTTCCAGGAAACAACCAAGGTTCTTACTGATGCAGCTGTTGCAGGAAAGGTTGATTATCTTGCCGGTTTGAAAGAAAATGTGATTGTTGGAAAACTTATTCCAGCAGGAACCGGTCTCAAGAGATATAAGACAATCAAACTGACTGGTGAAGGACAGGACTCTTCAGTTGATAGTGAGAGCAAGATTGAAGATGCTCCGACAAGAGAGGGCTTTGCCAACGAACGTTAGTCGCGATAACAGGTTCAGATGAGACAAAAAAAAAGGGAGATTTTAATCTCCCTTTTTTTTTGTTTACTTCTTTTCGAACCTGAAGGATTCGAGAAAACTCGTATCAAAATCACCGCTCTGAAAAACAGGAGAGTGCATAACCTGTTTGTGGAAAGGAATTGTAGTTTTTACTCCCACTACGATAAATTCATCGAGCGCCCTTGACATCCTTGCGATAGCTTCCTCTCTTGAGTGAGCAGTAACGATAAGCTTGGCAATCATTGAGTCGTAGTTCGAAGGGACAACATAGCTTGCGTAGGCATGCGAATCAACCCTGACACCGTGACCACCAGGTGTATGGAAAACCTGAAGCTGTCCTGGAGAAGGACGGAAAGAGTGCTCTGGATCTTCAGCATTAATCCGGCATTCAATTGAGTGACCTTTTGGAACAAAAGCTCTATCCTTGATTGATTCCCCTGCAGCAATAAGAATCTGTTCCTTAACGAGATCTACATCATAGCGTTCTTCAGTAACCGGATGTTCTACCTGAATACGGGTATTCATTTCCATGAAGAAAAAATCCTTGTGCTTGTCGAGCAGAAACTCAATGGTTCCAGCACCTTCATAGTTGATTGCCCTTGCAGCAGCTACAGCCGCATCACCCATTTTCTTTCTGAGCGCTTCATCAACGACCGGTGAAGGAGTTTCTTCAATGAGCTTCTGATGTCGTCTCTGGACAGTACAGTCACGTTCTCCGAGCTGGATTGTGTTTCCATGCTGGTCAGATAAAATCTGGATTTCAACATGGCGTGGATTTTCGAGATACTTCTCAATATAAACGCCACTGTTGCCGAATGATTGCTCAGCCTCGCTCCGCGCTGTGTTCAGGGCTTTCTCCATTTGGCTATCCTCTGTCACTACCCGCATTCCCTTTCCTCCGCCACCAGCAGTTGGCTTGATAATTACGGGGTAACCGGTTCGTTTAGCTGTTTCGATTGCCTGCTGCAGATCGGTAACCAGCCCGGGGCTGCCCGGAACGACAGGAACGCCAGCAAATATCATTGTCGATTTTGCCGTGTTTTTGTCGCCCATCTGGTTGATCATTGTGGCTGTAGGTCCGATAAACTTGATATTTACTGAGGCGCAAACTTCAGCGAAATCAGCGTTTTCTGCAAGAAAACCGTAGCCAGGATGAATCGCATCAGCATTCGTTACCTCTGCGGCAGCGATGATACGAGGAATGTTCAGATAACTCTCTCTTGATAAAGCCGGTCCTATACAGACAGCTTCATCGGCGTATTTGACATGCATTGACTCAGCATCAACTGTCGAATAGACAGCGACAGTACTGATTCCCATTTCGCGGCAGGTCTGCATAATACGCAAGGCAATTTCGCCGCGATTTGCAACAAGTATTTTCTTAAACAATGTATTTGTGATGAATGTTTATGGTTTAATCCGGAACAGGGGCTGATCATATTCTACCGCCTGTCCATTTTCAACAAGAATTTCAACGATTGTACCGGAAACTTCAGCTTCAATTTCGTTCATGAGTTTCATGGCTTCAATAATACAGAGAACATCACCTTTCTTTATAGTGTCATTGACCGAAACGAAAGGTGGAGCATCCGGAGATGAAGACTGGTAGAATGTCCCGACAATAGGAGAGCGGGATTCAATCAGGCCAGGTATTGACTCATCTTTTAGAGCAGCCGGAGCGCTGTTTAAAGTCGGGGATGCTGCAATCGGTGAAGGCTCTGCAACTGGCGTCGCACTTGGCAGGGAAATCACCGTTGCCGCAGAAGCACGTCGCAGTGTAATTTTAAAACCTCCCTCCTCCTCGATGATGGTTTCCTGAAGATCCGAGCTATCGACAATGTCGATAAGCTGTTTAATTTCGTTAAAATTCATGATGATATTACTTAAGTTTAAAACACTCGTCCTGATCTATCGCCCAAGAAGATAATTACTTTTTAACTCTTTCAATATACTCTCCGGTGCGGGTGTCGACACGAATAACGCTTCCCGTCTGAATAAACATGGGTACGTTGACCTCTGCACCAGTTTCCACTACCGCTGGTTTTGTTCCACTTGTTGCCCTGTCATCCTTTAATGCAGGACTGGTTTCTGTGACCTCAACCTCAACAAATATAGGAAGTTCGACCCCAAGAATAGAGCCGTCATCAGAGAAAACAATAGTGACTATAATGCCATCCTTCACAAAACGTGATGAAGAGCCAATCGAAACCTCAGGGACATTGATCTGGTCAAAGGTATCGTTATCCATCATCACAAAATCAGTGCTGTCTCTATAAAGATACTGGTACTGTTTTCTCTCTGTGACGATAACATCAACGGATTCGGTTGCGCTGAAGCGATATTCGACATTTCTGCCGGACTTCAGGTTCCTCATGTTTGCCTGATAAAAGGCTCTCAGATTTCCGGGAGTACGGTGAATAAGACTCTCTATACTATGCGGCTCGCCTTTAAAACGGATAATTGAACCTTTTGAAACATTGCTGATGGAAATCATAAACAGGAAAAAATTTGTCTTGTGCGTTTTGTTTCTTTATATCCAAATGAACTTAAATATAACACAGTGCCGGACGAATACAAACCGCCAGATCGAGCAAAGCGGGATAATGCTAAAAAGCCATTGCATGTTTGTGAAGTACTGTTTAAATTCATTGAATTAACAAGGGTAAAAAACGTTGGTTTTATCTTCAACAATAATAAACATGCCATATGTCAAAAGCTGAATTAGTAGAGAAAATTGCCGAGCAGGCCAAGCTGACAAAAGTTGATGCCGAGCGTGCTGTAAATGCTTTTATCAATGTAGTATCAGCCTCATTGAAAGCCGGAGATGATGTAACTCTTGTTGGCTTCGGAACGTTTACCACTGGCGATAGAGCGGAAAGACAAGGCCGGAACCCTCAGACTGGTGCTGTTATTACAATTGCGGCGAAAAAAGTGGTTAAGTTCAAGCCCGGAAAAGCCTTGAAGGAAGAGGTCGCTGGTTGATCCTTGTCGTTTGATTTTTATTACTATTTTTAAAGTCCATCACCGGCAACTGCTTGATGGACTTTTTTTATCATTTATACTGCTGCATTATGGCCACGAAAGTTGTCCTTGATTTTGAGAAGCCTCTTTTTGAGCTTGAAGCCAAACTCAATGAAATGCGATTGCTTCTCCGGAGCAGCACAAGGGAGCAGGCCCCTTCTGAGAGTGAAGCGCTCGGTCATGACATTGAGACTCTTGAGCTGAAGGTTGATGCGCTCCGTCGTTCGATCTATAAAAATCTTACCAGGTGGCAGAAAGTGCAGCTTGCGCGCCATCCGGAACGACCGTTTACGCTCGATTATATTTATATGATGACCAAAGAGTTTGTCGAACTTGCTGGTGACCGGCATTTCAGTGATGATAAAGCGATCGTTGGAGGGTTTGCCCGCATCGAAGAGAGTGCATCCGGTTTTTCACAACCGGTCATGATCATTGGTCATCAGAAAGGTCGTGATACAAAATCAAATCTTTACAGGAATTTTGGTATGGCACAGCCTGAGGGATATCGAAAGGCGCTGCGTTTAATGAAACTCGCCGAAAAATTCCGTAAGCCTGTCATTACCCTGATTGATACTCCCGGCGCATTTCCCGGTATAGAAGCTGAAGAGCGTGGACAGGCAGAGGCAATTGCCAGGAACTTATTTGAAATGGCAAAGTTGACTGTTCCGGTAATCTGTGTCATTATCGGTGAAGGCGCAAGTGGCGGAGCGATTGGCCTCGGTGTAGGCGACAGGATTATCATGGCTGAAAACAGCTGGTATTCAGTGATTTCTCCTGAAAGCTGTTCTTCCATTCTCTGGAGAAGCTGGAACTATAAAGAACAGGCGGCTGAGGCGTTGCAGCTAACAGCAGATGATCTTCTTGCTCAGGGTATTATCGACAGAATTATTCCTGAACCGCTTGGAGGAGCTCATACTGACCCTGATGCAATGGCAGCAACAGTAAAGGGGATATTGATTGAGGAGCTTAAAGCGCTCTTGCCCAGAGATCCGGTAGATCTCGTTCATGACCGTATAGAAAAGTTTTCTTCCATGGGCGTCTGGAAAGAAGAGGTATAAACACATAAAAAAAGCCTGCTTAAAAGCAGGCTTTTTTTATGCTAAGATATTGTTGCTTTATTTGATGACGTAGGAGCTCTCCCCCTTGAGCAGCTCTTCAAGCGTCGCAATTCCATTTTTCTGGGCTTCACGGATCTGTTCGGTCAAAGCGTCTTCATAGGTTACCCGTTCTTCAGCATAAAATATCCCGAACGGTCTTGGGAGAACCTCATCCGATTTTTCACGAACATCAGCAAAGCGGGCAAGAATGGAAGCCTTGTTGATATCAGCCTCATTATGAACCCAAAGATCAGAAGCTGAAAGTCCCTCTTTGTTGATATCTACAACTACCGGCGTAAATCCATCAAGGCGTATACCCTTGTTTTTCTCTTTTCCAAAGACAAGTGGTTTGCCCTGTTCAAGATAGACGGTATTATCTGCTTTATTGTCGGGAGTGGCAAATGCTTCGAAAGCAGAGTTGTTGAAAATGGGGCAGTTCTGGTAAATTTCCACAAGAGATGTTCCCCTATGCAGAGCTGCGCGTTTCAGTATAGAACGCAGATATTTGCCATCACGGTCAAAAGCTCTCGCAAAGAAAGATCCTCCCGAGCCAATTGTCAAAGCTGCCGTATTGAATGGCTGATCGATAACACCGGAGGGAGAAGTAACGGTTCTTAACCCGATTTTGGAAGTAGGTGAATACTGACCTTTAGTGAGTCCGTAAATTTCATTGTTGAAAAGAACAACGTTCAAGTCCGGATTTCTTCTAAGGGTATGAATGAAATGATTGCCGCCAATCGATAACGCATCGCCATCTCCAGTTGCAACCCAGACACTCAGTTCAGGTCGTGATACTTTCAGTCCTGTTGCCATTGGCAGAGCTCTGCCATGAATACCATGAACTCCGTACGTTGCCATATAATAGGGGAGACGCGATGAGCAGCCTATCCCTGAAACAATTACGACGTTTTCCGGTGCAACGTCAAGTTCAGGCATAACGTTTTTAAGCTGTTGCAGTATGGCATGATCGCCACAGCCGGGACACCATTTTGCCTCCTGGTCCGAAGCAAAATCCTTGGCAGTACGCACCGGTGAAGCTATGATTGTTGTATCGTTATCAGTCATTATTAAATCTCCTTGATAAGGTCAGTGATTTTAGCCAGAATTTCCATTTCATTGAACGGCACACCCTGTACCTTGCTGTATCCGACAGGAGCAATCAAGAAGGTATCACGGATAAGATGGATAAGCTGTCCGCTGTTCATCTCGGGTATCAGCACTTTTTTATAGTTGCCGAGAATCGTTCCAAGGTTTTTAGGGAACGGATGGATATAACGGAGATGTGCATGAGCAACACTGTATCCCTCTTCAAGAGCCTGCTCCACGGCGGTTTTAATGGCACCGTATGATGATCCCCATCCGAGGACAAGCAGATCACCTTTTTGTGGTCCGTTGTCTATGCTTTGAAGCGGAATACTGTCAGCAATACGTGCTATTTTTTCAGCTCGAATCTTTGTCATCAATTCATGATTTTCCGGGTCATGTGATACATTTCCGGTCTCATTCTGCTTTTCAAGCCCGCCGATGCGGTGTTCGAGGCCTTTTGTTCCGGGGATAGCCCATGACCGGACCTGGCGATCGTCACGCTTGTAGGGTAGATATGGCGGATCTTCAGGTTTTCTTGCAGGTTGAAATCTGGGCTTTATTTCAGCAAGATTATCAGGACTTTCCACCTCCCATGGCTCTGAGCTAAGAGCGAGATAGCCGTCAGAAAGACAGATTACCGGAGTCATGTGTTCTATCGCAATTCTTGCGGCTTCGTATGTGGTATAGAAGCAGTCGACAGGAGAGCGTGCAGCGATAACCGGCATAGGGGCTTCTCCATGTCTTCCATACATAGCCATGAAGAGATCTGATTGTTCAGGTTTTGTTGGAAGTCCTGTTGACGGACCGCCACGCTGAACATTGATAATAACGAGAGGCACTTCAAGGATGACAGCGAGTCCGAGTGCTTCTGTTTTAAGGGCAAGTCCAGGGCCTGAAGTGTTGGTGGCCGCAAGTGCACCCCCATATGCAGCACCAATGCTGCTGACTATTCCAGCAATTTCGTCTTCAGCCTGAAAGGTTTTGACGCCATATTTTTTCTTTTTCGCCAGTGTCTGCAGTATCTCAGTAGCCGGGGTTATAGGGTATGAACCCAAAAAGAGTTCAAGACCGGCTTTTTTTGATGCAGCTGTAAGAGCGATTGCACATGCTTCATTACCCGTGACACGGCGGTAAGTGCCATGCTGTTTTTGCGGAGCAATATCGAAGCGCCCAAGATTTGCAAAGAGTTCGGTTTCATCGCCAAAGAAATATCCGGCCTTCATCGCTTTGATGTTTGCTTCGGCCATCTGGATATTTTTCTGAAACTTGGTGTGCAATGTTTCAATTGTTCCTTCAAGCGGAAGGGTGTAAAGCCAGTAGAGCAGCCCTAAAACAAACATGTTTTTACACCGGTCGACCTCTTTACTGCTTAGTCCGCTCTCTTTGAGTGCTTCACGGGTAAACTGCAATACAGGGACTGGAAAGACGATATAGTTATCCAGAGTGCCGTCTTCAAGCGGGTTTGCACCTGCAGGATAGCCGGCAAGCTTTAAATTTTTCTCATCGAAACCCTCGGTGCCGGCAATAATGATACCGCCACGGTGAAGGTCTTTAAGATTTGCCTTAAGTGCAGCCGAGTTCATGGCGACCATGACATCAAATCGTGCTCCCGGGGTATAGACAGGCTTGCTGCTGAACTGGAGCTGAAACCCTGATACACCTGCAATGGTCCCTGCAGGGGCTCTTATCTCTGAAGGAAAATTAGGGAATGTATTCAGCTCGGATCCGTGAACCGCAACGGTATTGGCGAATTGGGTACCGGTCAGCTGCATCCCGTCACCTGAATCTCCCGCAAAAAGCACAGACACGCTGGTTTTCGCCGTTACATTGACCTGTCGGGTCGTCTTGTTGGTATCAGTCATTGTCCCTGATTAATTACTTTTCAAAGTTAGTAAACAGCAATAAAATCCCCGTGTCAATGAACATCATAGCACGGAAGTCATTGATCTGCTATCTGGTGAAATGTATTATTGGTGGGTAAAGTAGAGGGCAAACTCCTATAAGCACAGTCCTCTGCAATAAAATAAATATAAAGTATGCTTAGGGTTAAAACAAATTTTTGACTGTTCTATCTAAGAATTCTTTGCAATAACGATGTTGTTTTTTGTCAGATATTCCTGCCATTCCTGCTCTTCCCTGATTGGGCAATCAAAGGATAAATCACAGAAATCACAGCGTTGCATGCCGTACATCTGTTCCATCCAGCAACCTGTGGCACTTTTTTGCACTTCATTGACATGGTTGGGATTATTTTTCATTATTCTTGATGAAATCTCCATCAATTCCATAACCCCTTCTCTCCGTTTCTGATTTTCCACTCCCCAACTCATAACAGTGTTCCTGTTTTTAATGGAAAAATAGACGGGCAATCTTACCCGAACCATAACGCTCCAATATAATTCTTTTTTAAAAAGAACATACTTCCTCGCCCGCCTCGGTTGCGCCTCAATAGATAGTGTCAGGCTTGAATGAAAGGGGATAAAATTAAGTTGGCAACAAGCCTGAAAAAAGAGTAACTTTGGGGCCGTAAGAGGCACCTCTTCTGAAGGTAACGCCATGATTGAAAGCACTGAAACAAGATGAAAATCTCTATGAAATCCCGGGAAATCAGACAATCTTTTTTGGATTATTTTGCTGAAAAAGGTCATACAATAGTTCGTTCAGCGCCGGTTATTCCGGCTGATGACCCAACCCTGCTCTTTACAAATGCAGGGATGAACCAGTTTAAGGATGTTTTTTTAGATAAAGGCACAAGGCCTTATGTGAGGGCAGCAGATACACAAAAATGCATCAGGGCATCGGGCAAGCATAATGATCTGGAGGATGTCGGCAGGGACACCTACCACCATACTTTTTTTGAAATGCTGGGCAACTGGTCTTTTGGTGATTACTACAAAGTTGAAGCCATAACCTGGGCGTGGGAACTCCTTACGGAAGTATGGTCTTTGCCGAAAGAGCGTCTTTACGCAACAGTCTTTCGTGATGATGACGAGAGCTTTCAGATATGGCAGAAGCATACTGATATTAACCCGGAGCATATCATACGTTTCGGTGAAAAAGATAATTTCTGGGAGATGGGAGAAACAGGTCCATGCGGGCCATGTTCTGAAATTCATATCGATCTAACTGAGGATGGTTCCGGCCGGAGTCTCGTCAATGTCGGCGATTACCGTGTCATAGAACTGTGGAATCTTGTTTTCATCCAGTATAATCGCCAGAGTGACGGGCGCCTTGAGCCGCTTCCAAAGAAACATGTTGATACCGGCATGGGGTTTGAGAGGGTGGCCGCTGTTATGCAGGGTAAAGGCTCAAACTACGATACTGACGTTTTCAAGCCCCTTTTCGACCGTATCACCGAAATAACCGGTGTCGCTTATAAAGCCTCAATGGATGATCCCCTTGACATTGCCATGAGGGTTATAGCTGATCATGCACGTACCCTGACTTTTGCGCTTTCAGATGGGGCCATGCCCTCCAACGAGGGACGTGGTTACGTGCTTCGCCGCATTCTCCGTCGAGCTCTGAGATATTCAAAAAATCTTGGTTATAACGAACCGATTCTTCATCAGCTTGTCGGTACGATTGCCGAATCGATGGGCGATGTTTTTCCAGAGTTAAAGAAGCAGCAGGATACAGTCAGAAAAATCATAAAGGCAGAAGAGAATAGCTTTATTGTGACCCTTGACCGCGGGATAGAAATATTCAACGATGTCATCGAGCAAGTACGTTCAGAGAGCGGGAATACCATTAATGGCCAGGATGCCTTCAAGCTTTATGACACCTACGGTTTTCCTTTCGATCTGACCCGTCTTATGGCAGCTGATGTTGGGTTTCAGGTAGACGGTGAGGGCTTTGAGCATGCTATGCAGCAGCAGAAAACCAGGGCAAGAACCGATCGCAAGGAAAAACAGCATGTTGATGATGATGGAACCGAGTGGCTTTGGTTCAGTGACGTGCATCGTTCCCTTTTTACCGGTTACGATCAGCTTGGAACGCCGGTCATCATCAGCGGAGTCAAGCATGTCAAAGGAAAACTGTTTGTCATGCTCGATCAGACACCATTCTATGCTGAAAGCGGTGGTCAGGTTGGAGACAGAGGCTGGATAGAGACCGCCAGTTATCGCCTGCAGGTGACTGACGCTATAAAGGATGGCGATGCCATTATCCATGTCATAAGCACTGTTTTCGACAAAATTCTCGATACCGCCATCAGCCCTGACGATCTGACTATTGATAGCCGCCAATTATCAGCTGAGGCCTCTGTGGACCGGCATGTTCGATTGGATACCGAAAGAAATCATACTGCAACGCATCTGCTCCATGGTGCACTTCGCAGAATATTGGGACAGCATGTTCAGCAGAAAGGGTCGTTTGTCAATGCCGAAAGACTCCGTTTTGATTTCAGTCACTTTTCCAGACTCACGGATGCTGAACTGCTGGAGGTCGAAGCCGAGGTAAACGAACAGATCAGAACGTCTGAACCTGTGATCAAGCACGCCGACGTTCCTTATGAAGAGGCGATTGCTAAGGGTGCGCTTGCATTTTTTGGTGACAAGTATGCCGACAACGTCAGAGTGGTTGAAGTTCCCGGTATTTCAGTGGAGCTGTGTGGCGGAACCCATGTTGATAATATCGGCAGGATCGGACTCTTTAAAATTATCAGTGAATCCTCTGTTGCTTCAGGTGTCCGGCGTATTGAGGCGTTGACAGGAAAAGCTGCAGAAACGCTCTTGTGGAATGAGTATCGCGAACTGCAGCAGATTCGTCATCTCCTTAAAGCAAAAGGGGATGAGTCGCCCTCAGAGAAGGTTTCCGAATTGATGGAGGGAAAAAAAGAGCTCGAAAAGCAGCTTCAGGATGGAAAGCTTGCCTCGCTTCTCAGCACACTTGCAGCACAACTTCACGCCTCTCCTGATATCTGCGGTTGCCGGGTCATGACAAAAGTTGTCGAAGAGGTGGATGCCGATACACTCCGACAGGCCGCTCTTGCCCTGCGCGACCTCCTGCCTTTTTCCGCAGTCCTGCTCTGCAGTGTTGAAGATGGAAAAGTATCGCTTGTCAGCTTTGCTTCCGACAAGGCCGTCAAGGAACTCGGTCTCGATGCCGGAAAACTTATTCGCGAGGCGGCTCAAAGCGTTCAGGGTGGCGGCGGAGGCAAGCCCGAGTTTGCAACTGCCGGTGGCAAGAACCCCGCAGGAATCCTCGGAGCTCTGGAAGCCTATGCCGTCTCGGTCAAGAGTGCGTTGCAGGGATGAACCAACACAATAATTGAAAGTTTATGCTGGTTCTTGACTGCTTTTTCGGGCGATGCTCAAAACCCTCATGCCAGAGTTGCGCTATTCAGCTTGTCCGTTCACTGCGGCTGGCGCTCAAGTCGCGTGCAATGCAGAAAAAAGAAAAGTCCTGTGCCGGAACTGTCGGTTCGTGGGATAAGCCGGAGACGGTTACGATGCCCGACCGGGTGACGCTACAGAAAGAGGATGCAACGAAAAAACGGAAGCGGCTGCTCGCTCCAAGGGAGGCGATTGCGTGGTATCCGACCATCAAGCCGGAGCTTTGCAACGGTTGCGGTGACTGCAAGGTTCTCTGCAAACCGGGAGTTTTCGGGTTGGGCGAGCCGGATCCCACAGGGATACACCGTCCGAAACTCATTGTCGAGCATCCTTACAAGTGCCTCGTGCTCTGTACCCGATGCGTACCTGTCTGTACCTCCGGAGCCATTGTCCTCCCTCAAAAAGAGGAATTCGAGCACTTTGTTGAGTATCTTGACTGATAGAATCCCCGCCGCATAGGAGCCGAAATAACAAACAACATAACGGAGAGATCATGACCGGTTCCGCCTTACCCGTGAAGAAAAAACGAAGGCTTCTTCTGCCTCGAGAAGAGATCGCCTGGTTTCCGGAACTTGACTCTACTCTCTGTAATGGCTGCGGTGACTGTGAGGATTTGTGCAAACCGGGAGTGTTTGCTCTTGGTGAGCCCGAAGGAGTCAAACGGGCAAAAATGACTGTTGCCAACCCCTATAGCTGTATTGTGCAGTGCACCCGATGTGAACCAGTCTGCCCAACAGGCGCAATCAGCTTACCTCTCCAGAAAGATTTTGAGCATCTTGTAGAGTATGTTGACTGACCGAGAGGTCGTCGCGGTCTCGGAATCCCATCAGATAAAGAATTGCATCAAGCCCAAGGGTTGATATGGCCTGCTTTGCGCTCTCCCTGACAATCGGTTTTGCCCTGAAGGCGATACCGAGTCCCGCTTTTCCAAGCATTGGCAGATCATTGGCACCATCACCGACAGCAATGGTTTGTTCCAGCCGGATATTCTCCTTTTTTGCAATTATTTCCAGCAGTTCAGCTTTTCTTTTGCCATCGACTATCTGCCCGAGTACCTTGCCTGTCAGCCGGCCCTCCTGGATTTCCAGTGTGTTGGCATAGACGTAATCAATATTCAGCTTTTTCTGCAGGTAGTGGCCGAAATAGGAGAATCCACCTGAAATGACTGCGGTTTTAAAGCCAAGGTTATGCAGGTTATGGAAAAGCGTTTCCGCCCCTTCAGTAAGCTGCAGCCTTTTGGCTATGGTTTCAAGTATATGTTCGTCAAGCCCCTCAAGCAGGGAGACCCTTTTCAGAAGACTCTCGGCAAAATCAATCTCCCCCCGCATGGCTTGCTCAGTAATTGCAGCTACTTCAGGGCCGACACCGGCTTCAAGAGCAAGTTCGTCGATTACTTCTGAAGTAATGAGGGTCGAATCCATATCAAATACGACCAGTCGCCGATTGCGGCGGAATATGTTGTCTTCCTGAAAAGCTATATCGATTCCAAGGCTGTCGGTTATAGCCAGCATCTGCTCACGGAAGCCGTTTTCGTCTTGCAAGGTACCCCGTATGGAAAACTCCACACAGGCCTTGGTGTGTCCTGTGATTTGGTCGTTTTCCAGAGGAATTCGTCCCGAGAGGCGGTTGATCGTATCAATATTGAGATTATGCGATGCAATGAGGGAAGATACCCGTTCAAGCTGTTCCGCTGTGATTCTTCTTGCAAGCAGCGAAAGCAGATATCTGTGTTTCCCCTGTTCCATCACCCACTGTTCATACTCTCTATCGGAGACAGGTGTAAAGGTGATCTGGATACCAAGTGTATGTGCACAGAAAAGCAAATCCTTCAGTATCGGCGATGAGGCGGACTCTTTTGGTACCTCTACCAGCATCCCCAGAGAAAGATGGTTATGAATAACTGCCTGGCCGATATCAAGGATAGGTATCTTGTATCCAGAAAGGATAGAGGTTATTTTCGACGTCAAGCCCGGTTTGTCCGGGCCCGTAATATTGATAAGGAGAAGCTCTCTCATATCAGAAGGAGTAATATTAAGTCTTATTTCACAGGCAGACAGCTATTTTGTTGCTGCAGCTAACCATCATCTATCAAAACAAGTTAAGGCTCAAACATAAGGTTGTTTCCAGAAAGAACCAACATCAACATCAGATCATCTGCCATCCTGATCTTATCGATTGTGACCTTGCCGGCTTATAACCCCCCACTTTCCAGTTGATGCATTACCAATCCTCACAGGGGCAAGGCCTTGTGAAAATTTACCAACCAGATCAAATTGCGGATTGATGACCATTTTCCCCTGTTTATCAATAAATCCCCATTTCCCGGTTATTGAATCCCCAATTCTTACTGCCGCAAGGCCTTCTGAAAAGTCACCCGCCAGATCAAATTTCCGGTTGATCACCACTTTTCCCTGTTTGTCAATAAACCCATATTTCGCTGTGGTTCCCTGACCCATTTTAACGCAGGCAAGATCCTCTGAAAATCGGCATTTATTATCAAACTGCGGATTGATGACCATTTTTCCCTGTTTATCGATAAATCCCCATTTCCCACTGTTTCTATCACCGAGCCGAATGACTGCCAGACCATCTTTAAAAGGCTCAGCATAGTCGAATTGCAAAGAGATAACAACATGACCCTGTTTATCAATAAATCCCCATTTTCCATATTTTTCACTTCCCATTTTCATTGGCGCAAGACCTTCTGAAAAGTCACCTACAAGATCGAATTGAGGGTTGATGACATAGACCCCTTTGTTATCAATAAAACCCCATTTTCCCGAAATGGCGTCACCAACTCTCATGGCAGCAAGACCCTCTCTAAAGCCATGTTCAGCATCGAATTTCGGGGTGACTACGACTTTTCCTCGTTTATCAATAAATCCATATTTACCCGTAAATGCATCACCATCTCTCATCAGGGCAAGACCTTCAAAAAAGTCACCTACAAAAAAGAATTGTGGCCTGATGACCATTTTCCCATGGGTGTCAATAAATCCATATTTACCATCAGTTTCATCACCCATTTTCACTGCTGCCAATCCTTCTGAAAATTCTTGGACATTATCAAACTTCGGTGCAATGGGCATTTTTCCCTGCAGGTCTACAAAACCTTGTTTAAAAGAAAGTGAATCTCCAATCTTAACTGCAGCAAAGCCCTCTTTAAACGCTTCAACAGCAAAAAATTGTGGGTTGATAACTATTTGGCACGTATTGTCAACTGAAATTTCGGACGACTCCCCGCTGCATCCAGACAGAATGCAAAGAGCTATACTTAGAAGAGGTGTTTTAAAGAAGCCGGATATATTCATTATACATGGGATTTGATCATGACAGACCAAAGAAAAATCCGATCAAATACTCATCGTGGATCAACAAAAGAGCCATCGAGTCAAACATCTGGCGCTTGTTATAGAAGATTTTGTACACAACCGATTTGTAACGCGGCGGACTAATACTTATCGGCATAAGTAGTTATTAAATAATGGTATAAAAACATTTCAAGTTATTTCAGGCTATAATAACAGCTGTTTTGTGTTGTTTCAGCCTTGAAAAGAGGATGAAATATTAAAACATGCAAAATATCCATTAAATAAATGATAAGAGAGTGTAAAATTCGCTATGTCAATATTATTCATCAATAATACGCGTCCGGTTCCAATGCTTTGCCCATGCATTATTAATTCGATGACATCATGTAACAGAGTGTCTTAATGAACGGGCTTATACCACAGTGATTCATTTCAAATTCATGTATTTCGTGCCTGCACAGCGATTAATTTTCGGGTTGATTTTTACCATGGGACTGCTGAGTGTTCCGGCTTATGCTGCTGATCCCTCTTATATCGGTGAGAATATCCAGAGATCGTCGAATAACGACATAGAATCGAGCAATCAATCGGCACAAATCCAGCAAGGTGCCATGCAGGCTTTTTCTGGTATCACCCTGATGAGTGTTTTCAGCACGAGCTTCAAAAGTTTCAGATTTGAGGCTGAAATTGGCTATCAGCGAAACGATGCTGACAAGCTCATACTTGATTCCGGTCTATTTATGTTCAGAGGTAATTATTCGGTAACCTCATATATGGTAAATGGGTACTATAATTTTTTTCCCGGTACTGGTAGTCCTTATGTTACAGCAGGCTTTGGGCTGGCTCAGGTCAGTATCCATAACAAGGTAAATCCAACTAATACGATTTCCGAAACATATTCAGGGGCCGGGTATCAGGTGGGTATCGGTTTTGACGTTATAGCCGCAAAAAACATATTTTTTGATGTACGCTACCGCTATTTCGGAACCTATCCTGTCAGCCTCAATAATCATAACGGCTCTTTTAAAGCGCCCGGCAACAGTGTTATGTTTGGGTTGGTCGTCGGATTATAATTCGGAGGGTTGATTTTCTGTTGCGGAAAGAGGAGAATATAGCTGCTCGTATACCCCGCAGCAGAGCTACGGGGATGTATGGAAATAGGTTGCAGGGATCACTCCCACTCAATTGTGGCCGGAGGTTTGGATGATATGTCATAGGCCACTCTGTTGATGCCGCGCACTTCATTGATGATTCGGTTTGAGACGCGGGCAAGAAAATCATGAGGCAGTTGGGCCCAGTCTGCAGTCATTCCGTCTGTCGATTCAACAGCCCTGAGTGCAAGAACATTTTCGTAGGTTCGTTTGTCGCCCATGACACCTACTGACTGCACCGGAAGCAGCACAGCAAAAGCCTGCCAAACCTGCGTGTAGAGTCCGCTGGATTTCAGTTCTTCAATGTAGATTTCATCTGCATCCCGCAGTATATCCAGCCTCTCTTTGTTGAGCGATCCGAGTACTCTGACTGCCAGGCCGGGGCCTGGAAAAGGATGGCGCATAAGGATATCCTCAGCGATACCGAGTTCACGTCCTACAGCACGGACCTCGTCCTTGAACAGCTCCCGAAGCGGCTCAATAAGCTTGAGTTTCATGCGTTTCGGCAATCCGCCCACGTTATGGTGCGATTTGATTGTTTCCGATGGCCCTTTGACACTTATGCTTTCTATAACGTCAGGATAGAGAGTGCCCTGTACCAGAAACTTTTCATTATCAATATGTTCTTCAAATATCTGGATAAAAGTTCTGCCGATAATTTTACGCTTTTTTTCAGGAGCAGCAACGTTTTTCAGGCGTTTCAGGAATAGGTCGGATGCATCGGCAAGAGTCACCTTAAGGCCGAGTGGTTTGAGGAAGGTCATTACTTTTTCAGCTTCATGCTTTCTCAAGAGGCCGTTATCGACAAAAACGCAGTGCAGTTTTTTGCCGATTGCCCGACTTACAAGAACAGCTGCAACAGTTGAGTCTACGCCGCCACTGATACCGCAGATGACAGTTTCTTTCCCAGCCTTGCGCGCTATTTCCTCAATCTGGTGCTCGATAAAGCTTTTTGATGACCAGTCAGGTTTTATACCGGCAATAGTGATAAGAAAGTTTGAGAGAAGCTGTTTGCCGTAAAGGGTATGCTGCACTTCAGGGTGAAACTGCAAACCATAAACTTTTAGAGCCGCTTTGCTGCCGCAGCTTTCAATCGCGCACATTTCAGAGTTTCCACTGCTCGCTGTTACTCTGAATCCTTCGGGCATCCTGATCACCTTGTCGCCATGGCTCATCCAGACGTCGGAGTCTGGAATATCCTGAAAGAGCAGACTCTCATGTTCACCGTCATGGGCGACCATAATTTTTGCACGACCGAACTCGTGTTTTAAAGAACCTGCAACTTCTCCACCGAAATGCTTTGCTATGGCCTGCAGACCATAGCAGATACCGAGTACAGGAATGCCGAGCGCAAAGATGCCTCCATCAGGCAGAATCGCTGATTCACCGTAGACGCTTGTGGGTCCCCCGGAAAGAATGATGGCTTTCGGGTTGTGTTCCCTGATAGTTTCAGGTGAGGCATTATAGGGAAGAATCTCAGAATAAATACCGAGTTCACGGATACGACGGGCTATCAACTGGGTGTATTGCGATCCGAAATCAAGAACTAAAACCGATTGCATAAAAAAACTATTGTGTGTTAATGAGTGTGATATCAGTAAACTTGCTCTGTTTTTTTTCGTACTGCAGGAACGGGATTCTGCGGAATCAAGGCTCCATTGCTGTTGCCTTCCGGGATATTGTTTACGTCGGGCGATTGACCAGGGCGGGACTGATAGTATTTAAATCCTTTAGGAGTGTAGTATTCGATATAGACGTTATTGCCCAGCAAATCGGAAGGGGTATTGGTAGGGCCGGATATTGGAACGGCAATAACTGTTTCAGGAATATGAAAATACCTGTTTTCGAGTTTCAGTGACCGGTCACCATAGCAGCGCTTCATAAATCCTGCCCATATAGGTAGCGCAGCACGTGCACCCTGCCCATACTCCATAGAGGTAAACTTGATGCGTTCGTCATCAAATCCTGTCCATACAACAGCAACAAGCTGAGGGGTGAACCCTGCAAACCAGGCGTCTCTCATACTCTGGGTCGTCCCTGTTTTGCCTGCGGCTTCAACATCAAATCCATACCGGGCACGAACTGCTGCGCCAGTTCCTTTGGCGATCACATCCTTGAGCATCGAAACCATCACAAAGTTGGTAGTAGAGTCAATAGCAAAGCGTCGGTTGAGGGTATATTTCGATAAAAGTCGACTGTGTTTGTCCTCTACCTTCAGGATTGAGACCGGTTCATTCCATATACCGTTGTTGGCAAATGTTGAAAATGCTCCCGCAAGTTCAAGCGGTGAGACTTCTGAGGTTCCGAGGGCTATTGAGAGGTTTGATGCCAAAGGCGAAGAGATTCCCATTCGTTTGGCATAACTGATTATTTCTGATGTTGTAAGGTGTTCATAAGCAAGCCGTACAGTAACCTGGTTCAATGAGTGGGCCAATGCAGTGCGAAGTGTAGTCATGCCGCCAGATGAACCGTCAGAGTTTCTTGGCGACCAGACGGTGCCGTTACCGCTGTTAAGGGCAAGTGGCTGGTCAAGCACCTGAAAGTTTGCTGGAAAACCCTTATCGATGGCTGCAGTATAGACAAATGGCTTGAAGGTTGATCCCGGTTGACGTTTTGCCTGCCAGACGTGGTCAAACTGATACTTGTAATCATCAGGAGCAAACTTGTTGCCACCAACCCATGCCTTGACATGACCGTTGGTCGGGTCTATAGCCACAAGGGCAACCTGTATTCTGGTTTTTGCACGCAGGGTCTCATCCAGCCATACCTTGTCGGCCTTAAGTTTAGCCATTGCCTGCTGATCCGATTGCCCCTCTTCGATGAGCCCCTTGAATCGTTCGCTCTCTCTGATAATCTGGTTTTTCAGTGGTTCAGACCATCTCCATGCACGGTCAAAAGAAGCCTGCAGTTCAGCAAGGTGTTCAGATGCTGCAAGCTGGGCATAGCTCTGCATGCGGCTGTCAAGCGTTGTCTGAATGGAGAGTCCATCGCGGTAGAGGTCAATGTTCCCCAGGTTCGATGAAGGCCTGATGGTCTGGCGGATATATTCAGTGAAGTAGGGTGCCAGGCCCTGATGGCTTACCGCTGTGTATTTCAACACCAGAGGAGTTTTCTTGCCGGTTTCAGCCTGCTTTGGTGTTATAAATTGGGCTTTTTCCATCAGCGAAAGAATAAGGTTCCTTCTTCCCACAGAACTTGAAGGATCTTTGGCCGGGTTGTAAGCAGTAGGATTTTTCAGCGTTGCAATCAGCGTTGCACTTTCAGGCAATGTAAGCCGGTAAGCCGGTTTACCGAAATAGGTATGTGCTGCAGCCTCTATGCCGTAAGCTCCTGATCCGAAATATACAGTGTTCAGATAGAGGGCAAGGATCTCATCTTTTGTGTAGGTTTTTTCCAGTTCTATTGCGGTAACAAACTCCTTGACTTTTCGACTGACGGTACGCTCCTGGGTAAGGTAGAGGTTTTTGGCAAGCTGCTGGGTAATGGTACTTGCTCCCTGCCAGCGGGTCCGTCCCTTAAGGATATTTTCACCCATTGCCAGTGTAAGTCTTCTCAGATCAACACCCCAGTGCTGGTAAAAAGCGACGTCTTCGGTAGCGATTAACGCATAGCGAGTTGAAAGCGGAATGGATTTAAGAGGAATGAACGTTCGGTTTTTCAGAAAAAACTTGTGAAGGAGGACACCATCTTCCGAATAGACAAGAGAGGCAAGTTCCGGATTTGGGTTTTCAAGTTCTTCAAGGCTCGGCAGTCCCAGAAAGTTGCTCATCGCCGATAACTTCAGGCTTGTAAGAGTTATGGTAATGAAAAAGGCAACAAAGAGAAGAGTGCCTTTGGTAAATATTTTACTCACAGTATCGATTGATCTTTAGTGTTGGATTCCCTGTCGCAATATGATGGTCATGAAATCAGCTGTTATGTATTGGCTCTGTTTTCCAGCGGACTCTTTTTATAAAATTGTTCAGCAAATTCAAAATGTTTTTTCAGTTCCCCGGCAAACTCAGCAGTCTCTTCAAGCATCGGCAAGTGGCCGAGATCCATGAATTTTGCAAGCCTTGTAGGTACTGATGCCTCTTGCTGGCGTTTTTTAAAGAGCGATATTGTTCCTTCGGGAGGGATGGTATGATCCGCCATTCCTACACAGCATAAAACCGGCGAAGCGATATTGATAACATGGCGGGTGTATCTCCTCAGTGCCTCAGGGTCGATGGAAAACTTTCCGACAGCGTTTGTTGCTTCTTTGTCGGACTGTGTGAAGTCTTCAACAATGATATCGTGGTACTCTTTTGGGATCTCTTTCGATGCAGCCCTCTTGATAAAAAGGCTTTTCAGCGGTTCGTGCAGAAAAATGTTGCGGAAACTCATTGAAAAATCAATCAGTCCGCTTAGAAACATAAGGCCAAGAGAGGTAAGCGCTGTCTCTTCAAAAATACCACAGGCAACGATAGTTGCCGATAAAAGTGCTTCACGATATCGAATGCAGAGTTCGGTTGCAACCATACCACCCATCGAATGCCCGACAATATGAAGCTCTTTTGATTTCTGGAGATCCAGATGTTCTATGAGTGCACCAGCTTCATCGGTAAAGCCCTGAATGGTAAAGGTCGGCTTATATCCCGTGATGACAGTTTTTCCTGTACCACTCTGGTCATAGGTAATGCATCGGTAATCCTTCGAGAGTACATTGACAAGCGGCTTCCAATATCGTGACGATACTGCCCAGCCGTTCACAAAAAGCACGACGCTTTTTCCCTTGCCGGAAGGATCGGAATCAGCAGTGTCTTCGTAATAAAGTTTACATCGGGATAACTCTAAATAACTCATCGGAGTTGCATGGTTTCTTATGGAAAAGACAAACCAATATATAACAATAATAACTTTTCTCATGTCTCTCCGCGCTCAACAGGGCCAGCCGGGATTTTGCGACTCATTGCTTCAATGACTACATTAGTGAAGCTAAAACAGAGAGGGTTCACTATTCAACGGGTTCAACATGGATTATTCTTTTACCGTTCTTATCTCGTCCCTCGCAGACTTCATTCTCCACATTGATACCCATCTTCAGCTCCTTGCCGCACAATATGGACTCTGGCTTTATGCTATTCTTTTTCTCATTATTTTCAGTGAAACAGGATTTGTTGTTACTCCGTTTCTGCCAGGTGACTCTCTTCTTTTTGCCGCGGGCTCTCTGGCATCAATGCCCGGCTCATCGCTTGATCCGCACTTACTTTTTGTCCTCTTTTTTATTGCAGCAGTGTTGGGCGATACCGTTAACTACCAGATTGGGCAAAAGATCGGCCCCAAAGTATTTCAATACGAAAAGTCCCGTTTTTTAAATCCGGAGCATCTTGCAAAAACAAATGGTTTTTTTGAAAAATATGGAGGCAAGACTATAATAATTGCCCGCTTCATTCCCATTATCAGAACATTTGCTCCATTTGTTGCCGGCGTGGGAGTTATGACTTATAGCCGATTTATTCTGTTTAATGTTGTCGGTGCCGCCCTTTGGGTAGGACTGTTCAGTTACAGCGGCTATTTTTTTGGTCAGCTTCCTCTTGTTCAGCAGAACTTCAAGCTGCTGATTATGGCTATTATTGTCATCTCCCTAATGCCGCCGGTTGTTGAGTATCTGAAGCATCGATTCCGGCGTATATAGGTTAATCTCGAATGTGTATAGAATGTTGATAACGAGGCGTTTCAAGGCGTCCTGTCTCAAGTGAAGTGTCTCGCTTTACGGCGTTGTTATTTATCTAACTTGTTTATTAAAAGAAAGATAGGTTTAATTTTTGCGCTAAGAATGCCGTCTTTTTTCCTGTTTCTGCAAAAAGCAGAATGCTGTTGATCTCTTGCTGAAATGTTGATAAAGTGCAGTTGTGCCTTGTGTTTGATCAGTAACTACGCTTGTTTCAGAGCCAGAGTCCTCGAAAAAAGATTATTTTAATCCACAGATTTTCTTATAATTACTTCCTTATCTGACTTATCGGCGTATAGCGCAGCCTGGTAGCGCACTTCCTTGGGGTGGAAGGGGTCGTGGGTTCAAATCCCGCTACGCCGACTCATATACTCTCCCCTTTTCTTGTTGCGGTTCTGTATATTTCAACCATGGATACCCTTGCGAAATTACAGATACTTTCCGGTGCGGCGCGTTACGACGCTTCGTGTGCTTCCAGCGGAAGCAAACGCGAGGGGCTCAATGGCGGAACCGGCAATACATCCAGCAGCGGCATCTGCCACTCATGGGCGGATGACGGACGGTGTATCTCGCTATTAAAAATCCTTCTTTCCAACGACTGCATCTACGACTGTGCCTACTGTGTGAACCGGTCTACCAATCCTGTTGAGCGAGCATCTTTTACTGCCCGAGAAGTGATTGATCTTACTCTTGATTTTTACCGTCGAAACTACATTGAAGGCCTTTTTTTAAGCTCTGCTGTCCTTCAGAGTCCCGATAATACTATGGAACGTATGGTCAGGGTTGCCGAAGCCCTGCGCACCGAAGAGCAGTTCGGCGGATACATACACATGAAAATCATTCCTGGCAGCAGCAGTGAACTTGTACGAAAAGCCGGCCTCTATGCCGATCGTATCAGCGTCAACATTGAGCTCCCTTCCCAAGCTTCGCTTCAGCGACTTGCACCACAAAAGCATAAACATGCGATTCTTGAGCCAATGGCGCTTATCGGCAGGGAGATAGCGACCAGCCTGGTAGAGCGCAAGGCGAGTCGCCGGGCACCCCTGTTTGCTCCTGCAGGCCAGAGTACCCAGATGATTATCGGGGCAAGCCCGGAAACCGATTTTCAGATATTGCGACTTTCCGAGGGGCTCTATAAAAAAATGAACCTCAAACGCGTCTACTATTCTGCTTATGTGCCGGTTATAGCTGATAACCGTCTTCCCGTGCTTGCCGCTCCCCCTCTTTTACGAGAACACCGCCTCTATCAGGCCGATTGGCTGTTGCGCTTTTACGGCTTTTCTGCCGAAGAGATCCTTTCGGACGATGCACCTCATCTTGATGAATCGTTCGATCCCAAGACAGCCTGGGCTCTCGGCCACCCTGAATTTTTTCCGGTTGAGATTAATCGCGCAGACTATGCCACACTCTTGCGAGTACCCGGTATCGGGGTACTTTCAGCCAAACGAATTGTCGCTGCCCGCCGCTTTTCTCTCATTACCCCTGAGGGCTTGAAAAAAATAGGGGTAGTTATTAAACGGGCTAAATATTTTATCACATGCTCTGGCCGGTCTTCTGAAAAACATGATTCTCCACCAGGACTTATCCGCCAGCGGCTCCTGCTTGGCGATAGCAGAGAGGCGGCGGTGTCGGCACTTCCCAAACAACTTGTATTGCCAGGTCTTTTTGCATAACTATGAACAGTTACCTTTACGACGGCACTGCTGACGGCCTGTTGTCCTCCATTGCATGGATTCTTGAAGAGGAGCCCGATCCGGAGAATGTTACGCTCCGGGAGCGCATGGATACTCTGTTTGAAGAGGGTTTCACTATAGGCACTGATGCAACCCTGGCAGAATCGCTGTTTTTCCGGCTGAAACATCATGCGCCCGACGCTGCGCATACCCTCTATTCCTTCATGCTTGCAGAAAAGGAGGGGATGGAAACCAGTCTTCTGCATTATGTTTCATTAGCCTTCAAGCATGGCGACAAGGTTAAGGGTTATCTCACTCATCCGGCTGTTCGTGATATTATCAATGTCGCAAAAAAAGCCGGCAGGGAGCTGCACCGGATGAAAGGACTTCTAAGATTCGAAAAACTTCAGGATGGTGCATATCTTGCGAAAATGGAACCAGACTACAATATCATCAACCCCCTTGCCTACCACTTCAGCCGCAGGCTCAAGGCGCAGCATTGGTTTCTCTATGATGTCAAACGGCGCATTGCAGCCCGCTGGGACAATGGCACCCTTCAGTTTGGTACCATCGAACAATTCACCACTCCCGCCCTCTCTGAAGACGAAAAAAAGGTACAGGCACTCTGGCAGGCCTTCTTTAAAACCATAGCCATCCCCGATCGCAAAAATCCACGTCTCCAGAAATCCAATATGCCCATGAAATACTGGAAATATCTTATTGAGAAGCAGGGGGAGTGAAAAATAAAAACAGATTTTACTATGAGTCTGACAGAAACAGCAGAAAAAGCAATTGCCGCCTATGGAGGGCGAGCGCTTTGGGAAAACGCTAAAACTCTGGAAACCAGGATAAGTGCTTCCGGCCTTGCATTTACCCTGAAGCGACGGCCCTTTTTCCGCCATGCCATAATGGTTTTAGATGTTCACCGACCATTTTCAACCTTGACCCCGATTGGCCGAAGCCCTGCTATCACTGGAATACTTGAGGGCCTTGACGTACGGCTGGAAAATGAAGAGGGGAAGGTCATTGCAGAGCGGAGGAATGCACGCGATTATTTCAAAATCGGCAGAAGGTTGTTCTACTGGGATGACCTCGATATGGCCTATTTCGCCAACTATGCTTCCTGGAATTATTTTACCCTGCCGGCGCTGCTGATGCGTGAGGAAATCACCTGGAAGGAGCTCGAACCGGGTTGGCTTGAGGCGCGATTTCCTGACGCAATTCCGACTCACAGCCGGGTGCAGCGATTCAGGTTTGACCCAGAGACCGGCCGCCTGATTCAACATGACTATACTGCAGATATCATCAGCCCGCTTGCAGCAGCATCCAATGTTGTTCTGCAGCACGCGCAAAACAGCACCGGACTTGTCTACCCTTCGGTAAGGCGGGTAACCCCCAAAGGGCCGAAAGGCAAGCCGCTCGGTGGCCCGGTATTGATTCACCTTGATATTCACGATTTCAGGCTGATGTAGGGCAACGAAGGAATAATAAAGCATGGCAATTCTTGCAATCGATCAGGGCACAACAGGAACTACCTCTATCCTTTATAACTCTGGAGGGCAGGTTATTGCGAAAGCTTACCGGGAATTAACCCAGATGTATCCTCAGGAAGGGTGGGTGGAGCATGATCCTGAAGAGATATGGCAAACTGCAGTCGATGAGGTGAAAGAGCTGATAGAGAGGCATGACCAGCCAATTACAGCTATCGGCATTACAAACCAGCGTGAAACCACAGTAGTCTGGGACAGGATAACCGGCAACCCGATCTATAACGCCATCGTCTGGCAATGCAGGCGGACCAGCGAGCTGTGTCGACGCTATGAAAAGGAACAAGAGCTCATCACAGCCAAAACCGGACTGCCACTCGATGCCTATTTCAGCGCTACAAAAATCCGCTGGATTCTTGACCACCATCCTTATTTGAATCCAGATAACCTTCTTTTCGGCACAGTCGACAGCTGGCTTGTCTGGAAACTGACAGGCGGAAGGGTTCATGCAACCGATTTCACCAACGCATCCAGAACGCTGCTGTTCAATATCAGAGAGAAACAGTGGGATAAAGAGCTGCTCGATCTCTTTGCTGTCCCGGAGTCGATGCTGCCGGAAGTAAAGAACTCAATGGACGATTACGGCAGGGTAACTGCCCTTAAGGAGCTTTACAATGTTTCTATTGCCGCTGTTGCCGGCGACCAACAGGCCGCTCTTTTCGGTCAGTGCTGTTTCGAGCCAGCATCTATCAAGAATACCTATGGCACCGGCTGCTTCATGGTCATGAACACCGGCGATACCTTCATTGAGTCACACAACGGCCTTTTGACAACGCTCGGCATCAATGCGGCAGGCAGACCCTGTTATGCTCTCGAGGGGTCGGTCTTTATCGGAGGAGCAGTTATTCAGTGGCTGAGGGATGAGCTCAAGCTGATTAAGGATGCAAGGGAATCGGAAACAATGGCGCAGGAGGTTTCAACTAATGCGGGCGTGTATATTGTGCCTGCTTTTGTAGGTCTTGGCGCTCCCCATTGGCAGATGGAGGCACGGGGGGCCATTGTCGGGCTGACGAGAGGTACCAACAGAAACCATATTGTCCGTGCAGCCCTCGAATCGATAGCCTATCAAACCTGTGATGTATTCAGGGCTATGGCGGCTGACACAGGAATTTTTCCAAAAGCACTCATGGTTGACGGCGGAGCAGTGAGCAACGCTTTCCTTATGCAGTTTCAGGCAGATATCCTTGCTATTCCAATCCTGAAACCGGCCAATATTGAATCGACATCGCTCGGTGTTGCCTATCTGGCCGGATTGCAGACAGGGGTATGGCAATCAAGTGAAAATTTACTTGCTTTGCATAAGGTACAAACAACCTACACGCCTGCCATGGAGCCCGAAACGAGAGATAAGCTTTTAAACGGATGGCAGAAAGCGCTGCGCCAGACAATGGCGGTATAGCTCTAACCTCTTTAAACATAACCTGTGTTGCATTATGACAAATTCCATCGATCATAGTACAGAGAGCGCAAAAACTGTACCCTGTCCTCAATGCGGTAAATCCTTTACCTGCAGCCTTTCGCCCGCATGCTGGTGTGCCACAAGAGTCGTTCCTGCTGAAGTCAAAGATCACCTTGCCGAACGCTATAAAACATGCGTCTGCAGCACCTGTCTTGACGAGTTGATTGCAAAAGCCGGTTCAGGAGAAAGTGCCTGAAGATTTTTACTGAATGAAAGGCTTAAAACTCAGTGTGAATTCAGTTGAAATGCTGTGGCTTATCAACTACATTAGGTCAATGAAATAGAGTAACCGCAAAATAAGCACATGCAAAAAGAAACCATCACTATTCTCGGCTGCGGCTGGCTTGGGTTGCCACTTGCAAAAGCTCTTGTCAAAGCGGGCTATCAGGTGAAGGGGTCAACCACGAGAGAGGAAAACCTTGAAACACTTCGCGAAGCCGGCCTCGAGCCTTTTCTTGTTGAGCTTGATCCCGAGGTGAACGGAGAGGATATCACCGATTTTCTTCACAGCGATATTCTTATCGTCAACATACCGCCCGAGAGGCGCGATGACATTGCCGAGTACCATATCGAACAGTTTTCATCGCTTATCGACGCTCTCGGTCAATCGCCTGTCCGTTCAGTGCTCTTTGTCAGCTCAACATCGGTCTATCCGTCCCTCAACAGGGAAGTTACCGAAGAGGACGCTGTTGATCCTGAATCTCCATCCGGGCAGGCTCTGCTGCTTGTTGAGGAGATGCTGATGCAGGAGAGCGGGTTTCAGACCACGGTGCTGCGTTTTGGCGGCTTGATCGGCTATGACCGTAACGCGGAAAAGTATCTCTCAAGCATGAAAGAGATCGTCAATCCCGATCAGCCGATGAACTTTATTCATCGCGATGATTGTGTAAAGATAATTTCTGAAATCATCCGACTTCAGCAGTGGGGTGAGGTATTCAATGCCTGCAGTCCTCTGCATCCCCTGCGACGCGACTACTACACCAGAGCCGCTGCAAAGGCAGGAATGTCGTTACCCCCCCTGGCCCGGCCGGCCCAACCTGCGCCCTATAAAATAGTCAGTAGCGATAAGCTTACCAGCGCCTTGCATTATAAGTTTCTTTATCCCGACCCGGCAGCTCAAGAGGGATAGCGCGGTGTAACGATGGAAGTAATAAAAACAGCTTTTCTTCTGGCAGCTCCCTCAAGCGGGTCCGGAAAAACCACCTTGACCCTGGCTCTCCTGAGGCTTTTTGCTGAGAGGGGGCTTACAGTTCAACCCTTCAAATGCGGACCTGATTACCTTGATACCCGCCTGCACTCTCTGGCTGCTTCATGGGGAGGAAAGAGCCGGACAGGGATCAACCTCGATACCTTCATGGCATCAAAAGAGCATGCGCAGAAGCTCTTTTACCGTTATTCATCAGATGCTGATGCGTCAATAGTCGAAGGGGTGATGGGCCTGTTTGACGGGGCTGAAAAATCTGAAGGCAGCAGTGCTGAGATAGCCACTACTCTCGGTATCCCGGTCATTATGGTGGTCAATGCCCAAAGTATGGCCTATTCGGCAGCACCCCTGCTCTATGGATTCAGGACGTTTGATCCCCGGCTGAACCTTGCCGGAGTAATTTTCAATCAGGTTAATTCTCTTTCACACTATCGCTACCTTGAAGCAGCCGCCCGTGATGCCGGCGTTGAACCACTTGGTTATCTTCCTCACAATAAAGCGGTTGCAATAAGCCAACGTCATCTCGGACTTGACACTTCAACAGGGTACGACCGTGAGGGGGTTATAGCTGCAATGGCGGAGCATGTCAAAAAAACTGTTGACATTGAACGTCTGCTTGAAATAACAAAAGTTGCTCTTCCTCCGTTTGATCCGGTTTTCGTGTCGGGGCAAAAAGGAGACAGGGTTATTGCTGTTGCCCGTGATGCGGCTTTTAACTTTATCTACCACGAAAACCTTGAAGCACTCAGTGAGTATGGTGATATCGTGTTTTTCAGTCCGCTCGATGATAAGCGGCTTCCGAAAGCTGATATGGTCTATCTTGCAGGTGGATACCCTGAACTTTACGCAGAACAACTCTCCGCAAACGGCGCCATGCGGCAGCAAATCGCTTCGTATTGCCGTAACGGTGGAGTTGCCTACGCCGAATGCGGCGGGATGATGTATCTGGGAAGAGCTATCACCCTCAAGGAAGGAACGGTATTGCCGATGTGTGGCGTCTTCGATTTTGATACTACCATGCAGGACGGGAAACTCTCGCTCGGGTACAGAAAAGTTGTTCTGGATGACAGACCGGCGGTAGAGTTTTCCGGCCATGAATTTCACTACTCACGCGTTAGCAGGCAGGGAGAGTTGCAGAACATTGCAGCAGTGAAGAACGCCCGGGGAGAGAGTATTGAAACTCCTGTGTTCAGAGCAAAAAATACCATAGCCTCATACATTCATCTCTACTGGGGCGAGAATAGGTTCTTTCCGAACTATCTTTTTACGCTCTGAACTCTTTCTTTCCTTTTTCTATAGTATAAACTCAAGATCGCACCCTTTCGCTTCCGATTCCTCGATAAACCGCTTTAGAGAGGCAATAAAAGCAAGAAATTTTGCAGGATCAATCTCACGGAGATAAGCCACTCGCAATGGTTGATCATGCCAGCCAAGCAGAATTATTTCCTTCTTTTCAGGGTCGACTACCGCCGTGCATTCATCAAGAATCCTATTCATTGATGAAAGGTTGCTGTTATGAAGAAATGCCTCGTCCCAGCTGTCAAGTCCATTGTTGCTTTCAGAAAGAAACGGCAGTTTGTTTAAGGCCTCTGCAATTCCATAATGAAAAAACGCGGCATAATCATGGCCGTCCATTTCAAGGGAGTGGTATGTTGTATAGGTTTTGTCCTGAAGCTTTACCCTGTTGATCTTTCCGGTACGGTAAATGGATAATTCACGGTGTTCGGGATTGCCGTCATTGATAATGATGTGCTGAACATTCATAGCTTCGTCAGGATAGGGAGAACCATTAACGGCTCAAAAGAGTTTTCTGAATTATGGAATTGGGTTTATAAGTAGCTATCTTTATAAATAGAGTTTTGTTACGCACTCTTTTTTCCTGAGTGCATTATTACTTAAGGGTATTCACATCAATTACATCGATACATAAAGAATGGAAGGCAATTTTTCAAATAGAGTACAGGATGTCATTCGACTCAGCCGTGAGGAGGCTCTGCGGTTAGGTCATGACTATATCGGCACAGAGCATCTTCTTCTTGGCCTCATCAAGGAAGGCGAAGGTATAGGTGCAAGGATATTGAAAAACCTCAAGATAGATTTATTCAGCCTCAAACAGAAAATTGAGGAAAGTACCCATCCTAAAGTTCCTGCAACCCAGATGGGCAATGTTCCTCTGACGAAGCAGGCAGAGAAGGTGCTGAAAATTACCTATCTCGAAGCGAAAATCTGCAAGTCAAGCGTTATAGGAACTGAGCATCTTCTGCTTTCGATCATGAAAGGTGATGATAATATTGCCGCTCAGATTCTCGAACAGTTTGGCGTAACCTACGATCTTGTAAGGGATGAACTGATTAACATCACAAGCAGCAAGAGCGAGTCAGACGAGCCGCCGCTTGAGGGATCATACTCGTCGGGAGGTTCAGAACGGCAGCAGAAAAAACCAGATCCGAGAAAAGGCGAGAGAACCAAGACCCCCGTCCTCGACAACTTTGGTCGTGACCTTACCCGCCTTGCCCTTGAGGACAAGCTCGATCCAATCATCGGACGCGAAAAAGAGATCGAACGTGTGGCCCAGGTTTTGAGCCGCCGTAAAAAGAACAATCCAGTGCTGATTGGAGAGCCGGGAGTCGGAAAGACAGCCATCGCCGAAGGCCTTGCACTTAAGATTGTCCAGCGTAAGGTATCCAGAGTGCTTTATGACAAGAGGGTTGTTGCCCTTGACCTTGCAGCGCTTGTTGCAGGCACAAAGTACAGGGGACAGTTCGAGGAGAGGATGAAAGCTCTCATGAATGAGCTCGAGCGGTCGCGCGATGTGATTTTGTTTATTGACGAACTGCATACAATTGTCGGTGCAGGCGGAGCTTCGGGTTCGCTTGACGCAAGCAATATCTTCAAGCCTGCTTTAGCCCGGGGCGAGTTGCAGTGTATCGGAGCAACCACGCTCGACGAATATCGTCAGTTTATTGAAAAAGACGGAGCTCTCGACCGGAGGTTCCAGAAAATTATGGTCGAGCCCACTTCTGTTGATGAGACCATACAGATTCTCAACAATATCAAGTCGAAATATGAGTCGCATCACCATGTGAACTATTCCGAAGATGCTATCGAAAAAGCCGTAAAGCTTTCCGAACGCTATATCACCGACCGCTTTCTTCCTGACAAAGCCATTGATGTTATGGACGAGGCCGGTGCCAGGGTACATTTAAGCAACATTCATGTGCCGCAGGAGATTCTTGAGCTTGAAAAATCCATCGAGGAGGTCAAGGCAGAGAAGAACCAGGTTGTGAAGATGCAGAATTTCGAGGAAGCTGCAAGACTCCGCGACAAGGAGAAAAACCTGCTTGATGCTCTTGATCATGCAAAACAGGAGTGGGAAGATCGGGCCTCCGAAAGCGTTTACGATGTTACTGAGGCCGATATAACCTCAGTTATTGCCATGATGACCGGCATTCCCGTAGCAAGGGTTGCACAGTCTGAATCGAAAAAGCTGCTCAGTATGGAAGCTGACCTTACAAAAGAGGTCATCGGTCAGGATGAGGCAATCAAAAAGATAACCAAGGCAATACAGCGTACCCGTGCCGGTTTGAAAGATCCTTCGCGTCCTATTGGATCTTTTATTTTTCTCGGTCCCACAGGTGTCGGTAAAACCGAACTTGCCAAGGCATTGACCCGCTACATTTTTGACACCGAAGATGCCCTGATCAGAGCCGATATGAGCGAGTATATGGAGAAGTTTTCGGTCAGTCGTCTTGTTGGAGCGCCTCCAGGATATGTAGGCTATGAAGAGGGCGGTCAGCTGACGGAAAAAGTCCGCCGCAAGCCATATTCAGTCGTTCTTATCGATGAGATTGAAAAAGCGCATCCCGATGTATTCAATATTTTACTGCAGGTACTTGATGAGGGTGTTTTAACTGATGGAATGGGACGAAAGGTTGATTTTCGCAACACCATTATCATTATGACCTCGAATATCGGAGCAAAAGATATCAAGAGTTTCGGTGCAGGATCTGGTATGGGCTTTACAGCTCCAGATGATGCTACAGGGAGTTACAAGGCGATGAAGTCAACTATCGAGGATGCTCTTAAGCGGGTGTTCAATCCAGAGTTTCTCAACCGTATTGATGATATTATTGTTTTTCACCCGCTCGAAAAACAGCATATTTTCAAAATTATCGATATCACTGCCGGCAAGCTCTTCAAGAGGCTTCACGAGATGGGCATTGAGGTCGACATCGATGAGAAAGCCAAGGAGTTTCTTGTCGATAAGGGATACGACCAGAAATACGGTGCACGACCACTGAAAAGGGCTCTGCAGAAATATGTGGAGGATCCTCTGGCCGAAGAGATGCTCAAAGGACGGTTTTCAGAAGGCAGCACAATTCGTATAGCCTTTGATGAAAAGGAGAATGAGCTCCGTTTTCTTGATGGGGCAGCTCCGGCAAAAAAAGGCAAGAGAGAAGAAAAGCTTGACACTGAATAAATAAAAGCGGTTGTCACAAAAGCCAGAGACCGGCAAGAAAAAAGAGCCACATGAAAATGTGGCTCTTTTTTCTTGCCGACAACCTAACCTATTCGTCAAAAGATGCGTTACATGCCAACTCTCGTTGTATGTATTATTTTGCCCAGATCTTGATCATTGTCATCCCCTGATTTTTCTGTTTATCAGGAATAAAAGTACCCCTTATTGTAATGAGCTCCGAATAATTATACTCCGTAACTTTTTCCTTTAAAGAGGTATTTGATTTTTGAGTACTCTTATATACCTGAGTATTTATAGTTGCAGCGATAGAGTTTAATTTTTCAGTAGTTGAGCTTTCTTTTATAAAGCCAGTTTCACGTAATGATTGTTCGATTTGGCCATATAAAGAACCGATCGCGTTTACAAATTCTTTATCTGGATATGATCCAGTTGTCGTAACAAAACCCTCATAAATATAGCCATTTGTGTTTCTGAAAAACACAACAATATGGCCCTTTCCAAAGGTTCTCGTGTTGTTATCAGGAAGAGGGATTACTTCATAACCCGATTTTTTAAATAACGCAGCATAGTCGTTAAAAATTGAGGTCTCGGCCATACAATTTGCAGCTGTAAGACTCACGAGTATAAAAAAAAGTATTATTTTTTTCATAATGTTTCCCCTTAAATTTTTTACGGATATGCAGTAAAAATAAAAATAGCATCAACCCGATATATGAAAGCAAAGATACTCAATCGTAACGACTTTCTTTCCGTTCTTATCAGGCAAACATGCTGTCCGTACCGAGAGTCAAAATCCCGAATCATTCTGACTTTTAATGGTAGTTCTAAATAATGTAGATTACATCCCTCTTAAGGTTTGTTAAATTGGAGGCCTATTTTCACTCTAACAGCCTGACAGCTCTTGGCCCCCTCCCTCGTCCCATGACATTGATTTGGCAGGCGTAGTCGCAAGCAGGGTTAACTTCAGCTGAGCAATTTTTAGGGCTTAAACGGGAAAGGATGCAACACGTATGAGCCCCCCGAAATGCGCTTTGGCCGCCTCATCTTGACCTATGAGACGGCCTTTTTTTCATGATAAAGTTACCGCTGTGGGGGCAGTGGATTGTCTTTCACTGCGGCAAGAGAGTTCTGGAGAAGCTCTTCGGGCAGCGGGTAATCGTGGAGCTTCCCTGACATGAAGGCATCATAGCCCTGAAGATCCATCAGGCCATGGCCCGACCAGTTCATGAGAATCACCTTCTCCTTTCCTTCCTCTTTTGCCTGTTTTGCTTCACGAATAGTCTGCGCTATTGCGTGTGAGGTTTCCGGAGCGGGGATGAACCCTTCGGTATGGGCAAAGAGCAGGGCAGCCTCATAACACTCCGTCTGTCTAATGGCAGTGGCATCAATCAGTCCAAGCTGCTTTACATGGCTCACCAGCGGGGCCATGCCGTGATAGCGCAATCCTCCCGCATGAATGGCCGGGGGAATAAAGCCATGACCAAGGCTGTGCATCGGAAGCAAAGGGGTCATTTTAGCAACATCGCCATTATCGTAAATATAAGGCCCACGAGTGAGCGTCGGGCACGCTTCAGGTTCAGTTGCAATGATCTGAACATCACGGCCATGAATTTTATCACAGATAAAAGGAAAACTGATACCTGCGAAGTTTGATCCGCCGCCGGCACAACCGATCACGATATCCGGATAAAGGCCTACCTTTTCAAGTTGTTTGCGAGCCTCAAGGCCGATAATGGTCTGGTGCAGCATAACATGGTTCAAAACGCTGCCCAGCGCATAGCGCGTATCATCGCGCTCAACAGCTTGTTCAATAGCTTCACTGATCGCTATGGCAAGGCTTCCCGGAGTATCAGGCATTTCACTGAGAATTCTGCGCCCTATGGCGGTTTGATCGCTTGGACTTGCAATGCAGTCAGCACCCCAGGTTCTCATCATGATTTTGCGGAACGGCTTCTGGTCAAAGCTGATACGCACCATAAACACCTTGCAGTCGATGCCGATAAGCTTGCAGCTCATGGCAAGTGCGCTTCCCCACTGGCCGGCACCCGTTTCAGTAATAAGATGTTTTATGCCGAACTGCTTGTTGTACCAAGCCTGGGCAACAGCGGTATTAGGTTTGTGGCTTCCTGCCGGTGAGACTCCTTCGTTTTTGTAGAAGATCTTCGCCGGAGTTTTTAGTGCAGCTTCAAGCCTATGAGCCCTGGTTAGCGGCGACGGTCTCCATAGTTTCAGAATAGCCTGTATCTCCTGGGGAATATCGATCCACCGGTCAGTACTGACCTCCTGCTCGATTAAGTTCATCGGAAAAACTTTCGCAAGGGCATCCGGTCCAACCGGGTTACCGTCCGGCCCCAATGGCGGCGGAAGCGGTGTGGGCAGATCAGCCTGAATGTTGTACCATTGACGGGGCATTTCGTCTTCAGTCAGCAGGATCTTCGTGAATTCAGAACTCATGTTTTCTATGAATTTAGGGTGAAGGAGTACTGCAAGGGAGAGTTTGCCTGAAAAGATATGATCATAACGTAAAAACCGCAAAGAGGTTTTCTTAATTGAATTACATCACAGGATGTATGGTATCAATAGTGCCGAAGACGGGAATCGAACCCGTACGTCCATTGCTGAACACAGGATTTTAAGTCCTGGGCGTCTACCAGTTCCGCCACTTCGGCCTGCCATCACATTATACAGGACGAGCAATTTACTATCTTCAAAGTCTTTCCCAAAAAATAAATAGTACTTGCCCGACCCTTTTTTCCCCTGGATGTCAAGGCTCAGGAGCTGAAATGATCAAAACCCTTAACTGTTTTGAGATCAATGGTCATCCCGTAAATATCGCTCAGCAGCAAACCTTCTTCCTCGTCGGTTGTTTCCCCGATGACGACTATCTCTTTATTATCTGCAATTGCCTCATACTCCTCTTTCGGAATTGTAAACAGCAGCTGATAGTCTTCCCCACCAGTCAGAGCCCAGGTAAGAGCATCATCCTGAAGTTCATCGGCAATGCGGCGGGTGGCGGGATGGATAGGAATTCGGCTTTCATGAATCAAGGCTCCGGTATTTGAACTGCGGCAGATATGCTGGAGGTCCGAACTTAGCCCGTCAGAAATATCGATCATCGAAGAGGGTCGGATATTTTTCGAGTGCAATAACCTTACAATATCGAGGCGCGCAATAGGAGATAAATGGCTTTGTATGGCATTACCGTACTCTTTAAGGTCAGCCATGATGCTTTTATTATAAGGCTCGTTGTTTTCGATGTGCTCCAGCATAATCTCCTTTTCACGCATAAGAAGTTTGAGCCCTGCAGCTGAACCGCCGAGGGTGCCCGAAACACAGATAAGTTCACCGGGTCCGGCTCCGCTTCTATGTGTCAGCTGCTCAGCCGGAACCTCACCGATCATGGCGATTGAAATGATAAGTCCCGATCGTGATGATGAGGTATCGCCTCCGGCAATGGCAAGCCCGTATTCCTTTGCAGCATAGGCCATACCACTGTAAAGCTCTTCAATCATTTCAACTGAAAAAGATGCAGGGACGGCAATCGAGATCAGTGCATAGCGCGCAATGGCATTCATAGCGCAGATATCTGAAACATTAACGCTGATCGATTTGCTTCCGAGAAGTTTCAGGGGAGTTGTCAAAAGATCGAAGTGTATCTGGTCTACAAGCATATCGGTAGTTGCAACCTGCAAAAGCCCAGCGGAAGGTTGATAGACTGCACAATCATCACCAATGCCCGTTATCAGTTCTGGAATGGTATGAAGAGTTGGTTCTGCTATAGCTGCGATTTTATCGATCAGTCCGAATTCCCCGATTCCCGAGATAGCTCTATATGCCATATTTTTGCGTAAATTAGATTTCACCCTTAACGGTTCTTTGCGTGCTTTTTGGTCAGTCACGCTGCTTGGGGTTTCAATATTTTTATAATTAAAGACAATATCTCCTTTTTATGGGTTTTTTTGACAACTTCAAACTATCACGGCTTAAGGAAGGACTCGGAAAAACCCGGGATACGCTTCGGGAAAAACTTTCCGTTATAACTCAGGGTAAGACTGAGATAGATGACGAGTTTCTTGAAGAACTTGAAACCATTCTTGTCGCAGCCGATGTTGGTGTCGAAACAACGCTCGGAATTGTTGACGCCATAACAGAGCGGGCAAAAAAGGAGACCTACCGGTCGGAAGAGGAGCTGAACGGCATGCTCATGGAGGAGATTCAGCAGCTGCTCAGTCTGACAGGAGAGTCGCACCCGCTGGATTTTGAGGCAGTGCTCCCAGCAAAACCCTATGTGATACTGATTGTCGGCGTAAACGGGGCAGGCAAAACCACCAGTGTTGCCAAGCTTGCGCATAACTACGAAAAAGCTGGGAAAAAAGTAATTATAGCTGCAGCTGATACCTTCAGGGCCGCTGCCTATGAACAGCTGAAAATATGGGCCGACAGGGCCGGTGTGCCGATTATCGGTCAGGGTCAGGGAGCCGATCCGGCATCTGTTGTGTACGATGCCGTCAGTGCTGCCGTATCCAGAAATGCCGATGTGGTGCTGATTGATACTGCAGGTCGTCTGCACAACAAAAGTCACCTGATGGAGGAGCTTGCAAAGATTATGCGGGTGGCTACAAAAAAAATTCCCGAAGCTCCCCATGAAGTGTTGCTCATTCTTGATGGTACTACCGGTCAGAATGCGGTTCTTCAGGCAAGGGAATTTACACGCTTTGTCAAGGTTACCGGACTTGTAGTGACCAAACTTGACGGAACCGCCAAAGGCGGGATTGTGCTCTCCATTTCACGTGAGCTTAATTTACCGGTCAAGTATATCGGTGTTGGTGAAAAAATAGATGATTTGCAGCTTTTTGATAGAGCTGAGTTTGTGGAAGCACTGCTTGGGCGATAGGCTTATTGCTTTTCAAGCTTTGCGGTCAATGCCGGAATGAATTGCCCGAGCTGCTCAAGAGTCTTTTTCTGATCGGTTAACCGGAGTATATGGCTGCTGTTTCGGGTATCCTGGGCGCCGAGGCGCGGAGCAATGAGAGAGGTTTCCCGGATTGAGGCAAGGAACTCCGATAGATGGTGCTCCAGTTTTTCGGGATGTCGCATGATGAGGACATGGGTTATTTCCGCCTCGCTATGCTCAAGGAAATAATCGATATGCCAGTGAAGCTTTTTTTCTGACGCGATGAAAGCGCAGCTTTTGACGGCATCATTTTTGGAAAAAAGTTTTATGATCTCGCTCTGAATTTTATGCGGCGGCTTTCCATTGGAGCGTGACGCATGGCGTATAAGTCGCCTCGCAAGAGGATCTCCTGTTTTGCCAAGTGCCGAGCCGATATAGAGATAGTCCCCGTCAGGAATTGAAAAAAGTCTGGATTTCTGAAACCTTCCGAAAGCAAGCTGAAAAGAGCTTGAAATCCTGATGAAAAGGATATACGAGCCCATAGTGTATTTATTGCCAAAAATGGTAAACTGTGAGCCAGACATTGTTTTTTGTTGTTTTTGATGCAATATTATCGATCCTGAGGGGAACCCTTAATGATTGAAAGATAGTTATTCAGTGAAGTTTTCGATTGCCAAGAGCACAAATGGTGTGCGATCGATGAAAAAATCGGAACAGCTTCTGGAGCATAGGCGAAGGGAGATGGTTGAAACGTTGCAACGGTACGGCATTGATAACCGGCGTGTGCTCGATGCTTTTCTTGAGGTTCCTCGCCATCTTTTTTTTGATGCAGCAGTTCTGGAGCTTGCATACAACGATGGAGCCTACCCAATTGGGTGCGGTCAGACCATATCGCAGCCCTACACGGTAGCCTGTATGACTACCTTGCTTGTCGAACGTTGTTCTTCGGGAAAAGTGCTCGAAATTGGTACAGGATCAGGCTATCAGGCAGCCATTCTTGATGTTCTTGGTTATTCAGTTTTTACTGTCGAACGGGTTGTAGAGCTTTATGCAAGGGCAGAGGCACTCTTTAAGGAGCTTGGGCAGCATATCACCTGTCGCTTTGGAGACGGGAGTGTAGGATGGGCTGGGGAGGCGCCTTTTGATGGCATTATGATAACTGCAGGAGCTCCAAAGGAGCCTGAGCCGCTTTTGGATCAGCTTGCGCCACATGGTACTATGGTGATTCCAATTGGTGACTCCTGTTCACAGCAGATGACAGTTATCAGCAGATATGAAAATGATTTCAGGAAAGAGGTATTTCAGCAGTTTTCTTTTGTGCCTCTGGTCGGTAAGGAAGGGTGGCATGGCACTGTTTTTTAACAACATAACGAAGGGATGATTTATGGCTGTAATGTCCAGCTTACGGGATAAGACTCATATTATATTGTATACCCTCCTGGCCGCATTTCTTGCGCTCATTGTTTTCGAGTGGGGGATGAATTTTTCAGGATTTACCGGCAAAACAAATCAGGCCGGTAAAATAAACGGCAAGGCTATTCCTTTTGCTCAGTACGATGAGGTCTACAAAGAGTATACCGAGAATTACCGGAGAAATAATCCCGGTGTGGAAATTACCTCTGAAACCGAACTCGGGCTTCAGGAGCAGGCATGGAACACCATTGTCGACCAGACCCTGCTTGAAGAGCAGTTTGTGAAATTCGGCATTGGACTTCAGGACCAGGAAGTTGTCGAAGCGCTCGACGGCCCGAATCCACCTCTGGTCATTCGCCAGAATTTCAGCAATCCAGCCACCGGCGCAGTCGATCGCAAAAAATTGGAGAGTGCCCGCCGTGATCCGCAAAATAAGCAGTTGTGGCTGCAGGTTGAACAAATTGTTCGCCGTGAGCTTAAAATCAACAAGCTGATCAGGGCTCTTCAAACCCTTGATCACGTTACTGATCGTGAAATAAGTGATATAGTCGGAAGGCAGTTTTCTCGTTTTTCAGCCTCTTTTATCCCATTTCCTTTAAGTTTTGCCGGAACTGACAGCAGTTTTCCCGTAAAGGAAGAGGAAACAAAAAAATATTTTGACGATCATAAAGAGCTCTTTAAACAGGTTCCTTCAAGGAAAGCTGATTTTGTATTTTTCCCTCTTACTCCTTCTTCAAAAGACAGCCTTGCTGTTCGCAAAGAGCTTGAAACAATCCGTACCGAGTTTGCCGGGCCAGTCAACGACGCTGATTATGTGAAGGTACAGAGTGACCGTCCTACAGGCATCAACGTCACCTATAGCCGAGCAGATTTTTCACCTTCCGCCGCAGAGAGCGTGTTCAGTGCCGCCAATCTCAAACCCGGAACGGTCATCGGTCCGATAGCTGATCGGGGTGAATACCGCGTCATAAAGGTCAAGCAGCTCTCCTCATCGCCCCAGCCGATTGCAAGGGCATCGCACATTCTTTTGCGATTCAATCCTGCAAGCCGCGAAGATGTTCAGAGAGTTCGCGAGCTCACTATGCTCATTTCCAAACAGCTTCAGGCCGGTGTTCCGTTTGATGAGCTGGCAAAAAAATATTCTGCCGATACCCAGAGTGCACTCAATGGCGGCGATGTAGGATGGTTCAGCAAAGATCGAATGGTGCCTGAATTTTCTGCAGCTGTTTTTAGTGCCAAGCCAGGTGCGATTGTCGGTCCTGTGCAGACACAGTTTGGTCTCCATATTATCAAGGTTACCGGTTTTGACCAGACCGCCATGGTCTGTTCGGAGATTGTAAGAAAGATCAGACCTTCAACAGAAACGGTAGACAGTGGACGTCGACTCGCCATGGCTTTTCAGCAGAGTGCCAAAGAGAAAGGTTTCGACAAAAGCGCTGCCGGTTCACGCCTGAGTGTCAACAAGACCGCCGAGTTCGGAAAACATATGCCCATTGCCCCTGTTGGCTACAATGAAAAAGTTACAGCATTTGCTTTTAAGGCCGGCGAAGGCGACATATCGGATGTTCTTGAAACAGAAAAAGGCTTTTTTGTAATGCGTCTGACCGGAAAAAATGATACAGGATATCACATCCTCGACAAGGAGCTGAAATCAAGGATCAATGCTCAACTTGTAAGGGAAAAGAAAAGTGCTGTTCTGGAGGGTAAACTTGCTGTCATGGCAAAAGCCCCCCGTCAGACCCTGGAAAAGATTGCCGCCGAGAACCCGGCTCTCCATCTTGTCACTGCTGACGAGATTCGCTGGAACGATGGATTTATTCCTGGATACGCTGTAGACAAGCCGCTGGTTGAGGCTATGTCGGGGCTTGATGCAGGCCGACTCTCTCTTCCGGTGAAAACAACAGATGGTTATGCCCTTGTTGTGCTTGGCAAGAAAACGCTTCCCGCAGGGCTTGACCTCAAGGTTGAAAATGCCGGTGTTGCACCGCAGCTGCTTCGGGCAAAACAGGAGCAGCTGTTTGCCGAATATTTCGCTTCAGTACGCAAGAGTGCGAAAATTGAGGACTTGCGTCCCTGAAACAATTTCTCAATGAGCTGCCTGGAACGCTTCCAGGCAGGCTTTGATCTTCGCCGAAGTATCGAGTTTCAGGCACTCCTCCGCAACTGCTTCAGTTTCGGCAATTGAGTAGCCGGACACCAGTGACTTGAGTTTCGGGATATCCGAGCTGACGACGCTGAACCTTCTCAGTCCGCATCCCAGAAGGAATGGCAGTGCAAGCGGATCAGAACCCATATTCCCGCACATCGTTACTTTGCAGTGGTTTTTATTGGCCGTTTTGATAACCCTGTGCAGCTGCCGGATAATTGCAGGATGGAATGTTTCAAAAAGATCCTGTACAATCACATTGTTTCTGTCAACGGCAAGAGTGTACTGGGTGAGGTCATTGGTACCTATGCTTATAAAATCAGCACACTTTGTGATCTCTTCAATAAGCTCCACTGCTGCCGGAACCTCAATCATAGCACCCACTCCCGGTTTTTCAATCTGCCAGTCTCCCTCTTTAGTCAGTTCCGAGTAGTGTTTTTCGATGACGCTCCGGACATGCCGGATCTCGTCAAGAGATATGATCATAGGTACCAGGATCGCCAGGTTCCCATGTATATTTGATCGTATTATAGCCCGGACCTGGTTATCGAGAATTTCGGGCAGATCAATCAGGATTCTTATTCCCCTCCATCCCAGATTGGGGTTTTCCTCCCTGACCGGGGAGTATATCAGTTTGTCGCCGCCAATATCAAACAAACGGATATCAAGAGGCATCGGGGAGATCATGTCAGCCATTTCACGATAGTAGGCAAACTGTTCTGCCTCCTTGGGTACGGTATTGCCGTTGGTGAACAGGTTTTCACTTCTGAACAGCCCTACACCCTCAGCCCCTGCAGATCTTATGGCTTGAAGTTCTTCCTTGAAGTCAACATTGGCATAAAAGGTGATTCGTATGCCGCATTTTGTCGTAGCAGGAAGCGTGGCAGTGAGGGATGTATCGGCTTCATTTTTTTTCTCAGCCTCAAACTTGCCGATATAGCGTGCAATAGTTTTGTTCTCAGGATTTATGATGATGGTCCCGGCACTGCCGTCCAGAACCAGCAGCATGCCGGTTGTGATCTTTTGTGAAAGGTTGCCGAGTCCGACAACAATCGGGATGTTGAGCGACTTGCATATCAGGGAAACATGAGAAGTACTTCCCCCAGAATCTGTAGCAAACCCCTTGATATTGCTGCGGCTCAAAAGGATTATATCAGCAGGCGAAAGTTTATCAGCAACAACAATCACCCCTTCAGGTATCCATGAGTGCAGTTTTCTGACGTTAAGATTTCTGATGATACGGTTTTTGATATCGTGCAAATCATCAGCCCGCTCCTGAAATATCTGATCATCAGAGTTTATAAACTTTTCAAGATAGTGGTCGAACTCCTCTTCAATGACAAAGTGAGCAGATCTGCGCTCCGAACGAATACGATCGCTAATGGCATCAATCAGCACCGAGTCATGAAGCATCATGATCTGGGCCTGAAACAAATCTGAATAGCCCTTGCCAAGTTTCCTGATGGTGACCCGTTCAATTTTTTTAAGTTCCTTTTCAGACCGTTCGAGGGCAGTGCGAAACCTTTGGATCTCTTCGTTTATATTTTTCTCATTCAGCTCTCTCGGTTCATGACTTCCTATCTCTTTTATGAACACATAGCACTCTCCGATTGCAATACCTTTTGATGCACCGATTCCTGTATAGCTCTCTTCAGGAAGCTTAACGGCAGGTTCCTGAGGAATTATCATTCTACGCGCTGAGCTCAATTGGTCTTTTTTTTCTTGCATAATGGGGATTTAAAAAGGTGCGTCATCCTCGGTAATAAATGCGCCGGATTGTGATAGTCCCGGTTCAGGCAATGAAGGCATATAATGGTTCGGTTCATGATGGTCTCCAGATCCCTCCCCACTGGAGATGTAGCTGTTGGCTGTAGACTGAAAACGCCCATAGTTTTTCAGGAACAACAGGCGTATATCGCCAATCGGACCGTTTCGCTGTTTACCAATGACAATTTCAACAACATCTTTTGTTGACGAACCATCTTCAAACGTTGTTTTGCCATACATTTCCGGTCTGGAGAGGAACATAACCACATCCGCATCCTGTTCAATAGAGCCCGACTCCCTGAGATCGCTGAGCTGGGGTCTCCGGTCACCCGAACGCTGCTCCACCGAACGGTTAAGCTGAGCAAGGGCGATGACAGGAATATTCAGCTCCTTGGCCAGTGCTTTCAGTGAGCGGGATATCTGGGCAATTTCCTGTTCACGATTTGTTCTGCCGTCCCGTACAGGAGTTACAAGCTGAAGATAATCGACCACCAGCATACCGATATTATGCTCCTGCTTCATCCGTCGGGTTTTGGCGGCCAGTTCCATAATAGAAATACCGGGAGTATCGTCAATATAGAGCTTCGCCTCATTCAGCTTATCCATGCTGTTGATAATCCTGCCCATCATTTCCGGTGTTATTCGACCTGTTCTGACAAGCTGTGACTCAACATAAGCCTCGGCGCACATAAGCCTTATAGCCAGCTGAACCTCAGCCATTTCCAGGCTGAAAAAAAGCACAGGGGTATCGAAGTCCACAGCCGCATTTCGGGCTAATGCGAGCGCTAATGCTGTTTTGCCGGCAGATGGCCTTGCAGCGATGATTATCATATCAGAAGGCTGAAACCCGGCGGTAAGCTGATCAAGTTCCGAAAAACCCGACCCTACGCCGGTAACAGATGATTGCGATGCCCTGAGGCTCTCAAGCATCCTGATACCATTTTTCACCAACTCTTTTATTAAAGAGGCTTTCTTTTTAATGCCCGCCTGTGAAATGTTGAAAAACTGCTGGGAGGCATGTTCAACCAGATCAAAAATATCCATCGACGAACTGTAGGCGGCACCGGAGATTTTAGCCGAAATCGAAATCATCCGCCGGTAGAGAAATTTTTCTTTTGCCAGGCGAGCATAGTACTCAATGTTGGCCGCGCTGATAACTTTACCTGAAAGTTCCGCCAGGTAGTGCCTTCCGCCCACAGGTTCCAGTTCGTTCATTTTCAGCAGCTCTTCACTGACGGTGATAATGTCTATCGCCTGCCGTTTATTGTAAAGCTGCATCATTGCTTTAAAGATGATCTGGTGGCGGCGCTCATAAAACACCTCTCCGCCGTTATCACCAAATATCTGGATAACCTGTTCAATCGGGTCGTCTTCGAGGAGAATACAGGCAAGTACCTCCTGTTCAATCTCAGTTGAGTAGGGAGGGATGCGACTTTCCTTGCTGAAATCGATATCCGTATTAAAATCTATGGCAACAATCGCTTGTTTCTTCATCGTTCACTTCTCTTTATGGAGCATTTTTCTGCCCTGCGATCTCTGTGTAATGGCGCATCATACTTTGAATATCTTCCCAGCACCCATGCTTCCAGTTAGGGTTGCGAAGCAGGGCCGCAGGATGATAGGTAATAAAACAATCATACTCTTTCCATTTTTTTACTTTTCCCCTCATGGAGCCTAAAGAGAGATTGTTTTCAAACAGCGTATTGGCAGCAACCTTTCCAAGAATAAGGATAATTTTCGGGTTCACAATCTGCAACTGACGGTGAAGCAAGGGGATGCAGCACTCAATTTCATCTGCAAGCGGGTTGCGGTTTCCCGGAGGTCGGCATTTCAGAATATTACAAATAAATACCTCCTCACGCTGAAATCCAGCGGCTATAAGGATTTTATCGAGCAACTGTCCTGAACGGCCTACAAAAGGCCTGCCTGAAGCATCTTCATCTGCACCTGGAGCCTCTCCGATAACAACAAGATCTGCGCAAGGATTTCCTTCACCGAAAACGAAATTCAGTCTCGTTTCGGCCAGCCTGCATTTACAGCACTCTTTTTCAGCATTCAGCAGCTTAGCCAGCATTTTTGCCGATGATTCAAACTCTGCCGGATCAGGCGGAACCCGTTCATCATTGCTGAATAATAAACCTTGCATGACCTTCAGACGTTCTTCAGAGGTTAATGGCGGTTTTAAACACAGAGAGTTTCAATGCAGTCAAGAAGTTTTCCTGCTGCGGCATCCTTTGAAAGCTGCGGAAGCTCTGTCGTTACACCCTCTTTATCTATCAGGGTAAGAATATTTGTATCGACTTCAAAACCCGAGGTTTTTCTATCAAAAAAATTAAACGCAATAAGGTCAAGGTTTTTTGCTTTCAGTTTTTGGCGGGCATTGTCGAGGCCTCTTTGTGTTTCAAGCGCAAAACCGACAGCCAATTGTCCGGGAGTTTTCTGCACACCGAACTCGGCCAGAATATCAGGATTTCTTACAAGAGTAAGCTCAATTTCAGCGCTCTCCTTCTTCATTTTCCCTTCCGAAGGGTAGAGAGGGCGATAATCGGAGACGGCCGCGGCGCCAATAAAAATGCTGCAGCTCTTGAAACAGCTCAGGGCGGCATCATGCATTTCCAGCGCGCTTTCAACATCAACCCGGGTTACTCCCAAAGGGGTCTCCAGATGAACCGGTCCGGTAATGAGGGTGACCATGGCGCCGCGTTTTGCCGCAGCACGGGCAATGGCAAATCCCATTTTCCCCGATGAGTAGTTCGAAATAAAACGCACCCCGTCAATTTTTTCGCGTGTAGGGCCAGCGGTAACTACAACAGATTTTCCATACAGGAAAGAGACGGCAGCAGCGGGATGCAGTGCTTCTTCAAGAGAAGCAACAATCGACTCCGGCTCCGGCATTCGGCCGACCCCGCTGAGTCCGGAAGCAAGTTCGCCACTATCAGGGTTTATTACAAGACACCCTTGGGCGGCAAGCGTGGCAATATTTCGCTGGACGGAAGCAGAGAGAAACATCTGACCGTCCATAGCTGGAAAAATCAGCACAGGTTTCAGAGGTCGCAGAGTGATAAACAGCGCTGTCAGCATGTCATCACAAAGGCCGGCACTGAGTTTTGCAAGGGTATTGGCCGTAGCCGGAGCGATGACAAACGCATCGGCCCATTCGCCAAGGGAGATGTGGCGGGTATAGTCAGTGCCCGAACTATCTGCAGGGGGAAATATGGAACGGTATACCCGCTCTTCAGACACTGTCGCCAGAGCAAGCTCACTGACAAAACGGGTAGCTCCATCAGTAAGGGCGACACGGACGTTGGCCCCGCTTTTTTTTAGCAACCGGACAAGCTGCGGCGTTTTATAAGCCGCAATTCCACCCGTAATGCCGATGATAATGTTTTTTCCTCTCAAGACGTTATTCATGTGTGTTTAATGCCGCAATGGCGTTTCAATCAATTTACAAAAACAGCCCGACTTATTTTTTTTTGTCGGATGAGGGAACAAGACGTTTCCAGAATTGCTCCCAAGTCTGGAAACGCTCCTTATAAGAGACGCTGGCGCCCCATATTTCAGACGGTGCCTGCAGATTGGTGCTGGAGGTTCCATTCGCATTCAGTCCGTAGGATCGGTACGTTTCAAGGGATATTTTTGGAGTAATCCGGTATTCAATTTTCTGTTCCGTGCCATAATAATTGGAAAGGGGTGAATCTTTGAGGGTTGGCGCACTTCCGGAACCGATAAATCGGACTTTTCCGTCAGTACCGGGAACACTGAGTGCGACATAAAGGTCAAGACCGCTCAGTGCTCCACGTTTATCCATCCCTACGTTCACATTGAAACTTTCAAGACCGGCAATATCCTGAATGACCTTCGAAAACTGGGAAGAAAGAAGGCCGGACCCGGCAGACATTCCAACGCTTGTAACTGCAATATTGGAAGCCTGAGCCGTGCTTCCCGGTCTCGAATACCACTGTTTTGAAAGCAGCATGGAAATGACGTTCAGTTCAGCATTGGGATCTATCTGGCTCGATTTTCCACCTATCAGATTTTGTGATGCATAGGGCTGTGACTGTTCATTGAGATAATAGCCCATCGTGACCAGCGGCTCATTCAGGGTGCCGGTAATGGCAAGCAGCAGCTTTACATTATCCTTTTCACTGGTCTGCTGGTTGGTCGCACTCAAGTACTTGCTTCCATAGAGATTATCCATAACAGCACTGCGGATATCAACATTGTTCCAGGTGATTTTTCCGCCATCCTGCAGGTCAAAGTTAGTATTGGAAAATTTGTATTTGCCGCCAACGACATTGACAGCTCCGAACAATCGATACTGCTGATTGCTTTTGTTGATAATCAGGGAAAGATTGTTGATTGATGTCTCAAGCTCTTCACCTCTGACGCGGTCAAAAATCACCGTGCACTTTAGCGGTTCAGCACTGCTGAGCCTCAGGTTCTTTATCTGCAGAATATCGATCAGCGAGTGATAAAACTCATGCTGTTTTACGGGCTTATGTAAGGCATCAAGAGAAGGCGCATTCCGCCCAGGGTAGCGTGGCGCAAATGAGATAAATTTGTTAATGCCGATATACTTTGCGTTCTCATTGGAGCCTGTCCGGTAGAGCGAGTAGTCCGCGGCATTGATCCTCAATTCTCCCTCAGCAATTGGTTCAGCAAGTGTTCCGAGAATTCTGATGTTATAGGTTGTACCGGTAATAGTCCCGAAAGAGGTGTCATCTTTTCTGTCCTTTTTATTGAACAGAAGAAGATTGTTGAATTTGCCGCCGAGATCCAGGCCTGTCGGCTGCAGTTTGTCGAGTTTTACTACCCCGTTTATTTTTCCGGTGCCCTCCAGGCTGTCATTGACCGATATATTGCGAAGCTCAATATTGTTGGGGGTTACATAGATCTCACCGTTGAGCACGTATGAGACCTGTGTCGGTTCCAGCTTGATCTTCGTATCGCGAAGGCTGGTGGTCAGATAAATATCGGGTTTTGGTGTTTTGCCCTCAATCTTGAGCGCCGTCGGTATGACTCCTTCAGCCGATTCCAGAAATGGCAGCAGGTATGACAGGCAACCGGCGGAAAGATTATCCGACTTCAGTGATACACTGATAGCTTCCGGTTCTGCAATTCTTAACTGAAGGGGGTAGAAGTTGAGCACAAGAGGAACTGTTCCTTTGCCCTCGATAGTGTTCATTGACGGAGCCGTGCTATGCATGTCAAAACGAAGAAGATGGCCGCTGTGCATGGCGTCCCACTGCAGGGAGCCGATCTCGAATTTATCGTAACGAACATCCTTTCCGCTTATTTTGACGACCGTTGTTTTAGCCCCCTCTTTACCGCTGAGGGAAAGCGAGGCATTGATGGTACCGGAAAGCTTGTCAAGAGAGCGATTCATTGAAAAGCGCTTCAACTCATCAAGCTGAATATTTGATAACGCGCATTGAAAACTGCCGGGCATCGAATTGCTGAGCTCGCCGTCCAGGACAGCCTGTTGTAAGCCCTTCGTTATCGTGAACCGGTTAAACCTCGCTGATGTTCTTGAGAGCATGACTCTCGTGTTCTCGGCTGTTTTCCACATCCCAGAAGCATCTTTTATCAAAAGATGGTTAAAAAGCAGGTTATAGCTGCCGCCATCCCTTGCCGCTGAAAATTTTGTCGATAAGCTCTCGGCTGGATCCGCAAGAACAAGGTCGAGGGTGCCGTCAAAATGTGACGGTGTATAAAGTCCCGAAAAGATCGTCGCTCCGGTTTTATTCCCGCCCGAAGTTATAGCTGAAGCTCTTCCGTTGATTGCCGCTTTTTGCGTGCCGCTGCCGCTGCATTCCACATCAGCTTTCAGGGAGAGATTTTCAAACAGGAGATCATTACCAGGCTGCAGCCGGTCAAGAGTGAGTGAAGAGGAAATTGCGCACCCTCCTTTACGGTATAGTGCCCGTCCTGCAGCGCTGCCCTGAAGGGTAAGGCCATGCAGGGGAAAAAGCAGCGACAAAGGGGCGATATCTTTAACCGTAATGCGGTAGTTGACGGTGAACGGCTTTGTAAGAGCATTCGATGCAGCAGCCTGTGCCGGCAGTGCGGTCTTCCATATATTCTGAGCAGCTACCTCCCTTGATATGCCTGAGCCTGCAAGCCTGCCGAGAGCCATCAGCTCTTCAAGCGAACAGTCGCCATCTGCAAGCACATCAAGAAAATCGCTGCTGATGCTTGTTCGACTGTATCCGGGTGTCTGGGTTATTTCAAACGCTGCTTTTGAGCGATCCTTCAGTTGGAAGCCATCGATAAAAGAGGGGGAAAACTGCATTGCAGCAGCGATATTCAGATTTTTCGGATCAAATCCTGATCCTTGAACCGAGAATACTCCGTTCAAATCAGTTTTCAAGCTGTTTGAACGGAGTATTCCCGACAGATCAACTCCTCCAGTTTTACCTGAAGCGTGGTAGCGGGGAGTTTTATCGGAAAAGTCGATTCCTCCCTCAAGAGTAAAGGTTGTCAGTTTGTTCTTCAAAGAAAGGCTGCTGTTCAGTAGGGCTTTGTCATACTTGAGGGCGACAGTTCCCTCGTTGATCGCTTGATTGCTCCAGTATGAATTGGCAAGCTTCATATCCAGGGTGAGCTGGTTGACTTTTTTGCTGCCAGCCACTCCTTCAAAACTGCCGGACGCATTAAGAAGAGTTTTTTCAACACTGTTCGTTGCCAGAAGTTTGTGGGGTTTAAAGCCTTTCAGGACAAACGTCCCCTTGGCAGCAAGCTGTTCAGGGTTTTTCCTTGATATTTCAGCACTCAGTGACGCTTCACCGAGTGAGGAGAGCGTAGTAACATCAGTTTTAACAGCGATCAGGCTTCCCTGTGCGTGGCCGACAAAGGTGATGTTGCCTGTTTTACCGGCCATATCCTTGTACGAACTTCCTGTCAGGAGTGACTCGACAAAAGGTGCGGCAACTCTTGAGCTGTCGCATGTCAGGCGGTAGGCAAAAGCTTTTCGGCTGTTCAGATTAAGCAGCTCGCCCTTGATTTTGAGCTTGCTGTTGAGATGAGTCAGCTGCCAGTCAAGGATCTCTATATTCTCCTTTTTCCCTTTTGCGTTGCCTTTAAGAGTATAGATGCCTGGGGGCAAGGCAACAGTCGGTGATAAAATCCTGAGGTCGTCGCTGTGCAGTGCCAGTTTCTCAATCGTGAGAAATGATGTACTATGGGCAAGCTGTTTTTGCAGTTGACGGGGAGAGAAAATGTTGAAATGGTCAATTGTTGCAGAAAGCTCCGTGCTGCTTTTATTGCTCACAGCTTTAAAGGCAAGTATTTCAGAGCGGGTTTCAGAAAAGAGAAACTGGCCTGAACTCTGCCGTAAAGAGAATTGAAATGCAGGAATGTTGAGCTGTAATTTCTCAAGCGTACCAATAAAAAGTTTTTTCTTGACGGTGAATTTGGAAAGCTCACCATTGATGCTGTTCACCACGACCGGCTGAGTGCCCGGATTGCCGATACTACCGGCATACGAGAGGCTGCTGTTGGTAAGCCTGATTTTTTTGCAGAAAAAATGTTCAAGATGAGTTTTTGTTGTATCGGGGTCGCGGGACTTGAAAATACGCTCAAGATTGAGCTTGCCGTTTTTCAGGGTCACTACTCTTGCCCTCAGCGAATCGGCCGTAAGGCGGCGCAGATATATCCTTTTGATTTCAGGCTGAAGGAGGGTGAGAAAGTTGAATTTCGCCGAAACGGTGCTGGCCTGCAGAGCTGGCACACTCTCCCCCGGCGCGTAAATACGAGGATTGACGAGCGTGACCTTGTTGGGAAACTGAAGATGAAGCTCCTCGAGTTCAAGCCGTCCATACAGATTTCCGTTAAACAGGGCAACAGCCTGATCTTTAGCCAATCGATCAAGGATACCGCTGTTCAAAACAATCAGGGACGACAGCGACAGCAGAAGCACAAAGGCCGAACATGCTACCAGCACTTTGAGGATATGGCGTTTAATGCGGTCCACTGCCTATTGATTATGTTGAGTATGAAGCTGAATGATTTTTTCGATGATGCCTGTTGTTGAGCGACCTTCCAGCAAAGCGAGAGTCAACACAGAGCCGCCACCTTCAAGCACCGCTTTTGCTCCGGCAATCTGCTCAACAGCCCAGTCCGCCCCCTTGACAAGAATATCCGGCAAAAGATCGCCGATCAGCTCTTCTGGTGTATCTTCATTAAACAGGGTGACACCGTCCACAACCTGCAATGCAGAGAGTACCGCAGCACGATCCGCTTCACAGCAAACTGGCCGATCCGGCCCTTTAAGGCGGCGAACCGAAGCGTCACTGTTAAGGCCGATAATAAGCGCATCGCCCAGCTCTCTTGCTGCAGCCAGATACTCAACGTGACCGGCATGCAGAATATCGAAACAGCCGTTTGAAAACACAACTTTTTTGCCCGATGCCTGCCATGCCCGTACTTTGTCCAGAGCCTCCGTACGGCTCAACAGCTTACTTGAAACAGCCATTTGTCATTACCAGATGTTACCTTATTGAATGGGATTAGCTCTCAGCAGGATAAAAAAAATAGTTCACATAATTTTTTCAATTTAGCGTATACTCTTCGATTGTCCGCATGGTAAAATAAAGGTAACTGCTATGGCGCTTAGCTGGGAAGATGGTGATAATTTAGCAGACAGGGCATACTACGGCCTTATCAAAATGCTCGGTATCCTGGTCAGGAGCATAAGCCGCAAGCATTCAACATCAATAGCCTATTGGTTAGGGGATTTTGTCTATAACACCCTTAAAACAAGGCGGCCGCTGGTTGAAAAGAATCTGGCGCTTACATTCCCTGAAAAAACACAAGCAGAAATCGATACTATCGCCCGCCAGATATACCGCAATCAGGCTGAGAATATGATCGAAGTGCTTCGTCTTCCCATGATCAAAACGCCTGAAGATGCCGCCCGCTTGATCGATGTAGAAGCCGCCCGTTCACTTTACGCCAAAACAGTTGACCAAAAAAAGGGAGGGGTTCTGGTTTCTGCACATTACGGTAACTGGGAGCTGCTCGCTTATTGCAGTGGATTGATGCTGGGAGCAGTCACTATTGTCGTTAAGCCAATAAAAAACCGGGCTATCGATAAGCAGATCAATGCGTGGCGGACGATGCACGGCAACAGGATTGTCTATGACTGGAAAGCACTTCGCGAGGGGCTAAGAGCACTCAAAAATGGAGAGTTGTTAACGATTCTTGGCGATCAGTCCGATAACGGCGGATCATTCTTTACTGAATTTCTCGGACGCCGGACAACCGTCTTTCTCGGCCCCGCCTATCTTGCCCTCAAAACAGGAGTTCCGCTCTTTGTGGTTATGTGCCAACGCAAAGACGAAGGGCGATACAAGGTCGACATAGAAGAAATTGACCTTACCGGACTCGGCACATCCAAAACAGACGCCGAAGAACTCGCCCGCCGCTACACCAGCACAATGGAGCGCTACATCTACCGCCACCCCGAAGAGTGGCTCTGGCTCCACAACCGCTGGAAACGCACCGACCAACTCTAAAATCTCACAAATTACACCCTCAACCCCTGTTTTCAGCGTTAAGCCCCGTTAGGGGACGTTATTCATATCGTACAGTAAAAAAATTATTGTCATATAATCAATCCAGTAGAAGCAGAATATTTTTATATTGAAGTGATAAAAATGTAAAATATCACTATCATAATTGCTTAAACTGTATGCCAAGAGGTCCGAGACTTGATTCACCCGGCACCCTGCATCATGTGATAGTCAGGGGAATGGAGCGAAGCCCGATTGTGTCTGACGATTTTGACCGGGACGATTTTGTGTCTCAGATGGGCCGTTTATCGAAAGCTACAGGGACGGCGGTCTATGCCTGGTCGCTCATGACCAATCATGCCCATATCCTGCTTAAAAGCGGCACAGAAGGGCTGAGCAGTTTTATGCGCAAACTGCTTACCGGATACGCTATCAGGTACAATCTGAAACATCATCGGCATGGCTACCTATTTCAGAATCGTTATAAATCAATTGTTTGCCAGGAAGAGCTCTACTTTCAGCAACTTGTCGGTTATATCCACCTGAATCCATACAGGGCGGGGCTTGTTCATTCCCTTAAAACTCTGGACAGTTATCCATGGTGCGGTCATGCAGTTATCATGAAGCATTTTGCCAATGACTGGCAGGATCGGGACTATGTGTTACGGTATTTTGGCTTGAAAGAGGGGCTGGCAAGAAAAGCTTATCGTTTATTTCTTGAGGATGTGAGTCGACTTGGCAAACAGCCGGATTTGACGGGTGGCGGCTTGATCCGGTCACTTGGTGGATGGTCGGAAGTCAAAACCATGAGAAAGCGAGGAGAACAACAGCTCGGCGATGCGCGGATTCTTGGAGACGGGGTCTTTGTTAAAGAAATGCTCGACCAGGCGGATGACAATGTGAAGTGTCAGTTGAGCGCATTGGATAAAAAGGGGCGTGCTGTGGCAGAAATGCAAAAAAAATGTGCAGCAAAGCAGATTTCGATAGATCTTCTGCAGTCTGGATGTCGTCAAGGGGAGTTGTCACGCTTGAGAAGAGAGGTGGCGGTTACTTTGGTAAGGGAGTATGGATTATCAATGGCCGAAACGGCAAGGCTTATCGGGATATCAACCTCAGGTGTGGCAGAAATTGTTCGAAGAGTAGTTCCAACTGTATGATAAGAATACCGTCCCCTAAGTTTTGAGAAACTCTTTGTAGGCTTTGGTTATGCCGGCAATGAGAGGGGTTTTTGCTTCCCAACCGAGTGTTTTCATCCGGCTTACATCGAGCAGTTTTCGGGGTGTGCCGTCAGGGTGCGACGTATCGAAGTTTATGGTACCTTCAAAGCCGACAACCTGTTTAACGGTTTCCGCCAGTTCCCGAATTGTCACATCGCAGCCGGTCCCGACGTTGAACAAGCCATCCTGAACCCCGCTTTCCATGCTGCATGAAGAGGGAATAGTCGGCAGTTAGCAGTTGGCAGTCGGCAGGGAAGATGAGGGAAAGAGAGTGCTGAGTGCTGAGTTGGGATTCCTCGTGGGAGCCCGGAATGACAGAAAGATATGGGGACGATGGTATGCTCATTTTCTTTGATCGGGTTGTTACTGCTTCTTTTTTTCTCTCATATTACTGCCAACTGCCAACTGCCAACTGCCAACTGCCAACTGCCCACTGCCCACTCTCTTCTCTTCCCTTTGACCAGTCGACATGGCGGTAAGCATCAGGGAAATAAAACGACAAAAACTCTGGGAAATAGTGCTCAATGGCTTCTTTCCATGGGCAGTCGTACTGATCATTCGGGGGTTCCATGTGCGTGCACTGCTTCCAGTATTTTATGCAATCAATAAGATACTACGAGAATAAATATCATTTAATTGCAATATAACACATCGAACTTGTTTATCTGTTTCCTTTTTGCAAAAAATTATAATTGGGTAAATAAAGTTTGCAGGGGTCGCCAAAAAGCTGAACCGTGCATACGTGAATAACTCACTTGCCAGTGTTGCCTATAAGGAAAGCTGATGGGGTTTGATAGAACGAAACTGTACGATAAGAATACCGTCCCCTAATTCAATACTTATGTTGGAGCGAATAAACAATTTTTTTGATATAGGTATATTTGCTTTAGTTTCATTGTTTCGAAACAGAGCACTATAGGTACTGACATTATGCCAAGTCCTTACACCTCTTCCGCCACCACGACCTTTGCCAAGAGTGGAGTAAACACTATTGATTCGTTGTTGAATCAATATGAATTAAAATGGAGCAGCACTTTCGGCTCAGCGGTAGCGCTTACCTATAGCTTTCCATGGATTAATGGTGCGACTGCTTACTGGCAAACAAATAACATTACAAATTCAGAGCCACAGGCGGCACAGCATTTCGGTATGAATGTCACCCAAATGTCTGCTGCTTCAAATGCCCTGCAGGCTTGGGCTAATGTGGCTAATATCACCTTTACACAGGTTTCGGATACTGCAACTACTGCGGGAGACTTCCGTTTTGCATTTTCTTCCGCTGTCGGCAGCGGTATATGGGGATGGTGCGGTTATCCTAACAGCTATTGGGCCAGCAGTGCCGATGTCTGGATCAATACAGCTATTGCTTCGCAAAGTGACTGGTCATCAGGGTCGTATAATTACCTCTCCCTCATGCACGAAACAGGTCATGGGCTCGGATTGAAGCACCCCGGCAATTATGATTCAACCGGCACCAGCAGTTCAGGGCCGTATCTGCCAACAAATCTGGATTATCGCACCTACTCCATAATGTCCTATAACGACTTGAAATATTTGTTTTGGGATACAACACTTCATAAGACTATTTCGGTTTATCCTTCAGCCCCGATGGTTTATGACATTGCGGCAATTCAGTACCTGTACGGAGCAAACAACAAGTATCGAGCAGATAACGATACGTACAGCTTTGATCCATTACACCCCTTTTATCAGTCCATCTGGGATGCAGGTGGCAATGACACCATCAATCTTGCAAATTTCACTACCAATTGCACCATTGACTTAACCCCCGGCCACTACTCCTCTCTTCTCTATGTCAATCAGGGCACGGGAGCCAATCTTTATGACGGCACCGCTAATCTTGGTATTGCCTATGGATGCATCATTGAAAATGTCACTGCTGGTTCAGGGAGTGATTACATCACAAGCAACACTGCAAATAATATCATAGACGGCGGAGCAGGCAGTGACACCGTTGTATTTTCCGGCAAAGATGCCAACTACACAATCACAACCTCAGGAACCGGCTTCAGTGTCAAGGATACTGTCGGTTCCGACGGTACGGACACGGTAATACATGTCGAAAAACTGCAGTTTATTGATCATACATTAACAGTTGTTGCTTCACCAGGCGAAAATCTCCTAGAATCATATCGCATCTACAAAGCAGCATTTGACAGAACACCTGATTATGGTGGTTTAGGGTACTGGTTTAAATCGATGAATAACGGCATGTCTTTAACGAGTGTGGCCAATGAGTTTCTTCACAGCATTGAGTTTGTTGCAATGTATGGCACCAATCCTACTGATACGGCTTTTGTCACTCTTCTTTATCAACACGTTCTTGGTCGGACTCCCGATCAGGCAGGCTACGACTACTGGCTTAACGACCTGCTAACCTATACTCGTCCGGCTGTGCTTGTTCAGTTTTCCGAGTCAACAGAAAACAAGGCGGATGTTGCCGGCGTTATCACGAATGGAATTATTTATCAGGAGTATGTCGGCTGAGGAGTCTGGCTGAACACAAGAAGTGAGAAAAAAAATGGATTTATTTACTCTTCGCAGTACCTTGAACTAATAAGGTTTAGAAAGCTATGGTGCCTAAATTACATCTATTGCCTGAAAAATATGAGTGAAGCTTTCATTGCACAAAAGGCAAAAATAATTTCAGAATTATTCAAGACATCTGATATTGACCTGCAGCAACACCTAACACAATCAGTTGTTGAGCGACTCTACAAGCTGCTGCTTAATCGTCTGCCAGAAAGTCAGGACATAATTGATTCCTACCTTAAGGCCTTTACAAACGGTTCAGAGCTTGTAGAAGTAATCCTGAATTCAGAGGAGTTCGACGGGCTGCTGCAATCAAATGCTTCTCATGTACAGAGCAGTTCGCCCATACCTGATCATCTTTTGCATTCACCCCTGATCTTAGGAATGTATGATCTCCTTATTGAGGGTGTGGTACGCCAAAGGGTTGCCGAATCGAAAAACCCACTCAACAAATTTGGCCGCAAGGTTTTCAGTCAATCCGATGAAGATGGAATTACGCTTGAGATCTGCCGTCGAATGGGACTCAACAATGGTTCTTATTGTGAATTCGGTGTAGGCAATGGCCTCGAATGTAATACGCTGCTGCTTGCTTCGATGCAGTGGAACGGCTTCTGGATCGGCGGAGAACAATTGGCTTTTTCACTGCAGGGTATCAACAAAAGCAGGTTTTCCTATATCAAGGATTGGGTTACGTCAAAAAACGTTTATGACCTTTATCAAGAGGGACTAAAGAATCTTGGCAAAGATCAGGTCGATGTTCTGAGTTTTGATCTTGACGGCAACGATCTCTGGTTTGTTGAAATTCTACTGCAAAACAAGGTTAAACCAAAGCTTTTCATTGTTGAATACAATGCACGCTTTATTCCCCCTATCAAATGGAGTATCGCTCTGGACGATAGTCACGAATGGGACTATACCGATTATTCAGGAGCGAGCCTGCAGTCATTTGTGGACCTTTTTGATGCTTATGGTTACACGCTTGTGTGCTGCAATGCCCATTCGGGAGTCAATGCGTTTTTTGTCCTGAACGAGCAGTTACACTATTTTTCCGATGTTCCTACCGATATCAATGATCTGTATATGTCGCCGAACTACAAGATCTTTCATGCCTATGCCCACCCGGTAAGCGTAAAAACTGTTGCGCGAATATTTGAGTTATGAATTCCAACAACCTGCCGCATCTTCCACGTCTTGACCATGTGCGTTTTTTTGCTGCCACGCTGGTCTTTTTTTTCCATTTCTCCCATTACTACTACTTTCACTGGCAGGCACAGAGTGACTCTCCCTGGCTTGGGCTCATCACCGAAGGGCATACAGGGGTCGGTCTTTTTTTTACGCTGTCCGGTTTTCTTTTCATGCTCATAGCCCTGCATAACCCGGTTATTGACTATCGCCGGTTTATACGCAACCGGTTCCTGCGCATATTTCCCATGTTTTTAACAGTATTTATTATTGCTATTTCTATTGTACGCGATGACTTCAGGCCCCAGGACATTCTTTACCTGTTTTTTTCCAACATCGGTAAAGCACCAACATCCAACCACTTTATCACCGGTGCTGCATGGACTATTTCCCTGGAGTTCACCTTCTATCTGCTGTTTCCCTTTCTCGGCAGGTTTGCCCGTGAAAAAGGGCCTTCGTACCTGCTGAAACTGCTGCTGCTCATGCTGTTGTTCAAGCTCGGTGCCTATGGCGTTACAGAGCGCAGTAAACACATGTTATACTCAACCCTTGTTGGTCGTTTTGATCAGTTTCTCATTGGTATGTTAGCGGCTCTGCTCTATAGCCGCTTCAAAGACATTCTTTCACGACGAGGCAATATGCTGTTGATTTTTGCCACTGTTGTTGTGTTTATCAACAGTGCTGTCCAGGCGCGGTATGCAAGCTTTTTTCTGCCGACCCAAAAGCAGGTATTCTGGATTTTCTGGTCGATGCTTGAAGCCGGAGGCTGGGCTTTGTTTATTACTGCATGGGCATCTGCGAGCTTTGTATTGCCAAAATGGCTCGACCGTTTTATGCAACGAGGCGGGGAAATCAGTTTTTCATTTTATCTGATGCATGCCCTGGTTATTTACCTCACCTTTGAGGCTTTTGGAGTATGGACGATCTCCGGTAATGCCATTGTTGATGGCGCTATAATGGCCAGCGGGCTTTATCTTTTAACCTGGATGGCGGCAACCCTGAGCTATGAAACCATAGAAAAACCCTTTCTTGGCCTTCGTGGAGGCTATGGCAGGCAACTGAAGCCGTGAGTAATCAGCCCTCAGCTTCAATCATTTTCCGCACAACAGCCGGCATGTCAGTCTGGGCTTTCCATCCGGTTATGCGTAATGCTTTTTCTGCATTCCCGCAACTGTAGGGAATATCCGTTGTTCGGAATATCAACGGGTCGATATCGGTATGATCCTGCCAATTAAGGCCAAAATACCGAAAAGCAAGCTCAGCAAACTCAGAAAGTGAATGGCTTTGTCCGGTTGCAATCACCAGATCTTCTGCATGTTCTCTCTGGAGCATTCGCCACATCGCCTCTACATATTCCGGAGCCCATCCCCAGTCACGCATAATAGTTGTGTTTCCCAATCGCAGTCGTTCTCCGCTTCCATTGGCGATACGGCAGGCGGCAGCAACTATTTTGCGGGTAACAAACCGTTCGGGTCGTAAGGGCGATTCATGGTTAAACAAAATTCCTGTAGCAGCAAACAATCCATAAGCTTCACGATAATTGGCAACCTGCCAGAAAGATGCAGCTTTTGCAACAGCATAGGGGCTTCTCGGGCGAAACGGAGTCTCTTCATGTGCCGCTTCCTTCAATGTGTCGCCAAAGCATTCTCCAGATCCCGCGTTATAGAGGCGAATGGGACGGTCAAGAAATCGTATGGCCTCCATCAGGTTAATCGTGGCCGAGAGGATGCTTTCAAGGGTTTCTACCGGTTGCTCAAAGGAGAGAGCGACGGAGCTTTGCCCTGCAAGATTGTATATTTCATCAGGTTGAGTACGGCTGACCACCTGCAGCACACTTCGAAAATCATTCAAAGCCATTGATTCCAAACGGACGCTCTGGCGTATGCCCAGCCGGACAAGATTACTGAAACTGCTGATCTGAGCATCCCTGGAACTGCCAATAACTTCATACCCCTTTTCAAGCAGAAGTCGGGCAAGATAAGCCCCATCCTGCCCTGAAATACCGCATATTAACGCTCTCATTACGTTTTATTTAAATTCAATACTCTTCGCCTAAAGTCAACTCCGGGCGTTTTGAAGAAAATCCCTGTATGCCCTTGCAATCCCATCGCGAAGCGTTGTTTTTGCTTCCCAGCCGAGTGCTTTCATCCGGCTTACATCGAGCAGCTTTCGCGGTGTTCCGTCAGGGTGCGACGTATCGAAGTTTATGGTACCTTCAAAGCCTACAACCTGTTTAACGGTTTCCGCCAGTTCCCGAATTGTCACATCGCAGCCGGTCCCGACGTTGAACAAGCCATCCTGAACCCCGGATTCCATTACAAAGATACAGGCCTCAGCCATGTCGTCCACATAAAGAAATTCACGTCTCGGTGTTCCAGTACCCCACACGGTAAGGCTCTGTTCTCCACGAAGTTTTGCTTCGTGGGCCTTTCGTATGAGCGCAGGCAAAACATGGCTTCCGAGCAGGTCATAGTTGTCGTTCGGCCCGTAAAGATTGGTTGGCATCACTGAAACATAGCTGGTGCCATATTGCCGGTTATAGCTCTCACAAAGCTTGATACCAGCTATTTTTGCAATGGCATACGGCTCGTTGGTAGGCTCGAGAGGCCCGGTCAGCAGGTACTCCTCCCTGATCGGCTGAGGGCAATCGCGCGGATAAATACAGCTGGAACCAAGAAAGAGCAAGCGCTTAACGCCAGCTTTCCATGCCGCATGAACGATGTTCGTTTCAATGACTAAATTTTCATAAATAAAATCAGCCCTATAGGTATTGTTGGCATGAATGCCCCCCACTTTGGCAGCAGCCAGAAAAATATAATCAGGCTTTTCTGCTGCAAGAAACCCATGCACCTCGCTCTGGTTTGTCAGGTCAAGCTCTTCACGCGTTCTTAGCAGCAGGTTCTGATAACCTTTCTCCTGCAAGAGACGAACAATGGCTGATCCCACCATGCCACGATGGCCAGCCACAAAAATTTTGAAGTGCTGAGTGCTGAGTGCTGAGTGCTGAGTGCTGAGTGCTGAGTGCTGGGTGCTGAGTGCTGAGTGCTGAGTGCTGAGTGCTGAGTGCTGAGTGCTGAGTTGGGATTCCTCGTGGGAGCCCGGAATGACAGAAAGATATGGGGACGATGGTATGCTCATATTCTTTGATCGGTTTGTTCCTTCCTCTTTTTTCACTCATCCCTCAGCACTTTTTTTCTCAGCACTCAGCACTCAGCACTCAGCACTCGTCCCTCTTTTTATTCGTGATAGTCATAAGTGTTGTAGCCATGCTTTTTAACCAGTTCATCCCGGCTGGCGCTTTTCAGGTCTTCGCGCATCATTTCGGCTACCAGCTCTTTAAAACTGATTTTCGGGGTCCATCCGAGTTTTTTTCGGGCCTTGGTCGCATCGCCAAGCAGAGAGTCTACTTCTGAAGGGCGGAAATAGTTCTGGTCAACAGCTACAACGCAGTTGCCGGCAGCATCATATCCCTTCTCATTGATACCTGTTCCCTCCCATGTAATTGATATACCCGCTTCTTCAGCTGCCGCATCAACAAAATTGCGCACACTATGCTGTTCTCCTGATGCAATCACAAAATCTTCGGCTTTTTCCTGCTGGAGCATGAGCCACTGCATTTCAACATAATCCTTCGCATGCCCCCAGTCGCGCAGCGCATCGAGATTGCCGAGGTATAGGCACTCCTGGAGGCCAAGCTTTATACGGGCAAGGGCGCGGGTGATTTTACGGGTGACAAAGGTCTCTCCTCTGAGCGGGCTTTCATGGTTGAAGAGAATCCCATTGCAGGCATAGATACCATACGACTCGCGGTAGTTCACAGTAATCCAGTAAGCGTATAGCTTGGCAACCCCATAAGGGCTCCTCGGATAAAACGGAGTGGTTTCCTTTTGAGGAACCTCCTGAACAAGGCCATAGAGTTCAGAAGAGCTGGCCTGGTAATATTTTGTTTTTTTTGTGAGTCCAAGAATACGGATAGCTTCCAAAATGCGCAATGCTCCCAGTCCGTCAACATCGGCGGTATACTCCGGCTCTTCAAAAGAGACCGCCACATGACTCTGGGCACCGAGATTATAAATCTCATCCGGTTGCACCTGCTGGATAATACGCGTCAGATTTGAAGAGTCGGTCAAATCACCATAATGCAGCACAAATTGCCGGTTTGCAGCATGAGGATCCTGATAAAGGTGGTCTACCCGGTCTGTGTTGAAGAGTGACGAGCGGCGTTTGATGCCATGCACTTCATATCCTTTTCCAAGGAGAAATTCAGCCAGATATGCCCCATCCTGACCGGTAACACCTGTGATCAAAGCTTTTTTCATAAAGATTGTTTTTCTGAAAAGCAGCAAGCTCTCAGTTGCGTTGTAATCGAAGTATATCCCTTAATATAAGCGTTGAATGAATCTTTATAACAGAAAAATGGTTACGGCAAAAGCCTCAATGCGGTCAGGTATTGTTAACCGCTCGCTGCGTTCCAACTGTACGATAAGAATACCGTCCCCAATTTTTTGCGATTTATCTCTTGTTCAGCTCTTGAGAAAGTTCGATCAGTGAAATTGCTTCAATATCAGAAGCAAGACGGTAACGATCACTGCCTGGATAGACGACAAATTTTCGAGATGGGTTGATATCTGCACATGCAGAGTGAAAACCTCTTTCCAGTTTGGGAGAGAGACTGCGCTTAATTTCTATAGCCCACAGAGATCCATCCGCCCATGAGAGCAGCAAATCAATCTCTCCTCCGCCACTCGTTCGATAAAAATATCCCTGAGCATCATCCCCAGCGCATGCAAGCAGATTCTCAATAACAAAACACTCCCAGCTTTGCCCCACTACCGGATGAGAAAGCAAAGTTTCCTTGTCCGGAATAGAGAGCAGTGCATGAACAAGCCCGCTATCACGCACATAAACCTTCGGTGACCGAACCAGGCGTTTTCCAACGTTACTATGCCATGGCTGAAGTCGGCGAACCAGCAGAAGATCAACAAGAAGATCAATATAGCTCCCTGCGGTTTTAACGTCTACACCAAGATTCCGGGCAAACTGTGCCGTATTGAGCAAGCCTCCCTGATGCCACGCAAGCATCACCCAAAATCGCCGAAGAGTTTCGGCTGCAATACGCGGACCAAACTGAGGAATATCGCGTTCAAGGTAGGTACGAATAAAATTCCGCCTCCAACGCAAGCTGCCTGCATCGTCTCCAGCAAGCAGGCTCGACGGAAACCCGCCTCGAATCCAAAGATTGTCAGACTCCAGTGAGCCTGCTTCCAATATGGTGATCGGAGTCAGTTCTTCATAGGCAATCCGGCCGGCAAGCGTTTCACCAGATTGTTTGAGCAAATCAAGAGCAGCTGATCCGAGAAGCAGGAACTGCCCGTTCCTTCGGCCATCACGTATCCCCTTATCGATTACTCCCCGCAGAACCGGGAACAGACCCGGTGCACGATGCACCTCATCAAGAATCACAAGCTGATCCTGATGGTCAGCAAAATAGAGTTCCGGTTGTGATATCCTGGCCTGATCCTGCTCAGATTCAAGATCGAGATAGAGCGCGTTGAAAGTTTTGCCTATATCCAGCGCCAAGGTTGTTTTTCCAACCTGTCGAGGCCCAAGCAGCGCAACTGCAGGAAAATGAGCCAGAGCATCAACGAGTTTATGGGAAAGAATTCTTGGTAACATGCTGTCAATTATGGATTCTCATTCCATGATTTGCAAGGATATATATAAAAAAAATATAACCAACCTTACGATCAAACACAAGTACCTCATTTAACAGTGCTGAGGGAAGAGGGAATAGTTGGCAGTGGGCAGTCGGCAGTTGGCAGGGAAGATGAGGGAAAGAGAGTGCTGAGTTTTGATTCCTTGGTACCCCTTGGAATGGCAGGGAGAGATGGTAACGAAAGTATGCTCATATTGCTTTGATCTGTTTGTTACGACCTCTTTTTTTTACTATTTATACTGCCAACTGCCAACTGCCAACTGCCAACTGCCAATTGCCAACTGCCAACTGCCAACTGTTTTCACTTTCTTCCCTTCGGGTAGATGGTAATGCCGACCCGTTGAATATGCTCTTGCAGTGGAGAATGTTGAAGAGAGTCTAAGGATTTTACATCGAATTTGTAAGGCAAGGGCAGGTCATCTAGTTCCATGGCAACCGCAGCGATATCCCTTTCCTTTTCCATACCTTCAACAGCAAGATCAATGTCAGAATACGGTTTTGCAGTTCCCTTGGCCCGTGAGCCAAAAAGAACAACTCTCTGAATATCCTGATGCTGCAGAAAGATACCGGTCATCAGATCAAGTTCTCTCTGGGTAAGGCTTGAAATTTTCAGGAATTCTTCAGTTTTTGCTGTAACCATTGGTGTAACTGTTCAAGTATTGGCAGATAGTTTTCATTGACAGCAACAAGCACTTTACGAAATGTATGCATATCATAGGTATGCGATAGCTGGTTTCGGTCAAGCATCATTGCAATCCAACCATCGCCATCATCAATCATTTTCGCTGCAAATGCTTCCTTAATCACGGCTCTTGGCGTAACCGGGCTTAAAGCCACTCCGCTATTTTCAAGGTAGTCCTTCATTGTCTTCCAAGCCAACTCAAATGAATATTCAAATCTCTGGATAATTCCCTCCTGTTCAAGATCAGAAAAATCATCAAGAGCGCAGCTTTGCAAGGCTGTACGAAGAAGCGTAAAGGCGCGATCAAAATTATCAAAACGTTGTTTCCATCGAATATCTTCTTGCATGAGTCTTCAGGCTCCTGGGTTATTCCCTTCTTTGGCTGCTTGTCGTTCTATAGTTTTCCCCAGCGTAATTTAGCGAAAAAATAACGGAAGTCGAACTCAAGATGCGACGTGTGGCGTCCTCCAAGGCGATCGTGCATGGTGATGTGTGCGTAATTCTTCAACCATCTCTTTGGAACCCGGCCAAAGCGGTGTTTGAACATATTGTTGATCTCGCGGTGCACTTTTACTTTTGCTCCCAGCGTTTTATTCTCGGCATAGAGCCTTGATCCGGCCAGTTTTTCCTCAAGGTATGCAAACCGCACACCCGCTTTTCCAAGTCGCAGCCAGTACTCGTAATCCATGCAGTAGTGCAGCGACTCATCAAGCAGTCCGTGCTGTTCGACCACTCGCCTCCGGAAAAAAAGCGCAGGCTGGCAGATGAAGCTGGTGTCGTGCAGACGTGCAAAATCAAATGGTTCGGAAGGGTATGACTCAAACGGCCAGTCATGCACATCAATGTGGTCGGCCTGACCGTACACAACATCAACGTCCGGGTTTGCTTCAAAAAATGAAGTAACCTTTGCAATGGCGTTCGGGTAGTAAATATCGTCAGAGTTAAGCCAGCCGATAATGTCGCCATCGGTTGCCTGAATTCCCTTGTTAACGGCATTTGTCTGTCCGTTATCCTTTTCCGAAACCCATTGTACAGCCGGGCGGAACTTGCGCAGAATCTCAACAGTGTTATCACTACTGCCACCATCAATCACGACATGCTCAATTGCAGCACCCTGCTGCTTTGCCACACTCAAAAGAGTGCGCTCAATGAACTCTCCCTGATTGAATGAAGGGGTTACAATGCTGACTTTCAATCGTGAATAGGGCTCAACAAAAGGCTGCTCATCCTCACGCCATTCTGCCCAGGCACCTCTCCAAAGCCCATCCGGTTTGTTCATAGCCTGTTCAAACAGCTCCCAATACTCACGGGCCATTCGTTTCTGGTCAGAGAACTCTTCAGCGCGGTGATCTCCTGCCTTTACAAGTCTGGCCCGAAGTTGTTCGTCCTTGCATAACAATAGCATAGACCAGGCAATCTGTTCAGGCGAAAGCGGGTCAAAGAAGAGAGCAGCATTTGCAGCAATTTCAGGCAGCGACCTTGTATTGCTGCAGGCGACCGGCACTCCTGCTTTCATTGCCTCGATAACCGGCAGCCCGAACCCTTCATAGAGTGACGGAAAAATCAATGCAGTGCAGTTCGACAAAATGAGAGCAAGCTCATCGTTCGGCAGGTATCCCGGAAAAATTACCCGATCCTCAAGTCCCATACTCTCAGCAACCCTGATTAATTCCCGCTGGCGCTCGCCGGCTGCACCTGTGCAGACAAGCTTGATATCCGGAGACAAACTGTCACGGGCAGCCATACCGAAAGCAGCAAGAAGCTTTTCGTGGTTTTTGTGTTTCCAGAAATTTGCAGTATAGAGCAGGTAGCGATGGCGAACCAGACCGTACCTTGCAAGCAGTCCATTGTCATCACTGTTTTTTAGAGAGATGCGGTGAGCCATGCGAAGATATATTGTGCGGATACGAGCCGGTTGGCAGGCGCCGTGGGCAATGGCCGACTGTCGCGAATACTCTGAAATCGCCGTCAGTGCGTCTGCTCGCTGAACTGCATTCATGAATACCCGGTCACGATGTGCAACATCTTCAGGCGAAAAAAATTCCGGATAGGTTTTGTACTGCAGGTCATAAATGGTACTCACAACCGGAATTCCAGGCTCAGCATTATCCGGTGAGGTAAAAGGGCAGAAGAGCAGATCCACATTGAGATCGCGCAGCAGCGTGGAAGGAGGGTGTGCACGATTTTTAATGCGCTTTTTGATGCTTTTTTTCCATCGGGCGATTGTACGGTTTACCCATCTGGTATGTACGGTGACAGTTGCGACCGGGGCAACGACCTCCTTCAGTATCATCAACCGCTGCATATTTGCACGATCAAGAAAAGCCAGCTCCTCGTGCGAGCTCTCACGGGTCAGCAGAATAAACTTCGTTTCGGGTTTCATCTCTGCGAGCATGCCGAGCAGCTCAAGCACAAACACTTTTGCCCCCCCATTCTCTCCACCAGGGAGCACAGGGGTTATATCAACAGCAATTGTGTTCAGTGCGGCAGTTGATAGAGCATTGCCTGCCGCCTGCTGCAGGTAGGGCTGTGGGGGCACTTCCAACTTGTATATCCAGTTATTGTTGAGGCTTTCTGTAAGAAGAGCTACAATTTGCGAAGTGCTCTCCTTCCATGTCATCCATGGCATTGCTGATGATTGGGGAGCAGATCCATTGTTCAGATTCGCAATCCATTTTTTTACTACACGGGCCAAACGCAAAGGCGACGTTCCACTGAAATAGGTGGCATATACTCCAGCAACCTCGCGAAACACCGGCAGGTCACGGGCAAGAATAGGGCACTTGTGCTGGGCCGCTTCGATAAGCGGCAGGCCAAATCCCTCGCCCATTGATGCCATTATCACTCCATCTGCAGCTGCGTAGAGTTTCTGCAGCGCCTCATCACTAATGCCCTGATACCAGAAAAGCCTGCCATTCCGCGTTGCCCCGGTAAGGCGTTCTGCAATTTTTTCAACCATCCATCCCTGTTTACCGACAAGGACGAGGTTTACCTTCATTCCCGTTAACCACAGCAGCTTAAAGGCATTAAGCACCTGCCCGCATCCCTTTCGCGGTTCCACCGTTCCCACCATCAGGATTGTTGGTGCTGCGGCCAGTTTAAGCAAATCGTTATCAAAACCTTCCGGAACTCCTGCCGTAGGCAGGCTGTTTTCAATATCTGCTCCAAGATGAAACCACCCTATACTGAAAGGTCTCTTTCGTACAGGTTGAGCGCGCTCAAACCAGGCTTTCACATCATCAGCCACAGCACGTGAAATGCAGAGCACTCCATCACCCTGGGCGGCAACCTCCATCCATTCCCGGTGGTGCTGCTCAATATCGGGAGGGAAATAGTGAGGGAAAAGAAGGGGGAGAAGATCATAGACTACAAAATAAACTTTGCACCCTTGCTGTTTGAGCCCTTCAAAATATTCTCGTCCGAACCGTACATTATGGCAGAGGTCGAGTCCGAGAAAAATATCACCCTCGTCTATCTGCACAAGTTCCTTCCTTGCAGGCCGGTTGTTCAGGTTGAATTCACTGGCATAGCTGTAGGAAACGCTGAGTATTCCCTTTTCCATAACAACCGGTTCGATCCGGAACCCCTCGGGGGGGTGTTCGAGCAGCTCCATAACCACGCTGCGCACTACCCGCTGAATACCGGTTTTCAAGTCATTCCCTACCAGCGCCGAAACATCAAGCAAGAGCTGCTGCTGCTTTTGATGCTGCGGTGCCGGATCAAGACGATATACCCAGTTGTCGTCCCGGTCATCCGTCAAAAGGTTTTTCACCTGATCGGCACTCTCTTTCCATGTCATCAATGGAATGCCTGATGATTGCGGAGCTGACCCATTCTGGATGTTCGCCATCCACATCTTTACGCTATCAGCAAGCTGCAAAGGAGACGTGCCGCTGAAATACGTGGCATTTTCGCCTGCGATCTCGCGGAACACAGGGATATCGCGCATAAGAATGGGGCACCCGTATCGAGCAGCCTCAATGATTGGCAGGCCGAAGCCCTCCCCTTCAGAAGCCATTATAAGGCCATCGGCCGCTGCATAAAGCTTCATCAGTGCTTCGTCCGTGAAGCTCTCGAACCAAAAAAGGCGTCGGTTGAGTTCTTTATGTCCACGCAGGCGTTCAGTCAGCTGTTCAATCATCCATCCGGCTTTTCCCGCAATGACAAGCTGCAGCGGAACACCAATCATCCAGAGCAGTTCAAAAGCTGTAACTACCTGTTCGTATCCCTTTCGCGGCTCTACCGTCCCCACCATCAACACGGTTGGCGCATGTGAAAGTCTTTGCAGCATAGCTTCAAACCCCTCAGGAATGCCTGTTGAGGGCAGACTGTGCTCTATATCTGCTCCAAGATGAAACCAGCCGATAGTAAAAGGTCTGTATCGCAGAGGCTCAATGCATTCAAACCACTTCTTTACATCATCAGCGACGCTCCGTGAAATGCAGAGCACTCCATCGCCCTGGGCAGCAGCCTCCATCCATTCCTGGTGGTGCTTCTCTGTGTCCGGAAGAAAATAGTGCGGAAACTGGAGCGGAAGCAGGTCGTAGACGACAAAATATACCCGGCCTCCTGCAGCTTTGAACCTTTGCACAAATTCAGCCGCATACCGCGCATTATGGCAGAGGTCAAGCCCGAGAAAAATATCTCCAGCATGAATTTCAACCGGCTCGTTATCGAGTTCGGGAGAGAACGGCGAATCCTTGCCAAGCAGGTTCATGGTAAAGTGCTGCGCGTAGCGATAAAAAACGCCCCCTTTACCCTGCACCATAAAGACCGGTTCTACGCGATAGCCAAGAGGCGGATGCTCAAGCAGTTCCATAACCACGCTGCGCACTAAGCGCTGAATGCCGGTTTTCAAATCTTTTGCTACAACTCCCGAAACATCAAGCAGCAACTGCGGCCGGGAGCTGGCTGACGGAAAGGTATCGGTAACAGCCTTTGCAATGGAATGCTGCACAGCCGCGTTATTCTCCGGGATGGCCGTGTCGAGTGAAAGACGATGCTGAATATTATAGCGGATGATTTCCCTGCTCTGAGAGAATCGCTCAATAGCTTCCGCATACCGTTCAGCAATCCGGGCGGGTGATCGCTCACTCTTAATATAATCACGGGCATTACTGCCGAGTCGCTCTCGCAGTGGAGCATCAAGATGCAGCGCTTCAAGGGCCTCTTTCAGCTGCTCAACCGTAACCTTGTCAGGCAGGAGCATCACACGCTCGGCAGGAAGCTCTGCCATACTGCCGTTGGCGTTGACGATTGTCGCAAGGCCATAATTCATGCAGTCCAGTGCCGAGGCCGAGCTCTCACCCCTTGAGAGTGAGCGGAGCTGCACGCCGATATCGGCCGCCGCCAGGTAAAGACGATACTCCTCCAAAGGCACCCATCCAGTCATTCGAATGCGACCGGCACTATGGCTGATGTCCTCCTCCAGTTTTTTACAGTAATCGTTTTCAAGCAGCTCGCCAACATAAAGAAGCGTGCAATGCCGGTCGTGCATAAGGCTTGATGCCTGCCACGCCTCGAGCAGCTCACGACTCAGCTTATGAGAATCCGGCAGGCCGAAGCTGCATACAACAATATCATTGTCGGCCAGTCCAAGTGCACGTCGTGCTTCCCCTTTTTCAACCGGGGATGCTGCAGTGCGCATAAGAGGCAGGAGCGCCATGCGGTCACTATGGTGTTTGTCGTACCAGGCTCCAGCAAGCGAAAGCGCATAACCGGAATGAAGAATAACCCCGGAGGCATTCCGGAGCACGCTGAAGTTGCAGGGATAGGTTCCCACCACATCGCGCGACCCTTGCCCGGCAGCAAACAGCTTCTGCAGCGCAGGATAGCCGTGTGAGTGGTAGAGTTCAGCAGGAAAACTGCCGGGAGCCATTCCTGAGCAGTCACGATATTCCAGAATATCAGAGAGAAAAAAATCATGAAGTACCACTACTCCCGGTATTTCGGCGAGCAGGTCAAACATATAGAGGTGAAAGGGAGAGTTGCCAACATGGTAAAGCACCCGGTCATACTCATGCTTGTGCTCCCTGAACCAGCTGACGCTGCGGACGGGGCAGTGTGCAGTGATCCATTGATCAGAAACATGCTCCTGATCAACCACTACATCAATCTCATAAAACCTTGACAGCTCAGGAAGAAGCTCAGCGCTATAGTCGCTTATGCCCGATCGTTCAGGAGGAAGCGGCGACAGGAAGGCAAGCTTAGGCCGATGAAGGGGCAAAGCATCGTCATCACGCCTGTTCGCATGATGTTCCTCAAGCAGCTCAATGAAGCTCCGGGCCTGCAGCTCAAGTGCAGGTTCAATAGGTACAATATTTCCAATCTGACCTTTGATGCCTATGGGTCCTATAATACCGATTAGGTCACTTCCGTCAAGTTTTTCTGCCACCAGCACCACATCAGGCTCAAGGCTGGCCAGCAGTTCCCCCTTCAGCAACTCGCCAACCCTGTGTTGCCACAAATTTTCAGGTAAGGCTGGAGAGGCTGCCCTAGGTGAGTTTGTTACAGCAGCAGGCGTATACCACAGCCGGATGTTACTTTGTTGCAGCACTCCCTCAAAAGCACCACGAATCAGTTCAACCTTTGCGCCACATTGGCCATCAAGCACAAGGATAACCTCATGCCCGCCGCGGTTCCGGCACAATACTTGAAGAAATTTCAGGCTTTCAGCTGTCGCGGCAGCTGCTGCCTGCAGAGCAATAAGAATTCTCATTGAGCACAATGACATATATAATAATAGCGTCTACCAGGACTTCAGTGCGAGAGTCCGACAATAACTTTTCTCTGCCGACCCGCTTTCCCCCGTAAAGCGAAACCAGCTCCTATTCCACCAAAAAAGAGCAAGATAGCAGAGTAATGTAGAGAGGTCTCAATAAAAGCAAAATCTCAGAAGCGAGCAAAAAAAGAGAAATTGCACTAACGACTCACTGTTTGGCTTTTTTTCTTTTACCGGTGCTTTTTTGCATCAGCAGGATTCGCCTTTGCAGCAGTTGCTGTAGTGCGTTTCGCCGTTGATTCGATTTTGTCTTGTTTCCCCTCTCGTAACGCAAGTAATTTCCGAATCTGCTTAAGCTCCTGCTCCAGTTTGGCACATCGCTTTCTAAGCAGAGGGATATCCTCGTTTTCTTCGGTTGTTACGGGAGGGAGCAACCACGAATCATTAATCCGGTTGATAGCCTCAACAGCCTCAAGCATTGCTTGTGCAGGCGAAGGCGGCTTAAAGGCGATAAGTGCATAATCAGGAGCCTGCAGCAATCGCGATGCAATGATTTCAGCTAATTGATTATAGTGAGCTGCTCCCGGCTCACTGCCGCTCATTGTTCGCAGAGGTTCCCCAACCGTGTGGCGATTCAGTCGAGCGATCAACGGCGAAGCAAATCCTGCCTGAAGAGCTAAAAAGTGGAGCAGCTGTGAGGGTAAGGGCCGACGGTGAGTGGGGTCGATATAAAAATTGCAGCTCCCAACTGTTACATTTTCAGGATTTGGTGTTTCGAGGATAAGCACTCCCCCAGGTGCAAGGAGGTGGAATACAGTTTCAAGAAACCATGAATGCTTTTCAGGGGCGATATGCTCAATCAGGTGGAAGCCGGTAATAAGGTTGTACTGCTCATCTTTCAGGGTAGGTAAAAAGTCAAAAAGGTCAATTTCTTTTGAGTTAAGGCCAAGCTTATGGCACTCGTCAACAAATTCATGGTTGCAGTCGATTCCCTTAGCTTTAATACCTCGCTCAGCAAGAAGTTCAAGCCACTCGCCACGGCCACATCCAATGTCAAGCACAGAGCCTAAATTATTAAGGAGTAAAGAATCCACTATTGGTAGATAGGCCGAAAATCGATCTTTGATTTCAATTCGTTTACCTCTAAAAAAAGACTCAAACGCAGAGTAGCTGAATAGAGGTTTTCCTGTGCTTTGCATTATGACGTTACTATCTATAATTGAGAATATGAGGGATTAGGTAATAAATAGAGAAATATGCATTAAACGCTGCTTTCTCTTTGAGAATTAGCGATTATATGATAATATTGCAGAAATATTAAGAAAGATATGATGAGAAGCGGCGTATATTTGATGCATTTTAATGCGTCTTGAATCGTTTTCTTGCGTTTAATAGAACTTTTTTAGAGAAATAATTACTAATCTATTGGATTTTAGTTGTAATATTTTTTGCTTTTGTTAAATTTCGAGAAGGATGCTTGTCTGTTAAATTTCAATGGTTACGTTCGGCGTATGATGATAACCTCAAAAAATGGTATGGCAAATCGATGTAGAAGATGCAGTTCGGGCATTTAAAATTATTATACTTTTATAATCCATTGAATTCATCAAAGTTAGATCAACCTCAAAAAAACAAATACAACTATGTCCGCAAACACTAACAGCATTCAGCAGCTTTATGTTGCTTATTTTGGTCGACCAGCAGATGTGACTGGCTTGGCCTACTGGGAAACGCAGGTAGCACTCGCAGGTGGCAGCACAGCGGCAGTTAGTGCCGCTTTTGCAGCTTCCGCTGAATATACAGCAACCTTTGCAGGTCTTTCTAATGATCAGATTGTCAATACAATTTATAACAACCTGTTCCATCGCTCACCTGAGCCAGATGGCTTGATCTTTTGGAGTAATTTGCTCACTGGTGGTAAAATTAATATCAGTAATGTTGTTACTCAAATTGCTGCTGGTGCTCAGGGAACAGATTCCGTTGCGCTTGCTCAAAAAGTTGCTGCATCAGTAGCGTTTACAGCTGGTTTGGATACGACAGATAAGATCCTAAGTTACAATGGATCAGCCGCTGTGACGATTGCAAAAGGCTGGCTTGCCGGCATCTATGATGTTGCAACAGAAACTGCGGCAGTGCTACCAGCTGCTCTTAATGCAACTATTGCATCTCTTCCTGCAGGTGGAACGCCTGGCACAACTTACACGCTCACTACAGGTGTGGACAACTTCACAGGTACCGCAAATGATGACATATTCAACGCTGCTGATTCTGCAGCTACTGCCACGTGGACGGCACTCGATAAGATTAACGGTGGAACTGGAAATAATACTCTAAATGTTTCAA
>CAITSZ010000018.1 GCA_903895195.1 uncultured Chlorobiaceae bacterium
CATCATCGACCTCCCAGATGGCAGGAAATCCCAACAGTTGTTGGTAATGCTCGGTTAGTTTTTGCATCTTTATGGTCAGGAGTGAAATACTGCAGTCTACGATTTTATCCCCTCATTCCATTAAATTCCGCGGAGACCCATCAGGAATAGGTAACACTAAGTATCCTGTTATCGATTTTGGGATAATTGATGGACAGCACTTGAATCAATGATTATTGTGCCCTTGCACGTGAGTCAAAAACAGGGCCCCTGATATCAGAATAATCCCGACACACAGATACAAAAGGTCTAATGGAGTTGCGTATTCAATACTTAGCGATTTCTCTAAAAAGGAGACAATTAAAATCATAAGAATAACTTTACCGATAGTCCCTTTAAGATCGTCGAGATTTTGAATATTAAGCCAATTTGGACGTGAATCAGGAGTTCGACTTGCAGGATCAATTTTGCTGATAAAAAGTTCATAAAGGCCCATACTGAAAATGAGCAGCACTGTTGCAAAAAGGTAATTATCAACCGAATTAATTAATAAAGGAACTATTCTTTCTACGTGATGCGCCTCAACCTTGCCGATATTATTTAATTGTTCAATAAAAATATATCCCCCTTCCACAATTAACAGTGTACCTTTAATAAACATGATAAATGAGGCAACAATAGAACCGATGACCGCAGTCAGTACTATAAAGCGCACATTAAACAGTGCTGATTCAAAAACACTTTCAATAAGACCTCGAATCTGTTTCATTAATTCTTTGGATATTTAGATTATAATGGACTTGTAAAAAATAAAAATCAGCACATTGGAAACTATCAGATCATGACCAATCAATAAAAACTAAACAAGGTGATTACAAAAAAGATAGCGGAGTATACCGGCCAGTAGAGGTATCTGAATAAAATGCCGTGGCGGTAACTGAAAAGCAAACCACTCTTTTTTGTAACTGCAATTGCAAGAATTACATTTGCCAGCATTGCGACATAGATCACGAAATAGATTTTTTCAACATATTGAATATCAAGAGGTATAACCTGGCTTCTGAGACTCTGTATGGTAACGACCAGAAAAATGGTAAAGCCTGACCCGATAGCTATAGCCTCATTGGCCGCAAAGTTAAATGACTCCCTTGTATTACTATCGTTGGTGATCATATAGACCCCTGAATAGAGGATGACCATAATCAGGAATATTGGAACAATCACGGATACAATGCCGCTGCGCCCATCGCGCTCGAGAGTGATTTTCATGACAAGATCTTTCAGATTATGGCTTCCCAGAAGTGCACGCCGCCCATAATCAATGTTGAATGATTGTTCTGAAAAATTAAAATAGGTATGGTGAAGATCCCATCCTGGTACCGAAAAGTCCTCCGGCACCATAGGCTTGGCTGAAGGGGAAATAAGTTTGTAGGAAGCAATATCAGGAACAAGAACAATCGACTCGAAATTCTTAGGCTGACGCATCCGTATTTTGATATCGATGCGATCAAAAGGGTATAAGGTACTTCTGTAATCCTGCTGAAGTCGCGTGCAGAAGTTCCATCCGATTACCGTAAATCCATTTTCCTCTATGCGGTAGATCTCAGCCATTTTTGTTTCGATCTGGTCAGGAAAATAGACTCCAGCTACACGATTAACCTCCACACCGGCAGGAATCCTCTGCCAGATTGTTCCGTAAATATCTACCGTTGAGTTCGGCTCTGAAACATTTGCGGAATTGACCATCACCCCAGTCTGAATAAATTGCGGAGGCAGAATGAGCGAGCTTTGTGCCTTCCCTGTCTGCTCTTTCTTATACTTCTCAACTTGAGAAGTGGTGGTAATGCAATTATCATCATAGGGAGAATCTATACCTTTGGTGATCTGGAGTTCCCATATACAGAAGAGGCCCATTATAAAGGTAAAACTGACAAACCATGAATACAGTAGAAGACGTTTATGAAAAGCCTCTGTTGATGGCGATAAAAACGTAAAATAGAGCCCTGAAAAAAGCATTAAGGCAATCAAGGCTGTGAGCGACTGTATCAGTTGCTGTTTCAAGACACCATCAGGAACAGCCAGTTCATCGACGAGCAGTGCTACGCAAGCATACCACCCTGTTGACCCAACCGGCTCAAACCTGAGAATGGTTTTCTGGTCGTTGATGAAGTTTTTATCATAAATACTGACTGATGCTTTAGCCTTGAATGCTTGCTGCAGGCTTTTACTGTTCTCCGCCGAATAATTATGTTTAGCGTAATCGATCAGGTTTAAATTATTGATAACAAGATTCTTGTTTGGATGCTCCAGTGTCAGGCCATCACCGTCCACAATGAATCTATAGCCATATTGGCTCAGGTTCTGATAGGCAAGCGATTTCTGAAACTCCTCAATAGCTATTCTGGCCGAAACGAGTCCGATCAGTTTTTTCTCTCCAGACCCGGACGTACTGTAAAGCTTCTGTTGATAATTCACTATCACAGCCTTTTCACTCTTGCTCCATGATCCCTTTTGCCACCCATCTTTCACTGCAGCCAAATCTGTATGCGTCAACCCATCCTGAGTATCACTTTTGCCGATCACCTTCATATAAATCGTATCATGAAGGTCGGAGCCCATGGAGATCCTCATTCTCCGAGAGGCTTCTGATGAGTCTGCGTCTGATAAAAAGCTGATTGAATATCGACCAGGAAGATTGTTCGGCTTGTCGGACAGAAGGGCAATCAGTTTTTTTTCATTACCATCAGGCTCACCGAGAATACGGATGATATCCCGGACCTTTCGCTCAATACTCTTTGTCATTGTATCAACCTGACGAGAATCAGCCTTAGCCGTATTGATCGACCTGGCATTGATATCATTATTGTTTGTGTAGAGCAGAATAGCGAGATTGGCAGTCAAATACATGAGCACACTCATGGCAATTCCTGTCAGCAAGAGCAGGGAAACCTTTATTCTCCGATAGAGAAACTTGTTATCCTTGAGGAGTGTGATCCATTGTTCTATTTTATCGAACGACATCATAGAGTATCAATAAAATAGAGTTAATAAAATCAATGGAATAACATCACCCACATTTATGGATGCACATCTCCTTGCTGATATCAGGATGCTGTGAGACATAGGAATATCCCGGGAAGTCGGCGACTCCCCCCGGCATTTGATAAGGCATTCAAAAAAAACACTGGGGATTGCTTGCAACAGGAAGATTAATAGTTATCAAGAGAGCTCCCCTGCTGTTTGAAGCTGCTAATCGTAATAAAGCCAGCCTTCTACCAGTCGTTCCAAATGCACGTCATTAATATGGGTAACGACTGACTGAATGTCAGCTTCGGTACAGTCGAATCCATGGCTGTTGATAAATGCCAGACGTCCGCTAAAATCAGCCTCTTCTATATCTATGAGATGATCCCGAAATGCTTCGTCCGATTTCATCTTTTCAATAAACGCTTTTGCCTGTTCTAACGACATGATTGGTACTCCGTGGATAACGTTATTGGATACAATGAATGAAAGAAGGGATATAAACAAACATCCTTTTCTTTGAAGGCCTTCATAATACACCCTTTCAGTGCAGCAAGTCAACGCATTAATTATCATTTTATTGGCACATTCACACCCAAGAGAACGGCGTATTAAAACGACACAAATCAACGAAAACAGCATATTTAGTGCTTTTTATGTGAGGTTTTCGTGAGATATGAGTCATTCACCTGCAAACTATCAACTGAGAGGGATGATGGAGTGCGGAAAATGGTTGCAAGAGCTTCTGATTCAATGAGCAGGATTGGAGGCGGATGCCGAAGAAGTTCGAATCAACTGCAGGGTGTTAATAAGACCATAGTGTTCATTTCCGGCGAAATTCGGGGCGTACGTCACCGTCAGATCTCCGGCACCATCCGTCATAACAGGAATAACGATAAAGTTACCTCCCATTTTCCAGTCACTCTGGTTGATATCCCCGCCTATCACATAGGATCCGTTGATCAAGGTCTGTTGAGCTTAATGAGAGTGATTTCATTAAAATACGATTTTCACCCTTATTTTTGATGTTAAATTGTTTTATATTATAATCTTATGGCGCTTTATAATAAATAGAGATCCCCTTAAAGCATTACAGGCAATTATTTGCCAAGGAATTTGTTTGCCCTATTTTCGGCATTCTGACGAATATTGAAGTAGTAAAGGGCATAATCAAAGACGTGGTATGCACCTTTGGGCCAGGATGGCAGAAGGTTATATATTTCAGCTTCATCTGCGGTAGTGCATATCACTACTCCATTGGTATTGTCGACCCGGGCATCGGCATAGTGCGGTACCTTAGTGAATTGCTTTATTTCATGATGTGCGGGCATAAATGAACCAAGTCCCTGGGCCGCTGTTGCCGGCGTCTCATCCCTTGTCCAGGTGATCGGATTGATTGCAAGAGCCGGCTTACTGATGAGTATCGGATTGCCACCCGGAGGGAGATTTTGAGATTGTGTATTGAATGAAATGATGACACCGGTATCATTTGGTCCTGCAGCAAATTTAAGCTTTGGGTTTTTGTCCATATACTCTTGAGTAACAGGATAACCGATTGCATAGGCGGCAATCATTCGCTTATACACAGCAGGGTTTTTGACTATGTGAGGCAAAAGTGTGAGCATCACCATCGTACCCTGAGAGTGCCCTGCCAGAATAAACGGCCGGCCTTTATTAACGTGCTTTATATAGTAATCAAAGGCGGCAATGATATCATGGGCTGGTATTCCATCGGTGAATTTCAGCCTTTCACGGTCGTGCAGGCTTAAAATATAAGCAGCATCTGCCTGGCGGTAATAGGGCGCATAAATATTACAAACCGGTTCAAATGCCGACGCCTGCCACGCATACAAGATGCGTGAGCCTTCAAGCATGCTTGCATTATCAAGGGCGCAAATATCCGGGTCACTCTTGTTTACCTTAAGCCAGGCGGTGGGATAAATGTAAAACACATCTACCTCTTTAACTGGTGCCGGCAGCGAGAGCCAATGATCAGCGTTGGAGTAATCGGTTGGGATTATCGTATCACGAGGTTCGTTGCCGCAAGCAGAATTTGCCGCAAACAGGATAGGCAATACTATCGATAGACCTAACCTTTTAAAACCTGTTGTTCCTCTCATGATCTATAGTGCAATGAGTTACAATGTTCGATCGCCCCTGTTCTTGAGTAAGGCAGTGGCGGAGCGATCTGCTTTTGATGATGACGATCAACAAGGGTATGACTGTCGAGTATTCATTACCTCCAGCCACCGCCAAGTGCACGGTAAAGATCGGACATTGCCGTGTGATGCTGGCTGCGGATACTGGCAAGGTCAAGGTCTGCCTGAAGGGAGTTGTTCTCGGCCGTGATGACATCAAGGTAGGTAACCATTCCTGCCATGAAGAGAAGCCCTGAATTTTCGACCGCTTTATGCAGTGTTGCTGAGCGTTGCTCAACAAAGCCTTCCTGCTCTTTGACCTTATCGAGCTTTACGAGGGCGTTGGAAACATCACCAACCGCCTGAAGCACTGCCGACTTGAATGAGAGTTCTGCCTGGTCGCGAAGTATTTTAGACTTGTTGTACTGAGCTTTTAACTCCCCTCTTTGGAAAACCGGCTGTACCAGACCTCCCTGGACTGATCCAAAAAGTGAGCCGGGCAGCATAAACCAGTTACTTGCCTTAAAGGCTTCAAGCCCGCCTGATGCCGATAGTGTCAGTGATGGGTAGAGGCTGGCTTTTGCTGTACCCACATCAGCATGGGCACCCCGCAGGGCGAGCTCTGCTGCACGAACGTCCGGCCTGTTCTGCAGAAGGGCTGAAGGGATGCCGGAGGGAAGCGAATCGGCAACTTTTAAAGTAAGAAGAGCACGGTCGCGCTGCAGAGTGCTGGGCATGCTGCCGCAAAGAATACTGAGTGCATTTTCCTGTGCCGATATTTTCTGTTCAAGCAGCGGCAGTGATCCTGCAATGTTCTGGCGTAATGCCTCCTGCTGCTGAATGGCAAGTGAGGTTCCCTGGCCTGAATTGTACTGCAGACGGATCATTGTCAGGGTTGTATCGGCAAATCCCAGATTTTTTCTTGAAATGTCAAGCTGGGTATCGAGCATGAGCAGATTGTAATACCCTGAAGCTACATCTGCAACCAATTTAGTACGGACAGCTTTGGCTGCTTCCTCTGTCTTCAGATAGGTCGCAAGTGCCGATTTTTTCTTGCTGCGGATTTTTCCCCATATATCGGCTTCCCAAGTCATGACTCCTGAAGCGGTGTAGTCATTTTTGTACGACTGCAATCCATTATCAGAAGGGCTGTTTTTGGTATTTTGCACCTGCAGATTCAACGTCGGCAGAAGTCCAAGCCTTGCTGCGCCAAGACCCTCTTTGGCATAATCAATATTTTTAAGTGCTACCTGCAGGTCGATATTATGAGCAATTGCAGTATCGATCAACTCTCGAAGCGTCGTGTCAGAAAAAAAACTCTGGTAAGGCAGCATAGCAGCAGAGCTGTCTGCAGGCCCTCCTTTTATGACGGGTTTGCCTCCACGATAGCTATCTGGAAAGGCAATGTCTGGCTGTTTGTAGTCACGAGTGACACCGCATGCCGTAAGGCCTCCACAGGCCAGAAGAAGCATGACTGAAAAAAGCTTTTTTCTCATAGGTTGAGCGTTCAAAAAAATGTTAGCTGTCATGATTTCGTTGCCTTGTGTGCCTTCTCCTCTCTCAGTACCTCATCGATAAGATCTGCCACTTCAACAATAGGTACCGGGGTGCCGGTAAGACGTTCCTGAAGGTATTGGAAGGTGATAAAGAGCACCGGGATGATAAAGATGCCGAGCATGGTACCGAAGACCATGCCTCCGATAGCTGCTGCACCGATGGAATGGTTGCCCATGGCAGAGGGGCCGGATACAAACATCAGCGGCAGAAGCCCGGCGATAAATGCAAGCGCTGTCATGAGAATCGGCCTGAGCCTTGCCTTGGCTCCCTGAATAGCCGAGGCGGCAAGTGAGCTGCCACCCAGCCTGCGCTGCATGGAAAACTCAACAATCAGGATGGCATTCTTGGCAAGCAGCCCCATCAGCATGATGATGGCAACCTGAACATAGATGTTGTTTGCGATTCCGGCAAGCTTGATGGCGATAAAGACTCCGAGCATCCCTGTCGGGATGGAAAGCATCACCGCAAGGGGAAGAATGTAGCTTTCGTAGAGCGCGGCAAGGAGGAAATAGACAAAGATCAGGGAGAGCGAAAAAATAACAACCTGTCCGCCACTCGATTCAATTTCTTCACGGCTCTGCCCTTTCCAGTCATAGGAGTAGCCGGAGGGCAGTGTAGTTGCTGCGACCTGCTCTACAGCCTTGATGGCCTGACCAGTGCTGAAACCCGGCTTGACAGAGGCATTGATAGCAATAGCATTAAAGAGATTAAAATGGTCAACGGTTTCGGTGCCATAAACCCGGCGCATGGTTATCAGGGAGTTTAGCGGTACCATGTTGCCACTGGAGTTACTGACAAAAATGCCGTTCAAAGAGGTAAGCCTGGCACGATCGTTCGGGGAAGATTGCATGATTACACGGTAGTATTTACCGAAACGATTAAAGTCAGATGCCTGTTTGCTTCCTAAGAAAGACTGATTACGGCCATAAGATCATTGACGCTGACACCGAGCTGAGCTGCCTTGATATTATCAACAATAAGCTCATACTGCGGATTGGTCGTTTTGAAGTTGGTTAAGGCAAATCCGATTTCAGGTCTTTTGGTCAGTGCACCGATAAAGCCCTTTGAGATTTCACTGAACTTGCCCAGAGAGCCTCCGGTGCGATCCTGCAACACAAACTCCAGGCCGCTGACCACACTGAAGCCCGCAACAGTAGGCTGGGCGAGAGCAAAACAGGTTGCTTCGCCGCCATTGAGTTTTTTGTTGAAGGTATCGATAACCTTCGAAATTTTTCCTTCAGGACCCCTATGCTTTGGCTCTTTGAGCTGAACGAAAAGCAGACCTGAAGAGGGACTGGAGGATGCTGTAAGGATATTAAAGCCGGTGATGGACACGACCTCTTCCACAGAGGGCAGTGTCTTGATGGTTGCTGCCGCTTTGTCGAGTGCCTTGACTGTCCGGGAAAAAGAGGAGCCTGGAGGCGTGGTGACGGAAACGAGTACAAATCCGTTGTCTTCATCGGGAATAAAGCCGGTCGGCGTGGTCATGAAAAACAGGCCTACAATCGCAAACAGCAGAGCAAGAAGTGAATAGGTGAGCTTTTTGTTGCGGATCAGATAGATAAGTGAGCCAAGGTATTTCTGTTTCATTGCCTCGAATCCGGCATTGAAAGCTGTGAAAAAACGATGGGCTGCTCCACCAGTTTTATTCTTTTCACCAGAGTTTCCGCCACCCTCAGATGTATGAGGATTTTTAAGAAAAAGAGCGCAGAGTGCAGGGCTTAAGGTAAGGGCGTTGACCGCGGAGATAAAAATGGAAAAGGCAAGGGTAAACGCGAACTGACGATAGAAGATGCCTGATGAGCCATCAAGAAAACCAACCGGAACAAAAACCGATATCATGACCAGAGTGATGGAGATGATGGCCGTAGTGATCTCCCTCATGGCTGTGCCTGTAGCGATCTTTCCTGAGTAGTGCTTACCCTCCATCTGGGCATGAACCGCCTCAACGACCACAATGGCATCGTCGACAACAATGCCTATGGCCAGAACCATACCGAAAAGGGTCAACACATTGATGGAAAACCCAAGAATGTTTATGAAAAAAAATGTGGCGACAATTGCAACGGGAACTGCAATGGCAGGAATGAGGGTTGAGCGCACATCCTGGAGAAAGAGAAAAACCACAATAAAAACCAAAATAAAGGCTTCGATGAGGGTGTGCAGAACCTGCTCGATGGATTCATCGACAATCTTCTTGGTGCTGGAAGGAATGGTATAGCTGAGGCCGTCAGGGAATGATTCGGCCTGTCTTGCAAGTGCTTTTCTAACACCGATTTCAACCTGATTGGCATTCGATCCGGGAGCCTGGTAGACTGCAAAGCAACAAGCCGGCAATCCATTGGCTTTTGAATCCATGGCATAGCTATAGGCTCCGAACTCAACACGTGCGATAGCACCGAGCCTGAGCAACGAACCATCGGGATTGGCGCGGATCACCATCTGCTCATAATCACCGGGATATTTATTCTTTCCCTTGTATTTTATGACATACTGCATCGTCTCTGAACTGTTCTCGCCTAAAGAGCCAGGAGCAGCTTCGAGGTTCTGGCTTTGTATGGCCGTGGAGACCTGCTGGGGCGTCACTCCATAAGAAGCCATCTTTTGCGGGTTGAGCCAGATGCGCATTGAATAGTCCCTGTTGCCGAAAATGGACACCTGACCTACGCCTGACACCCTTGACAGATCGTCAACCATATTGATTTTGGCATAGTTCATCAGGAAAATCTGGTCAAATGCCTTTGACGTGCTTTTCAGACTGACAATCATGGTCTGGGCGGTCATGGCCTTAAAGGTCTGAATGCCCATCTGGATGACTTCGTTAGGCAACTGGCTGGTGGCCTGAGCAACCCGGTTCTGAACGTTTACCGCTGCCTGGTCGGGATTGGTACCCTGCTTGAAGTAAACTGTGATGGAAAGTGAACCGTCATTGGCTGAGGTTGAGGTCATATAGGTCATGTTGTCAACCCCATTGATCGCAGCTTCGAGCGGAGGGGCGACTGAACGTCCTACGGTTTCTGCACTGGCACCAGGATAGACTGCCGTCACCTTAACACTTGGAGGAGCAATATCGGGAAATCGGGTAATCGGAAGCTTCGTGATGCCGAGAATGCCGAGAATGACCAGAATTACTGATATGACGGTGGCAAGAACAGGCCTTGGTATAAAGCGTTCAAACATGGTCAACCGGGTTTAGCGTTATCAATTCGATGACTTTATGGTTTTTTCTCACTCTCATTTATGCACATCTTTAACAGGTAGTGATGCGACAGCAGGTGGAGCAGCAGAGAGTGGCTTGATTACCGCGCCATCTTTCAGCTTGTCGAGACCGGTCTTGACGATGACGGCTCCCGGAGTGAGTCCGTCGGTGACAACATAATTGTCACCGCTTTTCGCTGCGATGGTTATAACCTGTTTCTTTACGATTCCGCCCGGACCAACAACACCAACCAACAGCTTATCCTGCAGATCCACTGTGGCCGCCTGAGGTACCAGTAAAGCATTATGGTAGAGCGTTTCAATAACCACTTTTCCGATACTGCCGGCGCGAAGGAGCGCTTTAGGGTTGGGGAAAAGCGCCCTGACCCTCATCGATCCAAAACCCTGATCGAACTGCCCACTGATTGTACCGAGGGATCCTTTTTCAGAATAGCTGGTTCCGTCTGCCATGACAAACGTGACCGGGGAGACCTTCTTTACCTTTTCCGGTATAGTAGTGCCGGCATACTGTTCGCGGAACTGCATGAAGGCCAATTCACTCATGCTGAAATTGGCATAGATGCTGCTGACATCGCTTAAGGTGGTAAGCACGATCTGCTGGTTTTTACTGACAAGATTTCCCTGCCGGAACAAGATTTTTCCAATGTATCCGCTCATCGGCGCTTTGAGGGTGGTATACTCGAGATTGACTTTGGAGGAACGGGCTGTCGCTTTCAACTGTTCAACCGTCGCTGCTGCTGCCTGTGTGGCGGTCTTTGCTGTTTTGAGCTGAATATCAGAGACAACACCGCCCTGAACCAGCGGAACAAGCTTCTCCTCATTAAGCTTTGCTGTGGCAAGTGAGGCTTCGGCAGCATGCTGGGCTGCAAGTGCACTGTTGAACTGCTCGCGATAATATCTGTCATCAATCTTGAAAAGTGTCTGTCCTGCCTTGACAAAAGCACCTTCTTCAACACAGATTGCACCAAGCTTCCCATCGACCTCGGGGCGGATATCAACGTTACCCTTCCCTTCAAGCATTGCGGAATACTCAGTTTCAACCTTGGCATCGCAAGGTGTTACGGTCAGCACAGGAATGGAGGGCTTACTATTTTTCATGGCTTCGCTTGACGCATTTTTCGGGGTGCACCCGGAAAAGAGAGTTGGCAAGCAGGCGCAGGTCAATACAGAAATGCTTAAAAAACGGCCTAAAGCTGTTTTGCTCATCATATCGGTTAATTTTATTGCACTATAAGAATTGACGGCACAAAAATGAGTGGGGGTATTGTGCTGACAGTGAAAATCACGCAGGACAAATCAACAAATTATTACTGAGGAAGATTGGCGCTTTTAGGCAAAAGATAGGTAATATTGTGCAGCAGTATTGTTTATGGGGATAGTCCCGTTATATTTATTTTGGCGTATTTAGGGCTTATTTGTATAAGCGCACTTTATGCGTAAATCAACAAAAAAACAAATAATCAAGAAACGTTATGAAAGCCATGCCTACTTTTTTGAAAAGCCTATTGATTCCAAGCCTGCTGCTTATCGGAGCATGTTCTGGACAGAAGGTTGTTATTGAAACACCCAAACCGCTACCTCCGCCGCCTGTGGTCAAAGTTTCTCTTGGTGATGTGTTTTTTGATTTTGATAAGTCAGAGAGCCGTGCTGATGCTGTCGAACAGCTAAGAACCAATTTCCAGTGGCTTCAAGAAAATCCGTCACAGAAAGTCGCAGTTCAAGGTCATTGTGACGAAAGAGGTACCAATGAGTACAACCTTGCACTTGGTGAACGCCGGGCCAACAGTGCCAAAAATTACCTTGTTAACCTTGGCGCGGAAGCGAAGCGCATCAATACCGTCAGCTTTGGCGAAGAAAAGCCATTTGCCCAAGGGCATAATGAAGAGGCATGGGCTCAGAACAGAAGAGCTCATTTCGTCGGCGAATAACAACATGCCGCAATAATTTAGAAAAAAAGGCAGACATTAGCAGTGTCTGCTTTTTTTTGCAAGAAATTAAAGTCCATTAATATCACACTGAGATGCAGGGAACATTCAGTCATCAACGCCTCCTCCGGATATTCTGTATCCTTATCGCTTTTGCCGGTATTGTTGCCAATGAGCAAACATCACTTGCAGCTCAAGCGCCAACCCCTTTGCAGGAGCATCAAACGCGCTATGCGATTCAGATTTTTGTCCGGTCCGGTGAAACTGCGGTGTTCCTTCTTCCCCAGAACGGGTCGACGGGATACCTCTGGCAACTCGAGCCTCTTTCGGCCGATGCTGCAGTGGAACCTGCGGGGGAAGAGAGCTTGCTTAAGGATATTTCCGGAAACGCGGTTGGAGCCGGCGGAGCAAAAGAGTGGCGATTCAAAGCATTGAAACCCGGGCATACCTTTATCCGTGCCGCATACGTGCGACCATGGGAAAAACCACTTCGACCAGTCATCACCGCTAAAGTAGAGATTGTTGTGAGCGATTTCTAAGTGAATTTTCGCTCAGCACTCACGTCTGGGAAGTCAGCATATTTCGCCCTCCCTGCGATAAATAAGATGGATCCCTCTACTCCGGTCGGGATGAGCGATTGTGTCATGAATGGAGGGAAAATGCTCGTTTTAGATTTGAATCATCCCTGAATCATTTCTCTATCGGCTTGCCGAGATGTTGTATTTTTTTCTGCATTGCAGGGGTGAGTTGCTTAAATAATTCTGCATTGCAGGGTTCGGCTCCTTTCAGTTTTAATATCTGACTGGACGCCACAGCATAGGAACGCGATGTAGCTGCTGGAGAGCCTTTCCTGACTGCCGGATCGACGTTGATTGCGATTATCGAAATCGTATTATCGTTGTTGCGGATAATGTCGAACGTTCGGAACTCTTGCGGGAACTCTCTTAATGATGCTGTTTCAACTTCCCAGAAACCAAGTTCCGGCCGGCTTGGGTCACTCGATGGAAATGCGGTAGCAATATTTTGGTGACGGTGTCCGGCGATCCACAGGATAAGGTTCGGATAGGTATGAAGCTTGTCTATCAGGGTATTTTCAGATATTGATGCATTCTTGCTCCACCATTCATGGTCTGGTGTACTAATTCCTATTGGACAATGTGCCGCAATGATCATCAACCTGCCTTCCGCCTGCCCCTTGTCAAGCTCTTTTACAAGCCAATTGAAACGCTCCATATCGAGGGAGCTGTGTCCATAAATGCCTCCCTCGGGGTCATCGTTTCTTTGGGTATCATCAAGGACAATAACCTTGAGCGGCAGATCGGCTTTCGGCTCGAACGAATAGCAGGCAAACCCCTTAGCCACATCGGCCAGTTTGAATCCATGCCCTTTGGGTTTTGAAGTGGTATTGAAAAACTCATTCATCCACTCTCCTATGGAAAGTGAATGACGAGTGGAATCGGAAGCTATTTTATTCGGAGAGGGTGTGGAGGCCACGTCTCCTGCTCCGACAACATCGCCGTAGCGTGTGCTGCCGTCAATGGTACCCATGTAGTAATCCCTTCTGTTATAGCCGTCAGGGGTGAAGATATTACCCATGGTAAGGATGGTGTCTCCCTCAAGTGTTTTGCGGATATAGTCGTTTGGAGGTTTTACTCCCATCCAGAAGTGGTCGTGGTTGCCAATTGCCTGATACCATGGGATGGATTTGTTGAGCCCTGCGGCTTTGTATTCGTCCTGATAATCGTTGTGGGGTCCGGGTATGGGATCTTTAGTGGTTCCAGAATGGGGGATAAGGCGTTGGCCGTCCATAACTTGAATAAACCATTTAAGTTCATTGTACTGGTTATTGTTACAGTTGTCACCCAACGAAATACCAAAATCAAAGGGATGTTTGTTATGAATGCTGTTTATCGTCTGAATCGCAGCATCGAGAACGTGTGTCGAATAGAGCATTACGGGTGAGTATGCGGAAATATTTTCTTTAGAGTATCCGTAGTATATCGCCTGGGCAGGACTCTCTTTGTCCGTAATGTGGATATCGGTAATGGTAAAGAAACTCAAGAGCTTTGCTGTGTTGGTGCCGCTTGTTTTATTGCTGTAGCCTTTTTCCATCAGGTCGTATCTTTTAACGACAGCAGTCCCCGGTCCGTAATGCCATTTTCCATAACCAAACTTGTCATACCTGGCAACTTCATAGATTTTAATCTTCTTTGTGCCTGGTTTCAGTGAGTCAGGAAGAAGTGTTCTTTTTAGAGTCGTTACCACATCGGGCGAAATCGGGTAACTCGTTGTTTCTGTTTGATTTTTGGCAAAGGACATAGCGTTTCCATGCGAAATGAACATCAACATGCCTGTCAAGAAGAGCAGGCTTATCTTTTTCTTCTTGCTAATCGCGTTCATAACATTTCATATGGTTTGGGCGTTTTACCGGCGTCCTCATAGTCCTTGCGGTTGTTCTGGTTCGCACCGTTACACTGCGAAGGACTATGGGTGTTATTTTCCGCAAATAAGCCGGTTCTTATTTTCCGTTTGCTTTACTTCGGCTTGGTAACAGAAAGGGCGATGGAACGGGTCATTGTGACTACAAGGTTATCGCCTTTTTTGATATTGCCAAGGTTTGTAACATCGGGGGCAATGTTGACCTTAATTTGATTGCCTTCGGGTCCTTTTAATACAATAATGCGCTTTTCCGGTTTAATGGATACCACTGTAGCGGTAATAACCTCGGTGTGAGTCTTTTCTCCGGAAGGCTTTTTCGTCTTGTTGCGAACAATCACGCTTTGAGTCCCTTCCGCTGAGGCCACATATTTGTCGGCTGATTGAACAACAAATGCCGTCGATTCCAGATAATCCACCTTGACGATATCCTTTACCTTGATCTCTTTAAGACGAGAAACGTCAGGGCCTGCCTCAATAATAATCATATTGCCTTTTGCATCCTTCAGCTTTACAAATCGAGTTGTATAATCGATGCTCACAACGGTTCCTTTAAGGGAACTTGATAACGTTTCAACCACAACCGGTTTATTTTCATTGCTTTGTAACACGGTCCTGGTTTCAGCGGCGTGTGATGCAGGCATACCTGTTAATAACAGTGACATGCTTGCAAGCATAAGCTTTTGGAATGGTGACATTTTTTTCATTTTTCTTATTGTTTATAAATTACAAAGACAGACTGTTGAGTAATACAAGATATTTGACCTGGTTGTGGCTTGATTGCAAGGATTGCCAGTAAGGGTTACCTTCAATGGTATCCGCCGGTCATCGATGACCGCGGTATAAGAAAAAACCGATTATCGTTTTTAGCTTGTGAAAGTGTTATAGCCTGCATCGGCAAACTGCTGCATTTTCTTTTCTGGAACAGGCACTTCAAGACAGAGGGCTTCCCTGTCCTCAAGTGAAAGCCAGAGGGGTGCCGTTGTGTCAGGTTTGTTTAGTTGTGCATCCGCATCGGCCGTTTTGAAATCAATCGGTGTCAGCCCTGTAAGCTTTTTAAATACTTTTGAAAAATATGATTGGTCTTCAAAACCCAGTTCATAGGCGATTTCTTTGATGCTGAGGTCGGAGGATAAAATCATCCGTCTCGCTTCAATGATGAGGCGCTCGTTGATAAGTTCGCAGACATATCTCCCACTATAGAAGATAGCGATTTCCCCAAGCTTGCGACGTGACAGACCAATCATTGAACAGTAATAGCTTACACGGTGTTCTGTCTTGAATTTCTCTTCGAGAAAGTTATTGAATCGGTTCCATACAAACTGGTACTGGGTGAAGGATTTTGGTGTTACAACCGGAAGAAGCTGGCGCAGCTCATCAATTTTCAGTATAAAAGCAGCGAGGAGATATTGCAGCTGATTGCGGGAAAAGGGGTCATTCTTTGCGTATTCATAACTGAGTATTACAAGATATGATTCTATAATGGCAGCTTGTTCTCCGGTCGTCTGGATGACTGAACTCCCATTACGTTTTGCAAAGATCAGAGTTACATCGCTTTTCAAAAATTCTTGGCGGAACCTGATTCTTGATATCCTGCAATCGGGAGAAGGACAGAGGTTGTGAATAGAACCTTTAGGAATGCTGACAAGGGTGTTGGTTGGTAATTCCCGGCGTTCGCCATCAAGAAAATGCACGGCTGTTCCATGACTGAGCCAGATAATCTCATGATATTCGTGCCGCTGTGGTTCTGTATTATTGAGATTGGAATAACCTGCCTGATCTTCATTCATATCGATAAACATGGACCGACCTTTGATATCGTCCAGTTCACCATGCAACGGGTGAGGCAGACTCGTCAAAGTATACCGGTTCACTTTCGCCATATGAACATGTGGCGAAATCTTTGATTGTACCTCTGTTGTTGACACTGGGGAATGTCGGTTAACTGCTGTTTGAGAAGGTCTTGCCTTATTATCGAGAAGACTTCACATGCTCAAGACGAAATAAAAACGATTCTCATTTAAATGATTGTTCTGCAATATAGCCTTTTTGTATGCAGCAAATCAACGTATTTAATGTCAATTTTTTAGCACATTTATCGCTGTAACTTCATCGCAAGACAGAGCGTTACGCTGAAGCGAGCCTGCTGAAGAGGTTGGCGACACAGGAGGCAAGAATACGACAATTAACAGGCTTGACGAAATTAAGGTCTCCTCCGGCTTTGATATTGGTTGGGAGGGTATTTGTGGAGAGAGGTGATGAAAGGGTTATAACACGCATTGCGGTGTTTTTTCTTGCGTATTCGGCAACAACCTGGCCGTTTTGATCAGAGAGATCTGTATCGATTATAGCAACAGTGTTTGGTTCCAGAAAAACATGCTGGTAGAACTCATAGGCCGAACCTGCTTCTGTAACCGTATACCCTTCGCTTGTAAGGTAGTTGACTATGTTCATGCGAAGAGATGGGTCGCCTTCGACAACAATTACCCGTTTAAGGAAGTTGCTCTCGAGTGCTTGCTGTTGGGTCAAAATGGCTTTCAATGATTAATGGTTTTGAAAAAAAATCCACTTGGTCATTATAATCAAGCAAGGGCTGGACGTGCAAGGCATTAATTATCATTTTTTTGGCACAAGTTCCTTAGCCGTCCCTCCCCACCCTAAAATGTCATTGTTGCCCACAGTTCAGGAAGCAGCAGAGTGTTGTCTCCTTGCGAGGCGCCGGCTATACTCTCTTTTGATGAGAGATAACGCAGGGTTGGTTGAAGAGTGAAGCTGCCTTTTGCTGACTGATAGAGATTGATTTTGTACTGGGCAAAAACAAAGTTGTTGGTATAGAGATAACGGGTACCAGTTGAGTTGTCGGTGGTGCTGTTGTGGTCATACCATACCATGAACGGGCCTGACTCTGCCTTGATTCTGAAGAGATTGCCAAAGTAATCGACGTTTCCGCCGTACATGGCAGAGAGGTTAATAAGCTTTCCGTTTAATAGTATTGTGGTTGGAGCGCCTTCAGGAGTTGTGCCGGTACCTCGTGTAAAGAAAGCACTGGTGGAAAATCTGATGCCTACAGCAGGTGGAAGAGCGATGTTTGTACCATAGGAGATTGGCCTGAAGCCGTAGTGGATTATAGTACCGGTATTTCCAGCCGCTGCCTGGGTACCTGAAAAAACATCTGCTTTTGTCAGAGCAGTAAGAAACTGAGGGTCAAAGGTAACGCTGCCGATGTTGAATTTATAGGATAAAGAAATGGCATAGCCGTCATTCCATAGGCCGTCACCGCTTGCTCCAGTATTGCCTGCTGAGTTGTCATCCAGCACTATAAAAGATACACCAAGATGACCATTCCCCAGTGTGTGATCATAATGGGCGCCGAAAAGAGCATTGGTGAGTGCAAGAGGAGCGTTTAGGGGTTGGGTTGGAAAGAGGGTGAGGTCACCAATGGGGTTGTTGGGGGAGGTGGTCGGGAGAAGACCGATTGAGTAGTGGCCTGAGGAGATGTTACGGCCAAAATAGCATTGAGCAAACTGCAGGTTATAGGTCTCGCTTTTACCATTACCAACAGTTTGCCAGCCGGCATTTAAAGTGGACAGGTTCGTGAGTAATGTCTTGAAAAAATATCCGTCACCAAGATCAGCCGAAGCTCTCAGGTTCAGGCGATACTGCCAGTCAACAGCATCCTTTGACTCTATGCCGGTTATCCACTCTTGCAGGCGAACAGAGGCATCTCCTCCGAAGTTCAGCTCAGCAAAAGCCGTTGAAGGGCTGAACAGCAATGCAAAAATGATAATGCGTAATATAAATGTACTCATTTGCTATTTCAATGGGCAATTAACGAGAAGTCACTCGACAACAATTTCACCGATAAAGGTGTAGCCGACGGCGTGTGCAGTCTGAATTGGAGAGGGTATGTTGTGTGATTCTATTTTCTGACGAAAACGGTTAATCAGGGATTGCAGAGCGTGGTTCCCTGATTCGGTATTGAAGTAGCCAAGCTTGTCCAGCAGTTCAAGCCTTGAAATCACTGCTTTTGGGTTGGAAACAAGAAGGGTCATGAAGTCAAGCTCTTTGGTTGTGAGTTTGATGCGCACCCCCAGAGGAGTCTCTAAAACCCAATTCGAGGGGAATAGGCGCCAGGAACCCTGTGATTGGGAAACGGGATTATTGGGAACAAACAACGGTTTGGGTGGTTCCTGGGCAAGGCGGCCGAGAAGCGTTGCTATTGAGGCGGAAAGTTGGCGAAAATCAACCGGTTTGATAAGGTAAATATCGGCGCCAGCCTGCTGACCTGCTATTTGATCATCGACGCTGGCCCGGGCAGTAAACATGATGATACGCATGTCTGTGTTGTTTCGGACGTATTCGGTGAGAACAAGACCGTTTTGGTCGGGAAGACCGACATCGAGTATAGCTACCGCATAGGGCTCTTTATACATCTGCTGATAAAACTCGTACGCTGTGCTTACCCCGGTAACCTGGTATCCGTCGAGCGTCAGGTATTTGACAACGCTGTTCAGGAGGGGTTTGTCGTCTTCGACAATAATTATAGGACATTTGTTCGGCATAGGAGTTAAGTTCTGAGTGCTGAGTTAGATTGCTTGGGGGAGGCGGACGGTTGCACAGATGCTTGATGCCGTTGCTTTGAGAGTTACGTGGCCGTTATGCTGTTCGATGATGTTGCGGACAAGCCAGAGTCCGAGGCCGGCTCCGCTGGTACTCTTGCTGTGGTCGCCCCTGCTGTATTTGTTAAAGAATTCTTCTCCATCTTCGTTGCTGAACATCTCTCCCTGATTTCGTATGGTTATGACAGCGACGCCCTCTTCCTCGTGGGTTTCAACCTCAACGGGAGAGTCGGGCAGAGAGTATTTACGTGCGTTGTCCAGGAGGTTGAAAATTGCTGTTTTAAGAGTCTTAGAGTCACCGAGAATGGTATGGCTGTCAGGAGTCTCGTTGTAGCTGAAGGTACAGAGCGGCCACATGGACTGCATGGTTGCGACCAGGAAAGATAGATAAGGAACTAAGGAAATACGCTGTAACTCGCTGTTTATGCTTGGCTCCGAATGACGGCTGCGTTCCAGTGATACCTCCATGACTTCAACAAGCCTGTCTACAGCATGGTGCATGGCGGAAAGCTCTTCGTCATAGCGGCATTGTTGTCCGGGGTTCTGAATTTCTATGATGTCAAGGTTACCCCTGATTACGGCAAGAGGGGTACGATATTCGTGAGATAACATTGAAAGAAAACGATGCTGCTGCTGGAGTGCATGTTGTTCGGAGGCAAGCGCAACCTCAAGCTTGGTGTTGCTTTTGCGAAGTTCCTGCGTCATATCCCTGGCAAGAGCAAGTGCCTTTTGTTCAGTCGCTTTTGCTGTATTAAGTGCCTGCTCGGCCCTCTCGGTCAGCACCCGTTCAGCCATAAGTACCCGTCTGGAGAGCGCTATGGATATAAGGGTTATATGGAACAGGGAGGTGAACTGAAGCGTATTCATATCCCATAAAAAACCCAAGGGTATAACGCCGATAAGACGAAGCAGCATATGAAAATAACCGAGGGCGTTGACTGCAAAAGCCAGAACGATATAGATTTCGGAGCCAGGAAAATAGACACGCAACCGATAACTCAACACCAATTGTATTGCGACCAGCGTCAAGAATCCGATAAAGCCAAGCGGGGCCATTATGGGATAAAAGCCCAAAGGGACAGCAATAATTGTAACCAAACCAAGCAATGAAAGAAGTCGCATATAGTGCATACTCCATCGACCTGCTGCCTTTGAAAACAGAATACGGGAGAACTCGCTGTAGACGAGAATATTCAAACCGATTCCGCCATAAACGAGATAATCAGAGACAAGGTGAACAATTGACGGGAAGAGGAGTGTCATTACCCCCTCCACAGCGAAGTTGACTATGATTCCGGCAAGTAAATAGGTCGAATAAGAGAAGAAAATCCTGTCGCGGGTGGAAATATAAAAGATGACGTTTATCAACAGGATTGTCAGGAAAATACCAAGTACAGAGGACTGGATGATAATATGAAGGTTGGAGTAGTCGCGCAGGTCGGTTGCTGTGTGAACCACCCCGGCAAGACTTATAGAGCTGTTTGAAAACACCCGTGCATAGATAATTACCGGTTCGGATGCCGGTATTACAAGAGGGACAACAAAATCGGGATGGAGCACGGGACGTTCAGGTGCCGGTATATGGTTGCCAAGCCTTACTATCCGGTATGAAGAAGCAAGCTTGGGATCCTTGCCCGGAATCTGGATATAGAGGGTGAGGTAATTGATGTAGTTCGGTTTAAGCCTGAGCAAGCTATGCTCAGGGAATGAAGAGTTGCGCTCAATTGTGAGTCGAACCCAGCAGGCTTCCTGCTTATAACCGTTATTGAGGTTTGCATCAAGGTGGCGGAAACGGCCCTTCTCCCCCGCTTTGAGAACTTCACTAAAGTCCATTTTGAGTGAAGGGTCTTTAAGGAGCTCCATGTGACCTGCCAGTTCATATGAACTGCGCTCACCAAGCTGCAGCGGCGTTGCCCGCGCAGTTGAAAAGAAAAAAAGGAAGAGCAGCAAAAATATGCCGACACGAAAAACACGCAGTACAGCATGGGGGAAAACGGCATTCATAGGGGAATGAATAGTCGGCATTGGCTGCAATCAACCAGAGGATTGATCACAAATCGGAAAAATAATCGGTGCCTTGGGGGTAACATTTTGTTCCTCAGTATACAAAACTTCACAATTGTTGACAACTATTTTTTTGAGGACTATTGACTGGAATAACAGGTGTGGTCTGAGTGGCGGGTTCAAAACATGGAGGACTGATGCGTCAACATCTCTTTGTATTTACTTCGGCAATTATGTACCTTTTGTGTACAAGTCATTGTAAAACATATAACGATTAAAAAGGAGATGGCATGAAAAACCGGTATCTGAAACAAGCATTGTTTGCATCGTTGGTTTCTTTTGGATTTGCATCATCAGCTCTTGCCGACACGGGGGATGTGGCTATCGGGGCTAAAGCCTCCACACTCGGTTTTGGAGGTGAGGTTACTGTTGGACTGACCTCTTCGTTTAATGCAAGAGCTGGCTACAACGGCTATAATTACAACGGTTCGACCTCTCAAAACCAGATTACATATGACTACAAGCTGTCGCTGGGATCATTTCCTGTAATGCTCGACTGGTATCCGTTTGAAAATTCAGGGTTCAGGCTGTCACCGGGAGTTATTTTCAATAACAACAAGGTAACGGCAACCGGTAGTTCGACAGTTCCCGGCAGTTACACTATTGGCGGAACCACATATACAACGGCTCAAATCGGTTCACTTACAGGTGGGGTTGACTTCGACAAGACAGTACCGTATGCCGGTCTTGGATGGGGAAATGCAGTTGGAAAAAATTCCGGCCTTTCTTTTTCTTTTGATCTTGGAGTCATGTTTCAGGGAACTCCCAAAGTTGCACTTGCAGCAACAAACCCGACAACACAAAGTATCCCTGCATTCCAGACAAACCTTAATAAGGAAATTGCTGACTTGAAGGACAAAACAGATAAATTCAAGTATTATCCTGTTGTATCTATAGGGATAGCCTACGCTTTCTAACCTTTACGAAATTTTTATTTTTACTCTGTGCAGCAGGCGCTTTACTCATAAAGCTGCCTGCTGTTTTTTTGCCCTGCTGGTTTTGCCGAATGAAAATCAGGTACCTTCGATAAATACCAACCACCTCTATCCCCGAAGCTGCACTCAGGTTTCCGAAAAAAAGATTATTATCTGGCTGAAAGGCTGGCAAAGCAACTGCATGGCAGGATTAATAACCCCCATTCGTCTCTATGAAACTCTTGTTTAAGCTGATAGGGAATTTTCTTCTTATTGTATGCGCAGCAGCTCTATGTTTGTTTTTAAGCCTTGGCTTTATTGTTTCACAACATGCAGGGATTCCTGAAAAATCCGATGTGATTATTGTACTGGGAGGCGATAACGGCCTCAGGGTACGGAAAGGTGCTGAATTGTATAAAGCAGGATATGCCGCTCATATCATATTAACGGGCATTGATGAGCGATTCTACAATCCGGGTCATCCCAACTGGCGGGAACGACGAATGATGGCATTCGGGATCCCGAAAAGTGCGATCAAGGTCGATGCAAAATCAACAACTTCCTGGGAGGAAGCTGAGAATACTTCGGACACAATGGAAGAAAAGGGATGGAAAAGTGCAATTGTAGTGAGCGATCCCCCTCACCTGCTCCGTCTTCAAGAGACCTGGAGCAAAGCATTTGAGGGATCGTCAAAAAAATTTATCCTTGTTCCTACTGCCCCGATATGGTGGAACCCGCTGCTGTGGTGGAACAACGATAAAAGTTACCAGTTCGTCATGAACGAGATCAAAAAGAATGTGTTCTACGCCATGGTCTACTACTGATCAACTAAGAGTGCCCGCCGACAACAATTCGCATGATTTTAACATTCAACACGACAAAGCGAACGAGCTGCCACAGAAAATTTTTACGCCAGTAAAGAGTGCTTTTTGACGGGACTGGCGGATAAGCTTCGTCATAATAAGCCTTGACTTTATTAGTGCCCATAAGGTTTTTTTTGATTTAAACTTATTGTCAAAATAACGGTTATTCCGGAATTAACCACCAGAAGGGATAGCCCTTCGCTTTGTGAAAAAACACATAGTGGAGAATGAATTTCAGCCAATGCCCTGCGAGACCTGCTTCTCCAAGTGAATAGTTCATATCACGGCCCCATTCAGGATATTTTTTCCAGTCAGGCACAACCGGGAAGAGGGTCATTGAAGCTCCAAGACCATCAAAAGAACCAAACCCGGCGGACACAACGCATGCTGCACCCATTTTGCTCATTGATGCCTTATGACGATGCTCTGTAGCTCCATGAATCTTTTCTGCAATATTAAGCGCAACAATTTTGCCCATAACACCTGAAGGCATGCCTGTACGAGGCGGTGTCGGAAAGATCTGCCGACCGCTGGGGCTTGTCATCGGTTTTGAAATCGGATGCGGAGGAGCGAATGCAATGCCGGGAGCGTAGATATTTTGGAATAGAGGGTTCTGGTAAATTGATGGCCAATCTTCCGCTTCCCACTCCTCAAAGGGCTTGGGTGTGTAATTAGCGTCAACCTTCATAAACTTGTTTGGCAAAAACATCTTTTCGGTAATCTCTGCTCCGCTCTTATCAAAAGCGGTCAAACCGACACCTGAGAATGAGGGGATAAGCATAGCAAAATCAAATTCCTGCGTCAACTCTTCGCCTGCAAGCGTCTCGTAGTGCGCTTTGCCCGGCTCAACATGATGAACGCCAGCCCTTCTGACCCAGTTGATGCCGTACTCAGCCATAATGGATTCAGTAAAGACCTTTGTAGGGGTGTAATAGCCTCCCCTGTTGATAAAGGCGCCCGCCATACCAAAATCACCAAGCTCATACTCATTGGAGAGCCAGGTAATCTGCGCTTTATCGCTCAGTCCGCGTTTTTTTATTTCATGGGCGACATTCAGGATGTATTCAAAGGCGGCGCCCTGGCAGGTTGCCATAGCGTGGCCGGTACCGATCAGGATACGCTGCTTATGACCGGCCTGCATCTTTTTGAAATTGTCCTGGAGGTTTTCCCACGCATGGGCTGCATGAGTGTAAGTGCAAACCGAGAAGCTGTTTTTATCGGGGCCAAGGCCTTCAGTGGCTTCAAAATTAAGCTTCGGACCGGTTGCATTGACCAGATAATCGTAGTCAACTTTTTCCCTCTGTCCGTTTTTTACTCCATCGGTATACTCAATCGTCACATACCCTTTCTGAATTTCGGCGTCTCCTTCAGGATGGATTTCCAGAGCTTTTGCCTGTTTAAGGACAATTCCCCAACGGTTGTATACTTTTTTCAATTCAAACCGGACATCGTCAATAGACATCTGGCCGACACCGACCCAGATATTTGAGGGAATCCACTGGTAGTAGCTGTTGGGGGTAACAACAACAACTTCATGATGCTTGCCAAGTTTCTTTTTAAGAAATGAAGCTGCGGTATGCCCTGCTATACCGGCCCCTAAAACAACGACTTTTGCCATAGAGAGTCAAAGTTTGTAATTGCACTCTAAAGAATAATAGAACTATATGAGTATTTAGTTATTTAAAGATTAATGTGCAACAGAAAATTTCATTTTTAAATAAGCAGATCCCTCCTTTGTCGGGATGACAAGGGAGGGATCTGGATGGCTGTTCAGGCACCAACCATCATGGCTTCGATATCTGCATCAACGGTTCCGATTGGCATGATGCCGAATTTTTCGACCAGAACGGCTGCGACATTCGGTGTCAGGAACTCGGGAAGTGTTGGTCCGAGGCGAATGCCTTTTACCCCTAAATAAAGCAGGGCGAGCAGGACGGTAACTGCTTTCTGCTCATACCAGGCGATATCAAAGGAGATCGGCAGATCGTTAATATCCTCAAGAGCAAAAACTTCCTTGAGTTTGAGGGCAATGACAGCAAGCGAATAGGAGTCATTGCACTGACCGGCATCGAGTACGCGAGGTATGCCGCCGATATCGCCAAGCTCAAGCTTGTTGTAGCGGTACTTGGCACATCCGGCAGTAAGGATGATGGTATTGTCGGGAAGTGAGGCCGCAACGTCGGTATAGTAACGACGCGATGCATGGCGTCCGTCACAGCCTGCCATGACGATAAAGCGCTTGACAGCGCCTGACTTTACCGCTTCGACCACCTTATCGGCCAGCGCAAGTACCTGATGGTGTGCAAAGCCGCCGGTGATGGTGCCATTTTCGATCTCTCTTGGTGGCGGGCAGCTCTGGGCAAGCTTGATAAGCACTGAAAAGTCCTTCTGTCCTTCGTTTTGCCGTGCCGGAATATGCTTAAGTCCGGGATAGCCTGCCATGCCTGTTGTAAACATGCGGTTGCGATAGCTTTCGCGGACAGGAACGATGCAGTTTGTGGTCATGAGTATGGGACCGTTGAAGCTGTCGAACTCTTTGTCCTGCAACCACCATGAACCGCCATAGTTTCCAACAAAGTGAGGGTACTTCTTGAACGCCGGATAGTAGTGTGCAGGAAGCATCTCGCAGTGAGAATAGACATCAACTCCTGTTCCTGCTGTCTGCTTCAGGAGGTCTTCAATATCGCGCAGATCATGGCCGGAAATCAGGATACCGGGGTTTTTACCCACGCCTGTGCTCACTTTGGTGATTTCGGGATGGCCATAGGTTGATGTGTTCGCTTTGTCAAGCAGTGCCATTGCCTTGACTGCTACTCCGCCAGTCTCAAGCACGAGAGCTGTAAGTTCATCTGCCGAGAGCTCTTTGGTAAGAGCTGCAAGAGCTTTGACATAAAAAGCATAGATATCGTCATCATGATAATCGAGCACTGCTGCATGGTCTGTATAGGCGGCAAGACCCTTCAGCCCGAACAGCACAAGGCTTTTAAGTGAGCGCAGGTCTTCATTTTCGCTCAAGCTCTCAAGACCGACTTCAAGAGCTTTTGAAAGAAAATAATCTTTTGAACTTCCAGTCCAGTGAGCGGCATCATGATGCGACTGATGAACGAGCGTGGCGTTCAGTTCATCGCGCACTACAAGGGTCTTGCGTATCTGGGCGACTATTGCATCCTCATCAAAGTTGGTGTTGGTTACCGTGACAAAGAGTGACTCGCTGATAAGCTGGCCGACCCTCCTTGAAACACTTCCCTCCAGTTTTTCAGCCGCAAGCGCCAAGCCTTCGGTAGCATAGACCAGCACATCCTGAAGCTGGGCAGTAGGCTCATCCTTTCCGCATACCCCACGCACAGTACAACCCGTACCATGAATGCTCTCCTGACATTGATTACAAGACATTCCCATCGTTCTATCCTCCGTTAGTAATTAATAAATAGTGCCGAGTGAAATCAGTGGGCAGTGGGCAGTGGGCAGTGGGCAGTGGGCAGTTGGCAGTTGGCAATGCTCAGCTCTTGTTTCTTACTCTTCAGACTGCCTATTGCTGACTGCCAACTCTCTTGTTTTCGACTGCCCACTGTTTTCACTCACAACTCAGCACTTCTTTTCCTATCCTCCGCTGCTCCTTCCCTATTTCCCATTTTTTCTTTTACCAAAGCCCTGCTTTTATAGGCTGAGCACAAAAGCCTTTTGTTGTTTGGCTTTCGCTCTATGATTTCCGTGAAATCCTGAATTGCTCCTTCAAAATCACCACTCTTCACTCTTGCGATACCGCGGTTACCATAAGCCGTAATGGCTTCACGGAAACGAAGGCCTATTTTCAGTGCCATGGTGAAATCAGCTATAGCCCCATCATAATCATCGCAGCTGCTCCGGGCATTTCCCCGATCATAGTAAGCCTCAGCATTATCAGGATGTTCAGAAATAACCCGGCTGATCTCCACTGCCGTCCCCCTATAACCACCCATCGCATCCTTCAGCATCGCCTCTTCCCTGTTATAATTTTGCAACAAAATTCAAGCCAGAATAGTGCGGAGTACCCGGTTGGCAGTTGGCAGTCAGCACTTTCTTTCAAACCCATTCTTCCGATAACGTCTCGCCCTGAAGGCTGATAACCACCTTCTTCACCGGCACCTTACGTTTGGCTTTACGCTGCGCTTCGGCGACAATCGACATCAGGCCTCCACAGCATGGAACCTCCATAATGGCTACAGTGATGGTGTTGATGTGCGACAGATCGATCATGGCTGCCAGTTTGTCGACATAGATATCCATCTCCGAATCAAGCTTCGGGCAGGCTATTGCCAGACTTTTGCCCTTCATGAAGGAGCCATGGAAGTCGCCGACAGCAAATGCGCAGCAGTCGGCTGCAAGCAAGAGATCTGACCCCTGGAAATATGGTGCCTGGGGTGAAACCAGGTGAAGCTGTATCGGCCACTGGCGGAGTGCGCTTTGCACTGGTGCACCTGGCATTGAAGCAACTGCAGGTTCAGATTTCCCGTTAGCATTGAAATCTATAGTTCTACTGCCCGGGCATCCTCCGCCGTGCGGTGCATGGCTGTGGGCACTATGAGAATGCTGCACTGCAGGTGTTTTTTCGGGTTCATTTTCGAGCGGGTTGGCAATCCCCTGCTCTTCGAGATATTCAAGCGCCTGCTGCACAAAGTCACTCTGGCCGTGATCCATAAGGTGGTGCAGATGAGCTGCTATAACATTTTTGCCCCCTTTTGCAATGCTCTCATGCATGACGCGCTTTTCGTCATAAGGATCTGCCTCACGGGTCTCGATCTTCATGGCGCCTGTCGGACAGTGGCCGATGCAGGCTCCAAGTCCATCGCAAAAAAGGTCGCTGATAAGGCGGGCTTTGCCGTCAATCACCTGCAAGGCTCCCTCGGGACAACCAGGAATGCAGTCGCCGCATCCGGTACATCTTTTCTCATCTATGGTGATAATCTGTCGTTTCATTTTCGATTACTCCTTTTATTCTTGTTCTATTTCTATTTCAAATGAGGGCCGCTGCTTTATTGATTCACCTGACTGGCGGCTTCAAGGTCACGAAGCAGCTTACCGATGGTCACCTTTTCAAACTCGCTCTGGACAACCCGCTCAATACGCATAATCTCGTGACGAAGCACACAGCGGGCACGATTGCCGCATATCTGCTTGCGGAACATGCATTCGGATACCTGCACCTTGCCCTGAAAAATTTCAATCAGTTCTGTGACTGTGATCTCGTCCGGATCCTTTTGCATCATAAACCCGCCCTGAACACCCTCTTTTGAAACAATCAGGTTGTGGCGGATCATCTCCTGAAGCAGGCGGCGCAGAAACTGATAAGGGATATCGTGCTCAGTGGCAATACTCTTTGCCGAGAGATAACTCCCCTTCTTTGCACTGAGCGCCAGCAATGCCCGTATTGCGTAATCTGTATTCTTGGTAAGTACTTTCATAGTTGTTCGCTTAATTGATACTAATATAGTATCAGTTTAGAATTAAACAAAATTATGTTTAAAAAATTCCGGGATGGATGCATTTTTTCAGAGAGATTGCAAGAGAAAGGATTGTTGCATTACATTTCGGTAAATTTGGTTTAGTTTTTATTGGTATACATTACCCTTTTTCAATACAATGGGTAACTCCACATAACCTTATACAAGAGAAGAGACGTAACAATGGCATTCGAAATTGACCCTGGATTGTTTGAAAATGCGCAGTGCAAAGGAATATCAATCAAAATCGTCGGTGTCGGCGGTTGCGGTTGTAATGCATTGAACACGATGATTGAGCATGTTATAAGTGGGGTTGAATATGTCGCATTCAATACGAAGCCTCAGGAGCTTCTGAATTCAAAGGCTCCGATCAGGGTGAGAATTGGTAAAAACGCAGGAAATGGCGTTGAATCAGCCGCTGCTTTTATTAAAGGCCCATTAAATAATCCTCTTTTTACTGAAGAAGACCGGGCAAATATTGCAGCGCAACTGCATGGTGCAGATATAGTCATTATTGCTGCCGGAATGGGCAAAGATACTGGAACCAATGCTGCCCCGCTGATTGCCCTGATTGCAGGAAACATGGGCATCCTCACGCTCGGGCTGGTAACGAAGCCGTTTACCTGCGAAGGGAAAATGAAGGCGAAAACAGCTGAGGATGGTATCAGCGAATTGCGCAAATATATCGACACGCTCATCCTTGTTGATAATGAGCAGATTATGAGCGGTGCAGAGGAGAACGCCACGGTCAATGAGGCATTCAATCTTGCAAACGATGTGATGTACAGGGCGGCAAAAGGGATTGCCGACATACTCAACAGCCGGGGCCATATCAATGTTAACTTCGGGGATGTCTCGGGCCTTATGAAGAATGCCGGTGATGCGGTTATCGGGACAGCCGCAGCATCAGGGGAACGACGGGCCCTCAAGGCGGCAACGGATGCATTCAACAATATTCAGATGGAAGGCGTTTTGGTGCATGGTGCAAGAGGAGTTCTGGTCAACATTACCGGCGAGGTCACCATGAGAGATATGACGGAGGCTATGACCTATATCGAGGAGCAGGTAGGCTCTGAAACCAATATTATCAATGGCTACATAGACGATGCAAGCATTTCGGGTGAAACAAGGGTTACGATTATTGTCACCGGCTTCACACGAAAGAGAAGTAATGAGCCGAGGCCCCAGAAGCAGGAAATATGCAACATCGGGTATGGTTCCCCTGCATCGCACGCTATTGACTATTCAATACCGGCCTATATCAGAAGACAGACAATGAACAGCGATGGCGAACCTGTTGAACAAAATCTGTTGCATCAAACTAAGATAGAGTTACGCGCCGATAGAATTCAAAAAGGCCTCTCAGAAAAGCCTGCATATCTCCGAAGAGTGAACAATGGAAACATTGATTGAATAATCTGTCTTCTACTCTCCCCTCACCGTCCTTATAAGTCCTATAAGTCTCATACGACCTAGAGGACTTATTCTTCTGCTACATAACTTCTTAATGTAAAATACCTTACGCCTTGTGTGGCGGTTTTCCAAGTTTACTTTTAAGTTCATTCGCACTCAACTTACCCCATCCCTGAGGCTTCAGCTTTTTGAGGGCGGCAATATCTGCATCAGTCAAACCTAAAGCTTCAGAATGCAATACCGAAGCGGTATTTTTTACCAAAGCTTCTCGAAAATGAGTGTCACTTATAGCGCGATAAATAACATGCTGGGCTTCGGTTGACAATGGTGTTGCTGGCATAAAAAAACTCCCGTTGTTAAATTATTTCTTCAACGATCAACACAAACTTCTTTTTTCCAGAAAAGCCACCCATTGCCTGGCAAGCAGCCTTTTTTACCAGTTCAGCAGTGCCTGCATCATTTCAAGCAGTTCACTCTTGCTGATCGGTTTTGTTATGAAGTTATCGCACCCTTGTGATCGGAAAACAAGAATAAGCCAAAAACGGAAAATAAGAATCACCCAGGGTTAGCGTAAAAAACACCCATAGCTCGTAGTTTGAAGGTGCAAACCAAATCAAACCCAGGAGCTATGAGGACACAGTTAAAAAAGCTA
>CAITSZ010000019.1 GCA_903895195.1 uncultured Chlorobiaceae bacterium
GCAGGGGCGATTATTGCTGAGAGTGATTACCAATACGCAGAGGGTGCAATAAAGCTTTTGGCTCTGCTTACGGTTATTGCCGACCATAATTTCACACTGACGGTCCACGATAAAATAGAGTGGGTGCCTGTCACATCACTGCTTGAATACAAGTTAGCTCCTGCAGATATTGCCATTGCAAAAAAAATTATGGCGATGGTATGCTGAATTTATGATGCTGAGATTTAGATGGCAATGTCGGGGTGGGCATAGGTGCCACCGTAACGACCTGTCGTGGCCTTGAGGCCAACAGTTACTCGCTCTCTTCAAAGAGACCCATCAGGAGTTGCAGCAGAGAGCAGTGCCACACCCTGTTCGGTGAAAGCGTAAGGGAAGGATGACGAGTGTTTGAGATTAGCGAACCGGCCACAGTTTGTGACCAGTTCATTTTTTTCAGAGCCAGCTTAATTTCCAGTTCACAACCGACATCATGTGCATATTTCATGAGGGTGGTAAGCGACAGTAGCATATTGTCGGTGTTTGATTTTGCAAAAACCCTGGAAATAAATCAGTAAGATGTATTATATTGATAATAAGTAATATTTATTATTGTATTTTCTTAATAATTGCATAACAGACTGGAAGCATAGCACGTACATGGAACTCATGAATGATCATTACGACAGCCCGTGGAAAGAAGCCATTGAGCACTATTTTCCGGAGTTTATGGCGTTTTATTTCCCTGATGCTTATGCTGGGATTGATTGGACAAAGGAACATGTATTTCTCGATCAGGAGCTTCGGGCTGTGGTACAGGATGCCGAGTTAGGCACCCGATTTGTTGACAAGTTGGTCCGCGTCACAGAACTCAGTGGCGCCGAGAGCTGGATATATATTCATATTGAAGTGCAAGGCAAAAGACAGGCTGAATTTGCCAAAAGGATGTTTGTCTACAACTATCGGATTTTTGATCGATACGAAAAACCTGTGGCAAGTCTGGCGGTGCTGGCCGATGAACACAAACATTGGAAACCGACCTCTTATGGCTACAACGTTCTGGGGTGCAGGCACACCTTAGAGTTCCCCGCTGCCAAACTGACCGATTACGACGAAAAACTCGATGAGCTCCTTGCTTCGGACAATGCGTTTGGTTTAATTACAGCAGCACATATCCTGACCCGCCAAACCCGAAAGGAGCATCAGGAACGCTATGAAGCCAAACTCCGTTTGATAAAAATACTCTATAAACGACACTGGGATAAACAACGCGTCATCAACTTGCTTACCGTAGTGGATTGGTTAATGACCCTTCCAGCGTGGCTGGACACAAAAGTCTGGCAAGAAATCGAAACAATTGAGGAGATAGAAAAAATGCAATACATCACCAGCATAGAAAGAATCGGTATCGCCAAAGGCCAAGTAGAAGGTATTGCTAAAGGTCGCGTAGAAGGCGAAACGAAGCTTCTGAAAAGACAACTTGAGCGTCGGTTTGGTGCATTACCGGCATGGGCAACAGAGAAGTTGAGCAATGCTTCCGAATCGGCATTAGAAGCCTGGGGCGAAGCCGTTCTTACTGCACCGACACTGGACGCCGTTTTTTCAGACAGAAGCGACTCCATGGAAAAGTAAAGAGTACAACCACCATCGCCCGTTAGACTCCGGCGATATGATGGTAAAGGGACTGGAACAGCGGTCTGCCGTCAAGAGATCCCAGGAGCTTTTCACTGGCTCTCTCCGGATGAGGCATCAGCCCGAGCACATTCCCCTGCCGGTTAATGATGCCGGCAATATTCTTGAGTGAACCGTTTGGATTAGCTTCTTCGGTCACCTCGCCAAGAGCATCGGTATACTTAAAAACAATCTGGTTGTGCTCTTCGAGGCTTTCGATCACTTCTGAAGGGGCAAAGTAGTTGCCTTCGCCATGAGCGATGGGAATGCTGAGAACGTCGTCCTCTTTATACTGGCCGGTAAAGATAGTTTTGCAATTCACAGGCCTTATATTTGTCTGGCAGCAGAGAAACTTTTTATCTCTGTTCCTCGAAAGTGCTCCTTCAAGCAGTCCGCTTTCAAGCAGAACCTGAAACCCGTTACAGATGCCAAGCACAGGAAAACCCTTGCGGGCGAACTCTATAACCTCCTGCATGATTGGAGAAAACCGGGCAATTGATCCAGCCCGAAGGTAGTCGCCATACGAAAAACCGCCAGGGAGGATGATTGCCTTAGCCCCTTTAAGATCATGCTCATTGTGCCAGAGCATAACGGGCTTTACACCATCAAACGAACCAGCAGCATACTCAGTATCATGATCACAGTTTGAACCGGGAAATACAACAACACCTACAATTACATCAGCCATAGTTGAATGCTATTTATTTAACGTGCTCCAGCTCAAAGCTGTAATTTTCCATGACTGGATTCGATAACAGTTTCTGAGAGATCTCATTGGCGATGCGTTCAGCTTGAAGAGAATCCGCTTCATTGATAGTCACTTCGATATATTTGCCGATTCTGGCAGACTCCACGGTACCGTACCCAAGATTTTTCAAAGCATGCTCTACGGCTTTTCCTTGAACATCAAGAATAGACTGCCGCAGTGTAACCTTTATTTTTGCAGTATAGGGCATTATCACACGTATAGTTGAATGGGAAAAAAACTTACAGCTGCCATTGACGGCACATCAAAGTGAACGACCTTACAATTCCGAGCAGAATATACAACAACATGGCAAGAAAAAAAGCCTTGGCATGAAAGAGAAGAACACAGAAAATGGCCACAATATAGAGCGACATCTGCAGGGGCTTCTGCCGGAAAGATTCAACCGTAGGCTTGGGAAGAGTATCATAATTCACCTTGCTGACCATAAGTATGGCAAGCCCTGTAGAGAGCCATGCAAGAACAGCCTGCATTGACTTTGCCGGGAAAACCGTGTCAACGCTCATCCAGAGAATAAATCCTGCTATGGTTAAAGCCTGGGCTGGAGTCGGAAGACCGGAAAATGAGTCTTTGGTATAGCCGATCGTACTGATATTAAAGCGCGCAAGTCTCAGCCCGCTGCCAATCATAAGGAGAGAGCTGACAAAAATACCGGTAATACCGGGTAATCCTTCAAGACCGAATTTGTATACAAGATAGGCTGGGGCCGCGCCGAAAGAGACAAGATCTGAAAGCGAGTCAAGCTCAAAGCCGAAATCAGAAATACCATTCGTCATTCTTGCCACAAAACCATCCAGGGTATCAAAAAAAGCGGCAAGAATGATAAACCAGCATGCAGTCATAAAGCTCCCCTCTCCGGCCATAACAATGGCGATATAGCCGGAAACCATGTTCATGACTGTAAAAACTGAAGGGACGAATGAACGCGATACACGCGGAAACAGTTGGGGGCGATCCTGTAAACTGTTTTTCAGAAAAGGAGGATAGCGTTTTTGAACCTTTTTTTTGCCAGCATCATCCATATATAAAATATCCTACATCAGAAAAAAGTTATCCTAAAAAAGGCATAGCTATGCCATTTTGGACTGTACCATCCAAAAGTACAATCTTTTCAGCAAGTTATTAAACAGAAAAAAGCGAGAGAGCGGAGCCTCAGTAACTTTCATCAGCTGACGGAAACTCCTTTCCCCTTACATCCTGAACATACTGACGGGCTACATTTTCTATAATTGAATTCAAATCAACATACTGACGGACGAAACGCGGGTGAAATTCCCGGTTGAGCCCGAGGATGTCGTTGATGACAAGAACCTGACCGTCACATTCTGCACCGGCACCGATACCGATTGTGGGAATGGTCAGTGAAGCTGTCACTTCCGCGGCCAGTGCCGATGGAATTTTTTCGAGCACTACGGCAAACGCACCAGCCTCTTCGAGAATGCGGGCATCTTCGAGAAGCTGTTCGGCCTCCATTCCTTCCCTGGCTCTTACCTTGTAGCTCCCGTACTTATAGATCGACTGCGGCATAAGGCCGAGATGACCCATAACCGGAATACCGACATCGGTAATCCTCTTGACTGTTTCGGCAATAATTCTGCCCCCTTCCAGCTTTACTGCGTCGCACTCATGCTCCTTCATGATCTTTCCGGCATTACGCAATGCTTCTTCACCTGAAAGCTGATAGCTCATAAACGGCATATCGGTGACCACCATAGCACGGTTGCTCTCGTCCTTCACTCCCCTGACAACAGCTTTCGCATGATAGATCATCTCATCAATCGTAATAGGCAGTGTGGTGCTGTGACCTGAAAAAACATTGCTTGCTGAATCGCCTACAAGTATAACATCAACACCTGCACGGTCAAGAATTCTTGCTGTCGTATAGTCGTAGGCTGTCAATACCGATATTTTCTCGCCGACCTGTTTCATGTCAAGCAGTCGTCTTGTTGTGACATGAGCGGCTTTCTGCTGGGCGCTTCTGTTCATAGTCCTGTTCTCTTGATTGATTTAATATTGATGACCTTCCAGAATATCTGACAACTGAACTGGATGCAGCACCTCAAGGTTACTGCCATAAAATGTTCCAAGTGCATTTCGCATCAGTTCCGTCAAAAGGTCGTATTGTGGAATGTAGCCAAGAATCTCTTCCAGAGAGATAGTCTTTCGCTCCAGTTCCTCACTGATTTCAGCTTGCTCATTCTCGTCTGAAAAATTAATAAACCCGCAGAGCTCCTTGTGGCGCCCCGAAAGAGGAAGCGAGCCATGCTGCAAAAGAACATTCCGGGTTTTGCGCTGTGCCGAACCGACCAGTTTTCTTCCCTGAACCTGCAGTTCATATTTGGCAGATGCTGTAAAACAGCTGACAGAGGCCGCATTTTGTGCCCCCTGCGACCTCTGAAGAGTGGATCGGCAGAACTCTGCATAAATCCCCAAAGGTTCCAGAGCTCGCCGGATTATTTCATGCACCATCCTGTATATCTCTGAGTTCTGTTCAGAAGAGTCTGAAAAAAAACTGTAGGTAAACTCATCAGCATGAAAAACCGCACGTCCGCCAGTTGGTCTTCTGACAACATCCACACCGGCCTGCCGGCATTTTTCGGCATCAATGCCCGAAGATGCCTGGTTGTATCCTAACGTAATCGCAAAAGGCTCCCATGCATAAAAGCGCCAGAGACAACTCCCCTCACCGAATTTAACCTGAAACCGGCCATCAAGGAATGCTGCCATGAAACGGCGGTCAAACTCCATATTTTCTTCGCCGGTATGCATGCCGGTGTCAACACAATAAACCCTGGAAAATGGGGCATTCACCACAAAAATCCTCTCAAATACATGAAACTGCCAAATGATAACAGCTTAAGATAGCTGAAAAGGATATCGCAACAAAAAGAGAGCGCGGAAGTGATCTGTCGGCTGAACAATGAAAACTCATTTTCTGATTATTTTTTGCCTCTTTACATTGTTTCTATGCTTCGATACGGGTATTTTGCGAAAAACAGAACATTGATAATCACTTCAGCTTCCTTATGGACATAATGGACGTAACGACCATAAAGGATGTGTTTACCTTGTACCATACTATTGCCGTTGTCGGAATATCGGATAAGCCGGAACGGGCAAGTAACATGATTGCGCGTTACCTTATACAACAGGGATTCACAGTTTATCCGGTCAATCCCCTTCTTAAAGAGGTGCTCGGCCTTCCCTGCTTTCCTTCTCTCTCTTCACTGCCTCCGGAGCAGAGAGAAACAATTGAAATTGTCAATATTTTCCGCAAATCTGCTGATGTGCCTCCGGTTGTTGACGAAGCCATTGCCATTGGAGCAAAAGTGATCTGGATGCAGAGCGGTATCACCAATAACGATGCCGCAAAACAAGCCAAAAATGCTGGACTTTTTGTTGTTGAAAACCGCTGTATCGCGGTCGAACACCAGCACCTTTATCATTAACATCATTAACCGTCATAGAAGCACTCATGCCACTTATAACTGTTGCTCTCATTTTCGGAGGCAAGTCAACTGAACACGAAATATCAATTATCTCTGCAAAATCAATAGCAGCGAATATCAGCACCAGTCGTTACAAGGTCATTCCGTTCTATATCACCCGTGAAGGCGTATGGTTCAGTGAAGGCATAGCAGGTGACATTCTGAACCTCGATCTGTCAGCTCTCCTGAGAGCTTCATCGCAGGCAGCAGTTTCTTCAGTTCTCAGTGACAAGGTTGATCGTACCGCTCAAAAACCCTTTGACTTTGATTTCAAGCAAGCAGGAATTGATGTCGCATTTCTCGCACTCCATGGATCGTATGGAGAAGACGGACGCATCCAGGGCTTTCTTGATACCTGCGGCATTCCTTATACAGGGTGTGGCGTTCTCTCTTCCTCACTCACCATGGACAAAGCTCTCACGAAACTCTGTGCCTCTGATGCCGGCCTTGCAGTAGCCCCATCAATAACGCTTTTCAGCACCGATTACCACGCCGACCCTGAAGCGGTTCATAAAGAAATCGAAAAACAATTTGAATATCCGTTTTTTGTCAAACCGGCAAATCTCGGCTCTTCGGTAGGTATATCAAAAGTACACACCGTCGAAGAACTGCCTCAAGCTCTCGACAGCGCATGTTCACTGGACTCAAAAGTACTTGTCGAAAAAGCAATTCAAGGGAAGGAAATAGAGGTTGCCGTACTCGGCAATGAGTTGCCGCTGGCTTCAATATGCGGTGAAATCGAGCCTGGTGGCGATTTTTATGACTATGAAGACAAATACATTCACAACGCAGCGAAGCTCTTCATCCCTGCCCGCATTCCGGATGACCTGCAGAAAGAGGTACAGGCAGCAGCACTGAAGACATACAAGGCCCTGGGCTGCAGGGGGATGTCGAGAATTGATTTTTTTGTGGACGTAAAGAGCAGAAGCATCGTCCTCAATGAAGTCAATACTATTCCAGGCTTCACCGATATCAGTATGTTTCCAAGACTCATGGAGGCTACCGGCATAAGTTTTTCCGAACTGGCTGATCGCCTGCTCCAACTCGCGCTTGAAAACAGCAAGGCCTGCATCACAAATGGTCTATCATCATTATGATGCCTGATCTGGACCGGGATGATGGCACTGCCATGATCAGCAACCCTCACCTTTATTTTGCGGAGGTTTCGCTTGACCTTTCCCGGGGAGAATTCCAGTCCGGCCTTGATAAACTCATGCTGGTTTCAGACTATTTTCCTGACTCCTATCTTTTTCACCTGTTGTGTGCAAAAGCCTTCCATGGCCTTCAAAAGCACTCCTTGGCGGGAGAATCTCTGCGAAAGTGCTGCACCATTGCGCCGGCAAACCAGATTGCATGGAGAGATCTCATAGAGTTGCAGGCTTCTGGTGAGGGCGAAGAACACGCTGCTCCATCAATTATTTTTGACCCGATCTCCGACGAACTTGAGCAGCTCACAGCGGCACTGATGCATTTCAGTCCGGTTCAAACAACGGAAAACTCAGACCCGACATCCATCCTTGAGCAAAAACAGCCTTTTTCCGATGATACAGCCATTGCTGTTCCCACAGAAAGCCTTGCCAGACTCTTCACCGCACAGGGTGCATACAAAAAAGCCATAAAAATCTATTCGCTTCTCATACAGTTGAAACCACAGAATGCTGAAGATTACCAAAAAGAGATTGACACACTGCTTAACCATCTCTAAGCCGCTCAAACGGGAGGGAAGCTCAATCAGAGGAACTATTTACCCTCTCTGAACGTATTTTAATGGTTATATTCCGATCCTGACAATGAACAACATATAAACGGTTAGCATAGAGTATTTTGGTTTCAAGGTTTTTTTCATCTCTCTTTATCGTCGCGCTTGTTTTTGCGCATCCCTCCTCCACTATGGGTTCCGAAGTGAAGGAGAAGAAACTATCTCTTGCAAACTGCGTAGAGATAGCGCTGAACAATGCTACTTCAGCAAAAAAAGCAAAATCAAACCTGAAGCTGCAGGGCTCAGATGTCTTGAGAAGTTATGGCAGCTTTCTCCCGAAGATTTCTGTTTCAGCGACCTATACCCCCTATTCGCTAAGCCAGTCATACGCGCAATACTACCTTGAAGCACCTCCATTCAAAATAAAAAGTGAAAGTGAGTCGGTTAATCTGACACTGACAACCTCCCTGAATCTTTTTAACGGTTTCAGCGATTACGCATCTCTGCAATCAGCACTCAATAGAGAACAAGCAGCCGAATACACTCTTGCACGAACCTTGCAGAGTGTAGTTTTCGATGTCACCCAGTACTATTACCAGGTACTTATGAACCGTGAACTCCTTGATATAGCTAAAGAGAATCTTCTTTCAGTCCATGATCAGCTCACTCTTACTGACCGGCAATTTCAAATTGGCCTGAAGTCCAGAACTGATCTTTACCAGCAGCAGGCTGCTGCTGCAGAGAGCAGTATGGCGGTCATTCAGGCAGAAACTCGCATGCAGCGCAGCACGATCGAATTGCTGCGACGCCTTCAGATTGATCCTCTGACCAAGGTCACTCTCGAACCCGGCCAGAACGAACTTGAGATCGCACATCAAAAGAAACCTGATATCGACTCTCTTGTCACTGTTGCTCTTGATCGTCGAAGCGACCTGAAAAGCAAAAGCTTTGAAACCAAGGCGGCGAAATGGCAAATTACGCAATCCCGTTCACCATGGTATCCTCGTCTGGCTCTCAACTTTAACGCCAGCACTGCAGGAACCGAATACCTGCGTCAGAGCTATGGCGGATACAGCGCGGAATACTCTTATCCCCCCGTTTCAGATCAGCTTCGAAACTCCATAGGATACTCGGTTGGACTGAACCTGAGCTGGTCGATTTTTGATGGTTTTCAAACAGGCTACAATGTACAAGCAGCTAAAGTCAACCAGCTCAACCAGACGTTTGATTATGATGATCTGAAAAACAATATCGTCCTTGATCTTCAGCTGGCAGCAAATGACTATGCCTCAGCATTGATGCAAATCGAAAAATCAAAAGCAAGTCTTACTGCTTCAAGCTCTGCATTTGAAGACATCAAAAAGAAGTATGAACTCGGTGCAACCGGCTTTGTTGAACTCAGCAGTGCACGTGCAGCTCTTTTCAATGCACGTGCCAATCTTTCCCAGGCCACCTATAATCTGGCGCTTCAGAAAAGCGTTATTGATTTTGCAACAGGCACCATCGTCTTACAATAGAAACAAGAATCCGGTAATCACTCCATGAGCAAACAAAAATCCCTGTTGAATCGTACAACAATAGTAATCACTCTTGCCGCAGTGCTCGCTGGCGGAGGAGCAATTTACGCGTTTCTCTCCCTGCGGGAAAAACCCGTCGAAATCACAACTGAAAAGGCATCAATAAAAGAGGTCGTGCATATTGTTACTGCAACAGGAAAGATAGAACCGGAAATTGTACTGGCAATATCACCGGACGTTTCAGGTGAAATTATCGAACTGCCCATCCAGGACGGACAGAGCGTAAAAAAAGGGGATCTGCTTCTTAAAATTCAACCCGATCTCTATATCAACCAGGTGGAACAGAGCCTTGCCCAGCTGAATTCTGCAAAATCGCAAAGCCTTGAATCACAGTCAAAAAAGCTCAAATCGGAAGATGATTTTCGCAAGGCTGAGCTGCTCTTCAAGGATAAACTGATTTCCGAGTCGGATTACCTTGCATCAAAAACCAATGCACAAGTTGCGCGGGCATCCTACCAGGCATCACGTCATGCCATAGAACAGAACAAAAGCCTGCTTGACCAGAATCAGGATCGCTTGAAAAAGACCGTGGTACGAGCTCCCATCAGCGGCTCCATCATTGTTCTGAACAACAAGCTTGGGGAGCGTGTTGTAGGTACCGGTCAATTCCCCGGCACCGAAGTGCTAAGGCTTGCTAATCTTGACAGTATGCAGGTCAAGGTTGAGGTCAATGAAAACGATATAATCAATGTTAAACCAGGGAATCCTGTTTCAGTCAAGGTTGACGCTTTCGGTGATCGGGTATTCCATGGGAAAGTCCATGAAATTTCCAATTCAGCCATATCCAAAGCTACAGGAACACAGGAAGAGGTCACCAATTTTTCGGTTAAGATTCACATCTTCAACCATGACCGCCTGCTTAAACCGGGAATGAGCGCCACAGCTGATATTGAATCACAACGGGTAAAAAACGCTCTTGTTGTGCCCATTCAAAGTGTAACCATCCGAAGCTCAGCTAAAACTCCGGAGGAGCGGCCTGAGAAATCAATTACCATCTCAGCCAAACCAAAAGCAGCCGACAGCCAGCAAGGTGTCTTTGTAATTAAATCGGGCAAAGCATCATTCCGTCCGGTTAAAACAGGAACGACAGACAATACCCATATCATCGTCACAGAAGGACTCACAAAAGGAGAAGAGGTTGTTTCAGGAAGCTACACAGCCATTACAAGCCAGCTCAAGGAAGGATGCCTTGTCAAACAGCAGCAGCGTTAGCCCGGCAGTGCAGTCGCCAGCTATCATCATAATGCAGTCGCTCTGTAAATTCTACACCATGGGCGATCAGGAGGTCAGGGCGCTTGACTCGATCAACCTTGATTTCAGGCGTAACGACTATGCTGCAATCATGGGTCCATCGGGCAGCGGGAAGTCAACGCTCATGAATATCATAGGCTGTCTTGATACTCCAACGTCAGGAATTTATGAACTCAACGGACAGCATGTTGCGGAAATGGACGATGATGAACTCGCCCTTGTAAGAAACAAGGAGATCGGATTTGTTTTTCAAACCTTCAACCTGCTCCCGCGCCTTAACTGCCTTCGCAATGTCGAACTGCCATTGATCTATGCCGGCGTCCCGCCTGAAGAACGGGAACAGCGTGCAGCGGAAGCACTTGTTAAAGTTGGTCTTGGCGACAGGATTACCCACAAGCCGGCTGAACTTTCCGGAGGACAGATTCAAAGAGTTGCCATAGCAAGGGCACTGATCAACAAGCCATCGATCATTCTTGCCGATGAACCTACCGGAAACCTCGATACCGCGACCAGCCACGATATCATGGATATCTTCGGAGCACTCTCCGACGCCGGCAACACCATCATCCTGATTACCCATGAGGAGGATATTGCCCGCTATACCCGCCGCGTTATCCGCCTGAGAGATGGAAAAATCGAAAGCGACACCAGGCAATGAAGCTGACCTATAGACAGTTTCGCTATGAAACCACAGAGAGCCTGAAAATGGCTCTCTTCCAGATCAGGGCCAATAAAATCCGCTCGTTTCTTACCGCACTGGGAGTCATCATCGGTATTGTTGCCATTACCATGATGGGCACAGCGATCAACGGCATCGACCGTGGATTTGACAAAAGCCTTGCCATGCTCGGTTATGACGTCATCTATGTCCAGAAATCTTCATGGAGCACCATGGGGCAATGGTGGCTCTTCCGGAACCGTCCTGATCTGAAAACAGAATATGCCGATCAGCTGAACAGAGTTATTGATGCAAATCCGCATTCTGAACTGCTCCTCGCGGTTCCGCAAATGTCAACCTATGGGGCATCGGCAAAATACAGGGATCGAATCCTTGAACAGATATTTTCTCTCGGAACAAACTATAACTACCTGCAGACCGCATCAGGAGGGCTCACATCGGGCCGGTTCTTTACGCCTGCAGAATCCGGCAGCAGTGCAATGGTTTGCGTCATCGGTGATGATATTGCCACCGGACTCTTTCCCAATGAACCGGCGCTCGATAAATATGTCCAGTTGAAAAACGGCAAATGCCGCGTTATCGGCGTTTTCAAAAAACAGGGGAAGTTCCTCGGTCTCTTCAGTTTTGACAATCAGCTTATCATGCCTCTCGGCGCCTTTGAGAAGATCTATGGCAAAAACATGTTCACTACCATCAGAGTTAAAATCAAAGAGCAGACACATGTGGCGGAAGCAAAGGAGGAGCTTCTGGGGCTGATGAGAAGAATCCGAAGGATTCCGGCAGGAAAAGATGAAAACTTCTCGATCAATGAACAGCGGGCATTTAAAAGCCAGCTTGACCCCATTAAAAACGGAATTGCAATTGCAGGTATCTTCATTACCGGAATGTCGCTTTTTGTCGGAGCTATCGGCATCATGAATATCACCTTCGTCAGTGTGAAAGAGCGCACCAGAGAGATCGGACTCCGCAAAGCACTCGGAGCCAGACGGCAGACCATTCTTTTGCAGTTTCTTATTGAATCGGTGATGATCTGCATAATCGGAGGATTTACCGGCCTCTGCACGGCTCTCCTGATTACCTTATCTATTGAAAAAATTGTACCTGATTTTCCGATACAGTTCTCTCTTGACCTGGTTCTGGCAAGTCTGGCTGTTTCAGTCATTACCGGTATTGTTTCAGGCCTTGCACCTGCAGTTACAGCTTCGAAGCTCGACCCGGCAGACTCGTTGCGTTATGAATAGGAGCACCTATGCCACTGCGTGAAATCATCATCCAGGCGATTAATTCTCTTTTCGTCAACAGGCTCCGCTCATGGCTCACCATTATGGGTGTAGCCGTAGGCGTTTTTTCCATTATTGCCGTCATGACAGCCCTTGATGCCGTTGACAAAAGCGTTGAATCGGGCCTTACCAGCCTTGGAGCAAACACCTTCCAGATACAGAAAAATCCTTCTACAGTGTTCGGGAGCGGTCACAAACGCAACATCTATGCAAACAGAAAGGATATCACCTACTCTCAGGCTCTCTTATTTAAAAAAAGCATGGAAACCTATGCCCGCAATATAGGATTCACCATTTCCGCTCCGGCAAATCTTGCAAAATATGCCAATCGCACAACCAATCCAGATGTCACGTTGACCGGAGGTGATGAGAACTTTTCCGTTTCGAATGGATTCAACGTTGTGACGGGTCGCAATCTCACACAAAACGATATCAAGTCAGCAAGAAACACTGCTGTACTTGGCAGTGAGCTTGCAGAAACCCTCTTTCCTTCAGGCGAGAACCCGCTGAACAAATTCATCAAGGTCAATGGGGAGGTCTATACCGTTGCCGGTGTTTTTGATAAAAAAGGGGCGGCATTCGGCCAGAGCCAGGATAATTTTCTGCTCATTCCCATTACCCGTTACCTTGATCATATCAACGAAAAGAGCAGCCTGAACATCACCGTTGAGGCCCTCTCACGCAAAGACTATCCGCATGCGATTGACCGTGCAATCGGGGCCATGAGGCTTGCAAGAGGATTGACGGTAAAGGATATCAATGATTTTGAAATCAAGACCAATGAATCACTCATAGAGTCGTTCAGAGATATTCAACGTGCTATCAGCACCGGAGCCTTCATCATCAGCTTTATGGCTCTTCTGACGGCTGGAGTGGGCATTATGAACATCATGCTGGTAAGCGTGACTGAAAGAACCAGGGAGATCGGCATCAGAAAATCGATCGGAGCACCAAGAAGCAGTATTCTCCGCCAGTTCCTCTTTGAATCGCTTTTTCTCTCAATAGCAGGAGGTATCATCGGCATTATGGTCGGTGTTGGTGCCGGCAACATCGTTGCGTTGAAATTTAATTTACCGCCGATATTTCCGTGGCTCTGGATAACCGTCTCCATGGTTGTCTGCTCAACAATCGGCATGACCTTCGGACTCTTCCCCGCATGGAAAGCCGCTAATCTCAATCCGGTGGAAGCGTTGAGGCCGAAATGAGGGCGATGAAGGAACCGCTGGTTTATTGTCTGGCGGTGGTGATTGTTTCATCTCCCTTCAAGCTGTCACAAAGCATGGGAGAATAGGGGTCATAACGCCGATAGGCAAGAGAAGCTTTTTCCTGACTGGATACAGCATAACAGTATATGCAGCCGTGCGTGCAAGTGTTGTAGCTGCCGATATCGCGACTCTCGACGCATCCACAGGCATGTCGCTGTCTGCTGTCTTTTTTTCTGCCGCTCATCTGTCGACCTGTAATACGCCCTACAAGTTCACTGTCGATACACCGACTATGCATGATGCCGTATTGTGAAAGGTCAACATCGTGGCTGCAGGTACAAAGCGAGATACCGTTCCGTCCTGCTGAATCAGCAATCGTTCCTGCAATCTCCTCCATTAACACCTTGTCAGGCATGGTGTAGCCGATAGAGCGCATCCGGGTTCTTACCTTCCGATAGTCATCAAAAAAGCTGATAATACAACGCTGAGTATAGCCGGAAAGCTCTTCAGCAAGCTTGTCAAATGAAGCCCGGTGCCAGGCTGTTGTATACACATCACTGAGAATAACCGGATCGTAGCGCCAGACAACTTTTTCAGGTCCGATAAGTCTCGAAAGCTGCTTGAAAACCTCAATGACTAACCGCTTATCTTCAACTCCGGGCTCTATAGTGACATCATAGGGAGTGATGGTAAAAAGGAAATAGTAAGCATATCCCAAGCGGTCAATCTCAGGCAAACGGGAGAGAAAGTTTGCAGGATTTTTTGTCCAGAAAACAATGGCGTCAACGTTGTTTCGAGAGAGCGAAATCCTGCTTACCTGTTTCGGCTGCATGGGGTTGTGAACAAGAACCTCGCCGTCATGGAGTCGATGGATAAACCACTCGCCGAAAAATGCAGGAATATCACTCCTTCTGCTTGCACTGATAATCATTCAATGACCCACGCTCTCAAGACTTGGTGACGCTTTTTTTGACAGTTTCCAGAAGCTGGTTGACATCAAGAAGCTCTTTGTTCATTTCGATAACGGCGTTCTGCAGATGAATGATCTTTTCGGTGCACTGAAACAGCAAATCGCTCAGTTCCTGACCTGATCCCGGTTTAGGCTTTGCTTCCTCCGTTCTTTTACCGTAAAGGATATAGTTGACATCTACCCCGACTGCTTCAAGTTTTTCACGCAGGATATTGCCGATACGATTGTTTCCCGTGACGTAGCCAGTAACATAAGAGCCGTCTTTTGCGCCTATGGCATTACAGAGGGCTATCTGAGTCTTGAATTTCTTCTTGATCTCTTCGCGAAACCGTATAGCTTCGTTTTTATATGGGCCGGATATAGGCATGTATTTATATTTTCGCCGCCTTCGCAGATAGATCGGCAAACATTTATGGGTAACAGGTGAAAAAATGTAAACAATTATAACAATTATCGCATAAGAATGCGAAAGAAAACAGAGCCGCATCATTGGCAATTGTGCAGAAATAATAATTTCAAGCACTCAACATTTCTACGGTACCCTATAGCGCTGAAGTGTAGCTGGCGGGGTTTTCGAGACTCAGGATGCCTGATCCCTCTTCGTAGGCGAAATGTTCGGCATAACGTCCCCACTCAATAGCTACCTGCAGTACTCTTTCAGCCTCTTCTTCGCTGAAGAAATCTTCGAGCTCACGCAGAAAGCGGTCTTCGGGCGCACGATTACCGGGACGTTCATCGATAACATGACGGATATGGGCTGCCAGGGCAACATGGCGGATGACATGTTCTGCAAAGATCACCTTGCGTTGCAGGATGTCAGAGTCGACGTAACTTTTGCCTGATGGAGTCAGTTCAACGTCGCCACCCTCGGTACGGGCAAACGAAAGGATTTCCAATGCCTCGAGAAGCGGGAAAAGCTCTTCAACGTCAAATCCCATCTGATCGGCAAGTTCAGGCAGATCGGCTCTTCCGTTATAGGGTTCAGCAGCCAGGGCTTCCATGAAACCTGCAAGCTGATTGATGGGCGCACTTGGAAGACGATACGACAATGGAACGGCTTCAACCTTGCCTGCAGCACTTCGGGGACGTTTGGTCATGAGTTCATAGACCTGATCAACAAGCTGCCGGAATGCGGGAGCTTCGCGGTCGCGGGGATGCTGGAGGGGAATTTTGATTTCGGCCAGAATTCGACCTGGATTGGTTCCGAGAATGACAATACGATCGGCAAGAAGCACAGCTTCCTCGATATTATGGGATACCAGAAGAATTCCCTTGGTTGGAATCCGCCGCTCCAGCCAGAGTTCAATCAGATCGGTACGGAGCGTTTCGGCAGTAAGCACATCAAGGGCTGAGAATGCTTCGTCCATCAAGAGCAGTGTAGGTTCAACCACCAGCGCACGGGCAAAACCTACCCGCTGGCGCATACCGCCGGACAGTTCTTTGGGATAGGCCGATTCAAAACCGTCAAGGCCGATGAGATCAATGGCTGCGAGTGCGCGCCGCTTGCGTTCTTCTTTATGCACACCCAGAGCATCGAGCCCGAGTTCAACATTTTCGAGGACGGTAAACCAGGGAAAAAGGGCAAAAGTCTGAAACACCATGGCCAGCCCTTTTACGGGACCGGTAACCGGTTTGCCGGAATAGAGAACTTCCCCGCTTCCTGGACGGGTAAGGCCTGAAATGATACGAAGCAGAGTTGACTTGCCCGAACCTGATCGGCCGAGGAGCGCAACAATTTCACCCTCTTTGATGGTGAGGCTCACTCCTTCAAGAACAAGATGCTCTTCTCCTCCGGACTTTTTGAATGATTTGCTGACATTCTTCAGATTCAGCAGGTCAGTCTCGGGATGTAATGGTTCCATAAGTATGCGGTTCTAATCCAGACGAAAACGGGTCTGGGACATGTTATAAAGCCGCCTCCAGAAAAAGCGGTTGAAAAACACTACGTAAAGACTCATGACAGCGATACCAAGAACAATATGCGGGTAGTCGCCTTTTTCAGTCCACTGGGCAATGTATGAGCCAAGGCCTGTTGCTGTAATGGTTGTGCTTCCCCAACTGACGACTTCGGCAACAATGCTGGCGTTCCAGGTTCCTCCTGAAGCAGTTATCAGTCCGGTGATGAGTGAAGGGATGATGCCCGGCAGGAGCAGGTGCTTCCATAAACGCCATCCTGAAAGACCGAGGTTTTTGGCTGCTTCTCGAAGATCAGTTGGAATGGCAGCTGCTCCGGCAATAACATTGAAGAGAATATACCACTGGGTTCCGAGGATCATCAGTGGCGCAGTCCATATTTCCGGTGAAAGACGGTATCGTACCAGAAAGAATACCGCAACAGGAAAAAAGAGGTTTGCCGGAAAGGCTGCCAGAAACTGCGCCAGTGGCTGAACCTTTGTAGCAAGGCGGGGATTGAGGCCGATGATGACGCCCAGCGGAACCCATACCAGACTTGCAAGGAGCAATAAAACCATGACCCGGGCGAGCGTTATAAGGCCGAGCATGAAGACATGAACAATTTCCGTATGATCAACACCGCTCATGACAAAGCTCATCAGCGTCCATGCTCCGGCACTCATTCCGCAGATCAGGATACCATACCAGGTGTATCCCTGTATCTTTATCACCAGTGGAGAGATTTCCTTGAAATTCTGCGCAGGACGGGGCAGTTTCGGAAGTCGTTCGATGAGTTTAGACCAGTTGTTTCCGATTGCTTTTACAAAGTTACGGAGCACATGGGCACGCTGAAAAAGGGTGAGAACCCATGATTCAGCGGCATCCTGACTTTCGGTCAGTTCAAACTTGAACTTTTCGGCCCATGCTACCAGCGGACGAAAGAGCAGCTGATCGTATATAAGAATGACAATCAACATGGTGAGAAGCGCAAAGCCGATTGCTTCAAGGTTTTTGCTCTGTATTGCCTGTGCCACGTAAGAGCCGATACCGGGCAGGGTCACAGCAGTCTTGCCGACGGTGATGGCTTCAGAAGCCACAACGAAAAACCAGCCTCCGGAAACCGACATCATGGTATTCCAGATCAGGTTCGGTGTTGCAAAGGGAGCTTCAAGTTTCCAGAACTTCTGCCAGGGTGAGAGTCCAAAAAGAGCTGAGGCCTCCTTAAGTTCCTTGGGAACGGTTTTCAAAGACTGATAAAAGCTGAAGGCCATATTCCAGGCCTGGGAGGTGAAAATGGCAAATATTGCAGCCATTTCAACGCCGAGAAGGTTGCCGGGGAAAAGAGCTATAAAACCTGTAACGGTAATAGAGAGAAAGCCAAGAATCGGGACGGATTGGAGAATATCGAGTAAAGGCACCAGAATACTTTCGGCCCGACGGCTTTTTGCAGCTACTGTTGCATAAACGAAGGTAAACGCAAAAGAGAGTATGAGCGCTGCAACCATCCTGAGAACGGTTCGCAAAGCATACAATGGCAGATGTACAGGGTCAAGGGAGAGAGGGATCTGCTCGCCGGGAATGTACGGGACGGCCATTTGATGACTGCCCCACGCCAAAACGGTGATGAGCCCCATGACAAGGGCAAACGCCACAACATCCCAGAAATATGGAAAGTTTTTTTTATTGTTCTTTTCTACCATAGCCATGGTAACAACCCATTATCAACAGAACTCTCCATAACAACATAAATAATGGCGAATATACCCATTTCATGGCCGATTTTACCCTTTCATCGCAGGGTTTTACAGCATTCTTCAGCGCCGGTCACTCTCCGAAAGAATAACTGCTCGCTATTGCCTTAAACTATCGCAAAAGGTAGTTCAAAAAAAGAGATCGTATTGTTACAAGAGTGTTAAAGAATAGAAAATATCGCACCCGGTGTCAACAGGGACTGAGCACTTTATCAAAATTGTTTATACTCAAACTATACCAGTTCCAGGAGGAAAAGGCACTGTGAAGTAACTGGAAATTCTGGTTCTCTAATTTGTAACCTTAGAATACTATGTCGGATCCTATGCTGCTTGTTATTGAGGATGACCAGAACCTCTCGAAACTGCTGGAATATAATCTCGAAAGGGCGGGCTTGACATGCCATCTTTCAGGTTCCGGAGAAGATGGTCTTGAACAGCTTGCACGAAAAAGCTTTGATCTTGTCCTGCTCGATGTCATGCTGCCTGGAATTGACGGATTTGAAATCTGCCGCAGAATCAGGCAGAACCAGCTCTACAAAGATCTTCCCATCATCATGCTTACGGCAAAGGGTGAGGAGATCGACCGGATTCTCGGCTTTGAACTCGGCATAGATGACTATGTCATGAAGCCGTTCAGTCCCCGTGAGCTGACACTCCGAATCAGGGCAATATTGAAACGGGATCGCCGGCAGGGCGGCAAAACACAGGAGGTATTGAAGGCCGGTGGTCTTGAAGTTGATTTAACTCGCCACATTGTAACGCTTGACGGAAAAGAGCTTGTTCTGACACTGATGGAGTTCAAACTTCTCGTTGCCTTGATTAAAAGAAAGGGAGAAGCTCAATCACGGGAAATACTGCTCAGCGATGTCTGGGATGTCGATAAGTCGATTAACACAAGAACCATTGATACCCACATCACAAGAATCCGAGAAAAACTCGGCGAGACCGGCAATATGATAAAAACCGTCAGAGGACTCGGCTACAAGCTTGAGGAGCATAAGGATATGGAAGAGGACGACTGAGGGCGTTTCATTCCCCGCTTTTTTTGTTTGTTCTCCGTCATAAAAAAAGCTTACATTTCCGGCCTTAAGGGCTGAAACGTTATAGCCGATCATGCTGATAGACTCCTATCAGGAACAACAATAACAAGCGCACTATTATGTCTTTCAAAAATGCTGAAGAGGTTCTTTTTCAATGGGTTTCACGTGTCTGCAGCGGAAATCCCGATGACATTGCGGCACTTTATCATGAGTCTGCTGTTCTTGTCCCTACTTTTTCGCCCCATACTGTCATAACTACCGAAGGCGTCAGCAACTACTTCGGTCAGCTTGCCACACGGGACGGACTGGGCGTTCGCCTGCACAACAAGGCACTCAGAAAGCAGTCGTTCAGCGATACCCTCTTTACCCTGAGCGGAATCTATTCCTTTGAATTTGAGGTCGATCAGGTACTGCTCTCCTTCCCTTCAAGGTTTTCATTTTTTGTTGACATCTCTCTTGAAAGACCTATTCTTCACCACCACTCCTCACAGGTACCGAGAAACCTCTCGTAACCCTCTTTTTAAGCTTCCCCGGAACAACGGTATCAGTAAATTGAATACGCTGTTCCGGGAATTCATTATTATCCGCTATAGATCTTTTCAGATTTTTTGTTTGAAGAAAACAGGATTTCAGAAATGTACCGTCGCATTGCCGATTACGGACTCATCGGGGATCTCCATTCAGCCGCTCTGGTCTCGAAAGATGGCTCTATTGATTACTGTTCCCTCCCCCGGCTTGACTCTCCGACAATTTTTGCGGCACTTCTTGATGATGAAAAGGGTGGGTTTTTCAGTCTGCAACCGTCTGAATTCTTTACCTCGGAACAGGAATATATCGCCGACACCAACATCCTCTCCTGCAGATTCAAGACTGAACACGCAGAAGCAGTGCTGCACGATTTCATGCCGGTTGATAATTCAGAGGCCGGAACAGACAAAATACACCGCATCCACCGCTGTCTTAAGGTAACCAGGGGCAGTATGGCTTTTACGCTGACACTGATACCTCGACCTGATTATGGGAGAGTAACTCCCTCAGCTATTGAAGAGCTTGAAACCCGGTTTATCATCAGATACGCCGGGGAGACCCTGACGCTTGCCGTTGATTGCCGCAACACTTTGACTGTCAGTACTGCGAATGGGCAGCTCGCGCTGACTTTGAAGCTTGAGGCTTTGGAGGAAGCTCATATTGATTTCTGGTATGGCTCCCTGGAACCAGGGATGCAATTGTCCTGTCCTTTTGAAGAAAACAGGGTATTCTGGCTCGAATGGGTGCATCATTGCGTGGGCGAACGATGTTCATTCCTTGGAGAGTTCGCACCGATGATACATCGCTCTCTTCTTTTACTTAAGCTTCTCACCTTTCAGCCAACCGGTGCCATTGCCGCAGCACCGACAACCTCTTTTCCGGAAACCATTGGAGGGGAAAGAAACTGGGATTACCGATTCAGCTGGCTGAGGGATGCAACATTCACGCTTAAAGCTCTCTTTGCTGCAGGTCACGTCAATGAAGCTGACGATTACCTGCGATGGCTGAATGCCACCTACCGTAAATATGGAAGCCGCAACCTGCAGATCATGTATACCCTGCAAGGCAATGACCGGCTCGAGGAAGTGGAACTGGGTCATCTGAAAGGCTACAGGAATTCACGTCCGGTCAGAATAGGCAATGATGCGCATCGGCAAAACCAGTGGGATATTTATGGGGAAGTGATGGATTCAGCACTCAGACTTTCGGATTATGCGGGAAAAATTGATGAGGAGCTCTGGCCGTTTTTCAGGGAAATTTGCGGTCTGGCTATCGAAAACTGGCAAAAACCTGATGACGGCATCTGGGAGGTACGCAACGGGCCACATCATTTTGTCTATTCAAAAGTTATGTGCTGGGTTGCGTTGGATAGAGGCATCTCCATTGCCCGACGTTTCGGGTTTGAAGCTCCTCTTGAGCTTTGGATGGAGGAGCGTGACCGGATCAGGGAGGACATTCTTGCACACGGGTTTGATGAACAACGTAACAGTTTTGTGCAGAAATACGGGTCGAGCGAGCTTGACGCAAGCCTTCTGCTGCTGTCGCTCTATGGGTTTCTCCCTGCTGATGATTCAAGAATAACGGGAACAATCGAGGCCTGTAAAAAGGAGTTGATGCATCGGGGATTTCTGCTTCGATACAAGGCTGATGACGGACTTAAAGGCGAGGAGGGAGGGTTTGTGCTTTGTAATTTCTGGCTGGTGGAGTGCCTGGCACTGTCGGGAAAAAGTGATGAGGCACTTGAGCTCCTGAACAAGACGTTGACAGCCCGGAATCACCTCGGACTTTTTGCGGAAGAATTTAACAGCGACAGCGCTGAAATGCTCGGAAATTTTCCTCAGGCTTTCAGCCATATCGGCTATATCAACGCCGTATCGGCAATTCTGGTGGCAATGCATCGCTCGGACGACACAGAAAATGAGCCATCATTCACTTCCAGACTGCGAAATCTTATCCCTCTCCGGATAACGCTGAACAAAAACGGGCATAATTCTGCGGTAACGACCAAAGACATTGCTGGCGAGTTAAAGAAAACACTGAGCCTCCTGCAGGGTGGATTTTTCAATGTTGAAAAAGGAGAGATCAACTACAAGGCAATGAAACAATCAGAAGGTTTCAGCTGGTACCTGAAGCTTGCGGAGTCGCTGAACAACTTCAGTCCGGCAACGCTTCAGAGTGATGATGAAAAGAAAGCTTTCTGGATCAACATTTATAATATTCTTATCATTCACGGAGTTATTGAATTCGATATTCGCGATTCAGTACTTGATGTAACCAATTTTTTCAGGAGGATCAGCTACAATATCGGAGGATTCGTTTTTACTCCGGATGACATTGAGCATGGCATCCTGAGGCTGAACCGTCCTCATCCATTCTTTCCCTTCAAGCCTTTTTCAGCGTCCGATCCTCGCAGAGTTTTCATACCGGAAGCGCTTGACTGCCGAATTCATTTTGCACTTGTGTGCGCTGCCTCATCCTGCCCTCCCGTTGAATTCTATGATGCGGCGATCATCAACCGGCAGCTTGATACTGCGTCGAGAAGCTTTATGAACCGAAAAGGAATGGAAATCGACCGTCAAAACAACACACTCTGGCTGTCATCAATCTTCAGCTGGTACAAAGAGGATTTTGGAAGCACTACTCTCGACACTGTCCGTTCACTCCTTCCATTTGTCCCTGCTGAAAAAAAGGAATGGATTGAACAGAATCTCTCCACCATGCTCGTCCGATTCCTACCCTATAACTGGCACCTCAACAGCACTCTCCAGTAGCCCGCAGAAAAGAAAACACGCACTAAACCCGTCAAAATCGGACAAATCGGACACATAAAAAAAGGGGCTGCGAATCCAGGCTCTTTATGCATCGATTCGTCTTCGGAACGACTTGCATCTGATATTTTTCGTTTGGGGCAGGCGATTACGAACATCAGTGATTTGACGTTTTTAAAGAGATCTCGGATAGAGTCCACATTCTACGACGACCTCAGGGAGTCGCTCTTCAGGTTTGTTCCTTCTGAAAACGTCACCAGGGATTATCTCTACAAAGAGATGGACAATGCTTCGGATTACCCGATCGACTACAGGATTGAGGGAAAGGATGCGCCGGTTTTTCTCTTCGGCATTCCCAATCGGGACAAGGCAAAAACGGTTACCATTATCCTTGAGCATCTGCTGAGAACACAGGCAAGATTTGACAGTGTGGTCGTGTTTTCGGATCAAAGCACCCTGCCCCGTGCTGATCTTGCAAGGCTTACAAATGTGAGCGACATAGAGGTGATACCGGGCGCAAAAAATGTTAAATCGTTACCAACCGAAATTTATAAACCATTGGAAGTACTCAATGGAAAATTGCTGAATAAGGAACTTGAACTGGTGATAGAGAATGCAAAGCGGGATGGAATCAGGATCACAACGACCAATGATGGGTCACAGTCTGCAGGTCGTATACGCTGGGCTAATAAAAATCCAACCCTCGTTTCTCAGAAAGTTCTGTCGGGATACGAAATGAGAATTCCGGTATATACGTCTGTTACAGTGCAATATGAACTGCTCGTCAACTCGAATGGTCAAAGTCCGGAAGCTCAGTATGCCACAATAGCGCATGAACTTGCCCTTCTCTATTGCGGTCATTTTGGGAGTCCGGATATCAAGCTATGGCCTGATCGCCAAAACATTGATCATGTAACAGAGGAATTTGAAGCTGAATCGGTTTCATTTCTTGTTTGCCAGCGCCACGGTATTCAGACCACGTCGCCTGAATACTTGTCTCAGTACGCTGATGGTCATGACGATATTCCCTCAATAAGTATGGAATCAGTGATGAAAGCAGCAGGACTGCTTGAAACTATGAGCAGGGAAAGAATGAAAGTCAGAAAGCAAAAGATATAATTGAAAAGGGTAAAGTACCTAAGCTTTTGCGGGATGAAGGATTCAGCTTAAGAATACCAGATGATAATTATTATGAACCACAAGGATTTCATTTACTCATTTAGCTCTAAAATAAACAAACATGCGTTACGGAAAGCAGAGTTTGGAGGGTTGCGAACGAATGATTCTTTATGAAAGCTACTGATCTCGATATCCTACTCAAGGAGGGTGAGGGAGTGATGCTTGAGTATAAAGAGGGCATCTCCGCAGCTTTTGCCAAAGAATTGGTAGCATTTGCCAATGCCGCTGGGGGAAAAATTCTGCTTGGAGTGCGGGATAATGGCACCATTAAGGGATTTGCTGATACAAATGTAATGCGCGCCAGAATTCAGGACATTGCCCGGAACTGCGATCCTCCTGTTACCATTCGTTTGCAGCATATCGGGATGGTGACCGTGGTTACTGTTCGTGAAAGCGATGCAAAGCCCGTGCAGTGCGGCGATGGTTTTTTTCTGCGTCAAGGCGCTGTTACGCAAAAGCTTTCCCGTGAGGAAATCCGTGATTTATTTCAGCAGGGAGGGAGCATCCGCTTTGACCTCTCACCTTGTAAAACTTTTCAATACCCCAAGGATTTTGATCAGGATAAATTCAGCAACTGGTTAATAAAAAGTACGATTTCAAAGGGTAGCCCGGTTGAGGATATTTTGGTGAACATCGAAGCGGCTGAGCGCATTGAGGGAAAACTACTATTCCGCAATGCAGGAGTGCTGTTTTTTGCGCGTGATCCCCGGCGTTTTTTCAATCAGGCCTATGTGACATGTCTCCTGTTCAAAGGAACAAGCAAGGTGCATCTCTCCTGAGGATCTCGGTAACAAAAGTTTGCGGCGCAATCCCCTGATTGCCGATTTGCTGCATCGCATCGCTTTTATTGAGAAAGCTGGAACTGGTATCCGAAGGATGCGTGACGGGGCAAGGGAGCTTGGATATCCAGAACCTACGTTTGCTGCGGATAACTTTTTTACCGCTCTTTTCCGTCCAATCACTTTAACGGATGAAAAGAATACCCCGCAAGTACCCCGCAAGTACCCCGCAAGTCTTGGCAATACTCCAAGCTTCTGCTTCAGTTTAGAAATCGAGGGAAGAGCTGCAAACGGCAGCGGCAATCAAAGACCGTGAGCACTTCCGTAAACAATATCTTGAACCACTCCTATCAGCGGGATTACTTGAGCGATCCATTCCTGATAAACCCCGAAGCCCGAAACAACGATACATAACAACGCCTGCCGGTTTATCTATGATTGAAATATCTGATAAGGAGTCCCTGTCATGATCCCAACAATCAAGAACAATAAAAACGATATGGGCAAATGCGACGCTCCGCACTGAATCCCTCTTTTGATGAAAAACCTATGCCGGACATCAACCCTGGC
>CAITSZ010000020.1 GCA_903895195.1 uncultured Chlorobiaceae bacterium
ATTAGTTGTCTTCATTGTGAAATCTCCTCTATAAAAATCTTTCGTAGTTTTGGGGAAAGTCATCCTATGAAATCAATGGCTGGGTCCATGACTTAAGCATTATCGTTTTTTAGAAAGGAATATATCATATTTGGTATACTGAAGCGGCTTTGTATTGAGTATTATTGAATATCAAGATAATCGTACCGGGCTTCGATGTTCCCCTCGCGTCCCGCGAAATGATTTTCGTCCAAGAACGAATGGATCACTGAGCCTCAGGGACGCTCATGACTAACTGTACTTGAGATAGTTATACGCCCTATTGACGAGTGGTCCACCCATTGCATACTGCCATCAAATGGCCGGTGACTAATTGGCGTTGTCAGAAGCTTGAAGTATGAAGAGGCTTAATTCCTCCTGCTGTCCGGAGGATTTTGTGGGGGATAGGTGACGACACTCATAAGGAACAATTTCTCCAGACAACTCTTCTTGCAGCACAATCGTTCTCATCCCCGGCTACTTGATTCCTATTCCAAGACCTGCATATATCGGCATGTCTAACGCAATGATCTTAAAAAAATGTTAAAATATTTTTGGGTCAATTTTATTTTATACTATATTTCGTATAGATAGCCTCTCTATTAGTTCCTCAGCGCGGCTTAAAATACGCTATATTTTTTAGTGAGACAGGTTAGGTTGGTTATGGGGATATAGTTTATATGTTCGCATTCCTCTGGCCCTTAAGTTCTTTAGACATGCAACCTGCAGGTAGTCCTTTCGATACCCTCATAAGTTCATCAGTACTTAATAATTAGTTCCAAGGCATTGGCTATACAGTTGTGCATGGTCTTGTTTATTGCATCATTTCATGATTGTTGTGTTCATCTCAATCAATTCATAGGAGCGATCAGTCGAATAAGGTCACAGATGTTCAAGTCACGTCAATAAAAAGAGTCAGAATATATCACATGGAAAGCTCAAATATATTGCATGATCAGCCTTTAGAGTTTGAATTCAATTTTTCATCCCGGCTCTATCGTGCGTCTACTATTATGGACGAAAGAATGGGAGATGGATGGCTTCTCTATGCCCCTGATTTTAAAGGTCTTCCAATATTGCTTGATGATTTTTCCCATGACATTCTCAACCGTTTTAATCATGGCGCTGTTGCTGGAGAAGTTCTTTCTGCATCTGTTAGCGAAGCGGCATCCTCTTTTGATCGTACGTTGGATACGATTAGCTTTCTTGAAGAACATGGTTTTTTGAGAAATCAGCCGACAAAATCTTCATATGCCGATTCTGCTTACACTTCCCCGATTTCATCAATGTCAATTTGGCTTCATATAAACAGTGACTGCAACCTGGCGTGTCCTTATTGTTTTGTTGAGTCAAAGCAACATCAAGTCATGGGAGATGAGGTACAGAATCGTGTTGCGAAGGCGATAGCGCATACCGTGCGAGAACATTCTCTTACAGAAGTGAATCTGAAACTGGCTGGTGGTGAACCAACCATGGACGTAGCTCTCATGGAGTGTATCAGGGATAAGGTGGGAGCGGAGTTGAAGAACCTCGATATTCGCTTTATGACATCGGTTTTAAGTAATGGTACCCTGGTGTCGGATCGACTGCTTGATTTTCTCAAGCATCCCATGACAAGCATTGGTATCTCGGTTGATGGTTTCAGGGAAGCACATGATATCCACAGGAAATTCCGAGGCAGTGGTCATGGTTCTTGGAGCATCATCGAAAAAAACATTCAAAAGCTGCTGGAGAACCAGATTCGCCCGCATATCATGACAACAACGGGCAAAGAGACACTCCATACGCTTCCCGAACTGTTGGAATGGATATTTGAACTTGGGTTGTCAACACGAGTAAGTGTTGTGCGCAATCCGAATTGCAGTTGGGATTATACCCCCCTTGAAAAGGCCACATATACTGCCTATTGTGACCAGTTAGAAGAATGCTTTGAGCGGGCGCTTTCAAGACTGGAAAATTCATCAGTTCCATTTGATTTAGCCAATTCACTTGCTGTTTGTGAGCTTTCATTTGAATATCCGGCTTTTTCCGGAGTTACCTGTGGTATAGGCCGAAACCATGTTGTCATTACTACTGCCGGTGATGTTGCGTCATGTCCTATGACTGTTCACGAAGGTGGCCTGCCGATGATTGACAACTTGCTCTCATCCTGTAAGGCAGCATTTCCCTATTCACCAATGGATAGAGCCTCCTTGAAAGGCGAAGAGGATTGTCTCGAATGCCAGTGGTATCCTGTGTGTGTTGGCGGGTGTCCTGTTACTAACCTCAGAGTGAATAAGATACCCTTCTCAAAATCACCCTTTTGCCAATTCTATAAATATTTTATCCCGCGATACATAAGATTTCTCGGCAAAAAACTTCTCCAGCAACAACCAGTTTTAAGTTAAGTGTAAACCCGTAGCATATCAATTTTCTCAGCAGCACCCTGTATATAATCATCCCACAACAAAACATTTCAAAATAAGGAGGAATTCTCATGTCATCTTTCTTGAACAGTGGCTCGGATTATGATCTCCTCAAGGATAATATCAATACAATTATCCTGAGAGCAAAGATTATTGAGCGAGATGATCGCTTTACAATAGCTGAAACAGGTAACTCACTCCTTACTATTCCGAATGATCATATTGTCAGGATTACTCGAGATAATGAAGACATTGAAACTGGGTTAGCCGAAATCAGGATAAAACAGAGCGCTAAAATACTTCGTAAAACATTAGTTACTGCATCAGATGTATCAGGTATAATCTCTATAGGGAGTGTGGGTCGGCAAGGAGGTACTACTGTTCTCTGTACCCAGTGTTGTACCCAGTGTTGTGAACAGTGTTGCACCCAGTGTTGTGAACAGTGTTGTACCCAGTGTGCATCGGTTGATTATCCTGGTATAGATGTTAGTAACCCATCGACAATATCAGGAGGAGTATTCAGAAGAGTTACAACTCAATTCGGATAAGAATAACCTCTACAGCGCCGAAAATGGTATAACTGCTTGATTTTTAAAGAAATAACTTCTCCATTAACTCTATGTTTCAAAAAATCGAGAACTTATCATGTCGTCCATCCTGAAAAGAGGCTCGGATTATGATCTCCTCAAGGAAAAAATTGATACAATTATCCTCAGGGCAAAGATCATTAAGCGAGATGATCGCTTTACCATAGCTGAAACAGGTAACTCACTTTTCACCATTCCGAATGATCATATTGTCAGGATTACTCGAGATAATAAGGACGTTGAAAAAAGATTGGCTGAAATCATGATACAACAGAACGCGAAAATACTTCGTAAAACATTGGTAAGTGCATCTCAGTTGCCGGGCATCCTATCCTTAGAGCCTGGTTTACGTCAAGAAGATACTTGTGAACAATGTTGTAATGTTTGTTGTAATGCTTGTGACTGTCCCGCAGATTGTTGTGTGCAGTGTGACTGTTCCAGGGTGGACTATCAGGGTATTGAAGTTGTTAACTTATTGTCGAAATCGGGTAACGTATTTAAAAGAGTTATTTCGGAGTTTCGATAAGCGATACTCCGGGACGCCCATGACTAACTCTACTTTAGGCAGTTACATGCCCGATTGACGGGTGGTCCGCCCATCGCATATTGCGATGAAATGGACGGTGATTAACGGAGGCTCGAAGTATGAAGAGCTGTAATTCCACTTGCTGTCCAGAGTATTTTCTGAGTGCTGTCGTATCATCAACCAGCTCTGTTTTTTCTTCAAAAAATTATGTCTTAAATTTCGAGGCAGGGTAGTATAAGGCCTGTTACAAGGACCAGTCTAATTATTTAGGCGCCATAACAGTACGAGGAGACCCTTATGCACGCAACCAACCTCTTGAGTTCGACTAAACGAATAGGAACCGGCCTCTCCTTCATAATCTTCCCGATAGTCTTTGTTTTTGCTTTTTCGGTTCATCCGGGGTTACTCCATCCTCACTTTCTCAGCCCATCCGAACTTATCCTGAGAGCACACGGCGCTTCTGGCTTGCTTCATTTCGGACACGCATTGGTCACGCTCAATACAGCTCTGCTCGTTGTTGTTGCGCTGCATTTTATGAAACACCTTAATCACACTGCAGCGGCATGGACGGGATATCTTGGCGGAGCACTGGCGGTATTGGGTTCTCTTGCGTTGGCAGCCGATAAGGGTGCATTATGTCTCACCATGAGCGCTCTTACAGAACTCTCCGATACCGAATTCATGAACATGATGCCCGGCCTGCTGGCCATATTTTCCCAACAGGGCTGGATGTTCTTGATCTGGGGGATAGTGTTTTTGCCCATCGGGTTTGGAATCCAGGCCATAGCCCTGCTTGAGAGCAAATCCCTTCCAACCTGGCAGAGCCTCCTGTTTTTGATCGGAGTTCTCCTGATCGGAACTCCCGATGGAGTAGAAATCATCAACCTGACCGCCTCCATTCTTCTGACAATCGCCTTCGTCCCCTACGGCATCAACTTAATCCGAAAACCCTCTTAGGCCAGCCCTCCCGACTGCATGCACAGTGCGGACCCGCATGGCCGGGTGGTGTGGGAGGGGAACACTCAGGAAGTCTGAAAGCTCCTCTCCCGATTTGCCCTCTGGAGGGTGCTTTGGAGCGTGCTTTGAATCAAACCTTTGTTATTATCCGCTCTGACTGCATCCTGTTTATTCACAAACAAGCTTAATA
>CAITSZ010000021.1 GCA_903895195.1 uncultured Chlorobiaceae bacterium
CCTAATTTCCCGAGCAAGATATAACCATGAGAAGCATATTCTCATAAAATAATTGGGGTTATCACAAAATAACCCTTGGTTTTCTTGTTTATAATAGTTATAATTGTAACTATAACCCAAAAGAGAAAATCATGGCATATCAAGTGCGTCAGGTCAATAAAAAAACCGGAGTCACCTATGTTTACGAGGCCGTCTCCATCTGGAATAAAGAACTCAAGCAGGCGCGTAACAAACAGGTGTGTATCGGCAAAATTGACCCGGCCACCGGCAAGATCATTCCCTCGAAACGGCTGAGCCCACAGCAGGCTGCGCTTCGGGATCCGTCCGTGACTGCAACAGCTCAAATCGTCGGGCCTGCAGTAGTGCTCAATGAGCTGTCTAAAAGTACTGGTTTGGCAAGCTTACTGAAATCCTGCTTTCCGAAAACTTACCGCCAAATACTGGCAATGGCCTCCTATCTTGCTCTTCAGGGCGGGGCGCTCAGCCACTGCTCATCATGGGCGAAAAGCCATGAGCCCGACCTTGCTACGTCCCTCAGCAGTCAGCGAATCAGTGAGATAATCTCTTCCATCGGGCTCGATGAGAAAGAGACATTTTTGGTCAAATGGATAAAAAAAGCCCTGGAAAATGATTACATCTGCTATGACATAACCTCCATTTCCTCGTACTCAGAGTTGAATGAATTCATCAAATATGGCTATAACCGTGATGACGAGAAGCTTCCTCAACTCAATCTCGCCATGCTCTTCGGACAGAAAACGACGTTACCTCTCTATTATCATCGCGTTCCTGGCAGTATAAACGATGTCTCAACGTTGCACAATCTTGTGCTGACCTTCAAGGCGCTTGAGCTAAAGCGACTGCATTTCGTTATGGATAAAGGGTTCTATAGCAAAAAGAACATTGACGAACTGGTGCAGCACCGTGATCGCTTCACGATTGGTATACCATTGAACAACAAATGGTTACAGCAGGCTATTGATGACATCCGTGAATCTATCCATGGGCCTGCCGGTTATCGCAAGCTTGATGACGAAATACTGTACGTCCACTCGCGACTCTATCCTTGGGGAGAGGAGAATCGTCGCTGTTATCTTCATCTGTACTATAATGCGAGCAATCATGCCAAGGATATAGACTCCTTTAATGAAGAGTTGCTCCAGTACAAACTGGAAATCGAATCGGGCAAGCCTGTCGCAGAGCACAAAAAGGCTTATGCTGATTTTCTTATCCAGAAGAGAACACCCAAGCGCGGTCTGGTGGTCACGTACAACAATGAAGCAATAAGCCAACATATCAGCCGGTATGCGGGATTCCAGGCACTGCTTTCCAATGGAATCAAGGATCCCCTGGAAGCCATAAAGGTTTACCGTGACAAGGATGTTGTGGAGAAGTGCTTTGATGATTTGAAAAATTCGTTGGACATGAAGCGTTTGCGGATGCACAAGTCATCGACGGCTGACGGTAGACTTTTCATCCAGTTCATCGCTCTGATTCTCATCAGCGAACTACGCCAGAGGATGAGGACATCCGGACTGATTGAAAAATATACGGTGCGTGAGCTCCTGCGAGAAATGGAGACTTTCACCAAAGTGACCTACAC
>CAITSZ010000022.1 GCA_903895195.1 uncultured Chlorobiaceae bacterium
AAGGAGGGGCCAACCGTAGAAAAAAACAACTACCGCTTCAAAACGTGGTAGGAAATCATTACAAAATGACGTAGTCTAAAGACGCTGCCTGGGTGATTGCTAATTTCCGAAATTGGCTCATTTTTAATTTCCGACTACAACCCTGCCTCATAGGCTTTGTCTCGCTCCTCTTTTGAGGTAAAAGCGGACTGGGCGATAACCGACAGGTCTGGACGATGGAGTTTAATGAGTCTGGTCGCTTCATAACCGTTCATCACGGGCATTTTAATATCCATAAGCACCAGATTGATCTCTGGGTGATGCTCGACCAGCTCCACTGCTTCCCAGCCGTTTTCGGCACAAAGAATGGTGATGTTTTCGCCTTTAAGGTTTCTTTTAAGCAGCAGAGTGCTCACATCATCGTCTTCGGCAATAAGGATGGTCAGCGACGGAGGATCCTTTTCGCTCAGCGCCTGCCCTGATAATGATGTGCTTTCGTGTATATTAACAGGATTATATGGCAGGGTGAAGCAAAAGGTAGATCCTGCACCCTCAACTGAATCAACCCTGATCATACCTCCCATCATCTCAACAAATGCTTTTGATATGCTCAATCCAAGACCTGCGCCTTCGTGGTTGCGGGTAAGAGAGTTATTGACCTGATGGAATCGCTCGAAAATCTTCTCTTTAATGGCAGAAGAAATACCGATACCTGAATCGATCACATAAAACTCAAGCATGTCGTCTTTTCTGGTGTAACCGAAATCAATTCCACCTTTCGATGTGAATTTAAGAGCATTCTGGATGAGGTTGGTAAGAACCTGATTTAGCTTGATGCTATCGGTTTCGATGACGCTTTCCTCGTCTGTAAGTCCTGTTGTGCTGGTTAAATGCAGCCCTTTTTTACTAACTTCAAGTTTGAAAAAAGCCTCAATATCTCTCAAAAGCTTATTGACTGAGGTTTCAGTTTTCTGCAGCTTGGCTTCTTTGGCATCAATTTTTGATATATCCATCAGGCTATTAATCAGATTCAGCATCCTCTCACCGCTCTGATGAATAAGGTCAATATACTCTGCCTGCTCATCTCCGGAGAGATGAGGCTCCTTCAAGAGTTCTGAAAAACCGAGAATGCCGTTCATCGGTGTGCGTATTTCATGGCTCATATTGGCAATAAACGCTGTTTTCAAGCGATCGCTCTCTTCGGCCGCAAGTTTGCGTTCTGTAATATCAGAATGGGTGCCGAGCATGCGCAATGGCTTGCCGTCCTTCGTCCGGGTCAATAATTTACCGCGGTCCAAAATCCAGATCCACTGACCGTTTTTATGTTTCATACGGCATTCGCATTCATAATGCTCAGAGTTGCCGTTGAAATGTTTTTCAATATTCGCCATTGACTCCTTGAAGTCATCCGGATGAGCCAGATCTATCCAGGTCTGAATGCTTACAGGGGCAAGTTCTTCACTGGTGTATCCAACCATCTCAAACCATCGGTTATTAAAGATTGCTTCACCGGTTTGTACATTCCACTCCCAGGTGCCGATTTCTGCGGCATCAATAGTTGCCTCAAAGCGCTCTTTACTTTCCTTCAGGGCCGATTCTGCCTGCTTGCGCTCGGTAACGTCGTGAACGATTGAATAGAAGCGGTCTTTTCCTTCTATCTGGAGAGGATTGCTGAACACCTCCACATCTCTTATAGAGCCATCTGCCCTGAGGTGTCGAAATGAAAACTGTTTTTTGCCGGTCAACTTGGCTTTTTCCATTTCACCGATAACCTCTTCAGGCGAGAGGGTATTGATGTCCTGAATGAACATTGTGCGGAGTTGTTCTCCAGACCATCCATAAAAGTCCGCACCGGCTTTATTTGCATCGATGATGCTGCCGGTATAAGGATCAATAAGTAATTTTACGGCGGAATGGTCTTCAAACATTGAGCGGAACTGTTTTTCACTTCTCTTGAGCGCTTCTTCCTGCTGCTTGCGCTCGGTCACGTCGTGAACGATATCGTAAATAACCTCTTTGCCCTGTATCTCGATTTTCTTGGCAAAGATTTCGACATCCCGCACTGAACCGTCAGCCCGGCGGTGAGGAAATGAAAAGTGCCTCTGGTTAACAGAGTGCCATTTATCAAGCTCAAAAGTAATTTCTTGGGGAGTAAGGGTATTGATCTGGTTGATGTTCATCTGCTTCAACACCTCAATCGGCCAACCGTAAAACTCAGCAGCGGCCTGATTGGCGTCAATAATAATACCGGTTGCAGGATCAATGATTATCATGACGGCTGAGCTCCCTGCAAACAACATCCTGAAACGCTCTTCACTCTCTTTGAGCGCCTCTTCTGACTGCTTTCGCTCGGAGATATCAGTGATTATCGAGAAAAAAACATTTTTACCCTGCAACTCAATACCGTCGCTTACAATTTCAACCTCATGAATTGAGCCATCAGCCACCTTGTGGTGAAATATATAGGTATTATGCTTTGATGTCCTGAATTTATCAAGATTACCCTTCCGGACTTCAGGTGAGTCCTGATTGAGTCGATCAATGTTCATTCGCTTGAGCTCTTCAATAGAAAAGCCGTAAAAATCAGCTGCAGCCTGATTGGCATCGATGATGTTCCATGTATCGGCTTCCAAAAGCAGCATTATCGTAGAGTGGCCCAAAAAAAGCTTCCTGAACCGTTCTTCACTCTGCTTCAGCTCACCCTCTGCAACCTCTTTCGCATAACGGTTTCGCAGCATAGTGATTCCGTAGGCCAGATTGTCCACCAGTCCTGCAAGCAGCTCTGACTCCTGCATATTGAATGCATTCGGTATTTCAGAGTATATGGTGATGGCGCCAAAAACTTTGCCATCACTTTTAAGCGGGAAGCTCTGCACTGAAGCATAGCCTCGTTCCAATGCCTGAGTCAGCAATGGCTTGAACTTGGGTTCTTGACGAATATCGCGAATGATGCATGGCTGGCCAGTGCGAATAGCTGTACCGGTGGGTCCGTTACCAAGAGGAACATCAGCCCATGTCACTCTGGCTGAATTGATATAACCGTCGTCTAAACCTGCCTCGGCAACTGGCCGGATGCTTTTTTCTTTATCATGTTCAGCATAGCCAACCCATGCCATCCTGTAGCCGCCGGTTTCAACCATGATATTGCATATCTTCTGCAACAATTCATTTTCATCAGTACTGTGAATCAGTGCATGATTGCATGTATTGGTTGCAATGAGAGCTCTGGTCAGTCTCTGGAGTTCGGTTTCAGCCATCTCTCCCTGTGATAAAGTAACAATCGGCTGATTGCCATACTTCTTTTCTGGCATTGAGGACACTTGCTTATTCAGGTCAAAAAAAAAATAACTGCGATACTCTTAAAAAAGAAAGCAGGAAAGCTCTGTCATTGAGCAGAATTTTACGGTGCTAGAATATACATATTTAGTTGAATTTTGGAATATTGTCAATTACAAACGTAGTAATTCCGGGTATTTTTGGGGAGCTTTATCGCAATAATTTTCTTTTGTATCTGCTGAATGAAAAGAATAAATAACGTAAAAGCAATAATAAAATGGTAATCTGTTGTACAGAAGGAAGTGGATTGCAAATACAGATAACTATGAGGAGTTTGGCCATGTCTGGCAGGATATTATCGCCCCTTCACCCCGGAACCGTTCTTTTTGAGGAGTATATCGTCCCCATGAACTTAACCGAAAAAAGAATTGCAGAGGATATCCAGATTCCTGTATGGCGCATCAACGATATTATAGCTGGAAAACGAAGCATCACTGCTGAAACCGCTTTGCGTCTTGGACGATATTTCGGAACCCCTGCCAACTTCTGGTTCGGGCTTCAGATGGATTACGACCTGAAGGTCGCTCTCAAAGCGGAGGGATTGAATATAGAAAGGGACATTAAGGCTTACGATGAATCGAGGCCGTAAGGTTTTCAATCGCTGTCATCATCATTGGCTTCTGCTTCGAGAGCAATGTCTGGCGGTATCTGGCGGCTTACCTTGGCTCCAAGCCTGCGGATCTCTTCTACCCTGCCTACAAGGTTGCCACGTCCCTCCTTGATGCGCTTTAAAGCAAGCTCAAAGGAATCCGATACTCCTGACAGTTTTTTTCGTGCGTCTATCATTGTCTCCAGAATAAGAAAAACCTGATCGTAAATCTTTCCTGCCTTTTCTGCAATGAGCTCAGCATTGCGGTTCTCATTTTCCCTCCTCCATATCTGCGCAATCAGCTTAAGGGTGATCATCAGTGTTGTCGGACCGCACAAGACAACGTTTTTTCCGGCAAGATCATATATCAGTTCCTGGTCGGCCTCTATCACAGCCTGCCAGGCGGGTTCAATGGGAATACACATGATCACAAAATCAAGGCTGCTGTTGCCCCCGATACCGCTGTACTCTTTTATCTGCAGCTCGGCAATATGGCGCCGCACGGACTGCACATGCTCTTTCATCGCCTGCTGACGACTTGCTTCATCATCACTGCGGCAAAATCGCTCATAGGCTGTCAGTGAAACTTTTGAGTCGACAATTACTGCCTTGTTACCCGGCAGCAAGACCATAAAATCAGGGCGTTTCAGCAATCCATCGTCATGCCGGAAACTCTCCTGTGCAAGGTATTCACGACCTTTTTCAAGCCCTGAAGCTTCAAAAATCCGCTCGATAATCATTTCACCCCACTCTCCCTGCTTTTTTGAGTCGCCTTTTATAGCCCTTGCAAGAAGATTGGCCTCTTCACTCACCTTACCGCTCAGCTCCTGCAATTGACGAACCTGCTCCACAAGACGTCCTGAACGTTCAGTATCGATGGTGTGTAATTCATCAACCCTTTTACGGAAGGTATCGATCTGCTCCCGAAGAGGCTGCAGAAGTCCATCCATGCGCTCTCGGTTCTCTATGCCGATTGCCCTCCCCCGCTCTTCAAATATTCTGTTGGACAGGTTTTCGAACTCAATTTTAAGCCGTGATTCCGAATCCAGCATCAGGGCTGTTTTTTCGGAGGCACTGCGCCTTTCATTCTCTAAATCGGATTGAAGGCGGGCATTGCAGATCTTGAGATTTTCGAGTTCCTCTGTTTTCGACTCAAGCCTGTTTGCGGTTATGCGTGCATCCTCTTCAATGCTGCGAAGTCGCTGAATTTCAGCTTTACCTGGTGTATCACGCACTATGCGATAGGCAACAAAAGCAAGCAGGGCAAAAAGAATCAGAAGTATTGAAAAAGATATGAGGTCGTGCATGAGGATAGGAATTTAGGGATACCGAAGATCCGTATGGACAATCACAACGTTCCTGCTTGTTTTTTCAGCATTTTTGCCTTCTTGTTATGCATAAGGACAAACGCCATATAAAGTACGACAACGAGGTTGATGACCACAAGCGATATTTTAAGCCAGGTAAAACCTTTAGCCAGCTCGAAGAGTTCAATTGGAAGGTAAACACAGCCGCTGATTAAAGCGAACCACTCTGCCCATCGCCTTGCAAACCATAACCCGTAAGCCTCAACAAACCTCATGAGTGCATACAGCAGGGCAAAAATGAAAAGAAAGCGTATTCGATTGGCGGTAAGATTTCCTGAAGCCTCAATGATGATTTTAGAAAACCCTTGTTCAGGATCGAGATGCAGATTTTTGACCAGCTGCCATACAGTGAGCTGAATATTCTGACGGGCAATAAAAAGCATACCTGCTCCGGCAAACAGCCCGAGAAGCCCTTTGAATGTTTCAAAGAGTGCTACGATCTTGAGGACTCGAATCGTTTTCAGGTCAAACGCCATATGCATCAACTATCTTGAGAGTATATCGAAAAATTCAGCTGTAATATATCACACATTCCGAAAGTGTGAAGCGCTTTGAAACCTATTCCTGTGGAGATACAGTTAAGAATAAAATAGCGAGGTTAAACCTCGCAAAGCTTTTGTTTGAGAATTTCTTTTTCTTACCTTAACATTCGTTTTAACGGCGAAGTGGCCGAGTGGTTAGGCAGAGGTCTGCAAAACCTTGTACAGCGGTTCGAGTCCGCTCTTCGCCTCCGTAAATGAAAAAAGCCTGCATACAAGCAGGCTTTTTTCGTTTATAGTCCAAGTCAGGCGAAATATCCCTCTATCCTATTTTTGTCGCACCAGATATGATCGCTATGACAAGTTTGTCAATTGTAGCATCGTCAATCAGCACAGGGATGTTGAGGCAGATACTGCTGCGAAGCATGGTACCTGTTTTCGGCCAGAGGGCTTCAAGATCGGCTGTATTGTATCGGTCGTATTCACCAAGAAGGTGACCCCAAACTCCGGCAAAATGCCAGTCAAGAGCTTCGGGCAGAATCTTGGTTCCAAAACCGTGCTCGGTGAGATGTGCTTCGAACTGAAGCGCAGCTTCACGGTTTTTTACCCTGAAAATCAGTGTGTCGCCTTGCGAACCGGCTTCGTCACTGAATGGCCTCAGGATAATATTGTCAAGATGACGGATAGCATCCTTGATTTTACGCTTGTTGTCCTTTGCTTTAGAGAGTATGGTCTCAATTTTTGCCAGCTGTGCAAGACCGATTGCCGCAGTAACTTCACTGAGGCGCAAATTCAGCCCTTTGGAGCGTCTTGGATCTTTACCTCTTGGTAAGCCGGGCATGTGCATGTGACCATGATCGGAGAACTCGGCGGCACGATCGTAAATATCTTTGTCGTTAGTGACAATGATGCCTCCCTCTCCGGTATGGAGGGTCTTGCCTGCATCAAATGAGAATGATGCCACACTGCCAAAGGTACCGAGCTTTCTGCCCTTGTATGAAGCTCCGAGTGCCTGAGCAGCATCCTCGATCAAAATGAGGCCGTGCTTTTTGCAAATTGCGGAGAGCTCATCCATTTTCGGAGAAGCCCACATTGGAATGGCAACGACTGCTTTGGTTGAAGGTGTAATTGCCTTTTCAACTTCCAATGGGTCGAGATGGTAGGTTTCATCAAGTTCTACAGGAACAGGCACTGCTCCAAGAGCGCTGATTGCCTCCACAGGGGCAATAAAGGTCCATGCTGTTGTAATGACTTCGTCACCCGGCCCGATTCCAGCACCGGCTAGGGCGCAATGAATGGCTGCAGTGCCTGAAGAAACAGCATGAGCGTACTTAACGCCTATCCATGCCGCAAATTTTTCTTCAAACTCTCTTGCCTTGTAATTGCCGCCGCCGTAACGGTATAAATTGACCTTCTCCCTGCTGAAAAGCTCCTGTATTTCGGCCAGTTCTTCCCGACCGATGAGTTCTGCACCCGCCATAATATGTCCTGTTCTTTTAAGTTAATTGAAAAACGACGGCTCTTGCCGACTCTTCTGTAAATTCCACCGGATTGCCTGAAAAGGATCCTTTAAGTGCTTCCGATGCATTGCGGGCAAATTCAGCCGCATTCCCTTTGCCATACCCGTAAGGAACAAGCGTGGGTATCTTGAGCTGAAGATAGAGTTCATCCATCTCCTGAAGCAGCTCTGCAGTCGCCTCTTTTGGTGATGGGGATGAACGCATGGGGTTAAGAAGTGCATACTTTTCGTAACCATGCTCATGATTGTAGCGCATGACTTCCTTGAGAAAAATTGCTCCTGCCAGACCATGCGGAACACGATGCTTGACACCAAGGTAGTAGGCAAACCCGTTTGTGGGGCCGTCTCCGGAGTTCATCAGAGCCACAGTACCGCAAACACTGCCAATAGCAAGATCGAGCCTTGACTCGGCGCGGTCCAGTTGGTTCTGCTGCAATGCGTAGAAGGTGCGTTGAAAGCCCTCGACAGAAAAAATTCTGCTCAAGGCAGTGTGCTTTACAGATCCGAAGCTGTCCACGCAGTGTACAAGACTGTCCATCGCTGAAGCTATAACACTTTCAATTGGTGCAGTCATTGAGAGCTGTGGATCGATAACAGCTTTTTTGGGAAAGTTCTTTTTACTGTTGATGCCAAGCTTGCGACCTTCTGCCTCGTCAATAAATACCGCATTAAAACTTACCTCTGCTCCACTGCCGAGCAGCGAAGGCACGGTTACAAGCGGCAGAGGATCGTTGACCCCTGTTGGAAAGCCTTTGAGTGAAAGGGCAGGGACGTTGTTTGTCATCAAGAGAGCTATGCCTTTGCCAAGGTCAAGGGTACTGCCGCCACCTATGGCAACAATGACATCGGGAGGATTGCTGCGAAAGAACTCCGCAACATTTTCAAGGTGAGCATAGGTTGGCTCTCCCTTAAATTCGTTGCAATAAACGACAGAGTTGGAATTTGCAGAGGTAAGAGCCCTCAAAACATCCTGAAAATAAAGGTTGCCAGCCAGATTGGCATCATAGATAATACCGGGCTTCTTGACTGCCAGTTGCGCTAAATGCACGTTCAGGTTCAGTGCTTCATTAACTCCGATAATCAGATCGGTAGATAAAAAGAAATTCATAAGAACTTTGATATAAGGGTTTTATTGATTCACATCCTGAGCAGCCAGGTTTTTTTTATTAAAGTAATACTCAATTAAATCTATTTCCTCAATAGTATCAATCTCCCATGTCTGCCAAAACTCCATTTCAAAAGCTGAGAGTTTTTGGCCGATTCTGTTGCCGAAAACATGGAGGGTTTCAGGCTTGAATATATAAATTGATCCATTTTCAATGAACTGTGCCGGGCGGTCCTGGCGCATGCCGCGGTTGCGGTAATCAAAGTTCAGGCTTTTCCATTCGCCTTGCTTTGACTCCCAAATGGTAAGATCGTCAGCTTTGGTAACCGATATCAAGGAATCAGCACCCTCACGTATAAAGATTTCTACCGCCCCGTCAATATCTCCGGGTTTACGTAAAGGCGATGTTGCCTGAAGAAATACAATAAGATCAGTTTGTATGTGATAGTCGCGCTCGATAACTCCGAGGGCATGCAGAATTGCCGATTCCGAAGTCGCCTTGTCGCCCGAAAGTTCCTCCGGACGCACAATCACCTCTGCACCATACTCTTTGGCTACGCTGGCTATGCCCTGGTCGTCAGTAGTGACAAAAACCCGCTCGATGCTTGTCGATGCCAAGGCTTGAAGTATAGTCCAGGCAAGCAGTGGCTTACCTGCTACCGGATAAATATTTTTGTCTTTGAGGCCTTTTGACCCTCCCCTTGCAGGGATGATTGCTACTGTATGCATAGAAAAAAGTTACTTGTTAGTTCATCCGTCAATGACATGGCGGCAGACATCGGCAATATTTTTTGCAGCGCACTTGTTCTGCAATGGGGTAAGTGATTTCAACACTTCAGTCGGCAGGCCGCAGTGTACAATTTTGTTCAGTGCAGATCCTACAAAAATGGTGGATGAAAACTGTGCAATGAGCATCCGGGAGTTCGCAATCATCTCCTCTGTCTTTCCTTCACTGAAAACGATGCTCTCTGGTGCATACTGCTTTATCTCTCTTATTGCCCGTTCCGCATTTTCATTTGGATGCAGTTTGAAGATAAGTTGACTGCCATCTGCCATTTCAAGGTACTTGCGGATATTTTTGACTCTGTTTTCATAAATAAACGTTTCGCGATTGTCGGATGTACAGACCAGAACGAAATCGTGATATGGAAAGTCGTTGTGCAGGTACTGCTCGCAGTTGTCAAAGTTTGGAATGCTGGTAACGACAATCTTGGCAGGATTTATCCCCTTGCGGATAAAAAGGTCACGGTACCCTTCACTGGCCACACAGAACTTTTCGTATGAATCGGAAAGCCCTGTTGTCGATGTGCCGGCAACCCACCGCGGAACCCACTGAAAGTTTTTTGCAAGATGGTAGAGTACCGTTTCAGGCTCTGTCATTCCTTCCTGAACCAGTACAATCTTTTTGCTGCGGATATGTTTCGGAACAATAAGATCGGTGCAGGTTAGAACAAGATCATAATCGTGCTGATAACCGCCAATATCAAGTTTCAGATCATGTGAACGAAGGTATTCGAGCGTCCTCTGTGAGCGCTTGCTGCCCATAATGGTAAACTCAAGCAGACCAATATCACTGGCTTTACCAAGAATACCATCGCTGAAAAATGGTGAAAAATACTGGTCATAATCAGTCAAACACCCGGCAATCTGATGCATCTGGGTTGTCTGGTTCATCGAACCGCAAATAAATAAAATATTTTTCTTCATATCTCCGGGTCAGCTGCTCCTTCGGCATCACGGAGGTGTACTCCTGAAAAAAACATAACTCCATACCCGACTGTGTACCAGAGTAACTCTTTGAAGCGCCTTAACAGCACAAATGCACCGCCGAGGGCAAGAAAATCATGCATACCGAGTGCCTGAAAAAATGCAAGGTAACCAAGATCCTGTACTCCAAGTCCTGAAGGAATGAAAAAGAACAATGCCCTGAGTATGGTAATGGCTGTATCAATGGCCATTACCTGAAAAAATGAGATCTGAACGCCAAGAAGTGTCAGAATAATATAACTCTCAATGGCAAGCGTAAACCAGGCAAGGATATAATAAAGCATGACCATAAAGAGCCTGGCAGTAAATGGGCCCCTATAACTCTTGAGTTCCTGATCGGTATCAAGAAAGCCTGATTCTTTTGCTATGAGCCACTCTTTGATTTTTTTGAAGGGAATACGCATTAAAAAGCCGTGAAGATTATGCGCAGCTTTTCCATTGAGCAGAAGCATAAGAAGAAAAAGAAAAACCGAGAATATCACACTTCCGGTAGCGAGCATAATATAACCGAGCCCCTCAAAACCAAGCATTGAAAGTGAAGCCTTTTGCAGAAGCGCAAAACCTGCCAGAGCACCAATAAGAGTATAAACTCCCTGAGCTACACCAAGCATGAGTTTGCGGATCGCAACACTTGCCACACCGGCAGGAAGCGGAATTTTCAGAAACCGATAGCAGAGAAACGGACGAAGAGGCTCCCCTACTGCGACGCCCGCAGGCAAGGTCATGGAAACTGTTTCTGATATGACCTGTATTTTAAGAAGCTTGAAAAACGGTATGGCAGAGGCGCTCTCTGGAAACAATTTGATCCAGGTGAATGTTTCAATAAGATGAAGCGCCAGATAAGGAAGCAGAATAAGCAGTGATGAATAGCCGATCTTCGAAATCCGTCCAATCGCTCCATGGAGGTCAATCTGGCTGAATAGATAGACAATAAGGAGAATACCGAGACATAGCCCAGCATAGCCAGTCCATGAAGAACCGGATTTTTTATTCATCTGCATGAAAAGAGAGAAAACAAGCCTAAAAAAAGTAAAAGCTCCATTGATTACAAATGGAGCCTTCGACAAAATAATAAATCTTCATCTGAAATCAGGGATTTAGCCAGAAAGTGGCTAAAGGAGCATCCCCCGATTATCATAAGGTCCTTAAGGTCAATATAAAAAATCCCTGTATTTTATACGCTTTTGCATGAAAGATGGCGTTTATGAAGAACTTCAAATCTTTCTGTTTTATTTCTGCAAATATTTGATTAATTTTTTTGGGTAACTAACTTAAAAAAGGACGGATAACATGAAATCAATCAAGCCGATAGTAAGATCTCTTTTTATTCCAGGTATGCTCTTTCTTGGCGCCTGCTGCCATCAACAGCCAGTCGTCGTAGCTCCTCCGCCATCTCCCCCTCCCGCAGTTATTTTGCCAAGCCTCGGTGATGTGTTTTATGATTTTGATAAATCAGAGCTTCGTACAGATGCTGTCGAACAGTTGAAAACAAATGCAAACTGGATAAAAGCTACTGCCGGCAAAAAGGTTGTCATCGAAGGTCATTGTGATGACAGAGGCACCACTGAGTACAATCTTGCTCTGGGTGAACGCCGTGCAAACAGTGCGAAGGATTACATCGTTAATCTCGGTGTTGATCCAGCTCGTCTGAAAACTGTCAGCTTTGGCGAAGAGAAGCCATTTGCACCAGGCCAGAACGAAGAAGCATGGGCGCAGAACCGAAGGGCTCACTTTATTGCTGAGTAGCAAGGTGCGTGTTTCGAATGCAAAAGAGGAATGTGGAGTTCCGACATATTAATACTCACGACTGTCGTGTATCTCTTTTTTTCAAGGCAGCCTCCCTAAAAGAGGCTGCTTTTTTTTTCTTTCATGCGTCATAAATATCCTTCTCTTTCTCACGATTTCTGAATGGAATTCTGCTTCTACCGTGATGAGGTCATATAAAACCGGTAATTTTTGTAGTTTTTTAGCCATACCTTGAAATCAGCATAACCATCTATAGAAAAATAAATTAGAGCTCTTTTCAGGCTCACTTTGCTGCTAAATTCTGCAAAGCGGTCTATGAGGTATTGTTAAATATTTGTTAATTACCACTTGAATCATTGATCGGCTCCAAGAAGGCTGATGCAGTTATTTAACCCCATCTTGTAAACCCTGTCGCACGTTCTGGTTCTTTTATCTTCAAAAGCTTTTTTTCCACAAGAAAAACTTTCTTGCTGATGGGACTGATCAATTCTGATTTTCAGACACTGCCTGAACTTTTCTCCTCTGTTTTTACCCATTACAGAGGGCAGGAATCAAAATTTCCTATTGCACGAAAGGTTAACGGGTTCTATGAACCTATTCTATATCACGCGCTGGAAGAGGATGTCCACCATTTTTCTGCGTTTTTAAAGCAAAACGGCATCGTTTCAAAGGACCGCGTGGCCATACTGTCGGAAAACAGACCGGGGTGGTATCTGGCCGATATGGCTATCCTGAATCTGGGAGCTATCAATGTTCCTCTCTACCCTTCCCTGCCGCCAAATCAAATTGAATACATTCTCAACAACTGCAGTGCCAAGGCAATAGTTGTTTCCAACATGCTGCAGCTTGGCAAAATCATCTCGATCTGGCAGAACTTGCCGGAATTGTGCCTTGTCATAGTCATGAACCGTCTTGAGGAGAGTGTGGAGGATGTCCTTGATTTGAACCAGGCAAAGGATGAGGGTAAAAAAATTCTGGACGAAAAACCCTGGTTTCTTGATGCGGCACCTGTTGAGCCTGACGATGTTGCCACCATCATTTACACTTCCGGCACGACCGGACTTCCGAAAGGCGTAATGCTGACGCATCGGAATATTTGTGAAAATGTGAAATCCAGCTCCTCTATCATTCATCTCGACGAATCCGACTGCGGCCTCTCTTTTCTGCCACTCTCCCATGCTTATGAACGAACGGGCGGGTATTATCTTCTTTTTGCCTGCGGAGCGAGCATCTACCTTGCAGAAAGTGTTGAAACAATTTCACTTAATATGACCGAAGCACGGCCTACTATCATGTTTACCGTGCCACGGCTTTTTGACCGCATAAAGATCAGCATACTCAAGCAGATTGCAGCAGAGAGCAGCTTAAAGAAGAAAGTATTTAACTGGGCACTCAAAACAGGTGAAAAGTATCACCGGGAAATAAACAGTAAAGGCAAATCATCACCATTTATAACGTTACAGCACTCTCTTGCTGAAAAGCTGGTCTATCACAAAATCAAAACAAAACTTGGCGGAAGGCTTCGTTATTTCGTATCAGGAGGGGCTGCACTACCTCAAAAAATCGGTGAATTTTTTCAGTCCCTCGATATCAGTATCCTTGAAGGGTTTGGTCTGACTGAAACGTCGCCTATCACCAACGTAAACAGACCTGAAAAAATAAAATATGGAACCGTTGGGCCTACTGTGGATAACGTCCAGGTGAAAATTGCTGAAGACGGCGAAATACTCTTCAAAGGGCCGAATATTATGAAGGGCTACTGGAAAGATGAAGAGGCTACGCGACTGGTTATCAAGGATGGATGGTTTTACACGGGAGATATCGGGGAGATCGACAAGGATGGCTATTTAAAGATAACTGATCGCAAAAAACATATTATTGTAACATCCGGGGGTAAAAATATTGCTCCGATGCCTATAGAGAACCTGATTACGGACAGTCCTTATGTGGATCAGGTTATTGTAATAGGTGAAAAACGACCCTTTCTGATAGCCCTTATTGTTCCGGAATTCAGCAAGCTCAAAGAGTTTGCCGATGCTGAAGGCATTCAGGTAACCTCAAACAAGGAGCTGATCGAGCACAAGAGTGTTCAGCTGATTTTCGAAAAACTCATGCGCACCGTTTCCCGCCAGCTTGCAACCCATGAAAAGGTTCGCAAATTCCTGCTTGTCGATGATGCATTTACCATTGAAAACGGTCATATGACCCCGACTCTCAAAATTAAGCGCAAAGAGATTCTAACCAGATATGCCGCAGAAATCGATAAAGTGTATAATACCATGAATATGGTCTACAATACCGAGTAGTGTTGGCCTCGTTGAATGATTTGACATCCTGGAGGGAAAGTGCTTAACTTTCTTTGATTTTCAGGATAGAGAGAGCACCGGAACTGGTGCTCTTCTGGCGTTCAACCAACCCTTCGGAGATAAGGTCATTGATTATTTTCTCAATATCCCATGGGCATGCTGCATATTTCTCACTGATCTCTTCTAAAAACATTCCATCCGTATTGACGAGTTCCTTGATCAGTTTTCCGCGATACCAGCGCTTTGATCCCTGAAATTTTGACTGTCTGGTGAGAGGGCGGATACCGGTCTTTTTACTGGTCAGCACAAGAGAGCCATAATCCATCAATGCATTGTGCCACTCACGGCTTCTTCCCGGAGGAACCAGCGCTTCGGCCTCCTGCTGAAGTATGCCGGGTGAAATATCTTCAGGAAGCCCTAATTCATGAATCATGATTCTCCTGATATTGGTATCGACAGCAGCAGTATCAAAATTGTCGGCGAACACAGGAATGGATCGGCAGGTATACTCCCCGATACCGGGAAGCGTTTTCAGAACAGCAGGCTCGCCCGGAACAATGCCAGCGAAAGAGTCATTAATGATGGCCGCACAACGCTGCAGCCTTACTGCCCTTGAGTTATAGCCAAGCCCGCTCCAGAGCGAGAGCACAGAACGAAGAGGAGCAGATGCAAGAGATGGAATATCAGGGAATTCCTGAAGCCAGGCTTCAAACTTCGGAACCACCCTTTCAGCCTGGGTCTGCTGGAGCATGATCTCACTGATCATGACCGCATAACGGTCAGTAGTTTTCCTCCATGGAAATGACCTTCCGTTCTTGCGGTAAAACTCAAAAACCTTACCACGAAAAAGCTCAATCGCCTGCATGTTCAATAGGCTCTTTCCTTTATGAAGGTGAATCGGCATGTCTAAAAGCTATGTAGCGATCAGCCACAATCCCCTTTTCATCACGACGCACAGTTGCAGCTTCGTGGTTAGGATCGTGACCAAAAAAGAGGATCCAGGACTCTTTAACTGCCAGCTCCAGCAGATCGGTTTTTTCATCGAAGACAGTTAAAGGCTCGATATCGTAGCTCATAACCCATGCAAGAGGAATATGCGCTGCAAATGGAATGAGATCCGCACAATGCACAAGAGTAAGGTGATCATCAAAAACCGTCACCAATTGCTGACCCTTTGTATGGCCATTGCTGATTGATAATCTGATGCCTTTAAAAAGCTCTGTGTCGCCATTGAGAAGGTTCAGGTTTTTCTGACGCCCGAATGCTTCCACAAAGCCCCCCAGATACCCGGCCTTTTCTTTTGGATGAGGATGACTCGCATACCGGTAATTCTCTTCCTGCACATGGTGCATTGCATCAGGAAAAAGAGGTTGCAGATGACCATCCTGCAGCTCAAAAGCACCGGCAAGATGATCGTAATGAAGATGGGTGTAGATTACATCAGTTATATCATGCATTTGAAGGCCAAAACGCTGAAGCTCAATGGAGAGCGTAAACGGAGAAAGAGCATAAATGGCAGAAAGCTTTTCAGACCAGGCGCTGCCCATTCCTGTATCAACAAGAATATGACGGCCATTGCCCGAAATCAGAAGAAGCCGGGCCAGAAGCTTAATCCTGTTCATGGAATCTGCCGGAACCACCTTTTCCCAAAGAGTTTTCGGCACAACACCAAACATGGCACCGCCATCAAGATAAAACTCCTGAACAACAAGGGAGGAAAGGGTATAATCGCCAATAACCAAAGGACGAGAATCCAACCGGGACTCAACTCCTTTAGATAAGGGGCTTGAGAGCGCTTTTTCTTTCTTCATATTTCATTACCTGCCTTTTCCTTGCCAAGATACAATTAAAGCCACACGCAGTCAACCCACCACAATCTTTCTTCACTGCCAACTCTTTCCAGTTACCCCGAACTCCTTTAATGGGTCTGTCTTCGCCCCCTTGCTTAACCAGATCAAGCACTTGTATTTTGGAAAACAGAAAAGAAGAATAGGGCCTATAGGTCACATGGGACTTATAAAACTTATAAAAGATGGGAAAAGGAAAGACTATAGATCCCTGACTACGTTTCGGGATGAAAAAAGAGCGGAGAAGGAGATGTGTACTGAACGGTATTGTAGAGTAGCGTTAGTAAAGTAACCCGGCAGCGCCTAAGCGTGCCGGATTGACTTCTGACTTTATAACGCTCAGGCTTTTTCTACGATCTTGCGTTCTTTGACTTTCAGTGCAGCCTTGCCGGTACGTTTGCGCAGGTAGAACAGTTTTGCTCTTCTTGCCTTACCATGCTTGACTACGGTAACGCTCTCAATGTTTGGCGAGTTGACAGGAATGATCCTTTCAACACCGACACCGTGAGAGATTTTTCTGACTGTGATTGTTTTATTGCCGCCTGCTCCCCTGTCGCTGATAACAATACCTTCGAAGGCCTGAAGTCTTTCCTTTTCGCCTTCAATAACCTTCAACTGAATCTTGACGGTATCACCCGGATTGATTTCCGGAAAATCGGTAACGGCCTGAGTGGCTTCTACTAACTTGATTAACTGATCCATGACAACAACTATTTACGTTATTTTTTCTTTAATTCTTCAAAAACTTTATGATCAAGAAGATCTGGTCTAAGCTGGCGTGTTCTCTGAAGAGCATTTTCACTCCGCCACTGTTCAATTTTACTGTGATGACCGTTCAACAGCACTTCCGGAACCTTCATTCCGCGGAATTCCGAGGGTCGTGTATAATAAACACTATCAAGCAACCCTGTCTGAAAAGAGTCGGTCAACGCTGACTCACTGTCACCAAGCACACCCGGTATAACCCTGACAACAGCATCCATAAGAAGCAGTGCCGGGATCTCACCACCTGAAACGACAACATCACCAATGGAAAGTTCCATGGTAATCAAATTCTGACGGATTCTCTCATCTATGGCTTTGTAATGACCACAGAGAATAATAAGGTTCTGCATCCTCGAAATCCTGTTTGCCATAGACTGCTCAAACAGTTTTCCATCTGGTGTCAGAAAAATCACCTCATCATACTCTCTTTCAGCCTTCAAAGCTTCAATACATGCAAACACCGGTTCGGGACGGATAACCATCCCGGCGCCACCGCCAAATGGTGAATCATCAACCTGTTTGTACTTCCCCAGTCCATAATCATGCAAGTTATGAACATGAATGTCCGCATGGTTTTTCTTTCGGGCTATGCTCAACAATCCGTTGTCAAGCGGCGAATCAAAAAAACCTGGAATGACGGAAATAACATCAATCCTTATTGCGTTCATTGGCTGAGTAAGGGTTTCTGAACAAACTGTTCCGGGTCAACCATTCAGAGAAACTCGCCGAATCTCGGTATCACTATATACTTTTCCCCAAGATTGAACTCCTCTACAAACTCATCTATAGCTGGCACCAAAATCTTTTTTTCACCGACCTTAACCTCATATACCTCATTGGCTGGCATCCTGATAACATTAGTAACCACGCCGACTTCAGTACGATTTCGGTCTATAACCTTCATGCCTATAATCTCGTGAACATAAGCACGGTTTTCCGGCTGAGGCAAAAGCTGATCTTCTGTGACAAACAATTTCCAGCCTGTCAGAGTCTCTGCTTTTTCCATCGTGTCAATTCCTTCAAAGAACAACCATGCAAATCCAGCTCCGAGAGCGGCTTTTTTAACTTTCAACCGCTCAACAGAATCCTCGGACTTTCCTGCGTAATACTCACGGCGTGAAAGAAAAGTTTCAGGAAAGTCGGTAACCAGTTCCACCTTAACTTCACCCTGCAATCCTTTCGGCTTGAGAATGACTCCTGTTATATAGAGTTCCATTCCGACCTCACCGTAAAAGAGTTATCAGGCTTCTGCGCCTGCTGCCTTCGCTTCTGCCGCTTTTTTGGCAGTACGACGATGAGACTTCAATGCAAGGCGCTTCTGACGTCTGACGTTCTGATGCTCCTGCCATTTTTCCATCTCTGCAGTAACTTCAGCCTCACTGCGACCCATGCTCTTGAGCCTGAGTTCGTAGAGCAAACCTGTAGTACGGATAAGGCTGTTAACCGTTGCAGTTGGCTGTGCACCAGTCTGCATCCAATATATGATACGGTCTTTCTTAATGGTCACAGCGTGTGGCTTTGCTGTAGGTTCGTAATGGCCTACAACTTCAAGAAACTTGCCGTCCCGTGGTGAGCGCGCATCGGCAACAACAATCTGGTATACCGGCAATTTTTTTCTTCCTGCTCTTTTCAGTCTGATCTTTACCAAGGCTAATGTATTTTAGTTAATGTTTACTACTGACAGTAAGTGTAATTTATCGTTTTAAAAACTTATCCAAAGCAAGATTCTGCGAGGTAATTTTTCTTCCTGACTGCGACAGCTTTGATACCGAACGCATCATTTTTTTCATCTCTGAGAACTGCTTGAGCAGAAGGTTAACCTCCTGCACTTTGGTTCCGCTGCCTTTTGCAATACGTTGACGGCGGCTTCCATTGATGATATCAGGATTAACTTTCTCCTGTCTGGTCATCGAGTTGATCATGGCCTCAATAGGCTTGAAATCCAGATTCTCAAGATCCTGCTTAGGCACCATCTTGTTAAGACCCGGCACCATCTCGATCAAACCCTGAATAGAACCCATTTTTTTAAGCTGCTGGAGCTGATCGAAAAAGTCGTTGAGATCGAACTCGTTCTTCATCAACCGCTTCTGCATCTCGAGAGATTTCTCAAGATCGAGATTCTCCTGGGCTTTTTCAACAAAACTGACAATATCGCCCATTCCCAGAATCCTCTGGGCCATACGGTCAGGATAGAATATATCCAGATCGTCAACCTTCTCGCCGATACTGATAAACTTGATCGGCTTTTCAACAACCTGACGTATGGAAAGCGCAGCGCCGCCTCTTGAATCACCATCAAGCTTGGTGAGCACTACACCGTCAAAATCAAGGCGATCGTTGAAGGCCTTTGCTGTATTGACAGCTTCCTGTCCCATCATGGAGTCAACAACAAAGAGAAGCTCGTCAGGCTTGAGTGCATGCTTCAAAGCCTCTGCTTCAGCCATCATCTGCTGATCAATCTGCAGACGTCCGGCAGTATCGATAATGAGAACATCTTTTCCGGTAGAGCGTGCCTCTTCAAGACCCTGAAGGGCTGCCTTCATGGCATCCTGCTGTTCAATAGAAAACACGGGAACATCAACCTGCAGACCAAGGGCTTTAAGCTGGTCAATTGCTGCCGGACGATAGACGTCAGCTGCAACAAGGAGAGGATTTTTTCCGTTCTTTTTGAGCCGCAGAGCAAGTTTTGCGCAAAATGTTGTTTTTCCCGACCCCTGAAGACCGGCAACCATAATTACTGCGGGAAGTTTCTTGGGTGAAAGGTTGAGCGGCTTCTGTTCACCACCCATCAGTTCGGTCAGTTCATCGTAGACGATTTTGACGATCATCTGCGCAGGCGATACGCTTTTGATGACCTGCTCGCCGAGAGACTTTTCCCTTATATCTTCAATTAATTTCTTTGCTACCTTATAGTTAACGTCAGCACCAAGAAGAGCTCTCTTGATATCCCGCATGGCGAGACCAATATTGATCTCATTTATGGTGGCCTGACCTGCGAGCTTTTTAAAGGTGGCCTCTAATTTATCACTTAAACTGTCGAACATTGGTTCCCGCTTTTTTCAGATAAAGCTTAAAAATGCTTAGCTTTAATTATAACAAAAAATAGCAAAAAATAAAATGATACAATCATATCTTCATTGCTTAAACGTTATTTCCTGCTATTTTTTATCTCCTGAGCACTGAAAACATCATGAAACAAGAGGTTATGACTGCAAACTCCATTGACGCCATTCTGGACTCTTTTCGACACAAGCGGATTGCCGTTATCGGCGACATTATGCTTGACAAGTATATTTTTGGTCATGTCTCCCGTATTTCGCCCGAATACCCCGTTCCTGTAGTGGATGTTACCCATGAGGATTACCGGCTTGGAGGAGCTGCAAATGTAGCGCTCAATACGCAGTCGATCGGGGCAAAAACAATATTGATCGGCATTACCGGGGCAGACAACAACCGCGAAATACTTCTGGATCTGTTCCGGAAGCAAGGTCTCGCAATGGAGGGACTTATCAGCGATCCTTCAAGACCGACAACCTGCAAAACCAGAATCCTGTCGCAAAACCATCACATTACAAGGGTGGACTTCGAAAGCAGAAAGGATGTTGACGAAACTATTGAAAATGCTGTTATAGATGCATTTAACTCGGTTATCGAGTCAATAGACGCAGTCGTACTGGAAGATTACAACAAGGGGCTGCTGAGCGCAAAAATCATTGAGCATATCATAACAGTCTCAAAACGGCAGAATACACCGGTACTTGTCGATCCGAAACTCAAGAATTTCTTCGCTTTCACTGGATGCACAGTTTTTAAGCCGAACCTTTCAGAAATGGCATCATCACTCGGGATAGTCCTGCACAACAACGACCCCGAAATTGAAGAGGCCTGCCGGGCGCTCCAGGAAAAACTGCAAGCTGAAACAATTATCGTTACAAGAAGCGATAAAGGCATGACAATCTATAATGGGTCGTTTACCCATATCCCGGCAACTTCACTCGAGGTATCCGACGTTTCAGGCGCCGGAGACACCGTTATCGGGATGCTTGCACTGGGTGCTGCTGCGGGTGTAGATATGGTAACGAATGCTACAATAGCCAATCTTGCTGCCGGAACAGTCTGTCAGGAAGTTGGTGCCGTGCCGGTAAGAGCAGATAAACTGATCAAAGCTTTTCAGCAGTATCATCAATGATCGTGAGGTGCTGCTTTATATCCTCAGGATATGGAGGGTTATAGGACGCATCCTTCAGAAGGGTTTTCAGATTGTTCATTGAATAGAACGGAACTTCGAACATTCCGGCATTACTCATTGAAGAGGGAACATCCTTGCCTGGATCTATGTGCATGACAAAGGTGATATTCACTCTCCCCTCGGTTGTCGGCTTGAAAGCCCACATACCTGTGGCGTGACGAACCCTGTGATACTCTGGATTGTCTGGCAGATAGTCAGGCTCGGCCTTCATCGTAAGCGCCACGGAATTATCCCCTGCCAAAGTGAGTCCTGTACGCATAATTACCTCCCTGTGCTGAAGCGGCCAGGGGGTTTTAATAATTTGACGGACAACGTACTCCGTAGGAGTAGTTTTGTCAAGAATATGCATGTCCACGAGTTGATGAACCCAGCGATTATAACTGGGCATGTCGTAAAAAAGGCTGATAAGCTTATTTAAGGATACCTCCACCTCAGCCTCTCCCTTAAAGCCCTGGATGTCGGATCCGTCAACCTTGGAGGAATATATTTTTATCCCTTTATGTTCAATGCGAAATTTCCAGTCCCCATGAAGAATTAACCCGATATCCATACTGTTCTTTTAAGGGTATGATATAAAGACTGCAAAAAAACGCTGATAGATCACTCAGTTATAAATTTCTCGTAATTCTGGAAGACATCTTTAGCTGATTTCTTAAAAGGTGCTTCAACTGGAACAAGATATTTTTCCTGTTTGACCATCTCCCTCAGGTTGGTCAACGTATGATACGGGGTATCAATAACAGCAATATTGGCAAGCCAGGATGGAATTTCACCGCCGGGTTCTATATGAAGACGAAAAACAACCCTGCACTGATCAGCAGACAAGGGAATAATGTTCCATGCACCCTCAAGCTGGGGAACACGCACATACTTATCGTTTAAAGGGAGATAATCCGCCATACACTCCAGTTTAATATAAACTTCGGAAGTATCAGGATCAAGATATCCCATTGAACGAGTTATGATTTCTCGATCTGTAACAGGCCATGGAGCGCTGACCAGCTGGTAGACAACTCGGCCTTCATCTCCCGAGAGCTCCTGAAGCACCTTCATTTCCTTCGTCTTCCATACCCACTCAGTAGCTGCGTCAACATCATACAAAAGGCTCAGCACCGCATGTTGAGGAGCATCGATGGTTGCTATTCCGACAAATGACAGAAAATCAGAGGACGGCACAGGGCAGGTAAATATTTTCAGCCAGTCCTTCTGCAGGCGCAACGTACAGGTGGCACTGTTGATTTTTTCAATAATTGACATAAAAGCCTCGGTTAAAACGTTAACAAGGAGAATAAAGATCAGGGAGTCATGACCCCGCACTCAAGGGCGCAGACCAGGCACTGTTTCGGCTATTTTTACAAGTGGATCTGCATTGCGTACAAGAAATTTTATCTGCCCTTCAGCTCCAAAAAGCTGATGCGCAATCTTCGACTTCACGGCACGGGCAATGCTTTTTCTGTCTCGAACAAAAGCAGCTTTATCAAAAGCGATTTTTTTAGCCTTGCAGGCCTTTAAGACCAGGGCCTCAAAACCGCTCTCTTCAGAGTAATTGGCAATAAAGCTATCCAATGAGGTGCGATAAGCCTGAACTGAGCTGTTTCGATCATCAAGAAGCTTCAGTGCAATATCGTCAATAGAACCCGTCTGAAAAAGCTTCTGATAAAAATCGGAGTATGCGCTTCCGGTTACCCAGAAATCAGGAATAATACCACCTGCATCCCTGAGTGCAGCAAGTTTGCTGTGACCTTTTGCATCCTTTCCTTTGAGTGATAATACCAATGAAGGGAGTGATGATGTTTTGTAGACGGATACTTCATTGGTTTTCATATAGAGTAAACTGTCGGGATCGGTAAAGAGTTTCTGCGGATGAATATTAACCATAGCATCCTTGTAATACCTTTCACGGCCAGCACCACCCTTACGATAGACTCTCTGTATCAGTCGACCCGAGGGGGTATAGTATCGAGATACTGTAAGGCGGATAGCTGAACCGTCGGCGAACTGGAGCTGACGCTGAACCAGCCCCTTCCCAAAGCTCAATTCACCAACAACAACGGCTCTCTTGTTATCTTGCAGAGCTCCGGCAAGAATTTCAGAGGCAGAAGCACTTCCTTTATCAACCAGCACAACAACCTCCCCGTTTCTGAAACCCTCATCTGCTGATTTGGCTACATATCGTTCATCCTCCGAACCACCGGCGCGGCTTTTGGTATAAACAATCAGCTGGCCTTTAGCAAGAAATTCGTCGGCAACGGCAACAGCCTGTTCAAGAAAGCCACCGGGATTGCCTCTGAGATCAAGGATAACTCTTTTCATACCCTGCTTTTTCAAACCGTCAAGCGCACGGCGGAACTCTTCAGCTGTAGTTGCAATAAAACGACTCAACCTTATATAACCGACCTTATTATTAAGCATAAAGGCAGCGTCGATACTCGACGTTGATATCTTACCGCGGGTAACGGTAAAATCAAGAAGTTTGCCATTGAGAGGCCTGAATACTTTCAACCGGACTTTCGTTCCTCGTTTCCCTCTCAGCTTTCTAAGAACATCCTGCTGGGTTATTCCAACAGCCGAGGCAGAATCAATGGCAATAATGCGGTCTCCCGTCGCAATTCCAACAGTAGCACTGGGCCCGCCGGAGAGGGGGGTGACAACAAGAAGAGTATCGCTGACCACATCAAATTCTATCCCTATGCCATCAAAATTCCCATCAAACTCAGCCTGGGAAAAAGAGACCTTTTCAGGCTCAAGATAGACTGTGTGGGGGTCAAGGTATTCCGCCATTCCCTGTATTCCGGCACCTGCTAAACTGTCGCTGTCAACCTTGTCGACATAGAACTCCTTCATCAGGCCGAAGGCCTCAAGCATTTTTTTCTGCTGGGCCACCTGAATATCCCTGCCGCCATTGAGCCTGGTGCCTAAAAAAACGCCAAATACAAGCACGACAAGCATCATTACAATGGTAAGTATTCGGGACATGACGAGTGGTTTGATTACAAAATATGAGAGTACAACCAATTAGGCCTGAAACACAGTTTACCGATCAGTTATCAAAATCACAAAAATTATCATTTCTCCTCCCGCTGAAAGCCCTCGTACTCATAAACTTTATGAGCAAGAAAAACCGAAAAGCAGTGTATGGATAATTGAATTATTTACCAATACAAGAAGAGGCGAATAAGAGCCACCTAACAACACCTAATCAACGGCATAACATAAAGAAATATCGAAACCACCATAAAAAGAAACATCAAGAAAAAAATCTAAAGACAACAATGTTATAACAAGAAAAAAAAGCTATAAAAAAATAGATTTTTCAGAAAGCAATCGTTTAACAATAAAGATTAAAAATATAATAAATAAACAAACAAGAACTTTTTAAACTAAGACTTTCAAAAGAAACTTGCAACATTAAAGAAAACACAAACAAACTAATAATATATTTATCTAAATTACTTTTAGTTATTTTAATACAATATCTTATGTATTTTTATATAAACTAAAGTTTAATAAGTTTACTACTTTTTTAATATTAAAACAACAACAATAGACCGCGATATAAACAATAAAATTCAACAGCATATATTTAATAATTAAACTATTTTTAACGCAGCATAAATACAGCGCTAATGAAAACATAACTTGTTATTATACCGCAAGTTATATTGTTTAATGGAAACGTTTCGGTTTAATCTTATACTTTATTTCGCAAGATATATTGAATAATCAATATGATGTAAGGAGGGGATTATTCTGAAATATAAACGCGTCAGGATTGCGGTTTATATTGAACAATAAGTTCGAGCTCAAGGCTCGCTCCAAGGGGTAATTCGGTAACGCCAACAGCGCTTCTTGTGTGGGCTCCCCTGTCACCGAAAATCTCATGCAGCAACGAAGATGCCCCGTTAGCAACAAGATGCTGGCTGGAAAAGAAGGTTTCGCTGGAAACATAGAGAGTGAGCTTGACTATTTTTTCAATGTTATCAAGCGACCCTGTCACTGATTTTATCGCTGCAAGTGCGTTGAGAAGAGCGACTCTTGAAGCATGAAAAGCTTCATCTTTTCGCACCTCATTGACCTTGCCTTTTCCGCCTGGTTCAATGAGTTTCCCATCCTTGAGAGGGAGTTGCCCTGAGGTAAAAACAAGGTTACCGGAGCTTATTGCCGGTGAATAAAGGCCGGCAACAGCAGGAATCTGGGGAAGAATAAAGCCTGCCTTGATGATATTCTGCTCAATAACACTCATGAAAACCTCTTGAAAACGTTAAGTAACGGCCTATCCAAGCTATAAAAACACCTCACATGGCATTTGATGCCATCACTATTAATATTATTTATAGTGAGTAGAAAATCAAATCATTTTGTTTGAATGCCACATAATAATCGAACGGGAAGGACTCCCCTTCCGCGTATTTTCATGATCAGCAGCGCTAAGGAAGGGGCTGATGGCAGGGGTGCACTCATCGATCACCTTAGTCTTCTCCCCTCTCATATCCCTTGCATGGTGCAAATCCGGGAGCTGTATGGATGAGGCCGCTTACGGAATAGCAGGATTGTCTATCTTCCGAGATAGTTCCAGATTTATTGATACCCTTGAACAATTTTCTATCATTTTATCCTAATGATTCCTGCTGCACCGTTTCTCTGCGTCATTACCGATGAGGCATACTGCCCGGTTACTCTTGCACGTGAGGCCCTCAATGGAGGGGCCGCCATGATACAGTTGCGGCATAAATCAGCTTCCGGCAGCCAGCTTTTTACCTGGGCTCTTGCCATCCGCAACCTTTGCCGAGAGTACCACGCCCTCTTTATTATCAACGACCGGGTAGATATAGCCCTTGCTAGCGAAGCTGACGGCGTTCACCTCGGGCAGGATGACCTTCCTGCTGCTGCAGCCCGGAAACTGCTTGGAAACACCCGTATTATCGGGGTTTCAGTCTCTTCTCCGGAAGAAGCAGTGCGGGCAGAAAAAGACGGCGCTGACTATATCGGATTCGGCCATGTCTATCCGACTGTTTCAAAACTGAAAGAGCATCCACCCCTTGGCCCGGAAAATCTGCAAAAGACAGTGCAGAGTATCTCGCTGCCAGTGGTTGCCATTGGAGGAATCAGCATTGAAAACGCCCCGATTCTTATCTCCAGGGGAGCATCAGGCGTAGCTGTAATATCGGCAGTCAGCAGGGCTGAAAATCCTTCGAAGGCAGCTTTCGAGCTCATGAGGGCTCTACAAAAGAGCCTGCCATGAAAAAATATACAACAGTCCTCACCATTGCAGGATCAGACGGCAGCGGCGGCGCCGGGATTCAGGCTGATATTAAAACATTCTCCGCCCTTGAGTGCTTTGCTTTATCGGTCATAACCGCCATTACAGCCCAAAACACGACTGGAGTCAGATCGATCTACCCTCTTGATGCAAAGTGCATTACAGAGCAGTTTAGAAGCATTTCTGAAGATATTGCAATTGATGCCGTTAAAATTGGCATGCTGGGAAGCATTGTAGCCATCAAAACTGTTGCGTCACTGCTTCGGGAGCTTAAAGGCAATCCTTTTGTTATTCTCGACACGGTTCTCGCCTCTACCGGAGGCACTCCCCTTCTTCCTGCGGAGGCTATCCCGCTATTGAAAGAAGAGCTATTCCCTCTTACCTCGCTCGTTACTCCAAACCTGCCTGAAAGCGCTCTGTTGACAGGAATGGAACATGCGCCCTCCACTTCTGAAGAGATTGAGGACAGGGCGGCTAAACTCCTTGAAACAGGAACAGCTTCCGTACTCATTAAAGGCGGTCATGGCAACGGCGAAGAGTGTCGCGACTGCCTGCTCTTTGACAATCAGTTTTTCTGGTTCAGCTCAAAAAAAATCATGACAGGAAATACACATGGTACCGGATGCACGCTCTCTTCGGCTATTGCTGCATTTATGGCGAAGGGGGAAACTACGGATAGTGCTGTAGCAAAAGCAAAAGCATATCTCAATGAAGCTCTCGAGGCTGGTGCAGCTTACCGTTCAGGAGGCGGAAACGGTCCGCTGCATCACTTTTACCGATTCTGGCAGTGACGTTATACCACTCCTCGTGAAGGGCGGCCTATGGAGTAATAGGTGAATCCGAACTGCTCCATAAAGTCAGGGCTGTAAATATTTCTGCCGTCAAAGATCACAGGATGGGTGAGATCCCTTTTAATCATGTCAAAATCGGGGCTGCGGAAAACAAGCCACTCGGTCAGCACAACAAGGGCATTTGAGCCTTTAATGGCATCTTCCTGGTTCGATGCATAAAGAATTTCGTCACATTCACCATATATCCGTCTGACCTCATTCATGGCAACCGGATCGTAGACTCTTACCCTTGCTCCACCCTCCAGCAGCTCTTCAATAACCCTTCGACTGGGAGCTTCACGCATATCATCGGTATTGGGCTTGAAGGAAAGCCCCCAAATCGCAAAAACCTTCCCAGCTATATCGTCATTGAAATGCTCCTTAATCTTCCTCACTATCGAGCTTTTCTGGTCATGATTGACCGCCTCGACCGCCTGGAGAATTCGTGAATGATACCCATGCTGATGGGCCGTTCTTTCAAGCGCCCTGACATCTTTTGGAAAGCATGAACCGCCATACCCTACACCGGGATAGATAAATGAGAACCCTATCCTTGAGTCTGAGCCGATACCTTTTCTCACAGCCTCAACATCAGCCCCAACCCGTTCGGCAATGTTGGCAATTTCATTCATGAAGCTGATTTTCGTCGCAAGCATTGCGTTAGCCGCATATTTTGTCAGTTCAGCTGAACGGACATCCATCGCTATAAAACGATCAGAACTGCGATTGAACGGGGAATAAAGAAACCGCAGAAGCTCCTTGGTCCTGGGGTTATCCACCCCGATCACAATGCGCTCGGGCTTCATGAAGTCATTGACTGCATCACCTTCCTTGAGAAACTCGGGATTCGAAACCACATCAAAATCAATATCAGCCTTTCTTTCAGCAAGAACAGAACGGATTTTTTCTTTGACCCGGTCGGCAGTCCCTACGGGTACTGTGGATTTATTGATAACAATCCGGTACTCACTCATATAGGTGCCGATACTCTCGGCAACAGTGAGCACATGTCGCAAATCAGCAGAACCATCCTCATCGGGAGGAGTGCCCACAGCAATAATCTGGTATAGCCCGAAATCGACTCCTTCCCTGATATCAGTGGTAAACCTCAACCTGCCAGCCTTGATGTTTTCAGCAACAATTTCATCCAGCCCGGGCTCATGAATAGGGATCTGCCCCGTATTGAGACTATCAATCTTCTGCTGGTCAATATCCACACAAAGCACATCATTACCCACTTCAGCAAAGCATGAGCCGGTAACAAGTCCAACATAACCCGATCCGAAAATGGTGATTTTCATAAAGAAGATGAGTGTTAAAGCGTCCTGATCTAACCCGTTAAGCGTCGAAAAGCATCTCTGAATATTATTCTATAACAACCACAAGACAGCGGGATTTCTGCCAGAAAGCATTCTCATCACGTATAAGGAGAACCGATGATGTTTTTCCACCCACAAGTTCGTAAGAGCCTACAGAATGAGGTGTTATGATTCTAAGGCTTGAGAGCGGCTTGTCAAAAAACAGATCCCTTGTTTCAGTAATGTCTACCTTTTTGAAAAGATTGACATTAAAGTCGGATGCAAGACGATACTCGCTGCCGAACAGCTTCTCAAGCGGGTTTATACGCACAAGAACACCCTTCGTCACAAGCTCATTATAGGTACCTGAAATGTAATAGGCTGTATAGAGCTGAACTTCCTGATCCTGTATAAACTTGTCCAGCACATCAACCGTTGCCATAAGCGATGAAATCTGCTTGTTAAGATTCTGAAGCTGGCCTTTGAGCGCTTTGACCTCTGAGTCTTTGGTGTTAATAGCTACTTTCATCTCAGAAACAAGCTTGTCGAGAGATTCAACTCGATAAGAGGATGTCCTGTTCTCTTCTTCCAGCTTCTTGATCAGAGTCTTGCTTGCAGCCAGTGTGGAATCGATAAAACGGATACTGTTGGTAATATCGTGACCAATCTGCTTGACATTTGTTGAATCCCGTCCCTCAACTCCCGAGGAGAGACGTTCAACTACAGCCTCTTTCTGCTGAATTCTGCCAAGATTTTTTTGTACCTGTGCAAGAATAGCCATCATTGATTCAAGATGCTCCTGCCTCGGGTCATGCTTCTGCTTCTCCTGACTGCATGCTGAGAGAACAAGAAGAAATGCAAAAAATACAACCCCGGCAACCCTTGCTCGACTATTCCTTATAGCCACTGAATCCATTGTTCAACCCCTTCTTTTGTACCATACCACCTGGTATGTGGTGTTGGAAGATGTTCCGCATCTGCAATAGTAACATTTTCAGCACCATCAAGAAAACAGCTTTTTGCAGGCACTATTCCATCGCCGCCTGTATTGCCATCCTCCTGGACGCTTTGGTAAAACTTGTAACACATTTTTTCGACAAAACTTCCATGAGAATTGCCGTGAAACTTATCACTTACAACAGATATAACAAGATAACGCCTAAAAAAATCCGATTGAAGATACTTGAAAATAAAATCCGTCTTTATTTTCGCATAATATTCATGCGTATGAAAAGGTGTTCCAAGAGTTAGCAGCTTTCCTATACGCTTGCCTGGATGATAAACATCACCCTGAAATGGTTTTTCGAGAAGATAGACCATAGCTACAGTCCCGCCCCCGCTGTGTGCTACAAGGGTAATGGGCTCTCCTGGAAATTTTCTTTCCATCGTTCTCACCGCTGCATCAACTGCTTTCATGACCCGGTTGGTTGACTTTTCGGGCGACGGCGGAAACCCTATCCAGTCAACGAGTGACACCGGCGCAATGGCAATTTTCTCTTTTGGAATATAGTGTGAAAGAGCATCTTTCATGACGTCATAGAGGGAATCCCAGAACAGAACGCCCGGGATTATCACTACAGGATTTTGCGCTACGGCCTTCATCACGATTGATTCAGATTAATATTTCATCTACTGACACGCTTCCGGGGCACAATGGAATTACCTTATGCCCATTTTTTCAGCAGTTCAACAAGCAGGCTTACGCCGAAGCCAGTACCTCCACTAACCTTGCCTCCAGCTTTTGGCAGAAATGATGGTCCGGCAATATCGATATGAGCCCAGTTTTTATGGCCATCAATAAATTTCTCAAGAAATTTTGCCGCTGTAACAGAGCCTGCCCCGCGCCCTCCGGTATTGTTCACATCTGCAACGTCAGACTTGATCTGCTCATCATAGAGATCCCATAGCGGCATCCGCCATACTTTTTCACCGGTCTGCTGCCCTGCCTGAAAAATATCATCAGCAAGCTTGTCGTTATTGCTGAAAAGACCGGCAACGCCGTACCCGAGTGCAACAATGCAGGCGCCGGTAAGGGTCGCCACATCAATAATCACATCTGGCTTGTATTTCTCCTTGGCATAAGTCAACGCATCAGCTAAAATCAGACGCCCCTCAGCATCAGTATTGCCGACCTCAACAGTAATGCCGGAGTAGGTGGTAATAACGTCACCAGGCTTCTGGGCTGTGCCGCTCGGCATATTGTCTGTGGCTGGAATAAGACCGATAACATGCAGCGGAAGCCCGAGACGGCTCACAGCCTCAACTGCGCCAAGTACACTTGCTGCACCTGACATATCCGACTTCATCTCGCCCATATTTTCTGACGGCTTTATCGAAATACCGCCGGAATCAAAGGTAACGCCTTTTCCGACAAGAGCGACAACAAGTTTGGCTTTTCCTTTTGGTTTGTAGTCAAGCACCGTAAAGGTCGGGGGATGAAAGCTGCCTTGATTGACCGCAAGCAGACCGCCCATGCAGAGTGATTCTATCTGTTTCTTATGAAGAACGGTAACGTCATACCCATTTTTTTTGCCAGACTCCACTGCAGCTTTTGCAATATCGTCAGCCTGCAGATAATTTCCCGGAAGATTGACCAGGTCTCTTGCCATCTTCTGGCATGAAGCAACAATTTTTCCTTCAGCTGCACCTTTCTCGACCTCTTCAAAAACCACGGCATCAGCCCTCAGCGATAGCTCTGCAATCTCTTTGGATTTTCCTGCAGACTTCTTTTTATCCAGCTTGCCGCTTTTCAGGCGATCAAAGCGATACGAGCCCACAGAACAACCCTCAACAAGCGTTGCTGCCAATGTTGCAACACTTTGTCCGGCAGATGCCGCAATGGCCTGAATACCGGAACAGTCAACTGCAACTTTTTCAAGTTTCATCTCCACAACTTTTGAAGCAAGCGATACAAAAGCCTTTCTCCAATCGTCCATAGCTTTTGCCTCTCCAAGACCAAGCAGCGCAATACGTGTGGCAGCAAACTTTTTACCGCCTCCGTACAAAAGCACAACTTCACCGGCATCTGCTTTGAAGTCTTTCAACACCTTACCATCAAACCCGAAGGCTCCAAGCGCAACTTCAGCCTCCTTTTTCAATGCACTAACGCTGAAAGGCAGAACAAGAAGATCAGCGCCTACAGCTTCAAGATTACTTTTTACTACTGATATTTTCATAGAGGTACCTGCCATCGTTAAGAAAGTCTTTACTTAGATTCATTGTTATCCCTGAGAAACGCCCTCAGGTCTTCAAGAAGTACGTTCTGTGCCTTATCGGATGAAAACTTGAAAAGGCACCCAGCGGCATTCATATGACCGCCGCCGCCATATTTTTGAGCCAGTTTATTAACATAGATATTACCACGCGACCTGAAACTTGCCTTGGTTCTTCCATCCTGCATCTCAACAATAAGAACGGCGATACGGACTGAAGGAACACTTAAAAGATAGCGGATAATAAGATCGGTATCAAACAATTTGCTCCCGGTCGCTTTGAGCATCTCCTGCGAAATGAAAAGCCATGAAATATCGCCGTCATCAAGAATGGAAATAGCACTCAGTGCCGCTCCAAGCAGTTTAAGGGCCGGTGGAGAGAGTGAATTGTAAATCCTGTCGTAGAGCTCTGCCGGGTCAGCCCCCTTGCCGACAAGGTCTCCGGCAAGCGTATAGACGTAAGGCGAAGTTTTCGGAAATCTGAACGATCCGGTATCCGTCATAACGGCGACGTAGAGAGCTGAAGCAATTTCAGGAGTAAAGATATCATGACCCACACGCTCTTGAAGGGCACACAGAAACCCGTACACAAGCTCGCCGGTCGATGATGCATAGCTTTCGCACACCATAACGTCAGTAAAATCCTCAGGTTCAAGATGATGGTCAATACAGACGATTTTGAGACTGCCGAGCTCCCTTGCAAAACTTACATGAGGCCACAATGAGCCCATCCTGTCGTGTAAATTGGCATCAAGCAGAATAACAACATCACACAGCGAGAGCTCAGCAATAGCCTCCTCGCTTTTGTTATTGAAAAGGTTTATCGGGTAGAGTTGTTTGAGAAACTGGTAATTAGGGGGAACGTCCGTTGGATTGACAATAGTTACCTCCTTACCAAGCGCCTTAAGTACTTTTGCAAGAGCTACCTCGCTGCCGAGGCCATCTCCATCTGAATTTTCATGCGTCGTAATAACAAAGTGCTGCCCTTCGAGAAGCTCATCGATGACCGGAGACCATTCAGCAGTTTGAAGTGTCCGGCCATACTCAGGTAATATCATTAGATTGAGGTAACTTTAAACAAAAAATAAAACTTAATCTATGCTTTTTTAACCGCTACAGAAAGCAGAAACTACCCTCATTTTATGGGCCATTTCAACGCAAAAGCACTATAAGTTTTCCGGGATATAGTACTTTTTTTATAATGGACCAGCAAAAGAACGAATCATGGCATATATTTTTGCAGACACTGCTCAATCGGGGGCCTTATCATTTTAAACTGCAACCATTTTTTTTACAAATAACTATCCTCTATTCAATGACCGTAAAGTTACCGAATATAATAGATCTCACCTTTAAGCAGCTTCAAGAGAGCATGGAGTCAATGGGGGAACCCTCATTCAGGGCTACCCAGATACACCAGTGGCTCTTCAGCCACCATGCGTCCAGCTTTGACGACATGACCATCCTCAGCCGGGGGCTGCGCAAAAAGCTTTCCGAAACATTTTCAATCGGGCAGTTACAGCTCCAGGGGCGCCAGGAGTGTTTCGAAGATGCGTGCCTGAATCCAACAGAAAAAATACTGCTGCAACTCCCTGATAATGAGAAAGTGGAAAGTGTCCTCATCGCCTCAGCGGAGAGAATGACTGCCTGCGTATCATCTCAGGTTGGGTGCCCGCTTCAATGTCCTTTCTGTGCTACCGGCAGTATGGGATTCCGTCGCAATCTCAGCGCCGGAGAAATTACCGGTCAGGTCTACGCCCTTAACTCGATTGCCGCCGAAAAAACATCCAACAACAAAATCACCAATATTGTCTTTATGGGAATGGGTGAACCGCTCCTGAACACCGATAATGTTATTGAAGCCATTGAGACCCTCAGCACTAAAAACTACAGCTTCTGCCTTTCACAGAAAAGAATAACCATTTCGACTGTCGGGGTTATCCCTGAAATTCAACGCCTCGCAAGGTCAGGAATGAAAACAAAACTTGCAGTCTCTCTTCATGCCGCTAATCAGGATAAGCGGGAATCGCTCATGCCTATTGCTGCCCGGCAGTACCCGCTCAACGAGTTGGGCAAATCGCTTGCAGAGTATACTGAAATCACCGGTATGCCCGTTACCATTGTCTATATGCTCCTCAAAGGAATCAACGATTCCCTGGATGATGCAAAAATGCTTGCCCGGTTTGCAAAGACCTTTTTATGCAAAATAAATTTGATTGATTACAATTCAATCATTAATATTAAATTCAAGCCTGTTTATAGCTCAACCAGAGACATGTTTGTACAGCAACTCCTTACATCAGGACTGCATGTCACGGTCAGAAAAAGCTACGGAACAACCATTAATGCGGCTTGCGGACAACTTGCAACAAACAGCACACAGTAACCGCAATAATCTTTAACCGTCCGAATAATCATGGATCTTTCTGAATTGATTCCTTTTAAGAACGAGTTCAACAAAACGTATTACGGCTTAAAAAGTAATGCGACGCATACGTCAGAACACCCTCTTTTCCATGAACTGAAGGTACGGCGTTACGATCAGCCCATTGGAGAAATCACAGAGTTTATTCTTACCAAAATTAATCACTGGATAGGCTGGAATCTGATCTATGAAAAAACAGCTGTCGGCGGAATGACCGCAATTCGTGCTGAAGTCAGCTCTTTTCTTCTTTTTGGCTTGAAAATCAATATCACTTTTGGACTGCTTGAAGAGAAGGATGTCAATGGCCGCCTGATCACGTCAGTCAATGCCAAAGCTGAAACTCAGATAGAGTCCAGTGGCGACCTTGGTGAAAGCCGCAGAGTTATCAGAATGATGCTCGGTGCTTTGGATTTTGAATTCAGAAACCAGATCCTCACCGAAGAAGCGTATCAATTACGCTCACTTGATGCAAAAGGTGCTGCAGCAGAATCTCAGCAGTTGTTCAATGAAGCAAAACTTCAGACTACTACCGTTTCCGAAGGCGCCCCTAAAGCCAAAGCAATTGAATTCAAGAAAAGACCTCCCGTTCAGACTATACAGCTCAATACCTCATCAAAAAGTCATGAAACTGTTCCCGCGTCTGCACCTCTTTCATCCAATACGGAGCAGAATGGATCGTCAGTAAGCGCTCCTGAAGTTGACCCAACCGGCGACCAGGCAAGAGCTTCAAAGCCAAAAATCATGATTGTCACAACAAAAAAAACCATATAAAATCAGTTTGATGAGAATTATTTTACTGGGAGCACCAGGTGCAGGCAAAGGAACACAGTCCAACTATATTTCAAAATCCCTCGGTATCCCGCAGATATCTACGGGTGACATGTTGCGTTCTGCTGTAGCTGCCGGCACACCTCTGGGTATTGCAGCAAAAAAAATCATGGACGCAGGTCAGCTTGTCTCGGATGAAATTATCATCGGTCTCGTCAAGGAGAGGCTTGAAGAGCCCGACTGCGCCAATGGATGCCTTTTTGACGGTTTCCCGCGGACTCTTCCCCAGGCCGAGGCACTCGGAAAAGACGGAATCCGCATTGACCATGTTGTTGAAATTAATGTTGAGGACAAGGAGATTATCGTACGGATGAGTGGGCGACGTGTACATCCGGCTTCAGGGAGAACCTATCATGTTCTCTTTAATCCTCCCAAAACACCCGATATTGATGACGAAACAGGTGAGGCTCTTGTACAGCGTCAGGACGATCATGAGGATACGGTTCGTAAACGGCTTGAAGTCTATCACGCTCAAACACAGCCGCTGATCAACTACTATTTATCCTTGTCGAAGAACGGCACAGTAAAAGCTCCGAACTATTACCGGATCGAAGGGGAAGGAAAAGTAGAGGAAATTCGCGACAGGATTCTTCAGGCACTCACATCCTGACATTTGCCCGACAGTCATTCAGTTATAAAAAGTCAGTGCCTTATCACTGACTTTTTTCATTCATCGCCATGCATGCAATCATAGCCGCAGAAAAATATTTCAGAGGCGAACCATGTTCAGCATTGGTCCCCGACACTCTGGAACACGAACTCCAGCCGGGATGCATGGTACTCCTTTCTTCCAAAAAAGGTAATGGCTCGGTCTCTATCGGCTACATTATCAGCCTTACAACTGAGCAAACAGAAGAACCTCCAGCTCTTGAGATACTCGACGTACTCTATGACGGCCGCCCGGTTCTTAACCACTCCCTTCTGCAGCTCACCGAGTGGATGGCCGATTACTACCTCACCAGAAGAATTGATACACTTTCATCCGCTCTGCCTGCAGCCGTCAGAACAACAGTTAATGACGTCGCTGAAATAACAGGGTTTGCTCTGAACGCTGAAGGCCCGAAAATCGTCAATACAAAACTCCGGCGGTCAATCATTGAGATGATGAGCCGGGAAAAACGCCTCACCGTTCTTCAGCTCCAGCGGCGACTCGGGAAAAAGCAGCTCTATCGAACCCTGGCTGAACTTGAGCGCGGAGGACATCTGAGGCTGACCAAAAAGTTTTCATCCACGAAACCGAAACACAAAACAGCCTATCAGCTGAGCAGTTCACTGCCTGAAAATGCTGCAGAAAGTCTTAAAGGCTCTCCCCGGCAGCTTGAGGCATTCAAAATACTGGCATCCCTTAGCAATACCCCGGCATTTCCGGAAACGATCGGAAGCTCAAGGGATACCCTTAACGCGCTGGTAAGCAAAGGGCTTGCCGAAAAGGTTCTGACCGAAATCACGAGCAATTTCACCACCGGTTTTTCCGAAACGCCGCAATCGACAAAAACACTGACAGCTTCTCAAAAAGAGGCTCTCGACCAGCTTTCAGCCGCCGTTGAAACAGAGCAATACAAAACCTTTCTTCTGCATGGCGTCACAGGAAGCGGAAAGACCCTTATCTATATTGAGCTGCTCAAAAAAGTTATCGCAGCCGGCAAAACCGCGATTGTGCTCGTCCCTGAAATTGCCCTGACTCCTCAGACTGCCGGCAGGTTCCGTGAGCACTTTCATGATGAGATCACCATCATGCACAGTGCCATGAGCAATCAGGAAAAATATGATGCCTGGCACAGTCTTCGGCTTGGTAAAACCAAAATAGCCCTGGGCGCCCGTTCAACCATATTCGCTCCTCTCGACAATGTCGGTGCTATCATTGTTGACGAAGAGCATGACGGCGCCTACAAACAAGACCGTAATCCACGCTACAATGCCCGCGACACGGCAGTCATGAGAGCCCTCTACAGCAAGGCAATCTGTGTGCTTGGATCGGCCACGCCATCGTTTGAATCATACAGTAACGCTCTCTCCGGCAAATATACCCTTCTCAACCTTCCAGAACGCGTCGACGGGGCAACGATGCCCCTCATCAGGTTGATCTGGATGAAAGAGAGTCCCAAAGCCTCTGCTTCGATTTCTGAGCTGCTTTACCGCCAGATTGAACTTCGTCTCAGCAGAAACGAACAGGTCATTCTTCTTCAAAACAGAAGAGGCTTTGCCGGAAGTATATTCTGTCTTACATGCGGCCATATCCCTGTCTGCAAGTTCTGCTCTATCCCCCTTGTCTACCATGCGACACAGAACCATCTGCGCTGCCACTACTGCGGCCATATTGAGAGCTTTGCCGGATCATGCGAACAATGTGCATCAACCGACCTCTTCTATAAAAGCAGCGGCACAGAGCGTATAGAAGAAGAGCTGCAGACCCTTTTTCCGGATGAAAAAATCCTGCGCATGGATGTTGACACCACTACCACCAAAGGAGCGCACGGACGAATTCTTAAAGAATTCCAGACAGGCAAAGCGCGCATTCTTCTCGGCACACAAATGGTTGCCAAAGGGCTCGATTTTCCATCAGTAACGCTTGTAGGGGTTCTTATGGCCGATATCGGGCTCAACATCCCCGACTTCAGAGCTTCGGAGCGAACATTCTCCCTTCTGACCCAGGTTGCCGGACGAGCTGGACGATCGACAATGCCCGGCGAGGTCTACTTTCAGGTCTACAACAAGGAGAGTGATGTTTTCGCAGCCATCTTACAGGAAAAGGAGAGCTATCAAAAGTTTTTTCATCAGGAAACTGCATTCAGAAAGGAACTCCGCTATCCGCCGGCATCACGGCTTATAAAATTTGAATGCACCTCAACGGACGAAAAACAGGCTGAACAGGCCGCCCTCTACTGCAGGGAAACACTCGAAAAGCAGCTGCCTGAAAAGAATGGAATTATTCTCGGTCCGGCCCCTGCAGGCATTGCAAAAATCAGAGGCCGTTACCGTTACCTTGTACTGGTCAAACTTTTTGACGGCAAACTCTCAGCGCTTTTTGTCAAACAGATGAGTGACGACATTACCGGGCGGTTCCGCTCTGCAGGCCTTTCGTTGACCATCGATGTCGACCCTTTGAACCTGATGTGACTGCTCCGCAGCGCTTTATAAATTCTTTTCGAATAAAAACCGTGAGGAGCCTACCGTGGATAAAACCGGGGTAGATGCGCTTATGGTGATTGGGTGCATTTCATAACCAGAGCGCTTCAGGTTCATGCATAGAGGGTTAAGCGGCAGTAAGGGAGAGTTGAAATGTTTGCAATAAAAAGCACCTGACCACTTTTTTGGAAAGGTGCTTTTTATGCATAAAAGTTACTTTTTCGGAGCAATAGCAGAAGTTACATTCTGCACTGCCTGACCAAGAGCAGCTGTTGTGCTGCCTACAAGATCACCAGCTGCCTTGCCAAGAGGCTCAATAGCACCTACAGCAGTTTTGATCCCGGAGATTGCAAGCTCTACTACCTGCTGAACAAGTGTGGTGGCGGTATTCAAAAGATTGTTTAAAGCAGCTGACAGGTCGATGTTCGTTTCGTTTGCCATGATTGTATTATTTTAGGGTTTATGTTACAAAATAAGCGATAAGAGCTCACGCTGATATCTATACGTCTTATACGTAAATTTAGACTATTTTTATTGATTGTACTAATATACGATACGTACAATCTACTCGAGCGAACTACCCCAGCCCAGTTCAACTGCCTAAAGCAGAGAGGAAGAACTTAAGCGTTCACTTACGCGCGACCTATTATAAGCGCCCCGCAGTGATGCTAAGTGGCACTCCATTATTGGATAATCAGTTGTTGATGCTCTATTTGAAAGCTGTCTCCTCATAAGGAAGCATTTTTGGTATTCGCCGGGAGAGGTGAGAAAGGGGCAAGAATAGTCCTAATCTGGAGGATCGATGAAACTCTATTGCGAGAAAAACATATATTTGCAGGACATATTTATTTTTGGTTTTATTGTTCTTTAAAGTTTTTTTCGGCGAGTACAAAAAGGCCGCTTAAAGAACATGGGTATAATATTTTAAGAAATTATTCCCCATTACTCTATCTGGCTCTTGGAACCCGATTGTAACAATACCCGATACTGATGTTGAATGCCATAAACCAGAGGTTCAAGTAGATGAAACAAAATCTGTTCAAGAGAGCCGGGATTATTCTTTTTATTGCTGGACGTTATCTCTTCGCTGCGTTTTTTCTTTATGGTTTCTGGCACAAGTTTATAAAAGGCTGGCTATCGAGCGACCTCATGCAGGCATTTTTCACCAAACGATTTGCCGAGCTCCCTGCCGGCTCTTTTCAGGCAAACTATCTTGAACATTTCGGCATACCGTTGGCATTTCCAATTGCCTGGATTGTCACTATAGGTGAACTTATTATCGGCCTTTCGCTTTTTTTCGGTGTTGCAGTACGCGCAAACGCTGCCTTTGCTTTGTTTATGGTGCTTAACTTTGCCGCCGGTGGGTATTACAACCTTACCCTTCCTCCATTTATGGTTTTTTCCGTGTTGATGATGCTCTTACCGTCCGGACAATGGTTTGGATTTGACAAACAACTTCACCACAAATACCCTGATTCTATTTGGTTCAAATAACTAAAATGCCTACCAAAAAAAATTGCCCCCCCTGCAGCTTTCAATGGATGTTTACTTTTCTTCTTGTTTTGTTCATGGCTCTTTCATCAGCAAGTCCAGCAGAAGCAGCAAAAGCCAAACGAACACCATCTCCGATAGATGTCGCCGACGAGGCGTTATGGCACATGAACTATACAAAGGCTGATTCTCTCTACTCCGTTGAACTTCGCAATAATCCCGCAAATGCAGATATCAACTGGAAAATAGCCCGACTGCAGGTAAGCCTCGGTGAATCAGTTCCGCCTGATAACACTGATGCCAGAATGCAGCACTACCGTAAAGCTGCTGAATATGCTCGCGCCTCGATCGCTCTTGACAGCCTCAATGCTAAAGGGCATACATGGCTTGCCGCATCACTCGGCATGATGGCCGACAAAATCGGCACTAAGGAAAAACTGAAACGTGCCAAAGAGATAAAGCACGAACTTGACATTGCGCTTCGATTAAACCCGCACGATGAAACAGCTCTTTCAATGCTCGGCTCGTATTACAGGGAAGCTGCAAATATTGGATGGTTCAAAAGAATGATGGGCAATGCCTTCCTCGGTGAGGTACCGAAAGGTGATTATACACTGGCAGAAAAAGCATTTCGAAAAGCAATCAGCATTGACTCCAGAATCATCAGAAATTACCATGAACTGGCGTTAATCTGTATTGATTCCGGAAACAAGGAGGAAGCGATCACTCTCATAAAGAGTGCTCTTGAAAAGCCGATTTTGATAGAAAGCGATAAAAAGCGCATTGAAGAGATGCACTCGCTGTTGAAAAAGCTTACAAAAGAGTAGCTTTACGGTTTACTGCAAATCCCCAGAAGAGCCCTTACACCAAGATGATAGCTGTTCGCCCCGAACCCGCTGATGACCCCGACACACACTTCAGAAATAACCGATGTGCGGCGAAACTCCTCACGCGCAAAAATATTGGAGAGATGGATCTCAACAACCGGAATGGTGACACCACTGATAGCATCACGAAGTGCTATCGAGTAGTGGGTAAATGCTCCGGCATTGAGCAGGACACCCCTGTAGCCGCCCTCATCCTCGATATGAAAAAGTTTTTCCAGCAAAGCACCTTCATCTTCTGACTGAAAAAAATCAAAGGTCACATCTGGAAAACTCTCAACAAGGCCTCGATTGATATCGTCAAGAGTCTGATAGCCGTAAACTGCCGGTTCGCGTTTTCCAAGCCGTGAAAGGTTCGGCCCGTTGAGCACAAGTATTGACATCGCGCTTATCATGATGGTTGTGGCTGATCCCTGCAAAAAAACAGCTGATCAGCCATCGATAAAGATAACTTTTAAAGGATATACTGGCTGAGATCCCGGTCTGCCACCACATGGTTCAGTTTTTCCTTGACCATGTCTTCATCAATCACAACATGTTTATCTGAAAAATTCTCAGGAATATTAAACATTAACTCCTCAAGGAGATTCGTCATAATGGTATGCAGCCTTCTTGCTCCTATATTTTCAACACTTTCATTGACCCTTGCCGCAATTTTAGCAATCTCCCGGATAGCTCCATCGCTGAATGTCAGGTCAACCCCTTCTGTGGCAAGCAGGGCTGAATACTGTTTGATAAGGGCATTGTCAGGTTGAGTGAGAATCAGATAAAAATCCTCCTCAGTCAGGCTTTTCAGTTCAACCCGGATAGGAAACCTGCCCTGCAGCTCGGGAATCAAGTCAGACGGCTTTGCCACATGGAATGCTCCGGACGCAATGAACAAAACATGATCGGTCTTTACCATACCATGTTTGGTTGCAACATTGGAACCCTCTACAATAGGCAGAAGATCACGCTGAACACCTTCACGGCTGACATCCGGCCCTTTACCGCCGGCACCGGACGACGGTGCTGCAATTTTATCGATCTCATCAATAAAGACAATACCGGACTGCTCAACCTTGTTGATAGCCTCCTTAATGACGCTGTCCATATCAATAAGCTTCTGTACCTCTTCCTGTTCGAGAATCTTGCGGGCTTCGGCAATTGAAACCCTTCTTTTTTTGCGTTTGCGAGGGAGCCCGCTCATAAGGTCCTGCATGATTCCCCCGATCTCCTCCATCTGACCGAGAGGGCCAAAAACCTGCATCATCCCGCCGGGATTATCGCCGGTTGTATCCATTTCAATCTGACGGTCTTCGAGCTTTCCATTGCGAAGACGTTCAAGCATTTTTTTGCGGCTTCGACGATTAACCTCAAGCGACTTATCGTGGTCGTCAGCTGATGTTTGCGCGGGAGCATCCTCTTCGTTCAGCAGTTCATTATCCTGAGAGTTGCTGGAAGAAAGAGGTGGAAGGAGAATATCGAGCAGGCGCTCTTCTACAAGAAGTGCTGCTTTTTCGCGAACCTCTTCTGACTTCTCGCTTCTAACCATTGCAACTGACTGATCGACAAGATCACGAATCATCGACTCAACATCGCGGCCGACATAGCCAACCTCAGTAAATTTTGAAGCTTCAACCTTTACAAACGGTGCTCTTGCAAGCTTGGCAAGCCTGCGGGCAATTTCGGTTTTTCCCACGCCGGTTGGGCCGATCATGATGATGTTGTTGGGCATGATTTCATCACGCAATTCATCACTCACGTGCTGGCGGCGAAGCCTGTTGCGCAAAGCTATCGCAACAGATTTTTTCGCATCTTTCTGTCCGATTATATATTTATCAAGCAGAGAAACAATCTGGTTGGGAGTCAGATTAGTGGCTGCAATTGAACTGCTTAGTCCGCTATTGGCTTCAGGCAATGCAAATACATTTCCCTCACCCTTTGTAATAATTTCCATGCTGTAAGTTGTGAATTACAAAAATAACATCCTCATCCGGCAACACTGCCGGAGTTAGCATGCACTGCTAAACCTCTTCAATAACAATATGATCGTTGGTATAAATACAGATATCAGCTGCTATCTTCAAACTCTCATGGACAATATCCTTCGCCGAAAGAGCAGAATGTTTCATGAGCGAGCGAGCTGCCGCAAGAGCATACATACTGCCACTTCCTATGGCGACAATACCATCCTCCGGCTCGATCACATCACCGGTTCCTGAAATAATAAGAGCCTTATCCTTGCTGACAATAGCGAGCATTGCCTCAAGCCGTCTGAGATACTTGTCAGTCCGCCAGTCCCGCGCAAGTTCAACAGCAGCTCGATCAAGCTTTCCGTTAAACGCCTCAAGTTTCTCTTCAAAGCGGTCGAGAAGGGTCACCGCATCAGCCGTTGCGCCCGCAAACCCGGCAACAAGACGCCCCTGATACAATCTTCTTATTTTACGGGTCGATTGCTTGAGAATAGTATTGCCAAGGGTCATCTGCCCATCACTTCCAAGCGCAGCCTTACCATCCCTTATAACACCGATCACCGTGGTGGAACGGATCAGTGGCTTCTGGTTATTCTTCATCAATTAAAATATTTTTTTTCTTAATCTTGCAACTGGAATTTGCATTTGTTCACGGTATTTTGCAACCGTTCTTCGAGCAATATGCACTCCCCTTTCTATCAACATCTCAGTCATACGGTCATCACTCAGCGGATGAGCTGAATCTTCGGCTTTAACCATCTCAGTAATATACTGGCGGATAATCTTGCTCGACAAATCGTCCCCCTCCTCTGTCGCCAGGCCACCGCTGAAAAAATACTTTAATTCAAAAACACCGAAACGGGTCTGAACATATTTACCATTAACAGCCCTGCTGATCGTCGATATATCAAGATCGGTTTCAGCTGCTATAGTTTTCATACCAAGAGGTACCAGTCGCTCAGGCCCATAGACAAAAAATTCATACTGCATCTTCATCAGGGCTTCAATTACCTTTATAAGGGTCTGGCGCCGTGTTTCAATTGCGCTGGCAAACTCTTTGGCGCGCTGAAGGTTCTTGCGGATAAACTGCTTTTCGTCTTTTGGCCCTTTCCTGTTTTTCAGTCGATCCAGATAAACATCACTGACCTTTACAGAAAGAGCGCTTCTGTCATTCAGGACTGCTGTAAGCTCACCGTTTTCATAGCTCACTACAAAATCGGGGCTGATATAATGCCCGCCTTCATCTTGAAAAATTCCAGGATGGGGATCAAGAGCTGTAATAATGGAAATAGCCGATTCGACCCTGTCATTGGGCTCCAGCAGCCTTTTAAGCAGCAGCTCATATCGTCTGTGCAGAAAATCATCAAAATGATCGCGAAGAATCCTGCTTGCAACCTCATAGGTTGCCGGGTCGTAACGGCCCGCAGAAAACTCAAGCTGTACAAGAAGCCGTTCACGCAACCCTTTTACAGCAACGCCTGGTGGATCCAGAAACCAGATTTTACGTAAAACACTCTCAAGCTCTTTTTTTGAGACATCAAGACCTTCCAACCGAAGATCATCAAAAACAACGCTGTACTCTTCGGTAAAATAACCATCCCCATCAAGGTTGCCGAGAACCTCAATGGCTATCATCACCTCACGTCGACCAACCCCCTCCTGCAAGGCAAGCTGTTTAAGCAGTATTTCATGAAAACTGTCATACTGAACCGCCTGAAAGAAGCGCTCCTTTGAGCCGCTTTCAGTTGTAAAGCTCAGCCGCCCCTCAGAAGCATTTCCGGAAGAGGGTGAATCGTAGCGCTCCTTCAGAGAACTTTTACTGAAGCGCTCAACCGCATCATACATATCGTCACTCTCTTCCCTGTCACCATCATCAGCAATATCGCCTGCGGTGTCTTTGCGCTCTTCAATAACTTCCAGGAGGGGATTTTCCTGTAACTCTTCATAAATCCGCTGTTCCAGATTTAACATTGGAAGTTGAAGGAGCTGACTGCTTAAAATCTGTTGAGTAGAAAGAAGCAGCTTTTGTTTTTGTTGAAGCCTGATATCGGACATTACTTCGTAGAAGAGGAATGAGTAAATGCTTTCAAACTCTTCATCCAGTCAGGGCCATACAATTGACTGAGAGCTTTTTGAACATAATCAATAAGTTTTATCTGTCGGTCCACTCCCGCTTTCCGGGCAGAGCGACACATAGAGTGTTGTTCATACACAAGATAATCCAAACCAAACTTTTTTCTTACTCTTATCGGAAACAATTGGCACGATAATGGCTTATCAAAATTCAAAAGGCCATCTCGAAAGGCAATTTCAATGGCACAAACGGTTATCCCGTCGCGAACACAGGTAAAAACACACTCCCTGTTATCAATTGTTCGGGTATACTGCCGTCCCTGATAGACCTCAACACTGCCGTGTCGGTGAAGATATTTAACACTCTTTTCCGGAATCATCCTCAAAAGCTCAACCGGCAGATGCCGAAGCCGGGCGGCTTCACTATCCGACAACGGAGCACCAAGCTCACCCTCAACACAGCATGTCCCTTTGCACTCATGAAGATCGCACGAAAAACAAGCTTGAAAAACATCCTTCTCAACAAGAACATCACCTATAGAAACCATTGACATAAAGGACCATCTTTGTTTGAATAAAAGCGCCATGAAATTTTTTCATAAGCTATGGCATTTGAAAGAACGTATTTTTTTCAGATTTACTGCTTCAATAAATTTTTCATAGCTATGTGCTCCTTATATTGAACCAGCAAAAAAACAATTGATAAACCCAGGGAACATCTTCATGCTCATTATCGACGGGAAAAAGGTCTCTCTGGACCTTAAAAACGAACTGAAAGCAAGCGTTGAAAGCTGCAAAGCCATCACCGGCAAAGTTCCGGGACTGACAATCATCATTGTCGGTCAGGATCCAGCCTCGCAGGCCTATGTACGCAATAAAGCTAAAACATGCAAAGAGATCGGGATGATTTCCTCCTTGATTGAAATGCCTGCCGAAACGACCCAGGAACTTCTGCTTCAAACCATTCACGAGCTGAACAATGACCCCGCCGTTCACGGCATCTTGGTGCAGCAGCCCCTTCCAGAGCACATTGATGAATTTACCGTCACTCTCGCCATCAATCCATCCAAAGATGTTGACGGACTTCATCCTGAAAACCTCGGGCGCCTTGTCATGGGAGATCTCGACAAATGTTTCATAAGCTGCACGCCTTATGGCATCATGGAATTGTTGCAACGCTATACTATTGAAACCAAAGGCAAACACTGTGTTATCGTTGGCCGGAGCAATATTGTAGGCAAACCAATGGCAAACCTGATGCTTCAGAAACTTGGCAGTGCAAACTGCACGGTCACCATCTGCCATTCTGCCACCAATAATCTTCCATTCCATACCAGACAGGCCGATATTCTCATTGTAGCTGTCGGCAAGGCTCAATTGATAACCGCCGATATGGTCAAACCTGGTGCCGTAGTGATTGATGTCGGCAACAACCGCATTGAGGATCCGGCAGCAAAAAGCGGCTACCGTATGGTCGGCGATGTTGATTTCGATGCTGTTTCTTCCGTGGCGTCCGCCATGACCCCCGTGCCCGGTGGAGTCGGACCGATGACCATTGCCATGCTTCTGAAAAACACGCTGCTCTCCTTCCAGCGATTTAACGGTCTGTAATCCATAATGGCAAAAACAACGACCAGGTATATCTGTTCAAACTGCGGTGCTGTTTCCCTGAAATATCAGGGGAAATGTTTTGAGTGCCAGAGTTGGGGAACACTACAGGAAACCCGTATTGAACCCGAACAGAAAAACCGCCAGAAGGGTGCCCCCGAAGGAGCTGCCATTATTCAGAACCTGCATGACTGTGTTCCTTCAGAGTTCCAGCGCATCATGACAGGTATCGGTGAGCTCGACCGGGTGCTTGGAGGGGGCCTTATGCAGGCCTCGGCAGTGCTGGTTGGCGGAGAGCCAGGCATCGGCAAGTCAACCCTTATGCTGCAGCTTGCTCCTCGCCTTGCTCCCGCAAAAGTGCTTTATATTTCCGGTGAAGAGTCGCCCAATCAGATCCGCGAGCGGGCACGCAGGCTCTCCATAAAGGCCGACAACCTCTGGCTGATCCCTGAAGTCAACCTTGAACGTATTCTTGCCGTCATTGAACGTGAAAAGCCTGCTCTCGTTATTATCGACTCCATTCAAACCATCCATTCAGACGAATACCAGAGTTCCGCAGGCACCATTACCCAGATCAGGGAGTGTGCCGCCACCTTGATCCGTGCAGCCAAGCAGCAGAACGTCATCCTGATGATTATCGGCCATATCACCAAAGAGGGCGCTCTGGCCGGACCAAAAGCACTTGAACACATGGTTGATACCGTCCTGCAGTTCGAAGGTGAGGGTTACCAGCGCTACCGTATAGTCCGGTCGGTTAAAAACCGCTTCGGCTCCACCAATGAAATCGGCGTCTTCCGCATGGACGAAACCGGCCTTGAAGAGGTCAGCAACCCTTCGGAATTTTTCATTTCCGGTCGCCGGACTGATGTCCCCGGCAACTCCATACTCGCGGCTATTGAAGGCACCAGGGCTCTTTTGGTGGAAGTTCAGGCGCTTGTATCGAAAACCAACTACTCAATGCCGCAACGCATCAGCACAGGTTTTGACTTGAAACGCATGTCGATTATCCTCGCCGTGCTTGAAAATCGGCTTAAGATCGAAACCTGGGGACAGGATGTATTTGTAAAAATAGCAGGAGGCCTGAAACTTGCTGAACCTGCTGCCGACCTCGCCATTGCAGCCGCAATTGCCTCTGGACTCATGAACCGGCCCGTTGACCCTGGCACAGTCTGCTGCGGTGAAATCGGTCTTGCTGGCGAACTCAGAGCCATCAGCGACAGCGAACGGCGCATCAGGGAAGCTGCCCATCTCGGCTTCAAACGAATTGTCCTCCCCGAAGCCAACACCCGCGAACTGAAACCGGCACTCCTCAAGCTCCCGATAACCATCGCAGGATGCAAAACCCTGCAGGAGGCTCTTGAAGAGTTGAATATCTGACAACTATTCGACGTTCTTTAGTCTGGCGGACTATTCCATTTATTTTTTGATCGCAATTTCACCATATTTTTCACCCATCAAAATATGGGTATACCCACCATTGCTCTCTTTAGGAGCCGTTAATCTAAACCCAACCTTGCGCTGAAAGAGCATTACGAAATCTGAACCTCCAAACAGGAAATACCCAAGCATATCTCCCTTCTTGACCTCAGCACCCACCTTGACCGTTTGTTCAAAATTGACCGAGCAGATCTGCGACATCCCGATTGGCAACAGTGCTACCAAACCATACTTTTTGGTATCGATAATGACGCAACCGCGTGTCTCAATATTCTGCCAGCCCGGATTGTTTGAGTCAAGAAGATATTTTTTGGTCTTAGCGTCCCATGATATAACTCCGCCAACCGCATCATCGCTCTCAATAATGCGAACCTCTTTTGTTGTCCCGCCAATCGGAAAATGATACCGGTGGTAATCGTTTACATCGAGAAAGGCATGCGTCAATGTCCCACTGGCAAATGAATCTCTGTATGCGCTACCTTCGCCAATGAGCACCGGTATCGACTTAAACACATTGGATTTTATTGCAACCCCTTCCTTATGCTGAATATTGGACTTCCTGTCTATTTTCCATATGCCCTGAGGCTTTGAGTCAGCAGGAGAGGTTATGATTGAAGGGTCATCTGGAGACGCAATCGGCCGTTGGTCGGGTGACTTCAGATATCTGGCAAAAAAGTCATTGAATGTTTTCCATCGTTGTGGATCTTCATACCAACCTTTATCCAGTCCGAAACTTTTATCCTCCAAAGCTTTTTTGTAATACTCATCCTTCCACGACCCCTCTTTGCTTAAATAGATACCCCAATCTTTTGTAAAATTAATTAACCACGTACGATACGGCTCGTGATATTGCAAGGAATTATTGTAATACCCTTTCCCTTTTAATTCTTGAAGCGGTTGATCATTAACGAAGTAGAAGTAATCGAGACTCTGATCAATTTTGTCGTACAGCGTTGAAGACGCGGGATTGGGTAAAATTGACCAGGGCATTGCTTTTGCAGCCCAGTCCACAAAAGAATAATACTCTTCTAAGGTCTTCGCTGGATTGGTGACTCTATCCGGATTGATCTTATTTGCTTTTTCAATTGAATGAATAAGCATGCTCTTTATTTCCGCATTATGCTCAACCATAGTAACCAATTGCTGCGTAATCGGCTCATGCTTTGGCTCTGCTGAAGGGTTGTTCTCTGCAACAGCGCTCAAGCTCAAAAAAGAACATAATATGACAACTGACCATATCCGGAGCGACGCTTTAATCTTTTTCATAATCATATCTCCTTCTATAAAAAAAGTGTCTTTCTCTGACTGAATTGTTCCTGAAAGTTACATTCAATCTCCTGGCCCTGCTTGAAGATCTTGCATTCATAGCACGCGACCCCGTAGCTCTGCTGCGGGATAGTTTATCCCCTGTCGTGCAGCATTCGTTGATCGACATAAGAGCGCAATACAGCGTTGATTTTGGTCTGATAGCCCTTCCCCTGATTGCGGAAAAATTCCATAACATCATAATCAACGCGCATGTTGAGGACCGCTTTGGGCTGCGGCAATTCAATAGAGGCTTTCGACCAATCAACAACCATGCCCGCTTCATCGGGATCGGAAGCAATAGCCGCTTCAATTTCCGCATCCGTCATAGCGGCAGCTTGCGCCCAGTTGCTTTTGCTCTCGCCGCGCTCCTGCATTGCGCGTAATTCCTTATCTGTGTAGTTGACGATATGCTGCTTCCTCGCCATGTCGTGCTCTCCTGAATGATATTATTCTTCGAGTCTCTTCTCGCCATGTCCAGACGACGGTATGAAACTTCCCGTCGAAAATGGCTATCGTGAAAAATCGCGCTTCAACGGGGTAATCCGATTGAGCGGTGATGGTCTTCCGTCCATCAAAAATCAGCTGTGCATCTATAAAATCCAGCCCATGCTTTTCAAGGTTCAGCAACCGCTTCTCTTCATCCCATTCAAACATCTTTATAATCTACACAATTTGTATATACATCACAAGGAGAAACAATTGATAAGCAGCGTTTTGTAAATGGGTGAAATTTAACATACGGTGGTTTGGAATGCTTCGCATGCAAGCAAGTTACAGAATCATCCGATGTATAATGACTGGAATTGCTTTCAAAGTGGCTGAAAGTGGTCATTGCAATACCTCCCAATGACCACCTTTAGTTGGCCCAACATAGCGCAGGCGGCCCTCTTTCACTAATTTGGCGCTCACATGTGCCACTGTGCTCAAAGATTTATCGATTGATTGAGCCACTTCTGCAAGTGTCAGATAAGGTTTTTCTGCAAGCACGTCAAGAATCTGCTCCGGCGTTTTCAATGCAGTTTTCAATGCAGTTTTCAATGCAGTTTTAGCGGTTGTTTCCCCAATACTATGTTCAGGGGGGAAATGAAACACCGTCCATAACCCAGTCCTTTCATAGAGTAGCTCTGGCTCAGGAACACCTGCCGCTGCACACTCCTGCATAATTCGCTCAATACCGCGACCCCAGGCTTCGATCATCCCTGCACGAAAGAAAGCATTGGCAACATCAGGGTTAAACGGCTGTGATGAGTGCTTGCCGAGCAGGCGTTCCAATGTCCAATCAGGAGGCAGTTGTCCCGAATTCCATATCATCAGTTTGTCAGGATAGACGCTAATCTGGATAGGGACACCACTTGCATAGTCTTTATGCACAACCGCATTCAAAATAGCTTCGCGCAAGGCAGTTTCCGGCATCGGATAGCTCTCGATGCGCTGCAAGCCTTCGTAGGAAATCCACGCTTTCAGATATTTTGCCTTCAGCACCACTATGGTCTGGTTGACCTGCGTAAAAAGATCACCATGCACTTCGTCCTGATAGCGCAAATCGACATTATTTTCAAAAAATCCGATTTTGATATACGCCCCTGTGAAGAAACGTTCCGGATCGGGATGAAAAAGCAAGGCCACAGCCCGCTTGAGATATTTACCTTCCACCAGATGCAATTTATCAAGCAGCAGGTCATCCGGTTCATCAAGAATTTCCGGTGTAAGACGCTGGCTCTTCAGTGCCTGTTTGCGAAAATAGGCGAATGCATCGGCATCAAGATCGCCAACAGCAATGTGGGGTAAGGGTGCTCCATCCCAATGAAGACCTTTCTTGCGCAGAAGAAACCGGTCAAGTGCAGCCCCCTTGAGCTCCTGCTTCGTGCTACCGCTGCGATAGAAATATTCGCCTTTATAACTCACGGGATAGGGATAAGCCTCAACAATAATCTCCACAATATCTTTACCTGCCTCCTCAGTCTGATTCACATCGACCATAATGCCAAGGATATCGCGCACCTTGTTCGGAACATCCTCCATCAGCTTCCGGGCATCTTTAACGCCAACAACAGCTCCCTTATCGTTTCGCCCAATAACCAGCACTCCGCCTTCGGCATTGGCAAAACCGCAAATCCATTTCAGGTACTCGTCCCTCCAGGACTCCTTCCACTCGATGTGCTGGTTTTCTTTCGTCATTGATTATCGCTCCATTTGTTTTTCTGAATAAAACGACCTCTCTTTGAGCTTATCAAAAACGGAATAGCAAGTAATTGTAAATCATTATAGGTCACTACAGTGAAGTAGTGATGAGCCCTGCTTTATATAAAAGCATGGTCAGGGCAATCTCTCCTTGTTCAGAATCAGCAGGCTTTTCTGAAAGTTTTTGCTGATATAGACATTGCACTTCTTGCCACAAAGCCTTTAGGCTACCATAGTTTTTCTGCTCGAGTAGGTCTAAAGATAACACTGCATATGCCGTATTTTTACCAAGATTTTTTCTGATTTTATCTATTGACCAATTCAGCTGAGGTCTCTCACTCCCGATAATCCGTCCAAGATACCATATAGCCCATAAACGGCAGCCATAGGACATGGCTTTGAGCCCGTATTACTATTTGTCCCGCCAATTTCACAATAGGCTTCTAACCAATAATCATTCCAAAGGTGCTTCTTATCTGAGCTATTAACCTGCATTTTCTCAATAGTTCTCTGTACCCATCGAACCTTGTCTACCTTTTGTGATGACATCTTTTTATTCCAGTAAATAATGATACAATCATACCCCAATTGATAAAGGAAAAATGACTTGGTAACAGAGAATTACTTTAATCATCATGAGACTTTATAAAGCTCTTTATACCAATTGATCCAATCATCTAACTGAGAATCAGAATACTTCTCAGCTGCTCTGAGAAGAGCTGCCGATGTGAAAACGCCAAAATTTTTATTTTTGTTGATCAAATCCGAATATGCCTTCAACGTTATATCCAATGATGTGTTATCTGGATGTTTTACGACGAAAAAAAACACATGTTTGTACCGCTCTTGCTTTTCTATTGCGAGGGCAAGCAGTTGATTCCGCCACAACTGGTTCATGCCTCCCCTGAATGGACATGCAGTATGACTATTGTGGTTTATAAAAAAGCTCTGGTGCTGATCGGTTAAATCCCAGTAGAGAAACTTATTTTTGCCATGATAGTAGCATAAGCTTTTATTTTTCAGAATATCAGAAAAGCTTTTGCTGCAATCGTACTTCGATATTTGTTTTCTGTTCTCACTCTTAAATCCGCCACAGACAGTAAATTCTTTCTCGGTCAGCTTGTGCTCAATCAGCCATAGGCACAATTCACCATCATGATTATGATAGGCAATGGCAATATCAGAATCCGTCCCGGATATTTTTGACTTGTCACCCAGAAGCCCAGTATCACCATCAACTCCAAGAAAGTTATCGCCCCAGAATTCTATACAATACCCGTTATCAAGTTCTTCCTTCGCAAGAGAGGCGAAATCAGGCTTTATTTCTCGTAAAATGGAATTGACTGCTGGATGATGCAGAATCGGCAAAAAAAGATTGATATTCGCCGCTTGTGAACTGGCCATATGGTAAAAATGCTGATGAATTCGAAAAGGGTTCTTTTTCCGATGCTCATCAAGTATTTCTAAAATTCCTTCATATAATAATGGCGATGGACCATTGTTGACAATCGATTCGGAGAGGATTGCATCAAATTCCTGACCATGAGAAATGCCGGGCTCCTTTGAAATATGAGCCCATTTCCAGTCAATAAGATGGATATACAACTCTTGTTGAAACAAATTCAACTCCTCGGGAAGTCGATATTGTTTACCATTGACATCAACAGATTTCATACCAATCGGATTTTTCCAGTTAACAGATTCTGCATCATGCCTTGTTTGATCTGACGGGATTTGAGCAATTTCACCTCTAATACATCGATTTCTTTATCCATATCTGAAAGGATAGTAGCAATAGCAGATTGTTCTTCGTGAGCCGCAGGAACCGACATTTCAAAATCCTGAAAAGTAGGCAACCGAAGAGAATCAACCGTGGCCTTTACAGAATTCTGCATTGCATGCCAACCAAAATTTTGGCTCATTAAACAATTTAGTGGAATTGAGGGATAAAGCAGTAGACTGCAGTATTTAAGGACTATGCAAAAGTTAACAACACATTACCAGCAATTGTTAGGCCTTCCGGCCTCTTGGGAGGTTGAAGATGTCAATTTATCC
>CAITSZ010000023.1 GCA_903895195.1 uncultured Chlorobiaceae bacterium
ATTAGAATAGTTAATTCAATATGGGTGCGATTCTTGGAAAGAAAATCGGCATGACCCGTTTATTCAATGATAAACGCGAAGCAGTATCCTGCACGATTATCCAGGCAGGTCCATGCTTTGTGACACAGGTTAAACGTGTTGGTACAGACGGATACGATGCTTATCAGGTTGGTATCGGTGAAAGAGATGAGAAAAAAGTAAGCAAGCCGCTTCAGGGCCATTATAAAAAGGCGGGAGTTGCTCCTGGCTTTAAATTGGCTGAGTTCGACTTTTCAGAGCTTAATCAGGACCTTCAGCTCGGAAGTCCTGTGAGTGTTGAATCGTTCACTGAAGGCGAGATAATTAATGTTCTCGGTGTTTCGAAAGGAAAGGGTTTTGCTGGTGTTATGAAACGTCATAATTTCAGCGGCGGACAGAGAACACACGGTCAGTCTGACAGGCAGAGAGCTCCAGGATCTGTCGGTGGCTCATCCGATCCGTCAAGGGTTTTCAAAGGTACCAGAATGGCTGGACGCATGGGATCCGATAATATTACAGTCAGGAATCTTCAAATATTCAAGATCATCCCTGAATCTAATCTTATTGTTATTAAGGGATCTGTGCCAGGACCGAAGAACTCCTATGTCAAGATTGTTTCTACAAAAAAGTAAATGCTGAATACGCGAAGCTATGGAACTTAAAGTTTTTAATACCGGCGGCACTGAAACCGGGGAAGTGGTAACGCTCCGTGATGATATATTCGGCGCTGAAATATCGGAACATGCGATGTATCTCGATGTCAAGTCGATTCTCGCACACAAGAGACAGGGTACACACAAGTCAAAAACCCGTGGCGAAGTAAGGGGTGGAGGCAGAAAGCCTTTACGCCAGAAAGGCACAGGTAATGCGCGTCAGGGTTCTTCGCGTTCTCCGCTCAATATTGGTGGTGGAACGATATTTGGTCCTACTCCTCACGCCTACGACCAGAAAGTCAACAAGAAGGTTAAACTTCTTGCAAGACGCTCAGCTTTGAGTTCTAAAGCCAGGGCTGGCCAGATTGTTGTTGTAGAAGATTTCAGGTTTGAACAGATCAAGACAAAACCTTTTGCAGACATTCTGAAGAATCTTGGTCTCTCTGCAAAAAAGACTTTGTTGCTTACACCTGAATATGATATGATTATAGCCCGTTCAGGCAGAAATATTGAGGTGCTCAATATCATGACCGCTGATACAGCATCAACGTACGATATTCTCCAAAGTAATACAGTACTTGTTCAGAAGACAGCGTTGAAAACAATTGAAGATACATTAGGGTAATTGGAGCTTTCCAGAAAAAGGAGTTAATGAGATGAAAAACCCATTGTTGCGGCCATTGTTGACTGAAAAAAGTACAGGCCTGACAGAGAAGAAAGGACAGTATGTCTTTATCGTTAAACCCGATGCAGACAAAACTGAAATAAAGGCAGCAGTCGAAAAGAAATTTGGTGTAGAGGTAAAGTCGATTCGCACGGTAAACTATCTCGGGAAATCCCGCAGCCAGAATACCAGAAAAGGGTTGATTACCGGTAAAAAGAGTGACTGGAAAAAAGCTATTGTTACTCTCAAAAAGGACCAGGCGATAGATTACTACGCGGGTTCAGCCCAGCAGAGCGAAGGATAGAAATCATAAAAAGGATAGATCATACATTCAAATGGCTATAAGGAAATTAAGGCCGGTAACGCCAGGGTCAAGGTTCATGTCTTACCCTGCATTCGATGAAATAACAAAAACTACTCCTGAAAAGGGTTTGCTTGTTAAACTCAAGAAATCGGGTGGTCGCAATGCTGCAGGAAGAAAAACGTCCAGGCATAGAGGCGGAGGACATAAGAGGCATTACAGGATTATCGATTTTAAGCGCAACAAGGATGGAATATCTGCAACAGTTGCTGCTATTGAGTATGATCCAAATCGTTCATCAAGAATTGCATTATTGCATTACATTGATGGAGAAAAACGTTATATTCTCGCCCCGAAAGGTTTAAATGTGGGTGATAAGGTGGAAAGTGGTGACAAGGTCGAAATCAAGGCCGGCAACACAATGCCGCTGAAAAATATTCCTCTCGGTACTGATATTCACAATGTGGAAATGAAGGCCGGTAAGGGTGGTCAGATTGTTCGTTCAGCAGGTGGCTTTGCCGTTCTTGCTGCACGTGAAGGTGATTATGTTACGCTTAAACTTCCTTCAGGTGAAATCCGTAAGCTCCGTGTTGAGTGCCGGGCAACGATTGGAGTGGTAGGTAACAGCGATCATGAAAATGTCGTTTTAGGAAAGGCCGGCAGAAGTCGTTGGCTTGGAATTCGCCCACAGACCAGAGGTATGGCGATGAACCCTGTCGATCACCCGATGGGTGGTGGTGAAGGTAAATCGAAATCAGGCGGTGGAAGAAAGCATCCTATGTCGCCATGGGGTCAGCTTGCAAAGGGTCTGAAGACCAGAAACAAGAAGAAGGCTTCACAGAAATTGATTGTACGCGGCAGAAATGCCAAATAACTATAGCGGTTAACAACAACAAGCAGAGAAACTATGCCAAGATCACTTAAAAAGGGACCGTTCATTGATATAAAGCTGGAAAAACGGATCCTTGATATGAATACCAAGGGTGAAAAAAAGGTTATAAAGACCTGGTCCAGAAGTTCAATGATTTCGCCTGATTTTGTCGGTCATACGGTTGCTGTACATAATGGCAAAAGTCATGTCCCTGTCTATGTAGGTGATAATATGGTAGGTCACAAGCTTGGAGAGTTTGCCCCGACGAGATCGTTTCGCGGCCATGCTGGTGGTGGAAAGGCCGAAAAAGGCGGCGCAGCACCAAGGAAA
>CAITSZ010000024.1 GCA_903895195.1 uncultured Chlorobiaceae bacterium
ACCACGGTACAATTCCGAAACTGGCTGGACAGCGCCCGAGATAGTGGTCCAAGGCGCCAAGGCTCTCTATGCAGGGAAAGAAGCATGGGAAGGTACACCAATCACCCCGGAAGAAACGCTCAGTATGGCCGCACTAATCAGTCCCGCAGGCATCGGCTCAGGATCATTCGCAAAACTTGCACAAATAAGAGCCGCATCGCCTAAATGGGTATGGAGTGCAGGGGAGCACGGCGTCCCCCAGGAGTTAAGAGCTTTGGCTGAAAAAAACAAGGTAGATATCGCTGACCTAACTGAAAACATCAGACCTGGGCTTCCGCGCCAGTTGACACCGCCTGCTGCACAGTTGACACCGCCTGCGCAACGCTTATCTGCTGCACAGTTGACACCACCTGCGCAACAATTATCGTTGACACCGCCTGTTTATGGGGCAGAAGAAAAACCAATGTGGTTTAGCCATCTTGCACAACGGGTTGAAGCCGCACCAAAGCAAGTGTTCAGCACGGGCGATAATATCAAGGCGTGGTTGAATGCGAATAAGGGGCAGCTTGGCATCAAGCAGGCAGAGATTGACGCTACGGGGTTGCATGACTATCTGACGCTGAAAGGTACGGAGAAGGTGACAAAGGATGAGGTCAATGCGTATCTGAAGAATAACGAGGGGCAGGTGACGGAGGTGATGAAGGGAGATGTTCCAGAGAGTGATGTTTCCGCGTGGTGGAACGATGAGGGTGGAGCGAATGAGGATATCCCGTTCAATGAGTTGAGTTCAAGCGAAAAAGCGGATGCTGTTATTCAATATAAAAATGAGGTAGGGGAAGATAACCCCACAAAGTATGGTGATCCCAGTCTTGTGCTTCCTGGTGGCGAGAACTACCGTGAGTTGTTGCTGACGTTGCCGAAAGGTGAATATTCTTTAATATCTAATGCAGACAAAGCGATAGAGGCTTATAGGTCGGCACATACTCCACAAAGAGAGCCTGGAGAGGATATAGTAACCTATTATAGAAGGACGAATGCCGATTTAGCTGATGATCCTGCATACCAGCAATTAAGGAATATAGGTATACAAGCTAATAAAAACTATGAGACTAAGTTCCAATCCAGCCACTACGACGAGCCAAACATCCTTGCTCATGTCCGTTTCAATGACCGTGTAGATCCTGACAACAAAAAGGTGCTGTTTATCGAAGAGATGCAGTCAGATTGGGCGCAAAAAGGTCGGAAAGAGGGTTTTAGAACAGGTACGTGGGATAAGGAAAAAGGGGATGCTCTTGATAAGTCAACGAGATATTTAAGAGATGCACTACGCGAGGATGATAATTTAGGCTTCGATACGACGGGTGAAGCAATGCAGGCTATTTTGCGGCATCCCGACTACACAGATCGATGGGATCTGTCTGATGAATCAAAAATATTGGCGCAAGCGTATAAAGAAGCCATGAATGAGAAGAAAGCGGCTCAAACAGGTCTTGAGTCAGCACCCTATGTCACGGACACCAAGGCATGGACAGCCCTTGCTATGAAGCGGATGATGCGCTATGCGGCTGAGAACGGGTACGACAAGGTGGCGTTCATCAATGGGCAGCAGAGTGCTGACCGGTATAATCTGAGTAAGAAGATTAGTGAAATTCACTATTCAGGCTCAAATCTTAAAGCCTATAATCATGTCGGAAACACGGTAATAAATCAGAGAGGAGTATCTCAGTCAGATCTCCCCGATTATATAGGGAAGGAAGCCGCGGATAAACTCCTTGCGCAAGTTCCGCAAGGGGCTCTCCGCAGTTTGGTTGGGCAAGACATAAATGTTGGTGGCGAGGGCATGAAGGCATACTATGACCAGATCGTACCACAGGTAGCCAAGGATATAATCAAGAAGCATGGTGGAAAGCTGGAGCAGGTTTTTAGTAAGCAAGCGAAAATTTATGCTCCCGATGATATTGAAGTAAGGGATATCACGACAGGTATGGGTGAAAAGAGAAAAGCTGTGTTTGCAAAAAATACGGATACACAGTTATTAGATGAAGTATTTATTCCGAGCTCACTAGAAAAAAGCGGAATTGACGATGAAAAGCTTAAAATATTAGCAACTGACGCGCTAAATAAGAAAGAACTTGTAAAAAAGGCAAAAACTGACGACGATTTATTAGAAAAAAACATAGGTTTCACCATTACCCCTGAAATGCGCCAGAACATCCTCGGCAAAGGCATGCCAACATTCAAAAAAGGTGGACTGGTTGGACTTTATCAGAAGTATGAGGGTGGAGGTAAGGTTAAAGAGAATCTACGGCCTGACGGAACGCCGAAAGGAACCGGGTGGCTGGGCGTGATGAAAGCCCCCACAGGCAAAGATGTTACTGAACTTTCAATAGGTGTGGAACTTGGAGGTAAAGAAACACTGATTCCTCTGGTTGTCCCGACACTCAGCCGGGATGAAGTACAGTACTTGCTTGATAACTCCGACTCGCTGGACCTTCAGTCAGAAGAGATCGATCCAATAGTCCGCAAGGCCATAGACCACGCTATCATGCGGCAACAGACAGGCAAGAGCCCGTTTGCAGATGCGCCTGAGTATGCCGAGGGCGGGGCTGTCAAGGGTTACTCAGCAGGAGGAGATTTTCTGAAAGGTATCACTGATACACCCAAAAATCTTCAGGCATTGGCCGACGAATATATCTATTCAACTCCGGTAAAAGCGGCAAAGCTTGCCTATAACGCGCTTCCT
>CAITSZ010000025.1 GCA_903895195.1 uncultured Chlorobiaceae bacterium
AGTGGGTTCCTAATGTATCACCATCACCCCTCACTTCCAAATACTTTCTTCACCTTTAAGCAAATAATCACCCGATTTTATTATTAAAAAAACATTTACACGCCCCTTTCACTCTCTTGCTCTTTATCTACATCAAAAATAAGTCCTATAGGTCATATACGACCTATAGGACTTATAATAGCAGGAAATGGTGGAAACCAGAAAGCCCATCTTTTTGAGGGATGGGCTCTGGTTAAATACCTGGCGACAACATGCTCTCCAGCAATAAAGTGCTTATTGGGCAGGTTCGTTTTCTACAGGAAGAAAAGAGGGCATGTCAACTGTTAAATCAAGCTGATGAGAGCCTCTCGTGTACTCCTTGGCCGCTGCTACGAAGCCATGAAAGAGAGGATGCACTTTCTGCACCCTGGACTTCAGCTCAGGATGAAACTGAACGCCGACAAACCAGCGATGACCTTTCAGTTCTATAATTTCAACCAGCTCACTGTTTGGTGAAGTTCCGGAGAAAATCATTCCGCCGTCCTCAAAGTTCTGGCGGTAAACATTATTGAATTCATAGCGGTGGCGATGCCGTTCGTTGATCAGAAACTTCTGATAGACTTCATGCGCTTTTGATCCCTCTTTGATAATGCAGGGAAAGCTGCCAAGACGCATGGTACCGCCCTTCTCCTTGACCTTTTTCTGATGCTCCATGAGGTCAATAACCGGAAATCTTGTGCGCTTGTTAAACTCTGTAGAGTTAGCATCCTGAAGACCGCATACGTTACGAGCAAACTCAACTGTGGCACACTGCATGCCCAGACAGATGCCAAGAAAGGGAATATTCTGCTCCCTGGCATGTTTAATGAACTTGATTTTCCCTTCGATACCTCGATCTCCGAAGCCTGGCGCAACAAGTATACCGCTGAGACCCTCCAACTCCTTGGTGAAATCAAATCCCTTCAATTCGGCATCCTCTGCTCTGAGCAGCTTGACGTTAACCCTTACGTTGTTGCTCGCTCCGGCATGAATAAATGACTCAAGAATAGATTTGTAGGCATCAGGGTATTCGGTGTACTTACCACAGATGCCGATGGTGACCTCGCCATCCTGGGGAAATTTAACCTTGTTACAAAAATCCCGCCAGTAATCAAGGCCAGGCTCCTGGTATTTTTTCAGTCCAAGCTTTTTAAGAACGCGCAGGTCGAGTTTTTCCTTGAGAAGCATCAGCGGCACCTCATAAATGGTATCGCAGTCGTTAAGACCTATAACGTCATGCTCGTTGACGTTGCAGAAATGCCCGACCTTGTTCTTTATTTCACGAGAGAGGGGTTTTTCACTCCGGCAGACAAGGATATCCGGCTGTATACCGACTCCAAGGAGCATTTTAACGCTATGCTGGGTTGGCTTTGTTTTCAGTTCGCTTGCGGCCTTGATATAGGGAACAAACGTAAGATGAATGTTCAACAGGTTGCTGTCGCCCATCTCAAGCTTCATCTGGCGCATTGCTTCAAGAAAAGGGAGCGATTCGATATCACCGATTGTGCCGCCTATCTCTGTAATAAGCACGTCAAGGTTGCTGTTTTTAGCCTGCTCAGCCATCCGGTCCTTGATTTCGTCGATCACATGTGGAACAACCTGGACTGTTGCACCGAGGTATTCACCGCGACGCTCTTTATCGATGACCGATTTATAGACCCTGCCCATGGTCAGATTTGAGGTCTGTGTTGTCGACTCATCAAGAAAACGTTCGTAATGCCCAAGATCAAGGTCAGTTTCAGCGCCATCATCGGTAACATAGACCTCGCCATGCTGGTAGGGAGACATGGTGCCGGGGTCAACATTGATATAAGGATCATATTTCTGTATAGCCACCCTCAGTCCCCGGGATTTAAGCAGCATCCCGAGAGATGCCGAAAGAATGCCCTTCCCAAGCGAGGATATTACCCCGCCTGTCACAAAAATATGTTTTACATTTTTCGGTCGAGCCATGACAGCGTTGGTCGTTGAATAATTGGTAAAATTCGGTTATAGAAGAGCTTTATGGGTGCCATCACAGAAAGGAAGGTTGGCCGAACTGCGACAACTGCATATTGCAACGGTTTTTTCCACTTCAATCTCCACTTTATCGGGATGAAGACCGCTCCCTTTATGAGCCCCGTCGCAGTAAGGCATATTTTGCGACCTGGCACATGCACAGTAATACTTTGTTCCCGGTTGTTCCGTTATGATATAAGGCTTTTTCTGCTCCATAGGTTCTGCTAATTTACTGTAACGTTAAGCTGCCTGATTAAGACCTTAAGCGTATCAGAGAAAAAGGCCAATCTGACCATCCGGATCCTCTATAGGGAAATCCGGATCTCCTTCATCATCGCTTTTCGGTACTCTTGCAAGCGCTGAAATGAGATCACCAGCCATAAGCCTTACAAGACGAACCCCGGATGTGTTTCTTCCGGTCAACCTGATGTCGGAAACGTGCTGACGATTGACGATGCCATGTGTGGTGATAATAATTAGATCGTCGTCATCATTGACATCAAGCAAGCCGATGAGAGCTCCGATTTTTTCATGAGCCTTGAGCGTAATAACTCCGCGAGCTCCGCGTCTTGTAAGACGATAGTCCTCCACACGGCTTCGCTTGCCAAAGCCATTGTCGGTGACAGCAAGAAGCGCTGTATCGAAACGCTTGGTCGTTACCATTGAAATACATTTTTCGCCCTTGTCGAGAGTAATACCCTTGACCCCCATTGCTGTACGGCCCATAGAACGAACTTCAGCTTCAGGAAAACGTACTACAAATCCGGAGCTCTTGGCAAGAATGATCTGATGCTCACCATCGGTCAGACGGGCATCGAGAAGCTCATCGTGTTCTTCGATAGTAATGGCGGCAATACCATTTTTTCTCGGGTGTGAAAATTCTTCAAGTGATGTCTTTTTCACGATTCCGTTGGTCGTGGCCATAACAATAAAGCCAGGCTCATCAAAATTGCGGATGTTGATGTATGCCCTGATTTTTTCGCCCGGCTGAAGCTCCATGATATTAGCCAATGCCCGACCTCTTGCGGCGCGACCTGCTTCAGGAATTTCATAGACTTTCAACCAATGGCAGCGGCCTCTGTTTGTAAAGAAAAGAATATAGTTGTGGGTGGAGGCAATAAACATGTGTTCGATAAAGTCATCATGCTTAGCCTGTGCACCGGTTACACCCTTGCCTCCTCTTGCCTGACGGCGGTACCCTGAAACAGGGAAGCGCTTGATAAAACCGTCATGGGTTATAGTGATAACCACATCTTCCTGGGCAATCATGTCTTCTATGGAGAAATCACCTTCCTGCGGCACAATCTCTGTGCGACGGTCGTCTCCATATACCTCTCTGACTTTAAGCAGCTCCTCCCTGATGATCTGCATCTGCTTCTCGGGACTGCCGAGAATAAACCGCAGCTCTTCAATGAGGGCAAGTACCTCGGTGTACTCTATATCGATCTTCTTGCGCTCCATGCCGGTCAGACGCTGCAGGCGCATCTCAAGAATAGCTTTGGACTGTAGTTCTGACAATCCGAAACGCTCAATGAGTCTTTCCTGAGCTGTATTGGCGTCAGGTGACTCCCTGATCGTGGAGATAACCTCGTCGAGATTATCGAGACAGATCTTCAGTCCTTCCAGAATATGAGCTCTCTTTTCGGCTGCGGCGAGGTCAAATTGCGTACGACGAAGGACAATCTCATTACGATGCTTGATGTAATACTCCATCATCTGCTTGAGATTGAGCACCCTCGGCACTCCATCGACCAATGCAAGCATAATCACTCCGAAGGTGTCCTGCATCGGGGTATGCTTGTAGAGATTGTTAAGCACTACCTTTGCAACAGCATCCCGCTTCAGCTCTATAACCAGCCGCATGCCGTCACGATCGGATTCGTCGCGAATATCGGCAATGCCTTCAAGTTTTTTATCGTGAACCAGTTCGACAATTTTTTCAATCAAGCGCACCTTATTAACCTGGTAAGGCAACTCAGTAACAATAATGGATTCCCGTCCGTTTTTCTGGGTAACCTCGACAAGGGCTCGCGCACGGATAACAACTTTACCCCGTCCGGTGGTATAGGCCAAACGAACTCCCTCGTAACCATATATAATACCTCCTGTTGGAAAATCAGGAGCGATAACATACTTCATGAGATCGGTCACTTCAAGCTCCGGATTCGCAATCAGGGCTATCATGCCGTCAACTACCTCTCTGAGGTTCTGGGGAGAAATGTTGGTGGCCATTCCAACCGCAATACCAGACGATCCGTTAACAAGGAGGTTAGGAATAGCAGAAGGAAGAACCGTCGGTTCTTCAAGAGAATCATCAAAGTTCAGGGAAAAATCAACAGTTCCTTTATCAAGATCCTTAAGCATTTCACCGGCGATGCTTTTCATGCGGACTTCAGTGTATCGCATTGCCGCAGGTGAATCACCGTCAACTGAACCAAAGTTTCCCTGACCGTCAATCAGGGGGTAGCGCAAGGAAAAGTCCTGCACCAAACGAACAAGACTGTCGTAAACGGCAGTATCACCATGCGGGTGAAACTTGCCAAGCACTTCACCGACCACACGAGCAGACTTTTTATGCGGTTTGCCTGCCTGAAGACCAAGCTCGTGCATACCGAACAGTACCCGTCGATGAACAGGTTTCAGACCGTCCCGAACATCGGGTAACGCACGACTGACAATGACCGACATCGAATAATCGAGATAAGAACCCCGCATTTCTTCTTCAATACTGATCGGGACTATTCTTTCGCGCTGCATAGGTAGATCCTGGGTGATAATTGATATAAATAACTCAACGGGGTAATGTAGAAAAAATCCGTCGAAATTCTTACCGACAGATTAAGCATTGATGAAAGGAAAAGCGCAGATTGTAGCTCAATACATCAACTTACAGTAATTACCGGAGCATCGGACCAGAGTGATTCCAAGTCATAAAAACGGCGCTCATCCGGCATAAAAATATGCACAACAACATCAACATAATCAAGCAGGACCCAGTGCAAGGAATCCATGCCTTCGATATGCATCGGACGTTCCCCATCCTCTTTAAGCTCATCGATTACATGCTCAGCGGCCGCCTTTGCTTTTCTGTCGGAATCAGCTGTCGCAATCACAAAAAAATCGGTGACTGATGTCAGTCCCCTGAGATCAAGAATTTTAATATCTTCACACTTTTTCTCCAGCGCCAGTTCGGCACTTCTCTTCGCCAGCAATTCACAGATTTCCACCTCTTTTACTTTCCCTGCTGTATAGGTATCTTCCTTTTTCAGACTGCTCATAAACCTCCGCTCTTCATAGTTAGACTATAATTTTATAACAACTTATCGTCACCACATAACAACATGGCAATAATAACATCACATGAACATACAAAAAAGCCTGCTCACGGAAGCAAAAAAAAGCCGTGAATCGAGCCGTCAATTGACACGTACGACCGCAGGCCATGCAAGCAAACTGCAATCCATTGTAATCATCACTGAAACCAGACTGCTCTGAACCTTATAGGCAATTTCCGGAAGTTAAACACATGATCTCATAACCATCAGGCGGCACTTTTCAATTCTTTCCAGACCGCTTCAATGATTACCCCTGCAGCACTATCCGGGTCGTCACCGTAAAATATATTATAGATCTCCCCGTGTTGACTGAGAGCGCATGCTTTCATCAAGGCGTCATTGCCATCAAAGAGTCCGAATTTGTTGCGGATGTAAACCCCCATACCAAAATTGAATTTCGCCAACTCCTCTTGGTTAGTTCCCCGAAGTGTGCGCTTTTCATCTTCGCTCATCTGGGCAATGATGCGTTCTGTTGCATGTTTTATTGTTTTAGGCCAGTGTGATTTTTTTGGCATAGCTGTAAACAGGGGTTAGTATCAGTGTTATAGTCTCATTCCAACGGCATGGCTGTATACCTGAATATGGAGAAGACATGAGCCCCAATATACGATAATTCGGACGTAATTTTAGTTCATCGTAACCTGCTACAGGGAAAGTCTTTAGGGGATAATGAGTCAAAGCTGTATTGATCAATCAGCGACTTCAGGGGAGAGCGGTTCGGTTATTGCCCGCTGCCAACCGTGGGAATAAACATCTGCCGGTAGTCGGGAACTACATTGTCAAGCCCTGCCGCATCTGCAGTGCCATATAGCCTTTCGGCTGCCGGAAAAAGGGAGCTTGCTGAAAAAAAGTCGGCTTCTGCATACGCAGAACCGCAAGCAGCAAGAGAAGATTGCAGTTCATCGAGCTGCCGACCAACCACCACAGCCCCTTGTGCCGCAGCAGCGACATCCGAGGCCGAACCTCTCTTAACCTCATCATGCCATACACCTGAAGAGAGCTCTTCCGAACTATAGACAGCAAAATAGTACTCCCCTTTTCGAGCCTGAATAACGGCCATGACCTTACCCTTTTCACTCAGAAACGATGCAGCCATTGCCGGCATTGTAGGAACAGCAATCAGGGGGATTCCAATGCCGTAGGCAATTCCCTTGGCAATAGACATGCCAATACGCAATGAGGTAAAGGAGCCGGGGCCGGATGAAATCGCTATGCCGTCCAAATCACACTTCTCAAGAGCGCTTTTAGCCATGACTGCCTCGATAAGCGGCACCAGCGCTTCGGCAGCTTTCCGCCAATCGGCACTCTTCAGCTCTGTAATTAAGTCATCTTTCTTGACGGCAGCACTTAGAGCGGCATGAGTGCACTCTATGGAGAGAATATTCATCGCGTCGTATGATTAATAATAATTCGTCGCTGGTCTTCACCTGCATATTCAAGAAAAACCGTTACAGAATAGCGCGAAGCGTACTCAGGAAAGAGATCAGCCCACTCCACTACGGAAAGATATCCGCTGGCAAGATATTCGTCGAAGCCTATAGCTTCAAGCTCATGGAGTGACTTGATTCTGTAAAGATCAAAATGATGAAGTGTGACCTCCTCGCCAAAGAGCGAACCCTGATAGATATTTAATATTGGAAACGTCGGACTTGAGAGCTGGTCGGAACAGCTGAAAAACTGCGTAATGCCTCTCATGAACTCTGTTTTACCTGCACCCAGCAGCCCGTTAAGAGAAACAATGTCGCCAGGGTGCAACCCAGAAGCAAACTCGCGGCCATACTCTCGGGTCTCTTCAGCAGAGCTTGAGAGATACTCTTCAGTCATAACGGTTTTATTCGAGCGGATTAAACAAAAGTCCCGTCATGATTTTAGGGTAGAAAAATGTCGATTTCTGTGGCATGACCTCCCCGGTTTCAGAAACGGCAAGCACCTGTTCAACAGTTGTCGGTTTTACGACAAATCCGACTTGAACCCTTCCCGACGCGACAGATTCGAAAACCTCTCGATCGTCCTTCACATAGAGCAGATTAGTTTGTTTTGCCATGGCTTCCTGAGTAATACCCAGAAGACGACCCAGAACGAGATCGTGCAAAAGCACCAGACCAAGACGTTTAAGCGTTTCCGGTCGTGAAGAATCAAGCAGAGGAAAAGGATCAACTTTCAGCGATATACCGAAAACAGTGCCGGATGTGACCACTCCATAGGCGTAGTTTGATGGTTCACTTTCGAAAAAGGCTTTCAGAGCCGCTCTGTCCTGCAGTTCGGTGACGGTAAAAAACTCTTGAAGCCTTTGTTTTAAACTGGCAGCATCAAACCCCTCCAAACTGTGCACCAGACGGTGAATCGGGAAAATAATCAGCCCTTCATCATAAATATTAGCCAGATAGGTCAGAATAAAATTATACGGTTCCTGGCCGGTATGTGAAGGATTCGCCGCCGCACACTCATTGCGATAGTTCACACCGGTCTCATATCGGTGGTGACCGTCAGCGATATATACAGTACGCTCCAGAAGTGAGTTCTGAATCCGGGTTACCAGCTCAGTATCGGTGATCCGCCACATCTGATTTTTCACACCCTGGAACAGTGCATCAACAATAGGCTCATGGGTTGCGGCAAATGCTTTCATCAGATGATCGGCAGCTTTACTTTCGTCAGCGTAAAGGCCAAAAATACTGCTGATATTGGTTTTTGTCTTTCTAAAGAGGTTTAATCGGTCAGCTTTTGGACCTGAAAGGGTCTTTTCATGAGGGAGAACCTTTTTTTCAGCAAATTCATGCAGTCTCATCGCAGCAAAAAAGCCGCTCCGTGTATGCGAATTTCCTTCGGAGTCCTTAAATGTCTGAAAATAAGGATAGATGGCCGGAACAGGGTCTTTCATAAGTTCACCGTCGTGCAACCACTCTCCAAGACGCGATGCCGCTGCGGTATAGGGATCAGACTCCAATGGGAGTTCAAGTCGTATTGCGTTGAACAGCGAGCTCTGATAGAGCTGCTGCTGCAGCTCTTCTGATATCACATCGTAAGGTGGACAAATAAGCTCTGAGGCTATCAGCCGCAATTCGGCGCTATAGAGAATCCCTTTAAAGGGTACAATTTCTGGCATAGTACAAAAGAATTAAAAAAATTATTATCGAGGACTCAACACTGTTCGCATTGTTATCCAGAAATCGTCGTGGCCGTCCTTTACCAGTACCATAATTTTCTGGTTTTTACACAATTCAAGCACGGCAAGGAAAGTAACAACAAGAATGAGGCGCTCAGTAACACCCTCAAGCACAGAAAGAAAAGAAAGCGGTATCTGGTCCTTAATGCGCGATAAAATAAGTGCGGTCTGCTCTTCAACAGTTACCGGAGCATCCTGGACGCTGCGGGTCATGGGGCGGGGAAGGTTTTCAAGAACGGCTTTATACGCATGCATGAGATGGTAGAGCGTTGGCCGATTTATCGGTTCATCAAGTTCGTCGATTGTCTCAGGTTCCAATTCTTCAATAAAACCGCGGCTGAAAAGGTTTTCACGAACTTCAGCAAGCTGGTTCATGGCAACTGAAGCCTCCTTGATCCGTTTATATTCCAGCAACCGCTGTACAAGTTCTGTTCGAGGATCAAACTCGTCCGTATCTGTTCCATCCATTGTTGGTCGCGGAAGCAGCATTTTCGCCTTGATGCTCATCAGCATGGAGGCCATATAAATAAATTCCGCCGCAACCTCAAGATTCAGGGTTCTGACATCATGGATGTAGCCAATAAAATCAGCGGTAATTTTAGCGATGGGAATATTATAGATATCCAGTTCATCACGCCTGATAAAAAAAAGCAGCAAATCAAGCGGCCCTTCAAATTCCTCGAGGCTGATCCTGAACATTAACGGGAAGGTGCGTTGACAATATTACGTATAGAGGCAAGATAGAAAAAGCAGAATAATTTGTGCAAATAAACATCAGTGAATGGCAATCATTCGATATGATCACAAAAAAGAGGAACAACTGATGCCGGAAAACTATATTAAACCATTACGATTTACTCTTGTTTTATTCCTCTATAGACTTTTGAGCCTGGCATTCATGACAAGGATTTTGTGTCGCATCGCCATTGCCGCTGCAATTATTCTGCTCGGCATCAACATTGCCATGGCGGAATCTTCCAACAGCTATTTCAACGAGGGATATGAAAAACACCTTCATGGCGATCTTTCAGGTGCCGTAAAATGGTATTCAAAAGCGATTGATAAAAACCCTGCGTTTGCAATGGCCTACCAGATGAGAGGCGTAGCAGAACAGCAGAGAAAAAAATATGCTCAGGCCATTAATGATTACACCATGGTCATAAACTGTGGAGAGCCATATTTCAAGGCGGTGGGATATTATAACCGGGGAGTAGTGAAAAACATGAGTGGCGATTATGCTGAGGCTATTTCGGATTTTTCCCTCGCCATTGAGCTTGATAAAAGATTGGCTGCTGCTTTTTTTCACCGGGGTATCGCAAAAAGTAAAACCGGTGACTTATCTGGGCGTTTTGAGGACTTCCGTCAGGCAGCAAAACTTGGCGATACTAACGCCGAAACCTGGCTGAACACCTATGTCCCTGAATGGAAGAAGATCCCATTAACTCCCGTACCGACGCCGGCAGCTCCCTCATCGACTGGTAATCCCTAATAGCGAGGGGCAGACATAATGTTCCTGCCCCTGCTATGGGGAAACATGTTTTATATCGCTGTGCCGCCTCGCTCTCTGGTTCTTATCCTGATGCACTCTTCGAGCGGGGTAATAAATATCTTTCCGTCGCCAATCTCTCCAAGACCATGACTTGCGGCCTGAATAATGGTGTCAACAGTGATATCGACAAATTCGTTGTTGACCGCAATGTCAATTCTTATTTTCGGAATAAGATTGGGAGCAATTTTCTGACCCCTATAGATTTCAATATCCTCCTGCCGGCCATGACCGGTTACTCGACTGACGGTTATTCTGGTTATATCAGCCTGAATCAAAGCTTCGCGAACATGATCGAGCCTGTCCGGCTGAATGATTGCTGTTATCAGTTTCATTAAAAAAGAGTTAGTTGAGATTGATAAGACCATATCCATGCTCGCCGTGCATGCTGTGATCAAGACCGGACATTTCATCATTTTCGCTTATACGAAGACCAATGGTTTTTTCAACCAGAAAAAGGAGAATGAATGAAGCCAACCCGGCATATGCAATGGTAACACCCACAGCAGTAGCCTGAACACCAAGCTGCTGCCAAACCGTCCAGCTTCCTCCAACTTTTGCCGCTGCATCTGCCATCCAGGCAGGACGGATAAAAAATACCAGGGCAAGGGCGCCGACAATTCCACCGACACCATGGACTCCGAACGCATCAAGACTATCATCGTAGCCAAGCTTGCTTTTTATCAGGATAGCTGTATAGCATATGATGGCTGCAAGTGCACCAAGAGCAAATGCTCCTGACGGCTGAACAACTCCTGCTGCAGGTGTAATGGCAACAAGACCTGCCAGAATTCCTGATGCTACACCGAGACTGGTGGCTTTGCCATGGTGGAATATTTCAATGATCATCCAGATAAACGCCCCTGCAGCCGCGGCCACCTGGGTAACCGTTAGAGCTCTTGCAGTAGCCAGATCGCTGGCAATTGCGCTGCCCGCATTGAAACCGAACCAGCCAACCCAAAGAAGACCAGCGCCAGTCAGGGTCATTACCAGGTTGTTTGGATGCATGACGTTATTCGGGTAGGCACGTCTTTTGCCAAGGTAGAGCGCTGCAACAAGCGCGGTAATACCGGAAGAAATATGAACAACGGTGCCACCGGCAAAGTCGATAGCTCCAGCTGCACCGAGATTGAAAAGAAAGCCGTCAGCCGCCCATACCCAATGACAAATCGGACTGTAGACAAAAACACTCCAAAGGGCTATAAAGACGGCATAGCCTTTGAAGTTGACCCTTTCGGCAAATGCCCCCGCAATCAGGGCAGGAGTAATAATGGCAAATTTACCTTGAAACATGGCAAACACATACTCAGGGATATGGGTAGGCATTATTGTCTCATCAATGCCCTGCAGCATGAAATATCTGCTGTCCCATCCTATAAGCCCGCCAAGAATGCCATGGCCGAAACTCAGTGAATAGCCAACCAGCGGCCAGAGAACACCGATAATCACCATAGCAGAAAAGCTGTGCATCATGGTGCCAAGAACATTTTTCGTTCTGACAAGTCCGCCATAAAACATGGCGAGTCCTGGCACCATAAGAAGAACCAGTGCTGTAGATGTCAGCATCCATGCCGTAGTACCTGTATCGGTAACCACTGCCGAAGCGGCATGAGCCGTTCCCTGAAGAAACAACGATGCCGCCGACAGGTAAAGCATCGAAGTTAAAATCTTTTTACTCATGAATTGATAAAATGAAATTAAAGCGACCTTAATTATTAACGAGAACTACGTATATGTAGTTATTTAATTAACTAAAACCAAAATTTCATCATCTTTTATTACGCTAACGTAGAATTATCAGTATTATTGAGGAGGGAGGTTTTATTGCAGTTACAGGAACCTCGAGGCATAATCGCCGGGATTGCTGTAAAAAGAAGTGCGGGAGAATATCGTTTATTATATAATGATGCGTATCGAGCAATGCCTGTTCAAGACGTATAAATTTATTATTTGAGAGTATTTTATTTTTGAAAACAACTATTAATTACGATAAATTACCGACTGAAATCAGCCAATGGTTGTCTGATCGCTATGCAGGTAATTTGTGCTTTGGTTGCCTGTCGGTGCTTCTTTCTGATCAATGCACATGCTTACTGAGACTAACAATGAATATTTACATTGGTAATTTGCCTTACACTGTAACTGAAGATGATCTTCGTGATGCCTTCTCTCAATTCGGACAGGTCGACAGTGCGAACATCATCAACGACAAATTTTCAGGACGTTCAAAAGGGTTCGGATTTGTTGACATGCCAAATGAAAGTGAAGCTCGTGAAGCCATCGAATCAATGAATGACAAAGATTTGAAAGGCCGCACTATAAAGGTAAACGAAGCGAGACCTCGCGAAGAAAGGCCGGAAAGAAGAGAGCGCTACTAAGCTTTTCAGTTATTCTATTCAAAGCCAGACAAACAACAACCTTTGTCTGGCTTTGTAAATATTCGGGAAAAAGAACAAATACTCGTTACGATTTAACGAGAAAAACACCAAGGTCTTCCACAAGAGCCTGCAGATCCTCTTCATGCTCCACCTCGTCCTGAAGAATCTGCACTGCAAGGTTATAGGTAACCGGGTCCTTGAGCCCGATCTCCCCGATAATGCTGTTGTACACGTTGATAGCACACTGCTCGCCTGCAATATTCTGCTCGAGAATCTTTTTAACAAATGGATCATCGGGCGCCGCGTAGCCACAGTTTGACCAGGTAAACCACTCGAGGGGACTGGTAATCGGTGTCCCGCCAAGCTGAATGATCCTTGTCGTTATCATGGCTGCATGACGAAGTTCATCTGCTGCATGCTGAAGAAGTTCGACAATCACAGCATCTTTCATTGGCCCCTGCACCACCTTTGATCCAATCCAGTACTGATAATAGGCTAGCCACTCGTCGGCAAATGCCTTGTTAAGCAGTTCAAGTACGCGAGGAAGACTCTCTCCTACAATTTCCCGTCCTCTTGTGCCCATGACTTTCTCCTGTTTTATTTTGGTTCGTGAACCTCTTTATTTCTTGTTTTTCACAAGGTCTTCAAGCGCTTCGGCCAGACGGGGATATCTGAAAGTAAAACCATGATTTTGCAGAAAACCGGGCTTTACTTTCTGACCTTTCACAGCGTACTCGCCACCTTCACCCATAAGAAGTTGAACGGCTAATTTCGGGACTGGCAACAGGGATGGGCGCCCAAGAACCTCACCAAGTCGAGAGGCAAAATCTTTCATGGAAACAGGTTCGGGGCTGACAGCATTGATCGGGCCCTTGTATGAAGGATTATCGAGCGCGTCAAGAATGCAGGTGATCTCGTCGTCAATATGAATCCAGGAGATACACTGCAAACCGGAGCCAATAGGGCCGCCAACAAAAAAGTTAAACGGTGCAAGCATTTTCTGGAGCATTCCCCCTTTTGTCGACAGCACAATACCGGTCCTCAGCAGCACAAGACGCACACCGGTTTTTTCAGCTTCAAGCGCCTCCTTTTCCCAGTCGATGCAGATTTTCGCAAGAAAATCACTGCCTTTAGAGCCGGACTCGACAATATCCGGAGTATCACTACAGCAATCAAAAGATCCATAGTACCCTATAGCTGATGCAGAAATAAATACCTGTGGTTTTTCTGCTGCACCTGCAATCGCTGAAACCATGTGCCGTGTACCGAGAATTCTCGAATTATAACACTCTTCCTTATGTGCATCATTCCAGCGACTTTCCAGAAGAGGCTTCCCTGCGAGGTGAATGACCGCTTTTGCCCCGTTAACAAAACCAGTCCACTCGCCACTTTCCATAAAGGAGTCCCACTTGATATAGGCGGCAGCGCCGGGGATTTTCTCTGCGGCGCTCTCTGGAGAACGGGAAAGCAGGACAACCTTTTCGCCCCGGTTAATCAGCTTCAGGACAAGTTCAGCGCCTATGACGCCGGTAGCTCCTGTAATAACAATATGACCTTGCATATACTATTGCAGTTGTAGTGAAAAAATAGGCTCTAAAAAAATGGTTAACCTTTTACTGAACTTGCTATTAGAAGTAATAGTTGCATCAAAAAAAACGAAGATCAATGAGCCTGCTCACATGTTCTTTCAGGGCTGCTCCGGCTTCATGGCATCTATTTTCGCAAGCAGGTCACGTGTCGACTGGTAGAAAAGCGGCAGAAGGTCGTTAAACGAAAGCCTCACAGTACCGGCTTCGTCGATAAGGACGTAAGCTCGCTGCGATATGCCAAGGAAGGCAATGGCGTCATAGAGCTTGCTTACCCGCTTATCATGATCACTGAGCAGGGTGAAAGGCAGGCTGTTTTTTTCGCCGAACTGCTTGTGGGAATCGACACTATCAATGCTGATGCCGAGGATGGTAATGCCTCGCTTGGTAAATTCGGTATAGTTGTCGCGGTAGCTGCAGAGCTGCGTGGTGCAGACCGGAGAGTCGTCTGCTGGGTAGAAGACAAGCAGAACCCTTTTGCCGGAGTAGTCCGAAAGCGAAACCTTGTTGCCTTCAGAATCGGGGAGGGTAAAATCCGGAGCCTTGGTATTTTCGGCAATCATGGGTGTTCTCCTGTTTATCAATGAATAAGGCGGTCTTTAGATAAGAAACCCCATAAGGAGCCTTGAAGTTTCAGCGGGGAAATGCAGTGTCAAGTTATCGAAAAAAGGAAGGTCGCAAAGCAAAACAATAAAACCGGGAATGGTGTTATGCATACCCGGTTTTATTGCTAATGAAGACTGTCTATTGGGAGCTGCGGTTACTCCACTGTGACCGATTTTGCTAAATTTCTTGGTCTGTCGACATTGCATCCGCGAAGTGTGGCAATATGATAGGCAAGAAGCTGCAGGGGAATGACCGTTAACAGCGGCGTAATCGGCCCTGAAGCTTGAGGAATATAGATGACATGTTCGGCAAGACGGCTTACTTCCTGGTCTCCTTCATTGGCAATCGCGATAACCCGGCCTTTACGGCTGCGAACTTCCTCAATATTACTGAGAATTTTTGCATAAGTGCTGTCGCGGGTAGCGATAAAAACAACCGGCATATCCTTGTCAATCAAGGCAATCGGACCGTGCTTCATTTCGGCTGCAGGATAACCTTCTGCGTGGATATAAGAGATCTCCTTGAGTTTCAGTGCTCCTTCAAGCGCGACAGGGAAGTTGTAACCCCTGCCGAGATAAAGGGCATTGTTTGCGCCCTTGAAGCGCTCTGCAATATCCTTAATCTGACTGTCGAGCTCAAGAATTCGTGATGCTTTTTCAGGAAGACGTGAAAGCTCCCTGAGATTCAGGGTAATCTCGTCATGCGAGAGAGTCCGTCCTTTGCTGAGCGCCAGAGCAAGCATGTAGAGCATGATCACCTGTGCTGTAAAAGCTTTGGTCGAGGCTACGCCTACCTCTGGCCCGGCATGAGTGTACATGCCGCACAAAGTTTCACGTGCGATAGTCGAACCGACAACGTTACAGATTCCCATCACAAGGGCCCCTTTTTCCTTTGCTGTGCGGAGGGCGGCAAGTGTATCGGCAGTTTCACCCGACTGGGAAATAAGAATGACCACATCATCAACACCGACAATGGGATTGCGATACCTGAACTCTGAGGCATAATCAACCTCTACCGGAATACGGGCAAACTCTTCAATAAGATATTCACCAATCAAGGCGGCATGCCAGCTTGTACCACAGGCACAAATGACTATACGCTTTGCATGCTTCAGGCGGTCGAGATAATCCTCGATTCCGCCAAGACAGATCCGACCCTCATCAAGTCGCACCCGACCCCTCATTACATCGTGCATAACGGCTGGCTGTTCAAAAATCTCTTTGAGCATGAAATGCTCAAAGCCGCCTTTCTCTATTTTTTCCAGGGAAAAATCAAGTTCGGTTATAATTTTTTCCTGTTGAACATTCTCAATCGTTTTGACAACGTAGCCATCCTTTTTCACCACAGCCATCTCACCATCAGAGAGATAAACCACTTTATTGGTATGCTCAACAATCGGAGCAGCATCGGATGCAACGAAATACTCCCCGGTACCGATACCGATCACAAGCGGGCTTCCTTTCCTTGCAACAACTATCTTGTCGGGCTCCCTCGAAGAGATCACACAAATACCGTATGCGCCATCGACATGGCGAAGAGCGTTACGGGTAGCCGATTCAAGGTCCAGTGAGGCATCACTTTTCCATATCCTGTCGATAAGGTGAACCAGCACCTCTGAATCGGTATCGCTTGAAAAAATATAGCCCTGAGAGACCAGCTCCTGTTTCAGCGCTGAATAGTTTTCAATAATCCCGTTATGAATAACAGCAATATCGCCGACACTGTTCTGGTGCGGATGAGCATTGATATCGCTTGGCTCGCCATGGGTAGCCCACCGGGTATGTCCAATGCCGACAGTCGCAGCCTTCATTTCCTTACTCAGACCCTCGGTCGCAACCTCAAGACCACTGACGCTGCCTTTCTGCTTCATAACCAGGAGACCGTCATTCAATAAGGCGACCCCTGCTGAATCATACCCTCTGTATTCAAGCCGCTTCAACCCTTTCAGAAGCAGCGGAACAGCTTCGCGCCATCCTATATATCCAACTATTCCACACATAACCTTATTAATTTTAGAGTCATTAAAAACCTCACCGGAAAGCCTGTGAAGTTGAGATATGATTTAGTGTACAAAGCAGAATCAGTTATAAAACACGCGTCATTTCTGCATGAATTATTGCGGCTTCTCTTGCAACCGCCTGTTCAAAATCGTCTCTACCGGAAAAAGAGCCGGAGGGATAAATTAAACTTCTGCTGACATTGATAACAGCACTCTGGCGGTTAGAGTCAACTCCAAAATTTACAGCATCTTCAAGCGAGCCGCCCTGTGCGCCGACACCTGGAATCAGCAGAAAAAGTCCGGGAACTTCACGACGAATATCTTCAAGCAAGGTACTTTTCGTTGCACCAACCACAACGCCGCCGTTTCCGTTCCTGCTCCATGACGCAACACGTTCAATCACATTGCGATAGAGCGGCTGGCCATTCTGCATCTGCTGCTCTTCAAAATCTTCAGAACCTTTATTGGATGTCAGGCCAAGAACAAATACCAGCTTATCCGAATAAGCAAAAAATGGTTCGAGGGAGTCAAACCCCATGTATGGGGCAACGGTAATGGCATCAAATGCCCAGTGCTCAAAAAAAGCCTGCGCGTACATCCTGCTTGTGTTGCCGATATCAGCCCGCTTGGCATCGGCAATCGTCATGACTGTGTCGGGAATTTGAAGAAGTGTTTTTTCCATATCCTGCAATCCGGCAATACCTCTGGCTTCGTAAAAAGCGGTATTCAGCTTGTAGGCTACGGCTACATCACTTGTTGCCCTGATCACTGAGCTGTTAAACTCAAGAACAGGATTTTCATATTCAAAAAAAAACTGCGGTATTTTTTCAGGGTCGCTGTCAAGACCGACACACAGGAGAGATTTTAATGCTGAGATTCTACAATTTATCTTATCCCGAACTAAGCTCATACCGATACCCTGACTCTCTGAAGTTTGAAAAAAAAGCTTTATACCTCATGAAATTGTGAAGTATAAAGCAAAAAAGTCAGCCAAACAAAAACCCGTAACCATAAATGCAACTTATAACTGCAGGAATACAGTTTAGATGTTCGTAATATATAATATGTTTTCTCATGAGATGCTTCTTTAAATGGAAGAATCCCGTAAATTGGATGTCGTGAATCCGCGAACGGCGAACACTGACCTAAGTCGCTTTATTATAACCCTGATTGATGATTGATGGCAAAAAAACTGAATAAACCTTCAAATCCCTATAAAAATCTACCGGAAAACAACGTACCGCGTCCGAAATTCTCGATAATGTATTATGTGGTCGTCATTGTTCTTCTCATAGGAGTGCAGCTTGCCTTTTTCTGGTCAGGCTCAACACAGGAAATTCCCTACAGCACATTCCGCAAGCTGATTGCAGAAAACAAGATAGAATCAGTAAAAATAGCTCAGGAGAGGATCTATTTGAAGCTGAAGCCAGGCATGAATACCGGTATAGCAACAAAGGAACCTCAGAAAGAGGGCCCGGGCCTGTTTCTTCCTCAGTCTTCATCAAAGCAGGACGAGATTTATGTCAATGCTGTGCGGGATGAGGGGCTGACAGAACTTCTTGAAAGCAAAGGCATCAGATACCAGGGAGTTCCAAGCAGCACCTGGATTAGCGAACTACTGCAATGGATCCTGCCTTTTGGTCTTCTGATCGGTATATACTTTTTTGTTTTCCGTCGTATGGGCGGGCCGGGATCACAGTTCATGAATATCAGCAAAAACAAGGCCGCACTTTATGAAAACCTTGACGAACACACCCGCATCACCTTCAAGGATGTAGCCGGACTTGATGAGGCAAAAGCTGAGGTCATGGAAGTAGTCGACTTCCTCAAGGATCCTAAAAAGTACACGACACTCGGCGGCAAACTGCCAAAGGGAGTCCTTCTTGTAGGGCCTCCGGGTACTGGAAAAACCCTTCTGGCAAAAGCTGTAGCTGGTGAGGCTGATGTGCCGTTTTTCAGCATCAGCGGATCTGACTTTGTGGAAATGTTTGTCGGCGTCGGCGCTGCAAGAGTTCGCGACCTGTTCAAGCAGGCCAAGGAAAAAGCTCCCTGCATAATCTTTATCGATGAAATTGACGCTGTAGGTCGCAGTAGAGGAAAAGGGGCCATGATGGGTGCTAATGACGAGCGCGAAAACACACTGAACCAGCTGCTCGTTGAAATGGACGGATTTGCAACCGACAAGGGTGTCATTTTGATAGCCGCCACCAACCGCCCGGATGTACTTGATTCAGCACTTCTGAGACCTGGCCGTTTTGATCGACAGATCATGGTCGACAAACCTGACCTCAAAGGACGTATTGATATATTCAAAGTCCACACCAAGGAGCTCTCGCTCTCAAAGGACGTTAACCTGAAAGCCCTTGCATCGCAGACACCCGGATTTGCAGGTGCGGAAATTGCCAATGCCGCCAACGAAGCTGCCTTGCTGGCATCGCGACGCAACAAGCTGGCCATTGAGATGAAAGACTTTGAGGATGCCATTGAGCGCGTTGTGGCCGGACTTGAAAAAAAGAACAAGGTTATCAATCCGCGAGAGAAGCAGATTGTTGCCTATCACGAAGCAGGTCATGCAATTATCAGCTGGATGATGGCGGAGAACGATCCTGTGCAGAAAATATCCATTGTTCCAAGAGGAATGAGTGCACTCGGCTATACCATGAACATTCCGCTTGAGGATCGCTATCTGATGACGAAAAGCGAGCTACTTGCCCGCATTTGCGGTCTTCTCGGCGGGCGCATAGCAGAAGAGATTATTTTTAACGAAATCTCGACCGGAGCACAGAATGACCTTGAAAAAGTGACAAGCATCGCTTACAACATGGTTATGGTTTACGGTATGAGCGAAAAACTTGGCAACCTTTCGTTCTTTGAAAGCAATAACCCCTATTACGGAAGTCCGGGTATTGACAAAAAGTACGGAGAGGAAACTGCGCGTCTTATCGACAGGGAGGTAATGGCTATTGTAGAGGCATCGCGCCTTAATGTCATGAACTTATTGGCGCTGCACCGTGATAAGCTTGAACAGCTTGCTAATGAACTGCTGCTGAAGGAGATGCTTCAATACGCCCAGATCGAGGAAATTCTCGGGAAACGGCCGGCAAGTCTCTTTCCTGTCCATATTGAAGACGAGAGCTTAGACGAAAGTGACGGCAATAGCTCCGTAAGTACAGACCAGCTCACCGAAAAGGAGCAGGCTGAGCTTGAAGATGCTGTTGCAAGACTGAGAGTGGAAAGAAATATTCCGGGAACCTGACGGGAAATGGAATAAAACGCACAAGGTGCGGAAAACATAAAAGGCAGGTGAACCCTGCCTTTTATTATACTTTGGAATGGGATGTGGGTCCCGAGGGATTCGAACCCCCGACCTACTGGGTGTAAACCAGTCGCTCTAACCAGCTGAGCTAGGAACCCATTACAAGGCCACAATTATAATATAATTTCAGAGGATTACAAAAAAGAAAAAACCCGTCCATAAAGAGAGTCATTACCGGTTATTTGTAAGCCTTCACTAAAAAGCATAAATTCAGGCCGATAATTTACCTGGCCCGATAATTTTTTTACTCATTATGAGATCACTAACCATCCTCGGCTCTACCGGCTCAATCGGGCTCAGTACCCTTGATGTTGTCAGGCAGCACCCGGAAAAATTCAGTGTTTCCTGCCTTGCTGCAGGACAGGATGTTAAAACGCTTGCTGCCCAGATCAAGGAGTTCATGCCTGATGCAGTTTCAGTCAAGGATGCAGAGTCGGCAAAAAAGCTTGAGGCGCTGCTTGAAGAGTACAAACCGGAAATTTTTTACGGTGTCGAAGGAGCTTCTGCCATCGCCGCTGCGGATGGATCAGATATGGTGGTATCGGCTATTGTGGGCGCTGCGGGCCTTGTGCCGACAGTAAACGCTATAAAGGCGGGAAAGCATATTGCCCTGGCTAACAAGGAAACCCTTGTTGTCGCCGGTCAACTGGTTTCCGATCTGGTAAAACAATATAATGTCCGCCTGCTTCCTGTTGACAGCGAGCACTCAGCAATATTTCAGTCACTCGAAGGCCACCGGAAAGAGGATGTTGAACGAATTATTCTTACGGCTTCGGGAGGACCTTTCCGTAATACATCGGCAGAAGAGCTCAAAAATGTCAGGCTTGAGCAGGCGCTTAAACACCCGCAATGGTCAATGGGTGCAAAAATCACCATTGATTCGGCAACAATGATGAACAAGGGGCTTGAGGTCATTGAGGCTCACTGGCTTTTTAACATGCCTGCTGAAAAAATCGCCGTTGTTGTGCATCCCCAGAGCATCATTCACTCTATGGTTGAATATATTGATGGATGCGTCATAGCGCAGCTTGGTTCTCCCGATATGCGGGCGCCGATCGCCTATGCACTATCTTATCCTGAAAGATGCGTAAGCGGTATTCAGAAACTTGACCTTGTCAAGACTGGAACGCTGACTTTCGAAGAGCCTGATATGGCACGCTTTCCCGCTCTCGGCCTGGCATTTGACGCTTTGAAGGCAGGCAGAACCTATCCGGCAGTCCTTAACGCGGCAAACGAGATTGCTGTGGCTGCTTTTCTTGATAAAAAAATTGGATTTACCGACATTGCCGCAACGGTCGATAAAACCATGCAGGCTCATCAGGCATATACACCAGTTGAACTTGATGAATATCTTCAGGCTGACAGATGGGCTCGTGAAACCGCTCAAAAATTTATTGCATAAACAAATAAAAGAAGCAAACAGACCGTTACAACGACTGTACCGCTTTTTTTCTGAAACGAAGGATTGTTATGGATTTTCTTAGCTCGACATTTTTTTTCATTGTTGCCATCTTTATCCTTGTCACTGCGCATGAGCTTGGCCATTTTCTGACTGCGAAACTCTTCGGCATGAGAGTTGACAAGTTTTATATCGGTTTTGACTTCTATAATCTGAGATTGTGGAAGAAGCAGATCGGTGAAACCGAATATGGACTGGGCGTTTTTCCTCTTGGCGGTTATGTGAAGATTGCCGGCATGGTTGATGAAAGCCTCGACACCGATTATCAGGCTTCGGAGCTTCAGCCCTGGGAGTTCAGGGCAAAACCTGTCTGGCAGCGCCTCATCGTTCTTGCAGGAGGGGTGACGATGAACCTGATTCTGGCCGCTGTGATCTTTATCGGCATCACGCTTGTTCTTGGTGAACCCCGGACCAGCCTCAACAATCCGGCTTTTGTTGAAAAAGGATCGGTATTTGCAACAATGGGCATAAAAACCGGAGACAGGCTTTTACTTGCAAATGGCAAATCGCTTAAAAGCTGGGAAGAAGCAATGGACCCGGAACTTTTTACCGCCAAGTCTCTTAACTTCACGATACTTCGAGATGGCAAAAGCATCACCCTTGATGCCCCATCGAACATCATGACGAAGATCAACGACAGTCGCAGTTTCGGTATCCGGCCCACCGTACCGCCGGTCATAGAGGAAGCTCTTCCAAAGCAGCCCGCCCTGCAGGCAGGAATCAAATCCGGAGGCCTTATTACCGCTATAGATGGAAACCAGGTTTCCGACTGGACTGAAGTCGTAGGTATTATATCGTCACATGCATCAAAACCTATCACGATTACCTGGCAATATCTGGAGCCTGCACCAGGGCTTAAAATCACAGCGGCAGACATTCGTGCTAAAGGCAAAACTTTTGTGACCACCGTAGTGCCAAGCAATGCTGGCAAAATCGGCATCTCCCTCAAACAGACAATTGCTACCGAACGAAGAAAACTCGGTTTAGGCGGTGCTGTGGTGAGCGGAGTCGGCCAGACCTGGAAAATGAGCGTTATGACCGTGCAGGGATTCGCTAAAATCTTTACCGGTCAGGAAGATTTCAGAAAATCCGTTGGCGGCCCGATCAAAATTGCCAAAATTGCCAGTCAGAGCGCTGAACAAGGGCCGGTCAGCTTTCTCTATTTTTTGTCCATGCTCTCCATTTCTCTTGCGATCATCAATATCCTTCCGGTTCCAGCACTTGACGGAGGACAGTTTCTGCTGAACGCAGCTGAAGGTGTTATGCGCAAAGAGATTCCCTTTGAGATCAAAATGCGAATTCAGCAGGTCGGCATGGCCCTGCTCCTTGCTCTGTTCGCATACATTCTTGTCAATGATATTTTCAATCTCTGAGGCTGATGCCTACATTAAATGCTTGAGAAACTCCGTTCCATAAAAGAAAAACATCTCGATCTTGAACAGCTGCTTGCCGACCCCAAGGCAGCTATAGATCAAGCCCGCTTCAGAAAACTCAACAAGGAGTACAGCGACCTTAAGGAGATCGTACAAGCTTATGATCATTACGCTCAGGCTAAAACAGAGCTCGATGAATCTCTCCATCTGCTGAAAACCGAGAAAGATCAGGAGATGAAGGAGCTCGTGCAGGCTGAAATTGGTGAACTGCAGAAAAAGCTGCCTGATCTCGAACAGAAGTTAAAAGTACTCCTGCTGCCAAAAGATGAAGCGGATTCCCGCAATGTGATTATTGAAATCCGGGCGGGAACCGGGGGAGAAGAGGCCGCACTTTTTGCCGCTGATCTGACAAGAATGTACCAACGGTATGCCGAGAAACAGGGTTGGAAGTGCGAGGTGCTCCACTTTAATGAAAGTTCCATGCCGGGCGGGTTCCGCGAGATTACTATGGGCGTTAGCGGTCACGATGTTTACGGCACCATGAAATATGAAAGCGGGGTTCACCGGGTACAGCGGGTTCCCGATACAGAAACGCAGGGTCGCATTCATACTTCTGCGGTCAGCGTGGCAGTTCTGCCGGAAGCTGAAGAGGTTGATGTTGAAATCCGCCGTGAAGATCTGCGATTTGACACCTACCGAAGCGGAGGAAAGGGTGGGCAGAATGTCAATAAGGTCGAAACCGCTGTTAGAATTACCCATATGCCGAGCGGCATTGTGGCAGCCTGTCAGGAAGAGCGATCCCAGCTTCAGAACAAGGAAAGGGCAATGAAAATGCTCCGCACAAAACTCTATGACATCCAGCTTGCCGAGCAGCAGCAGCAAAGAGCTGATTTGCGCCGTTCGATGGTAACAACCGGTGACCGGAGCGCCAAAATCCGAACCTACAACTACCCTCAATCAAGAGTAACTGATCACCGCATCGGCTTTACCAGCCATGCTCTTCCCCAGATTCTCCAGGGAGACATCCAGGATATTATCGAAGCACTCAAAATGCATGATCAGGCAGAACGCCTGCAAGCGGAACTGCAGTAATCACTCCATCTTCACCAAAGAAACCGCTCTGAAAGGATATGTTTTCACAGATTCTCATTATATTTTTTGGGTCAACTACCCGCATGGAAGATTTTCCAGCGCTCTCAAATGAACCGAAACCTATGGAACGCTGATTATATGGAAATGCATGCTACAGGAGTAAGTAAGGGGGAGTGGATATTTTCGGCAGACTTTAACAGGACTGCGGCCTATCTTGCCGATCTAAAAAAAATACTGGGATTTAACCCTTTCTGCTATAACGTAGAGCTCACCGACATTGAAAACGTCTATAAATGGAATTTCCGTGTAACTGATCCGCAGAACAACCCTTTTGATATTATCTTTTTTGTTGAACAGGCAGAAGAACTGCAGGTAGAACTGCCTGACCACATCGAATGCGTTGATCCCGATGATCTGACCGAGGAGATGATCAAAAACTATACTATCCGCAAAAAAGTTCGCTGGACGCACCACCCTGTCGGGCGTAAAATCTCGGATCCGAAAAAATATCTTTTTGAGGGCAAAGTCTCTGGAGATATGGATATTCAGCGCATAGATGACAAAAAAACAAAGGTTCACTTCGATATGAAAGTTGAAGTGCACTTTCTTCTTTATCCCGCATTCAGGATTGTCCCTAAAAAAATTGTTCGAACCATGGTCAATGGTGGAATGACGTTTATCATGCAGACCGCTACAAACAGCATGTTCCACTCCATGTCAAAAGATTTCTGCAAGATCCATAAGATATGAACAACGGAGGCGCTATGGACTTTTACGACCTTGTATCAACACGTTGCAGTATCCGCAGCTTTGAAAAAAGCAGAGCTATTCCCGAGGAGGTTCTCAACAGAGTGCTCAACGCCGGGAGATTGGCGCCTTCGGCAAATAATCTTCAGCCATGGCACTTCCATGTTGTCACCTCTCCCGAAATGCTTGAAAAAATATACCCCTGCTATAAACGTGACTGGATTCAAAGTGCACCCTCTATCCTGATTGTTTCGGGGGATCGAAACAACGCATGGGTCCGCCGTCAGGACAACTACAACTCCATTGAAACCGATCTGACAATTGTCATGGACCACCTTATTCTTGCAGCAGCATGGGAAGGGTTAGGTACCTGCTGGATTGCAGCTTTCGATCTGGAAATGATCCGCGAAGCTTTGCAGCTTGAACCGAATATTGAAGTTTTTGCATTCACGCCTCTTGGATATCCGGCTCCGGATGCACTTCCCGCGCCGAAAAAGCGCAAATCTCTTGAGGAAATAACAACTCTTTATTGAAGAATAGCTCCTATAGGACTTATAAAAAGCTGCCAGTCGCCACCCGCTTAAGCTGATTTATCTGGCATCGAAAGAAATAATTGCTGATCTTTGGGGGAAAACTTTTTTATTGCATGAACAAACAACTTTTGCTGGGAGCTGAAGCGATTGCTCTTGGTGCCCTTGACGCCGGAATATCAGGCGTCTATGCCTACCCCGGAACCCCTTCGACCGAAATTACCGAATACATCCAGAAAAATAGTGGTAACCTGAAACAGCCCGTTCGATCAGCCTGGTCCACAAACGAAAAAACTGCCTATGAGGCGGCTCTCGGCATGTCTTATGCCGGTAAGCGAAGTCTGGTGTGCATGAAGCATGTCGGACTGAATGTGGCGGCTGATGCATTCATAAACTCAGCCATTACCGGTGTCAACGGTGGGCTGGTGGTAGCGGTTGCCGATGACCCCTCAATGCATTCGTCCCAGAACGAGCAGGACAGCCGGGTATACGGAAAATTTGCCATGCTCCCTGCTCTTGAGCCCTCTTCCCAGCAGGATCTGTACAATGCCACCAGAGAGGCGTTTGATCTCTCCGAATCAGTCAAGCTTCCGGTGCTGCTCCGGCTTACCACAAGGCTCGCTCATTCGCGTGCAGGAGTAGAATCCAAAAGCGCTCGCCCGCAGAACCCTCTCCATGCCATCTATGCCCCTGAACGATTTGTACTGATTCCGCAGAATGCCCGACGGCAGTACAATGTTTTACTGGGCATGCAGAAGGAACTTGAAAAAATTTCAGAGCACTCCTGGCTTAACCGCCTTGTCACAGGGACCGGCTCCAAAGGGGTTATTGCTTTTGGCATTGCATTCAACTATACAATGGAGGTTCGTCAGACCTTCTGCCTTGACTTTCCTGTTCTTCAAATCGGACAGTATCCGCTTCCGAGAAAACAGGTTGAAAGCTTCTTTGCATCCTGCGATACTATTCTTGTCGCCGAAGAGGGCTACCCTGTCTACGAAGAGCTGCTGAGAGGCTATTTTGGCGGAGAGAGCATCCTGGGGCGGATGGATGGAACTCTTCCTCGAACAGGAGAGCTCAATGCCGACATTATCGCCCGTGGACTTGGCATGAAACCAAAAACTGTAATGCCGGTTCCGGATATTGTTGTTCATCGGCCACCAGCCCTCTGCAAAGGGTGTGGCCATCGTGACCTTTACGACGCGCTTACCACGGTCATGAGCTCATTTCGAGAGCACCATGTTTTTTCAGATATCGGCTGCTACACGCTTGGAGCGCTCGAGCCATTCAATGCAATTCATACATGCGTCGATATGGGCGCATCGATCACTATGGCCAAAGGTGCGGCAGATGCAGGACTGCGGCCGGCAGTGGCGGTGATTGGTGATTCGACGTTCACACACTCCGGCATGACCGGTCTGCTTGATGCCATTAATGACCGCTCGCCACTCACCGTTATTATCGCTGACAACGACACAACAGCTATGACCGGCGGTCAGCTATCGTCTGCAACCGGCTCACGGCTTCTTGATATCTGCAGGGGACTTGGTGTTGAAGAGCGGCATATCAGAACCATCGTCCCGCTGAAATCGCATCTTGAGGAAAATATGGCGGTACTCAGAGAGGAAATCAGCTATGAAGGGGTATCGGTGGTGATTGCCCAGCGCGAATGTATTGAAACAGCTGCGCGGAAAAAACGAAAACAGGTGGCCAGCCAGTAACATCATATTATGAATATCAACATCATTCTTGCAGGAGTAGGCGGTCAGGGAATACTCACTATCGCCGCTGTAATAGGCCGGGCAGTCCTGCAAAGCAATCTCAATATCCGTCAGACAGAAGTTCATGGCATGAGCCAGCGAGGAGGAGCGGTTCAGTCGCACCTGCGGATTTCCAACAGAGAGATCTTTTCTGATCTTATCGCTGAAGGAACAGCAGACATCATTCTCTCTGTTGAACCTCATGAAGCGCTTCGCTATCTGCCATTTCTGGCTCCCGACAGCAGAATCATAACCTCTAAAGACCCATTTATCAATATTGAGAACTATCCGGCAATTGAAGATATACTTGCTGAACTGAACAGAACGAACCGGCCGGTGCTGGTAAACGCCTCAGAACTTGCCCGTGAGGCAGGCCATGCAAGAACATCCAATATGGTAATGCTGGGAGCCGCAGCTCCATATATGGGAATTGCCACCGAACAATTGGAATCGGCTATCGGAGAGCTTTTTCATGCAAAAGGCCCTGATATTGTGGATATCAACATCAGAGCATTCAGAAAGGGAGAGGAATTATCTCAAACTCAAGCCACAGAGCTATGATCTGGAACGAGCATTACGAGTGTATGGAGCGCGAAGAGCTTCTGAAACTTCAAGGCGAGCGGGTAAAGGAGATGGTGAAACGTGTCTACGACACGGTTCCTTTCTACCGCCAAAAACTGCAGGAAGCAGGTATCGAGCCGGGTGACATCAAAGGAATTGAAGATCTGCAAAAACTGCCCTTCACAACAAAACAAGACCTCCGCGACAACTACCCCTTCGGCCTTTTTGCCGTACCTCAGCCGGATATTGTTCGATTTCATGCATCAAGCGGCACCACGGGAAAACCGACAGTGGTCGGATATACGCATAACGATATTCAAATGTGGAGCGAAGTTGTTGCCCGTTCACTCACCATGGCGGGAGTCACAAAAGCTGACATCATCCAGGTTGCCTATGGTTACGGGCTCTTTACCGGCGGACTTGGTCTCCACTATGGGGCAGAAAAAGTAGGTGCATCTGTTGTGCCGATTTCAGGCGGCAACACAAAAAAACAGCTGCAGCTCATTGAAGATTTTGGCTCTACCGTACTCGCCTGCACGCCATCTTACGCGGCCTTTATCGGTGAATCCCTCGTTGAGGAAAAAATTGACCCGAGAAAAATAAAACTCAAATCCGGAGTATTCGGTGCGGAACCATGGACTCAGGAGATGCGCGCGCAAATTGAGCAGGTGCTCGGCATCAAGGCTTATGATATTTACGGCCTCACTGAAATAATCGGTCCCGGTGTCTCAATGGAGTGCCAGTTTCAGCGCGGCATGCATATTTTTGAAGACCATTTTATCCCCGAGATCATCAACCCCGATACCGGTGAACTGCTTCCTTACGGTGAGCTTGGCGAGCTGGTATTCACTCCGGCCACAAAAGAGGCAATGCCGCTTATCCGCTACCGGACACGCGACCTGACCCGCCTTCATGCCGATAAATGCCAGTGCGGCAGGACGCTCGTTCGCATGGAAAAATGCGTGGGCCGTTCGGACGATATGCTCATTATCAGGGGTGTCAACGTCTTCCCCTCACAGGTGGAATCGGTGCTGCTTGAAATGAGTGAAACAAAACCTCACTACCTGATTGTAGTCGATCGTGAAAACAACCTCGATACCATGGAAATCCAGGTGGAAATTGAAGAGGAGTTCTTTTCCGATGAGGTAAAAGAGCTGGAAGGACTGCGCCATCGGATCAAGGCCAATATTTCAAGCACCCTCGGCATCAGTGCCACTATCAGACTGGTTGAACCCGGCACCATAGAGCGCAGCATGGGCAAGGCGAAGCGGGTAATCGACAAACGTAACTTATAAAAATCACAAAGACCTCGGAATCACTTTATCTGTTTTTCTTTTTAAACATCACCATTAAAGCCTCAATCATGAAAGAGGAAGAGATGAATGCTTTGGATAGGGATTATCAGGAGAGGATTGATCTGGAGAAGATTAAACTGGGGATGGACGACCTGGAGAGTATACCCAAACACTTGCACATCTTTAAAAAGACACCGGGAGATGAACGATCAAGTGGTGCAAGGGCTGCAGAGTATGTCTTGAGCGGTCCGGGAAATGCTGCTTCAGTACTAAAAAATTTTGTTCCTATCGGGGATATCCCGCCTTACGATATGGTTGAGGAAATCCACAGGCAAATGGATGAGTTTCATAGCGGCGAAACAAAAGGGATTGAAGGAATACTTATAGGACAAATTTTAGCCTTGAATGCGATGTTCGCCGATTTTGCAAGACAAGCAAGTGATATCGGGCATTTGGAAATGAAAGCGGTATATACGCGCATGGCCTTTAAGGCTCAGAACCAGAGCCGCGCATCGATTGAGACCCTCTCAAATATCAAGAACCCTAGGCAAACCGTAATAACCAACCAAGCTAACATCAGCAATGGTCCACAGCAGGTCAACAACACGCTTGCCCGGGATAGTAATGCCGACGGTAAAACTCTGAAAAAGTTAGAGCTTGAGCAAAACAAACTATTGAAGCATGACAAAGCCAAGGGCAAACGCATGGTCGGCAGAGCGAAGGGCGCGGCAAGCGGAGATGATACAACAGTGGAAACCGTGGACGAAATCAACCGGCCCGCGAACAGAAGAAGGAAAGGCAAAAGTAGCTCGTAATGCCGATAAAGACCGTCAATTGAGGGAAATGAGAGAACTCAGCGCGTTTTATAATCGGCAGTTCAAAGAGCAATGGAATCAGTTGATCGATATTCAGAGCGGGATGAGGGGTGAGGAATAAGTGCTGAGGGCTGGGAAAATAGATTTCTCATTGCGTTTCGAAATGACTGAGAGGGGGAGCTGAATAGCTTTTTATCCGGACTTTTGACTTTATTGTAAATTGAAGCTGGTACAACATTATCAAAATGAGGTTATACCATGATTATTAAGCAATTGTCGGTTTTTCTTGAAAACAAAACCGGAAGGCTGACTGAACTGACAGGGATTCTTGCTGACAACGACATCAACATATCGGCTTTCAGCATTGCCGATACGGCTGATTATGGTATTCTACGCATGATTGTGGGCAGACCTGAACTTGCTGCGCAGGTGCTTAAGGAAAAAGGGTTTACCGTTAAAATTACCGATGTTGTAGGGATGATTATTTCTAACCGGCCGGGGGGGTTGCACAAGGCGCTCCAGATCATTTCAGACAACAATGTCGCCATTGAGTATATGTATGCCTTTGCTTCGGGAGAGAGCAAGGCGACAGTCGTCATCAGGGCGGACTCTCTTCAGAAAATTATCGATGTCCTGCAGGAGCACAAAATGGAGCTTCTGAAGGAAGGGGATGTCATCCAGGTTTAACTATTTACGCTCTCATGCCAAGGTTTTCAAAAGCGGTAGCATCACTTCGTTCCTCAGAGATCAGGGATCTTATGACCCTGGCATCAAGACCTGACATCATATCGTTCGCCGGCGGAATGCCCGGAAATGACCTCTTTCCTGTTGAGGCAGTCGAAGAGCTTTACGGGGCGCTTGATATTAAAATAAAACAGGCCGCGTTTCAATACGGGCCAACTCCCGGCCTGCCCTCGCTCCTTGAGTCACTTGAAGGTTTCCTTGAAAAAAAGGGGCTCCCGGTAAAGGAAAACAAGCTGCTCATTACGACAGGTTCCCAGCAGGCCCTGAATATTCTTGGCAAAGCCTTTATTGACCCTGCGGAGCCGGTTCTTGTTGAAAAGCCCTGCTTTATCGGCGCGCTCTCAGCGTTCCGCTCTTATGAAGCTGAATTGAGAGGAATTGCGGTTGACAGCGACGGCATTTCGATAGAGGGGCTTCGAAAGGAAATTGAGAGAAATGAGAAGGCAAAGTTTCTCTATATCACACCCTATTTCCACAACCCGGCCGGAGTGCTCTACACTGCCGAACGCAAAAAGCAGCTTATTGCAACGCTTCAGGGAACCAACATTCCGCTTATTGAGGATGACGCTTACGGAGATCTCTATTTTTTCGAGGAGGATCAGGAGCGCCTCAAGCCGATCAAGGCGATTAATCCTGAGGGCATCAATGTGTGCTATACCGGGTCATTCTCCAAGATTCTCGGGCCCGGACTAAGGCTTGGATGGATGCTGGTGCCGGAAAAGATTTATGGGAAATGTGAACTCATCAAACAGTCTGCTGATGCCTGTTCGCCGAGTTTTACCCAGGTGCTCGCTGATGCATTCATACGTTCAGGTCAGATATACAGTTATGTTGCCAGTGTACGGCTTGAGTATAAAAAAAGAGCCGCTGCCATGGTTTCAGCCCTCAGGGAACACCTCCCGGACTATGTGCAGTGGAATGAACCCCGGGGAGGATTCTACATCTGGCTTACCCTGCCGCATGATGCCGATGCAACACGGATAATGACTCTCGCCATCGAAGGCGGAGCTGTGTTTGTTGCGGGAAAAACCTTTGATCCTGCCGGCATACAAAACAATTCGCTGCGACTCTCGTACTGTAACAACACACCTCGGCAGATCGCTGAGGGGATTCCTATAGTTGCTAAAGCTATCCGCGCTGTTTGCGGGTAAAAGATAGTGCTGAGGGGGGAGAGAAGAGTTGGCTGTTGGCGGTGGGCAGTGGGCAGGGGTTGGGTTAGTGGAAGCGTTTTTGGATTTTGAGCTTTTCTATTCGGGAGTAGAGGGTTTTGGGGTGCATGGCGAGGCGCTCGGCTGCTCCTCCGGTACCGCTGACCCGGCCGTTTGAGCGTTCGAGGGCGTCGATAATGAGCTCACGCTCCATCAGGGCAATATCGAGCTCGAAATCGTGCATGGTTTTAACCTCTTCCGGAATGGAGCCTTTTGCGGATGGCTCAGGAAGAGAGAGTATTGTTGAAAAATCAAGCGATTTACCATCAGAAACAATGACCCCCTGCTCTACCAGATGAGCGAGTTCACGGATATTGCCTTTCCACTCACGGGCTGACAGACGTTGCATATCGCTCTCTTTGAACATACGGAGAGGTTTGCCGAACTCTCTGGAAAATTTTGCGGCAAAGTGAGCCGCAAGCATGGGGATATCATCACGACGGTCACTGAGTGAGGGTATGGACAGCGGAAATACATTGAGACGGAAAAAAAGATCTTCACGGAACCTCCCTTCAGCCACCTCTTTTGCAAGATCACGGTTCGTCGCGGCAATAACACGAACATCGACCTTTATCACCATTTTACCGCCCAGCCTTTCAAGCTCTCGCTCCTGAAGTACACGAAGCAGTTTGGCCTGCAGTTCCAGCGGAAGCTCGCCAATTTCATCAAGAAATATTGTTCCGCCTTCTGCCAGCTCAAACTTGCCGATCCGCCTTTCTATTGCTCCGGTAAAACTCCCTTTTTCATGACCGAAAAGCTCTGACTCAATAAGCGTGCCGGGCAATGTTGCGCAATTGATCTTGATCAATGCACGCTGCCTGCGGTTAGAGAGATTATGAAGCGCGCGGGCAAAAAGCTCCTTTCCGGAACCGGTTTCTCCCTGGATCAGTACAGTGGCATCGGTAGGGCCAACCTGACTTACACGATGCAATACCGCCGCCAGCGGGGCACTGTTACCGATAATCTCTTCAAAATTATGACCTGCCTTGATCTCCTCGATTAAACAGGTGCGTTCACCTTCGAGCTTACGTCGGAGGTCATCGATCTCTTCAAATGCAAGATAGTTCTGCAAGGCAAGGGAGAGCTGGGGAACAATCAGGCTGACCGTAGCCTGATCGTGCTCATCAAAAGAGCGTGACGTATCGGAAATAATCAGGCCTGCACGACTTCCGGGGGTATCCCATAACGGAAGAGTTATCAGAGAGCATACGCCAAATTTCTCCCGGGCAAGCTCCAGTATGCGATACTTTCGGCAAAGACGACGAAAAGCCTCTCCTCCATAGCATCCGGGATTTGTAATCAATGAAAAGCTCTCTTTTGAGATCTCTTCAAAATCGGCAATATCAAGCTTTTCAGCCGAGGAGACCGGAAAAAAGGCGCTGCCCTCTTCACGCATGAAATTGTCGTAAAGACGAAACTTTCCGTCATCGCCCATAACACGAATACCAAGATACGAACAGGGCACAAGTTTATCGATCTGCTCGCAGACAGCAAGGAGCATCCTGTTGCGGTCTTTTATGGTCAGCAGGGCATTGTTGACGGCAAGCTGCATGGCCGTCTGGGCTTCACGAAGGCGGAGTTCCTCGTATGCAAGGGTATTACTTACCGCAACGGCAATCGGTGATGAAAGAGTGGCAAGAAGCTCTTTATCGCTCTCAGACCAGTTTTTTTCATCTTTTGACACAAAATTCAGAAACCCGACAATCTTTCCGCCTGTCCTGAGTGGCGACAACACAGCCTGACGCATGCCGACATCGTAAAGAACATGCGGAATAGGATAATCTGAAGGATAACGGTCAAGAACTTCCTTAATGGTGAAAACAGATACAGTCGAATCGACCAGGTGCGGCTCAATCCATGAGCCCGCAATCGGCCTTTTTTTGCGTTCAATGCCTTCAGGAAGCTGAAATCGAAGCATTTCAAAAATAACATTGCTATACCGCCGCTCTTTGTCAAAGGTGATAATCACGGCAGAATCAAACTCAAATACCAGCCGAAGCTTGTCTGTAACTGTACGGAAAAGTTCGTCAGGATCGCGAATGGATCCAACCGCATCACTGATGTACTGCATGAGAAGATGAGCCTCATGAACAGAAGAAACACTCATGGCAATAGAAGAGGGGTCAATTAATTCTGAACTATTAAGAACACTATATACGGAATATTCTGATTTTTTCAGAATCCATAAATACCAGCAACAAATAAATCCCTTATGCAGCAAGGGGTGCTGCTGTTATTATCCCTTTTCGATGTCTGGCATGTAAATTGCATTTATAGGCTACCTGACATACTCAAACCCATGTTTGTCGATGCGTCAGCACAATAACGGAACAAATCATCGTGCCACTATGAAGAGAATTTTGACCGGAACTGCCGGAATTGCAGCAACAGCAATCATGCTTGCCTGGCCGATATGGGCAATCGGTGCTGAAATACCGGTTGAGGGAGCGCTTACGATTGAAAAAACGATACATCTGGTTTGTGAAAACAATCATACGCTCAAGGCCGGATCAGATGAGGTCCGGGCAGCGGATGCCCGTATTACACAGAGCAGAAGCGCATATTTTCCACAGATTTCCGCCAGTGCAGGGTATACCTATCTCAACCCTGTGCCGGAAATGAGTTTTTTTGGCACTCCCATGCTCAAGTTTGCGCCAAATGACAACTATGAAGCCAAAGTCACCGCAAAGGCAACTCTGTTTGATTTCGGGAAAAGAGGCTCTACTGTCGATCTTGCGAAGACAGGAAAGAAAACAGCTGAACAATCGCTTGAAATCTCCAGAAGAGATCTCTCGTTTCAGGCTGTGCAGCTCTTTTACGGTATCCTGTTTTTACGCGAAAGCATAGGCGTTGAACAGAAAGAGATAGCAGCACTCAACAAGGCTCTCGAGTTCACAACGAAACGTTACCAGACAGGTGCCGCAACAAAATTTGACGTTCTTTCCACCGACGTACGAATTGCTGCTGCAAAAAGCAAACTGCTCGATTTGCGTCATGAGCTGCTCCGCCAGGAACTGACACTGCGACGCTTGAGCGGGATGGAAGATAATCTGCCTCTCAATATTCAGGGCTCTTTTGCTGTAACCAGGGCTGATCGTAACAATGCCGAACTTGTTACACTGGCTCTGAATCAGCGGCTTGAGATGAAGCTTTCCGTTGAAAATGAAACAGCGGCCCGGCAGCGGCGCTCCATTGCCATGAAAAATGGACTGCCAGTAGTTTCCGCCAGCGCCTCATACGGCGTTACGAACGGACTTATGCCCGACATCAATGAAATCCGGGAAAATTTTGCGGGCAGCCTGCATCTGGAGGTGCCTCTCTTCAGCGGATTCAAAACCAGTGCAGAACGCCAGGAGGCTACCGCACTTATGCATGCTGCGGCAAACAGAAAGTTCGATACAGAGCTGCAGGTGAAAAATGATGTGGAAGAGACGATTCATGCGCTGAAAACCGCGTCAGAAAAGATTACAGCTACAGAAGTACAGGTACAACAAGCCAAACTTGCAGCCGAACATGCAAGGGCCCGCTATGAAAACGGCATGGCGACAGTTCTTGACCTGCTGAATACCGAAGCATCACTTTCGGAGGCGGAACTTGCAAAACTGCGAGCTGACTATGCCTATGTCATGAATAATTACACCTTGAAACGGGCAACCGGGGAGATATTCTGGTAGCATGACGATGTCACTCAAAAAAATAATCTGCGCTGTTGATTTTTCAGCAGCTTCCGATTCCGTAGTGCGCTACGCCGCCGCAATGCACGGCAAGAGTGTGGAACTCGTCATCCTCTATGTCGCACCGGCGGAAAACAATGATTACGGCTTGCTGAGTAAGCATTTGCACGAATTTTCGCGATACAGCGACATGCTTTCCCAGCATAACGTAAACGCCATTTTCACTGTTCAATACGGCGACCCTGCAACTGGAATTCTTGTGTATGCAGAAGAGCATAATGCAGATATGATTGTACTCGGCTCTCACGGAACAACAGCGATAGCAAGGCTTCTGGTAGGAAGCACTGCGGAAACAGTTATGCGGCAGGCTTCATGCCCTGTTGTGATATTGAAAACACCTGACAACAAAAACAAAAACCATGGCACACCCTGAATCACAAACAGTACAAGGAACCCCGACCTCCGGCAAAGATCCGGCAAAGGCATCGAATCCGCTGCGCATCATTATTGCAGGTGTGATTATTGCCGCCGCTCTTATCTGGGGAGGCATGAGCCTCTATCACTCATTCCTGTACGTTGAAACCGACAACGCCCAGATTGAGGGGGATGTCTACCCGGTCATTTCACGAATACCCGGAAAAGTGCAGGAGGTTCTGGCAAAGGATAACCAGCAGGTTCATACGGGGGATACCCTTATCAGGCTTGAAGCTGCTGACTATGAAGTGCGTCGGGATATTGCTGTTGCAGCTGTGGAGAGCGCCAGGGCAGCCTTAAAGGCAACAAGCGATCAGGCAAATGCCTCCAGTGCCTCGGCAAATGCTGCTGAAGCTACAAGCAGAAAACAGCAGGCTGACCTTCGCCGTGGCGAAAATCTCCGGCATCAGGACGTGATTTCTCAGGCAGAGTTTGATGGCGTGAAGGCCGGTGCGCAGGCTGCTTCAGCTCAATATTCCGCTGCCGGAAACCAGTATAAGGCCGCACTTGCCCAGATTCCGCTGCAGAAAGCCGAGGTAAAGCGGCGCGAAGCTGAACTTCACCAGGCTGAGCTTCAGTTGTCCTACACGACAATCACTGCTCCGGCGAATGGTCAGGTTTCGAAAAAAAATGTACAACCCGGACAATATGTTGCTCCAGGGCAGCAGCTTATCGGAATTGTCGGGAGCAGAGAGCTTTGGATTGTTGCAAATTTCAAGGAGACCCAGCTTGAAAACATACATCCCGGACTGCCGGTTACAATCAAGGTTGACGCGTTCCCTGATAAAGAATTCAAAGGAAAGGTTGAGTCGCTCTCATCGGGTACCGGCGCAAAATTCACACTGCTTCCTCCCGACAATGCAAGCGGCAACTTCATAAAGGTTACGCAACGCGTTCCAGTCAAAATCGTGTTTACTGAAAAGCCGGACAAGGATCATCAGCTGGCCGCTGGTATGAACGTGGTTGTGGATATCAAGGTGAAATAATTTTGGTGATTGTTAAGATAGATTCCTCACCCCGCGAGGGGGATTCGGAATGACAAAAAAGCAAGCGTAAAGAATGGCAAAAGTTGAGCAGCAGAATGGTACGGCGGTAGCGGCAATGCTGCCGAATCCAGCCCATACCTATGATACTGGATTCAGGAAAATAATCATCACGTTGACGGTGATCGTGTCGGCCATGCTTGAGCTGATCGACACCACCATTGTGAATGTAGCGCTGACGCAGATCAGCGGTAACCTTGGTGCCAGCATTGATGATGCTGCATGGGTCATCACCAGTTATGCGATTGCCAATGTTATTGTGATCCCTCTATCCGGCTTTCTCGGAAACCTGCTTGGACGACGAAACTACTACATTGGTTCGATTCTGCTTTTTACCTTTGCTTCACTGCTTTGCGGCATGGCCCCTAATATCTGGGCCCTGGTGATTTTCCGCTTCCTGCAGGGTCTCGGCGGAGGTGCTCTCTTACCAACATCACAGGCTATCCTTTACGAAACATACCGCCCCGAAGAACGCGGGAAGGCGACCGGCATCTTTTCCATGGGACTTGTGCTCGGCCCTACCATTGGGCCGCTGCTCGGAGGCTTTCTTGTCGACTATTTTGCCTGGGAGTGGTGCTTTTTCGTCAACATCCCGGTCGGACTGCTTGCCGCATGGTCTGCATTCACTTTTCTCAGAGAGCCAAAAGTCCAGCACACGGTCTCTAAAATTGACTGGGCAGGCATTGGGCTTCTTGCTGTCGGCATCGGCTCGCTGCAGTTCATTCTTGAACGGGGAGAGGCGAAAGACTGGTTTGAAACACCCTATATTACCTGGTTTACCCTCATAGCCGCTATTTCACTTCTGGGTTTTGTCTGGTGGGAGCTGCACACTGATGAACCTGCAGTTGACTTGAGAGTGCTGGCCCGAAGCAAAAACCTGGCAATTGGGGCAGTTCTTACCTTTATTGTTGGTTATGGCCTCTATGGCTCTCTCTTTATCTTTCCTGTCTTTGTACAACGACTGCTGGGCTTTACCGCCCTATTGACAGGACTGGTGCTTTTTCCAAGCACAATTGTAACGGGAATAATCTCGCTTCCGCTCGGCATAGCGCTGCAACGGGGTGTTTCCCCGAAAAAAGTGATGGCTGTCGGTATGGTCTCCTTTACCGTGTTCTGCTGGGAACTCGGTCAGCAAACCATGCAGTCAGGAGCGGATAACTTTTTCTGGATACTTCTGTTACGCGGGTTCGGCCTTGGGTTTATTTTCATTCCCGTTACCATGCTCGCTGTTGCGGGGCTGCACGGCAAAGACATCGGGCAGGCTACAGGGCTCAACAACATGGTTCGCCAGCTTGGGGGCTCGTTCGGCATTGCTATCACCAATACCTATATCGCCAGGCGGGTTGCTGCTCACAGGGTGGAGCTTCTCAGCCACCTTTCGCCCTATGATCCAGCTGCGGTCACACGCCTTGAAAGTGTTCAGCAGCTTGCCACCATGAAAGCGGGCATGTCTCATCATGAAGCGGAACTCGCTGGCATAAAAGCGCTGGAAGGCACCGTTACCGTTCAAAGCCACCATCTGGCTTATATGGATGCATTTATGCTTATTGCGCTCCTTTTTGCCCTTGCCATGCCTCTGCTCCTTCTGATCAGGATACCAAAAGGGGAAAAGGTCGATCTCTCATCGTCACACTGAGCGCTATTGACCTTTTTTCGTTTCCTGCTTGTCGGGGACGAAATCGAGCACGACGGAGTTCATGCAATAGCGTTTTCTGGTAGGCGGCGGGCCGTCGTCAAAGAGATGTCCAAGATGTCCGCCGCACCTTCCACAGAGGGCCTCAGTTCTTACCATGCCGTATGACCGGTCCGGAATATAGGTGACACTTCCTTTCCTCACTTCCGCAAAAAAACTCGGCCAGCCGCAGGTTGAGGCAAATTTGGCATCGGAACGAAAAAGAGCGTTTCCACATGCTGCACAGTAGTAGGTTCCCTTACCGGTATAATCCCAGAACCTGCCGGAAAACGCAGACTCGGTCTCTTTTTTACGCGCTACAGCATAGACCTCCGGGGCGAGCACCTGCTTCCACACCGCATCTGGCAGGTTGAGTTTCGCCTTATCAGTGCGGGAATAATATGGATTTGAGGGCTTTTGCTGTTCCATTTTTTTGGGTGTCTTGATTTTTTCCGCTGGTGCTGGTGACGATAACAGCAAAGCTGCAAACACCAGAGGCAGTAACGAGAGTTGTTTCATATAATAATAGGTTAGACGCTATTCTCAACTTCGCTTTCCGGCGATAATTTACAGGAATTTTACATCTCCAAACCATTCCAGTTCACATGCCAAACAAGTAAAAAATCAATGCAATCAGGATTACAGAGAGCAAGTATAGAGTTATTCTTTAAACAGCATTTATTCATTGATTCGTTCCTTTAAAGCTTCCCCCGGATCGCTCCACCCCCTTAGCCCTTAGCCCTCATCACTCACTTCACAGCCAACCGCCCACTGCACACTGCTCACTTTCTTCACACCCTCCAATGCACCGTTTTGCGCGCCTGCTTATACGAAGGCGACACATACAAATGCGGAGCCGGAGCATTCACAAATCTATCATAAATCGACCCGAGCGCCCCGATATGCGTTTTCCCACACCCATACCTGCCAACCAGCAACTTCAAAAAATCCTGCAACTCCCAAAACGCCACCTGATGCGGCAGCATCCTCCGCTTATCAATCCTGAATCTCATCGTAACCCCTTTGTTCAACGCATCAATTAATAGATAATAATACCTACTAAAGATACCACGCCTTTGGTGGATTTATAACTAAAAATGGCGAGCAAAGGTGAACGGATAGGATTTGCCAAAAATTACAAAATCACTATCTTATTACGAGAAAAGACTTTTGCAAGTCAGCAGATTAACTGTTTACAAATTATGGTCACTACAATCAATTATCCTTTAGACGCACATTATCTGCTGCGTAAAAAAAAGGCTATACGTCGTGACCTGCTAAATCAATCAGAATTACTTGATAAAAGGATAGCTATTCTTGGTGGCTGAACGACCGCCGAAGTCAAGGATATGTTGGAATTGTTTCTTTTAAAATTCCTTACCGGCAATTGACCATCCAAAATCCCTCAAAAATCTAATACTCAACGAATGAAATACAGGAGTGTGATCGGAAAACAAGAATAAGCCAAAAACGGAAAATAAGAATCACCCAGGGTTAGCGTAAAAAACACCCATAGCTCGTAGTTTGAAGGTGCAAACCAAATCAAACCCAGGAGCTATGAGGACACAGTTAAAAAAGCTA
>CAITSZ010000026.1 GCA_903895195.1 uncultured Chlorobiaceae bacterium
CCACCATGGTTTCAATCTTCTCAGAAAGCAGATCTCGTGCAGGCCAAAAACCACTGTATCCTGCCTCATAAACCGCATGATACTTGCCGCCGGGATACTGCCGTTTCAAATAACTCGATAGTGATCGTGCAGAAGGATCAATAGTCAAAGGTTTGGCTAATGCTATTTGGTTACTCTGAATACTGATCGTCCATTGTTTCTGGTGCACATCAATACCGATATAAAATTCTTGACCAGCAAATGCTTCTTGATTATCTTTCAGTGCGCGCTTCATAGCTCCTCCGGGTTGAGTTAAAAGAGTTAGGTCCTCTGATAATTTAATTCCGGAGGGGCTTTAGTTTATACCCCTGTTTTTAACATACGACCTCAGCACTCAGCACTCCCCACTGCCCACTCCCCACTCCCCACTCAGCACTCAGCACTCAGCACTCAGCACTCAGCACTCCCCACTCACCTCGGTATTGAAAAACTAAACACCGTCCCTCCCTCCACCGGACACTCTGCCTCAATGCTTCCCAAGTGTTTATTGACAACAATATCGTAGCTGATGCTTAATCCAAGCCCTGTTCCTTCTCCTACATCCTTCGTTGTGAAGAACGGCTCAAACACCCGGCTCCTCACCTCTTCCGCCATTCCCGGCCCGTCATCACTAAGGGAGCAGAACACACTTTCACCGGTTGACCATGTTTTAATCGTAATTTTGCCAGGAACGCTTCTGTTTTGTGACTTGATGGCTTGCGCACTGTTCATAATCAAATTCAGGATCACCTGACTGATCTTCGACTGATCGCAAACGACCTCTGGTAAATCTTGAAGCTGTAACTCTACAGAGGCAACATCGCTGTATTCACTCTTGGCAATAAGGAGTGCATCATTGACCGCCTTGTTTATGTCGGCCGGGATTAAGACGCCCTTTTGATTCGTGAAAGAGTAGTTCCGCATGCTTCTGGTAATGGCCGTAATGCGCGCCACTCCTTGTCGTGTCATTTCAAGAGCTTTGGGTATGTTTTCAAGCAGAAAATCAATATCTAACTCTTTCTCTTTTTGACGAAGAAGCATAACCCCTTCAGCATCAGCACTAACACCAACAGACTTCTCAATGATCTCCCGGTAATCCGTTACCATTTCAAGAAGATCGTTAAAATCGTTACTGAGGTTACACTCATTGAACGTGATAAAGTTGAGTGGATTGTTAATCTCATGGGCAATGCCTGCGGCAAGCTGCCCGATGGATACGAGCTTTTCCTGCTGAAAAATGAGTTGGTGGCTTTTTGCAAGTTCGTTTGTTCGCTCTTCGACCCGTTGCTCTAATGTCCTGTTCAGTTCCAGCACCATCTCTTCCGCTTTTTTAATGTCGCTGATGTCGATCACAATACCCCTGATGCCGGCAATTGTTTCGTTTTCGATAATCCTTGAACTGTAAACACATATCGGGAAAAAGGTTCCATCATTTTTTCTGCCGGTGTATTCATGATCATCAAAAGGAATGCCCTCTAAGCGGTTTTTCATATTTAACCGGACTTTTTCGCGATCTTCCGGCGCAAAAAGCATGATAGCTTGCACGCCGTTTTCCATATCCTCTTTTGTAAACCCGAACGTTTCAAAACCCATCCGGTTAGTGTAGGTAATCCTGCCTTCAAGGTTAATTTCAAAAATCGTCTGCGGAAGCAGATTCGCCATATCATGAAACCTCATTTCACTCAAGGCAAGCTCAGCCTGTTTCTTTTTTTGCTCAGTAATATCCTGTTGGATACCTATGAAGTGAGAGATTTTGTCGTTGTTGCCATTGATTGGACTGATAGTCGTCTGCTCATAAAAAAGCTCTCCGTTACTCTTTTTATTGATCAGTTCACCATACCAGGGTTTTCCTGACGTAATGGTATCCCAAAGATCTTTGTAAAAAGAGTTCGAATGTTTTCCGGATTTTAGGATACTTATATTCCGGCCTATCACACTTGTTCCACTGTATCCTGAAATAGTGCTGAACGCCTCGTTGGTAGACTGTATAATTCCCTTTGTGTCGGTTATGATAATAGACAGCGGGGTTTGCGCGATAGCTGCTGAATAGAGTTTAAGGTTTTTGCGGAGCTCCGCTTCTGCAAGGGCGTTTTTTACAGTGACAAGAAGCTTGTCTGGAATGACAGGTTTTTCCAAAAAGTCATAAGCTCCCAGTTTCAGAGCCATCACCGCCTGTCCAATATCACAAGAACCCGAAATCATGATGACCGGGATATTAAAATGATGATCACGAAGATACCGCAGAACCTCCATGCCACTTTTTCTTGGCATATTGACATCGAGAAGCAGAAGATCGATCTGATGAGCATTTATGAGCTCTATGCAAATGTCGCCATCAGCAGCAGTCAGGCTCGTATGGCCCGACTTTTCGATGATACTGGATACAAGAGTACGTACAGTTTTACTGTCATCAACCACCATGACTGTGGCTTTTGTTTCGGGTTCCTGCATGAGAGTATATTATGGGTTGCAGTAATATACATATATTCTCATTGCATTACTCGCGTTATATGCATATCCAGAGCGAAACAGTGCGTTTTTCATGCCGGTGATAACCGCTTTATCCACATCCAAGTGGTACAGCTTTTCAGGCTCACGTCCGTGAAACCTCACCTTGTTTTTCGGTTAAGCTATCGCACGCTATTTTTTTTCAAACGACATAGAGAGGGGGCAATAAGTAAGGCAGTAGGCAGTCGGCAGTAGGCAGTAGGCAGTAGGCAGTAGGCAGTCGAAGAAGGAGTCCTGAGTCCCGAAAGAGAGGAGTGGGCAGCAGGCACTAAGCAGCCCTCGAGCTGAAGATAAATCCCATATAAAAAGTTCAAAAATAAAAAGGTTTTCAACCGCCAACTATTCTTCCCTCACTCATCACTCACCAAACAGCCAACCGCCAACTCTCTTTCTTCCCTCAGCACTCCAAGATCTGCCAACTGCCCACTGCCCACTGCCAACTCTCTTTCTTCCCTCAGCACTCAGCACTCAGCACTCCAAGATCTGCCAACTGCCAACTGCCAACTCTCTTTCTTCCCTCAGCACTCAGCACTCATCACTAATCACTAATCACTAATCACTTTCCCCTTCGGTATTGAAAACGTAAAAACCACCCCTCCCTCGGCTGAACATTCAGCCTCGATGTATCCCAGATGTTTATTCACAATAATGTCATAGCAGATGCTTAACCCAAGCCCGGTTCCTTTCCCGATATCCTTTGTCGTAAAGAACGGTTCAAAAATACGCCCTTTTATCTCTTCTGGTATTCCTGGGCCGTCATCACAAACGGAGCAGAACACCTTGTCATCGTCTGCCCAGGTTTTGATTGTGATAGTTCCCGGAGTGCTTCTTTTTTGCGACTTTATTGACTGCGCGCTGTTGACAATCAGGTTCAACAGCACCTGGGTAATCATAGGCAAGTCACACAGTGCCAGCTTCAGCCCGTCAAGGTGTAACTCAACGCTTGCTATATCGCGGTATTCGCTTTTGGCAATGAGGAGCGCATCATTGATCGCTTTGTTTATATCAGCTTGCCTCAATCCTCCATTTTCGTTCTTGACGGAGTAGTTTCGCATGCTTCTGGTGATTGCTGTTATACGCTCCACTCCATGTTGAGTTATTTCAAAAGTTTTGGGGATATTTTCAAGCAGAGCGTCAATATCAAGCTTTTTCTCTTTTTCACGCAGGCGCGTAATTGCTATGTCCTCCTCACTCGCAACAACATATTTGTCAATTATCTCGCGGTAATCACACACCAGCTCCTGCAGATCATTAAAATCATTCAACTGGTTATGTTCGTTGATCGTGATAAAATTAAGAGGATTATTGATCTCATGGGCAATTCCCGCTGCAAGCTGCCCGATTGCTTCCATTTTGGACGCGTGCTGAAGCTGCGTGGCAAGTTTTTTCTTTTCATCCTCAGCGATCTTTTTTGCAACGATATCCCAGACCTGATTGGCTAAAGCCTCAACCCACGCAATATCGTTATAATCATAATCCGTTTTTTTGTCTCCCACTCCCATAATTGCAACAACCTTCTTGTCACGGATTACAGGAATGACCAGCTTTCGCCTTATTTCAGCATGCTCCTCCAGCACCTCTGTATGATTTTCCAGAGAGCTGTAATCATTATGGATAATCGCTTTTCGCTTCCTTACGGCATCTGCCCATACACCGGCAGTGTTGAGCGTATATCGCTGGCCTTTTTCTTCACCCTGGCACCTCTCTCTCTCACTATTGGTCGCCACAGTTTGCAGAAACAGGCTGTTTTGATCTTCAGCAACAAAAAACACACAACCACTTGAACTTCCGGTAAATTTCTCAGCTTCATCAAGAGTCTCCCTCAGCAGTTCATCTGTCGAAGAATTTTCTGCTAACTGGAGTATCCGAAGCCTGAACGCATTAACCTGTTCATAACGATGTCGCTCAGTAACATCATGAATAATACTGTAAAGCAGGTCTTTGCCTGCAATTTCGATCTTGCTGCTCGATACCTCTACATCTCTCGTTGAACCATCAGCCCTGCGATGGCCGAAGGTGAACCGGCTTTGCATCGAAGATCTGCATTTTTCCATTTCAGCAATAACCTTATCAGCCTCAAGCGTATTAATCTCCTGTATCTTCATCTTCCGGAGGGTTTCAATCGGCCACCCGTAAAAATCCGCAGCAGCCTGATTAACGTCAATAATACTGCCCGTATCCGGGTCAATGAGCATCAAGGTAGCCGTATGGTTTTCAAACAGTTTTCTGAACCGCTCCTCGCTGAGTTTAAGCTGCTTCTCAGCCTGCTCGCGCGCCTTACGATTTCTCAATGTCTTGATTCCATAAGCCAGATTATCCCCGAGAGCCCTAAGCAGAACCCTCTCATTTGCATTGAATGCATTGGGAATTTCAGAGTATATGGACAACGCGCCAAACACCCGGTCATCCTCTGTCAGGGGTAAACTGTAAATTGAAGCATACCCTCTCTCAATCGCCTCACGACGCCATAGTTCAAACTGCGGGTCTTGCTGAATATTAAGAGTGGAACACGCCTTGCCGGTGCGAATTGCCGTCCCTGCAGGTCCGCTGCCATACAGGTTATCTGCCCAGGATATTTTGGTTGTTTCAAGGTAACCGTTCTCAAAACCTGCCTGAGCGACCGGACGTATGCTTTTTTTCTTATCCTTTTCAGCATAGCCGACCCAGGCCATCCGGTAACCGCCGGTTTCAACTATGATGCTGCAGATCTTTTGCAGCAGCTCCATCTCCGTTTCAGTATCAATAAGTGCCTTATTGCAGCTGTTGGTCGCCAGAAGCGCACGATTCAACCGCTGCAGTTCCCCCTCAGCCAGCGAACACTCCATGTTGCCACTATTGAGCAAATCAAAAGAATCGCCCCCTTCCTGTATATTCGCGGAGCCATTAGATGAAGTCATATGGGTATCAGGCTGTTGAGTTCGAAAAGTCACAAAAAAGCCTTGGAAGCATTTCGTCTGGCTGATCTTGCATTTTCCTCCTGCAAAAACTATACCATCGCCAATGAAGTTGCTGATAAATTACCTCAATTTCCGCACCAGATATAAAGCCCAACAGTCCTGACCGCTGTAACGCACAATAATAAAATACTTTAACCAATAATTAATATATTATAACCCCCCCCCTGACCAACCTCCCCCCAAACGCCCTCCCCATCACACCAAACAAAGTTGTCCCGACAACAAACAAAACTGTCTCACAACCGAACCAAAGGCAGTAGGCAATCGAAGGAAGAGAGTGGGCAGTAGGCAGTAGGCAGTAGGCAATCGAAGGAAGAGAGTAGGCAGTGGGCAGTAGGCAGTAGGCAATCGAAGGAAGAGAGTGGGCAGTAGGCAGTATGCTGGTAATTTGGTGGGAATTACATATTTGCCACTGCCAACCGCCCACTTTCTTTCCTCACTCAGCACTCAGCACCCAGCACCCAGCACTCAGCACCCAGCACTCAGCACTCAGCACTCAGCACCCAGCACTCAGCACTCAGCACTCAGCACTCAGCACTTTCTTTCTCCCCACTCTCTTCCTTTTTTTAAGTGTCCGATTTGTCCAGTTTTGAAGGTTTATTGAAGTAAATCGATGATTTCCTCCGGATTCCCGACCACAGCCTTCGCCCCGAACTCCAGCAATTCGCTCTCCGGTCTGAACCCCCAAAGCACCCCCAAAGGGTACATCCCAGCCCTCGAAGCAGTCATCATATCTATCCCGCTGTCTCCCACATAAAGAATCCTCTCTGGCTCCTCCCCAAGCATTCCGGCAACCAGCAGAGCACCCTCCGGGTCAGGCTTTGCGGCAATGCCCGCCTGCTGGCCCATCACCACATCAAATTTCCACTCCCCAAGCAGGCTCTCCGCACAAAGACGGGTAAAATGATCGGCCTTATTCGATAATATCGCCACTTTGATATTCCGCTCCTTAATGGTATCCAGCAGCCTCGCAATGCCGGGATAAGGCCGTGAATTCACCTTCCATTGATCAGCATACTCCACAAACAGATCCTTCAGCAGAATGTCTATAGTCTCCTCTTTTCTTGCCTCTTCCGGTATCCCTTTCCGCACCAGCTCTCTCATCCCGTGCCCCACAAGATAGCGGCACTCATCAAGCGTATGGGTAGGGTAGCCATGGCGGGCAACCACACAATTAAGGGTATTGAACAGATCCTGAAGTGTATCGAGCAACGTCCCGTCCAGGTCAAAAATAACAGCTTTAAAGGTCATGATGTTTATCTCAGAAGGTTTAAAAATTGATACTGTTTATAACAACCAGTCGCCGTTTCCGACGGGATAAGAGTATATTTAACTCATCAGATTTCAAAGTTACCATGCCGGTCGCTATTTTGCACAATAGACTTATGGAATGGATATCATAATAACCGAATCGAAAGAGTGTAACAGCTGCCATGATAAAAAAATTACTCCTCCTCCTTGCCCTTACCCTGTTTACCGCTCCCGGAACATCCGAAGCCGCAACCGCCACTATTGTCCTTGACGGCTCCACCACAGTCGGCCCTTTGGCTAAATCATTTGCATCATATTTTACCAAAAAATACGGAGTCCATGTTACAGTAAGTGAGTCCGGAAGCGGCAACGGCGCCAAAAGCCTCATTAACGGCTCCTGCACCATTGCTGCAATGTCCCGGGCAATGAAGCCCGAAGAGATCGCCTCAGCCAGGCAAAAAGGCGTTAATCCTCTCGCTCATGTTATCGCTCTCGACGGTCTCTCCATGGTTATTCATCCCGCCAACCCGGTTATGTCTCTCACCAAAGCCCAGATCAGCAGCATCTATCGCGGAGCCATCACCAACTGGAAAGAGGTCGGCGGCCCCAATGCCCGTATTGTCGTCATACAGCGCGAATCCAACAGCGGCACCCAGGAGGCCTTCAAGGATCTTGTTGTAGGCAAAGGCGTCCAGATAACCGGCAATGCCGAAACCCAGTCCAGTAACGGCTCGGTAAAGAACCGGGTAAGTTCAACCCTCTCCTCAATAGGCTTTCTCGGCCTTGGCTTTGTCGATCGCTCCGTTAAAGTAATGGCAGTCAACGGTGTTATGCCCAGCGTAAAAACGGTAAAAAACGGCACCTACCAGGTTTCCCGCCCCCTCTATTTTTATACAAACGGTCAGCCTTCAGGTTCACTCAAGAAGTTTATTGACCTGCCTCAGTCGTCCGATGGCAAAGGGATAATCACCGAACTTGGTTTTATCAACCGTTGAACCCCTTGTTACTTCTAAGCGACTCCAGTTTTACAAAGCCGGTTACCCCTCAATTGCCGGCTTTTTTTTTGTTTTCTATTCCAAAAATTGGTCATAATTTGAAGTCGCAAATGTTTCAAACATGTAACAAAAGCCTCTTTGCTTTCTAAAGTGAAAGCCTGTAGATTGCGTCAACAAAAAAAGGCGACGACTTTATTAACTAACTGTTGGATTGTATGGCTGACGAGAGTCTTGGGGGAACGCACCGGACCAATGCATTTGTTATAAGCGCCCGCAAACGCAGAGTACAGACTGTCGCCAAAAAAGTTGGTGAAGGCATGCTTTTCGGTGTTGCCTCGTTTGTCGCCG
>CAITSZ010000027.1 GCA_903895195.1 uncultured Chlorobiaceae bacterium
GAACGGTAGTAATCTGGGTATTTCATCCTTTGAAGATGCCTTACAGCGGCTTTCGAAAAACCCGTCAATTCTTGCCGATTTAGGAGAAATCTTGAACTGGTCTATCGACTCGAGTGAAGTGAGTGGTCTTATACCGGAATTCCCCTTCCCTTGTTCGCTAGAGCTGCATGCAAAATACAATGGAAGAGTAATACAGGCCGCATTCGGAAAGGCAAATATTGCAACAACAGGTCAGACAGGGGTTGGGGTATTTCACTTTCCAGAGGTGAAGACTTATGCGCTATTACTCACCTTTCAGAAAACTGAAAAGGAGTTCTCCCCGAGTACCATGTATGCTGATTACCCCATCAGCAGAGAACTTCTCCATTGGGAATCGCAAGCAAATACCGCCCAACATCACAGCGATGGCCAAAATCTGATTCATCATTTTGAAAGAGGATATACCATTTTAATTTTTGCTCGTGATCAGAAAAAACGAAACTCGACCTCAATACCATTTACCTATCTGGGGCCGGTGGAAATGGTAAGTTATGAGAGCGAAAGGCCGATAAAGATGGTCTGGCGGTTACGTTACCCAATGCCTGTCGAGATGTTTGAAGAAAACCGAAGAGGCGGGTAAGCATTAATCAGGAAGTTCTCTCACTGCTCAAAAATGCTTCTTTTCAAAAGCCCCCCATGCCCTCTCTTGATTCATTTTTTAATGAATAGTAAGTGTTCATAATTCCGTTACATTATCGATGAACATTTCATTTGAGAGTAAAGAATTTAGGACATATGAAAATGACGAAGCGTAATGAATATATCCCGCAAACGGTAACCCACCCCGGGGTAACTTTGAAGGAGAAGCTTGAAGAACTGGGCATGAGCCAGAAAGAATTTGCGGTGCGCACCACTAAACCAGAGCAGACCATTGTTAAAGTTATTAATGGAGAGAGCTCTCTTACTCCCGATATGGCGGTGCAGTTTGAATCAGTCCTTGGAATCCCTGCGAATTTCTGGTTGAAGCGGCAGCAGAACTATGATGAGGCGGTTGCACGGGCGAAGCGCCGGGATGTTTTAGCTGCAGGAGTCGATTGGGCTGGCTCTTTTCCCACTGCGAAAATGACTCAACTGGGTTGGCTGCCAAAAACAGAAAGCCATGAACAAAAAGTTGAGGCGCTGTTATACTTTTTTGGAATCTCCGCTCACCAGGCTTGGGATGACTATTACTGTGGTCTTAAGCTGAAGGTAAGTTTTCGAATATCTTTAGCCCACTGCAGTGAGCCCTACGCTATTTCCGCATGGCTTCGTCAAGGCGAGTTGGAAGCTATGAAGCTTGATGCCCCGACTTTCTGCGCAAAAACCTTTAAAGCAAATCTTGAGAGCATCAAGAAGATCATGGCCGGGCATCCTGATAATTTTTTCCCGCTTCTTCAGCAGCTCTGTCTCGAAGCGGGTGTAAAGGTTGTCTATACGCCTTGTCTTCCGAAAGCCCCTGTTCACGGCTCCACCCGCTGGATAAACGATAGTACCCCACTGATTCAGCTCTCAGCCAGGTATAAACAGAATGACCGGTTCTGGTTTACCTTCTTTCATGAAGCTGGTCATATTCTTCTGCACGGCAAAAAATACATATCAATAGAAGATGAGGCCTTTAACGATATTGACCAGGCAAAAGAGCGTGAGGCTGATGCATTTGCTGTGCGATGGACTTTTTCTGAAGAAGAGGAGCAGGAGGTACTTCAGTATGGAGCGTTGAAAGAAAAGGATATCATCAACTTCTCTCAAAAATTCGGCACTCATCCTGCCATGATTATAGGGCGGTTTCATCATAAAAAATTACTCTCCTATACTGTTGGTCGTCAGTTTATTCGGCCTGTTCATCTTGATTGACAGCTAACCTCTCTCCCCACCCGAAACCCAAGCAATGCTTACCTGAAAATGCATCGGGCATGTTCGCTCTGCTGAAGTTATTTTATTACTTTAGCACCTATCTAAATTGAATTGAATGCGGATTTGTTAACCCCGGCACTGAAACCTGCGGGGCAAAAAACTGCTTAAGGCATATAAATACAACGTATTATGGAGATCACGGAACAGCCGAAATTGAAGAGAGATGATATTATAGAGTTGAGGATAACTGATCAGGCGGAGAAAGATCAGTGTTTCGGGCGGCTTGACAATGGCATGGGGGTAATGGTCAGCGGGATGCTTGCGGTCGGCGACCTGGTATCGGCCAAGATAAAAAAAGTCAGACAGCGCTATATCGAGGCTTTTGTGGTTAAAGTGCTTGAGCCGTCGCCTGACCGTACCGATCCTTTGTGCAGCTATTTCGGGGTTTGCGGTGGATGCAAGCTGATGCATATCCGCTATGAGGCCCAGCTTCAATACAAGCAGAAAAAGGTAAAAGATGCTCTTGAGCACCTTGGTGACTTTGTCGCTCCTCCGGTTACAGCTGTCAGCGCCTGTGCCGATCCTTTTCACTACCGCAACAAGATTGAGTTCTCCTTTTCAAACATGCGCTATCTCTTGCCGGAAGAGCTTTCGATGGAGACGCTTGAACGGCCCAAGGATTTTGCGCTTGGCTTTCATACGCCCGGCAACTTTGAAAAGGTTATTGACATAGACCACTGTTATCTGGCCAAAGAGTCGATGAACAGAGTGCTTAAGCTGACAAGAGAGTTTGTGCTGGCCAATGCTCTTGTGCCCTATTCGGCAAGAGCGCATACCGGGTATTTGCGAAATCTTGTGGTGCGCTTCAGCGAGAACCGTGAAGAGGTTATGGTCAACCTTGTCACCTCGTGGTATGACGAGGATATCATGCAGCGCTACAGGGCGCACCTTGAATCGGGGATGGAGGGAGTGAAAATGACGGTGCTGAACAATGTGACTTCGCGGCTGAACACCGTAGCCACTGGCGATGAAGAGTTTACCCTCGGCGGCGACGGATATATTACCGAGCGGCTTGGCAACCATGATTTCAGGATATCGGCCAACTCCTTTTTTCAGACCAACTCTTCTCAGGCTGAGGTGCTCTACAACGCCATTCTCGAGGTTGGAGACCTCAAGGCGGAGGATACAGTATACGACCTCTACTGCGGAACAGGAACCATAACGCTCTATCTTGCAAACCACTGCCGGCAGATTATCGGGCTTGAAGTGGTTGAGAGCTCCATCAACGATGCCCGCTCCAATGCCCTGCTTAACGGCATAACCAATGCGGAGTTTTACAAGGTTGACCTCAAGGATTTCCAGGCGCTCTTAGGGACGCTTGAGCGCTATGATAATCCGGGAGTGATTATTACCGATCCTCCAAGGGCAGGGATGCAGCCGAAGGCGCTTGCCACGATGATCCGGCTCAGGCCGAGGAGAATAGTCTATGTAAGCTGCAACCCTGCAAGCCTGGCGCGCGATGGCAAGGAGATATGCCTGCACGGCTACACCCTTCTATCGGTGCAGCCGGTTGACATGTTCCCGCATACCAGCCATATTGAAAGCGTGGCATGTTTTGAGAGGACGAGCCCCTGCTGAAGATTTTATTTGCCGCCCGCTTTGAGGAGTTTACGGCGTTCTTCGGGGGTTAATGAAGCATATCCCCGTGCGGAAATTTTTTCAAGAATGGTGTTGATTTCATCTTCGGAGACAGGAGTTTCTATGCTCTTTGTCCGGTGAAGGCGGGGTCCACTTTTCTGCTTCCCGAGGGAACGGATTTTATCGGTCATTCCGGACAGCGACCACTCTGCGCGTTTGATGGAGATGTAGATGAACCCGATAAGCATCCCTCCGAGGTGAGCAAAATGCGCAATGTTGCTTCCGCTGCCCATAGAGCGACTGCCGAAACCTGAGAAGAATTCGATCAGCGCATAACCCGCAATAAAATATTTTGCCTTGACGGGAAAGAGGAAGTAGAGGAAAATATAGCGGTCCGGGAACATCATGCCGAAGGCAAGCAGTACGCCGTAAATGGCCCCTGAGGCGCCAACGGTCGGATTGGTGTCGCCCATGGTGGCCAGCAGGTTGATAATGGCCGCTCCTATGCCGCAGACAAAGTAATAGGTGTTGAAGTGCCTGGTGCCCCAGTAATTTTCTATTTCAGCCCCGAACATCCAGAGCGCAAACATATTGAAGAAAAGGTGTGTGCCTCCTCCATGGAGAAACATGTAAGTGAGCGGCTGCCAGATGCGGAAGTTGCCGGAGCCGATCGGCCAGAGTGAACAGAGGTTGAGAATGGCTGCGCCGAACGGGGATTGCTGAAACAGAAAGACAGCAATGTTAATAATAATAATTGTTTTAATCGCCGGAGGTATAACCTGAAAGCCCCCGGGGCTGTATGGCTGGTTTGAATAGTTCATCAATAGCTATAGTTCTGCTATTCCCGCTGACCGGCAGCGGGAACAGGCGTCTCAAAAGTATATTCCGTCAAGAATTTATTCTACTATACGGAACAGGTTAATCGTTCAGGGCGGCAATGCCAGGGAGTTCCTTGCCTTCAAGGAATTCAAGGCTTGCACCTCCGCCGGTTGATATATGGGTGATCTCTTTCGAGAGCCCCGCTTTTGCAATAGCCGCAGCAGAGTCGCCGCCTCCGACAATTGTGGTGGCTCCTTTGGCGGTCGCCTGGGTCAAGGCTTTTGCGACGGCCATTGTGCCTGCTGCAAAATTGTCTATTTCAAACACACCCATAGGTCCGTTCCAGAGTACGGTGCGCGCTGAAAGAATCTCTTTGCGATAGGCTTCGGCCGTGATTGGCCCGATATCGACACCGATCATGTTCTCGGGGATAGCGGCAATGCTTGCAGTATAGCTTGAGGAATCAGCGGAAATTTCGGCTGTTAGAATGACATCTGTCGGCAGGAGCAGCTTGATTCCCTTTTTCTTTGCTTCGTCCAGAATTTTAAGGGCGAGTTCGACTTTGCTGTCTTCGACCAGAGATTTTCCGGTCTGGTAGCCTTGCGCCTTGAAGAAGGTGAAGACCATTGCTCCGCCGATAAGGACAGTATCAACCTTTTTGAAAAGGTTTTCGAGGACGTCTATTTTGCCTGATATTTTTGAGCCGCCGAGAATTGCAACAAACGGACGCTCAGGCTCCTGCAGGGCTTTACCCAGATAAAGCAGCTCCCTTCCGATAAGGAATCCGGCGACAGCTGTTTTTATAAAGTGCGTAATGCCTTCGGTTGATGCATGAGCCCTGTGCGCTGTACCGAATGCGTCGTTGACATAGACTTCACCGAGGTCAGCCAGCTTTTTTGAAAAATCGGGATCGTTTGCCTCTTCCTCGGCATGAAATCTCAGATTTTCAAGCAGGATAACCTCTCCGTCCTTGAGAGCAAGTACCTGCGCCGTGACCTCAGGGCCTACGCAATCTTTGGCCATTATTACCGGGGAGCCGAGAAGTTCGGCAAGTTTTTTTGCGACAGGAGCGAGGGAGAATTCAGGGTTTACTTTTCCTTTCGGGCGCCCGAGGTGAGACATCAGAATCAGGCGGCCACCATCAGAAATGACTTTTTTGATGGATGGAAGGGATTCGACGATTCGTTTGTCGTCGGTAATTATCTTGCGTTCGTCGAGAGGAACATTGAAATCAACGCGCATTACTACCCGTTTGCCCTTGACTGATATGTCCGAGAGAGTTTTCTTCTGCATTGTTTCTACTTACGATTGATTAAAAAAATCCACCCAAAAAAATAATGTACTGTAATCTGCAACATAATCATTTTACCCGACAGGGAGAGCGGGTATCTCGATCTCTTCATCGCAGGCTGGCCTGACGGGCGATACGGTATTTTTTGATGTTTGCACCATGCTCTGCGAGCGATGCGGCAAAATTGTGACCTCCTTTTCCTGTGGCGACAAAGTAAAGGTAGTTCGTGTTTGCAGGATTCAGCACAGCCATGATCGAAGCTGAGCCGGGGCTGCAGATCGGTCCGGGAGGAAGCCCGTTGTTACGATAGGTGTTGTAGGGGGAGTCTATTGCAAGGTCTTTGTAGAAAAGCCGACGGGCAGCTCCTCCGAGCGCATACTGGACGGTCGGATCGGCCTGCAGACGGACATTGTGTTTCAGCCGGTTGAGATAGACGCTTGCGACAAGAGGCTTTTCCTCATTGACAGGAGTTTCGGCCTCGACAATTGAGGCGAGAGTAAGCAGCTCTGTCTCGTTCAGGCCGGCAGCTGCAGCTGATGCCTTGACTTTATCGGTATAGAAGTGCCTGAACCGCCCGACAAGAAATCCGACAGCTTCTTCCGGCGTACTTGCCCACACAAAGTCATAGGTTCCGGGAAAGAGATAGCCTTCGGCATTGCCGGCGGAAATGCCGTGCTTGTGCAGCAACCGGCTGTCGGCAATGGAGGCCATGACAGCGGTTGAATCCATGTCAAGGTTCCGGGAGAGAAGGCGCGCGACGTGGCGGATGTCGAGCCCTTCGGGGATGGTGATTCTGACCTCATCCTGCTTGTGGGTGTGAAGAAAGTATAAGAGCGATAAAGTAGACATGCCGGGAGGGATGGAGTATCGTCCCGGTTTGATATTGTGCATTTTCGGGATAATGCTGCCAGCCAGAAGTACCGGCCACGAAGTTTCGATTGAGCCGCTCCGCTGCAATTCGTCGACAATGGCTTTGAAGCCCATGCCGCGGTGCACAATAAGCGGTGTTGTGCGGGGGGCGGTATTTATTCCCGGCAGCAGCAAAAGGCCGACCAATACCGTCAGCACTATTGCAGCTCCGGTTATGAGCAGTTGACGTGGAGAGCTTTTTTTTGAGGCCATGGTGAGGGAGCTCTCTTAACGGGAGTGTATATCGGCCTGACTGTTTTTCCACTCGTGCTGCAGCAGGCGGCTCTCTTCGAGAATGCAGCGGTATATTTTTTCGAGCGTGTAGGCGGTCTCGGGTGAGTCAGCGTGGATGATAACATTATGCAGTACCTCTTTTTCGCGCTCAGGCTGAAGGACCTGTTCTCCGATCCGGGATTTGAGGGAGCTGATATGTTGAGCGCAATGCAATCTTTCGCAGAGGAGGGAGGATAACTGGTGGTCAATGGCATCGATTTTCTTTCGCCATGCGTCCAGTTCCTGCCATTGCGCGTTATTGTTTATTGTGCGGTCTGTCATAGTGAGGAGTGGAAGTTAATTGATGCTTACCGGTACCGAGCGGGAGTATTATTAAAATGTGACTGGATGATCTTCAGGGTCTGTCGCGAGTGAAGAGCTTCATCCATCGGTCAACTTCCCGGTCGCTTAGCAATTTTTCGTTGAATTTTTTCTCTTTGAAGGAGCTGTGCCTGTTGCCGGGAGTATCAGTTCCCGCGGTCGTCTGGAGCTGGAGCACAAATTCCTCTGATTTTATGCATCTGGCACCGAATGCCGTTGCATACCTGCGAATTTCGTCGTCCGAACTTACAATAGTAACCATTTTTACTTTTGTGTTCAACGATTTTACATAATCAATGATCCATAAATCGGCACTTTTAGAGGCAGAGGTAAACACAATGTGAAGCGGTGCGCCAAAAGCGCTCTCTCTGGGGCCGCCTTTTCCGTCGTAGACAATCGTGACCGGACACTGTTTTTCCTGCTGAAAACGGAGCAGCTGTTTTTCTGTCTCCTGACGCAGAACATCAAGCGATGCCGAGGCCGGAGAGGGGTAAAGCTTGTAGAGCAGATTGTATCCGTCCACCACAATTTCGCCGTGCCCTCTCGTCATGGTGATCCCTGCCATTAAATATATACATAGGTACTCTCGTATAAAATAGCTGAATATTTTTTTAGTGCATCCTTTTTTTATACATTTTAAGTGGTGAGGAATGGTAAAAAATGGGTGGAAATACCTTCTCTCCGCGATGATTTCCTTGATTTATGCTAAAACGCAGGAGTTATACTGCGGTTTGGCGGATATTTTACCCCGAACGGCAGCTAACCTGATTGTTTTCATGGCCGGCTTTATTGGAAAAGAAAAACATGCCGTTGATGAAAAAGGGCGGCTCATGATTCCTGCCAGGTTCCGCAGAAGGTTCGGCATGGGTGATGATGATGATTCGGTGGAGAAGGATTACCGGCGCTCGGAAGAGCTTTACATTATGAAAGCGCCTGATCACTCACTTGAACTTTATGAGCCGTTCATATGGGCGGGGACCAGAAAAACGATTTCAGCTCTTTCTGATTTCAATCCGGAAGAGCGCCTGCTGAAGACGCTGATGTATGAAAGCCTTGAGGTTGTTGATCTTGACCGTCAGGGGAGGATTGCCCTGTCGAAAGAGTTTCTTGAGCATGCGGGCATTACAAAAGATGTGGTGATAATAGGGGCTGATACAAAAATGATTATCTGGGATCCGGATCGCCTTCTCGGGCTGCTTGAGGAGAGTGCAGGGCGCTTTCCAGCTCTTGCGGGAAGGTATTTTTAACGCTGATGGCACAATATATATATCACGAACCGGTTCTTGCTCCCGAAATAATTGCACTCCTGGTCAGAAAACCCGGGATTTATGTGGACGGGACTCTCGGCGGAGGAGGTCATTCTCTCGCGATTATGAAGGCTCTCAATGAGGCGGGCTATACTGCGGGATCGTTACTTATAGGCATTGACCAGGATGACGCGGCCCTCTCTGCGGCAGCTGAAAAGCTCAGGGAGTTCGATGCTCATACGGTGCTCTTCAAGGGAAATTTTGAGGATATAGAGAGCATTGTCCAGAGGGTGTGCAGCGACAGAGGGATAAAGCCGAAGGTTGCAGGGATTCTGCTTGATCTTGGGGTGTCATCATTTCAGATTGACACGGCGGAGCGCGGGTTCAGCTATCTGAGGGATGGCCCTCTGGATATGAGGATGGATATGGATTCTCCGCTGAGCGCTGCCGATATTGTGAACACCTATGACGAGAAGGATCTGGCACGGCTGATTTTCCGCTATGGGGAAGAGCCCCGAAGCAGGAGTATTGCCAAGGCGATTGTAACATGGAGGCAGACAAGGGGACCGGTTACCAGGACTGAGGAGCTTGCCGCCATTATCCGCAGCGGCTTCACCGGAACGGATAAGATTATCAAGACGCTGTCGAGAGTGTTTCAGGCCTTGAGAATTGAGGTGAACAGCGAGCTTAAGGTGCTTCGCAAGGTGCTTTCCGACGGCATTGAGTGCCTTGATGATCATGGAAGGATGGCTGTAATCAGTTATCACTCTCTCGAGGACAGGATTGTGAAAACAGTATTTGCCGGGAAAGCAAAGAGCGACTGGGGCCCTAAAGGGGTCGGATTGAGGGAGCCTCTTCAGAGGGGCACCATCTCACTCGTTACCAGAAAGCCTCTTATTGCCGTACAGCAGGAGATAGATTCAAATCCGAGAGCCCGGAGTGCAAAATTGAGGGTCATTGAGAAAATTTCAGAGGGAGGTCACCGTGAAGGGCAATAATGCTGTTTCAGGAAAATTCGACAGACTGTCACGACGGGTTAAAGTGTTCAGGCTCTTCAGGCCGAAGATGGCGGCAGAGGAGGCTGGCGCCGGTGCAGCAGCTGCCGGGCAGCGGTTCAGAAAGTCGGAGTTCAAGGAGCTGCTCAGCAATGCCCTCCAGTTTGATATCGGCGTCTTGCTGCGCCTTCGCACCTTTGTCTATCTGCTTGCCGGAACAGGACTCTTTCTTTTTCAGACCTATAATACCCTTGCCATTATCAATCTTGCCCTGCAGAATGAAAAACTTCGCGAGCAGATAAAGATGACCACGAGCGTCATTACCTCTCAGGAACTGAAAGTCCATGAACTTCATAGTATTCATAATATCGCACAGAATGCAGTCTCACTTGGGCTGACAATCTCCAGTGCTCCCCCGGTTGAGATTGATCCGTGAGTGCCGCCGGAACTAAAATGAGATGCTCATGAGCGACCAGCTGAATATCCAGAGCAGAGATGATCAAGAGTTTGGCAAGCGCCTCGGCATCGTTGTTGCGCTTTTTGCTCTTTTTATTGTGGCAATAATTGCAATGCTGCTCAATATCCAGGTCTTCAATGTTGAAAAATACCGCCAGAAAGCAGCGCGCCAGTATGAGCGCGTGGTCACGGAGAAAGCCAGGAGAGGAGTTATTCTTGACAGGCATTCCCGAATGCTTGCCGAAAGCATCGAGTCCATCTCCTTTTATGCTGATCCCGCAATTATAAGAAATACCCCGCTCTATAATGACAAAGGCAAGCCGGTTATTGACAAGGCTACCAAAAAGCAGCAGGTGTATGATAATTCTATTGCGGTAGCCACTACTTTTGCCCGGTATTTAGGGGGCAATAAGGCGGTTTACCTCAAAGAGTTGAGGCGGAAAACAGGGATGGCCGTGCTGGGCAGGAAAATCCCTGTTGCCAAAGCGCTGCCTCTCATGCAGGAAAAGATTCACGGAGTCTGGATTGACAAGGATCAGCAGCGCTATTACCTCAATGTTGCAGCTCAGGTGATTGGCAGTACCGATATAAAAAACGAAGGAAGCAGCGGTCTTGAACTGCAGCTCAACAAAGAGCTGAAAGGGGTTGACGGGACGATAATCTATCAACGCTCTGCAACCGGGAGGCGTTATCCCGCCCCTGATGCCAAACAGCAGAATCCGGTTAAAGGCAACAGTGTTCAGCTGACCATCGATGCCGATGTTCAAAGCATCGTTGAGGATGAGCTGGCAAAGGCGGTCGAGAAGTTCCGCGCTGATGCGTCAGCGAGTATTGTTATGGATGTTCATACCGGCGAGATCATCGCCATGGCAAATAGTCCGACATTTGATCTTAACCAGCGCTCGACATGGTCGGCTGAAAAGTCGCGCAATCGGGCTGTGACCGACAGCTATGAACCGGGCTCTACATTCAAGCTGGTTATGGCGTCAGCAGCAACAGAGGTACTGCATAGAAAGGCTGAAGACCGGGTGAACGGCCAGAATGGCGTGATGCCTATCTATAATCTTTTTATCAAGGATCATGAGCCATACGGGAACATCTCGTTCAGGGAGGCTATCATGTATTCAAGCAACATTGTTGCGGCAAAGACCGCTATGGCTGTGGGAAGTGAGAAGTTCTACGCCTATACGATGAATTACGGGTTCGGGCGCAAGACGGGCATCGGTCTGGTCGGAGAGTCGCCGGGCAGGGTTCGGCCTCTTGAGCGGTGGGACAGAACCACGCTGCCCTGGATGGGCTACGGCTATCAGGTTATGGCTACCCCTCTGCAGATATTGCAGGCCTATGCGACCATTGCAAATGACGGCGAGCTGATGAGGCCGTTTATCATAAAAAAGGTGATCAATGCGGAAGGCAAAACCGTATGGGAGAGTGCGCCTAAAGTCGTCAGAAAGACGCTGCTCCCTCAAACGGCCCGCTATCTCGGCAAGGAGTATTTTAAGGCGGTTGTGGATAGCGGAACCGCCAAAAGTGCTGCGGTGCCCGGTGTAACTGTTGCCGGAAAGACCGGAACGGCGAGGCGCGCTGCAGGAGGTTCGTATTCGAAACCGGTCTATGTCTCCTCTTTTGTCGGATATTTTCCAGTTGAAGCTCCCCGATATGCCATTGTTGTGGTTGTGGAAAATCCGAAAACTGCCTATTATGCCGCCATGGTTGCAGCCCCTGTCTTTTCCAGCATTGCTTCAAGAATGATTGCCTGCTCCCCGGAGATGCAGAAAAAGCTTGCGTTCCGCTCTACGGAGCAGGCCGCTATTGATTCTGTGTCGACAGTGGTTGTGCCCCAGCTTACCGGCCTTCTGGGGCGCGATGCAAGCCGGCTGCTGAAATGGCATGGCCTGGAGATGGATTCGTCGGGAGATATGGATGGATGTGTCGGCCGTCAGAGCATTGCTCCGGGCCAAAAAGTTAAAAAGAAGACGGTTATCAAGGTGACGCTTGCCCCAACGACTATGAAAAAAACATCCTCATGGATGCACTGAAAGAGGACTCTCTCTCCCGGGAGCTTCCTCTGGAGGAGCTGCTCAAGGGGATTAGCTATAGAGCGCTTGCGGGAAGGAACGATACCGGTGCGACAGTTCGCATGGTTACCAGTGATTCCCGTGAGGTTGTGCCGGGGTCGCTTTTTGTGGCTGTCCGGGGATATTGTGCCGATGGCCACCGCTTTATCGGGAGTGCCGTAAAGCAGGGGGCTGTGGCGGTTGTCTGTGAGGAGCTGCCGGCCGAGACCGCACCGGACTGCCTCTATATCACTGTTTCGGATGCACGGATTGCTCTCGGGGAGGCCGCGCGTATTTTTTATGGAAAGGCTTCGGACCGGCTGCAGATTATCGGGGTCACCGGCACGAACGGCAAGACCACTACGGCAAAGCTGATAACGGCAATGCTGAATGCCAACGGGATTGCTTCGGGCTATATAGGGACTAATCTCTGCAGAATCGGAGAGAGGGAGATTTTGCTTGACCGCACTACTCCGGAGGCACATGGACTGCACTCCCTTTTCACCGAGATGCTTGAGGTCGGATGCCGGGCGGTGGTGATGGAGGTTTCGTCGCATGCGCTCGTTTTGAAGAGAGTTTACGGGATCCGGTTTCATGCGGCAGTGTTCACCAATCTGACCATGGAACATCTGGACTTTCATAACTCCATGCAGGAGTACGCTCTGGCAAAACAGCTGCTTTTTGATCAGCTTGCTCCGGATGGGTTTGCGGTGTTGAATAGTGATGATCCCTATGCCCGGGAGATGGCGGCACGGTTGGAGCAGAAAAAAATATACTGCTGTTCCCTGCAGGAGAGTGGTTCCTCTGCGCTGACATGCAGAGAGCGGTTTACGGCGGATATTATCGAAAGTAGCATTGCCGGCAGTGCTGTTGCCCTTCATTTTCCGGATGCTCTGGTGCATATGAAGGTTAGGCTGCCGGGGATGTTCAATGTGATGAATGTGCTTGAGGCCGCAGCCGTGGGAGCAGGAATGGGAATTGCGCCGGAAGCGATATGCCGCTCCCTTTCGGATGTCGATGCCGTTGATGGGCGTATGGAGAGAGTTGGCGACTGCGGTACAGGCTGGAGTGCTTTTGTTGATTACGCTCATACTCCCGATGCGCTCTTCAAGGCGCTTGATGCATTGAAAAGCCTTAAAACGGAAGGGTCGCGCATAGTTGTGGTTTTCGGGTGCGGCGGCAACAGGGATAAGGGAAAGAGGCCTGAAATGGGGCGTATTGCTTCGGAAATAGCTGATGAGGTTATTCTGACCTCCGATAATCCCCGGGATGAGGAGCCTGAAGCTATTCTTGATGAGATTGAACGGGGCATTGACGGGGGCAGAGCCAATAGTCATTATCGCAGAGTCAGTGACCGGAGTGATGCCATCAAACTCGGGCTTTCGATGCTCAAACCGGGGGATATTCTTCTGGTTGCAGGAAAAGGCCATGAACGGTATCAGGAGATTGCGGGGAAGAAATATTTCTTTTCGGATCAGGAGCAGATAAAAAAGTATATGCAGCAACATTGTTCCGGGTATCCGGAGAAGGAGAAAACGTGAAAGGGGTATTGAGTGTTCATGATTTTAGAGCTGTCGGAGAGGTTGTTTCTGCAGAGGAGGGGTATGTGCCTTTGGAAATTACCGATCCGGTAGTGGTGATTGATTCAAGAGATGTGCATGGAGGAGAGCTCTTTATCGCCCTGAAGGGGGAGAAGACCGACGGACATTGCTATATAGCGGGCGTTTTTGAAAAAGGCGCCAGCTGGGCTATGGTCAAGAGGGAGTGGTATGAGGCTCAGGGGTCAGCGGGCCCTCCCGCCGGAAAAGGGTTTATTGTTGTTGAAGACACAGTTGAAGGGCTGCAGAAGCTTTCCCGCCTCTATCGCAATACGTTTGCCATTCCGGTTGTAGCTGTTGGAGGAAGCAACGGAAAGACAACAACAAAGGAGATGGCAGCCTCGGTGCTGGAAACCGGCTTCAAGGTTCAAATGAGCAGGGGAAACCGCAACAACCATCTCGGTGTTCCTCTCACTCTTTTTCAGCTCAGGCATGATACAGGCATTGCTGTGGTGGAGATGGGCATCAATCATCCCGAAGAGATGGATCTTCTTACCGCTATCGGGGAACCTACTCACGCTCTTTTGACCAATATCGGTCATGAGCATCTTGAGTTCCTTTTTGATCTTGACGGGGTTGAGAGGGCTGAACTGAAGCTTTTTGAAGATCTTGAACGGCGCGGCGGCACGATATTCGTCAACTTTGACGATCCCCGGCTGCAGGCTGCAGGCACGGCGGTGGCGGGGAGCATCAGTTACGGAACAGTAGAAAGCAGCGCTCATATATGCTGGAGCAGGGATGTTGTGGTGGAACCAGATGGCCGTGTGTCATTTGTCTTATGTTCCGCTTCCGGGACAGAAAAGGTGACGTTGAATTTTACCGGCAGGCACAATGTGATCAATGCTGTCGCGGCGGCGGCAGTCGGTCTTCATTTCGGGCTTTCGATCCGGCAGGTCAGGGAGGGGCTTGAGCGCCTTGTTCCCGCTGCAGGGTGGAAACGGCTTGAGGTTGTTGATGCTGCCGGAATCAGGATTCTTAATGATACCTACAATGCCAATTCGGATTCAATGCGCCTTGCAATCGATGCTCTCTGCGATATGCAGTGCAGCGGCAAAAGGATTGCCGTGCTTGGCGATATGCTTGAACTGGGCGCAGCGTCGGAGGTTGAACATGAAACAATCGGCCGCTATATTCAGCAGAGCACTGTTGACATACTGCTCTCGTACGGAGAGAAGGCTCGCTTGATCTGCAGTGAGGCGCCGGGATGCTGCCGCGGTCATTTTGAGAGTCGCGAGAAACTTATAGAGGCATTGCTTGGGGTTGTTGATGCGGGCGATGCTGTGCTTTTTAAGGGATCAAGGGGTATGAGGCTTGAGAGTGTTGTCGAAGCTCTTGTTAATGCACGAATCAAAACCAGTTAACATTACGGAATGTTTTATTATTTGTTAAAGTATATCAACGATGTGTTTCACCCACCGCTGCTTCGCGTTGTTGAGTATCTCACCTTCAGGGCCAGCGCGGCCGCTATTACAGCGCTATTGATCACTCTGTTTTTTGGTCCAAGATTTATAACCTATCTGAAAACCAGGTTTATAGAGCCGGTCAAGGAGGAAGCACCTCCTGAGCATAAAAAGAAAAAAGAGCTGCCTACGATGGGCGGGCTGATGATTATTTTTTCCGTTGAAATCTCTGTGCTGCTCTGGTCAAAATTCAATGATCCCCATGTCTGGCTGATTATGGTGGCGATGCTCTGGATGGGGTGCATCGGGTTTATTGATGATTACCGTAAAGTGGTGCTGAAAATCAAGGGAGGTCTTTCGGCCCGGTACAAGCTGATCGGGCAGGTTACTCTGGGGTTGTTAGTTGGTCTGTACACCTGGTTTGATCCGGCTTTTTCGGTGCTTCTTTCAACGACGACGGTTCCGTTTTTTAAACATCTCACTCTGGATTACGGATATTTCTATATCCCGATCGTCATATTCATTATTACCGCAGTATCGAACGCAGTGAATCTGACTGATGGGCTTGATGGTCTTGCGGCCGGCACCTCAGCCATTGTGGTGACAGGCCTTGGCGGGTTTTCCTACCTGGCGGGCAACGCGGTCTATGCCGTGTATCTCAATATTCCTTTTATTCCAGGAGGCGGTGAAGTTGCCGTTGTCAGTATGGCGATTGTGATGGCATGCGTCGGCTTTTTGTGGTTCAACTCGAATCCGGCCGAGATTATCATGGGTGATACCGGCTCACTTGCTCTCGGTAGCGCTATTGCCGTCATTTCACTTTTGATAAAGCAGGAGCTGCTTCTGCCGGTGATTGCAGGCGTTTTTGTGATGGAAACACTCTCAGTATCTCTGCAGGTGCTCTATTTCAAATACACTAAAATGCGGTTTGGTCAGGGAAAGCGAATTTTTCTTATGGCGCCTCTGCATCACCATTTTCAGCTGAAAGGGTGGGCTGAGCAAAAAATAGTGATAAGGTTCTGGATTATAGCTATTCTCTTTTTTCTTGTCAGTCTCATGACCTTAAAACTCAGATAATGACGATGGATCTGTCGGGTAAAAAGGTATCGGTTATCGGTGCCGGAAAGAGCGGCATCGCCGCGGCGGAACTGCTTTGCAGTGAGGGTTCGCAGGTTCTGCTCAGTGACTTCGGCAGGATTGAAGAGAGCGTTGTTCGGCGTCTGGAGAGCCAAAAAATATCCGTTGAAGAGAAAGGACATTCGGAGAGGGTTTTTGATGCGGACCTCTGTGTCATCAGTCCCGGAATTCCTCCCTCTGCCCGAGTGGTGAACGTCATGGAATCGAAAGGGATTCAGATTGTCAGTGAAATAGAGCTGGCCAGCCGGTTCTGCAAAGCAAGAGTTGTCGGGATAACGGGAACGGACGGCAAGACGACGACTTCGACGCTTATTCATCGTATTCTGGCGGCTGACGGGCTCCGGAACGGCTACCGGTCGTTCAGTGTCGGCAATATCGGGGTGCCGTTTTCTTTGTTGGCAAAGGAGATGACCTCTCGTGATGTTGCGGTGGTGGAGCTGAGCAGTTACCAGCTGGAGCGCTGTTTTACCTTCAGGCCTGATGTTGCGGTGATTACCAATATCACGCCGGATCATCTCAACCGTTATGAAGGCGACATAAACCTTTATGCGGCGGCGAAGTTCCGCATTTATGCGAACCAGGGTGAGGGAGATACGCTTATTTACAATGAGGATGATCCTTTGCTGAGGGAGCATTTCGGGGGATGGGAATTTCCTTTCGCCATTTTGCCGTTCGGCTTGGAGTCCGCTACGGGAGGCTTGGAGGATCGCAGGATTGTTCTGGTTGACAACGAGTCGGTTGCTGTAAGGAGTTCCGACGGCAAAGAAAAGGTCATTGAGATATCGGAGTTTCTGAAAAACAGTTTTCGGGGGCGCCACAATATTTCAAATGTGCTTGCGGCAGTTGCGGCCGCCCAGGCTCTGGGGGTCGATAGTGAGATTGTGCGTTCGGTACTCAGGGAGTTCAAGGGCGTTGAGCATCGTCAGGAGTTTGTCATGACGGTGAACGGGGTCAGCTGGGTCAACGATTCGAAAGCCACGAATATCAATGCCATGCGCCAGGCGCTTGAAGCGGTTCCGGGAAGCTCTGTGCTTATTGCCGGAGGGCAGGATAAAGGGAATGATTACCCCTCTATTGCCGGGCTTGTAAAAGAAAAAGTTTCACTGATTATTGCCATAGGAGAGTCGAAAGGAAAGATCACAGCGGCATTTGATGGTATTGTTGCTGTGCAGGAGGCCAGGTCGCTTGCCGAGGCGGTCTCGATTGCCCATGAAGCGGCGGCGGCAGGAGAGACCGTGCTCTTTTCACCGGGGTGTGCCAGTTTTGATATGTTTGAGAATTTTGAGGATAGGGGAATAAAATTCAAACAATGTGTTCATCAGTTACAGCCATGCTGAATACAGATAACATTACAGATGCCGTAGAGGTGAATCCTTCTGATGCACTGGTGCTGCCTTCACGGGGTGAGGGAATTGCCCCGAAGCTGCTGATGCTTATTGTTGCCATTCTCATCTGCATCGGCGTTGTTATTGTCTATAGCAGCGGTGCCGGGTGGGCCGAGACCAAATATTCGAGCTCAGAGTATTTTCTGTGGCGTCAGCTGACCTTTTCTGTCCTTGGCATCATTACCATTCTGCTGGTGGCGCAGCTTGACTATCATATTTTCTGGAAGACCAGCAAGCTCATTCTTTTGGGCAGCATAATTCTGCTCACGTCGCTTCTTGCCTTGAAAGCTGTAGGGAAAATTTCGGGTGCGGCCCGCTGGATAGGGGTCGGGCCGCTTAAATTTCAGGTGTCGGACTTTGCGAAATATGCGATCATTTTCCATTTTTCACGGCTTATATCTGAAAAACAGGGTTTTATACGAGACCTCAACAACTCTTACTATCCCCTGCTCACTATATTGATGACCGTTGTGTCGCTTGTGGCTCTTGAGCCGAATTTCAGTACCGCATCGCTTATTGCGCTGATCGGGTTCATGATGATGTTTATCGGCGGCGTCAATGTCCGCCATCTCCTTACGACCTTTTCGCTGCTTATTCCTGTTGCTGTCGTGTTTGCCATTGCTGCGCCCTACAGGGTTGCCCGTCTGCTCTCGTTTACCAGCAGGGATGAAAAAGAGATAAGCTATCAGGTTGTGCAGGCTTTGATCGGTTTGGGAAACGGGGGGCTCTTCGGGCTCGGCATCGGAGCCAGCAAGCAGAGGGATCTCTATCTTCCGCTCTCGTATAATGATTTTGTGTTTGTCGTTATCGGTGAGGAGTACGGGTTTGTCGGCGGGGTTGCCCTTATTGCGCTGTTTACCGGGTTTTTTATCTGCGGGATGATTATAGCCAAGCATGCTCCGGATGATTTCGGAAAATATGTTGCCTGCGGGATCACGATGGCGATTACCCTGTTTGCCTATATCAATATTGCTGTCGCATGCCATCTGATTCCTACCACCGGTGTTGCGCTTCCATTTATCAGTTATGGCGGCACGGCGCTTCTGCTCAACTCTCTCGGCGTCGGCATTCTTATGAGTATATCCCGGTACAAGAAAAAGGCAGTAGAAAAGAGCATGAAACATGCTATGCATGAAAGGAAGGCTGAATGAAGGTTCTTTTTGCAGGCGGGGGAACTGGCGGCCATTTATATCCCGCTGTAGCTATGGCAGCAGAGCTCAGGAAGCTTGATGCGTCCACCGGGATTTCATTTGCGGGAACGGTGAGCGGTATTGAGTCGACCGAAGTGCCTAGACTTGGCTACAAGCTCCATCTCATTCCTGTAAGAGGCTTGAAAAGAGGGGCATTTCTCGCAAATATGATAGCAAATGTAAGCGTGCTTGCGGATTTTGCTTCGGCGTTGGGACGTGCGCTTGCGCTTATCGGGAGGGAGAAGCCGGATGTCGTGGTCGGTACAGGGGGGTTTGTGAGTGCTCCGGTGCTTCTCGCGGCTCAGCTTGCGGGAAAAAAAACGCTCATTCAGGAACAGAATGCGTTTCCCGGTGTGACGACGAAACTGCTTTCGACACTTGCCTGTGAAGTGCATCTCTCTTTTGAGGAGGCCCGGCGGTTTATTGTTAAAAAAAAGAACGTCTATGTTTCCGGCAATCCTGCCCGGTCGTTTAAGCATCAGAACCGGGCCTCCGCACGGGCTTGTTTTTCCCTGAGCGCCGAGCGCCCTACCCTGCTTGTTTTTGGCGGCAGTCGCGGGGCGCGTTCGATAAACAATGCGGTGCTTCAGCGACTCGGTGATATTACCGCTTCAGGAAATCTCATATGGCAGACCGGTGCGCTTGATTTTGAGCGGATAAAGAGAGAGGTTGCGCCGTCGCCTTATCTCTGGGTTGGCCCCTACATTGAGGATATGGGCTCAGCTTACAGTGCCGCGGATCTTGTGTTGTGCCGCTCTGGCGCATCATCCATTGCGGAGCTGACCAATCTCGGGATGCCTTCGGTTCTTGTACCCTATCCATACGCGACCGGCGATCATCAGCGTTATAATGCGCGTGCGCTTCTGAAGAACGGGGCCACTCTCATGATTGATGACGGGGCGCTTGGTGAAGATGGATCGATAAAAAATATTCTTGAACTGCTGCAGGATCCGGAAAAGCTGAAAAGCATGGGGGCCGCTTCACGCGCACTGGCTTATCCGGATGCGGCCCGTCAGCTGGCTTTGCGGATTATTGGGCTTGCAACGAAACATTAACAGGAAGAGAGCGCAGCACACATGGAACTCGGAAAAACAAAAAGTGTTCATATTGTAGGAATCGGAGGCGCAGGCATGAGTGCCATTGCGGAACTGCTGCTGAAGTCAGGCTTCGGGGTTTCGGGCTCCGACCTCTCATCAGGCGAGGTGACCGACAAGCTTGTAGAGCATGGCGCGGTAATTTATCGGGGGCATCGGGCAGAGCAGATTGCTTCATGTGATGTGGTCGTCTACTCGTCGGCGATCAGGCCGGAAGAGAACATTGAGATTATGGCTGCTGAAAAAGCAGGCATTCCGGTCATCAAGCGCGACGAGATGCTGGGCGAGCTTATGCGCTATAAATATGGCATATGCATTGCCGGCACTCACGGGAAGACGACAACTACAGCCATGATCGCTACGATGCTTATCGAGTCGGGCGAGTCGCCTACGGTAATGATTGGCGGGATATCGGATTATCTGAAAGGCAGTACCGTTGTCGGCGATGGAAAGTTTATGGTTATTGAGGCTGATGAGTTTGACCGTGCGTTTTTAAAGCTTACGCCGACGATTGCAATCGTCAACAGTCTTGAGTCGGAGCATATGGATACTTACGGCACTCTTGATGAGCTGAAGCAGGCATTTCTTGCTTTTGCCAATAAAGTGCCTTTTTACGGGCGGGTGATCTGCTGTGTCGACTGGCCGGAGATCAGAAAGATCATTCCTTCAATGAACCGCCTCTATACGACCTTCGGAATTGATGAGCCGGCCGATGTGATGGCGACGGATATTGTGCTTGAAAAACAACACGCAACCTTTACTGTGCAGGCGTATGGCCGGGAGTATCGTGATGTCTGCATCAATGTGCCGGGCCGGCATAATGTGCTTAATGCGCTGGCGGCTTTTTCTGCGGGCATTGAGCTTGGGATTGTGCCTGAGCGGCTGATCGCAGGGCTTGGCAGGTACAGCGGCATGAGAAGAAGGTTCCAGGTGAAATACGATAATGGCGCAGGACTGATGGTTGTTGATGATTACGCTCATCACCCTTCTGAAGTGAAGGCTACCGTCAAGGCGGCCAAAAGCGGATGGGCGGAATCGAAAGTCATTGCCGTTTTTCAGCCGCATCTGTTTTCGCGGACGAAAGAGTTTGCCGATGAATATGGATGGGCGCTTTCAAGAGCCGACATGGTCTATGTGGCCGATGTCTATGCGTCAAGGGAAAAGGCTGTTGATTTCCCCGGTGTTGACGGAGGTATGGTGGCGGCTGCTGTCCGGAAGGCAGGGGGAAAGCATGTGGAGTTCATTGCTGAAAAGGAGCCTCTTTTTTCGGCGCTTGAAGGGCATATAAAGAACGGGAACATGCTTCTGTTTATGGGAGCAGGCGACATTACCCAACTGGCTTCGAGAGTCGCCGAGGCTTGCGGGAAAAGTGCTTCCGGTAAAAGTGACTGAGATCATGAAAGGATTGTAAATAACTTTTGTCTATGGCTGAAGGTGAACGAAAGGATTACTACCCTGACCAGGCTCTTCAGGGATATTCTGAAGGCGGCGATGGCGATCTACAGGGAGATTCAGGCCAGGCTCATGCGGGCAACTGGAAGGCAAGAGTATTTATTTTTTTTATGGTGCTTGCCGGGTTGGCAGCACTGGCCCATTATTCTTCGAGCTGGAAAAAGGATGTGCTAGTCCGCGACATTGTTGTTGAAGGGGTGTCGAGCGTTGTGGCAAAGGATTTTGCCGCCAGTATGAAGATCTATAAAGGAAGAAGTCTCGAGGGGCTTGATCCGGCAGAGTTAAAAGCGAGGGTTATGCTTTTTCCGTTTGTCAGGGATGCCAGGATCAGCAAGGAGCTGAACGGAATTGTCCGCATACGGGTTATGGAGCGGATACCAATGGCTTTAACGTTGATCAACGGGGCGGTTATGGCCATTGATACTGAAGGTGTTCTTCTGCCGGTGAAAAATGAGCTGACCACTCAGCTGCCGAAATTTCTTTCCGTTTCGGGCATAAGCCGGCTGAAAGCTGCCGGAAATGCTCTTCAGCAGCTTGACGGGCGTGACCTGGAGGTGCTCCGGCAGTTTCTTGCGGCTCTTTCGGAGACCGGTTATGCGCGTCTGCTTATCCAGGAGCTGCACTTTGACGGGAACAATATGACCTATTGTATTGCAGTACAAGCACCTACCCGTTTTATTGTCGGTAATGACGGGAACTTCAAGGAAAAGTTGAAAAAATTCGAGATATTTTGGCAAAAGGTGGTTTCAAAAAAAGGTTTTGGCTCATATGAGAGCGTGGATCTCCGGTTCAAGGACAGGATATTCGCCAAGGATGCTCAGTTGCCTCAGGCTGCCCAGAATAGTCCCAAGGTTATAATCACGCAGAAATAGAACAATGCTGAAAAGCAATATCGCGGTTGGTCTTGATATCGGTACAACGAAGGTATGTGTTGTGGTTGCCGAAAAGGATGAATTAGGAAAGCTCAATGTACTTGGAAAAGGACGTTCAAATTCCGATGGACTTCAGAGGGCGACAGTTGTCAATATCAACAAGACTGTTGATGCCATAAAGGCTGCCGTTGCTGATGCCGAACGGGAGTCGTCCATTCGCATTACCGGCGTCAATGTCGGGATTTCGGGTGCGCACGTCCACTGTATTCACAGCAATTCGGAAATAAGCATCAATCAGACCGGGATTGTCAATGAGTCCGATGTGAGGCGGTTTCTGGAAAAGGCTAAAACCAATATCAGGTATCTTGATATTGATCATGAAATTATTCATGTCATTCCGCAGGAGTTCATTGTTGACGATCAGGAAGGCCTGCTTGATCCGATAGGAATGGCAGGAACGACCATGAGAGGCAGCGCCTATATTGTTGTAGGGCTGAGAACCAAGATCCGCAATATAAAGCAGTGCGTGGAAAAGGCCGGGCTGGAGATCAGTGCAGTCACTTTTGAGCCGGTGGCCTCAGGCATGGCGGTGATGAAGGAGCGAGAGAAGAAGAGCGGTGTGGTGGTCATTGATATCGGCGGTGGAACCACTGAGGTGGCTATCTACATTGATGGAGCAATCCGCTATTCGGAGGTTATCAAGGTTGCCGGAAATGATGTGACTCATGATCTGGCTCATGGCGTCAAGGCTCTCTATGAGGTGGCTGAGGAGCTGAAAATAAAGCATGGTTGCGCTTACAGTCGTTTCAGCGGTGAGGATGAGGCTATTCTTATAGAAGGGATTGAGGGCCGTCCGCAGAAAACTTTTCCTAAAAGCTCGGTGACCATGATCATTGAAGCGAGGATGATGGAAATTTTTGAGCTGGTCCGTGATTCTATAAAGCGTTCGGGCTACTATGAATATATCAATGCCGGTGCGATAATAACGGGAGGCGGTTCTCTTCTGCCGGGGACAGAGGAGCTTGCTCATGATGTTCTCGGGCTTGATATCCGCATCGGGTATCCGGAAGGGGTATCGGGCGGAATTAAGGGTTCCGTTAACAACCCGATGTATGCTACGGTTATGGGGCTCGTTGCCCATGCATTTCAGAATAATCTCGCTGAAAATCCTGGTGTTCCTCTTTCAGCAGGAGAGAATAAGCCTGATATCCCTGTTGAGGTATCGGAGGGACCGGCAGTGCCGGAGTCGAATCCCGTCGGAAAGAAAATTGGGGACCGGATGAAGAAATTCTGGGATAATCTATGATACGATATATAACTGAGCCTTTTAACTGAGGAGAACTGACCATATGGCATTTGAGCTTGATCCAGGGCTGTTTGACAGTGACCAGGGTAAAGGTGTTACTATAAGGATTGTCGGTGTCGGCGGTTGCGGCGGCAATGCTGTCAATAACATGATCGACAGAAAAATAAGCGGCGTTGAATATATCGTCTTCAATACTGACCGTCAGGCTCTCCTGAACTCAAAAGCCCCGCTCAGGGTGCAGATCGGGAAGAAAGCTACCAACGGGCTTGGCGCGGGAGCCGATCCGGCCAAGGGGCGTCAGGCGGCTGATGATGACCGTGAAATCATTGCGGCTCAGCTCAGGGGCGCGGATCTTGTGTTCATTGCCGCAGGAATGGGTAAAGGTACCGGAACCGGCGCAGCCCCAGTGATTGCCTCGATTGCGAGAAATATGGGCATCCTTACCATCGGCGTTGTTACAAGGCCGTTCAATTTCGAGGGCCAGGTGAAGGCCAAGATTGCTGACGGAGGGATTGCTGAACTGCGCAAGTACATCGATACTCTTATTCTGGTCGAAAATGAAAAGATACTGAGTATTGCCGAGGAGGGGGTAAGCGCCACCGAAGCGTTCAATATGGCCAATGATGTGCTCTACAGGGCGGCTAAGGGGATTGCCGATATTATTACCCGCCACGGGCATGTCAATGTCGATTTTGCAGATGTCCGCAGCATTATGTCGGGAGCGGGAGATGCCGTTATGGGTTCTGCTGCTGCTGCAGGCGACCGGCGAGCCCTCAAAGCGTCATCGGATGCTCTCAACAGCCCGTTGCTGGAAGGCGTATCGGTAAAAGGCGCTAAAGGCGTGCTGGTCAACATTACCGGCGAGGTCACCATGCGCGACATGTCGGACGCCATGAACTACATTGAGGAGCAGGTGGGCAGCGAGGCCAAGATTATCAATGGATATGTCGATGAGCCTCAGGTGTCGGGCGAAATAAGGGTTACGGTTATCGTTACCGGGTTCAAGCGAAAAGCAGAGGAGGACGGAAAAGAGGCGGCCGTCAGGCGCCCGGTTACGCCGGTTCATGCGACCAGGCCGGGGAGTGTTGCCCAGAGTGCACAGGCAGCAAGACAGACTGCAACTCTTTTTTCTGAGAGGCAGACTGAGGATCTGCGGATTCCTGCCTATATAAGAAGACAGTTGTCGATACATGACACTCGTGAGGCCGGGAGTGGAAAACCGGGTCTGCGTGATGCCGGTCAGAATCCGTTGACCACAGGCGGGCAGGGAGAGCATGAAGACAGGATTGATAAAGGCTTGTCGGATACTCCTGCCTATCTTCGCCGTAAGAATAACGGTGTATGAATTTATTTTTAAAAACAAATTTAAGGAAGTAATGACCTATCGTTCCCTTTCCGCAGAAGAAGCTGTAACAAAAATTAAATCAGGGGACCGGGTCTTTTTGCATACCGCAGCTGCGACCCCACAGCGACTGATTGATGCGATGGTTCGTCGCGCAGCAGAGTTGAGAAATGTTGAAATCGTGAGTCTTCACACTGAAGGTGAAGCGGCATATGCAAGACCGGAGTATCGTGACAGTTTCAGATTGAACGCTCTGTTTGTCGGTAAAAATGTCCGTCAGTCTGTTCAGCAGGGTGATGGTGATGCGATTCCGGTTTTTCTGAGCGATATCCCCTCCCTTTTCCACAACAAAATTCTTCCCCTTGACGTAGCCCTTGTGCACGTTTCGCCTCCTGACCGGCACGGATACTGCTCTCTCGGCGTTTCGGTCGATGCTACCCTTTCAGCGGTTCACTCGGCAAAACTTGTTATTGCCCAGGTAAATCCGAATATGCCCAGAACCCATGGTGAAGGAATGCTGCATACCAGCAAGATTCATGCAATGGTTGATGTGTCGGACCCTATTCTGGAGACTCCAAGACGTGTTTTGAGTGATATTGAAATTCGTATCGGCAATCATATAGCCTCTATCGTTGAGGATGGAGCCACGCTGCAGATGGGTATCGGCGCTATTCCTGATGCAACACTTGCTGCTCTTTGCGGGCACAAGGATCTTGGCATTCATTCTGAAATGTTTTCGGACGGAGTTATTGAGCTGGTCGAAAAAGGAGTGATTAACGGCCGGAAAAAGCGGAGCCATAAGGAGATTATTGTCGCAAGTTTTCTTATCGGAACCAGAAAATTATATGATTTTGTGGATGATAATCCACTGGTTGCGATGCTGCCTTCCGATTATGTCAACGATACCCGGGAAATCAGGAGAAATCCACGGGTGACGGCAATCAACAGTGCTCTTGAAATCGATATGACCGGCCAGGTATGCGCTGATTCGATCGGGCAGAAATATTATTCAGGTGTCGGTGGTCAGATGGACTTTATTCGCGGTGCAGCGCTTTCAGAAGGCGGCAAACCGATTATTGCCCTGCCGTCAACTACAAACAAGGGGTTGTCGAGGATTGTCGCGCAGCTCAAGCCGGGTGCGGGCGTCGTTACGACAAGGGCTCATGTGCAGTACGTGGTTACTGAGTTCGGCATTGTCAACCTGCATGGCAAAAACCTTCGCCAGAGAGCTGAAGCGCTTGCAAGCATTGCCCATCCTGATTTCAGGGAGGATATATCCCGTCAGGCCCACGACCTTTACGGCTCATACGGAAAGGGGTACTGTTAATCTCTGGGGGGAGGGCTGACAATTCAGAGTGACCGCACACCGATCATGCTTACCATGCGGCCTGTTGTTCCATTATCGCGCCGATAGGAAAAAAACATGCCGCTGTCGACGGATGAGCAGAATTGAGATTGTTCGATATTCGATGAGGGAATGCCTGAGACGAGCAGCTGCCGGTAATTAACAAGACGAAGATCAAGCATTCTTTTATCGCTCTCCCCGGACGGCGATGCACTTGAGAGGAATTCCGACGAAAATGCATCAGCGACTTCGGGCCCGACCTCATAGGCTGCTGATGAAATTCCCGTGCCTATCCAGGCAAAACACTCCGAAGGAATTGAGTTGAAGTTTTTTTGCATGGCGGAAATTGTTTTCATGACAATACGGCCAGCACTGCCTTTCCAGCCGGCATGAACCGCTCCTGAGGCTTGATGCCGTGGATCAAAGATCAGTACAGGATAGCAGTCTGCAGTAAAGATGCTTAAGAAGAGATCCTTTTTATCGGTGATGAACGCATCGAAACCCCGCTCTCTCCCGGGTTTTTCGGCTACGAGTATTTCAGTGCCGTGAATCTGTACGGAGCTGACCATTCTTTCGGGATCGATGCCGATTGCAGAGCAGAGCAGCAGGGTGTTTTGGTGAACATTTTCGGCGCTGTCTTCGGTATTAATGCCCAGATTCAAGGAGGAGTAGGGCCCTGAGCTTATGCCGCCGGTTCTTGTGCTCTGCATAGCGACGAGCCGACTGAATTCACGAAAGCTGTGCGGCACTATGTATTGCGGAGGGATGCAGGCCGGTTTTATCTGGTTTGTCATTTAGATGGTGCGTTACTGTTCATTATTTCCCGAAGAGATAGTATCTTTCCTACTTGACTTGTCACACCTGCGACCCTCTAATAGTTAGTTCGTGCAGACCTGTTGCCGGTCTGAATGTAAACAAGGAGGCTCTTACAATGACAAGAGATGATGAAGAGCGATTTCCGGAACAGTTCGGGCGCTCAGTTCGGGCGATTTCAGATTATATGGGTATCGGGCTGCAGATTGCCTTGAGCTTTGCCTTGTTTGTTCTGCTTGGTTTCTGGGCTGACAGCAAGCTCGGCACCTCGCCGCTTCTGCTGCTTGCCGGTGTTCTTCTCGGTATGCTCGGCATGGCTCTTGTTCTTATGAAAGTAGTTCGCCAGGCTAACAAAAAAAAATAAGGCATTTTACTGGCCTTCCACTGTCAATTTAAGAATCTGAATGGAGAGATGAAGCCAATATTTGAATTTTTTATTAAGTTATGTATCTTGTCCGTCATTTTATGGGGCGTTATCTTTGCAGCTCTTAATCCCGGAAGTGTTGATTATCACTCGGTGTTTCTTGCCTGGATAATGGTTGTTACTAATGCTGTTGCCGGTTATCTGCTTTTTGATTATGCACTTGACAAGGAGTCGGCGGTATTCACGAAGTTTGTGTTCGGTGGCCTGACTGTTAGGCTGTTAGTGTTGATGGTGCTTGTCTCGGTTATCATTATCAGGAACCTTGCGGTCATCAACGACTTTGTCTTTTCATTTTTCGCGTTTTACTGTATCTATGTGATTGTTGAAATTCTCGGGTATCAAAAGAAAAACAAACAGAAAAAGAAAACTGCATGAAACGGGTAAACGTCATACTGCCTAAGGCTCTTTTAAAGGTTATTGCGATTCTTGTGCCACTTCTTCTCACTGTCAGTGGCCATACTTTTGCTGCGTCCGGACAGTCAGACGTGAAGAATAACAGCACCGCTGCTGTTGCTGCACCTGCAGCTGCAGTCACTGCTCCCGCCGCTGCCGCAGTCGAGGCTGCTCATGGGGCTGAAGCTCCTGAAGGAGATGAAAAGGCCGGTGATGTCATTATGCATCACATTCTCGATAACAATGTTTTTGCTTTTGAGCCTTTCGGTTCGGTCACTCTTCCTAAAATAGTTGTAGGAGGCTTTGATATTTCCATCACAAAGCACGTGGTGATGCTCTGGCTGGTATCGGCACTTCTTCTGATCGTTTTTTCAGTTGTGGGCGGCAAGTACAAGAGTCTGACTTCCCGTAACGCTCCCAAGGGGCTTGCCAATGCCATGGAGGCACTTGTTGAGTTTATCCGGGTTGATGTTGCCAAGTCAAATATCGGACACGGCTACGAAAAGCATCTTCCCTACCTGCTGACTGTTTTCTTTTTTATCCTGTTCTGTAACCTTCTCGGTCTTATTCCCTACGGTGCTACGGCTACCGGCAATGTCAACGTTACTCTCACACTTTCCATTTTCACCTTCTTTGTCACCCAGATTGCCGCATTCAATGCTCACGGTGTTAAAGGGTATCTTCAGCACCTTACAGCCGGCACTCACTGGTCTCTCTGGATTATCATGGTTCCCATTGAGATAATCGGGCAGTTTACAAAGCCGTTTGCGCTTACCGTTCGTCTCTTTGCGAATATGACAGCGGGTCATATCATTATTCTCAGCTTGATTTTTATCAGTTTCATTCTGAAAAGCTACATAGTGGCCATAGCGGTTTCAGTTCCATTTGCTATTTTCATTTATCTGCTTGAGCTTTTTGTGGCCTTTCTGCAGGCGTTTGTGTTTACTATGCTTTCGGCGCTCTTTATCGGCCTTGCCACTGCGCATGAAGGACATGATGAACCTGCTGCTGGAGCTGCACATCATTAAAAGAACTCAGGCTTATTAAGGAATAACACTTATTTTGATAGATTTGATTAAGCGCTTTTAAAACTGCTAATTATCCTTTAGCAAAAAACTTACAACAAATAAACGGAGGTAATTACAAGATGGAAGGTTTAGGTTTAGCTTATTTAGGTGCAGGTCTTGGCGCCGGTCTGGCTGTTATCGGTGCAGGTCTTGGTATTGGCAACATTGCCGCTTCTGCCGCTGAGGGTACAGCCCGTCAGCCGGAAGCTACTTCGGATATCCGTACTACCATGATTATTGCTGCAGCTCTTATCGAAGGCGTTGCATTGTTCGGCGAAGTTATCTGTGTGCTTCTTGCTCTTAAGTAATATTGAGCACTTGTAGCGAACTCAATACAGACAGAAATCTCGATTGCGGCTTATCTTTTTTGATGTCGCAATCGGGCTTTATTAACCGTTAACGGAAAAATTGTTCATGCTTACGTCAGGAATTATACTTCTTGCCGGTAGTCTTCTGAGCCCGAATCCCGGTCTTATTTTCTGGACAGCGATTACCTTCGTGATTGTGCTGCTTATTCTCAAGAAGACAGCCTGGGGCCCTATCCTCAACGCGTTGGAAGAGAGAGAAAAAGGTATTCAGTCATCCATTGACCGCGCGCATCAGGCAAAGGACGAGTCTGAGGCTATTCTGCGTAAAAACAAGGAACTGCTTGCAAAAGCTGACGCTGAATCTGACAGGATTATCCGTGAAGGAAAGGACTTTGCCGAAAAACTCCGTGCTGATATAGCTGAAAAATCTCAGGCGGAAGCTCAGAAAATGATTGCCTCGGCCAAAGATGAAATCGAGCAGGAAAAGCGCCGTGCGCTTGCTGAGCTGAGAAATGAGGTTGCTGATCTTGCCTTCAGGGGCGCTGAAAAAATTATCAAGAGCAATCTTGATGCAGATACTCAGAAAAGGATCGTCGACACCATGATTCAGGATCTTTCAACAAACCGTAACTGAAACAGGTCACGAAATGTCAAGTGTAATTACAAGCCGAAGATATGCTTCCGCTCTTCTTTCTGCAGCTGAAGAGGGTAACTTTCTGGATCAGATTGTTGAAGAGCTTCAGGTGATTAAGGCTGTTCTTGAGCATTCGCGTGATCTTGTTCAAGCGTTGCGCAGTCCTCTGGTTAATGGCGATAAGAAAATTCACATCTTTGAGGAGATCTTTAAGGATTCGATCGGGGATAAAATGTTTCTTTTTTTAAAGCTTGTCTGCAGGAAAAAACGCGCAGGGCTTCTGCCTGAAATGATTGATGAGTTTCAAATCCTTCTTGACGACAGAAGAGGGATAATCAATGTTGATATTACCAGTGCAGTGAAACTTTCCGACGAACAGTCCTGTGAGCTGGTTCGGCGTCTTGAAGTCTATACCGGCAAGAAAATACGTCCGAAGATGTCTGAAAATGAACGCCTGATTGGTGGCGTCTCCGTTAAAATCGGTGATACCATTTTTGATGGCAGCATCAGTCATCAGCTGGAGAGGTTCCGCCAGGCACTTGTTGCCTGAACCGGGTATAATCTCTCAGGGTGAAGACTTGAATGTTTCGATATTGCAATAGCCTGCTTATGCAGGCTATTTTTTTACACTTTTTTGCATTATTTTTCGTGGCACTGTTTAAAAAATATGCAGCGCTGATAATCAGGGGGCTTTAGCTCAGTTGGTAGAGCGTCTCGTTCGCAATGAGAAGGTCAGGGGTTCGACTCCCCTAAGCTCCACAAGAGATATTTTCTGTACGTCCATGTCTATTGTATCTGCGGGTTCCCTTTAGATCTGTCGGGTGTCATACAAAATGCACTGAAAAATCTTTGGGGTGATTGCCGTAAAGAGTTGGGGTTTCTTTTTCGGCAGTTTTGTATTATATGGTTCTGATTTTAAAAAAGAGGATAATGGAGTTGCTCTATGCCGGTTGCCAGATTTTGTTCACGTTCAGTTGCGATGCTCTTTGCTGCGGGTGTATTAATGAGTTCAGGATGTTCATCGTCCAAGCCGGCTGAGGCCCCGACCGCTGCGGTTATTGTTTCCGAAGGATATGCAAAGGCCGCAAAACTCTATGCCGAAAAAGATTATGACAGCGCGGCTTTCACGCTTGAAGCTCTGCTTGTCACTTCCAGGGCAACCGCTCTTGAGGATAAGGTGCTCTTTCTCCTTGGTGAGACCTATTATAATTCAGGCCAGTATCTGCTCTCTTCAGATATATTTACCCGGCTTTTGAAGCAGGTGCCTTCTACCGCTTATGCCCGAACCGCGCAGTTTCTGATTGCAAAATCACATGAAAAGCTTTCTGCGAATTATGATCTTGACCAGCAGGAAACCAAGAGAGCCATTGATCAATTTTCAATCTATATGGATCTTTATCCCGCACCGGATGACTCAAAGACGGTAAGCGATGTTGAGACATACAGGGAGCTTTTGAAGATCAATCCGGAGAACCAGGCATATAAAGAGCGTTATGCGAAGGCAAAAGCTGAACTGGCTAAAACCGATTCGTTGAAATATGCTGAAAAGGCAATTCCTGAACTGAGAAATAAACTGGCAAAAAACACCTATTCTATTGCCAGGCAGTATGTTCAGCTTAAAAAGTATAAGGCGGCCGTCATTTTTTATGACGAGATATTAAAGCGCTACCCCGATACCGGATTTGTACCGCAGGCATGGGCAGGAAAAATAGATGCGTTGATAAAACGGCAGAAATGGTTTGAAGCAGGACAGGTACTGGACCAGTACTTGCAGCTCTATCCTGGAAAACAGCAGGAGATGAAGGGGACAAGAGAAAAAATAAGTCAGAATCTCAAAAAAATCTGACCGGAGAGCGCTCGTGCATCTTGCGGTTTTCGGCGGAACCTTCGATCCTCCGCATAATGGTCATCTCGCTCTCTGTCTCTATGCCAGAGAGCTCCTCGAAATCGACAGAATATTACTCTCGGTTTCCAATAATCCCTTCAAGCAGCATCGAAGCGCTTCTGACGAACACCGGAAGCGTATGGCGGAGTGCCTCTCGCTGGAAATAAATCTCACTGGATCATGCAGCCAGGTAAGCGGATGGGAGCTTGAAAAACAGCAGCCTTCGTATACGGTTGATCTTTTGCACTATGTACGCCGGCTCTATCCCGACGACAGGGTAACACTCCTTGTCGGTGAGGACAGCTTCAGGGAGTTCCCTTCATGGAAGGATTATGAGATGCTGTTTTCCCTGTGTGATATTGCGGTCTTCAGAAGAGCGTCAATTGAGGGCGGTGCACCGCCTCCCGATTCTTTACTTCAGAACGGATCAATAGAGGTTATTGATTTTGCCTGCGAGGTTTCTTCAACCGACATAAGGGAGCTTATTGCAGCCGGGCAAAGCGTGTCGGAATTTCTGCCCCCCAGGGTGAACCGCTATATCAGGGAGCACGACCTTTACCTGCATTCCTGAACCATCCTACATTGATTCCGGAGCTGAAACGCCGAGAATCCTGAACCCGTTGCGCAATACCTGACGTGTAGCCAGTGAAAGAAAGAGTCTTGCCTTCATGGTATCGGGCTCTGCTTTTATAATCGGGCACTCCTGATAGAAACGGTGAAAGAGTTCCGCAAGTGAATGCATGTATTCAACCATTTTTTGAGGCTCAAGCAGGCGCACGCTTGTTTTGATCATATCAGGGAAGTCAAGCAGGGCGAAGCCAAGCTGCAGTTCAGCCGGAGAGGTGAGCAGTTCAAGAAGGTTGTGATCGGGGCTTGAAGCGGGATCAAATCCGGTTTCCTGAAGCGCCATGCGCAAGAGGCTGCAGATTCGGGCGTGAGCGTACTGAAGGTAGAAGACCGGGTTCTCTTTGGACTGCTTTTTTGCAAGGTCCACATCAAAGTTCAGGTGTGAGTCTTTGCTGCGCATGATAAAAAACAGCCTTGTAGCATCGGCTCCGACGTCATCAATCAAATCGTCCAGCAGGTCGGCATTGCCTTTTCGAGTGGACATTTTAAGCGTCTGGCCGTCAACGGTCGTTGTCACAAACTGATTGATGGCGATTTTGATCCGGGAGGTATCGTAACCAAGAATTTTCAGAGCCTCGATGACATCGGGATACTCATCAATATGATCTGCACCGAATACATTGACGATCATTGAGTAATCGCGATCAAACTTGGAGATATGGTAGCCGATATCGGGCAGTCGGTAGCTTGGTTCGCCAGAGGATTTGACAAGAACTTTATCTTTTTCCTGTCCCAGCTTTGTTGTCAGAAACCATGTGGCCCCATCATACTCGGCAATGAATCCGTTATCCCTCAGCGCTGCAATAACTCTCTGGTTGGCGGTTATGCCGGCTTCGTCGGGGGTGTAGAGGGTGTGTTCGTTAAAAAAAGAGTCATGACTGATGCTGAGCCGTTCAAGCGTCTTTTTTATTGAGCTGAAAATCACGGTTTCAGCACTGTTTTTAAAGGTCAGCACTTCGTCGGATTCAGCAAGAGCCGTTCCGTGTTCGTGGTATATATCCACAGCAATATCACGGATGTAGTCGCCCTGGTAATGGGTGTCGGGAAACTCTATTGTTCTGCCGCACAGCTCCTGGTAGCGCAGGCGGACTGACTCTCCAAGTATCTGCATCTGCCGGCCGGCATCGTTGAAATAGTACTCTCTGGTAACCTTGTACCCCTGTGATTCGATAAGATTTGCAATACAGTCTCCCAGTACGCCGCCCCGGCCGCGTCCAATGGTCAAGGGGCCGGTAGGATTGGCACTGACATATTCGACAATCGCCGTTTTCCCTGTTCCGACAGTTCCTTTTCCAAAGGCGTCGCCCTGCTTGAACACCTCCTGGAGCGAACGCATGATGAAGAGGGAGGTAAGATAAAAGTTTATGAACCCTGGTCCGGCCACTTCAATTTTAGCAATGGTATCGGGCGGAAAAACAAGATGACCTATAATTTCCTGGGCAAGTTCACGAGGGTTTCTCTTGAACTCTTTTGCTGTAAGCAGGGCTATGTTGGTCGAAAAGTCGCCGAACTTTTTGTCGGCAGGCTGTTCGATAATGATCTGTTTCAGGGTATCAATGCCTGCTCCGCTGAGTGCGCTCTGGATGACAGGAAGAAAAAATTCATGCATGCTGGTTCTTTTATAAAAGGGTCGCGGGTTGCTTCTTATGGATAAGAGTACAAAGATCATCAACCGAGAGTTCTCTGAAATCGTCGATAATCCGGATAATATTCGGGAAACTGCTGAATGCTTCGGCACTGTTTGTTGTTGTAACGGCAACGCATTTCATCCCCGCTTTTCTGGCAGCTTCCACTCCGGGGATGGCATCCTCAAAAACAATACAGGCCGACGGGTCTACCTCAAGAAGTTCGGCGGCACGCAGAAAAATATCCGGATGGGGTTTGCCGTTCGGTACATGATGGGGGTTGACAATGGCCTGAAAGCGGTCTGTCAGCTTCAATAGATCTAACACATAATCAATATTGCGGGGACCGGCCCCTGTGCCTATGCCAAGGCGGATATCTCTTTTATCCGCGGCAAGAAGAAATTCAGGGAGGCCGGGCATGGGTTTGATGAGGTCGCGTGACTTGACGCGGTAGAGGAAATCCTTGAGTTCAGTAAGACGTTCGGCTTCAGCCACACTGATATCGGGGTCGAGAAAGTAGCGAAGCACATCAAGGCCTTTCATCCCTGCCGTTTCCACCAGGTATCGCCGGGCATCGAGCCCTTCAAGGCCGTAATCTTTAAAGAGTTCCACCCAGGAATCGGCATGGAATCGCATATTGTCTGTAAGAACCCCGTCCATATCAAAAATAAAGGCGGTTCTGCTGTTGCTGGGCATGCCGGTCATAGATAGTTGCATCAGTTTGTTTCGCCGAGTTTCATGGCGGCTCTAACTTCCTGCATGGTGTTGCGGGCAATGACTTTTGCCTTTGCCTCTCCTTCAAGAAGAATATTTTTTACAAGGTCCATCTGCGACTCATAATAGCGACGTTTTTCGATCAGCGGAGCGAGTTCAAGCGAGATATTTGCGGCACAAAGCTTTTTGCAGTCCACACAGCCGAGAGAGCCTGAACGGCAATCCGCATCAATGCCGGCGACTTCTTCAGGGGATGAAAACTTTGCATGGTAGCTGAATACCGTGCAGACTTCGGGATGGCCAGGATCGTTTTTACGGATTTTAGCGGTATCGGTTACCGCTGTGCGCATTTTTTTTACAATCTCTTCAGGTCCGTCTGCAAGTAGAATAGTGTTGCCGAGCGACTTTGACATTTTGGCCTTGCCGTCGAGACCCAGAAGCCGGGAAAATTTTGTGATTTTAGGTTCCGGCTCGGGAAAGACATCGCCGATAACTGGATGAGGGTAGTGGTTGTTGAATTTACGGGCGATCTCCCTTGTAATTTCGACATGAGGGATCTGGTCCTCGCCCACAGGGACCACATTGCCCTTGTAGAGAAGGATATCGGCGGCCTGCAGAACAGGGTAACCGAGATGGCCGTAAACCAGAGAGTCCATATTCAGATCGCGGACCTGCTCTTTGAGCGTAGGGTTTCTTTCAAGCCGCGATGAGGTGATGAGCATGGAGAAGAGCAGAAAGAGCTCGGCATGTTCTTTGATTTGCGACTGGCGGAATACCGGGCTTTTTTCGGGGTCAACACCGGCTGCCAGCCAGTCGACGAGCATGTCAAGGGTGTTGGCATATATTTCACCGGTTTCAAGAGAGGTGGTCAGATTGTGGTAATCGGCAATGAGAAAGCAGGTTTCAAAGACATGCGCGCCTTTGTCGTCAAGGAGATTCTGCTGCTGAACCCAGCTTTCAAGGGCTCCTGTATAATGCCCGAGATGGAGCTGGCCTGTGGGCCTCATCCCGCTTAAAATTCGTTGTGTTGCCATAAGATAGTTGTTGCTGTTTCGACCGGGGAGCGTGCGGTTGATTCAGGTCAGTCAAGGGCGTTATTGTTTAAAGCTGTAAATGCCCAAGAAGTTATAACAGTTCAGAGAAAGATAAAAGGGCTTTATTTGTTTTTTGTTTTCATAGCGCTATATTATCGAACTTGTTTTTGAAGTTCTTGACATAAGAAGCTTTCGAAAACTGATATATTAGAGAGTAAGTCCTATACAACACTCGGTTGCCCAACCATGTCAGATCCGGAAGGAAGCAGCATCCGGTAATTTGAGTGTGTGATATAGTAAGCTTACTCTCTTTTTTTATTTAGTCACTTTTAACAGGTCGGGAGCGGTTATGCAGCCAGATACGAGAAAAAAAGAGTTATTAAGCGCGCCGGTTCGCCATATCGATATTAAAAAGCTGAATATTGTTTCTCTCGTTGAGCAGATGGGTGATACAGCTTTTCAGGCAAGAAATCTTTCCAGAGCCGCCTCCATAGTTGATCTCATGCAGCAGGACAAGGAGTGTGCTGTCATTCTTACTCTCGCCGGCTCGCTCATCAGCGCCGGATTGAAGCAGGTCATCATTGACATGATCGATAACCATATGGTTGATGCGATTGTTTCAACAGGCGCTAATATTGTTGATCAGGACTTTTTTGAAGCACTTGGATTCCGTCATTACCAGGGCACTCCGTTTATCGATGATGCCACGCTCAGGGAGCTGCATATCGATCGCATTTACGATACCTACATAGATGAGGATGATCTTCGGGTCTGTGACGATACAACGGCTGCCATCGCCAATGCCATGCAGCCCGGCGTATACTCTTCGCGAGAATTTATTGTTGAAATGGGAAAATATATCGAGGCAAACAACCACGATAAAAACTCCATTGTGTATAAAGCTTACGAGAAAGGCGTGCCGATTTTCTGCCCGGCTTTTTCTGACTGCTCTGCCGGGTTCGGACTGGTCAACCATCAATGGAACAATCCTGAGAGGCATGTTGCGATTGATTCGGTGAAGGATTTTCGTGAATTGACCAGAATCAAAATCGAGAATGACAAGACCGGTATTTTCATGATCGGTGGCGGTGTACCAAAAAACTTTACACAGGATATTGTTGTTGCTGCAGAGGTGCTCGGATATGAAGATGTTTCCATGCACACCTACGCTGTACAGATTACGGTCGCCGATGAGCGTGACGGAGCGCTTTCAGGCTCGACTCTCAAGGAGGCAAGCTCATGGGGCAAGGTCGATACGGTTTACGAGCAGATGGTCTTTTCTGAAGCCACCATAGCTCTCCCGCTTATTGCAGGTTACGCATATCACAAGCGTAACTGGGAAGGTAGAAAGGCCAAAAACTTCAATGCCATGCTGAGCAGTCAGCAGGTAAGCGTATGAGGAGGATGAAATGCCTGAAGCCTGAATGTCGATTGCAACAACTCTTATCAGCGGGAGATAACCTCGACCTTGACTTTTGCGGTGCCTTTTTCGAAGAACCCGAGCTGTTTGGCGGCTTCAGCGCTCAGATCAATAACCCGGTCATCGACAAATGGACCGCGATCATTGACCCTGACTATAATTGAGGCCCTGGTGGTAAGGTTTGTCACCTTTACAAGGGCGGGGAGTGGAAGGTATTTGTGTGCAGCGCTTGGTTTTGAGGGGTCGAATGTTTCCCCGTATGCTGTCGGTTGTCCATTATGCTGATCGAGGGTTTCCTTGCCGTACCATGATGCGGTGCCGATTTCCTCATAGGCGACAGCTTCTTCGTAGTTCATGGGTACATATACTCTGCCGTTGATGATATACGGGGTGTTTTTGAGTTTCCCCAGCCGGTAAGCCTCCTCCGGGGAAATACCTCTATAGTCTCCCTTTGAAGAAGGGGGGCGTGTTGAGGTGCATGAACTGAGTGCCAGAGGCAGCACTATGCATCCGGCCAGAATAATCCTGCGCATCATCTCTATACAATTGTGTTTCATTTGTTTTAAACATAGCTATTTTACGGGAAATTCCCTGATAACCTGTATGTTTCATTCCTAAAGGCTTCATGAGGCCTGCTGTTTGATTATGTAGTGGCAGATTTATTGAAATTTTATGGCTGAACAACCTGCAAAGCAAGCTTCTTTCGGCGTTCTTATTCTTCATGGTTTCACTGCAACGCTTGATAGTGTGAAAGCGTTATACACGCCCCTATGTGAAATTGGCATTCCGGTTCTCATGCCTCAGCTGGCCGGGCATGGGGCTTCATCCCCCGACGCGCTTCGTGGCGTTACCTGGGAGGCATGGATGAAGGATGCCGACAAGGCATTTCAAGAGCTTCGCTGTCACTCGGAGCGGGTTATTATCATTGGCCATAGCATGGGCGCTCTTCTATCGATAAATCTTGCAGTGAGGTACGGCAGCGAGATTGATTCGCTGGTGCTTGTTGCCCCCGCCATAAAACTAGCCTCTCTTTTTGCTCCCGGACGTCCTCTGCATTTTGCGGTGCCGATTGTGAGCAGGGTCATAAAAAAATGGGATCTTAAGCCCTATGCGCGCAAAAGCAATGAAGGGTGTGCTCCGCACTATGCATGGGTGCCGACAGACGCTGTTGTTTCATTTTTTGACCTTCTCAAAAAAACCCTGCCTCTGTTGAAGAAGGTCACTGTTCCTGTTTTTATTCTGCATAACCGCAGAGAGAGTACCGTGCTTCCTGAAAGTGCAACCATACTTTGCGACAGCATTGCCACTGACTCTTCAGAAAAATCAATTCTGTGGCTGGAGCGTTCGGAACATCAGACATTTTGTGATTGCGAAAAAGAGAAGGCGGTGCGTTCTATTATCGATTATGTTTCAGGGAGGATCGCTCGAAAATCATTGGCGGTCTGATGATGCGGATTATAGATTTGAGCCGGACCATAGAGCCGGATATGCCCTGCTATCCCGGTACTCCGCAGCCAGTATTTAAACAGCTCTCTTCGATCGAACATGATGGGTATGCAGAACAGCTGCTGACTATTTCATCTCATACGGGAACTCATGTTGATCTGCCTTCACATATTCTGCCGGAAGGAAACTCACTTGATGCCCTCGGTCTTGACCGGTTTACGGGCAAAGGCTTCGCTATCGATCTTAGGGCGTCAGCCGGCGGGATCATTACCCTTGGTGATATACAGGGGTACAAAGCTCACATAGAGGAGTGTGACTTTCTGCTGCTCTATTCCGGATGGAGCCAGTACTGGGGCACCCCGGACTATTACTCCGGCTACGCTGTTCTCTCTTCCGATGCGGCCCGGTGGTTGACTGGTTTTCATCTGAAAGGCATTGGCGTTGACATGATTTCGGTTGATTCTCCGGATTCTGCTGATTTTGCTATTCACTCGCTGCTACTTCGGAGCGGGATGGTCATTATTGAAAATCTTGCCGATCTCTCTTCGCTTTTGCACTCCCCATTTATTTTTTTCTGCTTTCCACTAAAAATCGTACAGGCAGAAGCAGCGCCCCTGAGAGCCGTTGCTTTTGTGGATTAGTGCAGTGATGCGATATATATTTATTGGAAGTTACAAAAGAGGAGTTTACATTGGGGGCCACAGGAGAAAATCCACTGTTCTTTTTTATCGAAATAATCACAGTAATTGAATACCATGTTTTTGTATTCCTCGATTACCAAAAAAGTGCTTATGGCACTTGCAGGTCTTTTTCTGGTTACATTTTTATGTGTGCATCTCGGCATCAATCTGATGCTGTTGAAAGATGACGGAGGTCGTATGTTTACCGAAGCGGCCACCTTCATGGGTACAAACCCGACGATTAAAGTTTTTGAGATTGTTCTTTTCGGAGGTTTTCTGCTCCACATACTCTTAGGTATTCTGGTCTCCTTGCAGAATCGCGCGGCCCGGCCAACAGCCTATGCGTGCCCGAACAACTCTGAAACATCGTTCTTTTCAAAGTACATGTTTCATACCGGTATCATTGTTTTCATCTTCCTTTTCCTGCACTTTATCGATTTCTACTTCATCAAGATCGGCATTATCGCTCCGCCGCCCGGTATAGAAAGCCACGACTTCTACCATCGCACCCTGCTTCTGTTTTCAACTCCCTGGTATTCACTTCTCTATATTATCAGCTTCATTGTTCTCGGCATTCACTTGAATCATGCCATTCAGTCTGGATTTCAGACGCTCGGCTGGAACCACAGCAAATATATGGAAGCGGTAAAGTTTGCCGGCTCAGCCTATTCGGTTCTGATTGCTCTGGGCTTCAGTGTTATTCCTATATATCTCCTTATTTTTAAATAACATAACAAGCATCGACGACTGTGTTATTCATTGAAAACAACACTCACAACACTCCTCAATGACACGCCTCAACGCCAGAATCCCTGAAGGGCCGGTGGCTGGAAAATGGACTGCCTACAAATCGGGCTGCAAGCTCGTAAATCCAAACAATAAACGCAAACTTGATATCATTGTTGTCGGTACAGGCCTCGCCGGGGCTTCGGCCGCTGCATCGCTCGGACAACTCGGGTACAATGTCAAAGTTTTCTGTTACCAGGATACTCCGCGCCGTGCTCACAGTATTGCTGCTCAGGGCGGAATCAATGCCGCGAAAAACTATCAGAATGACGGAGACAGCGCCTACCGGCTGTTTTACGATACCATCAAAGGCGGCGATTACCGTGCGCGTGAAGCCAATGTCTATCGGCTTGCCGAGGTCAGTAACCAGATTATCGATCTTTGCGTGGCACAGGGAGTTCCTTTCGCACGCGAATACAGCGGTCTATTGACCAACCGCTCGTTCGGAGGAGCACAGGTATCAAGAACTTTTTATGCTCGCGGACAGACCGGACAGCAGCTGCTGCTGGGCGCCTATGGGGCGTTAAGCCGCCAGATTGCATCAGGCAATGTTACGCTCTTCAATCGCCGCGATGTGCTCGATATGGTGCTTGTCGATGGCAAGGCACGAGGGATCATCACCCGAAACCTTGTAACCGGTGAAATAGAGCGCCATGCTGCTCATGCCGTTGTTCTGGCTAATGGCGGTTATGGCAATGTGTTTTTCCTCTCCACCAATGCAATGGGCTCCAACGTGACTCCTGCATGGAGTGCCCATAGAAAAGGGGCGATGTTTGCCAACCCCGCGTATACACAGATTCACCCTACCTGCATTCCGGTGCATGGCGATGCTCAGTCGAAGCTTACCCTCATGAGCGAAAGCCTGCGCAATGATGGCAGGATATGGGTTCCTGCTAAATTAAAGGATGTTGAACGGCTCAGGAACAAAGAGGCAAAGCCCTCCGATATTGCGGAGGCTGACCGTGATTATTATCTTGAGCGCCGTTATCCCGCTTTTGGCAATCTTGTGCCGAGGGATGTGGCATCAAGGGCTGCGAAGGAGCGCTGTGACGCAGGTTTCGGAGTCGGCAGTACAGGGATGGCTGTTTATCTTGATTTCGCCGAGGCCATCAAGCGCAAGGGTCACGACACCATTGACTCTCTCTACGGCAACCTTTTTCAGATGTACCAGCAGATCGTTGCAGAGAGCCCTTATGAAACGCCGATGATGATCTATCCGGCAGTTCATTATACCATGGGCGGCCTCTGGGTTGATTATGAACTGATGACCACCATTCCAGGTCTCTATGCGATCGGTGAGTGCAATTTTTCCGATCATGGAGCCAATCGTCTGGGCGCATCAGCACTTATGCAGGGTCTTGCAGACGGTTATTTTGTACTTCCCTATACCATCGGCAACTATCTGGCTGCTGAGATTCATACTCCCCGTTTTGATACCGCATCGTCTGAATTCAATATTGCAGCCGATGCTGTCACTGACCGCCTGAAGGCCATAAAAAACAGTGGCGCAAAGCAGCCCGTCGATCATTACCATCGCCGTCTCGGCAAGATCATGTGGGAGTATTGCGGAATGGCGAGAAATGAGGCTGGACTGAACGAAGCGCTCTATCTCATTGCCGAGCTTCGCAAAGAGTTTGCAGAGGGGGTTAAAATTCCCGGTGGACTGGATGAGTATAATCCCGAGCTTGAAAAAGCCTGCAGGGTCGCCGATTTTATTGATCTTGGTGAACTCATGGTGCGTGATGCCCTTCAACGCAGGGAATCATGCGGAGGACACTTCAGGGACGAGTACCAGACCAGCGAAGGCGAAGCGCTTCGCAACGATGATGAATTCGCATTTGTCGGTGCATGGGAATACAAGGGACGTGATGCTGCGGCTGAGTTGCACCGTGAGGAACTTCAATTCAACGAGATCAAGCTCTCCCAGCGGAGCTATAAATAACAGGTTATTATGAATTTTACGCTGAAGATCTGGAGACAGAAACGAGCAGGTGCCAAAGGGCAGATGGTTTCATACGATGTGACGGACATCTCACCTGACAGCTCTTTTTTCGAAATGCTCGATACCCTGAACCATAAGCTCATCATGAGTGGCGGTGATCCTGTTTCCTTTGACCACGACTGCCGGGAGGGTATCTGCGGCACCTGCAGCCTTTACATCAACGGCCGTCCTCATGGGCCTGAAAAAGGGGTAACCACCTGCCAGCTGCACATGCGTTCGTTCAAGGATGGCGATACCATCCATATCGAACCATGGAGAGCTAAAGCTTTTCCTGTCATCAGTGATTTGATTGTTGACCGGAGTGCGTTCGACAAAATCATTCAGGCAGGAGGCTATGTTTCGGTTAATACCGGTGGCGTGCCTGATGCCAATACCATTCCTGTGCCGAAAGAGAAGTCGGATGAAGCGTTTGACGCTGCCACCTGTATCGGCTGCGGTGCATGCGTTGCTGCCTGTTCAAATGCAGCGGCAATGCTCTTTATCGGGGCAAAAGTATCTCATCTTGCTCTCCTTCCCCAGGGCCAGGTTGAGGCGGCCAAGCGGGTAGAGAAGATGGTTGCATGCATGGATGATCTCGGTTTCGGCAACTGCAGCAATACCTACGGCTGTGAAGCTGAATGTCCCAAAGGAATTTCAGTATCCAATATCGCCCGGATGAACCGGGAGTTTCTCGGCTCAAAACTTTTTGCCGAAAAGGAAAAGATTGTACAGGACTCTCTCTAACAGAGAGAGTCTGTCCGTTGCTCATCAGTTGTAATGCAATTGCTTTCAACGGGATATCCCTCTTCAGAATAGTCTCATGAGCTGAGTGAGGATTGGGAGGATACCTCTCTTTCGCTCCGTATGACAACCTTAAGTTTATAGTTCGCATTTCAATTTTGAGATGCGGGCTATTTCTTTTTTACGGCAAAACAGCGCGTAAAATATTACTATTGTTCGGTATAACCTAATACTTGTCATTCTGAGCTGAAAGCGAAGGATCTCTTGAGTGTTTCATACAAGCAGGGTTAATTATTCGGTGAAAGTATAATATATGTATATTGTGCCGGCAGCTAGCACTATTGGAAAAAAAGATTATGAAATGAAAGATTCAGCAATCACTGTCCGACCGCAGTTTATCGGACAGATCAAAAAAATCATTTCGCAGGCCGCAACCCCTCAACCTGCATTGCAATCCAGATACCGGCAAGAACCGCAGTCAATTTCAAAGTAGGCAAAACCCTCAAAGACCAGGTTGCCGGATAATAAAGGGCAGCGGGCGATAGATACGTCGCTTTTTCTCAGTATGACAACCTTGTGCCATTATGGATGTTGTTCAATAGATGTTATAAGCTCTATGAGCTATCGGGAGAATACAAGAAACGCCAAGTATTGCGTATCTTTGTGGAGTGAGTGAATTCTTTGGATTGAAAATCTGTTATTTTAGTTTCATTGGAGTTATAACTTCAGGAGATTCAGACCATGAAAAAAAACACAGGACTCTGGATTGATCACAAGGACGCCATTCTGGTTTCAATTGAAGGAGGGGAGAGTGTTGTTCAGCACGTTGCGTCCAGTGCCGAACCTCATCATAAACCTTCAGGAGGCTGGAAATCGGGAGGAACGAGTGTCGCGCAGAGCGTTTCGAATGAACATATTGATGAAGAGCGTCGCAAACACCAGTATCACGCCTATTATCAGCAGGTGATCTGTTTACTGAAAGATTCTGATAGAATTGCCGTTTTCGGTCCTGGTGAGGCAAAAATAGAGCTTGCAAAAGAGATCGCGAAGGTTGGTGAGATGCACAAAAAAGAGGTTGCAGTTGAAGCCTGTGACCGGCTGACGGAAAATCAGTTCATTGCGAAAGTCAAGACGTTTTTTTCTGCTGCAAAGTGAACAGATTGTCAAGTGTTTGGAATTAGCAGAATAAAAGTGTAGTTGGTAGCATAGTGAAATTGATTAATGGCGTAAGAACAGAACTTTAAGGGATCCTGCAGTGTGTAAATCCTGCAGGTAATGTGTTGGTGGTCTCTCATCCCGAAAGGTTCAAACCCGAATGTATGGACGTATTGTTGCTTTTTTTTCTGATTATTGTTAACGGCCTTTTTGCCATGTCGGAAATTGCGCTTGTAACTGCTAAGCGCTCCCGTCTTTCCAAGCTTGCCGAGGATGGTGAAAAATCTGCTTCTGTTGCCATGAAGCTTGGCCAGGAGCCTTCAAGTTTTCTCTCGACCATCCAGATAGGCATTACCTCTATAGGGATTCTCAACGGTATTGTCGGTGAAGGCGTTCTTGCCGGCCCATTGGCTATCAAGCTTCAGACTCTCGGCATTGAACCGGAAATAAGTCATATTATTTCAACGGTTGTTGTTGTACTTGCCATTACCTATATCACCATTGTTATAGGCGAACTTGTTCCCAAGCGGCTTGGGCTTCTTAATCCGGAAGGCATTGCGTGTCTGGTTGCCCGTCCCATGCGTATGCTTTCAACGATAACGCGTCCTTTCGGCCGGCTGCTTACGGCATCGACGGATGCAATTCTGAGTTTGATGGGTAAGCACCCGCAGGCTATGCCGAGCGTTACGGAGGAAGAGATTCATGCGATGCTCGAGGAGGGGTCAGAAGCCGGAGTGATTGAGCAGCACGAACATGAGATGGTCCGCAATGTGTTCCGTCTTGATGACCGGCAACTCGGTACACTTATGGTTCCAAGAGCGGATATTATTTTTCTGGATGTTTCACGCCCCCTTGAGGAAAATATCAGCAGAGTGACAGAGTCGGAGCATTCGCGGTTTCCGGTCTGCAATGGCGGACTGCAATCTCTGCTCGGCGTTGTCAATGCCAAACAGCTGTTATCGAAGACGCTGAAAGGCCGGCTTACGGAGTTCACCTCGCAATTGCAACCCTGCGTCTATGTGCCGGAAACCCTTACAGGTATGGAGCTTCTTGATCATTTCAGAACGTCCGGCACCCAGATGGTTTTTGTGGTTGACGAGTATGGTGAAATTCAGGGGCTTGTCACCCTTCAGGATATGCTTGAAGCGGTAACCGGTGAGTTTGTTCCGCACAATCTTGAGGATTCATGGGCTATTCAGCGTCAGGATGGTTCCTGGCTGCTCGATGGCCTTATTCCTGTTCCTGAGCTTAAAGATACCCTTGAGCTGAAAGGTGTGCCGGAGGAGGATAAAGGACTCTATCATACTCTCAGCGGCCTGATGATGTGGCTGCTCGGCCGAATGCCGAGAACCGGTGACATAATGACCTGGGAGCACTGGACTCTTGAAATTGTCGACCTTGATGGACAGAGGATTGACAAGGTGCTGGCAACAAGGTTATCCGAAAATCCCGAGACGGAGGACGGTAAATCTGAAGAGCCCTCACCCGCAGAGTGATGTTTCCTCTTTGCACTCTTGTTTTTTTACTGAGAATAAAACTTTAACAAGTTTCAAGAAAACCAGACTGTATGACGCACCAGAATTCTGACTGTTTGTTCTGCCGTATTGTACGCGGTGAGATACCGGCAAAGATTGTCTATCGTAACGATCATGTTCTGGCTTTCCGGGATATTACTCCCGTAGCCCCTCAGCATGTGCTGATCATTCCGCTGAAACACATTTCCTCGCTTAGTGCATTGACTCCGGAAGATGAAGCCATAGCCGCTCATATTCTTTTTGCCGCCGGAACAGTGGCCGAAATAATCGGCATAAAGGAGTCAGGGTACAGGCTGGTCTTCAACAATGGAAAAGATGCCATGCAGAGTGTCTTTCATATTCACGGCCATCTGATAGGAGGAACTGCGATGGGCTGGCCTCCATTCCCCGGCATACCTGCCGCACACGGTTAGCCCCTTTTTCTTATTCTTTTTAACTCTCTCTTCCCCTTTTCAAAGGGGCATTACTATTGAACGTGCTATTTTATCCGGACGCATGACAAAATGCATGCAATTATTCATGTGCGGAGATTGTTGATTTAGGTTATAATTAATCCTGTTTTTTTTTACTGTTTTGGCGGGAGATTTGTGTATGCGGTTATCGGAATTGAAAGTCGGTGATAAAGCTGAAGTTACGGCGGTAAAGGCGGAAAGTGCAATAAGGCGCAGAATTATGGATTTAGGACTGATAAAAGGAACCAGATTCAAGGTGCTTAGAGTTGCTCCGTTCGGTGATCCAATGGAGATCGTGTTCAAGGGCCTTTATCTTGCCCTGAGAAAAAATGAGGCTGACGGGGTTATGGTGCGTATGCTGGTTGATGGCACAACGTGCCCGGCGGCAAAGCAGTTCTGGGGATGGGAGGCAAGGCATGAATGAGATCAGAGAGATCAGCATTGCGCTTGCCGGCAATCCGAATTGCGGAAAATCCTCCCTCTTCAACGCCCTGACCGGCGCTCATCAGAAAGTTGGAAATTTCCCCGGTGTTACCGTTGAGAAGCATGAAGGGTATCTTGACTACAAGGGATACCGGATCCGTGTTGTCGATCTTCCCGGGACCTATTCGCTTACCCCTTACTCCCCTGAGGAGATAGTCACAAGAGAGTATCTGATCAAGGAGCGGCCTGATGTTGTCGTCAATGTTGTTGAGGGGCCTAACCTTGAAAGAAATCTGCTGCTGACAACGCAGCTTATGGAGCTTGAGGTTGATTTTATTGTGGCGCTGAACATGATCGACGAGGTGCAGGAAAAGGGGATTACCATTGAAATGAAGCAGTTACAGGCACTGCTGGGTTGTCATATTATTCCGACTTCGGCTAAAAAGAAAACCGGACTTGATTCTCTGCTTGATCATGTCATAAGGGTTTTTCAAAAAGATATCAGGATTCGCAAAAACAAGCTCTTCTTTCGAGCTGAACTTGAAGCTTCGGTAGATAAAATTACCTCGCTTCTCTCTTACCAGAAGGAGCTTGGCCTTTATAATGCACGATGGCTGGCTATCAAGCTCCTTGAGAATGACAGGGAGGTTTATCATCAGGTACAGCAGTATCCGGTTTGGGTGAAAGTCGAGCTTGCTCTGCAGGATGCAATAAGAGAGGCTGAGCATCTGCACGATTCAGAGCCTGAGATTCTCATTACCGAAGACAGGCACTCTTTTATTCACGGAGCAATAAAGGAGTGTGTCCGCCAGCCCGAAGCAGGACGGGCTTCGGTAACCGATTATATCGACATGGTTGTGCTCAACAGGGTGCTCGGGCTGCCTGTTTTTTTACTGGTTGTCTGGGGGATTTTTCAGATGACCTTTACTGTCGGTGCTTTTTTTACCGGCTGGCTCGCACTGTTTTTCAGTTCAGCGGCTTCCGCCATAGCTCCTTTTCTCCACAATGATACCGTTCGATCCATCGTTGTTGACGGGGTTATTGCCGGGGTTGGAGGCGTCCTGATTTTTCTGCCGAATATTGTTCTTCTCTTCATTGGACTCTCCTTTCTTGAGGCGTCGGGCTACATGGCTCGTGCGGCCTTTGTGATTGACAGGGTTATGCATCGTTTCGGTCTGCATGGGAAATCTTTTATACCCCTGATAACCGGGTTCGGCTGTTCAATCCCTGCCATTATGGCGACAAGGACATTGAAAAGCCAGACGGACAGGCTTGTAACCATCATGATTATTCCCTTTATGAGCTGCGGCGCCAAACTTCCCGTTTATGTCATGCTTTCTGCTGCATTTTTTGCTCCGGCAGTGGCCGGCAACGTGATGTTCGGTATTTATTTTCTGGGCATTGCCGTCGGGCTATGGACCGCGTGGCTGCTGAAATCAACCATCCTTAAAGTCGATTCTGAACCGTTTGTGATGGAGCTGCCTCCTTATCGCTGGCCGACACTCTCCTCTGTGCTCTTTCAGGCGAAGATGAAGGCGCTTATGTATATCAAAAAGGCAGGAACGCTTATTTTAAGTGCCGTTATCATTATCTGGGCCGCAAGCAATTATCCTCATCAGCCGGCTCTTGATGCTGCGCTTGCTGCCGAAACAGCGCGTATTGCCGGAAGCAGCGTCAGTGCAGCGGAAAAAGATGCCCGGAAGAAGGTGCTCGATGTGCGTATAAAGTCTGAGCAGCTTGAGTACTCTCTGGCAGGGAGGGCAGGTAAAGTGCTTGAACCTTTGATCAGGCCGCTTGGTTTTGACTGGCGCATCGGTATTGCCCTTGTAACCGGGCTGGCGGCAAAAGAGGTTGTCGTTTCCACCATGGGGACGATCTACTCTATAGGACAAAGCGATGGAGCGCCTAAGGAGCTTAAATCAATCCTCAGGAGCGATCCCTCTTTCAGCCGGGCCACAGCGTTGAGTCTCATGGTGTTTGTTCTGCTCTATATTCCCTGTGTTGCGGCAATCGGCGTGATGAAAAAAGAGGTAGGGCGCTGGCGCCCTGTGCTTCTTTATTCCGTCTATTCTCTCTCGGTAGCCTGGGTACTCTCTTTTGCAGTCTACCGCATTGCTCTTTTTATGCAGTGACTTCCGAGGGCTCCTGAACAACTGGAGCAATAAGCCCGGACTCTTCTGCTTTGAGGATGATATCGTCTACCGGAGTGGTCATGGGTACCGGGCTGCCGTCAGTCATGGTGAGCATCACTGCAGGATGAGCTTTCAGGTGGTCGACCATGATTGCTTCCCAGTGATTGTGGGCAGTTTCGTCGAGCGTGCTCCATGCAAGCCGTCCCCTGCACTTCGGAAATTTTGAGCAGCCGAGCCAGAGCCCCCTTTTTCCGCTTCTGAGATAGAGCGGGGATCCGCACTTCGGACAGACAAGGCTGGTGAGTACCGGAGGGGTTTTCAGTGGTTCTATATGGCGCTGTTTGTTGAGATTCAGCAGTGTATTGCATTTCGGGTAGTTGGAACAGGCGAGAAAAGCGCCGAGCCGGCCTTTTCTGAGAAGCATGTGTCCTTCTTTGCAGGAAGGGCATAGAATGGCAGTATCTTTCGGTTTTTCCTTGTTTGTGCTTATGGCTTTGATGTTTTTGCACTTCGGGTAGCATGAACAGCCCAGAAACTTACCGCTGGCGGTCCACTTGATTGTCATCTGCCCGACTCCGCATTTATCACAGGTGGCGGTTTCGCTGTTCTGAGGAATAATCGGGTCATCTTTGCGCAGGCTGAGTGCGATTTCAAGCGGTTTGTAGAAACTGTCGAGCACTTTTTCGTATTCGTCGTCTCCACTGGCAACTTTATCGAGTTCATCCTCCATGAAAGCGGTAAAGCCTACATTGAAAAGCTCAGGAAAATTGGCAACCAGAATCAGTGAGACATCCTTGCCGAGTTCTGTGGGAATGATTTTTTTCTTTTCAAGCTCAACATAGCGGCGGTCCTGAAGCGTTGAAAAAATAGATGCATAGGTTGATGGCCGCCCTATACCGAAATGGTCGAGATCCTTTACCAGCGTAGCCTCGCTGTAGCGTGCCGGAGGGCGGGTAAAGCTCTGTCTCTGGTCGAGATCGGCAATGGCAAGGGGGTCGCTCACCGCTATGTGTTCGGGCAGCTTTACTGCCGGCTCTTTTTCTATATCTTCTTTTGTGGAGACCTGGGCCTCGTAATCAAGTTCCTTCTGGTCGTCAAAGACGCGCATGAAGCCGGGAAACAGAACCTTGCTGCCGGTTGCCCTGAACTGGAATTTCTGCAGGGAGTCCTCAACGTCAACTCTGGTCTGCTCAATTTTGGCAGGAGCCATCATGGCGGCAAGAAAGCGCTTCCAGATCAATTCATATAATTTATACTGATCTGTTGAAAGGTACTGTTTCAGCTGTTCAGGTCTTTTTGATATCGAGGTGGGTCGAATCGCTTCGTGGGCATCCTGGGAATTTTTTCCTGCTTTTGCAGCTCCTCCGAAACCGATATACGCCTTTCCAAACTGCGTCTCGATATACTCTCTTGCCTGGACTATTGCTTCGGCACCGATTCGCGTTGAATCGGTTCTCATATAGGTGATCAGACCGGCAGCGCCTTCAGAACCGAGATCAATTCCCTCGTAAAGCTGTTGGGCAACACGCATGGTTCTTTGCGATCCGAAGCCAAGCTGGTTTGACGCAGCCTGCTGGAGCAGCGAAGTGGTAAATGGAAACGGCGGCTTGCGCTGCTGGGTGCGGGGAGCGATCTCAGTGACCGAAAAATTACCTTTCCTGATGAGAGCTGTAATCGCTTCAGCCCTGTCCTGATTGGTTATCTCAGGCTTTTCCCCTTCGAAGCGGACCAGTCTTGCCCTGAAGCTCTCTTTTCCGGGAGTTACAAAATCTGCAGCAATGGTCCAGTACTCCTCTATCTGGAAGCGGGTGATCTCGGCCTCCCTTTCGCAGATCAGGCGGAGTGCTACGGACTGTACCCGTCCGGCTGAAAGTCCCCGCAGAACCACTTTCCACAAAAACGGGCTGATCTTGTAGCCTACGATTTTATCGAGGCCCTGACGGGTCTGCTGGGAGCGCACAAGGCGGTAGTCAATCTGTCGAGGCTCCCCAATGGCCGCGATGATGGCGGTTTTGGTGATTTCGTTGAAAAGAACCCGGAATACCGGTTTCTTTGTCTCTCCAATTTCGTTGGAGATATGCCAGGCAATGGCTTCTCCTTCGCGGTCAGGGTCAGTTGCTATGAGAATTTCGTCAGCTTCAGCCGCAAGTTTTTTTAATTGCCTGACAACTTTTTCCTTTCCGGGAATGATTTCATAACGGGGTTCGTAATGATGGTCAAAATCGAGGCCGATCTCTTTTTTCGGAAGATCCTTGATATGACCGACGGAGGCGAAAACTGTATATTTATCGCCAAGGTATTTATTTATTGTTTTGGCCTTTGAGGGGGATTCGACAACAATCAGGGTCCTGTTTCTGGCAGATGGTGTTGATGTTTTTAAAGCCATAGATCAGTCCCGGTAGTAAGAGCGTTACAATTAAATTTTGAAAAAGATAGGTTTTGAAGAGCAAAAAACAAATTTTACCAATGGCACGAAGTATATAAAGCCTGTGACTTCGGGCAGAAATAGGTCCTTTTCTATTATAAAGCCCGCTTCTACGGTTCAGAAAAATATATTTTATTATTATTGGGTTCGGCCATACTCTTACAGGAAAAAAATGCTTTTGAACTTATGCATTCATCTTTGCTCCGTCTTTATTATCGTTTCTCCGTTCTGATATCAGTTTTTCTTTTTATGCTTTTGTCAGGGACTCTTGACGCGGCCCCTTCTGCCCAGGCGGGACAGACAACAGTGCCGCTCCATGTTACCACAGGAAAAGATCAGGGTTATACAATCAAGGTGCTTGCCCGCAGAGACGGGGGTACTCTTCTGATTGATCTTGAATCAATGGCCAGGGCTCTGCGGTTGAGCTTTCATCAGGAAGAGGGGGCGCTTGTGCTTGAGGAGGCTCTCGTTGTTCCCGGAAGCTCCTGTACGGTGATGATCAATAATAATTTTGCGAAGGTTGTCTCAAAGGATCCGGAACATCCAAAAAGAATTATTCAGCTGCAGAGTGCGCCTTCTTCACTGCAGTCAAGGATATATCTGCCGGTCAATCAGGCGTGCAGACTGTTTACCGTTTGGCTTGACCGGGAGGTGGGCTATAATTATTCATCCGGAATGATAAACGCGTGGTTCGGCGGGAAGCACTTTGGTGAATCTGTCGGGATGATCGGGCTTGTTAAAGGTGATGAGCCGCCTCCAGTTCCTCCCCTCAGCACGCCCGCCGCTGACGGTTCAACGGTGATAAGCGGCATCGAGATTGAAAAACGGGCAAATGGAGCGATCATAAGCTTTACCGCTTCCGGCCACCCGACCGAATCTTCGCTGCTGAAGCCTGACGCCGAAGGGTATGTTTATTTTACTCTGGAAAAAGCATCTTGTGATGTCAATACCCTGTCAAAAATATTCAGCGGTGGAGTAGTCAAGGCGATAACTCCGAAACAGTTTACCGAAGGCAGTCTGCAATTTACTGTGGCGCTCGACAATAAGTCCTATGTGATTAATTCTGTGGAGTTTCATCGCGATAAAAAAAAGAACCGTTATGTTCTCTATGTTCGCAGCAAGGCTGATGTGCAGGAAATCCGGAAAAAAGAGAAGGAGCTGCAGATTGCCCAGGTACTCAGCCGTGATGTGGAAAAGTGGAAGCTTAATACCATTGTGCTTGACGCCGGTCATGGTGGAAAGGACCCCGGAGCTATCGGCTTTACCGGCATTCGTGAAAAAGATGTGGCTTTGAATGTCGTTCACGATCTCGGGACTTTTATTGCCCAGAAATGGCCGGAAGTGAATGTGATTTATACAAGAAAGGATGATCGTTTCATTCCTCTGCACGAGCGCGGGAAAATAGCGAACCAGGGAGGGGGAAAGCTGTTTATAAGCGTACACTGCAATTCAAGTCCGAACCGGACCGCCCGAGGCTCGGAGGTATACATTCTTGGGACTCATAAAAACAAGGCGGCTCTTGATGTGGCAATGATTGAAAACTCGGTGATCCGTCAGGAAGATGACTTTCAGGAGCAGTACAAAGGCTTTTCTGAGGAGCATCTTATTATGAGCAGCATGGCCCAGAATGCATTTGCCAAGCAGTCGACCTCCCTTGCCCAGTATATTGTCAAACCGGTAGACCACCAGTCGGTCAACAATGCCCGAGGCGTTCGTCAGGCGGGCTTTATGGTGTTGTGGACACCTTCAATGCCAAGCATTCTTGTGGAAGTGGGATACCTGTCCAATCCGGCGGAGGAGAAGATGCTTCGGGATCGTCAGGTACAGACTAAAATTGCCTATGGTATTTTCAAGGGAGTGCTGGCGTTTCGTAAAAATTATGAAACAACAAGCATGGCTGCCCTTGCCGAGTAAGAAAAGTTACACTGAAAGAGGTGCGCGGATGAGCGCCTTTTTTTTATATTGCGAAGTTGTCAACCAGTCTGATCATATAGGTTGACATTTCGCTTTTTTTGTTCTCTACGTTCCTCTTATGAATGATGTTGCTGCCAAGCTGTTAAATCGATTGTCGAAAGCCGGTGATTTTTTGTCGGGCGAAGAGCTCTGCCGTGAATTTTGTATTACCAGAAGTGCGGTCTGGAAGCATATTGAGCTGTTGCGTGCTGAAGGTTATCATGTTGATGCCGTAACAGGGCGCGGGTATCGATTGATGAGCCTTACAGGACGGCCTGTCGATGCTGAAGTTTCACCGTTTTTGACCACCCGCCGGTTCGGAAGAAAAATCCTCTATCACGGGGTTACTGCATCCACCAATATAGTTGCAAAGTCTCTGGCCAGTGATGGTTTACCTGAAGGCTGTGTTGTCGCTGCTGACTCTCAGACCGGTGGGCGCGGCAGAATGGGCCGGACCTGGGTTTCGCCTTCGGGGGTCAATCTCTATTTTTCATTGATTCTTCGCCCTGAGCTTCCCTCGATCCGGGTGCCTCAGCTCACGCTGCTTGTGGCCGCAGCAATCCATCATGCTTTGAGCATTATTGTTCCCGGTATTGTCCCGATGGTCAAGTGGCCGAATGATATTCTTATCAATGGCAGAAAGGTGTGCGGGGTACTGTGCGAAATGCAGTCAGAGCCTGATTTTACCCACTTTGTTGTTGTAGGTGTCGGTATCAATGTCAACCAGTCGGAGATGCCGCCTGAGTTGCGGGACAGTGCAACCTCACTTTTTGCAGAGACAGGATCTTTGTTTTCGAGACCTGAGCTTCTTGCCTCTTTTCTGAACAATTTCGAGCCACTCTATGATGCGTGGCTTCAAGAGGATGATCTCGGTTTTATACTCCCCTATCTCGAACGCTATTCACTGCTTCAGTCGAAGCAGGTTACTGTTGATCAGCTGAAGCGGACAATCAGCGGAACGGTTTGTGGGATTGCACGCGGCGGTGAGCTGATGCTTGATGGTGCAGACGGGCAGACTATCCTTATTTCATCGGGAGAAGCCCATCTGCACAAAGAAAATTATACGTAATAAAAACCATTTACTCTTATGGATACCATGACCCTTCATCCTCACATTGCAGCAGCATATCGTGTGCTCGAAACCGGCGAGCCGATCAGCCTTGCCGAAGCGCTTCTTCTGGCGGATCTTCCGGGTGAGCTTGCGCTTGACCTTGCCGCTCTTGCAAACAAGGTCAAAAACCGCTACTCAAACGGCACGGAATCACTTCACGCATGTTCCATCATGAATGCCAAATCGGGAGTTTGCGGAGAAAACTGCAAATTCTGTGCTCAGTCCCGGCATAATCACGCTGATGTTGAGGTCTATGATCTTGTCGATGAAGAGGCTGTGCTTATTGAAGCGCGCAACTGTATAGCGGAGGGCGTTTCTCATTTCGGTATTGTCACCAGTGGTTACGGGTATAAAAAAATAACACCGGAATTTCAGAAGGTGCTTGCCATGATCAAGCGGCTGCATAAGGAGTTACCTGAACTGCATGTCTGCGCCTCACTTGGTGTGCTGGGTGAAGAGCCGGCCTCAGCTCTTGCTGCTCATGGCATAGCTCATTACAACATCAACATTCAGGTTGCGCCTGACCGATACCATGACCTCATTGCTGATACCCATACGGTTGAAGAGCGGATCGAGACTATAAAGCTGCTCCGAAAGAACAATATCTCCGTCTGTTGCGGAGGGATTATGGGTGTCGGAGAGTCGATGAAGGATCGTATAGCTATGATTTTTGCACTGCAGGAGCTTGACGTTTCCGTCATTCCTCTCAATATACTTGTTCCGATAAACGGTACGCCGCTTGAAGGAAGTGAGCCGGTTTCCGTTGCCGATATTGTGAAAGCGTTTGCAATCTGCCGTCTTGCGCATCCTCATAAAATCATCAAGTTTGCTGCCGGTCGTGAAACAATCATGAAAGATTTTCAGGGTCTTTTGATGCTGTCGGGAGCTAACGGTTATCTTACCGGAGGTTATCTGACTACTCGAGGCAGGGAGATTGCTGAAGATCGTCTGTTTGCGGCTCAGATTGCAAGTTTTAACTGAGGGAGTCGATAAATGCTTTTTTATGATCGTATCAGTGAGGAGCTTGAGGAGCTTAAGAGCCTTGACCGCTACAGGGTTCTTCCTGATATTACGGCCCGTCTCGGCAAGGATATTGAAGTGAACGGCAGGAGGCTTTTGAACCTCTCGTCGAATGATTATCTCGGTCTTGGCGATGACACGGCTCTGCTTGAAGGGTATTTGCGTGAGTTCAGGCTGAGTTCGCATGCCATGACCAGCTCTTCATCCCGTCTTCTGACAGGCAATCATCCTCTTTATGATCAGCTGGAAAACGCACTGGCAGCTCTCTACAATAGGCAGTCCGCCATGGTTTTCAACAGCGGCTATCATGCCAACATCGGAATTCTTCCAGCGCTTTGCAACCGTCACGATCTGGTGCTGAGCGACAGATTGAACCATGCGAGCATTATTGACGGGATGAAGATTGCTGAAGCTCCCTATCAGCGTTACCGTCACGCTGACTATGATCATCTTGAAGAGCTGCTTGCGGGGGCTCAAGGCAGGTACCGCCAGATGTTTATCGTCACTGAATCGGTGTTCAGCATGGATGGCGATCTGGCCGACCTTTCAAGGCTTGTTGCTTTGAAAGAGAAATACGGGGCATTTCTTATTGTTGATGAGGCGCACGGTGTCGGGGTGTTCGGAGTGCACGGTCTCGGGTTGTGTGAAGCATCTGGGATGGTGCCGCAGATCGATATCATTACCGGAACCTTCGGCAAAGCTCTTGCATCTACAGGAGCGTTTGCCGTGATGAGTTCTCTTGTACGGGAGTACCTGCTTAATACCATGCGCTCATTTATTTTCACTACAGCCCTGCCGCCGGTTATTCTCGGCTGGAGCCTCCTCACTCTTGAGCGGCAGGTTTCAATGTTTTCAGAGAGAGCAGCTTTGCTGCAGCTCGCGGCCAGACTTCGACATGAACTGACCGGACGAGGTTTTGATGTGCCGGGCGAAAGTCATATCGTTCCTGTCATTACCGGTGGTAATGACCTTGCCGTAGCCCTTGCCGAACGGTTAAAAGATGCCGGATTTCTCTGTATGCCGGTTCGCCCTCCTACGGTTCCGGAGAAAGGTGCCCGTATCCGCATCTCTCTGCGCTCAACCCTGCAGTGGGAAGATATTGCACGAATACCTGAAATTATCGGAGGATAACGATATCATGAAAACAGCATGGCTTAGAAAAGAGGGAGCCGAAGAGCTTCTAGTTTTCTTCAACGGCTGGGGAATGGACCACCGTGTTGCCGCCTGGCTTTTGCGTGAATCGCTTTCTGCAGGTTTGTCCCAGGATATTCTCTCCTGTTACGATTACCATACGCTGGAGTGTGAGCCCGGGTTTCTGAACGGGATAAGCCGTTATTCCCGCATAACGGTTGTAGCGTGGTCTTTCGGTGTGTGGGCGGCGCAGCATACTGAACTGCCCCCGATAGAACGGGCTCTTGCCATCAACGGGACCCTTCATCCGGTAGACCCGGTCAAAGGTATTCCTCCAGAAATCTTTCAGGCAACGATTTCAACCTATTCCGAAGAAAATCGCCACCGTTTCAACCGAAGGATGTGCGGTTCCCGTGAAGCTCTTGAGCTTTTTTCCTGCATGTCGCCGGAACGAGAAACCGCTGATCAGCTCAGAGAGCTTGAGCGGTTGCAGGACCATATGCTGAACGAAAATATAAAAAGCAGTGCCGCGTGGCACTACAATCATGCTGTCATTGGCGGACGGGATTGCGTGTTTCCCCCGGAGCATCAGCTCAATGCATGGCAAGGAGTTCCTCAAACTGTTATTGCCGATATGCCTCATTTCCCTTTTTTTTATTTCAGAAATCTGCAGGAGGTTCTCGCATGCTTCAGCAGATAAAAATAGACAAGGAGCTTGTCCGGCAAAGGTTCTGCAGAACACTTGGGAGCTATGCGGGCAATGCTGTAGTCCAGAAAATGATGGCTGAAGAGCTTGCTGACATGGTCTGCCGTGAGGAGCCGGCCTGTATATTTGACCGTGTGCTTGAGGTAGGGTCAGGCTCCGGTCTGCTTATGGCCGAGCTGCTGACGCGCTGCAGGGTTCGAAGCTATTATGCCAATGACCTGGTTGAAGAGAGCCGCCAATGCCTTAAGGATGTGCTTGATCGCCTTCCTGTTGAAGAGTTCCACTTTATTGCAGGAGATGTCGAGTGCTGTGAAGTCTTGCCTTCAGGGCTGGATCTCGTGGTTTCAAATGCCACGGTGCAATGGCTTGATGATCTTGATGAATTTTTAAGAACGATGTCTGCTCACCTCAGGCCTGGCGGGATACTGGCATTCAGTACTTTCGGCACATCAAATATGCAGGAAATCGCAAGTATCGAGGATGTCGGACTCAGCTACAACACTCTCGGGGAGCTTGAAATTATTGCAGGACGGTATTTTGATATTACGGCCAGCAGGGAAAACGAGCAGCGTATTGAGTTCAGTTCGCCTGAGGCATTGCTGCATCATATACGACAGACAGGCGTTAACGGTCTTCAGCGCCGGTCATGGACAAAAAGCCGATACAGGCATTTTCTTTCTGAGTACTCCAGGTTGTTTTCCTGCGAAAACGGAGTCTATCTAACCTATCATCCCCTTTATTGCTGTCTGAAAAAGAAGCTGTTATGAAAGGATCCGTTGTTGCCGTCTCCGGCATTGATACCGGTATCGGAAAAACATATGCGACAGGTCTGCTTGCCAAGGCACTGCTTGAGGAGGGAAGAAACGTCATTACCCAGAAAATTGTCCAGACCGGCTGCGAGGGGGTCGCGGAGGATGTAGTGGAACACCGGCGTATAATGGGCATTGGCCTGCAGGATGTTGACCGGGAGGGGTTCACTTCGCCATATGTGTTTCGCTATCCGGCTTCGCCTCATCTTTCGGCCCGTATGGAAGGGGTTGATATTGATGTGCTGCACATCCGTCGGGCTACCTTTGCACTGCAGAAACAATACGAACTGGTGCTTCTGGAGGGAGTTGGCGGTTTGCTGGTGCCTCTTACCCGTGATCTGCTTTTTGCCGACTATATCAGCAATGCCGGATATGGGCTTGTTCTTGTAACCGGCACGAGACTTGGCAGTATCAGCCATACTCTTCTCTCGATTGAGGCCTGCGTGAAACGGGGAATCGTTATCAGGGGTGTTATTTACAACCGGTTTCAGAGCGCTGACAAGGTGATAGCTGATGATACGCGAGAGATTATTCAGCACTATCTGAATAAGGCGGGATCATCGGCGCCAGTAATAGAGCTTCAGGATGGTTTGCTGGAAGAGGGTGCTCCCGGCCGTCTCTGTTTATAAAAAAAAAAGTTTATCATCACGTATTTTTACGCAGTTTAAAGCTATGCCCGGACAGCCCTGTTCCATTGATCTCGATTTTGATCGTTGCCACATCTGGCATCCCTATACTTCGGTGACCAATCCTTTGCCGGTTTACGCGGTCGCGCGGGCGTATGATGTCTTTCTTGAGCTTGATGACGGCAGAAAACTTATTGACGGCATGTCCTCCTGGTGGGCAGCCATTCACGGGTACAACAATCCGGTGCTCAATGAGGCTATGGTTTCACAGATGCAGAGGATGAGCCATGTCATGTTCGGCGGTCTGACCCATGAGCCTGCCGTGGCGCTTGCAAAACAGCTGGTTGCCTTAACCCCTCAGCCTCTTCAGAAAGTTTTTTTCAGTGATTCAGGGTCCGTATCGGTTGAGGTTGCCATCAAGATGGCTATTCAGTACTGGGCCGCTTTGGGTAAAACCTCAAAAAACCGGTTACTGACTGTACGCTCAGGGTATCACGGTGATACCTTTGCGGCAATGTCTGTCTGCGATCCTCTAACAGGCATGCACTCTTTGTTCAAAGGTTCAATACTGGAGCAGTATTTTGCTGAAGCTCCCCGCTGCCGCTTTGATGAGCCGTGTACCGGGAATGATCTTGCCGATATCCATGTGATGCTTGAGCTGCGCCACATGGATATCGCAGCAGTGATTATTGAGCCTGTCATACAGGGGGCGGGAGGTATGCGCTTTTATGCTCCGGGCTATCTTGTCAGACTCAGAGAGCTGTGCGACAGCTTTGGCGTACTCTTGATTTTCGATGAAATCGCTACCGGTTTTGGACGGACGGGGAAAATGTTCGCACTTGAGCATGCCGGCATTGCGCCTGATATTATGTGCGTGGGTAAAGCGTTGACAGGCGGTTACATGACTCTTGCTGCAACCCTCGTAACAGAGAGTGTCGCTGAAACCATCTGTTCGGGTAATCCGGGAGTGTTCATGCATGGCCCGACCTTTATGGCAAATCCTCTTGCCTGCGCCGTAGCATCGGCAAGCATCACGCTTCTGAAGAGCTATGACTGGAAGGCATCGGTACTTCGTCTTGAAGCTGGGCTTCTCAAGGGGCTTGAGCCTTGCAGGGAGTTGAAGGGGGTCATGGATGTCCGGGTTCTTGGCGCGATAGGGGTTGTGGAGCTTCACTCTCCGGTTGATATGGCGGTGGTTCAGAAAAAACTGGTTGACAAAGGAGTCTGGGTGCGTCCCTTTGGCCGCTTGGTCTACCTTATGCCTCCTTTTATAATGCACGATGAAGAGCTCGGGATCTTGACTGCCGCGGTGTGCGAAATTGTTAAAACGGTGTGTTAATTTTTGTTTCAGAGTAAATTAGAGGTTACTATATCAAGTTATATCAGATTTATAAGTTCAACTGTCACACACCGCAATGAGAGCTAAACCCTGGATAAACCAGTACGACAAAGGGGTTCCCCATTCGCTTCAGCCATACCCGGAGCATACATTGGTCGATGTCGTCCGGAAGAGCGCAGCAGAGTGTCCCGAAAGAACCATTATGTTTTTCAAGGGCGCATCGGTATCATATGGTGAATTTGAACGGCAAAGCAATGCTCTTGCAGCAGCGCTTGTATCCATAGGTATCGGTAAAGGCGACCGGGTAGCTCTGATTATGCCCAATTCCCCACAGATGCTGATCAGCGAGTTCGGCATATGGAAAGCCGGAGCCATTGCCGTTCCCATGAATCCGCTCTATACCCTTAATGAGTTTGAGCACGCACTCAATGAGTGCGGAGCCGAAACCGCGATTGTACTGACTACTTTTTATGAGAAAATCAAGAGCGTTCAGCCTGATTCACGATTGAAAAGGGTGATTGCCACCAATATCAAGGAGTATCTTTCACCGCTCAACAACCTTCTTTTTTCAGTTTTTAAAGAAAAAAAGGATGGGCACCGCGTTGTGTTGCAGCATGGAGATCACTGGTTGACTGATCTTGTCAAGGCTCATTTTGGAGTTACATTCCCGCCGGTGACCATCAACCATGATGATCCGGCGATTTTTCTTTTTTCAGGCGGTACTACAGGCAATCCTAAGTGCGTTGTTATTTCGCATCAGGCGCTGGTCATTACGGGGATGCAGATTGCCAGCTGGTTCAGTGTCATTCTCGAAAAAGGAAAAGATGTCATTCTCCTTAACATGCCGCTCTTTCATGTCTATGCACAGGTTGGCATTATGACTGCCGCCCTGATTGAGCAATACCCTCTTGCCATGGTTCCTAACCCCCGTGATATCGATGATCTGCTGCATACCATTAAAACCCTCAAGCCATCGGTATTGCCTGGTGTTCCGACTCTCTTTACAGCATTGATCAATCATCCCAAAGTCAAGCGGAACAGTTCAATTCTTAAATCGCTGAAGCTGAGTGTATCGGGTGCGGCACCGCTCATGCTCGAAAATAAAAGACGGTTTGAAGAACTTACCGGAGGAAGGATTATTGATGCCTACAGCCTGACCGAGTCAGCACTTGCATCTGTTTTCACTCCGATTTTAGGCACCTACAAGCATGGATCGGTAGGTGTTCCAGTTCCGGATGTTGATGTACGGATTGTTGAGCAGGAGGATGGTTTTGAGGTTCTTGGGGCTCTTGAGGTAGGGGAAATCATTATGAAAGCTCCGCAGATCATGAAAGAGTACTGGCAGAACCCGATGGAAACAGCTCTTGTTCTTCGGGACGGCTGGCTCTATACAGGCGATCTTGGCTATCTTGATGAGGACGGATATCTCTTTATTGTTGATCGTAAAAAGGATGTTATCAAGCCCGGCGGCTTCCAGGTATGGCCACGCGACGTCGAGGAGGTTATAGCCTTTCATCCATCCGTGTTTGAAGTAGGGGTTGCAGGTGTGCCTGACGACTATCAGGGTGAGGCTGTAAAGGCCTGGGTTGTTTTGCGCGAAGGCCATAAGCTTACTGTGGAAGAGCTTCGTGATTACTGCCGCAAAGACCTTGCAGCCTACAAAGTCCCTAAGTACGTTGAATTTACGGCTGCGCTCCCGAAATCAACGATCGGCAAGGTACTTCGCCGTAAACTTGTCGAAGCGCATTGCGAAGCCGGGAGGTAAATAACTTTCAGGGATATTCAGGCACCACTCCTATTTCATGACACTCGAAGAACTGCAGAGGCTGCTTGAACCGGAGGTTCAGTCGGTAATTGAAACGCACCGGCATGATGATCCTGCAGCTTTTGCCATGCGCTTTCATGGTAATAATGAGCTGCCGGTAAGGGCTATAGCTGAACAACTTGCCTGCCGGCAGAAAGCCGCTAAAAAATTACCTCATTTTTCTCAGTACAACCTGTTGTATACCCCTCTCGGACTTGAACAGGCTTCCGGAGAGCGATCGGCTGAATACAAGGCCTCTTTTCTGACAGGGAAAAGGGTTATTGATCTAAGCGGCGGTCTGGGTATTGACTCGATCTTTCTCTCAAGGGTGTTTCAGGAGGCGGTATACTGCGAGCGCGATCCATTGCTCTGCGCATTGTTTCAGCATAACCTGAAACAATGCGGGGTTTCAAATGTCAAGATCATAAATGGCGACAGTATCGACCTGCTTTCGAAGTATCCGGATAATTTTTTTGACTTGATTTTTGTTGATCCGGCACGTCGCGAACAGGGTAAGCGCTCAATCAGTCTTGAAGCTGCGAGTCCGGATGTTGTCGGCTGCCAGGATATTTTACTGCGGAAATCTGATCGGGTCTGTATAAAGGCATCTCCGGCTCTTGAGCTGAGCGGACTGAAAAAGCTCTTGCCATCCCTCTGTTCGGTTATTGTCGTTTCGGTTGACCGTGAATGCAAGGAGGTACTGCTGCTGCTCGAGAGGGGCGCGTGTCAGAATCCGGTCGCGATCAAGGCGGTCTGCCTGTCGTCAGCCTCGGATGCAGTGAGAGAAGTTTTCGGGGATGGTGCTATAGAGAAAATAATAGCCAATTCGGTAAAAGAGTACCTCTATGAACCCGATCCTGCTATTATCAAGGCCAAATTATCAACGGTGCTTGCCCGGAATGCCCGTATTGAGTTTGTGAACAGTTCGGTGGACTATTTGACCTCCAATAGTTTGTTTGAAGATTTTCCCGGCAGGACGTTTCACCTGATAGAGTGCGTTTTGTACAAACCGAAAACCTTCAGGGCTTTTCTTGATCGTCATGATATTCGGGGGGCGAGTATCCAGCGGCGTGACTTTCCTCTTTCAGCCGACGAAATGAGAAAAAAATACAGGCTTCTTGAGAGCGACAAGGCATTTCTTTTTTTTACCAGAGACAATGCAGGTCGTCCGGTCGCTATCTACGCTCTCAGGCGCTTTTCTGCATGCGGAGAAGTTCCTGCTGTGCAAGACCAAAGCGCAGGCCCTGAATGCTGACATAAATTTTTTCAATTCCGAGCAGACGCATGAATTGGTGCAGGATGAGGGTTCCCATGGTGATGACGTCGGCCCGCCCTTCCGGGATACCACGGCTGATGATATTTTCAAGATTCATCTCTTTCAGTTGCTCGAGAAATGCGTGAACGTCGGTGTACCGGAGCGGAAAGTTGTGAACTTTTTCGGCATCGAAATGCTTCAGCCCCTGGGTGACCTGCGCGATTGTGGTCAGGGTTCCAGCAACGCCATAGACATGCTCTCTTGAGGTGAAAAAAGGCAGAATGCTTGCGGTCAGGATGTTGTTGATGTGGGTTTTTGCTGCGTCAAACTCCTGTAGAGGAGGGGGCAGAGTTGAGAAAAACCGCTCTGTCAGTCTTACTGATCCGATATCCATACTGACACTTTCAGTGACGGCATGTACGGACCCCATCGATATCTCGGTGCTGCCGCCTCCAATATCGATTACTGTGAAAAGTTCGGGAATGCTGCTCATTCCGGCAACCGCACCGGAAAAAGTGAGTTCCGCCTCCTGCTGACCGGAAATGCATTGGATGGTGATGCCGGTTGTACGGGCGACCTCGCTGATTACCGCGAGATGATTTGTTGCATCTCTCAGGGCGCTTGTTCCTGCGGCGATAATTGTTTCCGCTTCATGTGCATCGCTTAGGCGGCGGTAATCGGAGAGGCTGTCGATGAGGCGCTGCAGTGCTTCATCATCAATAACCTTGCCGGCATCAACATTTTTTCCAAGCCTTACAATGGTCTGCTTGTGGTAGACCGGGATGATAGTTCCGCTTTCCGGATCAAGGTCGGCAATGAGCAGGAGGGCTGTGTTTGTGCCGATATCAATGCATGCAACTCTTTTCATAGCGGCTTGATAAGGCTTGAGAGCCATTCATCCTCATAGATGGTTTGTTCAATCCCGTAGCTCAGGCGTTTCAGGAGCTTTTTCAGCCAGGGTTCATCATAGACCAGGATGCCGGAAAGCAGCACAGTTGCCTGCGGGGTGTATTTCCTGATGACCGGGAGAATCCTGTCGATAACGTTTTTATTGATGTTGGCAAGAATAAGATCGTAGCCTTTTTGCAGATGTACAATAAGCTCTTCTTCTGCATCGAGGAGTTCGATGGTAATATCCTGAGCACTGTTTTCCATAATGTTTTCAACCGCATTTTCAACCGACCATGCGTTATTGTCAAAAGCGAAGATGGGAAGGTTGTTGCCGAGTTTTCGGGCTGCAATGGCAAGAACACCGGTACCGGTGCCGATATCGATTATTTTTTTGTCTTTCAGGTCAAGGGCTTCCATTTGTTTAAGCATCAGGCGCGTTGTTGCGTGATAGCCTGTACCGAAAGACATTTTTGGGTTGATTTCAATGACGATCTGACCTGGTTTAGCAGTGATCTCTTTGTTTTTCTGGACAATCAGCAGGCGATCGGATATCTCTATGGGCTGGAGATGCGCTTCCCACTCGGCATTCCAGTTTCTGTCGGCAATGAAGGTTGCCTTATAAGGGGGGATGGCACCAAGCCTTTCCAGCAAAAGGGTTCGTATGGATTGCTCTCTCTCTTCTGTCCATTCCGTTTCAGGCAGATAAGCCAGAAGAGTGTTGTCCTCTTCCTGAAAATATTCTATTCCTTCTCCTATAAGCAGGGCAATGTAGAGCTCATGGAGTGAGGCACTCGCTTCAAAGGCCAGTTCGATATAATGGTGTGTTCCGGGTATGGGCATAACAACTGTTCGGCAGATTAAATGGAGATAAGCAGGCAGAGAATATAAACATTTCCAGCGCTAAAGCAGGTTAACAGGTCGCAACATGACAGAGAAGCAGTTCAATCGGTTGTGACCAATCGCGCTGAGCAGGCGTAACGGCTGAAGAAATAGTGCTCGTCAATATTGTTAACCTTGACGCCTCCCGTCGATGCATGAGCGAAGCTCTTTCCACCGATAAAAATGCCTACATGGTCGATTCTGTTTCCATCAATGCTGAAAAAAACGAGGTCGCCAGGCCGCAGCTGTTTTTTTTTCACCATAGCGCCGAGCACGGCAAGTTCTCCTGAAGTACGTGGCAGGAGCATCCGGAAGGCATCTTTATAAAGATACTGCACGAACCCGGAGCAGTCGAAACCGTCAGGAGTGGTTCCGCCAGGGCGGTATCTTGTGCCAAGGCGGCCTTCGATGGATGAAACGAGGTGTTTAATCGAGCGCTCCGAAACCTTTAAAGGAAGAGGTCTGGTGACTGGTGATCCACCGCCTTCCGGCATACAGGAGATATACGATTTTCTGTTTTTTAAACTATATTTGCTCTCCTGATCGTATCCTGACCCTCTCTGGAAACTCTGGCAACCTGTAATGAGGAGCAGGATCCAGACGGCAGCCGTGAGGAGCGGCAGGGTTCTGCTGGAGTTAAACCATACGGGGAGCGATATAATACGAGCTCTTTGTTTCACAAGAGGCTGCGATAATCCGGTTAGATACTTTGAGGCTGATACTCTCTTTTCTGGAGTATTAATATAGAGGAAAACTTAAGAGTTCCGGTAATAGTTAACACATTCTGGTTACGATATGGCGGTGATGAAATTCGGAGGGACCTCGGTAGGGACAGCCAAAGCTATGCAGCAGGCTATTTCTATTGTGGCAAGGGAAAAGGATAACGCGGTGCCGCTTGTGGTGCTTAGCGCATGCAGTGGCATTACCAATAAGCTGGTTCGCATTGCCGATGCAGCTGGGCGCAGCAATCTTGATGAGGCATCGGCTCTTGCCGCGGAAGTGCGCAGGCATCATGTCGATCTGGTTCAGGAGCTGATCAAAAGTGACGTATTGAAAAAGGAGGTTTCTGCCAAAATCGAGCTTCTTGCCGGACGCCTTGAAATGCTGATTAAAGGTGTTGATATTGTTGGAGAGTTGACCGAGCGTTCACGGGATATGTTCTGCTCGTTCGGCGAGCTCCTGTCTACAACCGTGTTTGCGGCAGCGATGAAGGATCAGGGGTATCAGGTCGAATGGATTGATGTTCGAACGGTCATGATTACCGATGATAATTTCGGGTTTGCCCGTCCGCTCAACGACCAGTGTGAAGAGAATGTGAAGAGGATTATCAGCCCGCTGATTCAAGAGGGAACTGTTGTCGTTACCCAGGGGTATATCGGAGCAACCAGAGACGGAAGGACAACGACCCTGGGAAGAGGCGGATCAGACTTTTCTGCCGCTCTGCTCGGTGCCTGGCTTAACGAAAATGCCATCCAGATATGGACTGATGTTGATGGTGTAATGACCTGCGACCCACGCCTGGTTCCCGAAGCGAGAAGTATCAGAGTAATGACTTTTTCGGAGGCAGCTGAACTTGCCTATCTCGGTGCAAAGGTACTGCATCCCGATACCATTGCTCCTGCGGTGCAGAAGAATATTCCTGTCTATGTTTTGAATTCAGTGCATCCTGACGCTAAAGGCACTATTATTACCAATGATCCCGGGAGGCTTTCGGGAATGAGTTATGAGGGCCTTGTCAAGTCAATAGCCGTCAAGAAGGGACAGTGCCTTATCAATGTCCGCTCAAATCGTATGTTTGGCCGGCATGGATTTATGCTTGAATTGTTCGATATTTTTGCCCGTTACAGTGTCTCCGTCGAAATGATCTCTACCAGTGAGGTTTCGGTGTCGCTGACTGTGGACGAACAAAGTTTCAGTGATGAGCTGATGCAGGGTCTGAAGAACTTTGGCGAGGTTGAAATAGAGCATGGTGTGGCGACCATAAGTGTTGTGGGTGATAATCTTCGCATGTCGAAAGGTGTTGCCGGCAGAATTTTCAGCGCATTGAAGGATGTTAATCTCAGGATGATCTCTCAGGGTGCTTCAGAAATCAATGTCGGGTTTGTTGTTGAAGAACCGGAGGTTGTTACGGCGGTCAATAATCTGCACAGGGAGTTTTTCTCCGGCCCGCAGAACAAGGGTATTTTTGAAATACCGGCAGGTAGCCGGTAAATAGAAATAACGGTTTTAACTATAAACAGCAAGAGGTACCGCGCACATGGATTATAAAAAAGCGGGAGTTGATATCGGGGCGGGTGAAGAGTTTGTCCGTATGATCAAACCCCAGGTTCGCAAGACTTTTACGCCGGGAGTCATAACTGATATCGGAGCTTTCGGCGGTTTTTTTCAACCTGACTTTTTACAGTATAAAAAGCCGGTGCTTGTCAGCAGCATTGACGGTGTGGGGACAAAGCTCAAGATTGCAATTGAGCTCGGTATCTATGATACCGTAGGTTCATGCCTTGTCAATCACTGCACGAATGATATTCTTGTCTGCGGTGCAAAACCGCTTTTCTTTCTCGATTACTATGCCTGCGGGAAACTGTCGCCAGCCAATGCTGCAGCTGTAGTTACCGGTATGGTGAATGCCTGTCGCGAAAACGGATGCGCACTTATCGGTGGCGAAACCGCAGAGATGCCCGGACTCTACCATGAGAAAGATTTTGATCTTGCAGGTTCTATTGTCGGGGTTGTCGATCATGAAAAAATCATCAACGGCTCATCAATCAAGCCGGATGACGTGCTCATCGGACTTCCTTCGACAGGTCTTCATACTAACGGATATTCGCTTGCAAGGAAAGTATTTGAGGGGAGAATGCACCAGACTTTTTCAGGACTTGAGGGGTCTGTCGGCGAGGAACTCCTGAAAGTTCACCGTTCTTATCTTTCCCTGATTGAGCCGTTTTTCGGATCGCCTGATATCAGAGGCCTGTCACACATTACCGGGGGAGGCCTGATGGGCAATACCATGCGTATCATCCCCGAAGGATTGAAGCTTGATGTTGACTGGAGCGCATGGCCGGAGCCGGTGATTTTCGATATTATCCGCCGTGAAGGTCATGTGCCTGAGGAGGATATGCGCAGGACGTTCAACCTCGGCATCGGCCTTGTTATGATCGTTGAAAAAAATGCCGTTCAGAGAGTACTGTCGGATTTGAAATCACAGCAGGAAAATGCTTACATTATAGGGCGGGTAAGCGAGGTTTGATACTCATTTCTCTTTTTTGTTGAAATAAAGTAATAATCAGAAAGGTTTATGCTGACTTTACTGGCCATTTTAGTGGTGAGTTACATCATCGGCTCTATTCCTACCAGCCTCGTGGCGGGGAAAATGCTTAAAGGCATTGACATCCGTAATTTCGGCAGCGGAAATGCCGGTGGAACCAATGCGTTCAGGGTGCTTGGCTGGAAGCCCGGGCTTATTGTCACGCTTATTGATATTTTCAAGGGTGTTGTTGCCGCTGTAGCTGTCGTTGCTTTTTTCAAAAATCACCCGATCGGCGCGTTTCCTGATATGAATGAGGTCGCTGTGCGGCTACTGGCGGGAATGAGTGCGGTTATCGGACATGTCTTTACTCTTTTTGCCGGTTTCAAGGGCGGAAAGGGAGTCAGTACCGCTGCCGGGATGCTGATCGGAATCGCTCCAGTCAGTATGCTGATGGTTGTCGGTATTTTTCTTCTGACGGTCTATATGTCGCGCCATGTTTCTGTGGCGTCAATGCTTGCCGCAATTGCCTTCCCTCTGATTATTGCTATCCGCAAATATATTTTCGAACTTGGCAGCGGACTTGATTATTATGTCGGACTTTTCGGTTCGCCATTATCCTTTCATGACAGTCTCGACTATCACCTCATGATTTTCGGGCTTATCGTGGCCTTAGCCATTCTTTTTACGCACAGGGCCAATATCAGAAGACTTCTTTCCGGAACGGAAAGCCGTGTGACGTTTGGAAAGCATTCTTGATTTTCTGAAAGTTGATGAATATTGCTGTACTTGGTGCAGGAAGCTGGGGAACCACGCTTGCTGTTCTTCTTGCCAAAAAGGGTCATCAGGTGCGCTTATGGGCACACCGTCCTGACTTTGCCGCGCTTCTGAAGAGAGACCGCGAAAACACCCGTTATCTGAAGGGCACCCGATTTCCTGAAAATCTGCAGGTTGCAGCAGATTTGCGCCCTCTTGTTGTCTGGTCTCAGATGATTGTCACTGCGGTGCCTTCGCAGGCCTTGCGAGAGACAGCTCTCGGGTTCAGTGATCTTTCTCTCGATGGGAAAATTCTGGTCAATGTTGCCAAGGGTATCGAGATCGGCACGGGAAAACGCATGTCGGAGGTGCTGCTTGAAGTGCTTCCCGGTATACAGGTATCCCAGATTGCGGCCCTGTATGGCCCAAGTCATGCTGAAGAGGTCTCTAAAGAGCAGCCTACAACGGTTGTCGCCTCCTCGCCATTGCTCGAGACTGCCGAAAAAGTTCAGGATGCGTTTCATACCAATATGTTTCGCGTTTATGTCAATACCGATATTATTGGTGTTGAAATAGCCGGTTCGGTCAAGAACATCATTGCCATTGCCGCGGGGATCTCTGATGGCATAGGATTTGGTGACAATGCCAAGGCGGCCATTATCACCCGGGGAATGGCAGAAATATCAAGGCTCTGTTTAAAGCTTGGCGGTGATCCTCTGACTATTTCGGGCCTTTCAGGTATCGGCGACCTGGTCGTTACCTGTTTAAGCCGTCACAGCAGGAATCGTTATGTTGGTGAAGAGATCGGCAGGGGTCGTCCACTTGACGATGTCATCAGCCAGATGAACATGATTGCTGAAGGTGTTCATACTTCCAAAGCTGTTTTTGAGTTGAGCAGGAGAGTCGGAGTGGAAATGCCGATTACAAAGGCGGTCTATGAGATGCTGTTTAAAGGAAAACCGGTACAGCAGGCGATTTTAGACCTTATGACACGGGATCCGAAACAGGAGCGGGACTAACCGTTTACCGGTGTTTTTTGGGAAATTCGTACCAGACGAAGTTTCCTGTATCAGGTGCAGCCTCTTTCCATGATGTAATTCCCATATCAAGGCGGACCACTCCGCATGTTTCGAGACTGTCGACGTTATGGCCCGCCAGCAGGTTTGAAAAATCCGTCATTGTTGGGTTGTGGCCAAAGATCATTGCTGTATTACAGCTGTCGTTGATCTGTTGAACGATCTTCAGAAGCCGCCCTGCTCCCCCCTCATATATTTCAATCTGCTGCTGAATCAGCTCTTTCGGGTAGCCAAGGATTTCGCAAAAAAGCTCTGCTGTGCAGAGAGCCCTGTTTGCCGGACTTGCAATAACCAGTTCAGGTATCACTTTCTTTTCTTTCAGTAGTGCAGCCATGTATGGCGCAGCCTTCAGACCCCGTTCATTAAGGGTCCTCTGGAAATCACTACAGGCATTTCCCCAGTCTGATTTAGCGTGACGGACAAGATAGAGGGTTTTCATCGGCTCTCTGAAAGATAAAGGTTTTTGAGTTTCATGATTCTCTTGTATGACTGGTCAATGCGTTCTGGCGTAATGATTTTTTGTTGAATCAGGGAGTTGATTATATCCGTTGCTTTTGAAGCAATTGCCGGGTCATAGGAGGTATTGTTTCCAAAGAGCAGGATATCGACACCGGCCTCTATGGTAAGACGGATTGCAGTTTCGAGACCGTAATGGTCAGCTATAGCCTTCATCTGCATGTCATCGCTGACGACGACACCCTTAAACCCGAGTTTATGGCGCAGCAGATCAGTGAGGGTTGATTTTGAAAGCGTTGCCGGGTAGAGAGGGTCGAGTTTCGCATTGAAGACATGCGCGGTCATTACTGCGTCATTATAGCCCGAGGCAATAAGGATGCGGTACGGCTCAAGCTCTTGCTCCGACCAGCTTGTCGTTATGTCGGTAAAATCAAGGTGCGTATCGGTCGTCGAACTGCCATGTCCGGGGAAATGTTTCAGAGTGGCAATAATGCCTTCGTTATGGTAGGCCCCGACAATCAGGGTGATGTTGCTGATAACCGTTGCCGGATCGGATGAAAAACTTCTCCCGATTTTACCGATAACCGGATTGTCGGGATTGGTATTGAGGTCGGCGACCGGCGCAAGATTCATGGTTATATGCATTGCCTTCAGCGTTCGGGCGGTCTGTCGGGCAGCAGCAGATGTGGTGTCGGGATTATTAAGTCTGCCGAGATAGTCGGCCGAAACAGTTGGAGGAAATCCTCTGGCTGATTTAAGGCGGTTAACCTTTCCACCCTCCTGATCTATTGCTATAAAAAGGGGGATTTTCGAAAGTTTCTGCAACTCTGTTGTCAGACTTGAAAGCTGCTGCGGAGTGCTGATGTTTCTTGAAGAGGAGCGGGAAGGGACGTCATAGTCAAACAGTACTACTCCTCCAATCCGGTGTCGGGTGATATCGGCAGCAATTTCCGGTGCGCTCTCAACGCTCATTCCTCTGAAGCCGATCATCAGCATCTGGCCGGTTTTTATGGCAAGGCTGTCCGGCTGCACGGCTGCAAAAGCAGGGAGGGAAAAAATGAAGAAGAGCATCCATGCCACCACAGCCAGCGCTTGGTTTGTCATTTTCGAGCCGTGGGCTGCCATGGGGTCAGAATTGTTCATATGTTTCAATACAGGATCTGCCGATAAGGGGGTTTGCATATCCTGTATTGAATATACATTATTAAGAAAGGCTTTATGCGGCAATCTTGACAGCAGTGATTTCGCCACCAGCCATATCGATCGCAACTGACTCCCCTTCCTTTACCTCTCCGGAAAGAATGAGCTCAGAAAGCTTGTTTGTTATTTTACGCTGCATTACCCGTTTAAGGGGGCGGGCTCCAAAGGCAGGATCAAAACCGGCATCAGAGAGCCATGCAATGGCAGCCTCAGAAATTGTAAGGCTGATGCGCTGGCGCATTGCAGCAGCCTTGATGTGTTCGAACTGGATCAGTACAATTTTTTTAAGGTCTTGCCTTGTCAGCGGAGTGAAAAGGATGACTTCGTCAATTCTGTTGAGAAACTCAGGTCGAACCTGCTGCTTCAAAAGTTGAAAAAGTTTTTCCTGAAGACCGGAAAGCAGGTTCTCCCTGTTCATCCCATCCATTTTTTCCATTTCAGATTGAATGAGCTGAGCGCCGATGTTGCTGGTCATGATGATGATGGTATTCTTGAAGTTCACCGTACGGCCTTTGCTGTCGGTCAGGCGGCCGTCATCAAGTATCTGCAAAAGAATATTGAAGACATCGGGGTGGGCTTTTTCAATTTCATCGAGCAATACGACAGAAAAAGGTTTACGCCGTACTGCTTCGGTAAGCTGTCCACCCTCTTCATAGCCGACATAGCCGGGAGGTGCACCTACCAGCCGGCTGACATTGTGCGCTTCCATGTATTCGCTCATGTCGATGCGGATCATGGCCTCTTCGTCATCAAAAAGGTAGTCCGCCAGCGTGCGGGCCAGCTCGGTTTTCCCAACGCCGGTCGGGCCAAGAAAAATAAACGATCCTATCGGCCGTTTTTCATCGCCCATGCCTGCCCGTGATCGCTTGACAGCTTCACTAACGGCGGTTACAGCCTCTTCCTGCCCTATCACGCGCTTATGCAGTTCATCCTCAATAAGCAGAAGTTTCTGACGTTCTGACTGAAGCATCTTGCTGAGAGGTATGCCGGTCCATTTAGAGACGATATCAGCAATGTCCTCTGCATCGATCTCTTCTTTCATGATTAAATCGCCTGAAGCTTTTTTCTCCTCAATTTTCAGGCGGTTTTCTTCAAGTTCGCGTTCAATTGCTACAGTTTTTCCGTAACGGATTTCAGCTACTTTTCCATAATCACCCTGTCGTTCAAACTCTTCAGCCTGCACCCGAAGTTCTTCAATCTGTGATTTGAGAGTGCGTGAAGATTGAATCAGCTGTTTTTCGCTATCCCATTTTGCTTTGATTACAGTCTGTTCTTCGACAAGATTTGCAAGCTGTTTTTCTATCTCATCCAACCGATGTTTCGTGTCAGCGGTGCTCATACGTATTTTGGGTTTGATTCGGAGTGTGAATAAGAAATATTGTTGTAAATTTAACGCTTATGAACTTAAAAGTCATCATCGAGAAATACTTTACCCCAGAAAAAAGTAACGGAAAAAAACGTGCAAAAGTTCTCAATCGCTTCACTCTCAGTTCCTGACGACAACAGCCCGCTTTTTATTGCCGGACCCTGTGTGATTGAAAGCAGGGCTATGGCTATAGAGACGGCGGAAGAGCTTCAGCGCATAAGCCGCAGTGAAGGAATCCGATTTATTTTCAAGGGCTCCTACCGCAAAGCCAACCGTACTTCAGCATCTTCATTTACCGGTATAGGGGACATAGAGGCTCTTGAGGTACTTTCGGAGATTCATGAGACCTATGGTATGCCGGTTATTACCGATGTACATGAAACAAAGGATGTAACTCTTGCTGCCCGTTATGTTGATGTACTGCAGATACCGGCATTTCTCTGTCGTCAGACGGAGCTTCTCGTTGCTGCCGGGGAGAGCGGTCTTGCCGTCAACATCAAGAAAGGTCAGTTTATGGCTCCTGAAGATATGGCGCTTGCAGCTGACAAGGTTGCTGCGACAGGTAACAAGCGGATTATGCTGACAGAAAGGGGCTCAAGCTTCGGCTACCACAATCTTGTTGTTGATTTCAGAGGGTTTGCTAAAATGGCAGAATCAGGATATCCTGTTCTTTATGATGCAACGCACAGTCTTCAGCTTCCGGGCGCGGGCAATGGCGTTTCCGGAGGTGAGCGACAGTATGTAATGCCTCTGGCCAGGGCGGCGGTTGCGGCAGGCGTGAATGGTTTGTTTTTTGAGATCCATCCTGATCCATCTAAAGCCCTCTCCGATGCGGCCACTCAGGTAGCTCTCGCTGATTTCGGGTTAATTGTCAAACAACTGCTCCACCTTTACCGGTGTGTGCAGACTCTTCATTCATTATAAACAAGTACTCTATTGGCCGGTTTTCAATATTTTGGAATGGAGCCTTCGCAGGCAGATCCCTCTTCACGCATAGAACAGGCGCTTAAAGAAGTCAGGGCGCTTATTTTTCCGGTTGATGGCGTGCTCAATGGCGGCAGGATTACCTTTGACGGCACAGGGACGGAAATGTGTTCGATCTCTGTCAGGGACGCCGTGGCCATAAGGGAGGCATGTAAACAGGGGTTGCGTATCGCCGTGGTCTCCCATAGGGATGCTGAAGCCTACCGACCCCTGCTTGAAGAGCTTGGTGTTCAGGATCTCTACCTCGGTGCGGGTAATCTCGTTGAAGCCTATGACGCGTTCCGGAATCTTCATGACTTTTCAGACAACGATTGCGCTTATATCGGCGACGATATCGGCGATATTGCGATACTTGAAAAAGCAGGCCTGCCCGTTACTCCTATTGACGGAGCTGATTATCTCAGAAACCGTGTCGCTTATATTGCGGGGTATGAAGGAGGCAAGGGGTGCGTGAGGGAAGTTGTCGAGATGATTCTTACGCATCAGGATAAATGGCCATACATAGAGCGTCCAGACCCTGAGGAATAAGTACGGGGAGCTAAAATTGATTTTAATACTCTTCCGGAATAAACGCCGGAAGAAGGAGAGGGTTCAGGAGCTCCGCTGTTTCTGCAAGTGAAAGCATACCGACAATATTAGTGCCGTGGTTCGGTTCAACATGTACATCCCCCCTGTACTCAGTATCATTCTCAAGCGCTTTTTCAAGTGCCTCTATTTTGCCGCGAAGACTGTAGGCTGCTGATTGTGGTGTTGAGCAGGATACAGGAGGATTCTCCTGGCCGTGCAGAAAATAGCCTTCTGGAAGTTGTTCGCTTTGCGGATAATCATGCCAGTGGGTGATGGAAGCTCCATACCGGGAAAGGTGTAAGGGGAAGCCGGCTTCAGGCCGAATTCTCATCAGTATACTTGCCGTCAAGGCATTACCCAGTGCATGTGCCAGAATTGTCAAGGTATCGAAGGATGGTTTGGCACTATTGTCGGATAAGCATCCTTCAGGGGTTTTAAGGTATATTCTCCCTCGATTCTTGCCCTGAATAAGCCCGATTTCAACAAGATCTTTTTTCGGGTCAAGACTGTTTTTTTTGCACCCTGATCTTGTCGTGATGACACTGATGTCCGGCACGTGAACGAGAAAAGTTTTCTCCTGCACTCTAACCTCTACCACTCTCTGTATCTGCTTATGGTCATCCGTAATCGGGTTATTACTGCCGGAACAGAGTGCTGGCTCTACCGAAACCGGAAGCTGGCGTGCAAAGAATCCATAGCTCATGCCACTTCGCTGGTCGAGATATCGGGCAACAATGCGTTTGTAAAAATCGCTGCGGTAGTGAAGCCCGGCTGTTGATGTATGCGTTAAAAGAGAGGAATTATTGCTCCACAGGGCGCTGCACCGCAGGAAATCATTGGCAACAGCTTCAAATTCCGGGGTTCCGGTCTGAAGTTTACCATGTTCTATATCCAGGTCTTCAGCTCTTGGCGGGACCACCTGTGCCGTAAGTTTAGGCACCAGTGTGGAAAAGACTTGCTCTCTTGAAGGATAGGGCGTGTTGAACGTTACGACACCGCCATTCATTGTGCAGATTGTCCATGAATGGTCTGTAACAAATATAAGAATATGGACCATGTCGCGGGCGAGCCTGCCGACAATGGCGTCAAGGCGCTGCTGAGGCAGGGCGTTGGTGGTTATGGGCGCGGGCTCATCGTAAATTCCGACAATGATATTGTTATAGAGCGTTGCGACCCGGTTGATGGCAAGCAGGTTATCAGGAAAATAACCCGGAGCGAAAATAACTGTTCCCTGAGTAAATCGTCCGTCGTTTCCGGATGCCTCTTTTTCTGAAAGAACGGTTATGTCGAGTGATTGCATGGCATTGATGAGGGCATTGCAAAACCGCTCAAGTCGAATCGATAAAACGGGGGCGGGGTAGAGTGCCGGTTTGAGCCTTTTGCACATTTCATCGATGCTCAGAGGAGTATCAAGAGGAATGCCAAGCAGTTTGTGGAGCGAGTCCGTAGAGAGAGGGTTACTCATGAAAATGTGCAGCCTGATTCGTTGGGAAAAAATAATCGGCTGGTTTTAACTGCCGAAATTATGCTCGCGGCCCCATAGCAGTTTTGTTCGCAGGATTTCGCAGTAATTGCGGCTCTCATTTGCGACAAGGTTGATGAGTTCGGCAGATTTTTTTACAGTGACGATCTCATTGGGGGCAAGAAATTTTCTGAAATGTCCGTCACAGTTGAGGGGAAACTCTCCATCAGGAGCATCGACAGAGATTTCGATAACCTTGTCATCGCTGATAACGATCGGCCGGACGGTCAGCATGTGCGGGCATATCGGGGTGATGACGAAAACACTTGATTTCGGAGCTATGATCGGGCCGCCCGCAGACATGGAGTAGGCGGTGGAGCCTGTCGACGTGGCAATAATGATGCCATCAGCCCTGTATGAACTAAGCAGTTCTCCATCCAGTTTTATGACAAATGTCGGAATACGTGGATAGGTGCCTTTTTCAATGACCACATCATTCAGGGCTTTGAACAGCAGCATCTCGTTGTTAACAGGGAGTGAAGCTTCAAGCTGCAGTCGATTATGAATCGAATAGGTGCCGTCAAGCACTTTTTCGATTGCCCCGAACATTTCAGCCTGGGTAAACTCCGTTAAAAAACCGAGGTAGCCGACATTGACTCCTATAATCGGCTTTGTTATGGCGAAGTGAGACGTAAAAAGGAGCGTTCCATCTCCGCCAAGTGATACAAAAGCGTCACAGTGCTTGCTGAGTTCCTCAATAGGGAGAGAGTTTTCTGTATGCAGTTTTTCGGCTGATTGTGTTTCAAAGATATACTCTACTCCACGCTCCTTAAACCACACGGCAAGCTTCCGGGCAAGATCCAGCGCTGTTTCCCTTGAAATATTGACAATAATTGCAAATTTCATTGCTGGTCCATCTCTTTGAGGGTTTGATAAAGGCGGTTAGCTTCACTGAAGCGCGATTCAAGCCGTTCAAGATTACATTGCCTTACCTCTTGTGAGAGTAGGGCAAGCTCTCTGGAAAAATGCTCGAGTTCATCTGCAATGTTATCACTGTTTGTTGCAATGATATCTCTCCAGATCTGCCATGAACTTCCTGCAAGTCTGGTAATGGTGGCGAAACCCGGTCCCGATTTATTGATGGAGTCTCCACAGTAAGCCATCAGCAGTGTTGAGAGCAACTGGGGCAGATGACTGACTTTTGCTATGATGCGGTCATGTTCATCAGGGGTCATACAAAGTGTTGAGCAGCCTGCGGAGTGAAGGAGTTCGATGAGAAATCTTCCCTTGCTGCCGGAGAGCAGGTTGTTGTCGTCGCAGAGGATAATGCGCCGTCCCTGAAGCAGTTCCTCATGGCTTTCACGATAACCTTGCTGCTCCTTGCCCGCCATAGGGTGCATTCCAATAAAAGGGATTTCGAGCTCAAAGGCTTTTCGGGCGATAAGGGATTTTGTGCTTGATACATCGCTGACAAGCGTTGTTGGCGGGGCAAGCAGCTTTATCTCCTCGAGCAGCGCAATATTGACCTCAACCGGGGCAGAAAGAATAATAATGTCAGCGCTGTAAAGCTCTTTTTTGTCGTCAATAAACAGTCCAAGACCAAGCTCTGTGACGCGCTGCCGGTCACTTTCGGTAAAGTTAGGATCAAACCCCTGCAACAGAATATTGCTTTTTATGGCAAGCGGCGAGCATTTGATTGCTCTCAACAGGGACATTCCGATCAAACCGAGACCAATAAACGAAATGCTGCGAATTGCTGAATGCTCAGTCATGAAGTTCAACTTTGCTTGTTTGCCCGGCTTCCGGGGGCATCAATAGTCAAACCCTTTTTGCAGAGAGGGCACTCTTCGGGAGTGTAGCTTATCACTTCCATTGAAAGTACGGAAAAATGGTCATCAGCAAGCCGGACGCGACCGTTGCTGCGGTCAACAACCGAACCAACACCGACAAGCGTAGCTCCGGAGCGTTTGATGAGTTCTATAACTTCGGCAACGGAGCCGCCGGTGGTTATGACATCCTCTATGACAAGCACCTTTTCGCCGGGTTCGAGACTGAATCCCCTGCGGATCGTCATGACTCCGTCCTTGCGTTCAGCAAAAATTGTTTTTACTCCAAGCTGGCGTCCCACTTCCGTTCCAACAACAATTCCTCCTATAGCAGGAGAGATGACGGTTTCAACATTCTTATCGGCAAAATGCAGGGCAATTTTGTTACATACCGCTGTGAGGTGTTCCGGATACTGCAGCACTTTTGCGCACTGGAAATAGGTGTTGCTGTGACGTCCGGACGTCAGCTTGAAATGACCATCGAGCAGAGCGCCGGTTGTTTTAAAAACGTCAAGCATTGCGGATGTACTCATGAAAAATATGGGCTGAAAATGTTGAGCGAGGACTTTACAATCAGTGAACCTAAAGATAAAGAAGCAGTTCTGAAAAGCTAAAGGAAAAAGTCGTGAATGCGGCAGCCTTCCGAATGAGCGCTTCTCTTCCTTTTTCAATGACGGGTTTCAAGGTAATCGCTCAGGATGACGCATGCTGCGGCACTGTCGAGCCGCCCTTTTTGCTGTCGAACTTTTCTGGAGGTGCCGGCCGCAACGAGAATTCGTTTAGCATCCCTCGATGAGTGGTGTTCATCGACGGGTTCAACCGTTATCAGAGGGAACGCATCACAAAGCTCCTCAATAAAGCGGTCAAGCACGCCGGTCATTGCATTTTTTGCCCCTGAATCACTGAGAGGGTAGCCGATAATGATTTTTTCGACATCATTGCTCCCAAGCATTGCCTTGAGAGTATTGAACAATCCTGCCCGGTCAAAGGTGCCTACAGGCTGGGCAAAAAGTCCGAGAGGATCGCTCTGAGCCAGGCCTATGCGTTTGGTCCCGTAGTCGATGGCAAGGACTCTTTTTTTTAGAGTTAAGCTTATGGCTCTCTCCTTGGTGGATTAAATGGTCGTGAATATTAGTGATGCGGTCAGCTCAATGCGTTATTCCAGTAAATTAAAGCCGATTTATGACAAATTCAATTTTTTGAGATGGCCATGAGCCATGAAAAACCTTTTCTCTGCTTTGGTTGTTCTCTTTGGAACGGTGTATTATATAATCATGATGATTGAACGGAGCAGATTATGGGCGCATGGTCGGTATTACTGATGACAAGTCTGATGCTTGCAGGCTGTTCGGTGCTAGGAAAACGTACGGCAAATGAACCGCTATTTAAGGTACTCAAAGAGGATGGAGATATTGAAATCAGGCAATATGGGGAGATGATCGTTGCCGAAACAGTTGTGGAAGGGTCATACGGACAAACAAGCGGGGCAGCGTTCAGCCGCCTTGCCGGATATATTTTCGGCAAGAACCGGGCAAAGCAGAAAATTGCCATGACTGCTCCGGTGCTGCAGGAAGCGGTCAGTGAAAAAATATCGATGACAGCCCCTGTTATGCAGGAAAAAAAGGGCAATGCCTGGGTAATGTCGTTTGTGATGCCGGAAGGGTCTACGCTTGAAGCGCTTCCAGTACCGCTTGACCCGGCAGTGAAACAGCGGGTCATTCCGGGAAAGAAGGTAGGTGTGATCCGTTATTCAGGCCTTCATTCTGAAAATAACCTGCGGAATTATGCTGAGAAACTGACCGTTTGGATTGAGAAGCAAGGGAGCAGGGTGCTCTCCGGGCCACGTGCAGCAAGCTACGACCCTCCCTGGACCATTCCTTTTTTGCGCCGCAACGAGGTGCATATCGATATTGAGTAAGAAAGGTGCCGCCGGAGAGATAAAGCGTTGTTGAACTGGTTTTTTCATGGCCTTATTATTACATTTTGAAAAGGTTGGCTCACTTAATCAAACTCAGTGTATGAAGTCGCATTATTATTTTATCGGGGCATCGCTTTCGATACTGCTTTCCATCTATATCTTTATTTTCGGTACAGGCGTTAACCATGAGCTGGTAGCTATTTTTATAGGTTTATGGGCACCGACAATAGTCTGTGTGGGTATTTTTAATACCCTGCTTGGCATTCTTGACGAGATGTGCTGCGCTCACAAGCGGATAGAAGAAGGGCAAGGCGGTCATGATCGATAGCTTTTTGATGAGAAGAGAAGTCTCTATCGGGAGGTTCAGCTCATGAAACATGCAGGAGCTCTGCTTCTTGTTGGTACGGGGGGTTTTTTGGGCTCCATGGCCCGATATATGGTTACTCTTCTTTTCTCGCCGCTTGTTCCGGGATTTCCTTTTGCAACATTTGCAGTCAATATTGCAGGCAGTTTTCTTATTGGCCTTCTGAGCGAGCTGGCGGTATCGACGACACTTGTATCCCCTGAAGCAAGACTTTTTCTTGTGACTGGTATTTGCGGGGGATTCACCACATTTTCCGCTTATATGTTTGAGTCTACCGCACTCATTAAAGACGGACAGCTCTTCTATACAAGCTTCTATCTTGCCGGCAGTATCGTGGGGGGACTGATTGCTCTCTATTCAGGAACACTTTTTGCAAAACTCTGGACATAAGGGGAATTATGGAACTGAAAAATTTAGAATCGCTGCGGATTTTTGTCGGTGAGCATGTACGCTTCGGTCATCGCCCTCTTTATGAGGAGATCGTCCGTGAAGCCCGGCAGCTGGGTATGGCAGGTGCGACAGTAATGAAGGGGGTGCTTTCCTACGGGCATGACCTGCATATCAATACCGCTAAAATTGTGGAGTTCGGCCTGAACCTTCCCATGATTGTCGAGCTTGTGGACACTACGGAGAATATTGACAGCTTTCTGCCGATGCTTCAGCAGATGGTGAGGGATTCGGCGGAACGGGTGATGATCACGCGGGAGCAGGTACGATCAGCTATTATTGAATGATACAGAATTGCGCATGGAGGGCGACCACAAGGGTCGCCCCTACCAGAGATGAAACAAAAAGGGAAGCCATCAGGCTTCCCTTTTTGTTATGGTGCATTTCCATATCTATTTGCCGGAGGCCACAAGGGCGTTATAGTTTGCCTTGATGGTTTTTTCGAGATCAGCATCGGTGTGTGCGAAACTGGTGAACATTGCTTCAAACTGGGATGGAGCAAGATAGATTCCCTGATCGAGCATTGAATGGAAGTATTTTCCGTGCTTTTTAACATCAGCAGTGATGGCACTGTCGAAGTTGACAACCGGTGTTTCTGTAAAGAAGAGGCAGGACATTGAGCCAACACGGTTTTGAACGTAGTTCAAACCAAGTTTTTTCAGGTTGTCGCTGAAGCCCGCTTCAAGAATTGCGGATTTTCTTTCGAGTTCCGGATAGGGATTCTCTTCAATAAGGATTTTAAGGGTTTCAAGACCTGCTGTCAGCGCAAGAGGATTGCCAGAAAGGGTTCCTGCCTGGTAAACATCGCCAAGCGGAGCAACTCTCTCCATAATTTTGCGTTTACCTCCGAAGGCTCCGACAGGAAGACCGCCGCCGATAATCTTACCCATGGTGGTAAGGTCAGGTGTGACGCCATAAAGACTCTGTGCACCACCGAGAGCGACGCGGAATCCACACATGACTTCATCAAAAATAAGGACAATGCCTTCCTTGTCGCATAGTTCGCGGAGCGCGGCAAGGAATCCTGGCTGTGGAGGTATAACACCGGTATTGCCTGCGACCGGTTCGATGATGATGGCTGCAACCTTATCCTTGTTTTCATTAACAAGGAGTTTTACGGATTCGATATCGTTGTACTTTGCATTGAGCGTATCCATTGCGGTGCCTTTGGTGACACCGGGGCTGTCTGGAGCGCCAAGTGTCAATGCGCCTGAACCTGCCTTGATAAGGAAGCTGTCGCCGTGGCCGTGGTAGCAACCTTCAAATTTAATTATTTTATCGCGACCGGTGTAACCTCTCGCGACTCTTACAGCCGACATGGTCGCTTCAGTTCCGCTGTTGACCATGCGGACCATTTCCAGAGAAGGAACGATTTTACAGAGAAGTTCGGCAATCTCAATTTCCATTTCGATCGGGGTGCCGAAGCTGGTGCCGATATTTTTCAGGGTATATTCAAGAGCCGCTGTGATTCTCGGATGCATGCTGCCGAGAATGAACGGTCCCCATGAGCCGACATAGTCAAGATAGGAGTTGCCATCAACATCGGTCATGTATGCGCCTGACCCTTTAGCCATGTAAATTGGATTTCCGCCAACGGATTTAAATGCCCGTACTGGAGAGTTTACACCACCGGGAATAAACTTCTTTGCTTTTTCAAAGAGTTCTGCTGATCTGGTTAGTTGAGGCATGTCGGACAATTCTGTTTAGGATTGAACAAGACGGTATAAGAAGTAATAAAATGATTGGTTAAGATAGAAATACTCCTGCAGATATAAAACCCCAAAAAACCTGCTGCCGGGTCTATTTCAGGAGGATTTGCGATACTATTGCGAGGTTTTTGCCCAATCGTGCATGTTCCAGATGCAGAGCACAATATTCCTGAAGGAGATTCCAGAGCTGTTCAATGTCATCTGGATCAGCTTTGATAGGGTCCCCGGAGGGAAGGCGTTTTGATGCGAGAGCGCTTAACAGCATGGCGAGACGTAAAGGGATAAGCTGCTTTTTTGCAAGGCTCTCTCCTGCAGCTCCAGGAAGTGCTAGCCCTCCGGGGTTCATGACAAAATAAAGTTCGGTAAGTTTCATGGACTCAACTGCAGGCATGAGTTCTTTTCCACTGAAGACACAGAAGCGAAGGGAGGGCTGAAAGCCAAGCAGTGAAATAAATCGCAAAAGGAACCATGCATAGAGCTGCTGGTAATTGATGCCGTCATGGTAAAGCTCTTCGAGAGTTCCTGAGAGGAGGGTAAAGAGTGCAAGATTTTTTTCATCACGCTCCGTCGTATGCTTCACAAGATCAATGATCCTGTAGAGGATAGCGAATCGATCAAGGTCAGGAGCGGGAACCATTGGGCTCAAAATAAGGTTACCATCACTGACGAGTTGAATGTCCCGGCTATTTTTTTTGTAGAGCACAAGATCGACTACATTCCCCGCGCTGAACAATCCGGAGAGTTTGTTTTTTGGATTACGGGCCCCTTTGATGATAACTGAGATTTTGCCGAATTCGCGAGTGTAGACCGAGCAGATCTTTGACTGGTCGCGGTATTTGATTTCCCGCAATATGACAGCCCGGGTTTTGACGATCACTGCTTCATCTTTTTTATTTTAGGAAATATAATTATATACGGTAACGCTTCACGCATAAGGCTTATGGACTTTGTAAACAATGTACTGACGATGAACAATAACAGTCAGAAAGAGATTAATCAAGGAGAAAAATAGATATGCCGACCTATCAGTATCGTTGTAAAAACTGCGGTAATGAACTTGAAATTGTCCAGAAGATGACGGATGATTCGCTGACAATCTGCCCGCAGTGTGAAAAGGAGACCTTTGAGCGAGTTATCAGTGCTGAGGGAGGATTCGTGCTGAAGGGATCCGGTTTTTATAAAACAGACTATAACCCGAGCAAAAAAGAGTCAAGTCCCGCTGCTCCTTCGCCTTGCTCTACTGGCGCATGCTCAAGTGGCGCGTGCCCTATGGCAAAGTAAAGCTCCGCTGATTTTTTGCCATTATAAGGCACACTTGAAAGGCCTTCCGAATCAGGGAAGGCTTTTCTGCTGTATGAAAGGATTTTCCTTTTCTCTCCAGGAAAATGTTGAAAGATCAATCTTTTTGTCACCGCGGAAGCTCTCCGGGTACTGTTTTCCTTCTACATTTCCTGTAACCTTCACACGTTTAAGAGTCCCTGCGTTGAAAAACATCCGGATCATATCGCCACTTGAATAGTTGATACCTGAAGGTTTTTGCTCATTGTTATAGAGGTGATACAGGCTTTCCGCCTGAGTGGTAAGGGTAATGCCGGTTATTTTTGAGTTGTCGTTGAGCAGGACTACCATTTTTTTGGCACTGAACTGATCATAGGCAACCGGTGAAACGCAGAGAGTGTCCTGAGCGGCAAAAAAAGCATTGCCATGGATCTGTATTTCATCAATGCTCTTGCGCTTTGCGCCCGTCGGGCTTTCCTTCAGATGCAGAAGAATACTATCCCCACTGATCTGTTGACGGTTATGCCATGCGAGTGCTTCATCGTTAAGCCATATCTGACTGGTTATTTTATTGACAAGAGCTTTTTTCGATTTTGCGACAAGCGAGTTGTCAAGCATCCTGCCCCGCACGTTACCGCTTAATTCTCCGACTTGTCTATCCGAGTAGTAGACTCCATTTTCGCCGTAAATTTCAACGGTATTATCGGTCATGAAAACATTGCCAGTGAGCACGATTTTGTTCTCCTGCTCATAACTTGTTGCACGGTCACATTTTAGTGTTAAGTTGTCCTGGAGAAAAACCACATTGCCGATGACAGAGCGGTATGATCCTGCTTCACTTTCGCCTCCTTCGATGACATCTGCATGCTGGAGAATAATTTTCTTTTTTTCCGCGCGCAGTGTATTATGGGGCAGAGCCGGGAGCATGATAATCTGAAGTGTCAGAATAGCGGCGGTCAATAGTCTAATTGAAATAGCTCTTGGCATTGCGGATAATAGATTGATGTCAGCCCCCGAAAGTGTTTATTGATAAGTTCTAATGTAACAAAGCTTTGTTTTTACTGTGAAAAAATTACTCCTCGTTGGTGGCGGCAGGCCAGGAAATTTATTGCTTGCTCCCTTATATGACGCATTGAAACATAATGAGGCCTATAAGCCTGTCGCGCTTTTTGTTGCCCCTGAAGGGGTCGATCCGATCAGCGGTGATCTTGCAGCATGCTTCGGTTTTGATGAAGCAGGGAGTTTCATTGCCATTTCCCTCCCGAAAGGATCTGCGGTTGAGCATCTCGCAACGGTTATGACCGGAATTGAAAAAGTTATTGCCAGCGAAAAACCTGATCTCGTTATGGTGTGCGGCAGCGATAATGCCGCCCTTGGAGCTGCACTGACAGCCGCAAAGCTCGGTGTCCGGGTTGCGGTGGTCGATGCAGGACTTCGTAGCTATGACCGTTCTGACGGCGAGGAGATCAATCGAATTGCCATTGATGCAATGGCTGAGTATCACTTTGTGAGCGAACACAGTGGAGAGTACAACCTGATCAATGAAGGGGTAGCCGATGATAAGGTTTTTTTTCCCGGTAACCTTTCAATCGACAGCCTTGTCAAATTGATGGAGCAGGCAAATCAAATGCCCGTATCCAGAGCCCATGGATTTCGTCCGAAGTCCTATGCACTGGTAATTTTGAACCCTGCAGGTCACTTTTCACGGAAAGAACCGCTTGAAATGATGCTCCGGCTTCTGACGGAGATTTCCCTCAAGACTACTGTTCTTATTCCACAGTTTAATGGTATGGACCCCGCATTCACCGATATTGAGAACCTGAAAATTATCGATTCGCTTTCGCATGCAGGCCTGCTGATGCTGCTCAGAGATTCTGTGATGCTTCTGACCGATACCGAAGAGCTGCAGTCGGAAGCGACAGTCATGAATGTGCCATGTCTCACAATGATGGAGTCGGCATCGCGTCCAGTAACCATAGAAATCGGCACTAATGTTCTTGTCGGCCTCGATGAGGAAGATATCATCAGCCGCGTTAACGATATTCTCCAGCCCGGAAAACACAAGCACGAATCATCCCGCTCAAAAATTCCTGAAAAATGGGACGGCGCCGCTGCGGCCCGCATTGTCACCATACTCGACCGGATAGTATAGCCTGATTAAAGCTGCATAGTGTCGGACATTCTGTCACTCTGTGCTGCAATATATATTGGGTGTCATTTCGACCGAGAGGGAGAAATCTATCGACGCAAGTCGAGAGTGCTGTGGTTTATTGCGGTCTAAAAGAGAGGTCATAAACAACTTCATTTCCCTGATTGCGGATCACCATTCGATTGCTTTCAAGTTCTACTCTGCCGCAGGTAAAGGATGGGTGCTCAAGACGTTGCACAAATGCCGGCAACACCACAAAGTGGATTTTACCCTTCATAGCGCAGGCGCCATAATGATAATGCCCGCTGAGGCAAACCTTTACGGCGGTGGATGATGCGAGTATATCGACGATCTCCTGATGATTCCAGAGTAGGCCGTATTTTGAGTCGGTTGTTTCGGGAAGCAGCGGAAAGTGGCAGATCACGATTACCGTTTCTCCAGCTGTTTCAGCAGTTTCAAGCTCATTTCTCAGCCATCCCTTTTGCCGCAAGCCCACTGCGCCGCAGTAGTCGTGTTTTTCAGGCCGGGCGAGGAAGTATTCAAGGGTTCGGCAGTCTTCCTGCGTTTCAGGCTTGTTATGTATTGATACATCCATACCGTCAAGGACGATAAATCGGAATTTTTTTACGGAAAATGAATAGAAGGGAGATGGTATTCCAAGGGAATCGAGCAGTTCCTGTTGTGGAAGGGCAAGGCAGTGGTTGCCGATGACATGGTGAATGGTACCGGGAAACTCTTTAAGTATAGAGCTGGCCTGTCGGAGTTCTTCCTTGTGATACTTCTCACTCCCTTTGATCAGGTCGCCGAGCTGGAACAGAAAATCAACGTTGTTCTTTTTGCAGTTTTTGAGCCAGGTTCGAAGCTCTGCGGCAGTTGAGATTGCTGCCGCAGGTTCAATTGCTGATGAGAAGTGAATGTCGGTTATTATGCCGAACTTGAGGGTTAAGGTGTTGTGAGAGCCGGACATCAGTCGCCGAATTCAGAGAGATATTTTTCCATGAATTCGTCCAGGTCTCCGTCCAGAACGGTTTCCACATCAAACCGTTCGTAATTTGTTCGGTGGTCCTTGATTCGACGGTCATCGAGCACATAGCTGCGGATCTGGCTTCCCCATTCGATTTTTTTCTTTTTTCCTTCTATCTCCCGCTTTTTCGCCTCCTCATCATCTCTCTGGCGCTGGTAGAGCTGGGCCATCAGCATTTTCATGGCGCGCTCCCTGTTCTGGAATTGTGAGCGCTCTTCCTGACAGCCGACCACAATCCCTGTAGGGAGATGCTTTATTCGGACGGCAGTTTCCACTTTGTTGACATTCTGACCGCCTTTGCCTCCGCTGCGGAACGTTGAGAGTTCAAGATCTTCCTTGCGGACGTCGATTTCAACATCGGGAGGGGCTTCCGGGTAGGTGAATACACTGGCAAAGGAGGTGTGACGCCTGGCGTTTGAATCGAAGGGCGACACCCTTACAAGCCGGTGAACGCCGTTTTCGGCTTTCAGATAGCCGTAGGCATAAGGTCCCTCTATTTCAAGAGTTGCTGTTTTTATGCCGGCACCATCACCTTCCTGGTAGTCGTCGGTATAGATTTTAAACCCTTTTCGCTCAGCCCAGCGCATGTACATTCTATAGAGCATTTCTGCCCAGTCCTGCGCCTCGGTGCCTCCTGCTCCTGCATGAATGGTAATGAGGGCGTTGCCGGCATCATCTTTGCCTGAAAGCATGTTTTTAAACTCAATGGCGGAGATGTCGTGCTCGATTGAGGCGATTGTGGCGTTGAGCTCTTCGGTGAAGGATTCGTCTTCGAGTTCTGTGGCAATGTCGAGTTCATCCTGACAGATGGTTGCTTTCGATGCAATTTTTTCGAAGCCATCAGTCCATGACTTATGTTCGTTCAGCTCTTTTAAAACTTTGTGAGCCTCTTTCTGGTCGTTCCAGAAAGTCGGATCTGTTGAAATTTTTTCGAGGTCATATATTTTTTCTTTGCGCTGATCAACGTCAAAGATACCCCCGTAACTGTCCGAGGCGACGATGAATCTCCTGCAGTCTTTCTTTTTGTGGTTCAAACATGATTTTCTCTAAGGATTGTTGACAATAAAACGGCAATGCAACTTCAAAGAACAATTTTTTTCAGCAGAAATCAAAAGAGGGTTCAAGGTTTATGATTTAATTGGGGCCTTTGAAATTAGAAGAGTATCTGAGTGAAAAAGTAATGGAGTTTTCATATTTTCCATTCTGTTAAAAAAAAACAGGGAGCCCTACCGGAACTGTTTACGCATCATTTTGTGCTAACAGAACTATGACCGGGATTACCCCGGGCACCAATCAGAGAGATCCTGAACATGAATCCTTCATTCAAACGGGCTATTCCCCAGTATAGTGATCAAAAGTTTGATGGTCGTCAACGTGTTGTTATAGAAAAAGTTTCCCCTGAACTCCATGGAGGCAAGTACCCTGCAAAAGCAGTTGAGGGCGGGCGCCTTTCTGTTGAGGCTGATATTTTTGTTGACGGTGCCGATACGGTTTCTGCTGAGCTCTGTTTCCGGCCTTCCGGTCTCGATGAGTGGCAGCGTTCGCCAATGGTTTCGCAAGGCAACGACCAATGGCTAGGTTCGTTTACTGTTGGTCTCCCTGGCCGCTATGAGTATACGATTGAGGCATGGGTTGACCATTTTCAGACATGGAAAAAGGGACTGACCAAAAAGATCGAGGCGGGTCAGGATGTTTCACTCGATCTGCAGATCGGGGCGATTTTTGTAAAAGAAGGAGTGTCGAGAGCGGGAAAAACTGATGCCGCAAAGCTCAGTGAATTTGCAGCTCTGCTCTGTTCGAAGGACAAGGATAAAGCAGCTGCTGCTGCACTTGAAGGAACTCTTGAAGAGCTTATGACCAGCAATCCCGATAAGTCGTGTGCTACTGTCTATGAAAAAACGCTAGGGTTGACGGTAGAACAGAAAAAGGCCGGATGCAGTGCCTGGTATGAATTTTTTCCCCGCTCATGGAGTACTAAGCCCGGTAAGCACGGGACGTTCAAAGACTGTAACAGGTTGCTGCCTCTTATTGCAGGGATGGGATTCGATGTCGTCTATCTTCCTCCGATTCATCCGATTGGTTACGCCAAGCGCAAAGGAAAGAATAATGCCCTTGTGGCCGCGACGGATGATCCGGGAAGCTGCTGGGCAATCGGCAACAAGGATGGAGGGCATAAGGCGGTTCACCCTGAACTGGGTACCATCAAGGATTTTACAGCATTTGTTGCAACGGCTGAGGAGCTGGGAATTTCTGTGGCTCTTGATATCGCGTTTCAGTGTTCGCCGGATCATCCCTATGTCAAAGAGCATCCGCAGTGGTTCAAGTGGCGTCCGGACGGCACTGTCCAGTTTGCGGAAAATCCGCCGAAACGATATGAGGATATTCTTCCTATTGATTTTGAGTCGGCCGACTGGCAGAATCTCTGGATTGAGCTGAAAAGTATTTTTCTGTTCTGGATTGACAAAGGGGTGAAAATTTTTCGCGTTGACAATCCTCATACCAAGGCTTTTCCTTTCTGGGAGTGGGCTATTGCCTCGATCAGGGAGGAGCATCCGGATACGGTTTTTCTTGCCGAGGCGTTCACCCGGCCCAAATTAATGGCTCGACTTGCTGTTGTTGGGTACAGTCAGTCATACAGCTACTTCACATGGCGCAATAACAAGCATGAGTTGCAGGAGTATCTCCTTGAGCTGACATCTTCGCCCCTCAAACATTTTATGCGGCCTAACTTCTGGCCTAATACTCCTGATATTCTTCATGAGGAGTTCCAGACGGGTGATCGCAACCGCTTTATTATCCGTATGGTGCTTGCCTCTACTCTTTCATCGAACTACGGCATGTATGGCCCTGCTTACGAGCTGTGCGAGTATCTCCCTGTTCCGGGAACCAAGGAGGATTATCTCAATTCCGAAAAGTATGAAATCAAGCAGTGGGATCTTGACCGGCCGGGCAATATCCGGGCAGAGATAACGCGCATCAACAGGATAAGAAAAGAGAACAGTGCTTTTCAGCAGACCAATGACATTACTTTTGTCCGCATTGAAGCTTCACCGGGTCAGGAAAACGAGCAATTGATGGGCTATCTCAAGCGGTCCGATGACGGAAGTAATAGTATTCTTACTGTTGTCAGCCTCGATTCTTCGAATACCCAGGGGGGCTGGCTGCGCTTCCCTCTCGAACTCTTCAACATGCCGCACGATTCCCAGTTCAAGGTTGAGGATCTGCTGAGCGGTAACCACTATGACTGGAATGGCGAATGGAACTATGTAGCAGTAAATCCATGGGTCATGCCAGCACATATATTCAGGGTGACTTTTTCCTGACCGAGTTTTTTTATCGAATCTTTTTAATCACTATTCACGATATCCCTAACTGACCATATATCATGTATCAACCCGAAAAACTCTGGTACAAGGACGCAATTATTTACGAAGCTCATGTCAAGACGTTTTTTGACAGCAACAATGACGGTATTGGAGATTTTCAAGGTTTGCGCCAGAAGCTGGGTTATCTGGAAAGCCTCGGCATTACCGCTATCTGGCTGCTTCCATTTTATCCTTCACCCCTCCGTGACGATGGCTACGATATAGCTGACTATATGACCGTTAATCCCGATTACGGGACGCTCGAAGATTTTAAAGAGTTTCTTGATGAAGCTCACAGCCGCGGATTGAAAGTTATTACCGAGCTTGTGGTTAACCATACGTCTGATCAGCACGCATGGTTTCAGCGTGCGAGAAAAGCCCCGGCAGGATCGCCTGAGCGGAATTTCTATGTCTGGAACGACGATCCGAACAAATACACTGAAACCCGTATCATTTTTCAGGACTTCGAAGCATCAAACTGGACGTGGGATCCAGTTGCTGGTCAGTATTTCTGGCATCGGTTTTTCCATCACCAGCCCGATCTTAATTTTGAAAATCCTGAAGTTCATCAGGCGCTTTTCGATGTACTGGATTTCTGGCTTGGCATGGGAGTTGACGGGCTCAGGCTTGATGCAGTTCCTTATCTCTATGAGGCTGAAGGCACCAATTGCGAAAACCTTCCCCAGACATACGACTATCTGAAGAAGCTGCGCTCTCACGTAGACGAGCACTATCCCAATCGCATGCTGCTTGCTGAGGCCAATCAGTGGCCCGAAGATTCCGCGGCCTATTTCGGCAAAGGTGATCTGTGCCACATGAACTTCCATTTTCCCTTGATGCCGAGGATGTACATGGCGCTTGCCACTGAGGATCGCTTTCCAATTCTTGATATTCTCGATCAGACACCTGAAATCCCTGAAGCTTGCCAGTGGGCATCGTTTCTGAGAAATCATGATGAGTTGACACTGGAGATGGTGACGGATGAGGAGCGCGACTATATGCGCAGGGTCTATGCCAACGATCCAAAGGCACGCATTAACCTCGGTATCAGACGCAGGCTTGCGCCACTGATGACCAATGACCGCCGAAAGATTGAGCTGATGAATGTCATGCTGCTCTCATTGCCGGGAACACCTGTACTCTACTATGGAGATGAGATCGGTATGGGTGATAACTACTACCTTGGTGACCGGGATGGTGTACGTACCCCGATGCAGTGGAACTCAGACCGTAACGCCGGCTTTTCGCGCGCTAATCCGCAGCAGCTGCTCCTGCCGGTTATTATCGATCCGGAATATCATTATGAAGCGATTAACGTTGAGGTGCAGGAAAGCAATGTCAACTCACTTCTCTGGTGGACGCGCCATACTATTGCAACGGCTCGCCGATACAAGTCACTCAACCGAGGGAGCATCGAGTTCCTGCAGGTGAGCAACCCGAAAGTGCTGATCTTTATCCGCAGGTTTGAGGATGAAACCATGCTTACGGTGATCAATCTTTCCAGAAATGCTCAGGCGGTGATGATCGATCTCTCTCGTTTTGAAGGGTTTATTCCTGAAGAGGTGTTCAGCATGAACAGATTTCCGAAAATCAGGAAAGCTCCTTATATGGTTGCCCTCGGCTCTTATGGTTATTTCTGGTTGAATCTTGTCAAGGACAGTGAGGAAGTTGATGGCCGATCTTATCTGGATGAGCCGTTTGCTACCGTCAATAGCTGGCCAAACCTATTTTCCAGCAAGAGTCGTCAGCTTCTGGAAACGGAGATTCTGCCTGCTTATTATAACGCCAGTCGATGGTTTGGCGGCAAGGCCCGCAACATCATGCGCATTACCATTGTTGATACCATTCCTGTTGTAGGTATGGAGCTGGCAAAACTGCTGATGACCGAGGTGCGCTATTCGAGTGGTGAAAACGATCTTTATCAGCTGCCGGTGTGCTTTGAGCCGCTTTCAGAAGTGAACCGGGCCGACGATAATTTTTACAAAAAGGTTATTGCAAGAGTTATTGTGGGCGATCAAGAGGGGTATCTGTGCGATGCCACCTTTGATAATCGCTTTCTGAACCAGCTTTTTTACCTGGTGACGGGTAGAGAGGGGTGGCAGGGAAAGGCGGGTCTGGTGTCTGGCTTGAAAGGAAGGCAAGTTGATGATTTCGGCAAAAAGATCGGCAATGGTGAACCGGAACCTGCTCTGATGGCTGTTGATCAGACGAATACCTCAATCAGGTTTCTTGACAATCTGCTCCTGAAGCTCTATCGCCGTATAGAAAACGGGGTTTCTCCCGAAGTTGAAATGTGCAGCGCGCTCAGTGAAAAAACCTCATTTAATAACCTGCCGACCTATCTCGGCTCCCTGAATTATGAGCAGAACCGGTCCCGTACATACTCTATCGGTATTTTACAGAATTATGTGCCGAATGAAGGGGATGCCTGGCAGCTTTCACTCGGGCAGGTAAAGCGTTACTATGACGAGGTTCTTACTAAAATCAACACCGGCATTGCATTGCCTCAGCTCCCTCTTCTTAGCGGTGACCCTGTCCAGATTCCGGCTGTGATGCACGAACTTCTTGGCGAAGCCTATCTCGGCATGATTGAAAAGCTGGCTGAACGGACTGCTGACATGCATCTTGCTTTAGCCTCTCTCGGTAACGATCCAGCGTTTGCGCCGGAGCCATTTACAACGCTCTATCAGCGCTCAATTTATCAGGCGATGTGCGAGCAGGTCAAACGCACCGTTATTCTTATACGTGAAGTCATGCCGACGCTGCCGGTCGAGCAGCAGAAGCTTTGTGCTCTTTTTCTGCAGAATCAGAAAGCAATTCTGCAGCAGTTCACTCCAATCAGAATGGAGAAAATTGATACGTTGAAAATCAGGATTCACGGGGATTATCACCTTGGCCAAGTGCTGTTTACCGGCAAAGACTTTGTGATCATCGATTTTGAGGGAGAACCGGCCCGGCCGATTTCTGAACGCAAAATCAAGCGCTCTGTTTTTCGAGATATTTCAGGTATGCTCCGTTCATTCAACTATGCGGCGTTCAATGTTCTTCAGCAAAACCACTCAGTGTTCCGTGCGGAAGAGTGTCTTGCCCTTGAACCATGGGGAGATCTCTGGAGCTTTTTTGTAGGTCAGCATTTTCTCGATACCTACTTCGAAAAAACCAGAGGCAGCGACATCGTACCTCAAGAGTCTAAGCAGCGCGAGCATCTTATGCGGGCTTATCTCATGAACAAGGCGGTTTATGAACTGAATTATGAGCTCAACAACCGACCGGAATGGGCAGGAATTCCACTCAGGGGAATATTGAAGCTTCTGGAAATGTAATTCATGCCTGATGGCAGAGCCTGCTGCAGCCCGGCAGGCTCTGCCTTGTTCAATGCATCCGCCATCAAAGATATGACCAGTATTCAGGAATATGCCATTCAGACTTCGGTGAGTGGCAGATACCTTCTTCAGCTGCCGTCAAACTCAGTTCCGGCTCCTCTATTAATAGGTTTTCATGGATACGGCCAGACCGCTGAAGATGAGATTGCCCTTTTAAAGGCCATTCCCGGTTCGGCAAGATGGCTCTGTTGTTCCATTGAGGCCCTTCATCCGGTGTATACTCCGAGAGGGGAGACTGGAGCAAGCTGGATGACCAGCCGCGCGCGCGAGCAGCGAATTACAGAAAATGTGAACTATGTCGATGCGGTAATCAAGCGTATCCGGGAGTCAGCTTCTGTCGGTGACAGGCTCTGTTTTCACGGATTTTCGCAAGGGTGCGGCATGGCCTGTAGAGCTGCCCTGCTTGGCAGTTATCGGGCCTGCGGCCTTATGCTGCTCGGAGGGGATATACCGCCTGAACTTTCAGTCAATGGAGGTGTCGACAGAGTTCATCTTGCTCGTGGCAATGAAGACAGGTTCTACAGTCCGGAAAAATATGAGCACGATTGTGCACGCTTCAGAGATGCTGGGCTACCATTTACGGCAACCCTGTTCAGGGGTGAGCATGGAGCTAATGACGAGTACTATGATTCAGCCGGTGCATTTCTTGCGACGGTATAACTGTTACAGAGTGAAGCATCTATCGTTCTTTGGCCAGTTTCCAAAGCCCGTCGAGCTCTTCAGCAGTGTAGTCCTGCCAGTTGCGGCCTGAGCCCTGCACGTTTATTTCAATTTTTGTAAACCGTTCTATAAACTTGTTGGTTGCTTTCCGGAGGGAGTCTTCGGGGTTCGCACCTAAAAAGCGACTGTAGTTGACGATGGTAAAGAGCAGATCGCCAAACTCTTCTTCCTTTTCCTCTTTGCTTTTTGCGTTTTTCAACTCTTCAATTTCTTCAGCAAGTTTATCAAGGACGCCCTCATCGCTTGGCCAGTCAAAACCGACACCCGAAACTTTTTTCTGAACACGGTAAGCGCGAAGAAGTTCCGACATGGACTTCGGCACTCCATCGAGGATACTCAGGCGTCCTTCCTTGAGCTTCAGGGTTTCCCAGTTATTAAGCACATCCTGTTCCGTTTCAGCAATGGTGTCGCTGAAAACATGCGGGTGTCGGCTGATAAGCTTGTGGCAGAGGGCTTCGAAAACATCGGCAAAAGAGAATGATCCCCGCTCTTCGCTAAGCAGTACCTGAAAACAGAGATGGAGAAAAAGATCTCCAATCTCTTTTTTGAGTTCTGTTTCGTCCATATGGTCAATGGCATGAACGAGTTCATAGCTCTCTTCAAGCAGCAGGTGGGCAAGCGACTGAGGAGTCTGTTTTCGGTCCCAGGGGCACTGTTGCCTCAGGACTTTTACAAGGTTCAATGTCCGTTCGAATTGTTCCTGAAGAGTTCGTTCTTTTTCTGTGACTATATCTGCTTTTAACTGTTCTGTTGCTGTTATTTCAGGCATTGAATATTTGTTTTAGGTTCCTCTTTTCACTTTTGATGAAGTTACTATTTCTTGCTTGTATTCCTTATACTTGCTGAATGTATAGTCAACCCCTCTAAGCCTGACGAGAGAGGATTCAGTAATAAGCAGCTCATTATGACCACTCCATTTACACAGCCAGAACAGTCAGAACCAATTGCGGCGCTTGCAACTCCACTGGGTGTCGGTGCCCTGGCGGTTATTCGAATGAGCGGTAAAGGCGTTTTCGATATAGCCCAGCGGGTGTTTCATAAGAAGAATAATCCAAAGTTCCTTTTTTCAGAATCGAAGGGCTTCAGGGCTCATTTTGGTACTGTTTATGATTCTGAAGGTCTGATTGACGAAGTGGTTGCGTTAACGTTTCGCTCGCCGAATTCGTTTACAATGGAGGATATGGTTGAGCTAAGCTGCCATGGTGGTCCAGTGGTTGTCAAACATATTCTGCAGGTATTACTCGACGAAGGATGCCGGCTGGCAGAACCGGGAGAGTTTACCCGGCGCGCTTTTCTCAATGGACGCATTGATCTGCTTCAGGCTGAGGCTATCGGAGAGATGATTCACGCCCGCACGGAATCGGCGTTTCGGACTGCAGTGAATCAGATGCAGGGCTCTCTTTCCGAGCGACTTGATTCAATGAGGGAGCAGCTCTTACGTTCCTGTGCCCTTTTGGAGCTTGAACTTGATTTCAGTGAAGAGGATGTTGAGTTTCTCAGTCGAGGCCAGCTCCGTCAGGAGCTTGCTGTTTTGCAGGAGGAGCTTCGTCGTCTTGTGGACTCCTATCAGCATGGCCGGCTTCTAAAGGAAGGAGTTGCTACGGTGATTGCAGGCAAGCCGAATGCCGGCAAGTCGACGCTGCTGAATGTTCTTCTTAACGAAGAGCGTTCCATTGTCAGCCATATGCCCGGGACGACCCGAGATTATATCGAGGAGTGTTTTCTCTATGAAAAAACAATGTTTCGCCTCACCGATACGGCGGGACTGCGTGACGGGAGTGAGGAGATTGAGCACGAAGGAATACGACGCAGCTACAAAAAAATTTCCGAGGCCGATCTGATTCTTTACCTCCTTGATATAAGCCGGGAGGAGTATCTCGATGAAGTTCCACAGATCCTTCAGTTTTTGGAGCGATACAGCAATGCCCGTATGATTGTGGTCGCCAACAAAATCGATCTAACTGGAGAAAGCTCTACACGATTGCAGCGGCTTCGAGAACTAACGGGTTGCGATGTCTGCGGCATATCGGCGGCAAACGGTATTGGAATAGATGAACTGAAGCAGCTGATGAGCAGCATGGTTGAGGGGCTTGACAAGCTCCATGAGGCAAGTGTGCTCGTAACCAGCCTGCGTCACTATGAAGCACTCCGTAATGCCTCGGATGCCCTTGAGAATGCCCGTGAGCTGATTGAAACCGGTTCCGCTACCGAGCTTATAGCATTCGAACTTCGCTCCTCACTTGAGTATGTGGGAGAAATCACCGGCAAGGTGGTTAATGAAGAGATATTACACGTTGTCTTTGATCGTTTCTGCATCGGAAAGTGAACCCTATCAGTTTCTTTTTAGGCGTAAGAATATTGCCCACCATATGATGAACAGCTCAAAGATGAACGCCCAGTGGGTGAAATAATTCAACTTCCACGAATTGTACTCCAGATCCAGCGATACAAAAGAAAATGGTGTGCTCAGAAATGGCGCTAACCAAAACACATTGCCTGTTAAGGTATCCAGAATCAGATGAATAAGTCCATTGAGAGCGAAAATGAAGGCGAATGCAGGGCTTTGGCTATTACTCAGACGTAACCATACTATGGAGATCAGTATAAGTATCAGCCAGAAAATTGGAAAATGGGTGAGATAGGTGTGGTGCGGGGTTTTATAAACATCAATGGTATAGTAGTAAAACAAGTCTAAATCAGGGGCGATAGCGCCAAGCATTCCCCATAACATAAATGCCTTATAGAAAGCAGTTCGGGCTCCAAACTTTTTGAATAATAACTTTGAAGTAATATAGCCTGCAGGTAAATGTCCAAAAATCATCGGTATTCCTGAAGTGGGACTTTTTGGCGGAAGCCTGTTAGAGCTTCCGGAGGTATTTAGGTTGTATCTTGCTTCTATCCGGCCTGTTAAACCAGTCCCATGACTTTTTCAACTTTGCGTATAGGTGTGGACACTGTTCTGTGCTGATGGGAGGTAGTTAACTCCGAACCAGCAGACAAGAAGAACAACAAACGCAAGAGCCAGGTACCATTGCAGTTTACTCCTGTCTATCTTGTAACGGAATGCATGAAGGTAGCCCAGATAGGCCAGCCAGGATAGAAACGCCCATGTTTCCTTTGGATCCCATGTCCAATAGTGGCCCCACGCCTCTTTTGCCCAAAGAGCGCCGAATATCAAGCCAAAGCTTAAAAAAACAAAACCAAGCAGTGCAAGAAAGTGTGAGACTGATTCCCCTGTACTGTTTTCTTTCTTTCTCACTTGGAGATAGACATTGTGCAGAGCTGTAACCGATGATGCCGCCAGTAAAACATAGCCGACAAGATAGACAACGACATGTGGAATAAACCATGGACTTTGCAGGGCAGGCATAAGAGTTTTGTCGAAGACCTCTGGATGAAGCATGTTTATGCTGAGAAAAAATGTAGCAAGAGCCATGCAGTAGTATTTCAGCCATCCTATTTTCCAGCGGTACTCAACAAGAAATCCAACAAGGGGAATGAGTGCGGCATACCATAGTCTGGTCTCTCCAAGAGTTCTGAGAGGTGGACGGTCGAGAGCTGACCAGTAAAAAGCAATAAACCCGGTCATGATCAGAGTGCCGGCAATAGAGAGAAGAAATGCAGGGAGCTTAAGTGCCGGAGTTCGATTTGCCAAAAGACTCAGCAAAGAGCCGATTGCCCAACACACGATAGCCAGTTCTGCAGCAGTATTAAAATTCATTATCATTTTACAACCTCTGTGCGTTTAATGCCATTCCAGAAAAACAGAATGTTTCCTGCCATTATCATAAAAAAACCGAGATAAACAGCCGGCAGCCATGGATCATGAATCATTTCAATCAAGCTTAGTTTAGACCAGCGTCCGGCTTTTTCGTCATAGCCCATCTGGTAGAGCTTCCAGCCCATAAAGCTGACAGGATGGTTAACCTCAAGATTTGCAACTTTTTCATGGCCTTTTTCATCCTGAATAGTGACAGCGGAGCGGAATGATTTAGGCGTACCAGGCATCATGATAAGATAGAATCCGTCCAGTTGAGCGGCATCAGGTTTAAGCATAGGGCTTCCAGTGCTGATCCAGGCATCTCTCTGTGACGAAGGTGTAATGATTCTGACTTTTGCAAAGGGAATCCCTGTTTTTCGATCTGCGGATTGGGGCACTCCATCTTTCCCTGGAAGTGCATAGGGCAGATAGTCGAGCACAAGAACCTCAATTCCCTGCCAGGATGCTGTCGTTCCTTTTCGGACCTCTAAAATGGCTTGTGCCTTGTTCATCATCAGCTTATCGTTATGCGGGTCATAGAGCAGTAACTGTGGCGGATACTCTTCAAGGGAAAAGTCATGAAGAAAAATAGACAACGGAAGCTGCTGCGGGGTATCGCTTTCCATGGTATAACCAAGGTTGTTAGCTTTTCCAACATTAATAGGCACAACAAGCCGTTGAAGATCGGAACTGCCGAAAATTGCGCATGAAAGGGCAATCCAGAAACCGGCATGAAAAAGGATAAACTGGAGATTCTGCAGTTTAAACGGTATCAGCTTCCACGAAAGCGAAATACCGAGGTTGGCAAGGAAGAGGAGAACGGTCACGGCAAAAGGCCAGCTTGAAAAAATCTGGTTCAACCCAAGCAATGTTGGAAGTGATTCCTTCGCAGCAGATTGCTGAGGTATAATACCGCCGATCAGCGAAAGAACAGCTATCGCAAGAATAAGGCAAAGTCCAAGGGGGATGCCTCCAAACCATTTAACAGCGGGAGTGTTTCTGAAAGCCAGTCCGGTACTTATAACCAGAACAGCTAAAAATAAGAGTGCTATAGCGTTGTACGGCAAGTGCGGCATAGCAATACCTTGGCCTGAAGCCGCAGCTTGAATTACAAAGCCCGCAATGACAGAAACAGCAGTAAAAAGAGCAGATTCCCTGAACTCCCAGGGTGCCTGAAACCAGCGACGCCGGACAACAACCATAATGAAAACCCGAATTAATCCTTATTATAATAATACCTTAACAGTGCCGTTAGAGTGCTTGTACGTAGAGGCAAACTTCACTATCAATTTTTAAAAGGGCAAGGAAGCGCTTGAAACTATAGTAAGCTTATCTGTACCGGTTATTAGTCAACCTGAAGTAGCGGCTATTCGTTGATAGCTGACTGATTATTTTTAGGAGGACGCGGAAATAAAGTACAATGGTATCAAACAACAATTATAAATGATCTGCAAGTATATTTATTTGCAGGTAGTTAGAATCCCGTTGCGCTGTGTGAAGCGTTCAAATATAACCGGGGAGGAAGAGTTTCGCAAATAACAGACACTTCGCTGCATGAAAAAAGAGAAGGTTTTGTTCCCAATCACAGGGGCGCGATGTAGTATATACGGGATAAGAGCTTGAAATATATTTTTTTTTCAGGAAAAGCTTTAGCAATTAATTAACAATCGTTATACTGACATAGAATTTAGCATGATTGTTACTTTTACGGTATGCCAACCCAATCTTGTTTCTTGTGGAAAAAAGAGCATGATCAGGTATTTTTTTGAGAGTTATTTTTTTTTAGATATTTTTGTACCATATTCATGGTAGCATTGGTCGATACATACTGATTTGTTGTTGAACGTTGGTGCTTAGTTGTTGATGCGTTGTACACTATTTCTACGTTGCTGTTTTCGATTTTTTTTGGGGCGAATATTTGTGGATGAAAACTTGTTAATGTCTTTCATTCCCCATTCCCTCACATAATACGTTTTGTCTTTCATACCTGCCAGTCTGGCTATATGTCATCTGGTCGTTGCTCAATCAAAGATATGACGCGCTAATTACTGGTGCGATATTTGGAGTTGCTGATATGCATTTCCATGGGATTTTGTGTCTCTTGTATTAAAAAGTGGTATTACGTAGAATAAATCCAATCACAACAACTCAAAAAAGTTCGATCTATGAGAAAGTCGACATTTGCCAAGATTGCAACACTCAGTATGGTACCGGCTCTGTTCTGGAGTCAGGATAGTTTTGCTGTGCCTGCGTTTGCAAGAAAGTATCAGACATCATGTTATACCTGCCATTCCGGTTTCCCGAACAGGAATGCGTTTGGTGAAGCCTTCAAGAATAACGGCTATCGCTGGCCGGGTGGAGAAGATGAGGATCACGCCAAGCAGGAGCAGACAAAAATGGGCGCCAATGGATGGAAGCAGACCTTCCCTGACTCTCCTTGGCCTTCAGACATCCCTGGCTTTGCTCCATTTGCAGTGTATGTCACAGGGCCTATTGTGAGATATTCTGATGAGGTGAAAACTAAAGCAGGAGCGGTCACAACAGCGCAACAGCTTACTTGGCAGGGACCTATTAATGCTCGTATTCTCTATGGTGGCACAATCGGTGAAACTGTCGGAATTGTTGGTGCATTTGAGAATTTAGGGACGAATGTATCTCCTACAAGTAATCTTCGTGCCACATGGGCTTTTGCTCCCGGAGTCAACATCAGTTTTGGAACAAGCGCATTCAGTGCCTTTGGCGGAGTAGCTTCTCCAATATCTGTCTTTACCAGCGTATTTCCTGCATCCGGAACGGGTCCTGAGTTCAATTACGCGACAGGCAAGGAAGGCGGATTCAATTTTATTGCTGGACTTGCAAGCGCCGCTTCTTCAACTGGACTACTTGATAACACTAAAAAGCTTGATGATACCAGATATCTTCGGGCAAAATATAAGTTTTTTGGTGCTGGTCTTCTGAGTGGAGCTAGTGGTACTTACGGTAATGAGTATGTCGGTCTTGATAACAGTTTGGCTATCGGCGCAAGTCTTGTCAGTGCAAGGGATGCTGTTCTGGCTTCAAATTATGCAGGCGAGACATTGGTTTACGGCGTTGATCTTGCAGGAAACGTCGGCAGCTTTACAGGCGGTGTCGCTTTCAGTAAGGACCAGGATCTAAAACTCAACAATTACGCGGTAGATGCCGGATATTATCTTTATCCTTGGCTTTTAGCGAGGGTTAGATATGCGAATTTGGGCAGGGCTGGCGTCGACCAGGAAATCCCGACACTCACTCCATCATTAACAGCATGGCTCCGTGCAAATATTTTTGTTCAGGCATCATACGTCTACAATACCAAAAATATTGCACCTGCAACAGCAAATACAACCGGTGTTAACAATGCGAACTCATTAAGTCTGAATGCTGGTTATGCGTTTTAATGCTTAGTTGATTCTGGTTGTAAGTATTGAGTTTAGGAAAGGCGGGTTCTTCTCATTTTATGAGTAACCCCGGGAAGAACCTGCCCTTTTCTGATGGATGAGTAAATTATAATTAATCGTTTTTTTTGTTGGGGTTACAACAAATGTTGTTCTGATTGCGTGTGGTTGAGGTGTGCTTGCAAAAAGGGAGGGGTGTTATTTTTTCAGGTGCTTCCTTTTTGTCAGCATGCCTTTCTTATGCCCGGATAAACAATTATTTGGTTTGATTCAGAAGTAAAGGTTTCAGTTCAGAAAAGGTCTTATTGAAAGCAAAAAAAAAGCTGCTATGCAGGATGATAGAGAGCTCGTTACAGAGCAAAAGGAAGAAATCATAAACCGAGAAAATTCTGAAGGCGGTCAGGCGGAGTCCAGCGCAAGAAGGAAATTTCTGACCAGGGTAGGCTGGGGAAGTCTTGCAGGGTTTATAGCGCTGAATTCAGCAGCATTTTTAAGATTTCTTTACCCACGAGTGCTGTTTGAACCGCCATCGCAATTTAAGGTCGGACTTCCGGCCGACTACCCTCCAGGGGCAGTTAACTCCCAATATCAAAGGGAATACAGTACCTGGATTATCAGACTGCAGGATGGTCGTTTTTTTGCTATGGAGACCAAATGCACCCATCTTGGTTGTACGCCGAGCTGGATGGAGGCTCAGAAGAAATTTAAATGCCCCTGCCATGGCAGCGGCTATTACATAACCGGGTTGAATTTTGAAGGTCCCGCACCCCGGCCTATGGATCGCTTTAAAATAAGTATAGCTGAGGATGGTCAGTTGCTTGTTGACAAGACGATCAAGTATCCGGGTGTTCCAGGCAAGGAGTCTAATGAGGTTTACCCTGAGAGTTTGTTGAAAGTGTGATGATTATAAGATAACTGAAAACTTATGAGCATGGGTAGTGAGGAAAATATAACCGCGCTTCAGGAAGACGCCCCGTTGAAGAGAGTTTCCGGAGCACGCAAGCGCGCTGCGGCCAGGGTGATCTCAGAACTTTGTACGGGGTGCAGGATTTGCGTTCAGACCTGTCCTTCAGACTGTATAACAATAGTCGAGTCAGACCTGAATTTTACTGGGATTGCACAAGTTGATGAGGGCTGTACGGGCTGTAATATATGTGCCATTGATTGTCCATGGACCGGTGTGGAGATGCTGAATCCGGACGGTTCGCGCAAGAATGAAGCCGAATATGAGAGGCAGTTAAAGAGGCTGCGCGGGTATCAGTAAACTGTTTAGCAAATAAAATATGACTGGACTATGAAAAGCCTACCAGAGATAACTGACAAGGTTAAGAAGAATCTGATATGGAAATCCGTATTCAGACGAGATTACCGTAATACTGTAAGAGACCGGGCACAAGCTGTTTTCGGTAACGTATTTCTTCATCTGCACCCGGTGCAGGTACGTGAAAGCGCGGTCAAACTTCGCTTTACCTGGGGAATGGGAGGTATTACCTTATTTGCCTTTATCATTCTCGTAATTACTGGTGTTGTTTTGATGTTCTATTACCATCCGTCAATTGACCAGGCCTATACGGATATCAAGGATCTGGAGTTTCAGGTGCCATTTGGCGTTATTCTCCGTAATCTCCATCGATGGGGAGCGCACTTCATGGTCATTGTTGTGATGATTCATATGTTCCGTGTCTTTATGACAGGGTCTTATAAAGCACCACGACAGTTCAACTGGGGTGTTGGAGTTATTCTGCTTGTCTTGACATTCCTTTTGAGTTTTACCGGTTACCTCACACCTTGGGACCAGCTTGGATTCTGGGCGATCACCGTTGGAACCAATATGGGTGCAGCGACACCATTGCTTGGATATCAGGGACCATTCAGCGAGTATCTGCATATAACACCATACAACGATGTGCGTTTTGCGCTTCTTGGAGGTGCGCAAGTCGGCGGTAATGCGCTCTTAAGATCATATATATGGCATTGCGTTGCTATTCCTCTTGTCGCCACCATTTTGATGATGGTACATTTCTGGCGTGTCAGAAAAGATGGCGGAATTTCAAAACCTCAAAAATAACAGACCGGGCATAGGCGATTATGAACCCTTTTATTGAAATCATTACCCAGCCAGATAATATTGCCATTGTGATCATGGTCATTATGGTCTCCTTTTATATGGTATGGGCTTTTCAGCAGGCCTTTCAAAATGACAGGCTTTTAGCTGCAGGACTTCCTGTTGACGGTGAAAACGACAGGTTTATCGACACATTCAAACCACTTGTGCGCATTGAGCTTCTTATCGCACTTGTCGTCATGGTAGGTCTAACGGTTTGGTCTATATTGGTTGATGCTCCGCTTGAAGAGATAGCAAACCCGACCTTAACACCAAACCCGGCAAAGGCCCCATGGTATTTCTTGGGTCTTCAGGAGCTCCTGGTGTACTTTGATCCATGGCTCGCCGGTGTCGTACTGCCGTCACTGATTGTTGTGGGTCTTCTTGCTATTCCCTATATCGATATAAATCCCAAGGGAAATGGCTATTACACGTTTGCAGAGAGAAAGTGGTCTATCATTATTTTTTCCTTTGGATTTTTTGTCCTCTGGCTTCTTTTGATTGTCATCGGTGTGTTTTTTAGAGGACCGGGTTGGCTCTGGTATTGGCCTTGGCAGGAGTGGGATCATTCCAGAGTTGTTTTCGAGCCTACCAGGGATTTGACTGCCCTCATAGGTATTGAATCGCGATCTCTTCCTGGCTTTATTATCGGAGCGATTGTTGTCGGCTCCTATATGGTTGGAGGCATGATTGCTCCCTACCTGTACTGGAAGAAGAATAATCCTGAATTGCTCACTCAGCTGGGGATGATACGGTATGTGACCATCATATTTTTGTTTATAACGATGATGTCTATACCGATTAAAATGGTTCTCAGGTTGGTATTTCTGATTAAATATGTATGGATAACCCCCTGGTTTAGCGTTTAGTGCTGGTCAATAAGCTCTGGTATACGGAAACAAGGTCATTCTAAAAGCCCAAAAAACTCTTGAACATGGCGAATGAGAATAAAAACAGTTCATCCTTAAGTCTCTACATCTTTGTTTTTTTCAGTGTAGTATTGCTCGTTCTATCTTTATGGGTAGTATGGGATGATGAATTTGGCCTGCGGCCATGGAAAAAATACCAGGCGGATTATAAGACCATGAAGCACGATAAGCTCGAGCAAGATTATCGTCATGCGGTCGTTGAATTCCAGCGATCTGGTGGTCACAAAAAGCTGGCTGAGCTTGAAGCCAAGCTTGAAAAAGCTGAAGCAGGGTTTAAAAGCAATGAGACCCAGGAAAAGTTTACAAAGCTTAACAGTCAGCTTGAAGCAGCCCATGAAGCGCTTGCGAAAAGTCAGAAAGAGCTTCGCGATTTACGCGGTCAGTTTCTTGAAACTGAGTACTACTTTACAAAAACTCAACAGCCTGACTATAAGTCGAAAATGGATGTGCTTCAGCGCAGCATTGATAGTGTTGCATTACGTGTAGCGGCGCAACAAAAAATTGAGGACTCCATCAAGGGGTCATTATCGTCGCTTACAGCTGGAACTGCAGCTATACGAGCTCAAATTGCGACAATGAAAAATGGTCTGGAAGAGAAAAAAGAGAAGATTGCCAATAATGAAAAAGTCCCTATTGAGATCAAGCAGATTCATATAGCTGATGTTGACAAAGCTGATCGATGCCAGTCGTGCCATATTGGTATCGATGGAAAAAATCAGGTTTCAGGGAAGCAGCCGTTTACAAGACATCCCGCCAGTTTCGTCTATCTCGATCATCATGATCCAGCTAAGTTCGGGTGTACCTTTTGTCATAGAGGACAGGGTCGTGCGACAACGTCAGCCGAAAAGGCTCATGGTAATGTTAAGCATTGGGATGAGCCAATGCTTCAGGGTGATATGACCCAGACATCGTGCTTGAACTGCCATGGTGATATCAAGGGGCTTCGTGGTGCAGAAAAGATTATTAAAAGTACCGAGCTTATCAAGAAGTACGGTTGTTACAGTTGTCACAAAATTCCCGGCTATGAGACTGTTGGTGATGTAGGACCGCTTCTTACACAGGTCGGCACAAAGGTCAATTATTCTTGGGCTGTAAGCTGGCTGCTTGATCCGAAGAAATACTTTGCTACAGCAAGGATGCCGAAGTTCTATTTTACACAGGATCAGGCTGAGGCTATTGCTGACTATCTCTTCAGTATGTCAGGGACCACCCGCCATGATGCTGATAATACGAAGAACAAGCCTGACGCGAAACTTATAGAGCAGGGTAAAGCTTTGTGGGCCCAGTCACGCTGCAATCTCTGCCATATCACAGGCGGCAGGGGAGGAAACAATGTGAAGGTATATGCTCCTGATTTGAGTAAAGTGGGCAGTAAGGTAAACAAGGAGTGGATGTTCAAATGGATCAAAAATCCAAATACATATTTCCCTGGCACAAAGATGCCAAGGTTCCGCTTTACCGATGAGGAGGTGAATGGCCTTGTTGCATACATAACCTCAGAGTATCAGGATGAGGATGCCGAGTATAAATATGCTCAGCCTGTAGAGATCAAGGCAGCCTCAATTGCAAAAGGAAAGGACCTGATACAGAAATATGGTTGCTATGGATGCCATAAACTTCAGGGAATGGAGGATATGGTTCAGGTTGCTCCATCTCTAAGGAAGCAAGGAGTTACCTTCCTTAGAAATAATGAGATGCGTGAAAAAATCGGAATGGAGCTCTCCTCTATTGGAAGTAAACCGGTTGACATGCTTGATTTCGGAAAGCTGAAGAAATCTATTCCTAATGACCGTCTGAGCTATATCAAGCAGAAACTTAGAGATCCAAGAGGCTACCGCCTTGGATTACGGATGCCTAATTTCCGTCTGGCCGAGTCGGAGATAAATGAATTGTCAGCTGTTCTGTATGGTTTTACAGATGCAAGCGTGCCTACACGTTTTCTTGTCCCTTCCCGTCAGGAATTGGACAGAATGGCCGGTGTTCCTTCGTATAAATTTACAGGCGACTTTGCCAAGGTCATTGCTGATGTGAAATGCACCAACTGTCATGCTATTCGTGGTATCGGAGCTGATTATGCTCCTGATATCTCTATTGCAGGCAGCAAACTGCAGGAGTCATGGATTCGCAACTTCCTTGCAAATCCAGATGTTATCCGCCCACTTCTACAGCAGATGCCTAAATTCGGTCTCTCATCAGGAAAGCCTCAGGCTAAGGTTACCATGCCAAGGTTTAATCTTGGACAGCAGAAGGTTGAGGATACGAATAAGACTGATGTTGATGTTGTGATTAACTTTTTCCAACAGGAGTTGTTGTCAAGCGATATTCCTAAGGAAATCCCTAAAATCAACACTATTGCCATGCCGGAACAGATTGCCAAGGGCAAACAACTCTATGATCTAAAGGGTTGCAAGGCTTGTCATCAGATAGGAACGGAAGGTGGCGCCCTTGGACCTAATTTGACGAATGTCGGTAACCGCCTGACTCAAGGATTTATTTTCAAGCATCTTGAAAATGCCCGGAAATTCAAGGCAGATATCGTTGAGCCTAATTATGGCTTCACAGAGACGGAAAGAATTTACTTAACAAACTTTTTGATGACCCTGAAACTGAACGCTAAGTGATGCAAAAAACCTTAAAAATCAGGAAGATCGCTCTGCTCACCGCACTTTCAGTGCTTGTGATAGCCGGTTGTGGCAAGAAACAAGGCAAAGAAGGGAAAGCTGATCAGAAAAATCCAGCCGTTGCAGTTGATTCTGCAGCGGTTGCTGGAAAGAAAATTCCATATGCCTTAAAGGAAGGTAAGCGCCTTTTTTCACACTATTGTGCTGTATGTCACGGGGAAACCGGTGATGGAAGCGGACAGTATTATGGTTTGACTCCTTCGCCAGCTAATTTTACTGACAAGGCGTTTATGAAAACCTTGCCGGACGAAAAACTCTTTAAGGCGATCAACGAAGGATCGGCTTCTGTTGGTAAGTCAAATATGTGTCCTCCATGGGGTAAATCTTTTCATAGTGAGGAAACAGAGTTTATCGTCGCTTATATCAGAACCCTTACAGGCAGCTGAACGTTACCTGAAGTTTCTATGTTATAAATTTCGATTTTAAGTGGATTATTTATTTTACAACCTAAAATGTATGGAGCAGAAAACTATGAACTCTACAAGCAAATTTTTGAAAACCGCACTCTTGGTGACAGGTTTCGGATTTATGGCCTCTAATGCTTTTTGCGGTGGGACTATAACCGGCACAGTCGATGCAAGCAATCCAAAGTACAAAGGAGATGCCGTCGTTTATCTGGTAGGCGTTAAAGGCCCTGTTGTTACTAAGCAGGCTTCCGTTGATCAGAAAAGCCTTGTTTTTGTTCCGCATGTAACAGCTGTGCCTGTTGGATCAACAGTTGACTTCAAGAACAATGACAAGGTCAACCATAATATTTTTTCAGCTTCAGCGGCTAAAAAATTCAACCTCGGCACATATAATCCGGGCATGTCTAAACCGGTGACATTTGATAAGCCAGGTGCTGTTAACTTACTTTGCAATGTTCACTCTGAAATGTCCGCATGGGTTGTTGTAACTGAAAATCAGTATGCAGCAGTTTCCGAACATGATGGCAAGTTCACTATCAGCAATGTTCCTGCAGGAACTTACAAGATCACTGCTTGGAGCGAAAAACTAAAAGCACAGGAAGGATCTGTGACCGTTGCTGATGGAAAAACAGCGACTGTAGTTGTCAAACTGGCAAAATAAGCTCAACACCTCTCACGTTATTATTCACTATGAAAGGGTACCTGTCTCTAACCAGGTACCCTTTTTTTTTCTCTGCCAGATCACCCATTGAAAACCGCAGTTTATTCTTTGGGTGAAGAAAAAAACGGTTAAAACCCACAAGTAGATATTTTTTTATTACCGCACAAATTTAAGCCTTTTTTAAGAGACTCTTAATGCTGGTTTAAGTTCATGTTCGGTACATTAGATCTGTAATAATGATTCTCCTCAGTGTAAAGGCGCTTTCTGCAGGCTCCTGATATACCCTGTGTTGTTATTGCTCGCTTGTGTTGAAATATTGACTACCGTAAAACTTCGCTCTGAAGTATTGAGGTGTAGTCAATTATTTTCCTCATGTGATGAGAAAAAGATGGCAGGGATTACTGCATTTATTTTTAAAAGTGTTTCGCTCAGGAATATTCGTTTTAACAACTATAACATTACAGCTATGGAAGAGTTAAAAAGCAAAAAAATGAAGGTGTTACTCCTGTCATTCATTGTTTGTTTCAGCCTGACCGGAAATATATATGCTTTGGAGTCCGGGAGTAAAGCGCCTGATTTTGAATTGGCCGGTTCACAGGGAACAGTAAGGCTTTCAAGTACTGCCGGTTCTGTGGTCTATGTTGATTTCTGGGCATCATGGTGCGGCCCTTGCCAGCAGTCGTTTCCCTGGATGAATGCCATGCAGGAAAAATACAAGTCAAAAGGAGTTAAAATTATAGGGGTTAATCTTGATGGTAAAACAGAAGATGCAAAGAAATTTCTTGCACAAAACCCTGCTCTTTTTACTGTAGCGTTTGACTCAAAAGGTGAGACGCCTAAACTTTACGGTGTAAAGGGTATGCCTACCAGTTTTCTTGTTGGTCGCGATGGTAAAATCATATCTCAGCATTTAGGCTTTAAAGCGAGCGATAAGGATGTACTTGAAAAGCAAATCCAGAATGCATTGGAGGTAAAAAAATGAAATCTAATTTTATACTCAAATCACTGCAGGCGATTTTATGTCTGATAGTGCTTGGTTTAACAGGTTGTTCGATAGGGCCTGCAGTTCAGCCTTGGGAGAAAGAGACTCTGGCAAGGCCGGAGATGACTTTTGAAGGTGATCCGCTTGATTCAAAGTACACTGAGCATATTTATAGCAGCAAAGAGGCTGCCTCAGGCGGCTCAGGTGTCGGTGGTGGTGGGTGCGGATGCAATTAATGAACTTATAAACTTTAGGGCATACCAATGAAATCTATCACATACCCATCAACAAATGTTGTCGGAGCAGCTCTTTTTGCTGCAGCTATTGCATTGCCAGCATCTCAAACTGCTTTTGCTGAGGCTGTGCCTGAAAGCAGCATTGTCAGCTTTAAATACCTGAACTACCAGGATAGTCAGCCTGGGCAGGAGAGGGTTGGTGTCAATGCGTATTCTATCATGGGAATGGTGCCAATTGCCGGGAAGTGGTCCATAAGCACGACGTACACGAATGATTCTGTTTCCGGTGCATCTCCGGATGCCCATTCTACTGTCGTTTCGGGTGCCTCCAAAATGACTGAAAACAGACAAGCTGTCGATTTAAGCGTTACCCGCTACCTTCCTAAAGGATCGGTGACTCTTGGAAGCAGTTATTCAACGGAGCACGATTACGTTTCAAAGAGTTATTCTGCGCAGGAGAGTATTACTACTGAGGATAAGAACACGACCTTCACCTTCGGCGGCAGCTATACTACCGATACTATCAACCCGACCATCGATAAAGCTTCTTTTTACGATAGGAAGACTTATTCAGGGATGATCGGTGTCACGCAGGTCTTGACAAAGGAGGATATCGTTCAGGTTAACCTGGGGTATGCCAGCGGTAAAGGCGATTATAACGACCATTACAAGTTATTTGATCTTCGGCCTGACAAGCGGGAAAGCAAAACATTCATGACCAGATGGAACCATCATTTTGACCGAAGAGATGGAACCGCAAGGTTATCCTATCGCTATTACACAGACTCATTCGGTATTAATGCACATACTTTTGGTATGGAGTATGTTCAGCCATTACCTCATGAATGGACGGTAACTCCATTGTTCAGATTTTACTCCCAAACTGCGGCAACCTTTTATCTGCCAACATCTGATCCACTGGCAACGTTGCCTTCATATTATTCCCTGGATCAGCGCCTCTCAGCTTTTGGAGCAACATCCATTGGAGTCAAAGTTGAGAAGAAAATTGGCAAAGAGTGGCTTGTTGATGCGAGATTCGAGAGTTATGAGCAGCGACCAGAGTGGAGCATATCCGGTGGTGGCGACAAGGGGCTTTTACCTTTCTATGCCCGAAGTATTCAGGTGGGCTTGACGCGACACTTTTGAACAGAGGAATGATCTTCTCTGATCATTTTTTTAAAGTGTTAGAATTTCTTCTTTGAATAAATGTCCGTTTGGTTTTCCCTGAATAAGGAACAAGGGATTGAGCTGGAACACCCGTAGTCAATATCGGTTAAGATATTGACTACAGAGCTCTATTCGTATGGGAAGATTTGAAGTGTTTACCGAAAACATAATCTATTTAAATACTGGAGGAAAATATGCCTAATCCTACAATTACCGGAACTACCGGTAATGATACTATAAGATTTGCAAGTTATGGTCAGCCAAGTACCACTAATACTTATACATTAAATCTTCTTGCCGGTACCGATACGTTTGATTTTGTTACGGGCAATTCATACGCATCAAGATTTGTCAGTACCAATTTTACAATAGGCGCTGCTGACGCTAATGGGATGATCACTGTTACCGGTGCCAGTACTGGAGGGAGAGACTCTTTTGTCTTTAAACTGACAAGTGTTGAGTCCCTGAAATTTAATGACAAAACAGTAACATTGTCTTACGGTACACCGGTTACTCCCGTCACACCGGCAGATACAACTCCGCCAACTGTTTCTGCATACAATCCAGTTCAGTTAGCTACTGGTGTGGGGGTTGCCAGCAATATAGTTCTGACGTTCAGTGAAGCGGTACAATTAGGTACCGGTTTGATTGAGGTTCACAGTGGTTCTGCTGTGGGTGCGGTTGTGGCGACCAATACAACTGAATCACTGTCCGTTTCTGGCAATACGCTGACCATCAATCCGACAGCAAATCTTACGAACAACACTGATTACTATGTAACGCTGGCCTCAGGCTCAATCAAGGATCTAGCTGGCAACAGTTACACAGGTACGACCTCCTATCACTTTACGACAGTTGCGTCAGGTGCTGCGACCGATACAACTGCACCAACTGTGATTACTTTCAGTCCAACGTCCGCTGGTACGGGTGTAGCGATCAGCAGCGACATCGTTCTGACGTTTAGTGAAGCGGTACAATTAGGTACCGGTTTGATTGAAGTTCACAGTGGTTCTGCAACCGGTGCAGTAGTGGCGACCAATACTACTGAAACACTGACGGTTTCGGGCAATACGCTTACCATAAATCCGACTTCAGATCTTGCAAGCGGTACGGATTACTATGTAACGCTGGTTCAAGGCTCAATACAGGATTTGGCTGGTAATGGCTACTCAGGAACAACGGCATATCACTTTTCTACTGCTTCAGCTGCAATAGTTGTTCCTACTACAGCTCTTCCAGCTGATGGAAGCAGCTATACATCACCTGCTTTGGCTGGAGTGGGAATACTGGGTATTCTTTCGTGGGTTCTTTTTTAATGGAAGGATAAGTGGCTTACCGATAAATCGGATGTGATGATTTGCTGCTCTTCATGGTTTTCCTGTGATGGCATCGAGGAAAATTACTGTTATTTTCCTATTGGCTTTTAAATATCTACCGCTCTTCAAAAGGGGGCGATGCATAATGAAACACAGGCATGGATAGTTTTCATTTTCGATTTGATGCCATGGGCAGTGGCTGTGAAGTTGTTCTTGTTGCTGAATTTAAAAAAGATGCACAGTCAATTGCCGGATGTGCAATTGAAGAGGTTTCGAGAATTGAGCGCAAGTACTCCAGGTACAGGGCAGATAGCATTGTTTCACGGATAAATGCTGCAGCTGGTCTTGACTGGGTAGAGTGTGATGAAGAGACTCTCTCTTTATTTCAGTATGCTGATACTTTGTTCGACAGCAGTGGTGGGCTTTTTGATATTACTGCAGGTGTTTTGCGCCAAGCATGGGATTTTGGTAGTGCGGTTGTTCCCGATAAAGGAGTATTGTCCAGGCAATGCAGCCTCATTAATTGGCAAAGTGTTGAGCGTCAGGGTAATTCTGTTAGGTTGCCTCTTGCCTGCATGGAACTCGATTTTGGCGGATTCGGCAAAGAGTATGCTGCAGACAGGGCAGCGGCTATGATTCATGGTAAAGGTGTAAGGCATGGGTATGTCAACCTTGCAGGCGATATAAGAGTTGTTGGCCCCAAGCTTGACGAAAGTCCCTGGTTGATCGGGATTCAGGATCCTCGCAATAAAAGCAGAACGATTGCCTCTATCCCTCTCTTCACCGGAGCGTTGGCGACAAGTGGCGACTATGAGCGATTTATTGAAGTTGACGGTCATCGCTACTGTCATATTATTAATCCTCGATCAGGGTACCCGGTCACTTACTGGCGATCAGTAACGGTTGTGGCCCCTTTAGCTATTACAGCAGGCAGTTACTCTACAATAGCAATGCTGAAAGAGGCTGATGGGTTGGCCTTTCTTGAAAACTCAGGAATGGGATACCTTGCTATTGACCAGCTTGGAGAGATGTATTACAAAAACACGTAACGTGGTTGCTGAAGTACTTGATAACTTATTTTCTCACTGCTCTATGAATCATAATATTTTTAAGCGTTACGCCGCATTCATTGTTGTTTTAGTTGCGCTTCTCTTGAGGGTCACAGCTTGTTTTGCGACTGATTTTCTTGATCCTGAACAGGCGTTCAAAGTCAAGGCTGAACTGAACAGCGCTAAATCAGTTGTTGTGCATTGGGATATAGCCAAGGGCTATAAATTGTATCGCGACAGGGTGAAGGTTGGAGTTGAAAGCGGTAAAGCTCAGCTTCAGGCTCCTGTATTGCCAAAAAGCATCAAGGTTACTGATCCGACAAGCGGTGAAGCGCTTGAGATATACCATGACACCTTGACTCTAAACGTGCCTCTTGTGAAGACGGATGGCGTTTTTACGCTGAGTGTTGAGTACCAGGGGTGTGCAGAAGATGGTCTCTGTTATCCGCCTATGACCCGCTTCTTCAAGGTTGATCCGAACAAGCCCGGAGTGCTCTCTCTGGCTGGCGAAAATGCGGGAGGCAGTGCTCCTGTTGCTGAGAAACCGACTTCTCAGGCGTCGCCAAAACAGGAGAATTCGGCTGATAATGATCTTTCTCTTGCCAAAGCGACTCTTGCAGGTGGAAGTTTATGGAAAATCTCTCTTGCTTTTCTTGCCTTCGGGTTGCTGTTATCGTTTACACCTTGTGTTCTGCCGATGATTCCTATTCTTTCTTCTATCATTGTGGGAGAGGGTGATGTGAATAGACGCCGCAGTTTTTTAATGGCTGTCGCCTACTGCCTTGGTATGGCGTTGGTGTATACAAGCCTCGGTGTAGCCGCTGGACTCGCTGGTGAGGGACTTGCCGGTGCACTGCAAAAGCCATGGGTACTTGCACTGTTTGCTGTGCTGCTTGTAGTTCTTTCCCTGTCGATGTTTGATGTTTATCAGCTGCAAATGCCGGTTGCCATACAAAACAGACTCAACAACACCTCGCGAAATTTAAAGGGTGGACGTTTTGCAGGAGTCTTTATTATGGGTGCTTTGTCGGCACTTATTGTCGGGCCTTGCGTTGCCGCCCCACTTGCCGGGACACTGGTGTATATAAGTCAGACCAAGGATGTTTTTCTCGGAGGCCTTGCACTTTTTTCGATGGCGATGGGAATGAGCGTTCCCCTGCTTCTTGTTGGTTTGTCAGCCGGAAGTCTTTTGCCAAAGGCCGGTGCGTGGATGATTGGGGTTAAATATGTTTTTGGGCTAATGTTGATTGCCGTTGCCATCTGGATGGTTTCGCCGGTTCTTCATGCTCAGGTTGTCATGCTTTTCTGGGGCGCTTATGCAATTCTTTGTGCTGTTTTTCTCAATGTGTTCAACGCTTCGAATGAAAAGCTTTCCATAGCGCAACGGTTTGGAAAGACGTTTGGTATTGTTTTGTTGATGATCGGATTACTTGAGCTTGTCGGTGCAGCTTCAGGGGGAAATAATGCTCTGGAGCCACTTGAGCAATTCCATGCAGCATCTAAATCGTCCGATGGAACAGGAGAAAAGGAAAATCTGAATTTTATCCGTATCAGATCGGTAGCGGAACTTGATCGCGCGCTTCAATCAGCGAAAAAGCCTGTCATGCTTGATTTCTATGCGGATTGGTGCGTAGCATGCAAGGAGATGGATAGGTTTACCTTTCATGACAAGAAGGTTATGGAGCAGCTTAATGGATTGACGTTATTGCAGGTAGATGTTTCCGGCAATACCGAAGATGATCGTGTGTTAATGAAGCGGTTTGGCCTGTTCGGGCCTCCAGGAATTATCTTTTTTGATACTGACGGTAAGGAAATTCCTGAAAGCAGAATTGTCGGTATTCTTGATGCAAATGCTTTTGTTGATCATCTTGCCAAGTATTTCAAGGGACATTAAATGGCGGTCTAAAGACGATAAAGGGTAACATGTCGTTTTATTCTTGGTTTGCTCCTTATTACGAGCTGGTATTTCCCTTCCGGGAGGAGGTATATTCTTTTCTCAGAGAACACGCCGGCAGGTACGGTAGCGCAGTGCTTGATGCAGGATGCGGACCTGGCCACTATTGTGGTATGTTTTTACGTGACGGATTTCGGGTTACAGGGATTGATCTCGACCGGATGATGATTGATGCGGCATCCGCAGCCTATCCGCAAGGAGTATTCCAATGTATAAATATTGCGGGGATTGCCTCTCTTCAGAGTTCTTTTAAGCTGGTTTATTCAATTGGAAATGTGTTAGCCCATCTTCCATTTGAAAGTATGGAAGCTTTTCTTGCCGATGTATATGCTGCTCTTGAACCGGGGGGGGGCTGGATTGTTCAGGTGGTGAACTGGGACTATCTGTTGACTTTGCAGGATTATACTTTTCCAGTGAAAACTCTTGGAGGGGGAGTAGTGACCTTTGATCGGTGTTACTCTCAGATATCACCTGAAAGGGTTGTTTTTGACGTGCAGCTTTCTGTAGAAGGGAAAACAGTGTTTAACGAGCAATCACATCTCTTCCCGTTTACTTCAGACCTTCTTCTCAGGTTGCATCAGGATGCGGGGTTTTCTCTTGCGGGTGTTTATGGCGGATTCGATAGATCAGAATTCAGGAAGGATCAAAATTCCGGACTGATCATGGTATATAAAAAGGGGTAGGAGCTCCTTAATTGACGGCCTCAATGCGAACCTTTGCTGTTCCATTGCCAAAAAGTCCAATCTCTTTAGCTGCAGCAGGCGAAACGTCAATAATTCTTCCCTTCAGGTGCGGGCCACGGTCATTGATCCGCACTACGACATTTTTCCCATTTTCAAGATTTATAACCTTGACGTTCGTGCCGAATGGAAGTGATCGGTGGGCAGCGGTGAAATGAGTGTGGTTAAATGACTCTCCGCTGGCTGTTTTTCTTCCATGGAGATTGCTTGAATAGTAGGAGGCTTTTCCTTCAGCAAGAAGAGAACCCTCTCCAGAGAGCATCGGTTGTCCACTTGTGGACGCTGCCGGGTTAATGTTGCTGTTTTCGGGCAACCACTGAAGACTTGGGGTGGTTGGTTCGGCAATTTCTTTTATTTCTGTCGCATTGAGAGAACCAATGTTCATTGCTCCAGAGAAAATAAGGGTAGCGATAAGTATTGCGGGACTGATTTTTTTTGTTTTCGTCATAATGCTAAAGGTTATGCACGTTTTGTCAAACGGTTACCATTACGGCGGTCTCCCGCAGGTCGCTCTATGTATGCTTTAGTTGATGTCTCAATAAATCCTGTTTCCCTGCACTCTTCTTGTGATGCGAAAATATTTCGGCTATCAGATAATGCTATCAATAGCTTTGAGCTATAAATATAGCAAAACCTCTGTACAACACATCATGCCCTGAATGGGATGTATTTACAGTTATTTTGGGCTATAATAATTGATGCGATTCAGCCTGCAGATGATGCAGAGCGGCCTGACCCGATAGCTTCAAGCTTCACCTTTGCGGTTCCAGACTCTATGATTCCAAGCTCTGTAGCTGCATGAATAGAAAGGTCGATGATCCTGCCTTTGACAAACGGGCCTCGATCATTGATGCGTACAACTATATCTTTACCATTACTCATGTTGGTGACTCTTACCCAGGTACCGAACGGCAGCGAAGGGTGTGCTGCGGTCAGTTTATTCATATTAAAGGTTTCGCCGTTTGCAGTTTTATGTCCGTGAAACTGATCGGAGTAGTAGGAGGCTTTCCCCTCGCCAACAAGAGTTGTGCTTTTGTTTTTATCTGAAAGCCTGCCGATTGCGACTTTACTTGCCACCTGTGCGGCCTCAGCGGAATTACAGAATGGGTTAAAAGACCCGATTGCGATCAGGATTGCAAAAAATGATAGAGGAAAAAAATGTTTGTCATACCTCATAGGCTCATCGGTTTAAGCTGCTGTCCATTAAACAGTATATATGAAAAGAGCTGGAAAAATGAATAAAAAATTATGCGCCATCCACTCTTGTAATAGGTATTAATATAATGAAAATAACATAAAACAAACAATTTTTACTGAAAAGCCTAATTTTAAAGGGTTTATAGCCTGTTTTTCAGTCTAATTATCATAATACTTACCAATATTTATTGGTCGCCTGTTGTTCTTTTATCCTGGTTTTTTGGGAGGGATAATTGGTTATTTATGCATACTTATGTATAGATATGCATTTTTGGTCGGCGGTTATTCTTTTTTTATGCGTAGTCTGCTTTGTATCCCTCAAATAGTACCAATGATGATCGAGCAGCTTGAATAAGCAAGGTTTAGGCAGGGTTCTGCTGATGAGTGTTCTGTTAAACGGGATATTTGATTTATTTTATTAACTATTAGCTATATTGCACCGTTGTTTTTTTTGCTCATCGATACAGTATCCTTTAATCGCAAAGGGTAAATTCACGGACGTTTTGCTCCGTGATTACATTGATGAAAAATGAACACCCCATGCTCTGTTGCTGGGTGGTTGATTGTCAGGGTATTATAGCTGTTTCAGTATGCATTCATCTTCTCAAAGCTTTACCAGCGCCACTTTTTTTTCAGAAAGGCTGGATTGACTCTAAGTTATTCAGCAATAGCCGTTTATTTTACTATTTATTTATTTTCTTAATTGATTATGTCAACTCATTCTGAAGAGTCTGATGCAGCACTTCATGCAGGGGGATCCGGGCTTAAACGTTTTGCCGGGCTTTCTCTTGCCGCTCTTGGGGTGGTGTTCGGTGATATAGGTACCAGCCCTCTTTATGCCCTTCGAGAGTGCTTTCACGGTGACTATGCTATTCCCGTATCACAGGCCAATGTTCTTGGTGTCCTTTCATTGCTGGTATGGTCTCTTATCGTGATTGTGAGCCTGAAATATCTCACCTTTATCATGAAGGCTGATAACGATGGTGAAGGAGGAATTCTGGCTCTCACAGCATTGATTATCACGCACAGCAAAAAAAATGGTTTTGAACGATGGTTTCTGGTTGCCATCGGCTTGTTTGGAGCAGCATTGCTTTATGGCGATGGAATGATTACTCCTGCAATTTCAGTTCTAAGTGCGGTTGAGGGTGTCCAGATTATTGCCCCGGCATTCAAGGATATTGTTATACCGGTCACCATTCTCGTTCTTGCCGGTCTTTTTCTGTTTCAGCATCATGGCACTGCAAAAGTTGGCGCCCTTTTCGGTCCGATTATATTCCTTTGGTTTACAGTTATAGGTATACTTGGTATCGTTGAAATTCTACGATATCCTGAGGTCTTGAGGGCTATACTGCCCTGGTACGGTATTTCATTTCTGCTCAGCAACCATATTCAGGGATTTATGGTTCTGGGGGCAGTTTTTCTTTCTGTTACAGGAGCTGAGGCGCTCTATGCCGATATGGGTCATTTCGGAAAAAATCCAATTCGCCTGACATGGATACTGCTTGTGCTTCCGGCATTGCTGCTGAACTATTTCGGTCAGGGGGCGCTGCTGCTGAATTTTCCTCATGAGTCACATAATCCTTTTTATGGTCTGGTGCCATCCTGGGGCATGATTCCAATGGTCATCCTTGCCACTTCCGCAACCATTATTGCCTCTCAGGCGCTGATCACCGGTGTTTTTTCATTGACCCAGCAGGCTATCCAGCTTGGATATCTTCCGCGTCTGACTGTGACGCATACATCTGCCAGGCATATAGGGCAGATTTATGTTCCTGCAGCTAACTGGTCGTTAATGATTGCAACGATCGGTCTCGTGGCAGGTTTCGGGTCGTCCAGCCAACTTGCTGCGGCTTACGGTGTTGCTGTTACAGCAACAATGCTGATTTCCACAATTTTATTTTATTACGTTGCAAGTGATATCTGGCAATGGAACAAGACGGCACTCAATCTCATGATCGCCTTCTTTGCGATTATTGATCTGTCTTTTTTCGGTGCAAGCATGACAAAACTCTTTCATGGGGCATGGTTTCCTTTGTTGATCGGTTTTGCTGTGTTTACCGTTATGCTGACCTGGAATGAGGGCCGCATGCTTCTGCTTAAACAACTGAAGGAGCGAACATTGACTGTTGATGAGTTTATGCAGAGCATCTTATTGCAACAGCCTCAGCGAGTCAATGGTCAGGCAATCTATCTGACAGCAAATCCGGATACTATTCCTATGGCAATGCTTCATAATCTTCGACATAACAAGGTGTTGCATTCTGAAGTGGCCCTTTTTCATTTCAGTCTGGAACGGGTGCCCAGGGTTATTGGTAATAATAAAGTCGAGGTAGTCAAATTGAGTGATGGGTTTTTCAAAGTTATTGCGCGATATGGATTCCTTGAATATCCCAATATCAGCCAGGTTATTGAGATTGCAAATCGTCAGGGGCTTCATTTCAAACCTGAAGCGATCAGTTTTTTCCTGAGCAGGGAAAAAATTGTTACAGGGCTCAAATCTAAAATGTTGTTATGGCGAAAAAAACTTTTTGCAATAATGGCTCGTAATGCGCTAAGCGCCACGGCATACTACAGTCTGCCTGCGGGTCAGGTGATTGAGATTGGACTTTTAGTGCAGATATGAATGTGTTCTATAATTGCTATGCCGGCTTTCTTTTGAACGCAAAGCGACAGGACGGAAAAACGTCTATATATGAAACTACGTAGAAAAGTCAATCAATTAGCTTTATATTGAACTCTGTATGTAATTTTTCCTCCAAGCTTCTTTGGTTACAATGGTACTGATGAACGAATCACCTCTTCCTACCGCTTTAAATAAGGGATTCAGCCTGCGGCTCAGGGAATACATTCTGAAAAAACATGGTTCTGTAAACTCTTTTTGCAGAGCAACAGGGATAAAATATCCGGCCCAAATGACCCCCTATCTTAAGGGGAAATGCCAGCCGGGGAAGAAAATGATTGAGCGCCTGCAAAAAGATGGTGCGGATATTCAATGGTTGCAGAGCGGATATTCGAAAGGCGATTCACTTGCGCCACTCAGTAACGCCATGGCGTTATCGCGGTATCGTGTGGAAATAGATAATCTTTTCAGGCAAGTTCGTTTGCGCTCAGGCAAAGGTACCGGTATATATAAACCTGAGATTGATGCGTATGCTGTTGTTGATCATGATGAGCGTTTTGTGGATTTGACGGGCTCTATTGAAGCTTTCTTAGGGTATGAAAAAAATGCATTGTCAGGAGTTGGATTGGCCAGTTTGATCCATCCTGAAGATTATGCTTCTATGCAGAGCACTCTGCAGCAGCAAGGGTCGGGAGATGATATTTTTTCATTTCATTCTCGATTTAAAACAGCAACAGATGATTATATCAATGTAGAGTGGTGTTTGTATATAAAGAGCAAGCCTATGTCAGAATTACATGAATATGCCATGATTCTTAGGCGTGCCGGGACTTGATGGTAGTTGTTGATGAGATTTGTTTCTGCTTTTCAATTGATCCCCTACCGGATTACTACTCTGCCTGTTCAGTAAATCCCTCTTTATATCCGTGAAATATGAGGTATTCAATCTCTTAAGGCGTTGCTTTAGGGTATGAAAATACTGAACAATGTTTTACTTCACTCAGACTGGCAGTATTCCGGATCACTACGGCAACATCGTTTGTTGTTTTACTCTCTATGAGTCGGCTTACATAGGTTAAAAAGTAGTTTTGTGCATTTATTTTTATTATATATAGATGACAAGTGAAAAATGATTAAATAATAATAAAGTTCGGTTATTCAGCCGGAAAGGAGGTCGAGATGATACAACAGTTCAGAGTCGGCGATAAAATTGTTTACCATAAACCTAAAAGTTCTTTTTGCCCTGGTCCAAGGGCCAAGCAGGTGTATCCTCTCGAACATGGTGAGGAATATCATTATGTGGTGGACAAGTTTTGGAAAGTTGTTCAGGTCAATGGTGATGGAACGCTCGATGTTGTTACCCGGACAGGAAAGAAACATAGGCTGGAAGCCAGTGATCCCAATATCACTAAAGCCCATCTGCTCCAGCATTTAATTTATCGCAAGCGATTTCTTGGACTGAACGAAGTGATCTGATATCCATATCCCCCTTGATTCCCCTTTTTTCATGTTCAGGATAGATACTACTGCGTTTTGTTTGCAAATATAGCTTCTTTCAGGGCTGCCCAGCCAGATGTAGCCTTTATTCCTGAAGGAAGGATTGTCAGCGTTGACAGGGTTGCATTCTTGAAATTTGCATCTGTAATGTTGGATCCTTTCAGGTTAGCTCCTTCCAGATTTGCTCCTTCCAGATCAGCATCAAAAAGCGATGCTCCTTCCAGATTTGCCTCGCTCAGATTTGCCCCGACGAGTATCGCCCCATAAAGCAAAGAATTTGATAGATTGGCTTTACTGAGGTTTGCTCCCTTGAGAAATGCACGATCAAGGTTTGCTCCGTGAAGGTTTGCGCCTTGCAGTTGGGCTGACTTCATGTCAGCTTTATGGAAATTGGCAGAACTTAGATCTGCGCCTGCCATGTTTGCATTATCGAGAGAAGCTCCTTCAAAGCTTGAGCCGGCAAGAACCGCTTGCCGAAGATTGATACCTTTCAGATTAGAATTTTCCAGCTTTTCTTCTTTAAGTGTTACGCCTACCTTTGGATTCAAGCCGCGCATTTTGTTCCACGATTCAACATCTTCGGCTATCAGCGACTCTTTTATTCTGTTTTCGGTCTGTGGTAACATTGTATATCCAGCAGGCAGAAGCACTGGTGCGGGTTCATTTTCTACAAGTTCAACAGGAGGCTGAGTGTTATAGATAATGCGGCTTGTTACAGTTTCATTGATAAATTTAGCATTGTGACGGGCACTCCATGACGAGGTTGCTTTTTCTCCTGATGGAAGGATGGTATCATTTGAAAGTATGGCCCCTGAAAGATTGGCCTGTTCGATGAACAAGGCTCCTTTGAGGTTGGTTCCTTTCAAGTTTGCATTTTCAAGATTTGCCTCAAAAAGAATGGTATTAGCCATGTCAGCCTTACTGAGATCCGCGCTTTCAAGCATGGCCCATCTCATGTTTGCATTCTGAAGGTTTGCATGAGTAAATTTTGCCCCTTTCATGAATGCCTTTTTGAGATTTGCCTTAACAAGGTAAGCTCCGGTAAGATCAGTGTCTTTGAGATTTGCCCTTTGCATGAAGGCCATCATGAGGTTTGAAGCCGTCATGTCGGCCATATTGAGAGTTGATCCGTTGAGTTCGGCCCTGACAAGAACCGTTCGGCTAAGATTTGCTCCAGTCAGGTTGGTATCTTCAAGTATTGCTTTATAGAGGTCGATCTGTTTTGTTGGGTTTACGATACGCATCGCATTCCAATCTAACACGCTTTTTTTAAGCATCGTGAGTGCATCAGGATCGAATGCTGATGCAGGCTGGTTTATCAACAGCGCCAAAAAGGAAAAGAACATTGCTATAAGATGCCGTCGATGTTTCATAAGGAGTTTTATTGATAATTGATGCAAAAAAAGTTTTACACGAACTCGCTGTCGGAAGCGAAAAATGACTGATGAGAAAAAGTAATTAAATAACTGCTGAGAAAATGAAACTTTATTGCAACTGCAGGTGGTTTAACTATTAATAGATTATGAAATAATAAGTTGTCCCAACTCGCCTAAACGATTTTAATTATGGATGCCAATACTGGATATGTTGGAAAAGTGCTTGTTGTCGGAGCAACGGGCAAAACCGGACAATGGGTCGTTAAGAGACTATCGTATTACGGGATACCTGCCAGAGTGTTTTCGAGAGAGAGAGGAAAGGCTGAAAGTATGTTTGGGGAACGTGTTGAAATTGCAACTGGAAAGATTCAAAGTGCTTTAGATATTCGAGAGGCTGTAAAGGGTTGCGATGCTGTGATTTGTGCGCTTGGATCCAGTTCTGTGACTGGCGAGTCATCTCCGGCGGATGTTGATCGGGATGGAGTCATCAGGCTTGTTGATGAAGCGGCAAATGCCGGGGTGAAATATTTTGGATTGGTAAGCTCAATGGCGGTTACTAAATGGTATCATCCTCTTAATCTTTTTGCCGGGGTGCTGCTTAAAAAATGGGAAGCTGAAGAGCATTTGAGAATGGTATTCGCTGGTGAAGGTCGATCGTATACCATTGTAAGGCCCGGGGGGTTAAAGGATGGGGAGCCTTTGCAGCATAAGCTTCATGTAGATACGGGCGACAAAATGTGGAGCGGGTGGATTAACCGATCTGATGTTGCCGAGCTGCTTGTGGTGGCATTATGGCTTGAAAAAGCAAAAAATAAAACATTTGAAGTCATCAATGAAGCGGATGAAGAACAAAAGTCCCTTGAACCCTTCTATGACAATCTTCCGGGATAAAGCGCTTAGGGTTGTTGAAAAACCATCACAAGCATCAGAGTATCTTTATTAACAGATAGTTTTACAGGTTCTTTATTGCTCGTATCAGCTCCTGGCCGCTGAAAGGTTTTTTTAGTGTAGTGTTAGCTCCGAGGGCATCAGCCAGAACAAGGAAGTTTTCGGGGCCGACTTGTCCGCCGCCTGAAATAGCTATGATGTTTATCGATGGATATTGTTTCTTTACCTCAATAATCGTTTCAAAGCCCTCTTTTTCGGGCATGATAAGATCGGTAATCATTACAGAAATATCCCTCTGTTCCTTCAGTATCAAAAGGGCGTCTACGCCGTTTTCAGCTTCGTAAACAGTAAAGTTTTCCCTTTTCAGTACCGTACTCAAAAACTTTCTGACAGCTGCATCGTCTTCAACAACAAGAATTTTCATGATGGAAAGGTTATTTGAGTTTATTCTCTTTGCGTGAAAGATACGAGTTTTCAGCTTAAAAAGTTCACTGCAGCTTCTGAACTCTTTTTTTAAAGAAGGTCATATCGATACCAAGGCTTACCAAAAGGTTTACTATCACCGAGACGGTAATGTACCATGTCCATGCAAGTCCGAAAAATTTTAGGACAAATACAATGCCCATACTGGCAACAAGACCAGTGCCAAGACTTGCCGGATGAAACGCCCTCTTGCTTTTGGATAACAGAAAAAGTCCCAGGAGCCCCCCATAAGTGAACGAAGCGATTTCAAGGCCTACCATGACAATTGCTTTGTTTCCGGCATCAAACATAAGCGCAATTATGATAAGCAGAATTGCCCAGATGAAGCTGATCAGTTTTGAAAGGCTGAGAGAAGCTTTTCCTCCAAGGATGTCGTTCACCGTTGAAGAGGCCAGGGCATTGATCGCAGAGCTATGTGTGGACATGGCGGCCGACAGAACTCCAGCAATTAATAATCCCTTCAATCCTGCAGGGAGATAGTGAACAATAAAAAAGGCAAATTCACGGTCTTTTTCCATTGAGGCGCCATGCATGAACACCGATATCAGTGAGCCTGCAAGAAGAAAAACTGAAAACTGGAAAAAAACAAAAAAGCCACTGCCAATCATGGCTTTTTTTGCAGATGCAAGATCTTTGCATCCGAGCACACGCTGAACCATCATGTAGTCCACTCCGTGAGAAGAAAGGGAGAGCAGGATGCCGCCGATAAAGGCGCTGAAAAAGGCAAGAGGGTTGGTGAAAATATGAGTGTCTTTATTGATAATGTTCAATTTCCCCGATTTTTCAAGCAACATGAGTATGTCAGGAAGACTCTTGTCTATGCTATGAAAAAGAAAAACTATAGAGAGAATGCCACCCAGAAGGTAAAGAGAGAACTGAAAACTTTCCAGCCAGATCACTGCTTTAATACCACCCGAGAGCGTGTAGACAAGGGTGACCATCCCGATTATCATGATTGATAACGGAAGGGACCAACCGGTGACAACCTGAACAACAACACCAGCTGCAAGAAACCTGATGGCATCGCCAAGAGTTCTTGTTACCAGGAATACAATTGCTGCAAGTTTTTGCATGCCCGGTCCGAATCTGATGCCGATGACTTCATAAATAGAGCTGACGCCGTGTTTGAAATACATAGGCAAAAGCACGAAACTGACAAGTATCCTGCCTATAATGTATCCCATTGCAAGCTGGAGGAAGGTCCAGTCGCCCCTGTAGGCCAGACCGGGAACGCTGACAAATGTCAGTACCGAGGTTTCTGAAGCGACAATCGAGAGCATCGAAACAATCCATGGCATATTGTGGCCGCCGTGAAAATAGTCTCTGGAATTTTTGTTGCTTTTTCCGTGCCAAAGACCGAAAAGCGTATTGCCAATGAGAAACAGAATAATGATGGCAAGATCGATGGTCTGCATTGTCTGTATTGTTCGGGGAAGTTTAATAAAAAAAGGTATCGGGTTGAGCCCTATTGTGTAGTGGGCTCAGCATGAATTGTATTATTTATTGGTAGAGGTGAAAGCCGCGCTTGATTTCAGCAAATCCAGTTTCATCACTTTTCCATGAATTAATAATAGTATCGGTAGAGCATCCTCGAAGTATCATGCTACGGATATGACTGCTTCCGGCAAGAAGATCGAAAGCAGGAAGGGTATCGTTGAATTCATACACTCCCTGTAGAAAGTTCAAATGCTGCGGGTAGATCTCATTGAGTGCAGTTGTTATGGCAACTCCGGTTGCAAAGGATCTGAACCTTGAGTGATCGGTAACCTGCAACCAGATGCCTCCGATAACTTTGCCGGAAAACTTATGAAATGCAGGCTTAAACCATACCGGACGGAACAGAACCCCTTCGAGTCCGAAGCCGTTGCAACGTTCGGCAAGGTCGTAGGGATTTATGAATGGAGCTCCTGACAGTTGAAACGGCGTTGTTGTCCCTCGTCCTTCAGAAACGTTCAGCCCTTCGAAAAGACACATTCCTGGATAGACCTCTGCCGTGAAAAATGAAGGCATGTTGGGGGAGGGAGGAATCCAGGAAAGAGAGGTTTCAGGGAAGAGCATAGATCGATTCCAGCCCTCCATTGCAATAACGCTGAGGTTGATATCGAGTTTATTGATGTCACGGTAAAAACAGGCCAGTTCACCAGCAGTCATTCCGTGGCGGACTGGAACGGGAAAGATCCCCACAAATGAACGGAATGAAGGGTCCAGCATTGGTCCTTCGATTATGGTTCCTCCCAGAGGATTCGGTCGGTCAAGCACAATGATTTCAATATCCCTGCCTGAAACCGCTTCCATAAAAAGTGCCAGGGTATTGACATAAGTGTAGTAACGTGAGCCAACATCCTGAATGTCAAATATGATAAGATCGAGGTTGTCAAGGTGCGTTTTTTCAGGAAGAAGCGATTCTGCATTGTCACCGTAAAGGCTTACCACTTCACAGTCCAGTTCCGGTTGGTATGTGACGGAAATTTGATCCTGTTCGGTAGCGAAAAGGCCATGTTCCGGGGAAAAAATTTTTCTGATATGAAGCCCCCTTTCTTTCAGAACATTCCATGAGTATTTCAGTTCAGGAGTTACAGAGGTCTGGTTGACGATAAGACCTATGTTCCTTTTACGAAAGCTGTCGGTATTTCTGAGCAGGATGTCCAGCCCTGTGGCTACCATGCGTTTTTCCTGTTTTGTTAATGAGGCTTCATTACTGTTGTACTGAAGGGATCGACAACAGCGTTGATGATGGCGGTTCCCGGGTTGACAGTTACTCCCGGCAGAAGTACTGAATTTGTGATTTTACAATCGGCACCTATACGGCATCCTTTTCCGATTACGGAGCAGGATACCTCTGCATCTTTACTGATGAAAGCCTCCGGAGAGAGGTGGTGCGGATGCATGCCGATCGCAAGGTTCATTTTGTCAGACATGCCGGTAATAAGTGATTCTTTATCCAGATTGGCCTGCCAGTAGCTCTGCATTGAGCCGATATCCCCCCATTGTCCGTCATGCAGGTAATAGCTGAGGCCACCATTATCAATAAGTCCAGTAAATCCTGTATCAACAATTCCTGAAAACTCCTGTTTCAGATAACGGAAAATCTTTGGGTTGAGAACGGCAGTGCCAGTATAGATATACGAAGAAACAAGCCCGGTATTGCGGTTGTTTCGGAAGTCTTTGACAAGACCATTTTCAACACCGATATATCCTATGGCTGCAGCGTCAGGTGTGTCATACAAAGCAAGGGTTCCTGGTCGGCCGGACTTGAGATGGTGACGAATAAGTGCCCTGAAATCAATATCGGTAATAATGTCACTGTTGACCAGAAGAAACTCTTCGTTTCCTAAAAGGGATTCACATTTTTTCAGGCCGCCACCGGTTCCGAGAATTACCGGTTCCTCTGAAAACGTGATAGTGAGGCCAGGGAGCTCGCTTGATTCTATAAATCGCCTTATCGCAATCGCATGATGGTGGATATTGCAGATAATCTCAGTGATTCCGGCTTGCTTTAACAAAAAAAAAGTATAAAAAAGACTCGGAATATTAAGAATCGGGATCAGTGGTTTCGGGATATGATCAGTTAATGGGCGCAATCGGGTACCGAAGCCGGCAGCGAGTATAAATGCTTTCATGCGGCAGTATTGTCAAGAAGAGTCTGTAGTATTTTCCCTGCTGTTTTCAGCTCTTTTCTTGCGTTTATATATTCGGGCAGGTAGCTCAGGGTTGGAGCAATCGAATGCTGGAATGTAGAGTTTTTTTTAACCATGGTCTGGTAACTGAAGGTGCCAATAGCCTTGATATTTCGTTGAAAGGCCATGAGATCGAAATAAAAAAGATATTCGTCTAAACTCATTGTGGTCAGCCCGTGATTATAGAGAGCATTATAGTGATATTCTTTCAGCTCTTCAGTCAGCGAGGGGCTGAGCTTGACATAGGAGTCCCTGATGAGAGAGACGGCATCATATTGCGGCAGACCCATTCGGGCGTCTTGAAAGTCAATAATCAGCGGCTTTTCATGGTAAATAAGAATATTACGGCTGTGGAAATCGCGGTGGTTCAGAACAAAATGTTCAGGCTTGACAAGTATCTCTGCAATGGTTTCAAATTCATGGCGTAATCGACCGGCTGCCTGCTGGTCGAAAACCGCAGAAAAATAGCCGAGCAGGCCATGCGTGATAAAAAAATCAAATTCAAACATGAGTTTTTCATGATCAAAACTGATGCTGAAAGGAATCTGGTTATTGTGACCTTGTATAGATTGAATTTGTATGAGGATATCAATGATCTCCCGGTAACGTTCAGGAGCAGTGTGTTCCAGTAAAGAACCGAATAAGTTCTGCAAAAGAAGGTCACCGCAGTCTTCAAGAAGCAGAAGTCCGTTTTCAGCATCAATTGCTATAAGCGCTGGAACAGGGATGGAATGACGGGATAAAAGGCTGTGCAATATCAGAAAGGGGTATGTATCTGGCGTTGATGTTTCAAATGCCGGGTCGTAACAGGCTATAGCAGATCCATTAGTGCCGGTTACTCTGAAGTATTGACGGCTTGAGGCATCACCCTGTATTTTTATGATGGAAAGGGCTTTATTGCTGCAATGAGCGCTGAACAGGTCGGAGATTTTATTCTGAATGGTCATACAGGCAACCTTCTCTGTCGGTGTCGTTTTAATACGAGGGCAGTTTCTGCTATTTCAATTGATAAATCCTTAAAAACTTTGGAGAACGCAAAAAAAAAGCACCCTATACTCATGGTATAAGGTGCTTTTTAAAAAGAAAAGCAGTTCTTACTTTTTAGCAAGAGCTGAAGATAAAGACTGCAAAACCTGAGAAAGAGCGTTTACCAGGTTGCCAGCAAGATCGGTAGCTGTTTTTCCAAGAGGCTCAATAAGAGCTGCAGCTGTTTTGATTCCGCTGGTAAGCAATTCAACCTGCTGCTGAGCAAGTTTGCCTACAGTATCAAAGAGATTGCTGATGGCGCCTGATACATCATTTGTTCCGTTTGACATGGCTATTTTATTTAGAGTTTTAAGAAAAGTATTAAGGTAAAAATTGATTCCGGTCCTTATTCCCGATTTTCAGTCAAGTTAAAACATTTTCAACTCCAGACCAAATAGAAAAATATGATGCCGAGGCTGGAAGCTTCAAGCGTATAGATGTTCAGGATAATCTTTTAGAGGGAATCAGCACCATAGAGTAATCATATGAAAGAGGTATAGGCATGAGTCTGCGGTGTAAGGCAGGTGGCATGTCTATTATTTCGGGGAAAGCTCTTCCTATTGAGCTGTTTTATATAATATATTGGTAAAAATATGTCAAAGTTTGTTCTGGCCAGTTTGACTTGACTGTATGTATGCTACTGTTGAAAGAAACCTTTACCTGTTGAGCAATGAAAGCCGTTATTTTATACGATAGTAAAACCTCAGGCGGATCTACGGAGGCTATTATTGATACCATTGGCCTGAAGCTTGCTGAAAGCGGCGCTTATGTGGAAAAGGTAAAATGTAAGGCGCTGGCGGATTACAGTTTTATCAAGGAGTTTGATCTTATTATCCTTGGTGCGCCGGTATACTATTTTCTCGTGGCCTCTCAGCTTCTTGGTGCTCTGAATTACGGGAATCTGAAAATAAATCTGAAGAGAAAAAAAATAGCAATGTTTTTGACTTGCGGAAGTTCTGAGGCGATGGCCGCGGTTCTTTATCTCCCGCAGTTGAAAATTCATTTGATCACTAACAAAATTCTTGTCGAAAAAATTTTCCCCTCCAATGTGCTTCATGAGAATAGTATCATCGATGAGTTTGTGATTGATGTTCTTCAAGCCTACAATAATACTTCAAGTCAAAAGGCTCTTTCAGCAAAATGGACCGATGAGTCGCGGGAATGGCTTCAGACTATTCCTTCTTTTCTTCAGAGCAAGTTTAAAATAATGGCTGAAGAGTATGCTGAGAATATGGGGTACAAGGAGATTACACTTGAAATGCTTCAGCTTGCCCGGGATGAAATGGGTGGAACCTGACGCATTTTGTTGGGTATTTTATCTATGAATACATTTACTTTTTACTGATTTTAGTTTTAATAATAAAACGCATCGAGTTTATGGCAAATGAAGAAAAGAAAGGTGGATTTTTTGCAGGATTCAGGAAAGGTGGTTTATCCGGAAATGCAACTACAGATGCAAAGACCCCAGTTTCTCCAGCAGTTCAGCGGCAGACTCCGAGTGTTGCGCCTGAACCCGGCCCCTCTTCGGCAATCGCTGGACGGCAAACACCTGAGGTTGTGGCCAAGCCGTCATCTGATCCTGTAAATCCCGAGCCGGTTATTGATACGGTTGCAGCCTTCAATGTTTTATGCAACTCTCTCGGTGATATTGGTGAATCGCAATTAAAGACGCTTAATCTGACCCTGACTATGCTCTCAAGCTCACTCAATAAAATCGTGGATGGATTGAAACCGAAGGGGTAACCTTTTACATCTGCCTGTCTGACAGAGAAAAAGGATTGATTATATCCGTTCTCAAAGGAACTCTATGTCTATGGTATGCGTTTAAAGGACCACGGATCTTAAGTGGACGTCTAATTTTTATTGAAATTATGGAAGTCGTTGGTAAAAGTAATGCGCATATCATTCTTGACTCTTGTATACATGAGTCATCAGTATATTTTGCAAATCATGAAAAACTGATCAAGTGCAATCCTTATTGTACTAATGTCAAGTATTTGATGGATCTGGACATTTTTCAATGGGTTTTTCAGGTCGCCGATCCCCGGAGCCATCCAATTACAGCTGTTTTTTTTGTTCGTCAACAGGAAGAGAGTTTTTCTCTTCATGATCCTGATGATAAATATGGGCAGATGTTTTCCTCCAAATTAAAAAATGGAGCTCATTTCCATAGTAAAGCAAAGCGGATCAGGTGGAGTCCTGTGCACGAATATCCTGAATTTGAATTAGACGCTCCCAATACCTTTATAGGAAAGGCTAGTTCCGAGATATGTCTTCTCCATCAAAAAGATAACCGGACGTCAGTTTATTTCGACACTGATATCGCTCTTGATTTTGCCCTCACTTTTCCCTTGAATCTTATGCCTGAAGGGATACTGAAGTTTATGAGCGAGGCAATCATGTCGCAGATCATGCAGCAGGCAACTGAAAGCATGCTCTGTCAGGTAAAGTCAGATATCTGCTGCTCTACCCCGGAAATGGCAATTTCGAGCGGTGGAAAATAATACCCTATTTCTTTCAATCGACGTAAATGTATCAGGGTTATACTTTGCACCTGGGGAGTATATATGAGGGATTCACTTTTATCACTACGATGATGGATAGTAGCAGCAGTTCAATGAAAGACGTGATTCTCAGGCTTAAAAGGGTTGGTGGTCAGGTAGAGGGATTGATACGGATGATTGAGAGGGAAGAGGAGTGTGTCCAGATTATTACACAATTTCAAGCGGCAAAAGCAGCCCTTGACAATACCTTTTCGCTTATTCTCCAGCGAAACCTCAAGGAGTGCATGAGTCATGACGACTCTAAAAGTGTAGAAAAGATTCTAAAACTTATTACCCGGCACTAAAGTCACATAATTCTATGCCAATGTTTGGCATGCAATGATCCGAACAGAAAAAAACTGTTTGTTGTTCATCTTTTTTTTGATTTTATTATACCTATACGGGGTATTGGTATTTCGCCTGATTTTTTATTAATGCGATTATGGTAACAATCGGTGATTCTATGAAGGATGTGATTCTCAGGCTGAAACGGGTGGCTGGTCAGATTGAGGGATTGACAAGGATGATTGAAAGGGACGATGAGTGTTCCCAGATAATCACCCAGTTCCAGGCAGCAAAAGCTGCTCTTGACAATACATTTTCGTTAGTTCTCCAGCGGAACCTCAAGGAGTGCGTGAATCATGACGACTCTAAAAGTGTAGAAAAGATTTTAAAACTCATTACAAAACAGTAGCGCACCATGAAGGTATATAAAGCACTGATCGTTTTTTGTGTGGCAGGTTCTTTTGTCTCTCCGCTTAAGGCTAAAGCCGGTGAAACCACTATAAAGCTCTCTCTTTCCGATGCCATTACCATGGCTCGTCAGAATAACTCTTCCATTAAGGCCTCCCGCAGCCGGATCGATCAGGCTGAAGCAAGGGTTGTTCAGACCCGTCAGGTTTCGTTGCCGAAAGTCACCCTGTCGGAGACTTTTATGGTGACAAACGATCCTGGCGCTGCGCTGGTTTTTAAGCTGCAGCAGAAAAGTTTACTGAATTCTGATTTTGATGCTCCTAAGATGACGAATCCCAATGTCATCAATGATTTTAACACCTCTCTGCAGGTCATGCAGCCCGTTTTCAATGCAGATGCCGCAATAGGCAGTACAATTGCGACTACTGCAAAAAAAGCCGAAGAGCATATGGCTGTCAGGACTGAGGATACCATCAGGTTTCAGGTCAGTAAAGTCTACTACGGACTTATTCTTGCAAGAAAAAATATTGAGGCTGTCGAACAGTCCATAAAAACTATGCAGGGACACAGCAACGAAGCTGCTAAAGCATTTAGTGCGGGCTTGATGACAAAATCCGACAAGCTTTCCACAGAGGTCAGGCTTTCAGAGCTTCAGGAACAGAAGCTTATGCTGCGTGATGCGATAAAAGATGCTACAGACGCCCTCAAAGTGATGCTGCATCTCGACTCCAGCGTCGTTATTGTTCCGACCGGAGATCTTTTGGTTGATGGTGTCGTGGCCGGTAGCGAAAACAATGTCGTGCCGGAAAACCGTGCTGATCTCAAAGCTCTCGAAACCAGCAGGCAAATTGCCGGTTATCAGGCTGATATGGCCCGTGCTTCAAGACTGCCAAGAGTGAACGCTTTTCTCCAGACAAACCTGCACAGTGACAATATTTTCAGTGGTGGCTCGAGTTGGGCATTAGGCATGAATGTGCAGTGGAATATTTTCGATGGATTGTCTTCGGTCGGTCGTATTCAGGAGGCCAAAGCCCAGGAACGCGAGGCAATGTACAACCTTGAAAACGCCAGGAGCAGCAGCATTGCAGAAGTGGACAAATCACTCCGTTCGATGAGAACGGCTAAAGCCAGAATCACCGTTGCCCAGAAATCAATAGAAGAGAGTAAAGTCAGCCTTGATTATATCGGCTCACAATACAAAACTGGCATGGCCATGACCTTTGAGCTTTTGATGAGGGAGCAGGCGCATACCTATGCGAAAATGAGGCTGAATCAGGCGAAGTATGATTTCTGTGTGGCAAAAAGTGAGCTTGCATACTATCAGGGTAACTGAAGGGATTTAATAAAGTAATAACCGTTAAAAAGTCCGTGTGTGACTGAGGAGATTCAGAGCAAATGAATGAAGGTATTGCCGGTAAACTTGCAAAACAGTTTATCAATTCGAAGATTACGCCGCTCTTGATGGTGGCTTCTCTCCTTGTGGGAATTATGGCGACATTTATGACCCCAAGAGAGGAAGAGCCCCAGATTGTCGTGCCGATGGTTGATCTGTTTATCCCCTTTCCTGGTGCTCCACCTGCCGAGATTGAGGCACGTGTTGCCAAGCCGATTGAGAGGACACTGACTGAAATTCCCGGCGTTGATTATGTCTATTCAACATCTATGCCTGATGTTGCCTTGGTGACAGTTCGCTATAAAGTAGGCGAAGACGCTGAGAAAAGCATGGTCAAGCTCTGGTCGACCCTCATGAAAAATATGGACAAGATGCCTCAGGGCGTTCAGTTTCCTTTGATGAAAAAGGTTTCGATTGACGACGTTCCTGTGCTTAATCTAACATTCTGGAGCAAGAGCAAAGATTCGTATCAGATACGAAAAATAGCTGGTACGGTTGCCGATGAACTGAAAAAAGTAAAAAATATCGGTGATGTTGAAATTAAGGGTGGCTTGAAACGTCAGATAAAGATTGTTCTTGACAGACAAAAACTTTTGAAGTATAACGTGAGTCCGCTGCAGATCACCCGTCAGGTGCAGATGGCAAACAGTCAGATGACATCCGGTGATTTGAAGCAGGCGAGCCAGGAAATTATAGTCCGCTCAGGAAAGTTTCTTGAGAGTGCCGGCGATGTTGGCAATATAGTCGTTGGTATCTCCGGCGCGTCACCGGTTTACCTGCATGATGTCGCAAGTGTGGTTGACGAGCCTGAAGAGGTCAATAACTATAACTTTTTCGGTTGGGCGGCAGCTGCTCCAAAAGGTTCGGTTTCAGGAGAGTACCCGGCGGTAACCCTGACTATAGCCAAACGTAAAGGTGGCGATGCCTCTATGCTTGCCGACAAGGTTATCGAACGGGTCGCTGGTCTGAGACAGACGGTTATTCCAACCGATATCACGGTGACTGAGACAAGGAACTACGGGGCAACTGCATCTGAGAAGGTCATGACCCTTCTTGAACACTTGCTGATGGCCGTCGTAGCCGTAACTATTGTTGTCGGATTTTTCCTTGGCTGGAGAGGGTCACTTGTTGTACTCGCTTCGGTGCCCATCACCTTTGCCCTGACTCTGCTGATCTATTATCTGCTGGATTATTCGCTTAACAGGGTGACGCTCTTTGCGCTGATATTTGTTACCGGTATTGTGGTTGACGATTCCATTATCATTGCTGAAAACATCCATCGGCACTTTGCTATGAAGCGGCAGCCAAAACTGCAGGCTGCTATCACCGCAATTAATGAGGTGGGCAATCCTACCATTCTGGCTACGTTTACGGTTATTGCCGCTGTGCTGCCGATGGTTTTTGTGTCCGGTCTGATGGGCCCTTATATGAGCCCAATGCCTATTGGGGCTTCGCTTGCCATGATATTCTCTCTTCTTGTTGCCCTGATTGCAACCCCCTGGCTTTCTTTCCGTCTTCTTAAAACCGAGAGTGGCCATCACGAAGAGTACGATGTTACCAAAACAGGCTATTACAAGTTTTTCAACATGATACTCTCTCCATTCATTGAAAGCCCGGTTAAAAGGTGGATGGCATTCGGTGTCGTTGGTTTAATGCTGCTTGGCGCAATTGCGCTGGTGCCGCTCAAGGCTGTGCAGATGAAAATGCTGCCGTTCGACAACAAGAACGAGTTTCAGGTTATTCTGGATATGCCGGAAGGGACTTCGCTTGAGCAGACGGCAGGAGTTGCAAAGGAGATTGCTGCTTATCTGAAAACAATTCCAGAGGTGAGTAGCTACCAGTACTATGTCGGTACCAATGCACCGATCAATTTCAATGGTCTTGTTCGTCACTACTATCTCCGCCAGAAGGCGAACATGGCAGATATCCAGGTAAATCTTGTTCATAAAGGCGAACGTAAGGCGCAGAGCCACGACATTGCCAAACGTGTCAGGGCTGGAGTGCAGCAGATTGCACTGCGTTACCATGGGAATGCCAAGATTGTTGAGATTCCGCCTGGGCCACCTGTTATGTCAACGCTTGTAGCTGAAATTTACGGACCAACACAGAGTGAGCAGATTGCTCTTGCTGCCCAGGTGAAAAAAGTTTTTAAAGAGACTCCCGGAGTGGTTGATGTTGACTGGGTGGTTGAAGCTGACCAGAAGGTGTACAATCTGGTAGTCGACAAAGAACGGGCGGCGTTCAGGGGTGTCAGTGCCGAGCAGATTGCCCAGACACTGCGCATGTCGCTTGCAGGCATGGATGTGGGACTGATTCATACCGGAAATGATTTTGATCCGGTGACGATTCAGATTCGGTTGCCAAAGTCTGACAGAACAACACTGCATGACCTTACCGGAATTTTTGTGCAGTCACAAGGTATGGGCAGTCTTACAACACGTCTGCGTGCCGGTGAAATGATTCCGCTGTCGGAGCTGGTCAAGGTTGAGGAAAAAGTTCAGGACAAGAGCATTTTTCATAAGGACCTTCGCAGGGTGGTGTATGTGACTGCGGATGTTGCCGGTGCAACAGAGAGCCCAGTGTATGCCATGCTCGACATGGATAAAAAAATCCAGAAGATAAAGCTGCCTGCCGGGTATTCGATTAATCCACTCTATACTGCAGCTCCAACATCAGAGGATAAGCTTTCGATGAAGTGGGATGGGGAGTGGCAGATTACGTTTGAGGTATTCCGTGATCTTGGAACTGCGTTTGCTGTCGTTCTTGTCATTATTTACCTTTTGATTATCGGCTGGTTCCAGTCTTTCAAGACACCGCTAATCATGATGATTGCCATTCCATTAAGCCTTGTTGGCATTATTCCCGGGCACATGCTGCACGGAGCATTTTTCACTGCTACGAGCATGATCGGTATGATTGCTCTTGCGGGCATTATGGTAAGGAATTCCGTGCTGCTCATTGATTTTATCCAGATCCGCAGGGCGGAAGGAATTGAGCTTAAGCAGGCAGTCATTGAGTCTGCTGCTGTACGTACACGTCCGATTATTCTGACATCAGGTGCGGTTGTTATTGGTTCAATTGTCATGCTTTTTGATCCGATTTTTCAGGGACTTGCCATATCGCTGATATGGGGCGGTATTCTTTCAACCATCTTAACGCTTGTGGTTGTGCCGATTGTTTATTACATGGCTGAAAAAAAATCTAAATAACCGTATACTAAAAGCAAGATTATGAAATTTCTGGCCATAATGGGACACGAAGAAACCCGTCCGAAAGTGCGGCGTCTCTTTCAGGAGCATCATGTGTCAATGATCAGCAGTATGGATATCAGGGGGTGCAACTGTGAAACTACTGGAGTACATCCTGAGTCTTGGTGGCCCACTGATGAGATGATCGGCACCTATTCATCGCTTTGTTTTGCCATTCTTGCTGATGATAAGGCAGACGCTATCATGAACGAACTTGAGAAGAACCCTATAGCCGTGGACAAGGATTTTCCTGCCCGTGCGTTTCTCATGAATGTCGAAAAAACTGCCTGATAAGGGGGCTTTTTATGATTGTTGAACAGTTTCGGACCGGCGGCGACAGGAATTTCGGTTATCTTGTTGCCGATGAGGCTTCCGGCGAGGCTATGGTCATAGATGCCTCCTTCAATCCTGAAATGATTGTCCGGTTCGCCGCTGAACACGGTTTTGACATCCGGTATATTTTTTCGACCCATGGTCATGACGATCACACAAACGGAAACGATGCTATCAGGCATATGACGGGTATCACTCCTCTTCTCTACGGTGATACCTGTTTGCGTAATGGAGTCAGAGTCGAGGATGGCGCACTGTTTCTGCTTGGCGCACTTGAGGCCAGAATTCTCCATACACCGGGGCATACCAAGGATTCTATCTCTATTTGTATCGGCGATGCTCTCTTTACCGGTGATATCCTTTTTACCGGGAAGGTCGGTGGAACAGGCACGGAAGAACAGGCTTTCATGGAATACCAGTCACTGCAGGATAAAATCATGCTGCTCGCCGACACCACTAAAGTCTATCCCGGGCACGATTACGGGCTTTCGCCAGTCTCATCCATAGGTCATGAGCGCTTACACAATCCCTTTCTTCTCCAGAAGGATTTCAATGCTTTTCTCCTGTTGAAACAGAACTGGGCGGCGTACAAAAAAACTCATGGGATTGCATAATTCCTGTTTTGAATGAGACCGCTCTTGCGATAATGTTATTTTTTTTTATAAATTAATCCCTCGCGCCAGTTTTTCGTACGCTGGCTTACGGATCCCGCCTTATCCTGCTGTCAGAGATAATATCGGTGCTCTATTTTTGTTTTTTTTATCGCATCAATAGAGACCTTCTGTGTTTTTTTAATATTTAAGCAACCTGACGATTATGGATCAGCTTATAACATTACGGACGCTACCGGTATCTGCACTCATGCAGAAGGATTTTCATATTATTAAAGGAAGCTGTACTGTTGCAGAGGCGCTTCAGATTATGAAAAAGACCAACGAGAGCGGACTTGTTGTCGAACCTCGGAATGAGGATGATTGCTATGGTATTGTAACTGAGAAAGATATCCTTGAAAAAGTTATCGATCCCGGCGAAGACGTGCATCGTGACCCCTGGAATACTCCGGTTTTTCAGATTATGAGTAAGCCTGTCATCAGTGTCAATCCAGGCCTCCGGATAAAGTATGCTCTTCGCCTTATGAAGAGGACCAATATCAGGCGTCTTACTGTTATGGAAAACAATAAGGTTCTTGGTGTCCTCAATATGACTGATGTGCTTCATGCTGTTGAGGAGCTTCCTGTTCATGATGACCATGTAGCAATGTAAGGCCTGGTTTCTAACGCTTCGTTGTGTTTGGTTTTTTGTACAGAGAAGAGGATTTGCTCTCCAGCGTACTTCTGAAACCCGCATCGGGTGTAAAATACCGGCAGTAAGGTTCTCTTTTACTGCCTTCCTCTGTTTTACCATTTAGACAATTTCAACGAGCGGAGCACTGCCGCAGCAGTGCTCTTCTGTTTAATCAGTGAGGCGTTCTTAACAGCTTCATAAAGAGATATGAGCGTATGAAACCATTTGATATTGTTATTGTCGGGGGCGGGGGTGCCGGTCTTTATGCCGCAATGGAGGCAATGAAAACCAATCCTGCACTGAATATCGCCGTTCTGTCCAAGGTCTATCCAAACCGATCGCATACCTCAGCTGCTCAAGGTGGAGCCAATGCAGCACTTGCCAATAAGGCAAAGGATGATACTGTCGAAATGCACATTTTCGATACCATCAAGGGAAGCGATTACCTTGCTGATCAGGATGCCGTCGAGGTTCTCTGCTCTGAAGCGCCTAAAATAATCCGTGAACTTGAAAATATAGGGACGCCCTGGTCAAGAATGGAAGATAACACCATTGCACAGAGGCCGTTCGGCGGAGCTGGTCGCCCCCGGTGTTGCTACTGTGCAGATAAAACAGGCCATACTATTCTGCAGACATTGTATGAACAGTGTTTGAGAAAAGGGGTGCTTTTCTTTAATGAATATTTCGCACTGAATCTTTCTGTTCATGGAAGTCGTTCGCGAGGTTTGATTGCCATGAATATGAAGTCCGGCAAGGTTGAGGCTTTCCCGGCAAAAACGGTGATTTTTGCTACAGGTGGTTATGCCAAGATGTACTGGAACCGTTCAAGCAATGCAGCAGGTAATACCGGTGACGGTCAAGCCATAGCTTATCGTGCAGGCATACCGATGAAAGATATGGAGTTTGTTCAGTTCCATCCTACAGGTCTGAGAAAGAGTGGCCTTCTTGTTACCGAGGGAGCCAGAGGTGAAGGCGGCTACCTTATCAATAAGGATGGTGAGCGCTTCATGGCGAGATATGCGAAAGAAAAGATGGAGTTAGGTCCGAGAGACCTTGTTTCACGCTCAATAGAAACGGAAATTCTTGAAGGAAGAGGGTTTGACAGCCCTGCAGGTAAATATATCCATCTTGATCTCCGTCATCTGGGAGCTGATCTCATCAAATCCCGGCTGCCGCAGATACGGGAAATGTCATTGAATTTTGAGGGTGTTGATCCTATCGAAGAGCCTATTCCTATAAGGCCGACGGCCCATTACTCTATGGGGGGAATCGATACTGATAACTTTGGACGCACGGTAATGGACGGGGTTTATGCTGCTGGCGAATGCGCCTGTGTTTCGGTGCATGGAGCAAACCGCCTTGGAGGAAATTCTCTGCTCGATATTCTCGTGTTTGGCCGTATTGCAGGACATACAGCGGCAGAAGAGGCTGGAAAATTTGAGCCCGGCTCCATTTCAGAGGAGGAGCTCAGGGAGAGTGTTGATGATATCAGATCCAGAATGCAGCCTTCCGGTCACTATGAGCGGTATGGTGCCTTGCGCGAGGAACTTGGCCAGACTCTGGCACTGAATGTCGGTATTTTCAGAGAGTCTTCCTTGCTGCATAAAGGAATACACGATATTGGAGAGCTTAAAGACCGGTTCAAAAAAGTCCGTGTTTTTGATTCCAGTGATGTTTTCAACACCAACCTTCAGCAGGTGCTTGAACTGCAGAATATGCTTGACCTTGCTGAAACTGTTGCGGTTGGCGCTTTGGCCCGGGAAGAAAGCCGAGGTTCCCATACCCGTATAGATTTTCCTGTCAGGGATGACGAAAAGTGGCACAAGCATACACTGGCAACCCTTGTTGACGGAAAAGCCACTCCAGGTGAAAAACCGGTAACGATGGGACGGTATGAACTCCAGGAACGAACTTATTAATCATTCTCTCTTATGACGGAAATAATAGATCAGCATCAGGAAGGGAAAAGAGATGTAACCTTCCGGGTTTTTCGCTTTAATCCACAGGTTGACAGCAAGCCCTACTTTGATGATTATACCATTTCAGCTGAAAGAGGTATTACGGTACTCAGATCGTTGAATTATATCAAAGAGCATGTTGATGCAACACTCAGCTTCAGAGCCTTCTGCCAGGCAGGCATATGCGGTTCATGCGGTATGCGTGTCAATGGAATATCCAAACTTGCCTGTACAAGTCAGGTCTGGGACGAGCTCGATAAATGCCGAGAGCCGGGGATAATCCGCGTTGAGCCTTTGCGCAGTCTGCCGATGATCAAGGATCTTATTGTCGATATGGATCCGCTTGTTGACAAAATGACGCGCTATTCAAACTGGGTTGATTCTACAATGCCGCTTGACGAAATGGGCAAGAAGGAGTTTCTGATTTCCGAAGAGGAGTTTCAGCAGTATGATAAGGCAACAGACTGTATTCTCTGCGCTTCATGTGTTTCGGAGTGCAGCATATTAAGGGCAAACAAAGAGTATGTATCTCCTGCTGTTCTTTTGAAATCCTACAGGATGAATGTCGACAGCAGAGATGGCATTCATGATCTGCGACTTGCCGAACTTGTCAAGGATCATGGAGTTTGGGACTGTACGCACTGCTATCGTTGTCAGGAATCTTGCGTGAAAAGCATTCCGATTATGGAAGCCATTCATGCAATTCGTGAAGATGCTCTCGAGAAGAGAGGGCCGAGAGATACCAGCGGCGCAAAGCATGCAGAAGCCTTTATGGAGGATATTGAAAAGAAAGGCAAGCTGGTTGAAGCCACTCTTCCCATCCGAACCAATGGAGTTGTATGGACGCTGAGAAATCTATTGCCGATGGCGATGAAAATGATTGTCAAACGAAGAACACCACCGCCGCCGCCGCTGGTAAAGTCGGCTAAGGGAATAAAGATATTCAGGGCGATGTTCAGAGAAATGACCGAACATGTTAAGCAGGATCATCTGAAATCTCATAAAAAATAATAAGGGAGAACTGCTGGATGAAGCGATATGCATATTATATGAGCTGCATCAATGAGTCCATGACGAAAGAGGTGGACCGTTCGATAGATTTTTGGCAGAAAGACCTTGGACTTGAGTTTGTCAAGCTCCATGAAGGCACCTGTTGCGGAGGAAGTAACCTTGATTACGTCAGTCCGAAACATTTTGCGCTCGTTAATGCGCGCAATATTGCGCTTGCTGAAAAGATGGGCCTTGATCTTATCGTTTCCTGCAATACCTGCCTGATGACTATCCGCACTGCCAAGAAAAAGCTTGATGAAACACCTGCACTGAAAAAAGAGGTTAATGACATCCTGAAAAAGGAAGGGCTTGAATATCGCGGTACTTCGGAGGTTCGGCATCTGTTGTGGGTACTGGTTGATGATGTCGGTCTGGACACAATCAAGGCAAAAGTAACAGTTCCATTGAAAAATTACCGGATAGCGCCTTTTTATGGATGTCATATTCTCAGGCCGTCCAAAGTTCTCGGAAGGGACAATCCTCTTGCTCCAAGTTCGCTTGATGAGTTGATTGAGGCGCTGGGAGGACAAACTATTCCGTTTGATCATAAAAACCGCTGTTGCGGCTTTCATACCCTTCTGGTTGCTGAGGAAGAATCTCTCAATGTTGCAGCAGAAGCGCTTGAAGAAGCCATCAATGCAAAAGCCGATTTTATTGTAACCCCCTGTCCTCTCTGCCATACCGTGCTTGATGGTTATCAGTCCAAGGCTCTCAAACAGGCTCATATCGATAGCTCAATTCCCGTTTTTCATATTTCAGAAATGGTCGGTCTTGCCCTTGGTTATACGGCGAAGCAGCTTGGCATTAAACGCCATATAGTCTGCTGAACCGGATGGAGTTTCGCATTGTTTGCTGATCTGCCGGAAAGTTTTCATAAAAGGCTAAAAAAAAGTAACTTTGCACTTTTACTTTGCTCTCAGCCGGGAGTCTTCCGGATGTTCTGAGGGGGATCTTGTTTTGTTAACCCATCAAATTATTGCATTGCATGCTCAAAAATGATCTTTTTCTCCGGGCATTAAAGCGTCAGCCATGTTCCCGGACGCCAATCTGGGTAATGAGGCAGGCCGGTCGTTATTTACCGGAGTACCGTGCTGTAAGAGAAAAAACAGATTTTCTAACTCTTTGTAAAACCCCGGAGCTGGCAACCGAGGTAACTATTCAGCCCGTTGAGTTGATGGGAGTGGACGCCGCTATTATTTTTTCTGATATTCTTGTCGTTAATGAGGCCATGGGCATGAATGTCGAGATTATCGAATCCAAAGGAATCAAACTTACTCCTCCGATCCGTTCACAGGCTGATATCGATAAACTGATTGTTCCTGAAATTGATGAGAAGCTTGGCTATGTGATGGATGCAATCCGTATGACCAAAAAAGAACTCGATAACCGTGTTCCGCTTATTGGTTTTACAGGAGCCGCATGGACACTCTTTACCTATGCTGTTGAAGGCGGAGGTTCGAAAAACTACGCTTATGCCAAGCAGATGATGTACCGTGAGCCTGCTATGGCCCATGCGCTTCTCAGCAAGATTTCAAGTGTTATTACTGCGTATGTGCTTAAGCAGATTGAGGCAGGTGCCGATGCTATCCAGATTTTTGATTCATGGGCAAGTGCACTCTCCGAGGATGACTATCGCGAATATGCTCTTCCTTACATCAAGGAGACCGTACAGGCGATTAAAATCAAACACCCCGACACTCCGGTTATTGTTTTCTCAAAGGATTGCAACACCATTCTATCGGACATCGCCGATACAGGCTGTGATGCCATGGGCCTTGGTTGGGGTATTGATATTGGCAAAGCTCGTACTGAGCTTAATGACCGTGTTGCTCTCCAGGGCAACCTTGATCCTACTGTACTTTACGGTACACCGGCCAGAATCAAGGCTGAAGCAGCAAAAATTCTCAAGTCGTTTGGTCATCATACAGAACACTCCGGTCATGTTTTCAACCTTGGACACGGTATTCTGCCTGATATGAAACCTGAACATCTGAAGCTGCTCGTCGAATTTGTTAAAGAAGAGAGCGCTCAGTACCACTAAGAGTATTTTTCTTTTTTCGCACTTGAACTCCGCCTGATGTTATGCATGAGGCGGAGTTTTTTTTGTCCATTGGCGGAATGGGAGGTTTCGAAGGGGGTGAATTTTTTCGTTATATTTAACGCCGTTGTTGATTTACGAATTTTATTTTTGTTTTTATGACCCAGCAGTGCAAGTGTTCAGGCGGTTTAACCGATCGGACTCGTTTAGAAGAGGTTGTCCTCGATACCATGCTTTACAGTGCAAGGCTCAAGGAGAGGGTGGCGAGGCAGAACAGTGCGGTTATTGTGGCTATGGCCCGAATGATTGCCGATACGTTTGAATGTGATGGAAAAGTGCTTATTTGCGGTAACGGCGGAAGTGCCGCTGATGCCCAGCATCTGGCAACAGAGCTGACTATCAGGTATCGCAGCAGTGTTCAGCGACCTGCTCTTGCAGCGATTGCATTGTCAACCGACACCTCTGCGCTTACAGCCGGAGCGAACGATCTTGGTTATGATGCGGTATTTACGAGGCTGGTTGAAGCTTATGGTCGTGAAGGGGATATTCTGCTTGGTCTTTCTACCAGTGGAAACAGTAAAAGTGTTATCAACGCAATGAATTATGCAAGGCTTCACGGGATGAAAACCCTTGCCCTCCTTGGTGGAGATGGAGGAGTATTGAAGGGAACCGGAGATCTTGAAATAATTGTACCCCATTCGGGTTCCGCAGACCGGGTACAGGAGTGCCATATTACGATTGGCCATGTTATTATAGATCTTGTAGAGCGGATACTCGGGTATTTCCGTTCGTAGAAATAACCAAAAAATCAAACCTATATGCAGATTAAACAGATTGAAGGAGCATTGAACGCAAAGGATATCAGGTTTGCTCTGGTAGTTTCGCGTTTTAATGATTTTATAGGGCAAAAGCTTGTTGAGGGGGCTGTGGATTGTATTCGCCGTCATGGAGGATCAGAGGAGAATATTACCATTCTGCGTTGTCCCGGTGCTTTTGAACTTCCGTTAGTCGCTAAAAAGGCTGCCGTTACCGGTAATTATGATGCTCTTGTTGCGCTTGGGGTTATCATCAGAGGCTCCACGCCACACTTTGATGTTATTGCAGCCGAGGCAACCAAGGGTATTGCCCAGGTTGCTCTCGATACAATGATTCCGATTTCATTTGGTGTTCTCACCACTGAAAACCTTGAGCAGGCTATTGAACGAGCGGGAACGAAGGCTGGCAACAAAGGCTTTGATGCCGCCATGACTGCCATTGAGATGGTGAATCTTTACCGGCAGATATAGTCGTTACTGTAAAGCTTGAGATTGGTTTCGACGATTCCGGATGATGCATCCCGGAGCTCTTCAACACTACTGAATTGTGATGGGTTGAGTGGGGGGGCGATGATTATCCTGATTTTGCCCTTGTTGATTTTAAGGCTTTTTTTCGGAGTGATCAGATGGCTGCCAATAATGGTGACCGGCAATACAGAGGCCCCTCCTCTCTGGGCAACAAGAAAGGCACCTCGCTTGAATGGAAGCAGTTTTCCGTCCGCTGAGCGAGTGCCTTCAGGAAAAATATGGACTGAACGTCCGCTTTTTAAAACTTCACTTGCAGCCAGAAGACTTTTAAGTGCCTCCCTGTTCTGCCCCCGCTTGATCATCACAAAACCGGCATGTTTTATAACGTTGCCGAATAGAGGGATTTTGCCAAGCTCTTCTTTTGCAACAAACCGCAGGTTCAGGTGCAGGCTGCCGAGCAATAGCGGAATATCAGCCATACCGGCATGGTTACTGATCACAAGATAGTTTTTCTCAGGGCTGTAGTTTTCCTGGCCGATTACTTCAATTGAAACACCGAAAAGTTTTGCACTGAAACGACCCCACCAAGAGGTGACTTTATTGAAACTGTCTCCGGTAGGATCAATAATGTTGAGCAGCAGGGAGTAGAGTAACCCGAAAAACATCACTGGTATCAGGACAAAAAAGAATAAAAGCGTCCTGAAGTTTATTCCGCGATTGTTCATGGCTACTCTTTGAGCTCGTTCAGAAATGATGCGAGCTCACTGTATTCTGAACTGATTATGGTAGCTCTTTTCTTTTTATCAAGCACACCCAGAAGGCGGGAAGGTATTTCTATTTCTTTATCAAGTGCATGCTGAAGAACCTCAAGAAATTTTGCAGGATGAGCAGTAGACAGGACAATGCCTGCTTTTTTTTCATTGCCGACTGAGGCTCGGTATCGTTCGAGAGCCCGAAAAGCGACTGCGGTATGCGGATCCATGGTATAACCGAATCGATCGTATACCAATCTGATTGCAGCAAGAGCCTCTTCATCCGAAACAGCAATGCCGGTGATATCTTTGCCCATAGAGGCATGACTGTTTCCGTAGAAATAGTTGAGTCGTGCAAAATTGCTCGGGTTGCCTACGTCCATTGCTGTGGAACGGGTTGTGATGGTCGGACGCGGGTCGTAGCGGCCATCATCAAGATAGCGGGTTACGCTGTCGTTGGCATTTGAAGCAGCAATAAAGTGACCTATCGGAAATCCCATTCGCTTTGCCAGAACACCTGCAGTAAGGTTTCCGTAGTTGCCGCTTGGCACAGAAAAGAGAGGTTCATTGTATCCATAAAGCTCCTTGAGTTGCAGAGCTGCCCAGGCGTAATAGAATGACTGCGGGATCAGTCTCGATATATTGATTGAGTTGGCCGAGGTAAGTGTTAACCGTTCTTTCATACCCGGGTCAATAAATGCCTGTTTTACCATGCGCTGGCAGTCGTCAAAATCGCCTTGAACTTCAAGAGCGTAAACATTGCCTCCGGCAGTAGTCAGTTGCTGTTCCTGCAGGCGACTTACTTTTCCAGAAGGATAGAGCAATACAACCCTTGTGTTGGGAATACCCTGAAAACCGTAAGCGACCGCGCTTCCTGTATCTCCTGATGTCGCAACAAGCACAGTAATCAGTTTCTCTTCTTCAGCTGCAAAATATCCGGTCAGTCGCGCAAGAAACCGTGCGCCATAATCCTTGAAGGCCAGAGTCGGTCCGCAGAAAAGTTCTTCGATAAATGTTTGTGCATCAAGCTTGACAATCGGGGTTTCAAAGGGGAAGCAACTATCGATCATATCCAGGAGCTGGTCCAGAGGAATCTCACCGCCAATAAATTTTTTTGCAATTGCAAAGGCGATGTTGTTGAACGTTGCGCCTTCAAGAAGAGCTATCTCCTCTGGTGAGAAATGTGGAATTTCCGAAGGGATGTAAAGGCCTCCATCGGGAGCAAGACCTTCAAGCGTCGCTTTCTTTATTGAAACAGGAATGGAGGATTTATTAGTGCTGAAATAGATCATGATGTGTAATACTCGCAATTGAATGTTGTTACAGTATTCTTGCACCTTCTTTACATATAGGAGATACCCACATGTCGGACTCAAGGCGGGCCTTGGAATGAAGGAATGCCTCTTTCATTGCCAAGCCAACTTCAAGAGCTGTTTTTTTTGAAGATGAGAACGCAAAAAGAGATGGGCCTGAGCCTGCAATGCTGCATCCAAGTGCACCGCTATCAAGAGCGGCCTGCTTGACTTCAAAAAAGCCGGGGATCAATGGGGCGCGTTTTGGTTCGGCGATAACGTCAACCAGAGATCGTCCGATAAGGTCATAGTCGGAAGTGAGCAGACCTGCAACAAGAGCTCCGACATTGCCCCATTGCTGGGTAGCTGTTTTGAGCGGAATGCTTGCAGGCAGTACCGAACGGGCATAGGAGGTGCGGAGTTCGGTATGGGGATGAACGAGGGAGCAGTAAAGGTGTTCGGGTGACGGTATTGTAATAAGGTCCAGCGGCGTATAACTTCGAATCAGGACAAAATTACCAAGAATTGCTGGTGCAGCATTGTCGGCATGTGCCGATCCGCAAGCCACCCTTTCACCCTCAATAGCAAAGTGCACAAGCTCCATTTTCGAACAGGGCTGACCCAGCAATTCGTTTGCTGCGACAAGAGCTGCCGCGGCACTTGCAGCGCTGCTTCCCATCCCGCTGCTCAGGGGCAGATGTTTTTTTAGCTCCAGAGAGATATGGCCGTTAAAGTCGATCTGTTTGTGAGTACGGATATATTCAAGGAATTTCAGTACAACAAAGCTTGAAGTGTTTTTTTTAGGATCAAGGGGGAGTGCTCCGCCATCACCAGTTATGCTTGTAATGGTAACAGGAGACCCTGATTGTATCTCATCGGAAAGCGTCAGAATGACTTCATCACCGGGCTCTGTTATGGCAAATCCCAATACATCAAAGCCGCAGGCAACATTCCCGACGGTTGCTGAAGCGAATCCTTTGACAGTTTTCATACCGTTTTCTGCGAACAAAATTCCTGAAGGTGTTGGTGTAGGATGTAAAACTAATAAAAAGAGTATAGGGTCAAATAAGAGAGAGAATTTGAATAACTAAAAGCTTTTCATTAAATTTCAGTTTCATTCTTTTGAGATGGTCATTTACGAGTCAGACTTTCAAAAGAAGGTAAGCAGAATCTTTCTCTTTTCTTAAACAAATAACCAAGCGGAATAAGATATGTCTATAACAGTCAGGCCTGATGAGGTTTCATCTATACTTCGCAAGCAGCTTGCCGGTTTTGAGTCAGAAGCAGACGTCTATGATGTTGGAACAGTGCTGCAGGTTGGTGACGGTATTGCCCGTGTATACGGTTTGTCGAAGGTTGCAGCAGGAGAGCTTCTTGAGTTCCCTAACAACGTCATGGGAATGGCTTTGAACCTTGAAGAAGATAACGTCGGTGCTGTATTGTTTGGCGAATCGAATCTTGTAAAAGAAGGCGATACGGTTAAAAGAACCAGCATGCTTGCTTCAATTCCCGTCGGTGAAGCTATGCTTGGCAGGGTAATTAATCCTCTTGGTGAACCGCTTGACGGCAAGGGACCTATTTCTACAGAACTCCGACTTCCTCTCGAACGCAGGGCTCCAGGTGTTATTTACCGGAAATCTGTTAATGAGCCGCTTCAGACAGGTCTCAAGGCTATCGATTCGATGATTCCGATTGGCCGTGGACAGCGTGAACTTATCATTGGTGATCGTCAGACAGGAAAGACAGCTGTCGCGCTTGATACCATTATCAACCAGAAAGGTAAAGGGGTTTATTGTATCTATGTTGCGATCGGACTGAAAGGTTCGACCGTGGCCCAGGTTGTCAATACCCTGGAGAAATATAACGCGATGGAGTATACCATCGTTATTTCTGCGACTGCATCTGATCCGGCACCACTCCAGTTTATTGCTCCTTTTGCAGGCGCTACTCTTGGAGAGTTCTTCCGTGATACGGGCCGCCATGCCCTTGTTGTGTATGATGATCTTTCAAAGCAGGCGGTTGCCTATCGTCAGCTCTCTCTTCTTCTTCGTCGACCACCAGGACGTGAAGCTTACCCTGGCGACGTTTTTTATCTGCACTCCCGTCTTCTTGAAAGAGCAGCGAAAATTACAGACGATATCGAGGTCGCAAGGAAGATGAACGATCTTCCTGATGCCCTTAAGCCAATAGTCAAGGGCGGCGGAAGTCTTACTGCACTGCCGGTTATTGAAACTCAGGCAGGAGACGTTTCTGCATATATTCCGACTAATGTGATTTCTATCACCGATGGTCAGATTTTTCTTGAGTCCAACCTTTTCAACTCCGGTCAAAGGCCGGCTATCAACGTTGGTATCTCTGTATCCCGTGTTGGAGGAAGTGCGCAGATCAAGGCCATGAAAAAGGTTGCCGGCACGCTGCGTCTCGATCTTGCTCAGTTCCGTGAACTTGAAGCATTCTCGAAATTCGGTTCTGATCTGGATAAAACCACCAAGGCTCAGCTTGACAGAGGTGCAAGGCTTGTAGAAATTCTTAAACAGGGTCAGTATATCCCTATGCCTGTTGAAAAACAGGTTGCCATTATTTTTCTTGGTACTCAGGGACTGCTTGATTCGGTTGATTTACGCTTTATCCGCAAGTTTGAGGAGGAGTTCCTTGGAATGCTTGAAGTCAAGCACAGCGATATCCTTAAAACCATTGCAGAGAAAGGTTCCCTGGAGACCGATGCAGCAAACTCGCTTAAGGAGATTGCTGTTAAGTTTGTGACAGCCTTCAAGGAAAAAAATAAGGCGTAAGAAGATAAAAAGGGTTTTTAAGCAATTTTATTAACAGTCCCGTAATACATGCCTACATTAAAGGATATACGTGTACGAATCAAAGGGGTAAAGTCTACACAGCAGGTCACCAAGGCTATGAAAATGGTGGCCGCTGCAAAGCTGCGAAGGGCTCAGGAACGGGCTGTAATGGCTCGTCCTTATGCTGCGAAGCTGAAGGATATGCTGGGCTCACTATCAGCAAAGGTAGATACTTCACTTAACCCTTTGCTTTCGGGTCGTTCAGAGGTCAACAAGGTCCTTGTGATTCTTATCACTTCAGACAGAGGCCTGTGCGGCGCATTTAATACCAATATCATCAAGCTTGCGTATAAAACCATTCATGAGGACTTTGCTGATATTCACAGTAAGGGCGGAATGAGCTTGATTTGTGCCGGTTCCCGTGGATTTGATTTTTTCCGGAAAAGAGATTACAGCATTGTCAAAGGATACCCTGCTGTTTTTCAGGGTCTTGATTTCAGTACAGCAAAAGAGATTGCTGATACCGCGTCCGGCATGTATCTGCGAGGCGAGGTTGACAGGGTCATTGTTGCTTATAATGAATTCAAGTCGGTGCTTGCACCGAACCTGAAGGCAGAAGTGCTTCTTCCTATAGCACCTGAGACCTCCGGGAAGGAGAACAGCGGTGATTACATTTACGAGCCTTCCCCATCGGCTATTATTGACGTGCTTGTTCCTAAGCATCTTAATACCCAGATATGGAGAATGATGCTTGAATCGAATGCTGCAGAGCAGGCGGCCCGCATGTCGGCTATGGATTCTGCCACCGAAAATGCAAAGGAGCTTTTACGGGCACTTAATATCAGTTACAACCGTGCAAGACAGGCAGCAATCACTACTGAGCTTAGTGAAATTGTTGCAGGCGCTGAGGCATTGAGCAGTTGATCAACTACTCAAAATATTGAATGAATTAAAGCGCCTGAAAGGGCGCTTTTTTTTGTGGTTACACGGGTTAACTGGTTTCTGCGTTATGCAGTTCACGAGGAAATGATTTATATTTTGCAAGGTAATGATTGAAGTAAAGTCTCATTTTATAGTCAATAAAGGTATGGGCGGAAGTATGAAGATATTCAAGTTTGGAGGGACATCTCTGGGTTCAGCCGGAAGAATTAAAAAAGTTACAGCAATCATTGGCGAAGCTTTAGATCATGATAAAATTGTTGTTGTTGTTTCGGCTATCCATCGGGTTACCGATCTGCTGCTGGAGTCGGCCACAAAAGCCTGCGGTGGTGACAGCAGTTATCGAATGATCCTTAATGAACTTGAGCAGCTTCATCACTCGATAGCCGGTGAGCTTTTTTCAGGGGACCTTCTCGAGCCTGTAATTGTTTTGATACGTTCTGAACTTACCGAGCTTAATGATTTTGTGCATGGTATTTTTCTTCTCAGGGAGCTTTCTGAAAAAAGTCTTGCGCGTGTGCTCAGTTACGGTGAGCGCTTGTCAGCCAGGTTGCTCAGCAGTTATCTTGAGGAGCAGCACATTGCATCGTTTTATCTTGATGCCAGCAAATTGATTGTAACAGATACAAACTATGCTGATGCCCTGGTTGACAGTCATGCCTCCGAATTGAATATCAGAAAACGTCTTGCATCTTTTGATGGAGTAGTGGTTGTAACCGGATTTATTGCTTCTGCGCCTGATGGGACCGTCACGACGCTTGGTCGCGGTGGTTCTGATTATACAGCGTCAATTTTCGGTGCCGCACTTGGAGCGACGGAAATTGTTATCTGGACTGATGTTGACGGTTTTTTCAGTGCGGATCCAAAAAGGGTGCGCGATGCCAGGATATTGCCCTATATCACGTATGCTGAAGCTATGGAACTTTCTCATGCGGGAGCCAGAGTACTGCATCCTCTTGCCGTTCAGCCGGCTATGAAAGCAGGTATTCCTGTGCTGATAAAAAATTCTTTTAATATTGCAGCTGAAGGGACAAGAATTGAGCGCTCCATGCCGTCTGATATCAGCCGTACCTTACCTGTAACAGGTCTCTCCTCAATCAACAAGGTTGTTCTTCTGAATCTTTCAGGCAGCGGGATGGTTGGGGTTCCAGGAATTGCCTCACGTCTGTTCAGTTGTCTTGCCAGTAACAGGATCAACATTATATTTATATCACAGGCTTCATCTGAACAGTCGATTACTCTTGCAATCAATCCAGCGCAGGCCGTAAAAGCCAAAAAAATTCTTGAAGATGAGTTTCAGAGTGAAATTGGATTTCGCCAGATAGATCCCCTTGTGATCCGTCGTAACCTGGCCCTTATAGCTGTTGTTGGCAATAACATGTCCGGGCATCCTGGAGTCTCAGCCCAATTATTTGAAACACTCGGTAAAAACGGAATAAATGTTATAGCTGTTGCTCAGGGTGCCAATGAAATGAATATTTCTATCGTTATTGACAGCCATCATGAGGATAAGGCTCTTAACTGTATTCATGAATCGTTTTTCCTTTCACAGCGCAAGGTTCATCTTTTTATAGCCGGCACGGGGACTATTGCGAAAAGCCTTATCGGTCAAATCAGCGCACATCGCCACAACCTCAAGAAAGATAATGACCTTGATGTAGTGGTTTGCGGTATGGCCAATACAGGCAATATTGCGCTTGATGATAATGGAATTGATCTTCAAAATTGGCAGTCAGCGCTGTTGCCGCGAGTTGATCATCATGATATTGACGGCTACCTCCAGATCATTAAGGAAAGAAACCTGCACAATACCATTTTTGTCGATTGCACCGCAAGCGCAAAGGTTGCTGATGTTTATCCTGACTTTCTTCTTGGAAATATTTCAGTGGTTACTGCCAACAAGCTCGGCATGGCCGGTCAGTGGCCGCTTTATCAGAGGATAAAGGATGCAAGGCGGAAAAGCAATGCCCGTTTTCTTTATGAAACAAATGTCGGCGCGGGCTTGCCCATTATCAACACATTGCACGATCTTAAAAACAGCGGTGACAAGATTATAAGCATTGATGGTGTTCTGTCAGGGACGCTGAGCTTTATTTTCAATGAACTTCGCAAAGGTGGCCGTTTCAGTGAAATTGTTCGTCAGGCTCAACAGGCAGGCTATACGGAGCCTGATCCGAGAGATGACCTTTCAGGTGCAGATTTTGCCCGAAAGTTTTTGATTCTTGGTCGGGAACTTGGCTATACACTTGAGTACGGTGATGTTGTCTGTGAGAGTCTTGTTCCAGAGGAGTATCGTGGAGAAATGCCTGTTGCAGAGTTTCTTGACCGGTTATCGAGTGTTGACGAATGGTATGCAGCTGAAACCGAGAGTGCGGCTAAAGACGGCATGACCATAGCTTATGCAGGGGAAATTCGGAATGGGAAAGCAAGCATCGGGGTAAAAAGAGTTCCGCTTTCAAGTCCTATTGCAGGTCTCAGCGGATCAGAAAATATGGTGGTTTTTACCACTGAGCGCTATCGCGCTACCCCGCTTGTTGTGCGAGGTCCCGGGGCAGGAGGAGAGGTTACAGCGGGGGGTGTTTTTGCTGATATCCTGCGCATTGCAAGCTATCTGGTTTAATAAAACAAGCCATGCGCGCAGAAATCGTTTCCATTGGCGATGAACTTCTTAAAGGTCAACGGGTCAACACAAATGCAGCTTTTATTGCTGGAGCTCTTTCTGGAATAGGGGTTCCGGTGGGCAGAATAGTCTCATGCTCTGATCTTGAGCCCGAGATGGTCTCAGTGTTAACTGAATCTCTTGAAAGGGTCGAACTGGTGATTGTTACGGGAGGCCTTGGACCTACAAGAGATGACAGGACTCGAAACGCGGTGCAGAAACTCCTTCAGAGAGGGCTTGAATTGAGTGAAGATGCCTATGAGAATCTTGTTGATAGAATGAAACTGAGAGGATTAGAAATATCTGCTTCACTCCGCGATCAGGCAATGGTAATCGAAGGATCCCATGTAATTCCAAACACGAAAGGCACGGCTGCAGGAATGATTATCCGGTGCTCAGAGCGCTTTGACCATCATTATCTGGTGCTGATGCCCGGTGTTCCCTCCGAAATGGAGGCCATGATGGAGCTTACAGTACTTCCATATTTTGCAGCACTTTCTTCTACAGTAATTCTTCATACGCCGGTAAAAACGATCGGGATTGGCGAGTCTACCATGGCAGAGATGATTGTTGACATAGAAGATCGTCTTCCGGAGGGAACGACACTGGCCTATCTGCCGCATGCTGCAGGAGTGAACCTGATGATCAGCACCATAGGAGTGAGGCCGGATGAAGTTGATCGTGACAATTGCAGCGTTGTTGATGCTATTGTTCAAAAGGCAGGCAAATTTATTTTTGCCACCTGCGACGTTACTCTTGAAGAGACGATCGGCAGGATGCTTTCAGAAAAAGGCATGACGGTGGCCGTTGCCGAATCCTGCACTGGCGGGCTTGTTGCAAGCCGGCTGACTGATGTGGCGGGTTCATCCTCGTATTTTCTTCAGGGTTTTGTGACCTACAGCAATCAGGCGAAACAGAAAACGCTGGGGGTTCAAAAAGAGCTTATTGAATCTTTTGGCGCGGTGAGTGAAGAGGTTGCGCGCGCAATGGCTGGAGGATGCCTGGCAAAAAGTGGTGCCGATATTGCGGTTGCTACAACGGGTATAGCAGGGCCGTCTGGAGGCTCGCCTGAAAAACCGGTCGGAATGGTTTGTCTGGCGATTGCCCAAAAATTGTCTGGCAGGGCGCATTCCAAAACACTTTTTATGCAGGGAGATCGTGAGCGCAACAAGTGCCGCTTCAGCGAAGCTGCCCTTCGTGAACTTTGGGAGTGCTTGAGGGTCGCTTGACTTTACGGCACTTGGGTTTACTTTCATCATTAGCTTCCCACAGAGAAGCACACGTAAAATTTATTCTCATTTTCCCGAAAAAGACTCTGTTTTATCGATAACTTACGCGACAGATAAAATTTTTCACGGTTTACGACAAGCAAATAGTCCCCTCTATAGCGTATGGCAATAATTGCACGGTTACCTGATATAGTAGCAAACAAAATTTCTGCAGGGGAGGTTGTTCAACGCCCGGCCTCAGTTGTTAAGGAGCTTATTGAAAACTGCATTGATGCCGGTGCGGATAGAATAACTGTTACCATAAAGGATGCCGGCAAGGAGCTGATCCGGATTGTGGATAATGGGGCCGGGATGTTGCGGGAGGACGCTCTTTTGTGCGTTGAGCGATTTGCTACAAGTAAAATTACAGGGGTTGAGGATCTGGATACTCTTCAGAGTCTCGGTTTCAGGGGGGAAGCGCTTGCAAGTATCTCATCGGTCTCTCATTTTGAATTGAAAACCAGGACGGCTAAAGATTTGCTTGGGTTGCGGCTTCGTTATGAGGGGGGAATCCTTGCTGAGGAATCAGGGGTACAGGGAGAGCAGGGGACGACCATCAGTGTCAGGAACCTTTTTTTCAATGTGCCTGCAAGGCGCAAGTTTCTGAAGTCTAACGCTACCGAGTACCAGCATATTTTTGAAATCGTCAAATCATTCGCTTTGGCATATCCGGAGATTGAGTGGCGAATGTTTAGCGATGACGAAGAACTTTTTCATTTGAAGACACCTGATATTCTTGATCGGCTCAATGTATTTTACGGCAACGATTTTGCTGCGAGCATGATTGAGCTTTCTGAGGAGAACGATTATCTCTCTATCAGGGGGTTTCTGGGAAAGCCGGTTATGCAGAAACGTCGCAAGCTTGACCAGTATTTCTTTATCAATCGACGGCTTGTTCAGAATAGAATGCTATCTCAGGCTGTACAGCAGGCATACGGCGACCTGCTGGTTGAACGCCAGACTCCTTTTGTGCTGCTTTTTCTCGGTATTGATCCGTCAAGGGTCGATGTCAACGTCCATCCTGCAAAGCTTGAGATCCGGTTTGATGATGAGCGAAGTGTCCGCAATATGTTTTATCCTGTTGTCAAGCGGACTATCCAGTTGCAGGATTTCTCCCCTGACATTCAGGCTCTTGAAAACGATGAATTTCACCCTTCGCTTTCCCGGGACTCATCGTTCAGAAAACTTGGGTTTCAGGATACACCGAACCGCTCCATTTCAACTGGTGACCTTTACGCGGATTATCGTGAAGGCACCTTTCGTGAACCTGCCTTTTCCAAGTCTTCGGCTTTAAAGCAGGAGGATATGTTTTCATCTCCCTCTCCTTCAGGATATGTTGTGCCGGATCGCGCTATACGCGAAGGTGATGATGTGTTGTCGTCCCTTTTGCTTTCACGTCTCAGCGAAGATGAAGCAGTTCCAAACCCGCAGGAAACGGAGCCTAAAATATGGCAGCTTCATAATAAATATCTTATCTGCCAGATCAGGACAGGATTGATGATCATTGATCAGCATGTTGCTCATGAAAGGGTGCTGTATGAACGTGCGGTGGATGTGATGCACCAGAATGTTCCTAACTCCCAGCAGCTGCTTTTTCCTCAAAAGGTTGAGTTTCGTACCTGGGAGTACGAGGTTTTTGAGGAGATCCGTGAAGATCTTAACCGGCTTGGCTTTAATTTGAGGATGTTCGGCAAACAGACAGTTATGATTGAAGGAGTGCCGCAGGATGTTAAACCAGGGACTGAAGTCACCATTCTGCAGGATATGATTGCAGAATATCAGGATAATGCAGCAAAGCTTAAACTCGACAAACGTGACAACCTTGCAAAGTCATATTCATGCCGCAATGCCATAATGGCGGGCCAAAAGCTCACTCTCGAAGAGATGCGGACACTTATTGATAATCTTTTTGCTACCCGTGAGCCATACTCATGTCCTCATGGCAGGCCCGTTATCATCAAGCTTTCACTTGACCAGCTGGACAGGATGTTCAGTAGAAAATAATACAGGTGGTTGCAAGTTTGTCCAAAAATACTAACTTTGAACCCATGCCCTTGTAGCTCAGTGGATAGAGCAACAGTTTCCTAAACTGTAGGTCGGCGGTTCGAGTCTGCCCGAGGGCACTTTTTCAACAGTCCATTCGATGATGCTGGATGCTTTTCAAGCAAAGGCAATTCCTCTACAGCTTTCGTCATATAGAAACCTCATTATAGACATTCTCCATCTTGCCAAAGCCTGCAGAAGAACTGCTTCGCAGGGTATATTTTTATAAAGAGATAAGGGACAGTAAAGAATTTTGACGTTCCTGTCGTTGCATGTCTTTCATATTTGGTATTTTACCAGCGTATTTATTTTTAATGAGAGCCTTTAATCGTTAAGACGGATGAAGCTTATAAGGATTATTATCAGCGTTCTGCTGTTGCTGTTCTTTGCCGATATCGCCCGATACGTTGTTTTACCAGATGTCGGAAAGCTTGTGGACGAAAATCCGGTAAAAACAGCGTTTATGGAGAATCGGGAGGCTGAATGGAAAGAGCAAGGGCTTACCGATAAAAAAATACAACAGAAATGGGTGTCGCTCAACAATGTTTCTCCAAATCTCATCAAGGCGGTTCTGATTGCTGAAGACGACAAGTTCTGGAAGCATGAGGGATTTGATTACCAGGCTATTGAGCGGTCCATCGAAAAAGACATTGCTGCAAAGAAATTTAAAATGGGTGGAAGCACAATCAGTCAGCAGCTTGCCAAAAATCTTTATCTCTCATCCTCAAAAAACCCGGTTCGCAAAATAAAGGAGGCCATCCTTACATGGAGAATTGAAAAAAAACTTTCAAAACGTCGGATTCTTGAGCTTTATGTCAATCTTGTAGAATGGGGTGATGGTATTTTCGGTATTGATCAGGCTGCGCGTCATTACTATGGTGTCACTCCTGCCCGATTGTCTGCTCAACAGGCCTCAAAACTTGCATCCGTTCTTCCGAATCCGATTAAATTCTCCCCTGTCGGCTCTTCTTCCTATGTTCGCAATCGTTCAAGAATTATTTATGCCATCATGCGAAAGAGGGGCGTTTTTGTTCCTGATTATAAGGAGGTTATGACCGTTACCCCTGATGTCGTTCCGGTGGATTCGGTTGTGATTGGTGTTCCGGAATATCTTATTGATCAGGCATTCTCTGCTGACAGCACTGCAGTCAAGAGTTCTGAAAATAAAAGTATTGTTCCTTCAGGAAAAGGAGAGGGCGGGTTGCTCGAAAATTCTTCCGGCTCACCGAAGCCTTGATTGACGTGTACAGAGGGGAAACAAAAAAAGCAGAAAAACGCCCGGAATATGCTGCGTTTTTCTGCTTAAGTAATCACTAATCTACTCTGGCTTATTCGTTGTATGGTTCAAACAATGTCTTGTCGACTCCGCAGACAGGACATACCCAATCATCAGGAATACTCTCAAAGGGAGTTCCTGGTTCAATTCCGCTGTCAAGATCGCCAACTTCAGGATCATAGACATAGCCGCAAGGAACACAAACCCATTTTTGCATAAAATTATTCTCCGGTTTAATTACCTGTTACCTCATTTTAAATGATGATAAAGAAAAAATATACTTATTGAACAGTAAAGTTTTCCTAATGAAGAAATAAAGCGAGAGGACATCTAAAAAGTTCTCAAGCCTGGCCGGGAAAAAGCACTTTGATTTAATAAAGAGGGAAGTTGTTCTGTTCGATCATAGATACGGGAGCTTATAGAGTTCAATCCCTTGATTCTTTGAACTCTCCAGAACCTTGTGTATCTTTTTGGCGCTGTTTTTTCTTCATGTTTTTATTTTTTTAAGCTTGTTCTCAGGGCGGGGCGAAAATCCCCACCGGCGGTATTCCGGAATTTTACCGGTGAGCCCGCGAGCGCTTCCGTTTTGAACGGAAGGTCAGCAGATTTGGTGAAACTCCAAAGCCGACGGTTACAGTCCGGATGATAGAGATAAGGAAGCCTTCCCTTCATTCCTGCGCCCTGATTCAAGTTTGTGCAATTGTAATATTTAAATTTCTATTGCAAGTGAATCAGACTCTTACTCGAAAATTTGGTGATTGTTTTGAGCGTGTTGAGCGCACCCTCATTGCGCTTCGTGCAGGAAAAGGGGTGCTTGTCTCCGATTCTCCCGACCGTGAAAACGAAGCCGATCTTATTTTTCCAGCCCAGTCTGTTACTGTGCCTCAGATGGCTCAGATGATTCGCGAGTGCAGTGGTATAGTATGCCTCTGCATGACCGATGAAAAAATCCGCTCACTTGAGCTACCCATGATGGTATCTAACAATACCAGCGGCTTTCAGACGGCATTTACCGTATCTATCGAAGCCGCCGAAGGGGTGACAACCGGAGTTTCTGCTGCTGATCGTGTTCAAACGGTTAGAGTCGCTTCTGCCGAGTATGCCCGGCCATCCGATCTTCATCAGCCCGGCCACATTTTCCCTTTACGCGCACGTTCAGGCGGAGTGCTGGAAAGGCCAGGCCATACTGAAGGTACTGTTGATCTTATGAGGCTTGCCGGACTCAACCCCTCTGGTGTTCTTTGCGAGCTGACCAATCCCGATGGAACAATGGCAGATATGCTGCAAACTATTGCTTTTGCCGAAATGCATGACTATCCGGTACTGACAATTGAAGACATTGTCGCCTGGCGCAAACGAAGCGAGCTTAAGGAGCAAGTTGCCTGAGCGAAATGTAGGGAGAAAGTGAATTAAGCTTTAACACCACCCCCTGAGTTTCATGGCTTCTGCTACACGTTTAACCGCCACAATGTATGCGGCAAGACGGTTATGCACCTTATAGGCATGGCTTGATTGCTGCATAGCCAGGAATGCGGTTTTCATTTTTTGTTCGAGGCGATGGTGCACCTCTTCCTCTTCCCAGTAGTAGCCATAGGAGTTCTGCACCATCTCAAAATATGAAACGGTTACGCCTCCGGCATTGCAGAGAAGGTCGGGAATGATATACACGCCTTTATTATAAAGAATAGAGTCGGCTCCAGGGGTGGTTGGTCCGTTTGCAAGTTCGGCAATAATTTTTGCCCTGATATCAGCTGCATTTGCCTCTGTTATAACCGAATCAAGTGCTGCTGGAAAAAGAACGGCTACGTCAAGTTCCAGAAGTTCTTTATCAGAAATCGCTGCTGAGCCGGGAAAGCCTTTTACTGCGCCGGTCATTATTTTATGAGCCATGAGCGACTCATAGATAAAACCATCAGGGTTATAAATGCTTCCTGAAGAATCTGAAACCGCGATCACCTTCATACCGAGAAGTTCAACTGCAAGCTTATGGGCATAAGAGCCGACATTGCCGTAGCCCTGAATTGCAGTTCTTGCTCCGACAAGGTTCATCCCAAGTCTACCAGCCGCTTCTCGTACACAATAGATGCCTCCTCTTGCAGTGGCATCACTCCTTCCTGCAGAGCCTCCAAGAGCGAGAGGTTTCCCGGTGATGACCCCGAATGAGTTATAGCCATGCATGATGGAATATTCATCAGCCATCCAACCCATAATTTTTGGCGATGTGTATACATCCGGAGCAGGAATATCCTTTTCAGGGCCGAGGAAGCTTCCGAGCTGGCGAATATAAGCCCGTGACAACCTTTCAAGTTCAGCGGTGGACATGGTTTTCGGATTGCAGATTACTCCTCCCTTTCCGCCTCCGAGAGGAATATTCATGACTGCGGTTTTCCAGGTCATCCATGAGGCTAATGCTCTGACGGTATCGATAGTTTCTTCTGGATGAAAGCGGATCCCTCCCTTGTTAGGTCCTCTTGCATCATTATGCTGAACACGAAACCCATCAAAAATTTTCGTGCTTCCATTATCCATTTTTACTGGAATGGTAATGTGAAGCTCCCGTAAGGGGCGCCGCAAAATTTCATAAGCTGCCGGATCGAGCTTAATAATTGCGGCAGCTTCTTCAAGTTGTTTCTGCGAGGTGTAATAAGAACCGTTTTCAGGTAGGGGGTTCTGTTCCATAAGTCAAGTATTCCGGAAAGTGCAAAGAGGTTTTTAATCAATGGTGAAGACGCCTTTGTAAACAATTTTTGCAGGTCCGGTGAGGAATACCTCATCCATTGTGTCATTGAACTGCACTTCAAGAGTGTCTCCGCTTTTTACGGTGGCACTAACTTTTTTACTTGTAATTTTATCAAGTCGAAAGCTCATCAAGGCAGCAGCAACAGCTCCTGTCCCACATGCAAGGGTTTCATCTTCAACACCGCGTTCAAAGGTGCGGATGGAAAGCGAATCCTGAGAGGTAATCTCTATAAAGTTGACGTTGGTTCCTTCTGGAAAGAAATCAGTTCTGTGTCTTATGGTGCGCCCGGTACCTGTAACATTGGCAGCTTTCAGGTTTGATGTGTAAATAATGGCATGCGGAGAGCCGGTGTTGACAAAGTGACAGAGCAATCCCTCAATTTCGATGTTGTTTCTAAACTCTTCAGGCGACAGCATCCTGAGCCGGACGGTTTCACTACCGGTAATCCATGCGTCATAGCGGTTGCTGTTGGCTTCGAATGCATAGCCGTTTACTGAGGATAGAGGAATCCCTATGGTGTAGGCAAAATATGCAGCGCATCTGCCTCCATTTCCGCACATTGAGCCGAGAAATCCATCTGCGTTGAAGTATTTCATGCTGAACGCATGCTTCGCAGAAGGTTCGATGAGAATAAGTCCGTCTGCCCCGATTCCTGTTCTTCTGGTGCAAAGCGTATTGATCTGAGTCTGAGACAGAGCAATAGAAAGGTCTCTGTTATCGATAACAATAAAATCATTGCCAGCTCCTGACAATTTGCTGAACGCGATATCCATACTGGTAACGTATTCCTGATTAAGAGGTTTTCCATTGCCATTCATAGCTCAAAAAGGCAAGAGGCAAGGGCTTTCATACTGTATAATAAAACAATAGGGCATTATTGCGCGGGCAAAAACTATTTATTATTAAATAAATTTTCTTATTTTACTGAGTGGTATATCTGGTGATTTGTTTGGGGTAATTGCCTTTTTTAAGCTGTCTTTTAGGGTGTTTTTCCATAGATTTTGAAAGTAATCATTTGCATTGCGTTACGAGAGAGATAAGGAGCTGAGGGTTTTTGGGTACAGGTGCAGTTCTCAACCTGAGGCTTGATTGTATTTGATAAGTGATAACGCAACGGTTTTCTTTTTGGTTTCTTTAACATGAAATAGGTCCAAACAAAGGAGAGAATACAATGGCTGAACAAGTGAATCCGGCAGGAGTCAAGCCAAAGGGCACTGTCCCACCTCCCAAGGGGAACGCTCCTTCTC